>CAKSTB010000038.1 GCA_934490165.1 uncultured Ruminiclostridium sp. | reverse complement strand
GAGCATGGGCGGCTATGCAGCTTGGTAACCATTACAGCCGCGACAGAATTACGGCGGAGGATATTGCGAGGTTTGATGAGGCAATGAATGAGTACGAGGAAGAATTGAATGATGACGGACAGCAGTCCGCGGAGGAGATATGAGTACGGCGAAAAATAATAAAAACACAACCGCACCCGAATATAAGAGCCGTTATTCGGACGCGGTGAAGAGCAATCTTTCAAGTGTGCTCGGGGGAAAGAAATTCAGCTATGATATCGGAAGCGACAAGCTGTTTGCACAGTACAAAGACAGCTATACAAAAGCCGGAAAGACGGCTATGGAGGATACGGTTGGAAATGCATCTATGCTTACCGGAGGATATGCAAACAGCTATGCCGTAACCGCAGGTCAGCAGGCGTATGACAGCTATATGTCAAAGTTGAATGATAAGATACCCGAGCTTGAACAGAGAGCGTATGAGCGCTATCGTGATGAGGAGGACAGCGCGTATAAAAGACTCAATACGCTTATAGGACTTGAAAATACGGATTACGGCAGATATCGTGACAGCGTGGCTGATTATAACACAAACAGAGAGTTTGAATATAATAAGAGTAAGGATGCACAGGCGCAGAAAAACTGGCAGGCTCAGTTTGACAGAGATAAGTATGTAAGTGACAGGGACTATAACCGAAACGTACTTGAAAGCGACAGAAAGTACAACCGTGATGTACTTGAAAGTGACCGTGATTACAACCGTGGGGTGTACGAGAGCGACAGGAAGTACAACCGCGATGTGCTTGAAAACGACCGTGATTACAACCGTGGGGTGTATGAAAGTGACAGGAAGTACAACCGCGATGTTTTTACAGATGATCGCAATTACAACCGTGGAGTGTATGAGAACGACAGAAAGTACAACCGCGATGTACTTGAAAACGATCGCGATTACAACCGTGGGGTGTACGAAAGTGACAGGAAGTACAACCGCGATGTGCTTGAAAACGATCGCGATTATAACCGCGGTGTATATGAGAATGACAGGGATTATGCACAAAATGTTTATGACAGCGACCGCAATTATCAGGTGAAGCTGAATTCTTCTCTGAAGAGCGCGGTGAAGGACGAGGAGGATAAGGCGGATGACGGTAAATTCTCGCCTGATGACGCGTATGACTTCATTAAAAAGTACAGCGACAAAATATACAGTGATGAAGAATTTACCGAGGCACTGTTCCAGCTGTACGGCGAAAAGGACGGCTTCTATGACTGGATGGAGCAGATGAAGATACCGGGAGATATTGAAGGTCAGACTTATCTCGAGCTCCTGTATAAAATGCATCCTGAGCTTAAACCGACAACATGGAACAAGATGGGATTGTCGGACAATGAGCGGATAATGAAAAACGCAACAAACGGAGGCGCTACTCCGCCTCATTCACAGAGTTTCTGGTGGATAAACCAGGGTCAGAGCAAAAACAGATAATCAAAAATCAAAGGAGAGGAAAATATGAGTAAGATACAGATAGCAATTGACGGTGCAGCCGGAATTGTCGGGGCTGCAATAGGGTTTATGTTCGGAGAAGTGAACGGGCTGTTCTGGGCACTTATAGCATTTATGGCACTTGACTATATCAGCGGAGTGCTTGCGGCGGCGGGCGGCAGGAAGCTTTCCAGTAAGGTCGGTTTCAGAGGGCTTGCAAAGAAGCTGCTTATTCTGGCTTTTGTGTCGCTCGGGCATATAACCGACACCTATGTGCTCGGCGGCGTACCTGCCGCAATGTCGGCAGTGATGCTTTTCTATATAGCCAATGAAGGAATTTCTATAGTCGAGAATGCGGCGGTGCTTGGTTTGCCTGTGCCGCAGAAGATAAAGAATTTACTTGAACAGATAAAAAACAAGAGCGGAGAGGGCAACAATGAGAATAAAGGGAATTGATATAAGCAGAGCGCAGGAGAAATTCGATTTCACCGCGGCACAGACAGCGGGAAACAAATTTGTGATCATTCGTGCGGGAATCGGAAACGATGAGGACAGCTACTTCAGGCGCAACATCGGCGAATGCAGAAAACGCGGATTGTCATACGGCTGTTACTGGTATGTTACGGCACTTGATGACACTGAGCTTGACCGCCAGATAAAAGCCTGCATTAAGGTGCTCGGTGATGAGAAGCCGTCATATCCCGTGTTCTTTGATATGGAGGAACAGCGTCAGATCGATAATCTTACAAGCAAGGTAAGGACCGATATGGCGATAAAATTCTGCAACAGCCTGAATGAAGCGGGTCTGCCGTCGGGAATATACGCAAATCCCGCATGGCTCGAAAGCTATTATCAGAAGGAACGATTAGTCGGCAAGTACGATATATGGCTTGCGCACTGGACGGAAAGCCCCGACTATCCGAGCAGGTTCGATTACGGTCAGAAAATGTGGCAGTGGGGAATCGACAGCATAGACGGTGTTGATGTTGACGGAGATATCTGCTTTGTTGATTACCCGGAGATTACCGCAAGGTGGTACAAGGAACACTGCGGAGAAAATCCTCCCGAAAAGCCAGATGATGAGAAGCACAACGAATTTTCAAAGGGCGACAGCGTAAGAGTAAAGCGTGGTGCGAAGTTTACAAACGGAGTAGTGCCGTATTCTTATGTGTATGACACGGTTTATACGGTTCAGCAGGTGTCGGCAAGCGGCAAGGAAACGCTTATCGGCATAGACGGTGCCGCAACGGGTTGGCTTTATACCGAAGATCTGTACAAGGCGGAAAGTGACGAGATAACGCAGAAATTTGCTGTAGGCGATAAGGTTAAAGTGAATTACGGTGCAAAAACGTACAACGGCGGAGCGCTTGCGTTGTTTGTGTATACGAATGTGTATGATGTAATGCAGGTGGGTTCGGGCGACAGAAATGACTATATAGTTATCGGACAGGACGGTGAGATCACTGCGGCGGTAAGGGCGGAGGATCTGAAGAAGATCTGAGTGTAAATAAAAATAGGGGTTGTGACACAACCCGAAAAAGAAAAAGTGAGCCGAAGCGCAAGAATAGTGCGCGCGGCTCATTTTTTTGGTA
>CAKSTB010000037.1 GCA_934490165.1 uncultured Ruminiclostridium sp. | reverse complement strand
AAACGTTTCTTTATTGCCGGTGGAAAATTTCTACGAAAAAAGCTGTGATGAAATTTTTACATTTCGTCACAGCTTCATTGCTTGGTGCCGATGGCGGGGGTCGAACCCGCACGGTATTGCTACCAACGGATTTTGAGTCCGTCACGTCTGCCAATTCCATCACATCGGCTGATATTGTCTTTGTGAAAGCGCACTGTGTCACAAAAATAACGATTTCACAGTTTGATTATTATATCATAGCGGAAAAATGTTGTCAATAGATTTTCACCATTTTCCAAAATAGTTTAGTGTTTTTTTATAAAAAGCACTTGACAATTTGTTGAAAATGCCTTAAAATTATTATTGAGTAAAAATCTATTATAACTCAGGAGCTCTGTTCGGTGACGGCGAGAAAAATTACGGTCATCGCACGGAAATCCGCTTATTTTACATATATACAATTAAATGTTTAAATGTAAAATCAGCCGTGCAGGCATATAGCTGTTACGACAATTGCGGCTGTTTGACACGGTAATTCTGAAAAGGAGGAACGCTAACCCATGGAAGTGTGGCTTGCAGTTACACTCTGTGCGGCGGCATTCGTAGTCGGAGCGGCGATATTCGGTTTTGTTATGTACAAAATGGGTATCGAGCATAGAAAAAAGACGGCAGAAGCGCAGATCGAGTCTGCCGAAAAAGAAGCAAGCAGGATAGTATCCGAAGCTAATGAAAAAGCTCAGGCAACAAAGAAAACCGCACTGGTTGAGGCTAAAGACGAGATCTTTAAACTCAAAGAGAACAACGAAAAAGAAATTCAAAGACTGAAAAACGAAACTGACAGGGAGCTCAAGGAGCGCAGAGCGGAGGTAACACGCTCTGAAAGAAGACTTCAGCAGAAGGAGGAGAACCTCGACAAGAAGAACGACAAGATCGAACGACTTGAAGAACAGCTCCTCAACAAGAACAAGAAGGCTGAAGAAAAGCTGGCAGAAGCCGAATCTATCAAGAAGAGCCAGATGGATATCCTCGAAAAGATATCCGGTTTTACTATAGACCAGGCTAAAGAACACCTGTTGAGTATGCTCGACAGCGAGCTTACTCATGAAAAGGCTGTGAAGATCACAGCTTACGAACAGCGTCTTAAGGACGAATGTGACGAAAAGGCAAGACAGTATATCTCACTTGCGATTTCAAGACTTGCCGCAGATACGGTATCAGAAGTTGCGGTATCTGTCGTACCTCTGCCCAATGATGAGATGAAGGGCAGAATAATCGGTCGTGAGGGTCGTAATATCCGTGCGCTTGAACAGCTCACCGGTGTTGACCTTATCATTGACGATACTCCCGAGGCTATCACGCTCTCATGCCACGATCATGTAAGACGTGAGATAGCAAGAATAGCGCTTGAAAAGCTTATTCAGGACGGACGTATCCATCCCACGAGAATTGAAGAAACGGTTGAGAAGGCAAAACGTGAGGTCGAACTCAAGATCAAGCAGGAGGGCGAACGTGCCGTTATGGAAACGAACGTCAACGGTCTGCACCACGAGCTTGTAAGACTTATAGGTCGTCTTTACTACCGTACCTCTTACCGTCAGAATGTACTTAACCACTCTATCGAGGTCGCTCACCTTGCAGGTATTATGGCAAGTGAGCTCGGCGTTGACGCAACGCTCGCAAGAAGAGCAGGTCTTCTGCACGATATAGGTAAGGCTCTTAACCACGAGATCGAAGGCTCGCACGTTCAGATCGGTGTCGATGTCTGCCGTAAGTATAAGGAGAGCCCCGAGGTTATCCATGCTATCGAAGCTCACCACGGCGATGTTGAGATACACTCTGTTATCGCCGCTCTTGTACAGGCTGCCGACGCAATCAGCGCCGCACGTCCCGCCGCAAGGAGCGAGAACTATGAGAACTACATCAAGCGTTTACAGAAGCTTGAAGAGATATGCAGTTCTTACAACGGTGTTGAAAAGTCGTTTGCTATCCAGGCAGGTCGTGAGGTAAGAATCATGATCAAGCCCGAGCAGGTAAACGATGATAAGATGGTTGTGCTTGCAAGAGAGATCTCTCAGCGTATCGAGAACGAGATGGAATATCCCGGTCAGATAAAGGTACACCTGATAAGAGAAAGCAGAGCTATAGATTACGCAAAATAAGCCATAGACACACGAGAGCCGTTGCATAGACTTATGTGACGGCTCTTTTTGTACAAAGAGGTATTCTTATGAAGAAGAGATTAACAGCAGTACTTACGGCAATGGCGCTTATGCTGACAGGCTGTGCGGGAAACGCTGCACCGGACACAGGCAGTCAGTCGGGACAGGATACGCAAAGCGCCGTATCGGACAATGAAAGCGGCGATAACGCATCTGCGCCCGATACGGACAATTCACGCTATCAGATAATAACGGCTACAGAAATGGCAGAGAAGATGGGGCTCGGTATAAGCCTCGGCAACACGATGGAGGCGTATGAAGCCACCGACTGTGAGAAGATGTCCTATGAGTGGATACCTGTTGTCGGCGGAAATGAGCCGCAGGACTATGAAACCTGTTGGGGAGCAGATGTCACAACGCAGGAGATCATCGACGGAATGAAGGCCGAGGGCTTCAGCACCGTGCGTATTCCCGTGTTCTGGGGCAATATGATGGAGAATGACGGTACATATACGATAAATAAGGAATATCTTGCTAGGGTAAAAGAGATCGTTGACTACTGCGAAAAGGCAGGCGTGTATTCGGTTATCAATATCCACCACTTTGACGAGTTCATCATAAGAAGAAACGACCTTGACAGCTGCAAGGAGATATTCACGCATCTGTGGACGCAGATAGCCGAATACTTTGCGGATTACCCTTATACACTGGTTTTCGAGGGATACAACGAATATCTGGGCGGCGATCAGTTTGACTCAAACGGCAACCTTAAGGCGCAGTCCGATACCAACGCGTACAAGATGACGAATACGCTCAATCAGGCTTTTGTAGACGCGGTGAGAGGCACGGGCGGATATAATGCACAGCGCGTGCTTGTTGTTTCGGGGTACTGGACGAATATCGACAAGACAACTTCATCAAGGTTTGAGATGCCGGAGGATCTGGTAAACGACCGCCTTATGGTGTCGGTGCATTATGTTGATAACTCTATGTACTGGGCGAACAAGATCGGCGGAGAGGAATGGCTGAAGTACATCGACAGCCAGTGCGCCGAGCTTAAAAAGGCTTTTCTTGACAATGATATTCCCGTATTCATGGGCGAAACGACCTCTACATATCCGCAGGAGAACTTAGCAAAGGACGCGGAGCACACCGACTCTTCCGAGTGTCTGTCGATCGTACTCGGAAAGCTTACAGATCTTGGTATAGTTCCGGTCATATGGGATACTAACAGCCATTTCTATTCGAGGACAACATACAAGATAGTGAACAGCTCGGACAGAAAGGTTATAAGGGAATATGCAGATAAGCTGAGCGCGGCTCAGCAGGAGTGAGTATATTGAGCTTAAAATAAGATGAATATAAAAAAGCAACCGTGGTATGTACCGTGGTTGCTTTTTTTGTATAATATATTTTTCGGATAGCATTAAAGGCTTATTTGCCGTTCATCACTCCGAGGTTCATTTCCCAACTGTTGATCTTATATGTGTCGCCGTCCAGTACAAATTGAAGCATTGCGTTGCGGTGTGCTTCGTACAAATCGAGGTAGGGTACGGTAGCGGTAAATCCGGTGTCGCTGATATCTGATATAACACACGATGTCGTATCCCATATATTCTTACCGTCTGAAACGGCATCGGTATTTTCGTAAAGCTTGCCGTCTATGTCCTTATAGAATGCGGTGTCATCGGAGAGGTTGAGGTAAAATGAACTTTCGAGGTATTCTTTTGTGAAGTACTTTTCGGTATCGGCTTTAAGCGCGTCGAGAGTATCATATACGCTCTCGACAGGCGAGTAGGCAAAGCCGTTGGCATCGGTCACGGATACGGAGCTGTCGACAGGCAGACTGCAACGGTTGTAGATAGCGTAAAATTTGTCGGCTATGGGCATATTCAGCTTTACGGTTTCTTTGGCTGATTCTTCGGTCAGTGCGGTTGTTTTATCCTCAGACGATACCGCAGAGCTGCTCTCCTGCTGTGATACAGCGGACGGTGTATTCTCAGCTGCACAGGCGGTAAACAGGGCGGCTGTAACGGCTAAGGCGATGAGTGCTATCTTCTTTTTCATATTTCCCTCCGTATCAGTCAAATATATAGTATTTTCCTATTTCGTCATATGTACGCATAAAGCGGGAATTGCCCGAATAGCCTTCGCTTATCAGTATTTTTTCAATTGCGGGATCGAATATATAGGTTGTGCCTTTTATATCAATCTCTGCCCAGCTGTGCTCGCCGGCACCTCCGCCGGGATTTGTGTGACACCCGTATATCATACGGGTGTTAAAGCCAAGCGAACGTGTCATATATTTAAATGCAGAAGTAAAATCATAACATACGCCATACTTGTTATCAATTATAAAGCAGGCGTAAAGCTGTTCGGTATACTGCTTTTTGCTTTGAGGTATAAGCAGAGTTCTTTCTATATAGCTCGATTGCATAAGATAATCGTATACGGCTTTCAGTTTTTGTTTATCGTCCATATTCTTCGTGATTATCTTGTCGAGTATCGGCTGTATTTTTTTGTCAAGCGGTTCATATCCCGATGAGATATATTTGCCTTTCTTTATCGGGGTCTGCTTTTTATTTGCCGTTGTAACTGTCGCAAGGGCGGTCGTTTCGGGCGGCGGCGTTGTGGCGGTAGTTGTCCGGATAACGGTTTTTTCGCTGCTGAGGTAGTCGCAATGAATAAATCTGCCGTTTTCAAGCTTATAATAACCGGTGTCGGTTACAGCAACTACTTTTACCTTGTCGTTTATCTGATATAGGTCGGCGGTCGGTGCACCAAGATATGCCTTTGAGCGGCTGTATACAGATGTGTTGAGGTACATATCGGCAGACAGCTTAGTTTCTTTCCATATCGGCTCTGCTGTTGTCGCAGGGGTTGATGCCGTTGTTGACGCTGTAGTTGACGTTGTGGTAGAAGCTGTGGTTGTGACAGCGGTTTCGACTTTCGCTGAAGTGCTTGCTTCGGTATATGCTGTGTCAGGCTTGGTTTCGGCTGTTGCTTCGGGCGCGTCTGATGTTACGGCGGTGACAGATGTGGTTTCGGGTGAGGCGGTTGTCTGAACGGCTGTGGCATAAGAGCTGTCCGCGGTGCTTTGAAATGACTGCGATGAGCAGGCGGTAAGTATTGCCGTCAGACCCGCAATTAGAATAACCGAGATAGCTTTACTTAGTGGTGTTTTCATTTAATTTTCTCCGTTTTTAAAATTGTCCGACATACTTTGACGGGATATTACATATTATATTTTAACACAGTGTGTACGAATAGTCAACGGTATGTGTTACAAAAATCAACAGCCCGAAAACGGATATATGCTACACTTTTAATAAAGCTATCGTGTATTTTGGGTATTCGGAATGTGTATTTGTGTAACGGAGGGGTACAATGGTGAAGTTCGGTGAAAGAGTAAAGCAGTTAAGGCTTGACGCGGGAATGACACAGGAACAGCTGGCGGGCAGAATATGGGTATCAAAGGCGGCTGTCAGCAACTATGAGCTGTCCGAACGAAATCCCTCACCCGAAACTATTATAAAGATCGCCAAGGTGTTTGGGGTCACGACCGACTATCTTTTCGGACTGGAGGAAAAAAGGCAGGCACTGGATATAACGGGACTGCCGGAAGAGGATATATTATTTTTGCAGTCGGCGGCAGATCTGTTGAAAAAGAAAAACGCGGCGCGGAAAACTACGAAAAAACAGCAGGACTTACATTGACAGCAGACGAATTACGATGTATAATAGCAGTATTGTACACAAAACAGATAGAAACGGTAGATTTAAAGGAGCGACTTATGGCAATAAGCATAACAGAAGCATCTGAGCTTAAAAAGGCGATATTTGAGAGCTTCGGGGTGACACTGCATTTCCATGACGGATGCGGCGGACAGTATTTCACGCTCGATGAAAGAAACGATGAGATAAAGCAGTTTGTCGAGAGCTACTTCGAAAAAAAGGAATGACCGTTACATTTATAGCAAGGGGAACACAGTTCTCCGTGGGAGGTAACAATGCTTGACCAGTTTTCAAGAACGCAGCTCGTATTCGGCAAAGAGGCGATGGATAAGCTGAAAGGCGCGCGTGTTGCGGTATTCGGCATAGGCGGCGTGGGCGGATATACCGTTGAGGCGCTTGCACGCTCGGGTGTGGGTGCGATCGATATAATTGACGACGACAAGGTATGTCTTACAAACATAAACCGACAGATAATAGCCACAAGAAAGACGGTCGGAAAGTACAAGGTCGATGTAGCCAAGGAGCGCATCGAAGATATAAATCCCGACTGCAAGGTGACGGCTTTCAAAACCTTCTATATGCCTGAAACGGCGGATCAGTTTGATTTTACTCAGTATGACTATGTGGTTGACGCTATAGATACTGTGACAGGAAAAATTGCGCTTATCGAAAACGCGAAAAAGGCGGGAACACCGATCATAAGCTCTATGGGAGCGGGAAACAAGGTCGACCCGACGGCGTTTGAGGTAACGGATATATATAAGACTTCTGTGTGCCCTCTTGCAAAGGTAATGCGCTATGAGCTCAAACGCAGGGGTATAAGGAAGCTGAAGGTCGTGTATTCAAAAGAAAAGCCGATACCGCCTATTGACGATATGGCGATAAGCTGTCGTCAGCACTGCATCTGCCCTCCGGGTACTGCAAGAAAGTGTACACAAAGAAGACAAGTACCGGGAAGCACGGCGTTTGTGCCGTCTGTGGTAGGGCTTATTATCGCGGGCGAGGTAATAAAGGATATTACGCAGTTTAAGGGTAGAGAGTAATAAAGATGGGGTTGTGTCACAACCGGGAAAAGAAAAGTGAGTCGAAGCGCAAAGGATAGTGCGCTCGGCTCACTTTTTTGATGTGTGGAGAAAGTTTGTTTTTTGGTGTACTTCTGTTATAACGTTTTAGTAATTAACATTGATAGAAGGCTACCGATAGTTCTGTTTGTCGGATAGCACTTCTCGGGTTCGCTATTCTGTTTAATAACGTTGCTGCTATGAACGAGGGAGACAACCCAAGGGAAGAGAGGAAGGCGCTCCAAAGGCGCTTTCCCCTCTCCCCTTAGGTTTTCTCCTAAATCAGTTATTCCTCTTGAGCGACGAGAGGAGCGGGAAGCTGTGACGAAATGTAAAAATTTCATCACAGCTTTTTTCGTAGAAATTTTCCACCGGCAATAAAGAAACGTTTA
>CAKSTB010000036.1 GCA_934490165.1 uncultured Ruminiclostridium sp. | reverse complement strand
GCTTCTCAGACGGTTACAATCACAAACGGCAAAACAGCGTCAGTATCTTTTGTAAATGGCGAAGACAGCGGAACAGCTCAGATCAAAAAAGTATGGGAACACAAACACGACAGCTCCAGCACACAGGCAAGTAACAGCGACATCTATTTCACGATAAAGAATAGTTTGGGTTCGGCCGTGAAGGCTACAGGCAAGGCAGGCTCGTATACCTACTCTGCAAGCGGCTCCGTGAGCCAGTTCAAATTAAACTCAAGTAACACTTTTTTAGTAAAATCGTTACCTGCAGGAACGTATACGGTCTACGAATATGGTAATGACGGCAACGGTATACCGTATTATACAAGACAGAATCTAAGCCGTACAGTAACTGTTCCTACAAACGGTACAGGCACTGTGACATTTACCAATACCCGTAACACCGGCACGGGCGAGGTTATAAAGACGTGGAAAGATACCAACGGCAACGCAATATCCGCAAGCAGTAATACCGAAAGAAATCAGCATATATATTTCCGTATCAAGAACGCTGACGGAAAATATATAACTGTCAGCGGTACGAAGTACAGCGGAACATATTCGTTTACCGGAACATCAACTACAGCTACGTCACTGTACGTTAACCCCGGTACGGGTAAATTTACTGTTTCAGACCTGCCTACAGGCAAATACACCGTTTATGAGTACGGCTCGCCTGAAGGTTATTCAGTCAACAAGGCATCTCAGACGATTACAATTTCAAATGGCAAAACAGCGTCGGTGTCTTTCGTAAATAGCGAGGACAGTGGTACAGCGCAAGTAAAGAAAACATGGTTGTCTGACACAACGCTGACAACAGCTCAGAAAGCAGAGCTTGAAAAAAATGTATACTTTACAGTCAAAAACAGTAATGGTACATATATCAAGGTTACAGGATCTGCAGGTGCGTATGTGTATGCAGGTACTCAAACCTCTGCTAACAACCTGAAGCTTAGCGGCAGCAAGTTTAATGTAAGCAAGCTCCCGTTGGGTAAGTACACGATAACAGAAATCAACAATGCCGAAGGTTACTCTCCCAAAACGCAGTCACGAACTGTAACAATTTCCAAGAAAGGCGAAACGAAGAGTGTGCCTTTTACGAATAAATCTGCGCCTATTGTAGTTATCCGCAAGCATTTCAGCGATGAGGACAATCTGACCGCCGAAGAGCTTCAGGAACAGTACGCAAAAGTTACTGTAAATCTGCAAGTACTGGGTATCGGCGGAAAAGTACAGTCTACCCCGCCTGCAGGATATTATGTTAATTTTACCGGAAGCAACGGCAATTATATTTTCAAGGATGTCACTGCTGTAAAAACATCTGCGGCTGATTTGAAACTTGATAATAACGGCGAGATTACTATCTCTTTTGGCACTAATACTACACCGTACTATATGTCAGTCATAGAAAATTACAGCGGTACGGATTATGAAACAGATAGCCGCGATCAACGTATCGACCTTGGTGACGGCAACCCGAATACCGTAATAGAGCTAGACGATATTGAAATTAACAATCAGCTTAAAAGCGGTTCTGTACAGATTGACAAAGAGTTTTTAAATGAAAACGGCGCTATTGAAAATATTACCGATGAGCAGCTTGCCGAGGTTGCTTTTAAAATCAAGCACAATGGCAAGTATCTCACCTTTACAGGCTCAAACGGCAGTTATACTTATAAAGGCGAGAACAATACCGGTACAACCCTCAAATTAAACAAAAGCACATATAACTTTATCGCAAATGAGCTTCCCGCAAGAGAAGAATACACAGTGTATGAAGTAAGCGGCACAACAGGTTACAGCTTCTCAATCGACCCCGTGACTTTTACCATCACTCCTGCCGGCTCGGTAAAGAAAGTGTTTACCAACAAGGCTATGACAGGTACGATAAGCATTGTAAAGCACAGTGCGGACGGTGTGTTAAGTGGCTGGCAGTTCAGAGTAACCGGCACAGCCAAGACCGGACAGAGCTACGACAAGACATTTACCACCGACGCAAATGGCACAATCACGATTAGTAATATTCGTATCGGTGATTATAAGGTCACCGAAGTAAAGACAGATAAAACATTCGGCTATATTACCGAGGATAGCAAAGACATCGAGGTAAAGACCGATACGGTAAAAACTGTTAATTTTACCAACAAACCGTATGCGAATATCGTTATCAACAAGGTTGACAGCGTAACCAATGCGGCTCTGAGCGGTGCAAAATTCGGCATATTCACTGACGCCGACTGTGAAAATCCTGCCCAGGCGTATACATCAGCTACCGATGATACGCTGATAGACGCAGTAATTACAGAAAGTGCTACAGGCAAGTATACTTGCAACTTCCTGCCGATTGAGAGCAAGAACGGCACAACTTACTATGTCAAGGAGCTTTCAGCTCCCGACCATTACGCTATCGACACAGACGTACACCCGGTAACGCTTAAAACGGCAAATTCAACCGTAGCAGTTTCAAACAATGCTACATCGAAATTCTATGAAACGCCTTTAGGCTCGGTCAGAACGACAAAGGTTGACGCAGATCATCCCGATGTACTTCTGAGCGGCGCTGAATTTACTGTATACAATTCTGACAAGGCTACTGTATACGGCAAACTCGCAGAAACATCAAAGGGTACATATCAGCTTGACGAAATCCCGGCAGGCACATACTACCTCAAGGAAACAAAAGCACCGAAGTATTACAATATCGACAACACATTCTATCAGTTCACAATTTCTGACGCAGGCAAGGTTGTCGATGTGTCAATCAACGGCAACGACAAGTTCCCCAATGCTCCGCAGAAGGGCGATATAAAGATAGTCAAGAGAAGTGCAGACGGTGTTCTTTCCGGTTGGAAGTTTGAAGTTTCCGGCACGGCTCTTAACGGCACACCCGTAGCAACCAAGACATACACAACAGACGCAAAGGGCGAAATCAATATATCAAACCTCCTTATCGGTACTTATACCGTAAAGGAAGTAAAGGACGGCAAGACAGTCGGATATATCACACCTGCAAATCAGGCGATTGAAGTAAAGAGCAATGCAACTACTACTGCAACGTTTGAAAACAAGCCTTTCGGTCACATTGTTATCAACAAGGTTGACGCAAAGACAGGCGAAAAGGTAACAGGTGCTACATTCGGTATCTATACCGACAGCACTTGCAAGACAGTAGCAAAGGCGTATAAGTCGGACACTGACAGCACACTTGTAAATGCAGAGATTATCGAAACAGCTACAGGAGTGTACACTTGCAACAACTTACCTATAAGCAGTGCAACAGGTACAACATACTATGTCAAGGAGCTTACAGCTCCCGAAGGCTACTACCTTGACACAAACGCACACGCTGTAACACTTAAAACAGCAAACGCTACTGTATCGGTAAGCAACGAAATCGGAAAATCCGACTTTAACGAATATCCTTACGGTCACGGTGCTGTAATCAAGGAATGGAAACTTGACAAAAGTACAGCAGATATGACAGCCGATGAAATCGCACAGATGAAAGCGGAGCTTGAAAAGAGCCTGTATTTCACTGTAAAGGACAGCAACGGCAAGTACATCACAGCTACAGGTGCAGACGGCGTATACACATATAACGGCGAAAGCACAACAGAATTCAGATACGTTCTGAAAAACAGCAAATTTACAATCGCAGAACTGCCTACAGGTGACTACACTGTGACAGAATTCAGCACACTTTCCGATTACACAATCAAGTCGGAAAATCCCGTAAAGATAACTGTAGTAAGAAATCAGACAGCAACGGCAACGTTTGTAAACGAGCGTGACACAGGCAACGCAAGTATCATAAAGAAATGGACAAACCCCAACGGGCTGACAACAGCTCAGAAGGCAGAACTTGAAAAGAATGTATACTTCACTGTAAAGAACGCTGACGGTGCATATTTAAAGGCTGTATCAAAGAACGGCAAGTATGTATATAACGGCAGTCAGACAGCAGAAGCACGTTTTATGCTGACAAACGGCAAGTTTGAACTTGCGGAACTGCCGACCGGAAAATATACGATAACCGAAATCAACAATGCTGAGGGTTATCTGCCTAAGACACAGGTCAAGACAATCACGGTAACTAAGGACGCAACTGCAAGTGCAGAGTTTGTCAATAAGGTTATTGTCGGCAATGTCACATTGACGAAGGTTGATGAGGACTATCCCGAAAATAAATTGACAGGTGCTGTATTTACAGTTTATAAATCTGACAAGAAAACCGTAGTCGGCACAATGAAGGAAACCGAAACAGGCGTGTACAGCCTTGAGGGACTTGTATACGGTGAATACTATGTACAGGAAACAAAGGCTCCGGAATACTTCGTCCGTGATGTAAATTTCTACTATTTCCAGATCGCAAATGACGGCGAAACCGTAGAAGTTTCCAACGATGAGCTTGGTAAGGGAACGTTCATTAACTCACCGCAGAAGGGCGAAATCAAGATAGTGAAAACCTCGTATGATAAAAAGGTTGAGGGTTTCCATTTTGAAGTAACCGGAAAAGCATACACAGGTCAGGACTTCAATAAAACCTATACTACCGACAAAAATGGTATTATAAGAATAACCGACCTGAGAGCCGGCGAATATACCATACACGAAATCAAGGATACCGCTTCTGCAGGTTATGTATTACCGGCTGATGTACAGCTGACAATTGACCGCGATGGTGCAATTGCTACCGCAGAAATGTACAATGGCAACAACCCGCCGTCAGGTGTGCGCAATGATGAATTTCAGACTGTGTTGATCATCATATCAGCGGTTGCGCTTAGTGCAGGCGCTATTCTTCTGATATCCCCGCGGCGAAAGCAGCATAAACACTAAACAGCATTAAATTTTATGTCACTGGGCGGCAGGTTTTTCTGCCGCCTTAATGGTGGCAATTAAAGGAGGAGAAAGATGAAGAACATAGAAAGAATGCTCGGTGATTGCGGAATTACCTATGAAGTGTTACCTGAAAACGATAGTCTGAATAAGTTAGCAAAATCACTAAGGAAAAAGATAATTTTCGATATGCTGAAAGAAGAAAAAACACTTGTTTTTTATGATGTTGTTCTGCTAGTTGGTATAACACTATTGTTTTTAAAAGAAGCCACCGCTTTAGCTATTATTGCAATTGTGTTTGGTATTATCGCCGTAGCCATACAATTGACATTGTTCTGCATAGACAAAAAAGATGTAAAAGACCTGTATAAGAAAAGGGCGTACTATAGGTTGCTTACAGGTGAATGTAATACTGCTGAGCTTACAAAGAAAATATACGATAATGTATCTCAAATAGTGTATTGTAATGTAAATGGTAAACCGTACATGAAAAATTGTCTATACACAAGCTACCTTTGCAATAGTCCTGAGGTTGTTTTAGTTACTTTTGGAGATGGCGTTGATCTAAGTAAAGTACCGATGATGTTTGCTAATATAATAAGAACACACATTCCAGAATCGCAGATACAATTGCGACTTACTAACAAAGATACCGGAGAAGTGTTTTTAACAAGTGTAAAATACAAACATTCGGACAACGATGCAACTTGTTGCTTTGCTATAAATGAACATCTGAAGGAGGGTGACTATGTGATTGAGATTATTTAAGAATACTTCCCCGTAAACGTGCTACCAGTAGCACAATTTAAAAAAAAATAATTTGTGCTACTGATAGCACATTTAAAGGAGGGTGTAATGGCAAACAAAAACAAATTGCGGCACAAAAACAGCAAATCCGTCTTAAAGACCGGTGTTATACTTATTTCTGTTATAGGTGTAATCACATTCCTGATTATATCTTACCTGATTTACAGCTTACAGTGCTACGCATACGACAACAACATATCATCAGATAATTTAAATTTGTCGGTGCTGATAAAGTCCATGCCATATTGGACTAATCCTACTTTCACAGCGCCTTTTGATATCGGTGCAATAATGCAATCGCATGGTTCAGTTTGGTACATTTACGTTGTTATTCTGTCACTGCTTGCGCTTATGCTATTCAGTAAAAATTACGATGATTATAAAGGCGTAGAAGCCGGAAGTGCTGATTGGGCAACTGAGCGTGACGCAAAAGAAAATAGCGATGAAACCGGTATTCCAATCGGCAACAAATTCTATGTTACCGTCAACAATCCTCAAGGTCGCTACTATGAACCGCATAATCTGAACGAAATACTAATCGGCGGTCCCGGTGCAGGAAAAACATTCAGAAAAATCAAACCTGATATTATTCAGATGTATGGAAGCTATGTTGTGACCGATCCCAAAGGTGAGCTTTACAGAGATACCGCAAAGCTACTTATGGAAAATGGGTATAAGGTGCGAGTGTTCAATCTGATTAACATCAAAAAAACCAACGCATACAACCCGTTTGTTTACATCAATGATGAACAGGATATTGTTGTTTTGGCAAACACATTTATTAATGCCTCTGCCGGTGACGATGATAAAGAAGATTTCTGGTCAGGTTCAGCAAAATCGTTGTTGACTGCGATAATGATATATCTTTGGAAAGCGGAAGGTGAAGTGAAATGCTTCGGTCGTGTAGTCAGACTGCTTAACAGCATCACATACAAAAATGGAAGAATAGACGAATTATGTGAGTTGGCTCGTTGCCTTAATAAGCACTCGATCGAACATCCTTACGATGCCGCTACAATTAACTGGAACGGCATTAAAGGTACTCCTGAAGAAACTATGGGTGGTATCGCAAAAACGCTATCCACACGTCTTGATTTGTGGGCAGTAGAAGATGTCAACGATTTAACCGTAATCGATGAAATGGACTTTGACAATATCGGCGTTGAAAAGACGGCTATATTTCTGATTGTTCCGCCTGCTGATACAACATATAAGGCTATATGCAATATGTTCTATTCTCAGCTGTTTGCACGACTTATGTACTGTGCTAATTTCAAGCACAATGGCAGACTGCCGTTGCTTGTATCGATAGAGCTTGACGAATTTGCTAATATAGGACGTATACCGAATTTCGACAAAATCACAGCCGTTATACGTTCCAACAACATCAGAGCCTGTATTGTTTTACAGTCGTTGCCTCAGCTCAAGGCTTTGTACAAGGACAACTGGGAGAGTATTATAGGAAACTGTTCCTTATTTACTTACCTCGGCGCACCGGACTTGGAAACCCGAAAATATATTGTCGAAAAGTTGGATAAGACAACTGTACGAATTGATACTAAAGGTCACAGTCAAGGTACGACAACCGGCGGAAGTAGTTCCGACAATGAAAGTTATCAAGGACGTGACTTGCTGACTACATCAGAATTGCTACGAGCGTTTAAGGCGTCACCGAAAATTAAAAAGAAATATGGCGGATATATGATCGAATTTCTCGACGAATATCCGCCATTTTGGTTATATAAGTTTGACACATTATCACATCCGCTTATCAGTAAAGTCGGTAGCTCGTTTCCGAGCGGAATACCAAACAATACCGATATAAACGAGATGTATTCTGATAATGAACAAATAAAGAAACTCAAGGAGGTGAAAACAAAAATGGCACAGCTTATGGAACAGTCAGTGTCAGAAGAAAAGGCAATGCGTGAGCAGTCCGAGCAGGAACAGGCAGAACAAGAACGTGCCGAACAAGCAGAACTACAGCGCCAGTTTGAAGAAGCCGCAAGAGATGCTCAGCTTAGTGAACATCAGAGCGTGCTTGCAGAAATTGACGAGGAAGAATTGATAGCCGATTATGAAATTCCGACTATCGATGAATTCATAGGATAGGAGGTATCTATATGGCACCAATGTTAGAAGATGAGATAATGCACGACACCGAAAAAATGAACAGTAAA
>CAKSTB010000035.1 GCA_934490165.1 uncultured Ruminiclostridium sp. | reverse complement strand
TTAGGTTAGTAGCGTTTTTTTGAAGGGTTAATGTTAGCGCAGTTGCACCGATACACTCACGAAATTATTAACACCTTATCAGCACGGAAACTGTTTTCAGCGTTGTTGGCTGTAATTTATTGTTTTGACATTTTTACAATATGTTGCACTGCAATTTCAATGGAATTTTGATAAATCAAGAAGCTGTGATGAAATTTTTACGTTTCGTCACAGCCCCAGTGGCTTATTTAACTATAAAATCAAGCTTCTTGACGTTTGTATCCTGTGAGAAGGTTATGACATTGTACATAAACAGTGCGTTTTCGTAATCCTTCAGGTTTACGCCGATATTTGAAAGGTCGCTGTTTATATATCTGAGATCAAGCACGGTTATATGGCTGTAGTTCTTTGCAAGGAACGGTATAAGTGAGTGTGCGTAGCTGTCCTTGAATATGAGCAGGCTTCCTTTGTCGTTTTCCTGCGGAATGTCGCTGTCGATATCTATCCTTGGCACATTCTGACCGAGGAATGTCGAATACTTATCCTTTACATCGAGAAATTCGCGGAAATACAGGCTGGCATATGTGCTGTCGGGCTCTGCGCCGCTCTTGTAGACCGATACTTTAACCTGCGGCTCATTGTTTGCGAGCGCGTAAATGTCGATAGTATCAGGGGTGATGCTGTTATCGAGCGTCTTTGAGTAGAGCGTTCCTCTGAATTCGTTTGAAGCGTGCTCTACGCTGAACTTGTCTTCGTTATATGCGGTGAATTTCATAGCCGATGCCGCCGCTTTATATCCTATATAAGCACCGTAGCTCGTCCAGTGGTGGTCGGTGCGGTAGTAGATATATTCATTTTTAGCCGCAAGAAGTCCCGAGTATACGTCTATATTAGTTAATGACGGCAGGCTGTCATAGCAGTTTTTGATAAACTGCTTCTGATCTGCCGCACCACAGTTTGCGGGGAGTGTGTCGCTGTATATCTCCTGAGCATTGGGCGCAAGCATGAAGTACATCTTCATCTTGGGGTACTTCTCGGCAAAGCTTTCCATTGCCGAAAGGTTTTTGCTTACGCTGTCGGCACTGTAGTCGCTTGTTCTCCATGACTGTATCATTCTTCCGTCCTCGGTGAAGATACCTTTTATCTCTTTCTTGCCGAGTATGCGGTCAAAGTCATTCATAAGTCCTATCCATTGCTCACGCAGGACTATTCTGTCCGCAAAGAAGTTCTCAAATTTAGTCATAAAAGACTTGTCGGTCACTGTATCGAAATTGAACTCAGGCATCTTTTCAAGATATCTGTTTTCGTTTTCACTGAATGCGTTTTCAGGTAACTGTGCGCTTGAAATGATTGTTGCAACAGGTACCGTGATCGAGATAAGAGCAAACAGTCCGATGAGCAGGATCTTATAGATATTCTCTTTTTTCATTTTGTCTGTTCCTTTCTCAGAAATTAAAATACAGGAACGGGTTATAAGTCTGGTCAACAAGATATGCCGCACACATAACGAACATTCCCATAAGGGCAACTATTCCGCCGTAGTTTATAACGGGCGGGAGTTTTTTCTTTATAAATTCCACTGCAAGCTTAGGCAGGTTGGTACAGCCGATTATGCAGATGATGAATGTTATACCGTAGGTCGCTATCTGATACATTGCGGTGCTGTCTATGAAAGGAGTTCCGCCCGCACCGAACATATTTGCAATATATGCGCCCGCAGTCGGCAGATCTGCCGTATCGAACAGCACCCAGCCGAGTATAACAAGAAGCATCGTGTAGATATGGCAGAAAGCGGCGGGTATCTTCTGAAGCCATTTTCCTAGGAAGAGCTTTTCGAGTATTATCACAACGCCGTAAAGCGAACCCCAGAGTATGAAGTTCCAGCTTGCACCATGCCATACGCCTGTTAAGAACCATGTTATGGCAAGGTTAAGGATCGTCCTCGGCATACCCTTACGGTTGCCGCCGAGCGGGATATAAACGTAGGACTTGAACCATGTGCCGAGGGTGATATGCCACCTGCGCCAGAATTCCGATATACTCCTTGAAAGGTAGGGATAATCGAAGTTTTCGGGGAAGTGGAAGCCCATCATTTTGCCAAGACCTATTGCCATATCGGAGTAGCCCGAGAAGTCAAAGTAGATCTGGAATGTGAACGCCAGTATTCCGAGCCACGAGCTCACTACAGATACCTGTGTAATTTCCATGCCCTTGACTGCTGTCCATAGTGCGCCTATGCTGTTCGCGATAAGCACTTTCTTTGAAAGTCCGATGATGAAACGCACAATGCCGTCATAAATGAGGTCTATTGTGATAGTTCTGTCGTCAAGCTCTCTTGCAACATCATCATATCTTACGATAGGTCCTGCAACTATCTGCGGGAACAGTGTAACGAATGCTGCAAAGCTTATCGGATTTTTCTGCACCTTTACATTGCCCATATATAAGTCTATCGTATACGACATTGACTGGAACGTGAAGAAGCTGATACCGATAGGCAGCATATTCATCGGCAGGAAGTCGATGCCAAAGAAGTTCATATTGTTTATATCAATTATCTGACTGCCGGCTATAGCGTTGATGTTTTCCGCAACAAATCCGCTGTACTTGAATATGCCGAGAAGTCCGAGGTTCATTACTACCGATACTATAAGGCATATCTTGCGCGGCAGCTTTTTACCCTCAAAGTGATTCATCACAAGTCCGGCACAATAGTCGATCATTGTGGAGATAAGCATTACAATGACATATATCGGCTCACCCCATGAGTAGAATAGAAGTCCGCTGAGCAGAATTATCAGATTCTTGCCTTTTTTCGGGGTGATATAATATATCAGCAGGGTTATCGGTAAGAACAGATAAATAAATATCGATGTTGAAAATACCATAATTCGGTTACCTTTCAGTTGTCTGTTTTTTCGGCAGTGCTGACTGCCTTTTCATATTCCTCTTTTGTGTACAGCCTGTTTATTACTTCAAGCATAGTATTGGCACTCAGTATCGGCGGCAAACCGAGAGCAGTGAGAACCTTGCGGCGCTTTTCGGCACTGCCGGGAAAGCCTGTCATACCGTCGTCCATCATATCGGCTTTGGTAAGAAAATCCTCTTTATTGCAGTTTTCCGCAGTAACGCCTGCTTTTAACAGCGCATCGCGCAGAATATCGGCGCTTATACCTTCCACTCCGAGATACCCTTCAGCTGAAGGGCTCAGCTTGCGCTTTTCCTTGCCTTTTATCTGCGGCACGAATACGTTTGTTATCTTTCCGCCTTTACAGCAGCCTTTTATGTGATTTCTTATGCGCAGTCCCGCAGTGTCGCTGTCGGTAAGTATCACTATGCCGCAGGTCGATGCGAGGGTGCGTATAAGCTCGGTTTTTTCCTTGTCCTTATATATAGCGAAGCCGTCCGTTGTGATTATTACGGCATCGAGCAGGGAGGAGAGCTTTATTTTATCGTATTTGCCCTCTACTATCACTGCCTGATTTAATTTTATCAATAGTACGCCCTCCTGCTTTTTTCGGGAGATAGCTTTACTATCGTTTCTTCAAGCACTGTCCTGCCGTTTACCGCCGAGGTTTTCAGTGCAAGGTCGGCACTGAACAGGATATCAAGGCAGCTTCTTATATGCGCCGTATCAAGCCGTGAAACAAGGTTCATAGCTTTTGTGACAACGAATGTGCGGTTCTTCGCATACCCGAAGTCCTCCGCAACCTGCGAAGCGGACTTACCCGCACTTTGCGCCGCTTTCGCACGGTAGAAGTCAATGTAGTTTGACGAGAGTGACGCAAGTATCACGATAGGGTCTATCTTCTGCGCGATAAGGTCATCAAGTATAAGCAGAGCCTGCTTGCGGTTGCCCTTGGTAAGCTCTGCCGCAAGCGAATATATGCTCGTGTCAAGCTGTTTTATTGTCAGTTTGTCTATCATTTCGGTGGTTATCTCACCTGTGCCGATATAACTGCATAACTTGTCTGTTTCGGCAGAGCTGAGCGATAAGTCACACAGAGTAAGCTCGGCTATATGCTGAGCGTTCGGTCGTGATATCACACAGCCGCGCTTTGCCGCCTTTTTCATTATAAGCTCGGTCACTCTTGCGGGAGTAAGATGCGAAAACTCACAGACAGCCGCGTTTTTCTGCTTTGCAAGAGCGGTAATGAGCTTTTTGTTCTTGGCTTTTTTCAGCTGCTCGGGGTTTCCGGTCATACTGATTATGACAGTGCACTCATCGGGTATGTCCTTCAGTGAGGAAAATATCGTTTCTATGCCGTTCTCATCGAACTTTTCCATATCGAGGTCGCTTATAAGCACGGCTTTTCTGTCGGCAAACAGCGGCATACTTTCTATGCTGTCGGTAAGAACTTCGACAGGGAATGTACTGCCGAGCTTTGTCAGGTTGATATCGTTCCTGTCCTTGCCGACTGTTGCATCAAGAAGTCTGTCGGTGTAGGTCTTTACAAGAAAGCGCTCATCGCCGTAAAGATAGTTTACACGGCTGATCTCTCCGGCTTTTATACCTGCCGAGAGCTTGTCTTCGTCTAGCTTCACATTATCGCTCCTTTCTATCTGTTGTCTGTCGTGACGGTCATTCCGTCTGCAGTAACGGTTATTTTACAATCGGTGTAATACAATGATACGCCGTTTTGGCTTTTTGAATATCTGTTTATGAAAAAGCAACAGGCAGGAGAAGAAATATATTTACTTCTGCCCCATAATATATTTGCTGTGTTTCCTTTTATATTTGCAATATCTGAGATATTTATCCGTGTGTCAAATGCGGTGAGCTGTACGGAATTGTTCCTGCAGTCAAGAGAAAAATACCTGCCGGCGATACCGTTATTGTCTTTACATAGCGACACAGCAGATGAAAAACCGCCTGCCGTGCCGATAATATCTTCGTCATAATCGTTAAGACAAAGAACGGTAAGGTCAGATAAAGTTTTGTTCCTGTCAAATATCTCGTTTCTTATAATGCTGAGTTCCTTTTTGTCGTTTCCGATAAGAACGGCGGCTGAAATATCGTCGGAGATAATTACGACCGAGCCGTTTTCCCCGTCACTGTGAAGCAGTATTTCCACGCTGTCTGACGGCAGGAGAGGAAGCACGGCATTTACTGCGGTAAAGCACAGTGCGGCTGTCAGCAAAATGGCCGTTATGTGCTTTCTGCGTGTCAGGATAATTGCCGTGACTGCGACTGTCAGAGTAACAATAAGCGTTAAAGTGACAGTAAGTGCATCACAGTTGAAATGCAGAAAAGGCACATGGGCAAAGAACGAGAACACCGCACGCATAATATCACAGCAGAAATGCGCTATGACGGCGATCGGGGTGATAAATCCGCCTGTCAGTGTGAAGATAAGCATCGCCGCAAGGCAAACTGTGAAAAACGGCAGTACTATAACCGATACGAATATACCTGCAAGCGAGAACGTTCCGAAATACACAGCGGACAGCGGTATACCTGCAAGTGCCGCGCATAATGAAACGCACAGCGTATCACAGAGCTTTTTATTAAGCCGCGGGAATTTATCGGTGAGCTTTTTGGAAATCACCGGAGCGGCAGCGCCTGCACCAAGTGTTGTGACTGCCGAAAGTATAAGTCCCGCGTCAGTGCAGGAAAGCGGGTCAAAAAGCGTTATCAGTAGTACCGCAAGTCCTACCGAGGTCACACAGTCGCTCTTTCTGTAAAAGACAGCGCCGATATTCGCAGTGATGATCATTATTCCGCTTCTCAAAACCGATGCCGTAAAGCCGAAAAACGCCATAAAGCACAGCGTCAGTACTACTGTCAGGATAAAGCGGGCACGATATGCCTTATCAAGCCCCGCCGCAGATAACAACGACATAATTATCGTTATGATAAGCGTCAGGTGCATACCCGATACTGCTGTCAGATGAGCCGCACCCGCCGCCTTGATATCGTAATACAGCTCGTCCGAAAGCGAGCTTTTGTCGCCTGCAAATATGCCTTTCATCAGCGCGCCGCTGTCATCGGTAAACTCCGCATCGATCTTGCTTATCAGGTAATTGCGGTAGCTGTCGATGAAATACAGCGGATAACCGCCTTTTGTTACCGAGATGTCGCTTTTAAGCGTTGCGGACAGCGTAATGCCATCCGAACGGTATCTGTCTGCGGTGTTATATGCGGCGGTGTTGTAAAGCTTGCTGAACTCAGCTTTGAAGCGCAGTGTGTCACCCTTTTGTGCGTTTATATCATCTGTGTAAAGCAGTATGCCGACCTTGCCGTTTTCGGTGTTGCTTTCAAGAGTGAAAACTGCGCAGTCTGTACCTATTGTTCTTCTTGAAGTCACTGTTGCGCTGATATCGTATGTACCGCCGCAAAGAGGCTCAGCCGCTTTGTCAAGCTGTAACGATACGGTAAAATATACGGTTATGCCAAGCGCACAGCAGAGCAGTATTGCGGTCATATCGTATTTTCTTTTAAATACAGCCACAAGTACAGCAATTACCGCAAGCAAGAAAATTACACAAATGATAATTTTTTCAAAGAAAAGAAAAACTGAGGCGAAAATCAGTCCTATCAGATATGATGCTCCAACAGCCGCTAATTTCCGCCTCACAATTATTTACCTTTTATGCAAGCTCAACGTTCAGTTTTTTGCCGCCGAGCAAGTGGAAGTGAAGGTGACGTACAGTCTGTCCGCCGTCTTCGCCTACGTTTGAAACAAGTCGCCAGCCGTTGTCAAGGTTGAAAGACTTGGCCAGGTGCTTTGCAACCAGCATAATGTCCTTAACAACGTCAACATTGCTTTCGTCAAGCTCATCAGCACCCCCGATATGCTCCTTGGGGATTATAAGAATATGTACGGGTGCCATAGGATTTATGTCCTTGAAAGCAATGACCTTATCGCTTTCGTATACCTTTTCAGAAGGAATTTCGCCTGAAATTATCTTACAAAAAATGCAGTCCATACTTTATTTCCTTTCCGGCTGTTTATCAGCCGATCATATTTTTAACTATATCGGTAAGAGCGAGAAGCGCCTCGTCGATCTTGGTTACATCAGCGATACCTGCCATAGCAGTATCGGGCTTTCCGCCGCCCTTGCCGCCTGCGATAGCCGCGATCTCCTTAACTATCTTACCTGCGTTTGCACCCTTTGCCACAGCCTCGGGGCTTGCTATACAAAGGAAGTTGCCCTTGCCGTCTGATACGCCCGCCAGTACAGCAATAAACGAATCATTAGCGTCTTTCAGCTTGTCGCCGGCTTTTCTCAGACTGTCGCCTGTTACACCTGAGAGCATAGCGGAGAATACCTTTATGCCGTTTACTTCTGCCGCACCGTCAGTGATGTTCTTCATCTGGCTCATTGAAATGATACCGTTAAGACGGTCTATTTCAGCCTGCATAGCGTGCATTTCGTTCATTACATTTTCGCACTTCTGCATTACGGCAGAGGGGTTGGCTATCTTCAGAACCTGCGCGATATTTGTTACCATCGCCTTAGTCTGGTCATATGCCGAAAGCACGTTGTAGCCTGTTACAGCTTCAATTCTTCTTACACCCGATGCTACAGATGTTTCTGAAATGATCTTGAACAGACCTGCCTTTGCTGTATTGTCAAGGTGTGTACCGCCGCAGAACTCTGTTGATACATCGCCTGCCTGTACAACTCTTACGATATCGCCGTACTTTTCGCCGAACAGAGCCATAGCGCCCTTCTTGCGTGCTTCTTCGATAGGAAGCTCCTCTGTTACAACGGGGATACCTGCGAGTATCCAGTCGTTTACGAGCATTTCAACCTTTTCAAGCTCTTCGGGAGTAACCGCGCTGAAGTGGCTGAAGTCGAAACGGCATCTGTAAGGATCTACATAAGAACCTGCCTGGTGAACGTGGTCGCCGAGAACCTTTCTGAGTGCTGCCTGTAAAAGGTGAGCACAGGTGTGGTTTCTTGCCGTAGCCATACGCTTCTTTTCGTCAACTGCCGATTTGACCGCATCGTCTGTATAGAAGCAACCGCTCTCAACGTGGCAGTTGCAGATAAACTGTCCTGCGCCTGTCTTCTTGGTGTCGATGACCTGTATTACGTTGTCGCCTGCTGTGATCGTACCGCAGTCGCCCACCTGTCCGCCGCTTTCGGCATAGAAAGGTGTAACGTCAAGAACAACTGTTACCTCATCGCCCTCGTTGCAGACATCTGTAACCTCGCCGTCCTTTATCATAGCAAGTATCTTGCTGTCGGCAGTCAGTGACTTGTAGCCTACGAATGTTGTTGTAAGTCCGCTCAGTGCAGTTACTGTAGCTTCGTCCCAGCCGCCCTTGAATGCCTGGTTTGAACGTGCCTTTGCTTTCTGCTCGTTCATAAGCTCAAAGAAACGCTCTTCATCAATACCGATGTTCTTTTCCTGGAGGATTTCTCTTGTCAGGTCGATAGGGAATCCGTATGTGTCGTGGAGCTTGAAGAGGTTTTCGCCGCTTAAGATAGGCTTCTGAGTATCTTCTGCCGAAAGTTCCTTTACAAATTCGCCGAGTATCTGCATACCTTTGTCAACAGTCTTTGCAAAGCTCTCTTCTTCGGTCTTGATAACCTTTTTTATATATTCTCTCTTCTCATCAAGCTCGGGATAAGCAGAGAGGTTTTCGTTTATAACAGTGTCGCAGATCTCATACAGGAAAGGTCTGTTTACGCCGAGCATTCTGCCGTGTCTTGCGGCACGTCTTAACAGACGGCGCAGTACATAGCCTCTGCCTTCGTTTGAAGGACGGATACCGTCGCCTACCATGAATGTTGTCGAACGGATATGGTCTGTTATTACACGGATAGAAACGTCTGTTGTGGGATCATCATGATAATTAACACCTGCAACGGAGCAGATCTTCTTCATAATATTCTGGATCGTATCGACCTCAAACAGATTGTCAACGTCCTGCATTACGCAGGCAAGACGTTCAAGTCCCATACCTGTATCGATATTTTTTGTTGCGAGCTGTGTGTAGTTGCCCTTGCCGTCGTTATCAAACTGTGTGAATACGAGATTCCATATCTCGATTATTCTGTCGCATTCGCCTGCCTGTTCAAAGCTTTCGAAAGGACCGTATTTTTCACCTCTATCGAAGTGGATCTCCGAACACGGTCCGCACGGACCGCTTCCGTGTTCCCAGAAGTTGTCGGCTTTGCCGAGCTTGATTATTCTGTCGCGGGGTACACCTACTTCATTAGCCCAGATATCGCCTGCTTCGTCGTCTTCTTCATAAATTGTGACCCACAGCTTTTCCTCGGGGATCTCAAGTACCTTTGTGAGGTATTCCCATGCCCACGCCGTAGCCTCATGCTTGAAATAGTCGCCGAATGAGAAGTTGCCGAGCATTTCAAAATATGTGCCGTGTCTTGCTGTCTTGCCGACATTGTCGATATCGGGTGTTCTGATACACTTCTGACAAGTTGTTACACGGTGTCTGGGGGGCTCTTCAATGCCCTGGAAATACTTTTTAAGAGGTGTCATACCTGCGTTGATAAGAAGCACAGAGTTATCACCCTGCGGTACAAGCGGAGCTGACGCCATTCTCAGATGTCCTTTGCTCTCGAAAAATTTGAGATAGCTTTCTCTAAGATCGTTAAGTCCTGTCCATTTCATATTATTTATGATTCCTTCCGTTTATCATCAGGGACGCAAAAAGCAGTACCCGATTTTTAGTTGAACATACATATTTAATTATATCCGATTTTGGTAAAAAGTCAATATTTTTTTTGCGATAATGGGTGAGTAATAAGGGAGAAAAGAAGAGGTTGTGACACAACACGAAAAAGAAAAAGTAAGTCTAAGCGCAAAAATATAGTGCGCGCGGCTCACTTTTTTGTTTGTATAGTACACTTCTATTATACCGTTTTAGTAATTAACATTGATAGCAGACTACCGATAATTCTGTTTGTCAGACAGCACTTCTCGGGTTCGCTATTCCATTTGATAACGTTGTTGCTATGAACGAGGGAAAGCACCAAAGGGACTAGGGCAAGTGAAGTGCTATACTAAAACTGGACACAAGGGGGTAGAAAAACAGAAAGGCAAGGTATATAATAAAAGAAGCTACC
>CAKSTB010000034.1 GCA_934490165.1 uncultured Ruminiclostridium sp. | reverse complement strand
ATACTGCATTGTATTTTAATGAAATTTTGATAGACAAAAAAGCTGTGATGAAATTTTTGCATTTTGTCACAGCCCCTATTTCGGTTTATCTGTAGGTTGTGAACTCCTGCACCCAGTAGTACTTGAAATCATCGTTATATGTGCCGAATGCCACTGCCATATTTTCAATATCCGGGTTGAGTATGTTTTCACGGTGTCCTGCGGTGGAAGCCATCCAGCTGTCCATAACCTTCTGTGCAGTCGGCTGACCCGAGCCGAGGTTTTCACCGACATTTATGAACACTGAGTTTTTTTCTTCTTCGGAATTGATACCGTATACAGTGTAGAATTTAGTTCCGTCGGGTCTTAAATGCGAGAATACATCAAAAGACTCATCACAGCGGATCTTCGCCGCCTTGTATGCGTTAGCGTCCCACTTGTAGGGGGTAAGTCCGTAGGAAACACGGATCTCGTTTACAATGCGGAATACTTCTGCCTCTTCGGCAGAGCAGTTTACAGGCTCATCGGTAATGCCAGTTGGAGATACCTGTGTGTTGCTCTGTGCGGGTGTGGTTGAAGGTGCCGCAGTGGTGGTGACGGTCGTTGTTTCAACGGGCTTTGTGCTTGAAAGATAGTCGCTGTGGACGTATGAGCCGTCATCAAGCTTATAATATCCGGTGTCGGTAATCGCCGTTACATTTACCGCTTCGCCGTAATGCTTATACGAAACGATCTTTGAGCCTTGTAAGCCCTCTTTTCTTGCCGCGCAGCTTGTGGTATTTATGTACATAGTGCCGCTACGCTTTTCTTCAGTCCATGCGGGCTTAGGTGCGGCTGTTGTTGCCGGGGCGGTGGTTTTTGTCGTTTGGGGAGTTGTTTCGGCGGAGACTGCGGGAGTTGTGGCTTTTGTCGTTTCTGGAGTTGTTTCAGGGGTTGTTGCCGCAGTCGCGGCTTTAGTTGTCGCCGGGGTAGTTGCGGCAGTGGTCACAACAGTTGCGGCAGTCGTGACAGGCGTAGTTGAAACGGTCGTTTCTGCGGTTGCCGGGGCAGACTCCTCCGTTGATGAAGCTGTTTCGGGTGCGGCGGACATATCCGATATGCCGCTGTCATTGCCCTGACTGTTTTCTGCCGTATGTACGCCGAACCATGAAAAACGGCTCGATAATATGCAGATTGCCAGTACTATAATGAAACCGCCTGCGGCACAGGCGATTTTGATCAAAATACTCTTTTTGTTCTTTTTCTCCATAACGATCCTCTGAATTATTTGCACACAGTTTGCCTAAATGCAGTTGCAAAACATACTTTCACATTTACATTTTAGCACAAAAAACACGAGTGTGTCAACCGTAAACAAAATTCTGTAAATTTTTTTGTTTGGAATGCACAAAAATCAGTGTAACATTTAGACTAAATAACAAAAAAGAAATTGTTATGACAAATATCAACTAATTTGCGATGCAGAGTTGTTGAATGTTTGTGCAAAAGGTCGAAAAGGTTACAAAACGGTAACAAAATGGTTACAATTTGTTGCGGGTTTGTAACTACTTGTGGTATACTTAGTACTGACGGAAAAGAATTGCTGTCTTTCATGGCGGAAAGAAAAGCAACCTTAAAGGTATGGGGCGGGTTAAAACCCGTTCCGACTTTTAACGGAAAATGCGTTAATTTATCACCTGCCGTTCACAGCGGCAGGCTATTATATTATTGTATTGCATCCCGGGCGAATTTATATTGCAGCCCTTATTTATTTGTATAAACGGAAAAGGAAAGAATATGGGAAACCTTAAAATACCCGATTACCGTGACGAAATCGAGGAAACTGTAATTCCTGACAATGACAGTGAAAACGAAAAACTCGGACAGAGTACGGTTCAGTCAGAGAGCGGTAACGGTTCGGGTCAGACGGAAGAAAAAAACGAAGAGGAAAAGAACAAAAAATCTTTTGTTGCTGCGGCAACGGATAAGATTTTTGAATTTCTTGTTATGGCAGGACAGTATTTCTGCCATATAATCGCGGACTTGTTTTCAAAGCCTGCGGTATATGTTGCTTACGGCGCAAAATTTGTATGGAAGCATACCGCATTATTCAGAGATGCGGTACGCAGAACTTTTAAGGAGATAGGAAATTTCTTCTTCTCTCCGCTGATAAAGTCCAAGCGCGTGCTTCAGCGCACGAACAGGCAGATCAAAGCGGCAAAGGAACAAGGCGACAACAAGAAAGCCGCAAAACTGTACGGAAGTATAGCAAAGAATGCGGTATTCGGTAAGCAGGGTCTTGCGGTAACGCTGTTCAACTATGCCGCGCCTATTATAGCGATCGTGTTCCTGATGAGCGTTGTAGGATATGCGACCGGCACAAACTATGCGATAAAGCTTACGGTTGACGGCAAGTTTGTGGGTTATGTCGAGAGCGAGCAGGTGTTCAATGACGCCGAGCGTATAATGCAGGAGAGAATAACCTATATAGGCAATGAGAAGAAGATAACCATGGAGCCGAGCTATTCGCTTGAAATGCTCGGAGATCAGGAATATCTGACAAAATATCAGCTGGCAAATAAGCTGCTTGAGATGAGTGATACTCCTATAGAGTATGCATACGGTATGTACATAGGCGGAAAGTTCTATGGGGCGCTTATCGACAACACCGCAGTCGAAGCGGAGCTTCAGAAGATACTTGACAGTTACCGTACAGATGCAAAGGACGAGGATGTCGCGTTTGAAAAGGATATTGAATATGTCCCCGGACTGTATCTTTCGGACAGTATCGTATCAAGCGATGAGATAATAAAGCTTGTCAACTCAAAAAAGGAAGAGGCTTCATATTACACTGTTGTCGAGGGCGACAGCCATTCGGAAATATGCTCTAAGCTTGGAATAAGCATGGACGAGCTTGAAGCGCTGAACCCGGGCATAATGGACGAGGACTATGTTCTCAGAGCCGGTGAGAAGCTGCTTAAGACGCAGGAAGTACCTTTCCTGTCGGTAAGTATCTCGCGAATTGAAACCTACACTGTTGATGTTCCTTATGATACGGAGTATCAGGACGATGATACCCGCTACGAAGGTGTTGAAACCATAGAGCAGGAAGGCGAAAAGGGCAAAAACAAGATAACGGCAAAGGTTTATTATGTAAACGGCGAAGAAGTAAAGCGCACCATACAGAAAACCGAGAGAGTAAAAGATCCCGTTACCGAGATAATTCTCCAGGGTACTCTTCCTCCGCAGTCGTCGCATTACTCGGACGCATCGGCTGACGCAGGCAAGAAGTATATCTGGCCTGTTGACGGCGGTACATTCTGGGAATGGGGCTGGTGGGACGGCGGCTATGCCGGACACCGCGGCGTTGATATAGGCGCGGCTTACGGAACGGATGTTTATGCCGCCGCAACCGGAACTGTAATCTTTGCGGGCTGGGACAACGGCGGTCTTGGAAATGCGGTCATGATACTCCACCCCGACGGATATACGACTGTATATGCGCATAACAGTGAAATATTTGTAAGTGCGGGACAGGAGGTAAATCAGGGTGAATGTATAGCCGCAGTAGGCGAAACCGGACTTGCTTACGGCTGTCATTGCCACTTTGAGGTAAGGTACGGCTCGGAAAGACTTAACCCGAGGTATTATCTGAGCGGATTGCCGGATCCGGGGTATTGATTTCAAACTGAATAGGTGATATGAATACAACCGCTGTGTCTGAGGGCACGGCGGTTGTTTTTTTATTGCAATATGGTTATAAACACTTTCTTTCTTTCATAAATTTACTGTAGAGTACCCGAAAGGAAAGGACGTGCAGTATGAACGAGCTGATGACAAGAGAAGAGTTTTTGAGTGAACGCAATGCGGTATATGAGCCTGACGCTGTTGCCGATGAAAAAACGGACGAGCCGTCAAAAGGTCCGAGAGTGGTTATTCCCGGAGCGCAAAAAGATGAGCAACTGACAGCTGACGGCATTACAGTATCGGAAATAGTGATAAAAAACAGGCAGAGCAGGCAGTATGCGGGATTGATATTGTTTATAACGGCAGTGGCGGGAGCAGTTGCCGGAGCTGTGCTTTACGGTGATATGACGGTGGTCATATCGGACGAAATGCTGAAAAACTATCTTTCAGGGAGGATACACGGCGGATTTTTCGGCAACGCGGCAGCTTCATTTATCGCGGCGCTGATATGGTGCACAGTGCCGTTTGTATCAGGGCTGTGCGCCGTCGGACAGCCTGTAGGCGTGCTTGTTCCCGCATTCAAGGGGATAGGTATAGGAATGACGTTTTCGGCGCTTTTGGATACATACGGTGTGAACGGGATACCCGCCTTTGCGGCGTTTATCCTGCCGTCCGCATTTATAGGAACATTCGTATGCTGTTATCAGTGTCAGCTTTCTTTATCGTGTTCAAATAACATATTGGCGACATTAAGAGGCAGACGTGAAACAGCTCCGAATTATTATAAGATATATATTGAACGTTTTGCGGTGTGCTGTATAGGTTGCTTTCTGCTTGGTATAGCGGATGCGGGGATATCTTTTTTGCTAGGATCGATATTCGTTATATGAACCCCTTGAAATTTTTACTTCATGGGTGTATAATGTTATCAGTAAAAATTGCCTTTGGCATGAAAGAAGGATAACATTATGGAAAAAATGGAAGTATTACTGGAAACCTCCGCACGTCATATCCACGTTACACAGGAGGCTCTCGAAGCATTGTTCGGTAAGGGTCATGAGCTGACAAAGAAGAAGGATCTTTCTCAGCCCGGTCAGTTCGCTTGCGAAGAAAGAGTTACTATAACAGGTCCGAAGAGATCGCTTGCCAATGTATCGATATTAGGCCCTGTACGTCCTGCTACACAGGTTGAGCTTTCCGCTACAGACGCGCGTTCTATCGGGTGTCCCATATTCGTAAGAGAGTCGGGCGACATTGCAGGCACATCCGGCTGTAAGATCACAGGTCCTGAGGGCGAGATCGAGATCAGCGAGGGCGTTATTGTCGCTAAACGTCATATCCACCTTGTTCCCGAAACCGCTGAAAAGTGGGGCGTTAAGAACAAGGACGTTGTAAGTGTTAAGGTAAACTCGGACGGCAGAAGCGCTGTACTCGGTGACGTTGTTATCAGAGTAAGTGAGAATTTCGCAGACGCTATGCATATTGATACCGATGAGTCAAACGCTGTTATGGCTGCTCCCGGTATGATGGTTGAGGTTATCAAGTAAATCCCGTTGGATAATTGGTAATATGAACAAATTGATCTCTGTGGCTTTTCGGTCACAGAGATTTTTTTGTAAACATATTGAAATTATCCGAAAAATATTGTATAATATTATTGCTACATAATGGTAATCCGATTTAAAATAAGGGGGAAATATGAAAAATCCTTTCAAAAGAATTATTGCGGCGATAACAGCCGTTACGCTTGTGGCAGGAAGTACGCCGCTCAATATGATAGCATCGGCACAGCTGGCTCCTGTGGAAACTGCCGGTCACGGTATGCTTTCATCGGTGTCGGAAGAATATATCGGATATATGCATTCCGGCGAGGGCGACAAAGCGGGGAATACACCGTCTATGCTTGATGTGTCGTACCTCGGCGAAAGCTACGCACAGCTTACGCAGACGGCAGACGAAAAATTCCCGTCATCGTATGACCTGAGGGATCACGGCAGGGTGTCGCCGGTCGGAGATCAGTCGCCGTACGGTACCTGCTGGGGGTTTGCATCGCTTGGTTCAATAGAGTCACAGCTTATAACGCAGTTTACCGATATTTCCTTTTCTAAAAAACACCTTGTCTGGAACGCATATGAGAACGATTATATGCGGGAATTCTTCAACGGGGTAAGAAGCAAAGAGGATTTAGATAATCCCTATGATATGGGTGGTTTTGACAGCCTTGCGGCGGCTACGATGGCGGAGTGGAACGGTCCTGTTTATTCCTACAGATTGCCGTATGACGAGGACGATACCGATGAGCATCTGACGGGTGAAAGCGATTTTCATCTTACAGATGTGTACTTTGCAACGGCAAAAACCTATATTACGGACGGGTACGATAATATTTTAGAAAAAGATATTTCCGAAAAAATCATAAAAGAGCTTGTAAGCGAATACGGCGCATCGACGATATCGTATTGCAGTGATGATGCTTACTACAACAATGAATATTACACTTCCTTTTGTTATGACGAGAATAAAGTTTCCGACCATGCGGTTTCGGTTGTCGGATGGGATGATGATTTTTCAAGAGAAAAATTCGGCACAAACGATGACACCCGTCCTGAAAAAGACGGCGCATGGCTTATAAAGAACAGCTGGGGTGTCAACTGGGGAGATGACGGATATTTCTGGCTGTCGTATGAAGACCCGACTATAGGCTCGGTGGCAAAATATATCGTTGACAGCAAGGACAACTACAGCAGCTATTACGGTGTCGGAAAGATGTGGTCGCTGAACGCTTCGGCGGATACGTTCTATAAAGACGAAAATGCCAATAAATACGGCTATATGTCGAATATATTCACGGCAAAGGGCGATGAACAGCTTGAAGCGGTTTCGTTCTATACGACCGATGTAAATACGCAGTATGAGATAACTGTTTATACCGATACCGACAAGGAAAACCCCGTAAGCGGCAGCATAGCTTTAAGCGGTCAGACGGGAACGGAGAAATATCCCGGTTATCATACTGTGGAGCTTGACAGGGCGGTCGCACTGACAAGCGGAGAGAATTTTTCCGTGGTGGTCAAGCTTACAAATCCACGATATGGATATCCGTTGCCGGTCGAGATATATTATAATGGCTTTTACAATTCTTCACCGGAGTATTCCGATGACGGGAGAGTTTCAATGTACAGTGAAAACGGCAAGGATTGGAATGACGTGTCGGAGCTGTCCTATGTAACCGGCGGATATACATTATGCGCTACCGGTTTTTGCCTTAGTGCGTTTACAAATCCTCTGCCGGAGAGCAAAACCGCATCGGAAAATGTGCGTTTTTCGATAATTGAAGGTCCTGTTGCGCTTGGAAGCAAGCTGGAGCTTAGCGGAGCGGACGAGATATGGTACAGCATAGACGGCGGTGCGGCTATACATTATACAAAGCCGATCGTTATTGAAAAGGAGTGCACTGTTTCGGCATGGAGCAAGACTGACGGCAAGAGCGGCAATATCGTCAGCCGTACATATACAAAGGCAAAGTCGGCACTTACCGAATATGCGGTCAAATACGGAGATAAGAAGCTCTTTGTGACACCGGATATGTTTGAAGAGGATACCGAAATAACCCTGCCTGTAGACATAAGCGGCGTTTCAATACGTCCCAGAGGCAGTGATGCTATTACGGTTGACGGAAAGCCAGTCGCATCGGATGAATGGTCGGAGGAAATAGCGCTGACCGCAGGCGAAAGCCGTGATATAGTTATTACTTCATCTGCTGACGGCAAGGATACAACAGAATATACAATACACGTTTCAAAGCAGAATATCGGATATGATACGGACAAGGAAACGATAAAGTATGACGAAAGCAGATATATTGTAAAGGACGAGGACGGAAATATTCTTGCAGACGGCGACTCTTTGTCGGACTATACGGAGCAGAAAATAAGTGTTTATAACAAAGACAATGAGCTTATTGCGACTGAAACAACACCTAGGAGATATACGATAATACCCGATGTAAAAGCTTTGGTTTACAATGAAGAGAAAACGCTTTACACATTCAGCGAGAAATATATTTGTTCATACGATCCCGATATGAGCGACGCGGTGGCATTGGGTGAAGAAAATATACCGCTTACACCCGGAAAGAATATCTACCTTCAGCGTATGGCCGATGTAAACGGATTTGCAAGCGACATACTTTGTATAGATGTTCCCGAAAGACCTGCCGCCCCCGAAAACGTTAAAACAAAAGCGGAAATCAATAATATCGGTATTGACGGTGACGGAATATATGAATTCCGTTTACAGGGTCAGGATACATGGACAGGTGACAGCGAATATATCACAGAGCTTGAAAGCGATGCGGAATATACGATAGAGGTAAGAAAGAAAGCTACCGATGACGAATTTGCTTCTGAGGTTGCAACGATAAAGGTAAAAACATTAAAGGGTGTTATTATACCTGTATATTTTTATTATAACGGAACTGTTGTTCTGACTGATGAGAAGCATCTCACCACGCTCGGTGAAAGCGTAATTGAATATGACGAAAAGGAGCTTGGGGACTGCGGATATGTATTCGTCGGGAAAAACAAGGCAACAGTGAATGTTACCGAAAAAGACGGTGCTTATGTCGCACAAAAGGATTTTGTGGCATTCAACATAAAGCCTGCCGTTGATAATTCGGACAAGAAGACCCATGTTGTTTACTGTGATGCATTTACCGAAGATGTGATAGAAGAGGACACAATAAGTTATGCCGATTGCACAATATTCAACATAGACAACCTTGATTGCCCCGAAGGATACGGGCATTATCAGTATGAGCAAAGAAGCAGTGAAGATTATATCACAAGGCTGTTGTATATAGACGGCAAATGGTATCCTGCCGACAGTGAGATCGTAGTGCTTGTTGAAAAGCTACCTGCGGTCAATGTTAAAATTGTTGACGAAAACGGCAATAAGGTTCACGAGTACAATGAATATGTGACTTACGGAAAATATGACGCAAAAGCAGAGATACCCGAGGGATATACGGCGGTAGGCGATGTGGATTTTGCTGTCAGCGTTACAAGAGGTGAAAATGGCAGGCTTGTATGCAACATATCGGAATTTGTTGTGACGGTCAGAAAAAATGCCGATGAGCCGACAGCTCCCGATGATCCCGGAAAGCCCGATAAACCGTCAGAGCCTGAAAAGCCGGACGAGCCGACCGAGCCTGCAAAGCCTGCAGTGCCCGAAGAGCCGACTGAGCCCGCAAAGCCTGCAGTGCCCGAAGAGCCGACCAAGCCCGCAAAGCCTGCAGTGCCCGAAGAGCCGACTGAGCCCGCAAAGCCTGCAGTGCCCGAAGAGCCGACTGAGCCCGCAAAGCCTGCAGAACCCGAAGAGCCGACCGAGCCTGCAAAGCCTGCAGTGCCCGAACAGCCGACAGAGCCTGCAAATCCCGATACGAGCGGCGAAATGCCGTTTGCAACGGTGGTTACTCCTGTGATAGCAGTTGCCTTGATGACGTGCGTAATTATATCGGGAAGACGTAAAAAGTAAATATTTCAGAAAAAGTCATGCTTAACGCTTGGCTTTTTCTTTTGTTTGTGGTAAAATGTAAGCAGTAAGCATGTGCTAACTCAAAAGGGAGATGAGATATACGGATATATTTATTATATTACTGATACCGTTTGCGGGAACAACGCTGGGGGCGCTGACAGTATTTTTTATGCGTGACAAGGTAAGCCCGAAAACGGAAAAGCTGCTGCTCGGGTTTGCCTCGGGCGTAATGATAGCGGCATCTGTATGGTCGCTTCTGATACCGTCTATGGAGCTGTCAGCCGATACATACGGAAATATGAACTGGTTGCCTGCGGTTGTCGGCTTTGCGGTGGGAATACTGTTCCTGCTCGGGATAGACAGCCTTGTGCCACACCTGCACCTTGACAGCGACGAGCCCGAGGGCGTGCACTCTCGGCTGTCAAAGACGACAATGCTTTTGCTTGCGGTGACTATCCATAATGTTCCCGAGGGAATGGCGGTCGGCGCGGCGTGTGCGGGAGCGGCAGGTGAAACAATGACGTTGGCAAGCACTTTTGCGCTGGCGCTCGGTATTGCGATACAGAACTTCCCCGAGGGAGCGGTAATATCAATGCCACTCAAAGGAGAGGGTATGAAAAAGAGCAGAGCGTTTGCGATGGGTGTGTTGTCGGGTGTTGTAGAACCGATAGGCGCGGTATTGATGATACTGCTTGCATCGTTTATCTCGCCGCTTCTTCCGTATATGCTGTCGTTTGCGGCGGGTGCTATGATGTATGTTGTTATAGAGGAGCTTATACCCGAGGCACAGAGCGGGGAACACAGCAATATAGGTACGATAGGCGCGGCGGCAGGGTTTGTTGTTATGATGGTGCTTGACTGTACGTTGGAGTGACAGAAATGGCGCTGTGACAAAATTTTCGCATTTCATCACAGCGCCTTTTCGTTATATAAAAGGGGTTGTGACACAACCCGAAAAAGAAAAAGTGAGTCGAAGCGCAAAAAATAATGCGCTCGGCTCGCTTTTTGGTATGTGGAGAAAATTTGTCTTTAGTACACTTCTATTATACCGTTTTTGTATTTAACATTGATAGCAGGCTACCGATAGTTCTCTTTGTAGGATAGCACTTCTCGGGTTCGCTATTCTGTTTGATAACGTTGCTGCTATGAACGAGGGAGACAACCAAAGGGACTAGGTGTAAGTCTGAGCCTAGCTTACGCAAGGCTCGTGCACTCCGCTAAAGCTCCGTTGGACTTAAGCAGCCCAGTGAAGCAAAGCGAAACGTCCGAGTGCTTGCGAAAGCAAGACTCAGCCCTATACCCTTAGGTTTTCTCCCAAATCAGTTATTCCTCTTGAGCGACGAGAGGAGCGGGAGCATTGCTTATGCAATGCTCAGACGTGCATCCCACTTTCCTTACTCACACCCGTACCCCGCTAGGGTG
>CAKSTB010000033.1 GCA_934490165.1 uncultured Ruminiclostridium sp. | reverse complement strand
AATTTCCAAAAAACGCACTATCCAAAGATATCTGTACAGTCCCCCGGGTCGAACAGAGCGTCAGCGTCCCGCTTATAACGGGATTTGAAACGCAATCGTTTGTGTGTCTTATAGCCAACACCCCATTATGGCAGAAGAGAAAAGGAGTCAGGAAAGTGGGAGAGTGAGGGAGAAAACCTAAGGGGAGAGGGGAAAGCGCCTTTGGAGCGCCTTCCTCTCTCCCCTTGGGTTGTCTCCCTCACACATAGTAGCAACGTTATCGCATAGAATAGCGAACCCGAGAAGTGCTGTCCCACGAAAAGCACTATCGGTAGCCTGCTATCAAAGTTAATTACTAAAACGGTATAACAGAAACGTACTAAAGGCAACCTTTCTCCGCATACCAAAAAAATGAGCCGCGCGCACTATTCTTGCGCTTCGGCTCACTTTTTCTTTTTCGGGTTGTGTCACAACCCCTTTATCATATTCATTTGCTTTATCTGTGGCTGTAACAGCAACCGAATACGTCCTCTGAAAACATCAAAGCAGGTTATGCACTCAGACCTTGATGATTAACGTTGTAACAAAAACAGATATCAAACTACCCCATGAGCAATTCTCACGGGTAGTTTCACGTTCAGCCGTTTATCTTCATATCGATATTCAGCTCTTTACATTCATATCCGACTATTTTAATGCGGTTCTCGCCTTTACTCATTGCAATGTTATAAACAATGGTATCATCGTTTGTTTTACCGCCGCCACACTCTGTAATCACTTCGACATTGTTATCGCTGTCTATATGCACAATTTTAGCCGTACCGGATTCCAGTGTGAATTTCAGGCTTATCAGAACGTTACTGTCACTGTCGTAACTCTCCGACCACACTTTCTGCCTGCCGTCAAAGCTTCCTGCCGTGAATGTGAGATGATCATCATAATAATTCATAACCGCCGCACTCTTAGAATACCTGTCCGCAGTTTCAGCGATCAGTTTATTATTGTCATATTCGGATTTTGCAAACTCATTACTGCAACCCGTAAGCAAAACTCCTAGTAACAGCATAAATGTTACAATTATCTTTTTCATATATTCTCCCTTCAAACTGCTTTACAGCTTGTCAAAACACCTCTGCACCGGGCTATACTGCACAATATAGTCAATATAGTCAGCCGCCGCAGAATAGAAATCCGCCTCGAACCTTGCTATTCCCGCACCGCCTGCCGCGAAGTTCTCATCAGAAACATAGTTCTTTGAGTTATCAAGGACATAGCATTCGGTATTCGCAATAAATCTTTCCTCGCACATTTTAAGCAGAGCCTTAGCATTTGCAAATTTCTTCTTATCTGTCACGAGTGCCTTTATCCTTCCGTCATGATCTCTCACCTTATCATTGAGCGTTGTCCTGCACAGAATGATATTACTGCCGTACTTCTGCTTGAGAAGCTCGGAAAGCTTGTCGCAGGCTGTAAGTATGCGGTCCTTATCCTTTACCGCATCAAGCGTGAACGGCTGTCCCGCTTTTCCGAGAATAACGGCAAGGTCGGAATTTACATATTGCTTGTCGACCGTAAATCCCTCGCCGTTGTACATTGCGTTATCAGCGATAACATCAGCCATATCTATTGCGATCCACCGCGCATAGCTTGCCGCCAGCGTCTGAATTGACGTTCTCATAAGCTGTGACAGAGCCCTTGCTCCCGAGTTGTCCGCAGTCGAAAACCTCTTTTCTTCGATCGCATGAGGTTTGTCGAACGCCCATACGAACGACTCGCCGTTAATGACCGTATTCATCTTTATCTGCTTTGCCTGAGCGAGCGCCCTCTTGATAACGCCTGTACCCCACATATCAATCAGCGTGAAGTTGTGTATTCTCTCATACTCTTCTATTTTCTGAGGTATTGCTTTAGGGTCGCTTCCCTCCCACAGTTCAAACGCAAGTCTTGTCATAAACCGCAGGTTCTGCTCATTTATATCGGCTTCTTTTCCGAGCGCACCGCTAAGTGTAGCTCTTACAAAGTTTGCTATCGGACGCTTTATCCTGTACTGTCTGTCAAGCAGTCTTATGACCTCGCCGTGAGTTACATTCTGTAATGTGTTGCTCTCAAGCGCCGCTATTACCTTCACCGCGTTTTTCATCTCTACATTGTCGCCGAAGTCGTAATATCTGTATATATCGGTAACGCTTGAGTAATGCTGTGCCGCTATATCCTTAAGCTCTGCTCTGTTTTCTGCGATAAATTCCCTCGATGTATGGAACATTATCGTATCTGAGGGCTCTTTTCTGTCAAGCAGTGCCGTAAGCACACCTCGCGAGCACACACTGTTATAGAAGCACAGGATCTGATCCAGCCTTGAATCGATATCCTGCTCCTTATATACTTTTCCGGGATCGCCCGATATGATCTCATCAAGTGCCTTTTCGCAGTCGGCAAAATAGTAGCTGTCGAACACAGCCTCCTTGCCGTCCCCCTTGACCGCAAGGTCGCCGAAATACTTTCCAGAAAGGTCGATAACTATAGGGTGCACCTGTCTTATAAAGTACGCCTCTATTTTCGACAGAAACTCGTTCAGCCTTTTTTTCGGCGTGCTTTTTCTGACCTGCCTTGACAGCCCGTAGAACTCCGGTGACAATGTCCTTACAAGTATTATCTTATCGTTCGGATACAGCTTAAGTATCTCTTTTGCGAATATATCGACCAGCGGCTGATAGACCTCGGGCGGGAGTATATTAGGCAGCTTTTCGCCAAGCTTTTCGTTGCCGTCTATACCGCCTGTCAGAAAGGTATTTTCTGCCTTTATAAGTCCGTGCACCGCAGTACCGTAAAAGTCGAATATAAAAAAGTCCGACTTGTTTTTCTCTATATATTCAAACGCTTTCTTGCCGCTGTCGATGTTCTTGTCATCAGCCTTTTCGGGGAAAAACGCAGTGAGCGGTGAAATGCGCCTTAATGTATTATCCGCCGTGAACTTAGGGCTTCTCTCCGTTATCTTCTGAACATTGTACGAGCCCATAGTTATAAAGCTTGTCCTTTTCAGCAATGAGGAGGTGTCAACCGTGCCGATATTTACGGTTCTTCCGCCCGCAGTCTGTCCTGTTACTCTGAAATAACACAGTCCGCCGACAGCATTTACCTTCACCGCCGTTTTCTCGGTAGTAATAAGCGTCCTGAATCTGCCGTTTTCTCTTCTGAAATATACAGTATAGCTTACGCAGTCGTCACGCTTGTCAAAGCGCAGTACTACAGCGCCGCTTTCATCTTTTGTTATGCGTATTTTATCCATATCAATACCTCGCATTCGACTGTATACTCTGATTTTATCACATTTCGCACCGAATTTCAAGAATATTTCCCGTTACCCCTTGACATTCGCAAATTGGAAGAGTATAATAGCTAAGGATTTGAAAACGAATTTCAATTTCATATTCAGAAATTTCCGAGGAGTGATCAAAGTGTCATACAACACCCGTCAGCGCGAGCTGATACTCGAATATATAAAAGAAAATGCCGACAGCCACCTCACCGCAGACAGCATAGCCGATGCACTGAAATCCGAGCAGGTCGGCAAAACCACCGTCTACCGCTATCTAGAAAAGCTCTGCGAACAGCATCTTGTCAGAAAATATATCCTGAGCGAGGGCAAGAGCGCCTGCTATCAGTATTCCGGCGGTGAAGAATGTCACGACCATTTCCACCTGAAATGCCTTAAATGCGGCAAGCTTATCCACCTTGAGTGCGACCATCTGAAAGACATAGCGGCACATATTTCCGCCGAGCACGATTTTACAATAGACAGCTCACGCACGGTATTCTACGGTATCTGCGGAGAATGCGCACAACAGCACGACGCAAAAGGAAAAGAGTGATACAATGAAAATATTAAAAAAACTGCTTGCCGTATTTATGGCATCGGCACTGTTGCTCAGCCTTTGTGCCTGCTCATCGGAAAGCGGTTATTTTGAAAGCGACAGCACAAAGCTGAAGATAATCTCGACCGTTTTCCCGCCGTATGACCTTGCAAAGCATATCGCAGGCGACAACGCCGAGATGAAGATACTTCTTCCGCCCGGCAGTGAAGCTCACACCTATGAGCCTACTGCCAAGGAGATAATCGCAATACAAAACTGCGACATATTCCTTTACATCGGCGGCGAAAACGAGCAATGGGCAGACAAGCTTATAAATTCAAACGACACGAGCAAGGTCAAGATCGTAAAGCTCATCGACTGTGTTCCTACTCTTTCTGAAGATGACGAAGACGAACATGAGGACGAGCATAATCACCACGAACACGAACACGACCACGAAACCGATGAGCATATCTGGACATCGCCTGAAAACGCCCGCCTGATGCTCTCAGCCGTGTATGACGCTATATGCGCGGTCGACCCGGAAAACAGTCAGACGTACACTGAAAACAAGGATGCATATGATAAACAGCTTGCTGACCTTGACAATGAATATAAAACGGCAGTTGACAATGCAAAGAATAAAACGATAGTGCTTGCCGACAAGTTCCCGTTCAGATATCTCGCGCACGAGTACGGACTTGACTGCTATGCCGCATTCAGTTCCTGCTCCGATGAGTCCGAGCCCAGCGTTTCAACTATGATAAAGCTCACAAAAAAGATAAAGGAAAACAACATTCCCGTTGTTTACTATCTTGAGTTCAGCAGTACAAAAATTGCGGATACCCTGTGTGACGAAACAGGAGCGAAAAAGCTTATGCTCCACTCCTGCCACAACGTTTCAAAAGAGGATCTTGAAAACGATATAAGCTATGTTGACCTTATGAAACAAAATCTTGAAAATCTGAAAGTTGCCCTTAACGGCTGACAGGAGTTGATACAATGTCATATTTAATAGAATGCAAAAATCTTACCGCAGGCTATGAAGGAATGCCTGTCGTAAAGGATCTCAGCTTCAATGTTTCCGCAGGCGATTATCTCTGCATAGTCGGCGAAAACGGAAGCGGTAAATCCACCCTTATGAAAACACTTCTCGGACTGCGCTCCCCGCTCTCGGGTGAAATAATTTTCGGTGACGGTTTAAAGCAGACCGAGATCGGCTATCTCCCACAGCAGACCGCCGCGCAAAAAGACTTCCCCGCTACAGTCCGCGAGGTTGTTCTTTCGGGCTGTCTTGGCAGAAAAGGACTTTCACCGTTCTACTCAAAAGCCGACAAAAAGCTGTGTGACGATAACATAGAGTTGCTCGGCATAACCCACATAGCCCACCGCAGTTACCGCAATCTTTCAGGCGGACAGCAACAGCGTGTTCTTCTCGCTCGCGCGCTTTGTGCAACAAGAAAGCTCTTACTGCTTGACGAACCCGTTTCGGGACTTGACCCCATGGTTACCGCTGAAATGTACGAAATAATAAGCAAGCTCAACCGCGAGCAGGGCGTAACGATAATTATGGTTTCTCACGATCTACAGGGTGCGCTCAGATACGGTACTAAGATACTCCATATGGAGAGCGGTGCATATTTCTTCGGCACTACCGCCGAGTACCGCAGTACCGATATATTCCATGCTATGAGCACCTGTGACTGTCACTGTACCTGCGACCACCACACAGGCTCAAAGGAGGTAGGTTAAAATGCTGGAGATTTTTCAATATGGATTTCTGCTCCGTGCTCTTGTAGTCGGACTTCTGGTTTCACTGTGCGCCGCGCTTCTCGGCGTAAGCCTTGTGCTGAAACGCTTTTCAATGATAGGCGACGGACTCTCCCATGTCGGTTTCGGTGCACTTGCGATCGCTTCCGCTCTGAACTTAGCGCCGTTACAGGTATCGATCCCCGTGGTTATAGTAGCCGCGTTTATCCTGCTCAGGATAAGCTCCAACGGCAAAATAAAAGGCGATGCCGCGATAGCGCTCCTTTCGAGCAGTGCCCTTGCGATAGGTGCAATTGTCGTATCCCAGACAAACAGCGCAACCGATATGAACAGCTATATGTTCGGCAGTATTATGGCGATAAGCAACGATGATCTTGCGCTCAGTATAATCTGCTCGGTAATAGTCCTTGTAATGTTCGTATTATTCTATAACAAGATCTTCGCCGTAACATTTGACGAAAATTTCTCCAAAGCGACAGGCGTAAAGTCGGGCGTATACAACACGATAATAGCGCTCCTGACCGCCCTTACAATTGTAGTGGGAATGAGAATAATGGGTGCGCTCCTGATATCAAGCCTTATAATCTTCCCTGCACTCACTTCAATGCGTGTATTCAGAAGCTTCCGCGGTGTAACGATCTGCTCGGCGGTCATCTCATGTGTCAGCTACATTATCGGTATAGCAATAACCTACTATGCCGACAACTTCCCCGCCGGTGCAAGTGTAGTAATTGCAAACCTCGGAATGTTCCTCGTTTTCTCTCTCCTCGGCTTCCTCCTCCGCAAAAAGACCCAATAGTAGCTAGCGGCTGTGAGCTGCCGCAAATTTACCGTTCTGACTGATCTAAACTTATTACAGCAAATCTATTCTTATAAACGCTTATAAAAAAGCCGCCCGCACGGACGGCTTTTTTTACAACAAAGTGTGACATTTTCAAAAAAGCATCGTCTTAATTTATGAACCCACAAATAATGGAGGAAAAAATGGATATATCCGACAAGAAAATCACCGCCTTGCTTGAAAGCCGCAGTGAACAGGCATTAAAGCTCCTATCGGAAAAATACGGCAGGCTGTGCTCGTCAATTTCATATAACGTTCTCGGCAACAGAAGCGACAGCGAAGAAGTAACAAACGATACATATATGAAAGTGTGGAACACGATACCGCCCGAAAAACCGCACAACCTGTGTGCCTACATAGCAAAAATAGTCCGCAATCTGTCGCTTGACAAGCTCCGCTACAACACTCGCTCCAAGCGTTGCGGCGAGACCGACGCCCTGCTGTCCGAGCTTGAAGAGTGTATCCCTGCAACGGACAACACCGAAAGGTCGGCGGAAAACAATGAGCTTAAAAACACTCTGAACAGCTTTATCGGTACGCTTGACGAGCGGACACGCAAAATTTTCGTCCTGCGTTATTTTGCCTGCTACAGCATAGCCGATATTTCTCAAAGGCTTGCACTTACCGAAACCAACATCACATCTATTCTTAGCCGCACACGGAACAAGCTCCGAAAGTACCTTTCGGATAAAGAAGTATACATTCAGAAAGGAGAAAATCATGAATAATCATAAAGCATTCCCTCTTTTTACAGCTTTCAGCGACATAAACGAAAATTATATTTCCGACGCATTTGACGAAACGCCGCACAAAAACAAGTGGTATCTGAACTCCGCTTTTCTCGGCGTTTCAGCCGCCTGCTTCTGCCTTGTTGCAGTAGTGACCGCCGCAATGATAGCGCTCGGCGGTTCAGAAAATCTCAGCGCATTCTTCAGCGGAAACAGCAACACATCGTCGCACAGCGATCACAGCGACTATTCCGACAGCAGTTACGACACCCTTATTTTCAACGATACATGTTACACACGCTACACCTATATTACCGATACATCGTCGATCTCTGCAGATAAATGGGGTATCGCCGAAACAACCGAGAATTCTGAATTAAAAGAAAGTTTTGAAGTATACACGCTCAAAGGTTTCTCATTTATACTGTGTATAGCCGTGAAATTCGACGACAACACATACTGTTGCTATACATCGGGTAATTCATATTCCCTGACCATTCTTATGAATTCTATACAAAATACCGATGCGATCAAATTAAACAGTGTTTCAACGGCATTTTCCAACGTTAAAAGGGACGGTTCATACAGCAAACTGCTTTATAAGGGCATGACATCGGAAATGTTGAAAGATTGGCTCAGCAATAAGGAAGATTTGATTGATGACAGAGAAACGTATTTTGAAAGCCCGGTTCTTCTTTCTTTTGACTTGTCGATACCTGCCCTTGATGAAAATTTCTCATCCGTTACAGTGACTATCAGTGTAAATGGCGTAGTTTATTTTATACTCGGCGGACAACCCACATTTGAATATTATATCGGAGAAGATATCACAAAAGAATTATACAATTATATCACTACACAGCTTGATGCTTACATCTGCGAATACACTGCCGATAACCTCGACCAACCTGTTATTTCTCCGTTACCCGATGACAGAGTATTTCTTTTCACCGGTCATATCACCGAATCAATCACAGACGAAAAAACACAGCTGTTGACTGTTACCGTTTGCGCAGATAATTTAGTCGGCAAATATGAAACTATGACTATGACTGTTAAAAACAATTTAGACGTTGACTCACTGGGAGTCGGAGAACGTGTACGTTTATATCGTATTAAAAGCTCCGACAACAGCAAACCAACGGGTTATTCAATAGACATTATCTCATAAAACCACACTACAGCGGGGTTGTGACACAACCCAAAAAAGAAAAAGTGAGTCGAAACGTAAAAGATAATGCGCGCGGCTCACTTTTTATATAATTTGCTTCTATTATACCGTTTTAGTAATTAACATTGATAGCAGACTACCGATAGTGCTTTTTGCAGGAAAGCACTTCTCGGGTTCGCTATTCCATTTGATGACGTTGCTACTATGAACGAGGGAAAGCACCAAAGGGACTAGGGAGAGGGACTTGGCAGCCCCTATCCCTATCCCTTAGGTTCTCTCCCTCGTGCTCCCTCTTTCCTTACTCACACCCCTACCCCGCTAGGGTGTTGGCTAAACTCGTGTAACCACCCGAATATCGTATATCCTATAAGTTCAGGAACGCTTAACGCTACACGTCCGCAGTTTTAGTACATATATCTTAGGTTAGTAGCGTTTTTTGAAAGGTTAATGTTAGCGCAGTTGCACTGATAAACTCACGAAATTATTAACACCTTATCGGCACGGAAGCTGTTTTCAGCGTTGTTGGCTGTAATTTATTGCTTTGACTTTTTTACAATATGTTGCACTGCAATTTCAACGAAATTTTGATAAGCAGAGAGGCTGTGATGAAATTTTTGCATTTCGTCACAGCCCCATTGTATCTGTTTTTCAACATAATACCTGTACGAATTTATTGTGACAACCTGCGGCTTCATTTCCGATATCCTGTCCTGTCTCTTTCCAACAAGCTTAAATCCGTTTTTCTCGATAACCCTGTTGCTCGCGATATTCTCTGCCGCCGCCTCAATAACAAGCTCAGTAAAACCGTCGTGCTCAAGCTCTTTCATAACAGCCCCGAGCGCTTCGGTCATAAACCCATTACCCCAATATCTGCGGCAGGAGGAATATCCGATCACAGGATTTCCGTGATGATATCCGACAACATCTATCATTCCTATAAGCTCACCGTCCGCCTTGTTCACAATACCGTAACGGTAACAGTTGTCGTTATCGTATTCCGCAAGCCACATATCAAGGATTGCCTTGGTTTCGTTTATATCCTTATGTACATTCCATGTGACATATTTAGTGACCTCGCTGTCGCTTGCCCAATTTCTGAAAATACTCTCTGCGTCATCTGCCCTAAGCTTTCTGAGTACCAGTCGTTTTGTTTCAAGCTCTCTCATATTATCCTCTTTGCATCAATTTGCTATTTTATCAGTCAAAATAAAAAATATCCTCGAATTTCTTATCAAGCGCAATGCATATTATAAGTGCCAGCTTTGCGGTCGGACTGAACTGCCCTGTTTCGATCGAACTTATCGTGTTTCTTGACACACCGACAATTTCCGCAAGCTTTGCCTGTGACAATCCCTTTTCGGCACGAGCTTCTTTGAGCCTGTTTTTTAATACTAATCCGCTTTCCATAAACACCTCTTAATGTGCCGCTGTGACAAGCTGGACTATATAAGCCGCAGAGAACGATACAACGCATACCGAATAACATATTGCTACAAGAAGCTCGTGCTTTTTGTGAAGCTTGATATACTTGAACCAGAAGCACGCCATAGGCATAGAGAAAACCACAGCATACATTCCGAAATTCATCCCGCCACCAGTGAAAATCTGAATAACAAAAAACACCGTTGCGATTATACCTGCGGCTATGCAAGCATAACGATTACCGCTTACTATAACCTCTTGTTCATAGATATCCTGATTTTTATTCTCTTTTCTGCTCATTTCAAGTATTTCTTCCTTGTTCATTTCGTGCCTCCTGTTTGATTGACAAGTTTTCTTTGCATTATCATTATATCACCGCCAAGTTTACTTGTCAATACCGACTTGATAACTTTTTCACGGTAATAAAAAATCCCACAGCGCCGTTTAAGCGTTGTAGGATCGAAATTTTATTTACTTGTCAAGTAAGAACATAACCTTTTTCAGCTGTGCCGTCATAGCCGAATAATAAAGTGGGAACATAGCCTCTACACAGCCGAGAAAATACAGATTGCGGTTGTTTATCTCGCCGAACTTAGGCATATATGTGTAAACATATCTTCTGAACCAGTCCGATGAATACGACGGCAACGGCGTTTTCTGCTTTCTGACTTTAAAATTGCCCTCATAGCTCTCATAGATGATATCTCCGAAATTATCCGCACCGTTCTTTATCATAATCTCAAACACCTGTTTAAGTTGTTTATCCGACAGCGGAAAATCTTCCGTCTGACGTGCTATAAACGGCAAACGCACCGCAAGACTGTACATGATAAGATGCTGTACCCTGCCGAACTCAGTTGTTTCAAACATAGCATCATTTTCAGGTGTCTTTATCCTTATCCCGAGGTTATCGAGCCTTGATGTTTCCGTAACGTCCATTAGCGCTATACGAAATACATCTTTAATATTTATGTTGTAAAAATCGCTGTCAGACACGGTGTAGATATATCTCATAACCGTTGTCATTGACTTTGCCGTATTGGTGATAATTCCTGCTATTATCGGCAAAGACTCGTTTGAAATGCTCATTTATCCTCCTCGGGACTGCTTTTAGGGATATTTATAGTCTTGCTGTGACCCTTTAAGATCTCTTCAAAAGAATCACTCGGCATAGGCTTTGCAAAGTAGAAGCCCTGAGCCATCTCACAGCCAAGACCACCAAGCAGCTTTGCCTGTTCGTCGGTTTCAATACCCTCGCATATAGTATGCATACCAAGCGAGCCTGCCATTCTGATAACATAACCCAGTATATCGTTGGCTCTCTTGTTGCTGTTTGATTCCGCAAGGAACGCTCTGTCTATCTTCAGCACATCTGCAGGCAGATCCTTAAGCATATTGAGAGAGGAATAGCCCGATCCGAAATCGTCGATCGAAATATGGAAGCCATAATCCTTGAGCTGTTTGAATACTGTAGTCAGAACATCAAGCGATTCATAGGCAGCACTCTCCGTGATCTCTATCTCAATGCTAGAAGTTGAAACGCCATGAGTTATACAAATATCATTCAGCTTTTTAACAAACTGCGGATCTTTGAGGTGAACCCTTGACATATTTACAGATATCAACAGATCCTTGTAATACTTCTGCCAGTACTTTATTTTCTGACAAACCTGATCCATTATGTAGAAGTCTAGCTTTACTATAAATCTGTTCTTTTCAAACAGCGGGATAAACTTGCCGGGAGAAATGACCGTTCCGTCCTTTATCCATCTTACAAGCGCTTCCGCACCGGTAAGGTTTACCTTACCGTCAAGCGATACCTTAGGCTGATAGAATACGCAGAACTCATGCATATCAAGCGCCGACTGCATCTCATTTTCAATGCGTTTCTCCTCGCGCATTTCCTCAAGCATACTTTCGCTATAGAATGCATATGCGCTGTCGTCACCGTACTTCACAGTACGTTTTGCTATATCGGCAAGGTCGCCCATTCGTCTTATCGATACACTTTTGTCCGTTATTCTGTAAATTCCGAAAGAAAGCACAGGAACAAACTCCGTTACTTCGTACTCAATAGCCTGTATCAACGAAGTTACTCTTCTTGATATGTCATCATCACCGTGATAAAACATGAATATGTAGAAATTATCCGAATTTATTCTCGAGAACGTCTCACCGTCCTGCAGGTTGCGGTTTACCGTATCTGCTATCAGTTTGAGCACTCTGTTGCCCTCTTCGTGACCGTACATATCATTTATAGCCTTGAACTTATCGATATCAAAGCTTACAAGTGCATATCTGCGATATTCGTGTTGCAACAAGCCGCCTGCATCGATAACGAATTTATCCCATGTACTGTACCCTGTCAATCTGTCAGTATAAGCGATACGGCTGACCTCTGCGTTGGCCTTTTTCAATCTGCGGAACGATACCTTGACTATAACAATATATGCAACGATCACCACCACAAGTATCAGCAGGAAAAAGCCATACATCAATATATTGACAAATGCATAGTAATTCTGTTGAGCGGCAACAACATCTTCTTTGAAAATAAGCAGATAGTGCAGATCATCAAGCTCGGTAAAACCACTGTAATAAGCTATATAATTATCGCCGTTGCAGTAGCTCTTGATTATTCCGCTACCGCCTACCTTGGCGAAGTTATCCTTAACAGTGCTTCTGTCAGCTTCATTTACACCGGCTAAAAAATCAGAGGAGAAGAACAGATCCCCCATCGGAACATCGTCACCGAGCGCATTGCTTCCCGATATCACCACTTCGCCGTCCGAATTCAGCACATAACCGTTGCTGTCATATCCTTTACCCGAAAATGATAAATCCAGCTGTTTTGCATTTATATTCATGTCGCATATTCCTGCGGCAACACCGATAATACGCTGATAATCGCCGTATATCGGCACTGCGATGACATTCATCATTTTCCCGTCCGGTTCGCTGAATATAGCCTTTGAAATGTTGATTTCACCGCTTATAGCCTTCTTGAAATATTCCCTGGCCGAAACATTCTTATCTATACGCTTACTTGTTATTACATCGCCGTTTTCATCTGCTATTATAAATACGTCTATTGTTTCGCTGCTGTTTTCAAGTTCGTTGATCTTTCGTACAATTGTATTCTTGTCAAACGTTTTGTAGTCGCTTAGACACGCCGCAAAGTTTTTAACGGTGCATATATCGTTATTTATGTTGCTTTCAACAATTTCGAACTTCTGCGTTACCGTCCTGTCGATATATTTATCGACCTCACTGTCAAGTGCATTCGTAGTGTTGATCATAAAAAACGAGGCAAATATAATAAAGATCACTGTCATTATAACGGCTAAAGCCAACAGCACTTCCGTTTTATGTTTGATTTTCGGCACAGTGATCCCCCCAGTCTACCTCTTGACCTGTTCGTTAAATTTACTGTTTCACAAACAAGCACTTATTTAAATAAGAGTATAGCACATTTCGTTATAAAAATCAACAGGCGTACACAATTTATATCATCTTTGTATGAAAATAGCCTTGAATTTTGTGCAATTTGCACCCACAAAATGTATCCTGTTACAAGCGCCGCCCTGCAATACTGCCGGGATATTATTTTACACTGTCAATAAACCTTCCGAAAGCCTCTCTGCCCTTTTCATCGCGCTTGTAAACACCCGCGTCAAGCAGAACCTGCTCAAACACCGCGCCGATCTCATGCTTGATGATATTCTCGGCATCTTCCGCTTTGACATCGGGATATTTCTTATGCAGTCCGTTCATCCACTCGGCGTGACCCGACAGCTTTTCATCGCCCGAAAGGTCGGTCTTGCTTACAAGCGCATCACAAAGTGCCGTTATCTCGCTTGCAAGCCTTGCGGGGAGCACCGCCAGACCCATTACCTCGATAAGGCCGATATTTTCCTTCTTGATGTGATGCAGTGACGGATTTGGGTGGAATATACCGAGCGGTCTTTCCTCGCTCGTGATATTGTTTCTGAGCACAAGGTCGCATTCATATACATCTCCGTGCCGCCTTGCGATAGGAGTAATCGTGTTATGCGGAACTCCGTCCGTAAACGCGTAAATTCCCACGCTTTCATCGCTGTACGCTCTCCACGCAACGAGAATTTTATTGCACGCCTTTTCAAGCTCCGCTCTGTTCTTACCGCTGAGTCTTATTACCGACATCGGCCACTTGACGATTCCCGCCTTAACGCTGTCAAAACCGCTCATCGTGAATTCATATTCAACCGGAGCATTTTCCATAGCGAATGTATAGTGTCCCCCCTGGAAGTGCTCGTGCGAGAGGATAGAACCTCCGACGATCGGCAGATCCGCATTCGAGCCGACAAAGTAATGCGGAAGCATATCGATTATATCAAACAGCTTGCCGAAAACCTCTGCGTCTATCTTCATCGGGATATGCTCGCTGTTGAACACTATGCAGTGCTCATTGTAATAGCCGTATGGCGAATACTGAAATCCCCACTTCCCGCCGTGGATAGTCATGGGTATCGGGCGCAGATTTTGCCTTGCGGGGTGAGTAAGCGTACCCGCAAATCCCGTATTCTCCATACAAAGCTGACACGCGGGGTAAGAAACCTTCGCGGCATTTCTCGCGGCGGCGATATCCCTCGGGTCTTTCTCCGGCTTTGAGCGATTTATCGTAATGTCAAGCTGACCGTACTCGCTGTCGTATTTCCAGCGAATATCCTTAGCGATCCTGCCCTTGCGGACGTAATTTGTATCCTCGCTGTATGTAAAATACCAGTCGGTAGCCGCTTTCGGGCTTTCTCCGTATTTTTCGCGGAATTTAGCTATAACCTCGTGCGGCATCGCCGTGAATACACCCATAATGCGTGTATCAAACAGATCCCTCCACGCATTCGATGCGGGTATTATCTCTTTTTCGACCGCATAGTCCACAATTTCGTCCAGTATCTCGTCAACCGAGCCGTACTCCTTCACGGGCGGTTTTTCCCATTTTTCCAGCTTCAGCATATCCATCAGATAATTTCTGACGCATATCTCATCGTCTTCGGTAATGAGCGACTTTGCCACAGCATAATCAATAAGCGCCTGCACAGCCGTTTCTATCGCAGCTTCCTTCATAGTATTCTCTCCGTTCTCCACATTCTGAAATTCAGAATTTATTGCAATTTAAGTATACCACGTTCCCCGCCGGATTTCAATATAAATCATACAGAGTGATTTCCCCGCCCCGCACTACCACACCCCCGGCTTCCTTGCCAAAGGGAGCTGGCTTGCGGCAAGGCACACTTGTGTTAAATCCTCGTTATACTTTGCGATACCCGCAACAT
>CAKSTB010000032.1 GCA_934490165.1 uncultured Ruminiclostridium sp. | reverse complement strand
TCTAAATCTGTCTAAATTTTTGTTTTTGTTGTACAAATCTTTATTTTTTCTGTCCAGTTTTTATTGACTAGTGCAAAGGGACTTGGCAGCCCCTCTCCCTATCCCTTAGGTTCTCTCCCTCGTGCTCCCTCTTTCCTTACCCACACCCCCACCCCGCTAGGGTGTTGGCTAAACTCGTGCAATCTCCCGAATATCGTATATCCTGTAAGTTCAGGAACGCTTAACGCTACACGTCCGCAGTTTTAGTACAAATATCTTAGGTTAGTAGCGTTTTTTGAAAGGTTAATGTTAGTGCAGTTGCACAGATACACTCACGAAATTATTAACACCTTGTCAGAGAGGAAAATGTTTTCAGCGTTGTTGGCTGTATATTTATTGCTTTGACTTTTTGACAATATATTGCACTGCAATTTCAATGAAACTTTGATAAGCTAAGAAGCTGTGAAGAAATATTTGTGTTTCGTCACAGCCACTTAAAATTTATTCTGTTGCGGCTGAACTATCATCATCGCCGCTTTCGGTATCGGCGGGTTCTTTACTCTTTGGAGCAGAACCGTTTTCCGTTTCGGCTTTCGCGTTCAGGTCAACTCCGAATGCTTTTGCCACAGTGTCGATAAGCTCGGTTATCCTGCCGCTCGGACGTTCAAAATATCTGTTTTCAAGAACCGTAATATTACCGTCCGTTACCGCTTTAAGCTCCGAATAGTTTTCATCGGATATCAGCGTATCTTCGCCTATGATATCGCTTACAAATATAAGGTCGGGCTGATTTTCGGCAAGGTCTGCCGCCTTATATGTATAACCGCTTGCGCTTTCTGCAATATTTGTGCCGAAAAGGCTGAGAACTGCGCTTTCAAAAGTATCTCCGCCTGCCGGAGTATTAGCGGCTGTAACATATATGAATTTCTTTTTTGTCTTTTTTATCGCGTCAAGCTGTTTTTTTATCGGTGCAAAAGCTTTTTCTCCTGCCGCTTCACCGTCAAACAGTCCGTTCATAGCAAGTCCGAAGAACTTATACACATTTTCAAATTCTTCTATGCTTCTGGGCGAGGGGATAACCAGCACCTTGATACCCTGTGCTTCAAGCGATATTTTGTCCTTGGTTACAATAGGTGTCGCTGTGATGACTAGATCCGGCTTCAGCTTTTTGATTGCTGTAATGTCCGGGTTTGCACTGCTTGCCGCCTTTGGGAGCTCCTTTACGCTCTCGGGGTAGTCACAGTAGTCGCTGACCGCTGTCATCTTTTCGCCGTACCCCATTTCGAAAAGTATCTCAGTGTATGCAGGGGTGAGTGATACTATCTTCTCGGGAGCTTTTGCGATCTCCGTATCGTTCAGCGTTACCGGGTATGCACTGAGCGGTTCACTGCTTTGCGATGAACTGCTTTCTTCCGCTATCGCACCCGATGATTTTCCGGGTATCAGCATAATATTTTCACAGCCGCCGAATGTGACCGTAAGAGCAAGCAACGCCGCCGCCAGCATTATAAGCTTTCTTTTCATATTACATCTTCTCCGGGTCGATGCCGAGCGCAAGCTTTGATTGCAGGCTGTCCGCAAACTGCCTTGCTATTCTCGGCGATCTGCCGTTACGCTTAAGGGCAAATCTTTCCGCGCATCTGTCGAGCTTGTCCTTATCTATTATAATTCCTCTGTCGAGGATAAGACTGCGTACAATTTCAAGGTATGTTTCCTTATTTGGTGCAAGGAATGTTACAAACAGACCAAATCTGTCTGACAGCGACATACTCTCGTCAATTTCATCTGCACTGTGAACATTGTCGCCCATACGACTGCTTTCGGTTTCTTTGATGAGATGGCGGCGGTTTGTAGTCGCATATATCAGGATATTTGACGGTCTGCCGCATACAGAGCCTTCAAGAACCTTTTTGAGCACGCCGAAGCCCTCGTCATTTTCGCCGAATGACAGGTCATCGATGAAGATTATAAACTTAAGCGGGCTTTCGCTGAGAGTTTTATAAAGTGTAGGCAGGCAGGCAACGTCCTTTTTGTCGACCTGTACTATGCGCAGACTTGCGTATTCGTTCAGCAGTGCCTTGACGGTCGAGGATTTACCTGTACCCCTGTCGCCGTAGAGCAGAGCGTTGTCTGCGGGGTGACCTGCTATGAATGCCCTTGTGTTATCGACGATCTGCTTTCTCTGTGCTTCATATTTCTTAAGATCCGAAAGACGTATAGCGTCGGGCTTTTCAATCGGCTGAAGCTCGCCGCTGTCGTATACAAAAGCCTTGTACTTGGCATAGATACCGCTTCCGTTTTCGCTTATGTGGCGGATAAAATACTCTGCGTTGCAGTCAAAGCCGCCTGTTACATATTCGGGAAGTGAGAAGATGAAATTCTCGTTGAACTTCTGGAAGAGATAGTCTTTCAGCTTGTGCGCCGACATTTTTGCAAGCTCTTTTATTACCGACACGTCATATTCGACGGCATAAAGCTTGCTTGTGTCTTCCTTTTTTATGTAGCTTTCGATAAGCTTTGAGTCGGCGTATGTCAGAAGCTCGCGCAGATAGTCCGCAAGCGTCTTGTCGTGTGTGAGCAGATAACGAGCGATATTTGTATACGCGTCTATCGCCGTGCATTCATCGTCGCTTGCAAGCTGTTCAAACTGGTCAATGATATAATCGCCGCTTATGTCAAATGCGGTAAGAGATCTTAATTTGTGTGCTGTTTCTTTCATTGTTTTGTCTTTCCTTTTCGTCCTTTATATATCCTGCTGTGCCGTGTTTCTTATAAGCTCCAGCATATTGTCAAAATCTTCGAGCGTTGACAGGCTGCCGCACATATTGCGTAGCTTTGCCGCCCCCGGTCTGCCTTTGAGATACCAGGCGGTATGCTTGCGGGCTTCCTTCATACCGATGTATTCGCCCTTGTCCGCACAGAGCAGTCTTATGTGCTCATTCATAATGTCAAGCTGTTTATCGGGGGAGGGTGGGGGTAATGCTTCTCCTGTTTCGAGATAATGTTTTATCTCCGAGAAGATCCACGGTCTGCCGCAGGCGGCTCTGCCCACCATCACAAGGTCACAGCCGGTGTAATCGTACATATGTTTACAGCTTTCTCCGCTGTCGACATCGCCGTTTCCTATTACAGGTATGCTAAGTGCCTGTTTAACTTCTGCGATTATGTCAAGGTCAGCCTTGCCGCTGTACATCTGGTTTTTTGTCCTGCCGTGAACCGCGACCGCAGACGCTCCGCTTTCCTGCGCGACACGGGCAACCTCAACGGCATTAACATTCTTTTCGTCCCAGCCCTTTCTTATTTTGACTGTGACAGGTATATCGGTCGCTTTTACGACCGCCTCAACTATTTCTCCTAAAAGCACCGGGTTTTTCATGAGTGCCGAGCCTGCGCCGTTTCCCGCGACCTTCGGAACGGGACAGCCGCAGTTTATATCTATGAAGTCGGGATCATACTTTGCCGCGATCACTGCCGCCTTAGCCATAAATTCGGGTTCACTGCCGAACAGCTGTATAGCCATCGGGCGTTCATAATCTGTCACCGTGAGCAGGCTTGCAGTTTTGCGGTCAGAGTAGCAAAGACCCTTTGCGCTTGCCATTTCTCCTGTGAGCAGTGCCGCACCGTATTTTTTGCACATAGTGCGCATAGCCTTGTCTGCAACCGATGCCATAGGGGCAAGCGATGCTGTTTTTTCTATCCTGACATTTCCTATCGTAGTGTATTCCACAATCTGTAATAAGCGACTCCTTTCCGAATATATTTAAATAATTATATCACTTTTTGCGCGTCTGTTCAATACTCTACAACGCTCTGAAGACAGCGGATGCTGTATTTTACAGAGTTTTTATACAATATTCCTATTTATACCTTGCAATCCGACAAAAAATATTGTATAATATTACACGGCGTTTTTACTGCAAAATGATTTTTGTTTATTTAAACGCTGTTAACATTCGCATGTTACCATGCGCATAATGCCGCAAGGCAGGATTTGTTCATTTTAAGGAGTTGTTATCTTGGCATTCAAGTTATTTGATTATCAGAGTTCGGGTAGCGGTGTATCAAAGACTGCACCGCAGAAGAAACCGTTTTTCAGATACTGGGAGATATTCGGCAGAAAGTTCTGGAAAATCATCGAACTGAATTTGCTTTACATACTTTTCTGTATACCTGTCGTGACATTCGGACCTGCAACGGCAGCGCTTACTCATGTTATGAGAAAGTTCATACTTGAGCAGCCCTGCTTTGTATTTGACGAGTTTTTTACAGCATTCAAAAAGAATTTCAAGCAGTCTGTCGCTATTGGCATTATAGATGTTGTCGGTGTGGCTGCACTTGTTGTTGCACTGTTTGAATTTATGGCTGCTGATAAGTTGCCTGAGGGTATGATCGTATATATCTGTGTGTTTATCTGCTTTGCAACACTATTGTATATAATGCACTTCTATATCTATCTTGAAATAGTAGCGCTGAAGCTTCCGCTCAAGGCTATGCTGAAAAATGCGTTGCTTCTTGTTTTTCTAGGCGTAAAGCGTAATTTTATTGCACTTATAGTAAACCTGGTGATAATTACGCTTGTTGTTTTATTCCTTCCTTATTCGGTTTTTGTGGTTATAGTATTCCCGCTGGCGTTTATGAGCTTTACCACAACGTTTATATGCTATCCTGTAATTCAGAAATTTATCATCAATCCGTACTATGAGGATCGCGGCGAGCGCAACCCCGAGCTCGGTCCGATAAGTGAAGAGGATATCGCTGAAAACGCTGTATTTGTCGACAGAGGCGGAAGCGAAAAGGAGATTAAAGCGACCCCCAAGGCTCACGGCAAGGTTATCAAATAATTATTACGGCATTCCCGCATAAAGTGCGGGAATGCCGTTTTGCGTATATTTAGCGCATTCGCCGCGCTTTTACAAAAACTGTTGCATTATACCCTTAAAAGTGGTATAATTATATTATGTATCGTGTGGTTTTCACCGCATCGTTATCCGGCAGAACAACAAGAAAGAAGGGTATTGATATGAAGGCTGATTTACATTGTCACACAACAATGTCCGACGGCTCACTGGGTCTTGAAGAAACCATTGCACAGGCAAAGCGCTACGGCATCGATTATTTTGCGATAACCGATCACGACACGCTTTCGTCTTCGTCAAGGGCGACTGTGCTCGGTGAACGTTACGGTGTCAACGTTATCCCTGCGGTCGAGTTTTCTACATACGACAGCAAGCACGGTTCAAAAGCGCACATAATCTGTTATAATCCCGAAAAGCCAAACAGGCTTGAAGGCTTATGTCTGCGCACTTGCGAACTGCGTAAGAAGCGCGGCAAACAGATGGCTATGAAGGTACTTGAAAAGTACCCCATAACGCTTGAAAGCATACTGCGTTACGCCACAGGCAGTAAAGTGATATTCAAGTGTCATATCATGCACGCCCTTATGGACTATGGCTATACTACCGACCTTTACGGCAAGGTATATGACGAACTGTTCAATCCCGTAACGGGACTTTGCGCAGAAGAGGTAAGCACCGATATGCAGGACTATCCGGAGGTGCATTTTGTACTGGAGCTTATCCATTCGGCAGGCGGTATCGCTGTACTTGCCCACCCCGCTGTATTCGACAATTTTGAACTGCTTGAAGAGCTTGCCTCGGCAGGAAAGATAGACGGTGCTGAGGTATGGCATCAGAGCGCAAGCGAAGAACAGCGCGAAAGACTGCTTGAAATAGCGGAGAAATATAATCTCATAACAACAGGCGGCTCTGATTTCCACGGATTTTACAACCACTATCCTATAGCTATAGGAACAAACTACACGCCGGACGCATCGCTTCAGCGTATACTGAAGAAGAAAATAAAATAATCGGCAAAAGGAAGGAAAAGAAAAATGGCAACCGATATCAAACAGCAGGCACTGGAAAAGCACTATGAGTGGCAGGGAAAGATCGAGGTCATCTCAAGAGCTCCCGTCAATACAAGAGAGGATCTTTCTCTTTGTTACACTCCCGGTGTTGCACAGGCCTGTCTTGAAATTGAAAAAGATCCCTCACTGTCATACAAGCTGACTCGCCGAAAGAATTTAGTAGCGGTCATCACAGACGGCACTGCTGTACTTGGACTTGGCGACATAGGCGGACTTGCGGGTATGCCCGTTATGGAGGGTAAATGTTGTCTGTTCAAAGAATTTGCAGGTGTTGACGCATTCCCTATCTGCATAAAGTCAAAGGACGTTGACGAGATAGTAAGAACGATCGAGCTTATCTCCGACAGCTTCGGTGGTATCAATATAGAGGATATCTCAGCACCCAGATGCTTTGAGATCGAACGCAGACTGAAAGAAAAGCTCGATATTCCGGTATTTCACGATGATCAGCACGGAACTGCAGTTGTAGTAGGCGCGGCACTTATCAATGCTGTACGCTGTGCAGGCAAGCAGATGAAGGATATCACCGTTGTTATAAACGGTGCGGGCGCGGCAGGCATCGCAATTGGCACGTTCCTCCTGAATATGGGTATCGGTAACCTTATCATGGTTGACATAAACGGTATCATCAATAAGGACGACAAGTATGAAAATCCCGCTCATGCAGAGATCGCGACAAAGACAAACAACAATAACATAAAGGGCGGACTTGCCGAGGCTATGAAGGGCGCAGATGTATTCATCGGCGTATCAAAGCCCGGTCTTGTAAGCGAGGATATGGTAAAGTCGATGGCAGAAAAGCCCATAGTATTTGCTATGGCAAATCCCGAGCCTGAAATTATGCCCGACAAGGCGCTTGCCGCAGGTGCGTATATCGTAGGCACAGGCAGGAGCGACTTCCCCAACCAGATAAACAACGTACTTGTATTCCCCGGAATATTCAAGGGTGCTTTACAGTGCGGGGCAAAAGCGATAACTGAAGAGATGAAAAAAGCCGCCGCTTATGCGATAGCGGATATTGTAACTCCCGGCAAGCTGTCGAGAGAATATATAATCCCCAGCCCGCTTGACAAGTCGGTTGCCGAGGCAGTAGCCACAGCAGTTGCAAAAGCGGCACAGCAGTAATATACAGCGCAGACAATCTGAAAGGAAGACGACAGAAATGACATTTGAATATACACCCAAGGGAGTATGCTCCCGTAAAATGATAATAGACGTTGAGGACGGCAAGGTAGAGAGCCTACAGGTAATAGGCGGTTGCAACGGTAATCTTCAGGGCATAGCACATCTTGTAAAGGGAATGCCTGTTGACGAAGTTATTGAGCGCCTTGACGGCATAAAGTGCGGCTCAAAGAGCAGCTCATGTCCCGCTCAGCTTGCTGAAGCACTGAAAGAATACAAGGCAAACAACTGAACGGCGGTTATGATTTTACAGGGAGGTGAAACGAGTGGCAGAATACTGGGACGTGTACGATAAGAACAGAAAACGTACCGGAAAGCTTCATAAAAGAGGCATCCGTATGCAGCCGGGCGAATACAACATTGTCTGTGAGGCGTGGATAGTAAGCGGTAACAAGCTGCTCGTGACACAGCGCTGTAAGTACAAGAATTTCGGCGGTCTGTGGGAATGCACAGGCGGTGCGGTCAAGGCGGGCGAATCAAGCATTGACTGCATAAAGCGCGAGATAAAGGAAGAGATCGGCATAGATGTAACCGATGAAGAGCTGACTTTCAAAGGAACTAAGCACGGTGCGGCTTTCTTTATCGACTGCTACGAGCTTCACAGGGATCTGACGCTTGATGACCTGACGCTTCAGAAAGAAGAGGTGTCGGGCGCAAAGCTTGTAACTCTTGCCGAGTTTGAGAAAATGCAGAAAGAAAAGAAGCTTATCCCGGGGCTGTTTGATTTTATGACGGAGCTTGAATTCAGCTTTGTTACAGGAAAAACTACTTATCCGAAAGGAAACAGGAAATAATGAAAATAATGGCTGTTGATTACGGAGATGCACACACAGGACTTGCCTGCTGTGACAGAACACAGACGCTTGCGTCACCGCTTGGCGTTATAGATGAAAGAAACTTTCAGACGTGTGTTGAAAAGGTAGCCGCCGCCGCTGTCGAATATGAGGTCGGCGAGGTCGTAGTCGGAAATCCGATAAATATGAACGGAACATACGGACCGAGAAGCGAAAAGTGCAGAATGTTTGCCGATATGCTTCAGAACTTCCTCGAAATACCCGTTGTAATGTGGGATGAGCGTTCAACCACGGTTACGGCACACAATATGATGAACGACGTAAACAAGCGCGGCAAGGAGCGCAAAAAGGTAATTGACGCGGTCGCCGCCGCGGTTATTCTTCAGAATTACCTTGACTATAAGGCTAACCTGCTTGCCAGGGAAAAGGCTAAGCAGGAAGAGAAGTAATGTCAGAACAAACCGATTGGTAGTCCTATATCAGTCGGTTTCTTTTATATGAGGTAAAATGTGAATATCGAAGATATAACAAAAGACGATTTTGACAGCGAAATAAATGAGGTAAAAGCGTTTGTAACTTCGCACAAGGACAATTTCCCGGATATACTCAATAATGCTTTGAAAAGTGCGGTAAGATATGAATATACTACCGTAGAGTGCGATATTACAGGAGGTTGGTATAATCCCGATTACTATCTATTCCTTGCTGTCGGAGGTTACCATAGGGGAAAAATCAAAAAATGTAAAAATAAGCCTCAGAAATACGGCTATGAATATGGCTTTGATGAAAACGGTCGTCTGATTTACGACTATATGTGTGGCAGTAATAATTATGGAGTATATTTTTATAACAGTGAAGATGTGTATAGGGTAGGTTGCTTTTACCGAAATGATGATGAGCATATTTTTTTGATAGATATGTTTACAAAATACCGTTTTGACGGCGGAAAAGCAAAGGAATGTACATATTTCAATATATTGCCCGGTATTGGAATATCGATGGTAGAAAAGAATTGTTACTTTTATCAGGATGATAAAGTTGCTTTCAGGAGATATAATTATTTTAATAACAGCGATAACGAACTTATATCAAAGCATGTGCAATGGCTAAATGAAACTGGATTGCGTGATATGCTTGATATATCTGATATGCGTGATATTTATTCAGATGACTATGTTTTCTCATTGGACGAAAACGGTGTATTTACGCATTATACCGCACAGGACGGCAGAATATATGATGTGTTGTATAGCGGATTTACGCTGAATGATGCTTCTTATTTTCCTTTATAATAAAACCCGGTGCAGGCTGTGTGGCTTGCACCGGGTTTATATATTCTGTTAAATTACATCTGCGCCTTAAATCCGCCGAAGTCCTTATTCAGCATATCGACTGCTTTCTGTAACAGCTCATCGCTGATACCGCCGAATGAGCGTATCTGACGGAGCGGCATACTGCCTATCATACTGCGTACAGCCTCAGGTTCAAAGTGGTCGCCGCCGAGCAGACCCTTTGCGACCTTGCTGAAGAGCAGGTCAAGAGTAGCCTTGCCCTCGGCATAGTCCATAAACTCGCCGAATACCGTGTTTTCCGTTGCAACAAACGGGAGCTTTACCGATGTTTTGTGCGTGACCTCAGCGGTAAGTCTTATATCACGGGACGAGCTTGCTATCATTATATCGTACTTGCCGTTAGGAGCATACCAGTCGCCGAGCTCCTCGTGATAGTAGCTGAAAGCCCTCTTGTCGAGCTTGAATGTGACTTTCTTGCTTTCTCCGGGCTGTAGCTCGACCTTGGTGAAGTCTTTAAGCTCCTTTTCCGGACGAACAGCAAAGCCTGATCTGTCGGCAACGTATAGCTGTACGATCTCCTTACCCGCACAGTTGCCTGTATTCGTGATAACAGCGCTTACTGTGAGGATATCTTCATCGCCTACAGTTGTGTCGGAGAGCTTTATATCCGAATATTCAAAGGTGGTATATGACAGACCGTGACCGAACGGATAGCGTACAGCCATCTCCTTCTTATCATAGTATCTGTAGCCTACGAATACGCCCTCGTTGTACTCTGCATGGCGGTCGCCGGGAAATGTGAGATAGCAGGGGGTGTCGGACAGCTTCATCGGGATAGTTTCCGCAAGCTTTCCGCAGGGGTTAGCCTTGCCGAAAAGGATATCCGCTGTCGCTTCACCTGTAGCCTCACCGCTGAGATATACCTCAAGAACTGCGCTTACCTTGTCGTCCCACGGCATTTCGACAGGAGAGCCGTTGTGGAGCACTACTATAACGTTTTCCTGCACCTTGCAGATCTCATCTATCAGCTTGTTCTGGCAGTCGGGCATACGCATATGCTTTCTGTCATAGCCTTCCGACTCAAAGCTGTCGGGAAGCCCTGCGAATATTACCGCTACATCGCTGTCTGCGGCTAGCTGTACAGCCTCTTCAAGAAGAGCGGGGTTTGTGTCGTTTGCTTCGCGCTCATAGCCCTCTGCATACGAGATCTCGGCGTACTTTGCGGCGCTTTCAAGCGCGTTTGAGATGTTCTTTGTGTTGATGTGGGAACTGCCGCCGCCCTGTATTCTCGGGTTCTTGGCGAATGCGCCGATGAATGCTATCTTAGCGCCGCCTGACGGTAAGGGAAGTGCACCGTCATTTTTAAGAAGCACCATACATTCTTTGGCAATTTCTGCCGCTTTTTTGTGGTCTGTACCACGGTCAAATGTATGCTCGCCGCCTTTGACATCACGGTAGCGGTATACCTGTTCAAGAATACGCTTTACGGCAGTGTCGAGTATCTTTTCGTCAAGTGTGCCGTTCTTCACGGCTTCAACGATCTTTGCGTCATTCAGTCCGTTACTTGACGGCATTTCAAGGTCAAGTCCTGCGGCAAGACCTTTTACACGGTCGTTTACTGCGCCCCAGTCGGACATTACATAGCCCTTGAAGCCCCATTCGTCACGAAGTACTTTATTCAGAAGATTATCATTTTCCGATGAGTATTCACCGTTGATAAGGTTATATGAGCACATGACTGTCCACGGCTGAGCCTTCTTTACCGCTGTTTCAAAAGCGGGGAAGTATATCTCGCGCAATGTACGCTCGTCCATATCGGAAGAGCAGGTCATACGGCGTGTTTCCTGACTGTTTGCGGCAAAGTGCTTTATAGATGTGCCGACATTCTTACTCTGGACACCGTTTATATAAGCGGCAGAAAGCTCGCCTGCCAGATAAGGGTCTTCGGAAATGTATTCAAAGTTTCTGCCGCACAGCGGTGAACGCTTTATATTTACGGCGGGGCCGAGCAGTACAGATACGTCTTCGGCACGGCATTCTTCACCGAGCGTTTCGCCCATCGACTGCATAAGCTCACGGTCAAAGCTGCAAGCGGTAGCGCAGGCGGCAGGGAAGCAGACAGCCTCTATACTCTGATTTGGGTCAACGGTATCAATATCCTGTTTGCGAAGCCCGTGAGGACCGTCGCTTACCATAACATCGGGGATACCCAGACGATCAATCTTTTTCGTGTGCCAGAAATCCGCACCCGAGCAAAGACCCGCCTTTTCTTCAAGCGTCATTTCGGAAATAAGTTTATCGATATCGTGCATTTTATTATTCCTTTCTGTGTGAAATTTGGTTATTTTGATGACTCAATTATAACATTTGTGCCCGAAAATGTCTATAGATTTTTCCGAAATTTTCATATAAATTCTACATAGGTATAATGCCGATTTCACACGGCTATAATATAATCCGGATATAAAAACCGTAAGAGGAGGGTTTCAATGAACAGGAAAATGAAGAAGTACAGGTATATCATATCTGCGGTTGCGGCGGTTGCCGCTGTTTCGGTTATTTTATCCGCCTGCACATCAGGCAAGGAGAGCAATGTGTCATCTGACGCACCCGGACTTTCGACTTCATCTCAGGAAAGCGCCGGAAGCTCATCGGAAAATGTAAGCAGTCCGGAAAACAACGATAAAAACAGCACACTGTCCGCACAGGGTCTGAGGGACGCTATAGCAAATGCTTACGGCGACAACTATCTGCCCGATCAGGCTATGGACGCGGAAATGCTTGAAAGCGAGTTCGGACTTAAAAAGGATATGTATGATGAGGTCGTAGCGGAAGCGCCGTTAATAGGTTTCCACCCGGACAGACTTGTAGTAGTAAAGCCGAAAAAGGGTAAGGAAGCCGATGTAAAGCGTGCGCTTGAGGACGCTTTGCTTGTTATGAAGGAACAGCAGATGCAGTATCCCGTAAATGTTGCAAAGGTAAACGCCGGCAAGGTGCTTGAAAAGGACGGCTATTACTGCTTTATGATACTCGGTGAAACAGACGATACAAGCGAAAATGACGATGATGCGGCAAAGTTTGCGGAAAAGCAGATCGACATCGGCGTTAAAGCGTTTGATAATTATTTTGCGTAAACGTGTAAGCGATTTTTTTGAAAATTAGTGTTGACAAATCGCAAAAACAGTGCTATACTCTAAATCAATAAAGAAAATGCGTTGACGAGGAAGTCGGCGGGAAAAGCCTCACAGAGAGCCGTTGAAGGTGCGAAACGGCAGGTAATACCGCATAAGATAATCACCTCTGAGCAGACAGGCAGAAACAGCAGTAAGCCTGTACGGGCACTCCCGTTACAGAGTAGCATATTGACGGATATGTACAGAGCGGCTCGTTATTTGCGGGCAATAAGAGTGGTAACACGGAGACTTTAAGCCTTCGCCTCTTGAAACATCAGGTTTCATAAGGCGGGGCTTTTTTATTTTATAAGCTACCGGAAAGTGCTTTGTATCATTGAAATCGTAAAATCACTTATAAAGCAAAGACAGGAAAGGAAAGAAGAAAGATGTTGACATTAGACAAGGTTTACCATGCAGCTTTTAAACTGAAAGAGGTAATAAGACCTACCGACCTTATTCACGCTCCCCAGATAAATCCCGATGCGGACGTTTATCTCAAGACGGAAAATTTACAGGTAACAGGCTCATTCAAGGTAAGAGGTGCATACTACAAGATATCTACCCTTACAGATGAGGAAAAGAAGCACGGCGTTATCGCGTGCAGTGCGGGAAATCACGCACAGGGCGTTGCTCTTGCGGCACAGAGAAGCGGTATCAAGTCGATAATATGTCTGCCGGACGGCGCACCTATCTCAAAAGTTGAGGCTACAAGAAGCTACGGTGCGGAGATATGTCTTGTCGAGGGCGTATATGACGATGCATACAACAAGGCTTTACAGCTCCGTGACGAGCACGGCTATACATTTATCCACCCGTTCAATGATGAAGATGTTATTGCAGGACAGGGAACGATAGGTCTTGAGTTGCTGGAACAGCTTGATGATATAGACGCTGTTGTAGTGCCTATCGGCGGCGGCGGACTTATCTCGGGTGTTGCTTTCACGATGAAGTCATTAAAGCCCGATATAAAGATATACGGTGTTCAGGCGGCAGGCGCACCCAGTATGCAGACATCTGTCAAGGACGGCAAGATCGAGTGCCTTGACCACGTTTCAACCATAGCAGACGGTATCGCAGTAAAAGAGCCGGGATCAAATACATTTGAGCTTTGCAGAAAGTATGTTGACGATATCGTAACTGTTACGGACGATGAGATCTCAACCGCAATACTTACGCTTATCGAAAAGCACAAGCTGATAGCCGAGGGTGCAGGCGCTGTTCCTGTTGCGGCTGTAATGTTCAACAAAGTACCCGTTAAGGGCAAGAAGGTCGTTTGCCTTGTATCCGGCGGTAATATCGATGTTACGATCCTTTCAAGAGTAATCAAGAGAGGTCTTATCAAGTCGGGTCGTACCTGTCAGCTCAACATTGCGCTTATCGACAAGCCCGGTCAGCTTAAGGGTGTATCGCAGATCATCGCTGATCTCGGCGGCAACGTTATATCAGTTCACCACGAGCGTGCAAACGAGGGCGAGGACGTCAACGGCTGCTATCTGCGTGTTGAGCTTGAAACAAGGAACTATGAGCATATCGCTCAGATAAGAAAAGCACTTACCGATGCAGGGTACAGCATCGAGTAATAAATCAAAGGAAGGTAATGACAATGGAGAAAATTCATACAGACAAGGCACCTGCCGCAATAGGACCTTATTCACAGGCAATAGTACACGCAGGTGTGCTCTACACATCGGGTCAGATAGCTATTAACCCTGCAACATCTGAGGTCGAAGCAAAGGACATTGAGGGACAGACACATCAGATATGTAAGAACTTAGGCGAGGTTTTAAAGCAGGCGGGCACAAGCTTTGAAAATGTTATCAAGACGACCTGCTTCTTAGCCGATATGGGTGACTTTGCAAAGTTCAACGAGGTTTACGGTCAGTACTTCACATCAAAGCCTGCGCGTTCATGCGTTGCGGTAAAGGCACTGCCTAAGGGTGTGCTTGCTGAGGTTGAGGTTATTGCTAAGGTTTGATATTGTATTGTAGATATACTTACCGCATCGGCTTTTGTCGGTGCGGTTTTTTGCTATGAGGATAGTGGGGGACTGCTAAAGAGCAGAATGTTAAAACTTGTAAAATCGAAACGTCGTACAATATCAAAACAGCCAACAACGCTGAAAACATTTTCATACCAATAAGATGTTAATAATTTCGTGAGTGTATCAGTACAACTGCACTGTCACCGAAACTTCCAAAAAACGCACTATCCTGAGATATCTGTACAGTCCCCCGGGTCGAACAGAGCGCCAGCGTCCCGCTTATGACGGGCTTTTAAACACAATCGTTTGTGTGTCTTATCGCCAACACCCCATTATGGCAGAAGAGAAAAGGAGTCAGGAAAGTGGGAGCGCGAGGGAGAAAACCTAAGGGGAGAGGGGAAAGCGCCTTTGGAGCGCCTTCCTCTCTCCCCTTGGGTTGTCTCCCTCACACATAGTAGCAACGTTATCGCACAGAATAGCGAACCCGAGAAGTGCTATCCTACAAACAGAACTATCGGTAGCTTGCTATCAATATCGAATACTAAACGATATAACAGAAGCATATCTATTAACAATTTTTTTCATGAGTAGCATAGTGGCGTACCGCCGCTGTGGCTTGACAGCCACTTTATTTAATGCTATAACAACCTCAGCCTGAAATCGTCATAAGACGATTTCGCCGCATAATATGCGGCTTTGCTACGCAATGGCTGAGAACGTTAAAACACGATTTTGTTTTGCCCGATAGGCAAAACTTGCGGCATTTGCCGCAATGTGCCTTGACGGCACATTAAAATCGTGTTATAACAACCTCAGCCTGAAATCGTCATAAGACGATTTCACCGCATAATATGCGGCTTTGCTACGCAATGGCTGAGAACGTTTTTGCTTACGCAATAACAACCTCAGCCTGAAATCGTCATAAGACGATTTCGCCGCATAATATGCGGCTTTGCTACGCAATGGCTGAGAACGTTAAAACACGATTTTGTTTTGC
>CAKSTB010000031.1 GCA_934490165.1 uncultured Ruminiclostridium sp. | reverse complement strand
TGCACTGCGCCAGCTTACAGGAGGTTCATAATGATAAAATGCAAAGTAACCAAAAAAATCATGCAGGAACCCGGAACCGTAATGGGGTTTTCAATCGGTCAGGTAGTAATGTTGATTATGGGGTGTATTGCTACTATTGGCACATTGCTTCTATTATGGTTGGTACTTAAAATCAGCATTGATATAATCATGTGGATTGTATTTTTGGAACTTGTTTTATTTATCGGACTTGGAGTAGTACGTATTCAGGGTTTGACGGTAATGCAATTTATTGCTTCAAATTCTACAAAAAAGCGTCCATATGATAGTAAAGGAGTATTCAGCGATGTCGATAATTGATAATTTATTTAACGGCTCGGCAAAAAAGAATGTGCCATTTGGTTATGACAAGCGAATTGTTATGCCAAAATCCGCTCAGGACACAATACCATTTTATGAAGTGTACGATAATGGGCTGTTCCTTACCGGTACAAACACATTTACATTGATATTTGCATTTTCAAATATAGACTATTCCCTGCTCCGTGATAAGGAGCAGGAAGAAACCTATCAGCGTTATCAGCGTTTGTTAAATGCACTTCCGGTTGAAATCAACTTTCAGGAATTTATTATGAATTCCTCTGTTAATACCGCTAAGCTCAGAAGTATATTGATAAGCAACAACGAAGAAATCTCTCGTGATATACTGGATGATTACAATAAAAATCTTGAAACGTATATCACAAAGTCCGAAGACGCAACAAGTGAAAAAATAACCCTTGTTGCAATGTCATATACACCTAACGAAACTGTTGATAATGTAAACATACTGTTTCGTTACTATCGGGAAATGCAGAATTTCTATGCGGCTATGGGTAGCGAAACCCGACAACTTATGCCCGAAAAGGTGTTTGCTGTCCTTTATGAATATTATCACCCATTCGACAATACTGAATTTCTTTTGCCGACCGATATTTATGCTCGTGGCGGATCTATAAAGGACTATATTGCACCATCGATGTTTGCATTCCGCCCAAAAGAAGTAGAAATTGGTAGTTCGTACACAAGAATAATGTATATGGCTCGATACGACCGCACGTTAGACGACGAGTTTATAAGGGATATTCTTGATAACAATTGTAAAGTTGCCGTTTCCAAGCACATCCGGCATATAGATAAATCCGAAGCACAGGATAAGGTTAAAGACAACATATACGCTCATCAAGGTAAAATTCAGGCACGCCTGGAAAAGAATCATAAAAAAGGTCTTAATTTTGTGCCATACCATTGGATGGAGCGTGAGCGTGAGCTTGAGGATTTACAGGAGCGACTTTCTGATACAAACTGTGAGCTTTTCAAGATAGGTGTATATATTTCGCTGTCTGCGGCTACAAAAGAAGAGCTTGAAGAGCTGACAGAAGCAATCCGCTCTAAAGGTAAAAAGCATCAGGTAGTTATCGACTGCCTGGTTCGTCAGCAAGAAAAAGCACTTAATTCCGTTTTGCCGTTTGGAATAAATCATTTTGATAATTCCAATGGAAACAACGTCAACACGTATGTGTTATCTGATGCCGCAGGTATATTAATACCGTTTTCAGCACGGTCTTATTTCTCTGATACCGGTCTTTGCTACGGCATGAACAAGCATACCAACGCTATCATAGTTCTCGATCGAGCAGAAGAGATGAATGCTAACGGTTTCATCCTCGGTACATCAGGTTCGGGTAAATCCATGTACTGTAAATCCGAGATCATAGATACCATAATACGTTATCCAAAGTCGGAAAAGATAATTATCGATCCTGACGGAGAATACTATCCTATCATCAAGCAGTTTGGCGGAGATACGCTAAAATTATCGGCTGACTCCGAAACGAAGATTAACATATTTGACACTGATATAAATATCAGTGAAAATGGCACTTCTGCTGTCGCAATGAAATCTGAACTGATTATGTCAATCATAGAAACAGCAAGAGGATTTCCGCTGTCTGCCGCAGACAAGTCTATCATCGACAGTTGCGTCAAAGAAGTTTACGCTGATTATGTTCTTAATAACGGCAACCCGGAATTCATACCGACATTTGTTGATTTTTATAATGCTCTTATAAATAAAAAGCTACCTGAAGCAGATCAGATAGCACTTGACATTGAACTGTATGTTAATGGTAGTTTTAATACATTTTCAGGCAAGACAAACATTCATACGGATAACAAACTGTTATCAATCGACATATCCGACATGGGCGAGCAGCTCCGTCCGGTAGGATTACAGGTAATTCTCGAGTATATATGGCAACGTGTTCGTGACAACAGAAAAAAAGGTATTCAGACTTGGGTATGGGTAGATGAATTCTCAATAATGTTCAACGATGGCAATGGAAAAGAAACAGTGCGTTCTGCTGACTTTTTTCAAAAGGTTTTCAAGCGTATAAGAAAATATGGCGGTATTCCTACCGGTATAACGCAGAATATCACCGAAGTGCTTGAATCAGGTCAGGCAAGGATTATGTTGTCTAATTCGGAGTTCGTCGTTTTACTTCAACAAAAGAAAAACGACCTTGACAAGCTGGTTGAGCTGTTTAACTTATCGCCGTCACAGTCAAGTTATTTACAGACCGGAGAAAAAGGCACAGGATTGATTGTCAGCGGCAGAAAGATTATACCGTTTGACAGACGGATATCAAAAGACAGCGCTATATATAAACTTTGTCAGACTGATTTCAGGAGAGATGTATGACATGAAGAGATTACAATTAAAATACTCTACCCCAAAGATAAAAGTCAATTCGGTCAGAAAGACAACGGAACAAAGTCAGAAAAAATCGGATAGTATTTGTGCTACAGGTAGCACAATAAATAAAATTATAAGCGAAGAACTACAATCAGAAGAAAAGAACTGTACTCTAACAGGTGCGGCACTATTTACAAAGATGTTTTCGGACATTAAAAAATCGCATATCCCTGTATGCTCATTTTCCGTTTACGACAGCAATTTAACTTTTTGTTACGGAAATGCGATAAGCGACAGAACAGTCCTTCTGAATTATTTTTCTTTATCATCAGTTGCCGTTATCACGGCGGCTGATGGTATTATTTCCAATCCGGTTCTAAGATCAAGACTTGTTTACAGGCTTTACCTTTCGGCAAACGGCTATCTGATGATTATCTTAGATTCGTTTGCTTTTGAAACGTTCAAAGATGATAATCTTAGAATTATATCATCTATACTTAATGATTTGAAAAATACGCTGATACAGCAGAAAGCGGTGAATTAATAATGAACCTCGTTATAATTACTGGAAAACGCAGTATGCGCCCCATTGAAATGGCTCTTAAAAAATCGGAACAAGCTGTAACAGTGGGGAAATATACTGCTATCAAGCCGAATACTGCGGCTGAAATATATGACAAGTACCGTCCTCATGGTATTTTGATAAGCGACGATGCCGTATCAAAAGGTGTGTCGCTGATAGATTTTCTTAGCATTGTAAAAATGCGTTACGGATATATGCGTGTTATTTTTATTTGCAATAACAGTGATAGCTTTAACAAATTTGCGTCTGCGTTATATTCAATAGGCGTATATGATATTGTTATGGGATTTGATCCTGCCGCAATAGATAACGCCATTTTATATCCGAAGACAGATAAGCCGCCTGATATTTCGGTGTCAGAAAAACCTTCTGACGCCGAAACACATTATCTTGAGCGACAAGTTCACGAATACGGAAATTCTTCCGGCAATATGGACTTGAACTACAAAGGCGCTTGTGACTGCTCATATTCGGGACAAACAGTGCGATTAAATGAAAGTTATGATCGTATTCAGAGGGGAAACGTTATTATATCAGTATTCGGTTATTATCCACGTTGCGGTTGCACATATACAGCATTTGACCTTGCATTTTACTTGCGAAAATACGAAAATGCAAAGGTATGTGTCGTTACATCGGTGACAGAAGACTTGTGTAACTACTTTACCATTGATGCTGATACAGTTAATCAGAGCGGTTTGAACATAGATGATGTGGTTATATACCCGGACTTCAATAAGATAAGTGAAACTTTTGATTATATCGTCTGTGACGACAGCACTATGTATAACAATAATGCATACATACACATTTTGCTGTGTTCGGCGGCAGATTGGGATATGCCGATTTTAACAAATTATATCAACGATGTTATTATCCCAAATAAAGTAGACGTTAATTTATGCTTTTTCCCCGTGACAACGAATAAGTTCATTTCCATAAATAAACAGTTGATTAAATCAGGATTTAAAGCGTATATGCTCGAGCCTTCGGACAACTGGATGGCAACCAACGCAAATAACAATAACGTTTACAGCAACATTCTAAAAGCCTATATTATAAGTTGATTGTGCTACCTGTAGCACAATCCGGAAAGGAGAAATTATGATAGTAATTTATGCCGAAAAATACAGCCTCGGTCGGACGATTGCCGAGGCTTTAGGCGCATATAAAAAAACAGTGCATCCTAAAGAACCGTCTATTGCACACTGGGACTTAAATCTTAACGGTGAACAAGCGATCCTTTGTCACGGTGCCGGTCACTTATGCGGTTTAGCTCCGGCTGAAGATTATGACGAAAGTTATAAATCCTGGAGCTTCGATAATTACCCGATTATACCCGAACATTTTATTACAAGAGTAAAAGATAATAATTATTCCAGGCTTGCTTGTGATTATGTTAAGCAGTTCTTTGATAAGGCGGATCTGATAATCAATGCCACTGACGCAGACCGTGAAGGCGAATTGATTTTTGCATATTTATATGAAGTCTTGCATTGCACAGTACCATACAAAAGAGTGTGGATAACAGACTTAACGCCTTATAAAATCAGAAAAGCATTTGCCGAGTTGCGGTCAGCTCAAGAGATGAAGCCGCTTGAAAATGCAGGACGCATACGGTCCGCAACAGACTGGCTTGTGGGCATTAACACATCTGTTGCGGCTACATTGAAATTCGGTGGTACTGATAATGTGTTCGCCTGCGGACGTGTAAAAATGCCGACACTCGCAATGGTTGTTAAGCGGGAACAGGAAATAAGAAATTATGTCAAGAAACCGTTTTATAAAATAGTTGCCAATATCGAAGCAAATGACGGTGCAAAGTTTACTGCCGAAATAGCAGATAAATATGAAACTGAAACGGCGGCAAAGGCTGTAATAGATGAAATTGAATCAAATACAGCAAAAGCAATTAAAGTCGAGGTGTCGCAAAAACAGATAGCCGCTCCTCTTTTATATAACACTACACATTTGCTTGCAGATTTATCAAAGTGTACGGATCTCACAATTGATATGCTTACAAAGCTCGTTCAGAGCTTGTACGAAAACAGATTGATAACATATCCACGCACAAGCTCAGAGCATCTAACAGATGCGATGAAAGATGAAACGGTAAAGATAATAAAGCTACTATTTGAAATGCCCGAATTTGCTAAATACGCAATTCCTGCCGACAATTTTGCACCCTGCACACGTCGGCATTATGATGACAGCAAAGTTGATTCGCACACTGCTATTACACCGACTGCTCTTGTGCCGAATGATTTAAGCGGTATGTCAGAAAATGAGCGCAAGGCATATACCTTACTTGCATTATCGCTTATCCGCACTGTTTATCCGAAAGCAGTCACAGAAAACGTCAAAGCTGTTTTTCAGATTGATAATCAGCTGTTTACAGCAATCGGAACGAATATAATCAATCCCGGTTGGTTTGCTGTTGATGCAGCGCCGGAGGTAACCGGGTTGCCCGAAATCGTTAAGGATAACGATTATAAAGTTATCGGTTTCGATGTCAAAGAGGGACAAAACGAGCCGCCGAAATATTACACCGATGCGACACTGCTTACGGCGATGGAGCTTGCCGGGAATAATATCACAGACGAGCAGACACGGAACTATATAAAGCTAACGAAACGTGGTCTTGGTACAGCCGCCACACGTCAGGGCATAATTAAGGAACTATATGACAAAGGATACATTGCCCGCCGAACCCGGAAAAACGGTAACGCTGTCAAAAGCATTATGCCGACCGAAAAAGGTATGTATATAATCAATACGCTCGAAAAGATAGTACCGGATATGTTGTCTGTTGATATGACGGGCGATATGGAAATGGAACTTGATAAAATTGCCCGAGGAGAATCTGACGGCAATAATTTTCTGAATGAATACAAGAAACTTGTGATTAAGTGGGTCGAACAGATTAAAAACAGTGACACATCAGCAATGACGGGCAATACGCTTATTTGTCCGTTGTGCGGTAAACCTGTAATTAAGAAAAAAGTCGGCTGGTGCTGCACCGGTTACTCTAAAGATGATCCGGACAGTTGCAAGTTCTATATTGCAAATGAAATCTGTGGTAAAAAAATATCAGATGTAATCGCCAAAGAACTTATGTTAAAACGTACAACATCTATTATCAAGGGCTTTACATCTCAGAGCGGAAAATCATTTGATGCAAAGCTTATAATCAAAGATGATAACACAATTGGTTTTGAGTTTCCTGAACGTCTAAGATGTCCGATTTGTGGAAAAGAAATGGTCAAAAGTTCAAAAGGATGGGTCTGCACCGGCTATAAAAGCGGTTGCAGTTTTTTTATAGCTGGAACTATATGCGGAAAATGTATCACAGAAACGATTGCGGCTATGCTATGTGCAAATAAACGCACAAGGATAATAAACGGGTTTACATCAAAGGCGGGCAAAACATTCTCAGCGGCTCTTGTTGTTAAAGACGGCAAGATTGATTTTGATTTTCCTGCCAAGTCGCAGAAACGGAACAAATAAAACCTATGAGCGTTCTTATAACAATTTTATTAGCCGTAATTATAACACAGGCATTCCGCATTCGACGTCTGAAAAAAGAAATCATCAAGCGAGATACTGCCGATGAATTCAGTAGGCAATGGTACTGGAGAGAAGAAAATAAAACACAAAAGCAACGACAACCTCAGAACAAGAGGAAATCGTTGCTTTCTTTTTTAAGGAGCTTTTTATGAGTTTTTCTAAATCTAAACCGAGTAACTATGTTACGAAAGAACAGATAGAGCGTGCAAGAAATGTTGATATGGTGGAATTTCTTGAACGAACAGAAGGCTTCAGCGTAAAGAAAAGCGGTAACGGTTATCGCTGTGATAAGCACGACAGCCTTTTTATCACAAATGACCGCAGAGGGTGGTACTGGAACAGCCGTGACGAAGGTGGCAACAATGCCATTGCGTTCTGTATGAAGATTTACGGACAAAGCTTTACAGACGCTGTAAAGTCGCTTTGTGGAGATATTCAGATTGAGTATACTCCAAATAAGGCACCGTCAAAGCCGAGCGTTCCTAAAGATAAGGAATCACATCGGCTTATTTTACCCGAACAGGATCACAAAGAAAACGGACAGCGCAATTACAGTAATGTAATCGCTTACTTATGTAAAACCCGTGGATTGGAATACAGTATCGTAAATCAGCTGATTTACGACCGTAAGCTATATCAGGGCGTCGGATACAGCGGGCTTCAGCTTGTCGGGTATGACAGCTCGAACACACCGTTTTATCGCTTCAAAAATGATGTGCCTGAAAACGCACCGGAATATGTTACCGTTGAGCTTCAGGCACAGAAGCAAAAAGGTGAAAAGTATATCTGCGAAGGGTTCAGCAGTGAACATATACCTGAGCTTATCGAGCGTGGTATTACTAAAAAATACGTCAATATGATTGCTGTAAACGGTGATGGCGTTATGTCACGCTATGCGTTTTGCCGTTCTGTATCGGATAAATCTACATACCGTGTAGATTTGCCCGGAAGTGATAAGAAATATTCGTTTTCTTTAATCGGTACAAATAAGAACAAGCTGTATGTCTTCGAGTCTGTAATTGATATGCTGTCTTATGCGTCATTTTATGCTATAAGAAACGATCAGGATTCCTGGCAAGAGCTGACTATGATTTCCCTTGGTGGCAAATCTGATGTTGCTCTTGATGAGTTTTTACAAAATAATCCCATTACCGAAATTACACTCTGTCTTGACAACGATGATGCAGGCAGGCACGCCTCGGCACAGCTCAGTGACAAGTATGCACTAAAAGGATATACAATATCGGATGATATACCCTTAAATAAAGACTTTAACGATGATTTAAAGGCGTTCAGAGCGTTAGAAGAGAAAAGTATCGTTCAGACTACTAAGCCGCTCAGACGTTAAAATACAACAAAATACAAGGATGTGTGAAAATGAAGAGTTACTTTCTTATATCTAACTCGGTTATTACCGCAAGTGAACTTACACACAATGAGTTTGCCGTGTATACCTATTTGCTTTCAATCTATTCAAATATACGAAGCAGAGCAGGACACGAATATAAGCGTGTCAGACAGCAGACTATAGCAGCACACTGCGGTATAAAGTCTACACAGACAGTATCTCGTATAATTGAAAGCCTGATGAGAAAAGGTTACATCACACATATAATTGCGGCTTATCATAAAGACAATCGCAAAGGTACATACACATACGTTCTGAATCCCGAAAAGAACAATGTAAAATCTGATTATACCCGTATAGACAGAAATGTGTTCAATAAGAAGCTTTCCGCACCCGAACTGCGCCTTTATATTCTCATTATGAAATCAATAGACAGCAAGCTCGGATATTGTTTCAAAAGTTTCAACGACCTCGCCGATGAGCTGAACATCAAGCGTGACACCGCAATGAAAATAGTCAGCAATCTTGTCAATCTGCGTCTTATCCGTAAACAGCGTAAAATGCGCTACGACAACAGAAACGTTTATGCAGATAATTCCTACAGCCTTAAGGTTATCAGATTTATCAAGAAAAGAAATAAGCCCGGCTTGCACTCCGGGCTCATTTCAACAAAATACTCAGATAAGCATTCTGATAATCTCTCAGAGCTTAACAGCCTGCGTAATTATAATAACGCTATCGGCAGCATTTGTCAAGTGGGTAAATGTGTTTATTGCATTGTTTTTTTGAAAAACAGGGGTAGCCCCCCGAATTTAAGGTCTATACAATACCCAGTTATACTACCTTCAGAAAGACAGAATATCTTTTATATACGAATATGATACTGCTATATAAACACTATAGGCGGTTGCAGTTTTTGCTTGCCGGTATGCAATTTTAGGTGCTTGGCTTGCAGAATTGTTTGCGATTATACCGCTTGTATAGTGGATTTATAGCTTTTTTATTTCTGAAGGTAAAGGAAATATAACGAATCCTATCGTAATCAAATTAAGAATCATATTGTTCTTGAATATTAAACACTAATTCATCCTCATATTTTATTATTTTTGAAAAGATTAAATAAGTATAAATATTGACCGTTTCGCCATTACGACTAGATTTGATATGCGAAGAAACGGGTATATACTTTTTGTCATCTGTAGTTATTTGTACCGAGTTAAAAGTGAATTTTCCTATGTAAGTCCATTCATAAAATTGGTCGTTTATGAATTGTAACTGTTGTTCATGAGTGAATTCGTTGTAGTTTAATCCACGATCAAAATGCGATAAATAAGTTAAAATATAACTTTCTTTTTTTGATACTTCGTTGGATAAAATCTCAGCAGCAGTATTGATATCACTATTTTTTAAAGAAAGATAGAGCTTATTTTTAACAGCTTCTTTATAGCCAATATCGGCAGCCATATCAAGCAATTTATAGGCTCGTTGCAGGTCTTTTTCATAATACAAACCATTTCCATAAAGAAATGCTTTATATGCTATAAATTTGCCATCGTTTACCACTTTTTCATTTTCTAAAAGAAGTGCAAGCTCCTCATAATCATTGGTTTGTACAGCCAGCTTTATCTGATTAACTATTTGTTCTTTGGTTTGAGATTCAGTTTCACTTGTTGGAATATCGATCTTATTAATTATGATATTATTATTCTGATTAGTGTTAGTATTACTATTACTGTTTATAATTTCGTAAGATGATACAAATATTGATGATATTGACGAGATAAAAGTAATGATCGCTGTAATCAAGCTAAGTACTTCTGTGATTTGTTTTGCACCATGATTTGCATTCTTGGTTTTGCGACTATAATATACGCAAGAACAGAAAATAATGAACGAAATTAAAATTATAATAGATAAAATTAAATACATTTTTATTCTCCTTTGATATGCAAACATAGATTTGAGTTCTCTTTAGACTATAAAAACGCACAAACACTCACCCGCATTTTTGTCAATTCTGCATACTATATCTTACTTGAATTTAATTGACAAAAGTGTAAAAGTGTTGTATAATAAGGTAAATAAAAAAACACCTAACACAGATAGAGCGGTTCCTGCAAGAACCCCTCTACCGATAACAGGAAAGATGTAAGCAACACATCTCTCGAGCTTAGTGTATCAGTGCTTTCATTGTGCTATCAGTATAGCACATCACATACATTTTAGCAAGGGTTTTCAGCTGATTTTCATCTTTCACCTATCGGCTGGAAACTCTTGTTTTTTTGTCTATCTGATATACAAGGCGTAAATCCGCAGTGTATATCCCCACCTGCCGCTTCACCAAAGGCAGTACAAATTGAATAGCCAACTTTGCGATAACAAGACTTTGCGATGACAGCCGGTTCTCCGGTATGGGATACATTGTATCTGCTGAATATCAGCGAGCGAAGAAAGGGCGGATACCACACGTTGCTGTAGTGCTATAATTCGTGATGGATGCGTCAAAGTCAAAAGTAACAAAGCGACGGTATCAAATTGTATATTATCACAGTGGAGCAGTTGCACCTGCTCTGCTGTGTGATATATGATTTTATTTACAGCTTTAAGGACACCCTATATCGGTATCCTTAAAAGTGTAAAATAAATTTTGGTGAGCCACCCGGGAATCGAACCCGGGACACCCTGCTTAAAAGGCAGGTGCTCTGCCGCCTGAGCTAGTGGCTCGAAAACAGTAAAAACATTGTAGTTGTTTTCACAACGTGATTTATTATAACAAATCTTAACTTCTTTGTCAAGTACTTTTTTCATTTTTGTACCGATATCCCAAAATTTTCGACCGCAGACTGCCATGATTGTTCTCCGACTGCGGCATTGTAGCATAATAATACCGGGTATATTATTGACACGACGGCGATTATGTGATAAAATATTTTTCGGTTAGTTTAGATTAACCGATTTTTTGTGTTTTATACGGAGTTAATATGGAAGAAAAGAAAATCAACCCTCTGCTTACAGGCTCTGCGGAAACGATGTTACAGAGCTTCTACGCAAGAGCCAAGTATTCAAGGAAAAAGAACGCTAAGTTTTATGACGCTAAAGCAATAGAGCTTGTCGAAAAAATTGATTATGATTTTTCAAAAGCAGAAAACGATTCAACAATGAGCGACGGAGTTATTGCAAGGACGATCGTATTTGACGAGCTGGTAAAAGACTTCATCGATAAAAATCCCGACTGTACGGTAGTAAACATTGCCTGCGGTCTTGACACAAGATTTTATCGTATGGATAACGGCAGAATAACATGGTACAATGTCGACCTGCCCGAAACTATCGCAGTGCGTGATGCAATATATAACGAATCAGGCAGGGTGTCTACGATAGGCATTTCGGCGACAGATCCCACATGGGCTGATAAGGTCACCAAAAGAGGAAAGATGCTTTTTATAATAGAAGGCCTTTCAATGTACCTTACCGCAGAAGAAAACGCACAGATGCTATCGATTATCAAAGATAAATTCGATAACGCAACAGTGTTTATGGAATGCCTTGCCAAGAGATGGGTCAACAAGGAGCATACCGAAAAATCCATTCAGGATACGGGCGCAAAATTTGTGTTCGGTGCAGATACCTTTGAAGACTTAGGAAAAGCGGCAGAAGGATTTATATGCGTCAAAAATGACAATATTGTCCGCGGTATGGCTGTTATCATGCCTGTATTAAAGCCTTTTAAAAAGCTTCCTCTGCTCAGAAAAATAGCACAGAAAATTCTAATATTCGAAAAAGCTTAATCGAATATCATCAGCCGATCCGGTTCTGTGGGTCGGCTTTATTTGCACCATGTAGCTTCATATCAAGCCATAAAATGTTACATTAAGGACAAATCTGCCATATTAAGAAGATTTCTATTGCATTCTGGCGGATTTTGTGATATTATTAACATAAGAAAATATGCCAATAATACGGCAAATAAAATTACGCACAGCAAAAGTGCGGTTAGGAAGAGAAATATGCCAAAAAGACAGGACATTAACAAAATTATGATAATAGGTTCAGGTCCTATTATCATAGGTCAGGCTTGCGAGTTCGACTATTCGGGCACACAGGCTTGTAAAGCTCTCAAGAAGCTGGGTTATAAGATAGTACTCGTAAACTCCAACCCCGCCACCATCATGACAGATCCCGATGTTGCGGATATCACCTACATTGAACCGCTGAACCTCGACAGACTTACACAAATAATCGAGCAGGAACGCCCCGATGCACTTCTGCCTAACCTCGGCGGTCAGTCCGGTCTTAACCTCTGCTCCGAGCTCGACAAAGCGGGCGTGCTCAAGCAGTACAATGTTCAGGTAATAGGTGTTCAGGTTGACGCTATTGAACGCGGCGAGGACCGTATCGAGTTCAAGAACGCAATGAAGGACCTCGGTATCGGTATGCCGAGAAGTGAGGTTGCTTACTCTGTTGATGAAGCTGTAAAGATTGCCGAAGAGCTTAAATACCCTGTTGTTCTTCGTCCTGCCTATACAATGGGCGGCGCAGGCGGCGGTATGGTATACAACGTCGACGAGCTCAAGGTCGTATGTGAAAGAGGCTTACAGGCTTCGCTCGTAAATCAGGTTCTTGTTGAAGAATGCATCTTCGGCTGGGAAGAGCTTGAGCTTGAAGTAGTCCGCGATGCCGACAACAACAAGATCACCGTTTGCTTTATCGAAAATATCGACCCTATCGGCGTGCATACAGGCGACTCATTCTGCTCCGCTCCTATGCTGACTATTCCCGAAGATGTTCAGAAAGAGCTTCAGGATATGTCCTACCGCATTATCGAATCCATAGAGGTTATCGGCGGCTGCAACTGCCAGTTTGCCCGCGACCCCGAAACAGGACGTATTGTTGTTATCGAAATAAACCCCAGAACATCACGTTCTTCCGCTCTTGCATCAAAGGCTACAGGCTTCCCTATCGCCTTTGTTTCCGCCCTCCTTGCCTGCGGTCTTACCCTCAAGGATATCCCTTGCGGCAAGTATGGCACACTTGATAAGTACTACCCCGACGGAGATTATATTGTTATCAAGTTCGCACGTTGGGCATTTGAAAAGTTCAAGGGTGCCGAGGACAAGCTCGGTACACAGATGAGAGCTGTCGGTGAAGTAATGAGCATCGGCAAGACCTATAAAGAGGCTTTCCAGAAGGCTATCCGTTCGCTTGAAAAGGACAGATACGGTCTTGGCTTTGCAAAGAACTTCCACGATATGACAAAGGAAGAGCTTTTAGCACAGCTCAGATACCCCACAAGCGAAAGACAGTTTGTAATATATGAAGCTCTGCGTAAGGGTGCAACTATCGAAGAGATCCACGCTCTTACAAAGATCAAGGACTGGTTCTTACAGCAGATGAAGGAGCTCGTTGACGAGGAAGAAGCTCTGCTCAAGATAAAGGGTGCGGTTCCCGAAAAGGCTGTACTGAAGCAGGCAAAGCTTGACGGCTTCTCTGACCGTTATTTAAGCTCACTTCTTGAAGTGACCGAGGAAGAGATAAGAAACGCGCGTATCGGCTTCGGCATTAAGGAAGCGTGGGAGGGCGTTCATGTAAGCGGTACCGAAAATGCGGCTTACTACTACTCTACCTATCACCTTGACGAGGATAAGAGCCCTGTCAGCGACAAGCCCAAGATAATGATCCTCGGCGGCGGTCCTAACAGAATAGGTCAGGGTATCGAGTTTGACTACTGCTGTGTTCATGCGGCACTTGCTCTCAAAAAGCTCGGCTTTGAATCAATCATCGTAAACTGCAACCCCGAAACGGTTTCTACCGACTATGACACATCCGACAAGCTCTACTTTGAGCCGCTCACCCTTGAAGACGTACTTTCGATACACGACAAGGAAAAGCCGCTCGGCGTTATAGCTCAGTTCGGCGGACAGACACCGCTCAACCTTGCAAGCGACCTTAAGAAGTACGGCGTAAACATTCTCGGTACAACTCCCGAAACTATCGACCTTGCGGAAGACCGCGACCACTTCCGTGCAATGATGGACAAGCTCGGAATACCCATGCCCGAATCAGGAATGGCAGTAAACGTAGACGAAGCGCTTGAAATTGCCAACCGTATCGGCTACCCTGTTATGGTTCGTCCCTCTTATGTTCTCGGCGGCAGAGGTATGGAGATAGTTCACGATGATGAGATGATGAAAGTCTATATGTCTGCGGCAGTCGGCGTAACTCCCGACAGACCGATACTTATCGACCGTTTCCTGCACCACGCTACAGAGTGCGAAGCAGACGCTATTTCCGACGGCACAAACTGCTTTGTTCCCGCTGTTATGGAGCATATTGAGCTTGCGGGCGTTCACTCAGGCGACTCCGCTTGTATCCTGCCCTCTATGAACCTCACCGAAAAGCAGGTTGCAACGATCAAGGATTATACAAAGAAGATCGCTGTTGAAATGAACGTATGCGGTCTTATGAATATGCAGTACGCAATAGAGGACGACACAGTGTACGTTCTTGAAGCAAACCCCAGAGCATCGCGTACAGTACCGCTGGTATCAAAGGTCTGCAACATCAATATGGTACAGCTTGCTACTCAGATAATCACATCTTCGCTGACAGGCAAGCCCTCACCCGTGCCGGAGCTTCACGACAAGGTGATAAACCACTACGGTGTCAAGGAAGCGGTATTCCCGTTCAATATGTTCCAGGAGGTCGACCCAGTTCTCGGTCCTGAGATGCGTTCCACCGGCGAGGTACTCGGTATAGCTCCCACATTCGGTGAAGCTTACTACAAGGCACAGGAAGCAACGCAGGTAAGACTGCCCCTTGAAGGCACGGTTCTCCTCAGCGTATGCGACAGAGATAAGCCCGAGCTTCTTGATATTGCAAGATCATTCAGCGAGCTTGGCTTCCGTATCCTTGCGACAGGCAAGAGCTATGAGATGATAAAGGAAGCGGGCATTGCCGCCGAGCGCATCAACAAGATGTACGAGGGCAGACCCAACATCACCGATGCGATAGCAAACGGCGAGATACAGCTTATCATCAACACTCCCGCAGGCAAGACAAGTGCAAATGATGACAGCTATATCCGTAAGTCGGCGATCAGACATAAAGTACCTTATATCACAACAATGGCAGCCGCAAAGGCAAGCATTGAGGGTATAAAGTCGCTGAAGATAAACAAGCACTTTGGCGTAAAGTCAATACAGGCACACCACGCTGATATCAAGTAATCAGCGCATAATAAGCCAAAGGGGCTGTGACAAAATGCAAAAATTTCATCACAGCTTTTTTGTCTATCAAAATTTCATTAAAATACAATGCAGT
>CAKSTB010000030.1 GCA_934490165.1 uncultured Ruminiclostridium sp. | reverse complement strand
CTCGAGCAAATTGCCAACCGTCAGAACGGCGAATTTGCAGTGGCACATTGCCACCGCCGGTAACGCAACTTGAGCAAATTGCCAAGCGTCAGAACGGCGAATTTGGAGCGGCTCACAGCCGCAACGGCAAATTTTTGGCACTTCACACCCACAAAAAAGGATACTGCAAACCACATTCGCTTGCAGTATCCTTTTAATGTTTGAATATGTACTAACGTCAATAGGGTGCGCTGTAAGCGCTCGCCGATAACGTAAACTCGAGCAAATTGCCAACCGTCAGAACGGCGAATTTGCAGTGGCACATTGCCACCGCCGGTAACGCAACTTGAGCAATCCGCTAACTGTCGGAACGGCGAATTTGCGGCGGGTCACACCCGCAACGGCGAATTTGGAGCGGCTCACAGCCGCCCGCTTAGTAGTTGGAGTTGAAGGTTTTGCCTTTGCCGCCGAGCTTTACACTGCTGTAGTAGTCGATCTTCTTCTTGTCGACCTTTAGCGACTCAAGCTCCGCCTTTACGTCCTCGTAGTTCTGGCGAACTACTGCGGTAACCTTTTTATCCTTTGCTTCTATCTCATTTTTTATATCGTGAAGATGACGCATCTTGGATTGTAACTGCCTTAATTCATATGAAAGACTGTCTGTAACGGGCTTGTTGTTCAGTATATTGCGGATAAGCTCACGCTCGGCAGGAACCTGCGCGTTTGCTACATCCATTATAGATTGCTTTACCTGACGCATTTTATCCATAAGCTCATTACGGGATAAAAGCACCTGCTGAATGACCTCGAGATCGTTCGTGACCATCCGGTCGGTGCGTCTGTCATACTCGGTCATAAGCTCCGTCAGCTCGTCCATGAGCGAAAGCAGTGTTTGTGCATCTGCCTTTTTCATTATATCGGATTCCTTTCCGGTGGGGTTTAAGCACCGTGTAGTTTAAGCCTGTTCCTGCATAGCGGTCCTTGCCGATCTTTCCTGCGCTTCCATCTGTTCTCTGCTCATACTGTTTATCTCCGCGAAAGCTTCACGTAGCTCGGCTATCATAGGCAGAAGTGCATCTACCTTCGCCTTGTCTTTTTTCACGTTTGCTTCGACAATTTCGCGGTTGAAATATTCGTACAGCGAGTCGAGATTTTTGGAAACGGGTATCTTCATATCAAGGCAGGAACGCAGGGCGTTTATTACGTCCTGCGCCTTTATAAGCGCCTTGTTGGTTTCTTCGTAGTTCTTGAGCGGAATGTAGTAGGACGCTCTGTTGAGCTGACGCTCCGCCTCCTGATACAGCCTTACCACTATCTCACCCGGGGTGAGGGTAGTGACCGACTGCTTTTTATATGCAGAAAATGCGTTATTCATATCGTATTCCTTACGTTGTCTTGTGTTGATGAATTTATCAGAACTGCATCAGCTGCTGGATATAGCTGGTCTGGCTGTTGAGCGAACCCATCATTGTTTCGAGGTTGGAGAACTGCTTCCAGTATCTGTCCTGCTGCTTTTCATATCTTGTTTCAAGAGATGAGATAAGCGTTGAAATACTCTTCAACTGATCATATATCGAGTTATCTGTTGCAGAAGTGCCTGTCTTTGTACCTGCAAGCTGTACAAGTGTACCCTTGTCTTTTCTTGCGCCTGTTGTCTTTACAGCTCCTGTAAGTACATCATCAAGCTTGTGCATGATACCTGTCTTTACGGTGTTGCCGTTTTCATCGACCGTTGTGCCTGCGAACAGGTCTGCTATCTGGTCGGCATACTGCTCAAATGCGGCTTCAAGCTTTGTTTCGTCCAGCTCAAGCTTGCCGTGGTCGCCCCAGTCGTCACTTGTAGTAATACCCATGCTGAACAGGCTGAATGTCTGTCCGTCCGCTGTCTTTACCGTAGAATAAAGAACGGAACGCATCTTCTGCATTACTGTCGATACTGTGCTGTCGTTGTAAAGCAGACCTTCCTTAGCCTTTTCTTCCCACTTCTCCTGCTGTTTTTCGGATAAGTCCATATCCTCAATATCGTCATCGGTAAGTGCGTAGTAGTCGGAGTTCGGCTTCTGGTCAAGCTGACCGTATACTTCTTCGATAATCTTATTGTAATCTTCAACGAATGACTTTATAGCGTCTATCGCACTGCTGTTGTCCTTCTTTACTTCATAAGAGAACTCTGCGCCCTGTGCGGCAGATGTGAAGGTCATTGTTGTACCGTCCGCAGTGAAGCTGTTTGACGAGGTTTCTATTGTTTCGCCGTTTACTTCAAGCTGCAGGTTGCGTCCCTGTGTCAGCGTACCCGATGTAAGACCGAGCGTGCTGAGAAGCTCCGCGCCCGCGCTTCCGTTCTCTGCGGAAAATTCGATGGATGCGGCTGTGCCGTAACCCGATGAGCTGAGAGCAAAGCTGTTTGTAAGTGTGCTGAACGTCATTGTTGCGCCTGCGTTCTTGCTGGCGTTAATTTCGCTCATCATCTTTGCTACTGTATAATCCGATGTGAATGTGAACTTTGTGCCGTTTATAGTGAAGGTCGCACTGTCCTCAACACCTAGATCCTTAAGTGTTGTGGCTGTTGTGACCTGTGCCGTAGTCTTTCTGGCTGTAGACGCACCGAACGTGTTCTGCGTTGCGGGATCTGCGGCAACCGCGAGCTTTTCGCCGTTTGCGGCTGTAACAGTGCCGTTTTCATCTATATTAAGACCCGTACCGTCAGAAAGCTTAACTTTGCTTATAGCCTTGTTAAGCTCATACTTGTTTGCATAAGCGGCAAGATCCTCGTTGGACAGCTTGAAATCATCTGCGTTAAGCGTATCCTTATATGCGGAAAGCTCGTCATAATCCTTGTCGAACTGCGCTTTGAATGCGGTTTCGTCAAAGTCCTTTGCGTACTGCTCATCAAATGCTGTCTTGAAAGCGTTCTCATCAAATTCTGCCTGAGTCTTCTTCCAGTCCTCAAAGCTCGTGCCCTCGGCTATAGAGCCGTCTGCTATGCCGCTGTCATAGCTGGTTTTCAGCTCTTCGTCATATTCGGCTATGGCTTTTGTCTTTTCGCTTTCAAACTTATTGTCGTAATCCGCCTGCTTTGCTTTGTCGTAAGCCTGCGCCTTCAATGCGTCAAAATCTACAGAACCGTCAGCTTTAGCCGCGTTATACAGCTTTTCAGCCTGCTCGCCGAAATAAATGTTCTGATATTCCTCTCTTTTCTGAGCACCGAGTGTAGTGCTGTCTGTCTGGTTGAAATAATCAGCCGTGTAGCTTTCAAACGAAACGCTTACTGTTTCGTCACCGACGGTTATATTGAATTTGTTTGTGCCTGCGCTGATGCTTGTGTTTAAATCAAACGTGAAGTTGCCGTACATATTCGCAACACCGGTAAGCGACATTGACTGTCTGTCGGAGGATATGATCTTACCGCTTTCGTTTACATAAACAAGACCCTGACCGCTTGTGTTCGAAGAACCGTATGCGTCTTTAAGCTGGCTGTTTATCTGCGAGCGTACACTGTCGGCACTGCCGCCGTTGAAGCTTATAACAGTTGACTTCGTGCCTACCGTTATATTGAACGAGTAGTTCTGTGAAGCGTCATTGTACTGTGATAAGTCAAGCGAGCTTGCGTCCATTGCACTGCCCTGATACTTAGCCTGTGTGGCTGTCTGAAGCACCTTTACATTGTATGTACCGGGTACTGCATTTGTGCCTGAGCGTACCGATACACCGGCAGGAGTACCCTCTTTGAGTATGCCGTCAGCATTTAAAGTGGAAACCGTTGCGCCGTATTTTGTAAAGGTGGATTTGCTTTTAAGGTTGACCTTGGAATTGAGCATATCAAGATATTTGTTCTGAAAGTCTGTGAGCTTTGTTGTTATGCCCTGATATGCTTCCTGTTTCCATTTGAGTGTTATTGCTTTACGGTTCTGCTTTGTTATTTTCAGCTTTGTAGCCGCCGTCATAGCATTTACGATAGACTCGGTATCAAGTCCCGAGTTCATACCGCTGAATCTTAATATGCTGCTGCTGTTTGTTGTTGCCATATCTTATCTTCCTTTCAGTCTTTTTTCATACCGAGCAGGGCTTCCATAGCTGCCTTGGGCAGTGCCTGCGATGATTCTTTATTCATATCCTGAGCATCTCTCAGCTCGTTTCGGATTATCTTAACATCTTTCGGCGCTGAGATGCCGATCTTCACCCTGTCCTTGGCTATTTCAAGGACGGTTATTTCAATATTGTCGGATATTGTAAGACTTTCGTCCGTTTTTCGTGTTACTACAAGCATTACTCCGCCCCCTTATCGACATATATCGGCAGACGGATCTCATACTTTTCGGGAAGTATCACCTGCGCGGCAAGTCCTTCGTCTGCGTTTATTACAATGGGGCACTTCATATTCACCGTAGTCTTTTTGTAGTCCTCCGGTACGACTGCTATGGATAAGCATCTGACGTTTGAGTTGTCATTTATCTTCAGCAGTTTCTTTTCGGAGCTGTTAAGCGTTATCTTATAAGCTCCGTCTATAATAGCCGGGTCGAAAACGATAAAACACGGTGTAACATTTTCGGTAGACTGCAGCCACATAGGGTATACATTTTCACCGAGCGGACTTAACAGCGCAAACTGCCTGCATTCTTCAAATGCGAAAAGTCCGGACGGGAAGTTGAATATCTTGCTTTCGTCTACATTTACTTTACCGAAATCTCTGGTCATTATCTCCATTGATCTTTACCGTTTCCTTTCAGATCTCTTATTTATCAGCCCTTGGTGTTGAGCTTTTTGGGCGCAACGTAAGCCGGATTTGCACTCGGCGGAACGTATATAGGCTCGCCCACATATTCTATTTCCACTCTGGGACGTTCTTTTACTATAAACTCTATATTGCCGGGAACAAACTCGACAACGGAGGAATTTATATTCTCCCAGTCGATATTTATATCGGTAGGAGTGTAGTTTATGCTGAGCGTACCCTTATCAAAGGATACGTCCGCTCCGCCCTTAGGCAGAAAATCTATAGCCGTTTCTATGGTCGCGCCCGCACGCATCTGCTGTGCGGCGATCTCTGACGGTGATACGCCTCTTGCGAGCTGGTCGCCCTCGCTCACTATTCTTGCTACTCCCTGATAAGCTATCTTAAAGCCTCTGTCAGCTTCCTTCTGATTGAAGTCGGCGGCATTGTATTCGCCATAGCCCATACTTGAACGTGCCGCATAAGTATCGATATTTATCTTTGCGGGTCTGCTCTCCATCTTGTATCCGCCGGGTGTGCGGTTGATATCGATTTTGAGCGGCTCTTTGTCCTCAGGCGCTTTTAATGTACCGTTTGTGACATTCACCTCAATGCTTATCGGTATGCTTGTAATCTTAAGCAAATTCGGATTCATTGTATCTTCCTCCCCGTATTATTTTTCACTCTTTCACTCAGAGCGATGATTTATGAAATAAACTGGAATATGCTCATCGGAATTACCGATGAAGCAAACTGAAGCGAAACGTTATAGATCGCTTCAAGCGTTTTCCAGTTGGTCGTTTCCGCACCCATATCCGTACCCTCAAGGTTGTTCTGCTGTTCAAGCAGTGTTTCCTTGTTGTTGGTAAGACGGTTTGTGTTATATTCGATATATTCCTGCTTGTTACCTATATCCGCGTGAGCTACGCTGACGCTTGTCTGTGCGGCTCTCAGCTTGTCGATATAGTCCATAGCCTTTATCTTATCGCCATCTCTTACTGCCTGTGCGGCGTTCAGAGTGATCTGGATAATGTTCTTCGAAACTCCGTCCTCATCCTTGCCGCAACCTGTTATCTTTGCACCGTTGAATGTAACGGGGAGCGCGGACTGAGGATCTACTCTGCCTGTCGCGGGATCGATCACCATTCCGATACCGATATCGGTGTAGCTCGACTCAGAGAAGGGGAAATCTTCGGGATTATCAAGTGAGCTTATGTCAACGCCGTTGTAAGTGATCTTCTTTTCGCCGCCGACATCTTCGATCTTGAATATCGTGGTGTCGTTGTTTACGCCGCCGAAAATTCTTCTTTCGGCTATATCGGTATTGAAAAGTCTTACTATTTCGTCTGCGAAAGTTTCAACAGTCTGAGCGAGGATCTCCTCGTCCTCATCGTGCTGAGTACCGTTTGCGGCGTAAGTTACCTTTTCTATAATATTGTCGAGGATGTCGTTTACGTTCATCAGAACGCTGTCTGCGCCGTTATATATCTGCTCGGCGGTTTCAAGGTTGCCAAGATAATCGTTGGTGTTAGCGATAGCCTTTCTTGTTCTCAGCGCTTTTGCGGCGCTTATCGGATCTTCGCTTGCCCTGTTGTATCTCTTGGTCGAATTTATTCTTCTTTCGGAAGCGTTCTTTCTTTCAAGAGCGGCATTAAGCTGCGACATATAGCGTCTGTTTGTCATGCTCTGTGTTATTCTCATGTTGATCTATCCCTTTCCGCTTATCTGCCGACAAGTCCCATTTTTTCTATTATAGTGCTGAGCGCCTCGTCAAGCGTGGTCAGCATTCTTGAAGAAGCGTTGAACCACTTGGAATAGTTCAGCATATTAACGCCCTCTTCCGTTTCGGAAACGCCCATTATCGCATCTCTGCTGTCAAGCAGTGAGGTTGCTGTTTCGGTATACATATCGCACTGCTTTTCGGCAAATTCGATATTCTGCGCAAGGCGGTTGTTGAGGAAGAGTATAAAGTCGTAGCTTGAGCCTTCATAGTCGCCCTGACCTATCTGGACGCTGTCGTCCATACCGAGAAGCAGCTTGTTTACCGCATTGCCGTCAAGGTTTACGGGATAATCGTAAGCGCCTGTCTTTTCGTTGTATATTTTCGCTATCATCGTAGCGTCCTTAAGCCACGCATCCGATATTCTTATGTTTCCTGCGTTTATAGGTGAGCCGTCCGCGCTTGTGAACATCAGTCTGTCGTCCGACTCGTCACCGCCGTTGAGCGTGTTCATAAGTCCCGCAAACTGCTTTGCAAACTCGTCGACTGCCGACTGGTAATATTTGATACCGTAATCGGTAGTCTGCTTGCCCGAGGCATATGAACCGTTGCCGTTTATCATATCGGTGTAGGCTTTCAGTGAGCCGCTTCCGAGCACCATATTGTTGCCGTCTGTAAGTTTCAGCACAGCCGCACCGTTTTCTTCGTATTTTGCGTTGAACGCGTCAAAATCCTTACCGGTCACGAACAGGTTACTCTTCTGACCGTCAACGATCATAAGACCGCCCATTGTGATTTTTACCGAGCCGTCAAAGTTGTCCTCAACGTGGATATCACCGAACTCACTGAGCTGGTCGATAAGGTTGTTTCTCGCATCGAGCATTTCGTTCGGTCCGTAACCGCCTGTAACGGAAAGACCGTTATATATAAGGTCTGCGCCTGTTATCGCATATTCATTTACTATCTGCTTGTTGTATTCAACGATTTCATTTATTATACGGTTCGCGTCCTCAAGCGTTGAGTGCAGATCGTATAAAGTCTGATTTTCAAGGTTCTTAAGGTCTGTGCTCTGCTGAGTGAACATCTTGCAGATGTTATATGCCTGGTTTCTTACAACGCTTGCAAGCTCCTCTCTGTCGGCGCTGTCCTCCGCGTATTTGCGCAGAGCCGATTTGAACTGGTCGAACTGATATGCCATACCGACATTCTCGTATGTATCGGAGAAGTTTGTAAGCGCTGTTTCGATCTCGCTCATTATAGATGCCTGCTGGTTGTATTCCGCAACATAACAGCTGTTGTCCCTGTAACGCTTGTCAAGATATTCATCTCTTGTCTGACTTACACCGCTTGCGAAAACGCCCTGGCTCGAAAGTCCCAGGCGGGCAAGCTTTGTGGTGTATATTCCGTTCATGTTCATATAGCTGGAATATACATCAAGGCGCTGTCTTGTGTAGCCTACCGTATCACGGTTCGACAGGTTGTTGCCGGTAACGTCGAGCGCCTTCTGCGCCATCTGTACCGATCTTTTCTGGATCTCTAATCCTAAAAATGAAGCTCTCATTTATCCTCCGAAATTATACATTACCGATAAAGCCTTTAGGTGCTGAGGTGTGCTTTATTTTCGCACCGTAGCCGTTATAGGTTTCTGTGAGTGTCATCCCTGTCTTGCGTATCAGTTCCTCCTGAACTGACAATTTCTTTTCAACCGTTTCAACGATTATATTGTTGAGCTGCTTTATTTTTGCCACATATTCCGTGAGCTCGTCATAAAGCAGGGTCAGTTTTGATTTTCTCTCGTCGGGGGCTTCTTCAATAAGCTGTTTTGCTTTCATCTCGCCGAGCCCGAGCTCTTCAAAAAGAGCCGTCCTTGCGTTTTCCTCCGACTGTATTTTCATAACCAGTGCCTGTTCGTCCTCGACCGAGTCAAGCAGCCACAGCAGATCGTCCGCCATGACCTTTGCCTGCTTTTCGGTAAGAAACGATACCATATCGCGGTAGACACCGTTATATTTTTCGAGAAATCTGATGATCTTATCAGCTGTTTCTGTGGTCATCGGTACTATCCCTTTCTGTAAACCGCAGTATAGTCTTTAGCAGAACATTAGTATCGAGTCCGCGATAGCATCGGGACTTACGTCATAGCTGCCGCCGGCAACACTCTCGCTGAGTGCGTCGATACGTTCTGCCGATGCGTTTTCGTTTACAGCCGCGGCAAGGTCAGCCTTTGCAGCCTCTACGCTGCGGGCAAAATTGAACTCTATCTTATCTGTCTTCTTCTCTGCGGGAGCGACCTTTGTTTTACCGCTGTTCAATTTCATCTTATTGTAGACATTTACTATTCTGCTGATGTTCTTTATTTCCATTTATTTTCAGCTCCCTTCAGGCAAACTTAGCCTATAAAATTCTTCTACATATATTCTATCGGCAGATTTAAATCAAAGTTTATTTTTATGGGGGATTTTATAAGAAAAATTGCAGATTTTTATGCAAAATTCAAAAAACGGATAAAATGAAAACCCCGCTATCCGAAGATAACGGGGTCATAAATTCGAACATTGTCCTTCTTAACCACCGAGTGTGGTTAGTATCGAATCTATCAGGTAATTAAATTACTTGTTCTTCTTCTTTAAAACGATACCGCTTACTGTAAGAGCGCCTGCAGCGAGAGCTACGGGAACTACTGTAAGTACAACACCTGTGTTTGTGTTGCCTGATGAAGCACCGGGAGTAACTGTCTCTGACTTACCGATGTCACCTGCTGCGAAAGCTGCTGTTGAGCAAGCTGCTACCATTGCGATAGATGCTACTGTTGCTAAAATCTTTTTCATTTCTTTGTCCTCCATGTATTCTGTGCTTTAAAAGCACGTTTTAGTTTTTCATTTACGCAGTCACAAGTTCTTTTCAAAAAGTTTCATCTTTTTTCGGATATTCAAAATTTTTATTTTTGATATCTCTTTATCAACTGCTTACATTTCGGTAGTCGGCGGTGAGGGCAAAAAAGTTTCAGAAAATTTTAAAAATTTTTAAAAATATTTTGAAACGTGGCACAAAGCCTGATTTTATGCGGCTTTGCGCGAGGTTGAAAATTTCGGCTCGATTGTCGCAGTACGAATATATACCATTATTGAGTGCTGAAAGCCTTATAAAAATCGGAGTAGGAAGAATAGATTTTTACTTTTTTACCGTTTTAGTATTTAACATTGATAGCGGGCTACCGATAGTTCTATTTGTCGGATAGCACTTCTCGGGTTCGCTATTCTGGTTAATAACGTTGCTATTATGTGTGAGGGAGAAAACCCAAGGGGAGAGAGGAAGGCGCTCCAAAGGCGCTTTCCCCTCTCCCCTTAGGTTTTCTCCCAAATCAGTTATTCCTCTTGAGCGACGAGAGGAGCGGGAGCATTGCTTTTGCAATGCTCAGTCACTCATCCCTCTTTCCTGACTCCTTTTCTCTTCTGCCATAATGGGGTGTTGGCTATAAGACACACAAACGATTGCGTTTGAAAAGCCGCCGTAAGCGGGACACTGACGCTCTGTTCGACCCGGGGGACTGTACAGATATCTCAGGATAGTGCGTCTTTTGGAAATTTCGGTGATAATGCAGTTGTATCGATACACTCACGAAATTATTAACACCTTGTCGGCACGGAAGCTGTTTTCAGCGTTGTTGGCTGTATATTTGCTGTCTTGACTTTTTTATAATATGTTGCACTGCAATTTCAATGAACTTTCGATAAAATAAGAAGCTGTGATGAAATTTTTGCATTTCGTCACAACCTCTTAATAAAACTCCTTATTAAAAAATCAACGTCTTTTAGCGACCCTCTTAGCCTTAGAAATACAACCTACAGGGCAGACTGTAGCACACAGGTGACAACCCACGCACTTTGAGCCGAGGAAGACAGGCTTTCTTTTATCACTGTCAAAATCAAGCGCCTGATGTCCCGCATCATAGCACGCAACATAGCATCTGCCGCAACCGATACACTTGTTCTTGTCGAAAATAGGATATGTAACTGTGTCACGGTCAAGACTGCCCGCATCAGTCATATTCTTGTTCGCAAGACCGACTACCTCCGACACACTGCTGTAGCCTGCGGCGGTAAGCCAGCGTGATAATCCGTCAAGCATATCGTCAATTATTCTGTAGCCATACTGCATTACTGAAGTCGTCACCTGAAGATTTGTACAGCCCATAAGTATAAATTCCAGACCGTCACGCCATGTTTCAATGCCGCCCATACCGCTTATCGGCACATTTTCAAGCCGCTCATTTCTCTTCATATCCGAGATAAAGCGCAAAGCGATGGGCTTTACCGCCTTGCCGGAATATCCGCCGACTGCGGACTTGCCGTTGATATCGGGAGTGGGGACAAAGCTGTCAAGGTCAACGTTTGTGATGCTCTTGACCGTATTTATCGCCGCAATGCCGTCAGCTCCCGCGTCAACAGCCGCAATAGCCGGGATCTCCATATTGGTGATATTGGGTGTCATCTTGGCAAGCACGGGGAGCTTTGTGCCGCGCTTTACGGCGGCGGTATACCTTGCCACAAGCTCCGGGTTTGTACCTACATCACTGCCCATGCTGTGGCTTGTCATCTGCGGACATGAGAAGTTGCATTCTATCATATCAACGCCTGCTTCTTCCGACAGCCGCGCAAGCTCGGTCCACTCGTCCTCGTTTTCACCCATTATAGAAGATACGATTATCTTTGTGGGATAGTTTTCTTTCAGCTTTTTAAGTATAGCAAGGTTTTCCTCAAGCGGGTGATCTGAGATCTGCTCAAGGTTCTTGAAGCCTATATAAGGTGTAGTTTCCTTGTTAAGTATATCAAAGCGGGGAGATACCTCGTTCATCTTCGCAAAGCCTATCGTCTTGTATACGATACCTGCCCAGCCCATATCAAGAGCCTTTGCGCACATATCATAACTGCTTGCTACTACCGATGAAGATAAGAAGAACGGATTTTCACACTTAAGTCCGCAGAAGGTCATTGACAGATCGGCTTTCGGCTCGGTGTCCTTTGCGGCAGAAGCGATATATTCCGCTGTCTGCTTTATCTCGACCGGTCTGTCTATTTTCGCCCTTGTGCAGGCTGTCATACAGGGGGCGGAGCAGTCCGCACAGCCATTTACAAAGGCTTTTGCGCCGCTTAAGTTATCAAAACGCAGTGAGCGGATAAATCTGTCGGGCTTTGCGCCGCACGGACAGGCTTTTGTACAGGGTGCATCGTGGCATAAAAGGCAACGTGCACTTTCTTCTATCGCTGTATTTTTTACAAATGGCATAAGTATCTCTCCTTTTCCTTGGGTGTGCCCCATTACAGATACAGGGGAGATGTAGCTCTCCCCTGTCGTAATATAGGCTTTGTTTATTATAAGTTACCGCTTGAGCTTCTCTTTATGAACTTGCCCCAGCCGCGCTCGCCCAAGAACTCGCCGTCCTTGAATACAAGCTTACCTCTTGAGTAGGTAGCCTCGGGATAACCCTTGACCTTGATACCCTCCCAGATGGTGTGGTCGCAGTCGCTGTGCATCTTGTCGTTAGTGATCGTGAAGTCCTTTGTCGGGTCGTAGATGACGATATCTGCGTCCTTGCCGACCTCGATCGCGCCCTTTGCGTCACAGCCGAAAATCTTTGCGGGGTTATATGAACAAAGCTCAACAGCCTTGTTGAATGTTATCTTGCCCTCGTTTGCGGCTGACAGCATATAGGGGTACATATTTTCAATACCTGCACAGCCGTTGGGGATCTTTGTGAAATCGTCCTTGCCCCAGTCCTTTTCGTATGACTGGAACGGGCAGTGGTCGGTAGCTATCGTTGTGATAAGACCCTTCTTTATAGCCTCCCACAGAGCAAGTCTGCTTTCCTCGCCCTTCATCGGAGGTGAGCATACAAAGTTTCTGCCGTCTGCTCTCTTGTATACCTCGGAGGTAAATTCAAGATACTGCGGACAGGTTTCAGCATATATCTGATAGCCCTCGTTCCTTGCTCTTTCAACCGCCTGCACACCTTCCTTATTTGCAAGATGTACGATGTACAGCTTGGAGTCAAGGCTCTTTGCGAGCTGGATAGCTCTGATATCGGCCTCGCCCTCTACAAATTCGGGGCGGCTCATATAGTGATACCATGCGCTTGTCTTGCCCTCCGACAGATAACGCTCTGTCAGAACGTCTATGAGCTGCTTGTTCTCAGCGTGTACCGATATCATAGCGCCGCAGGATTTTGCCTTTTCAAGCACCTTATAGAATACGCCGTCTGTTACGCCGAAGTCGTAGACCATAAATACCTTGAACGAAGATACACCGTAGTTTACAGCGTCCTCTATAGTGTCGATAAGTCCGTTTGATACGTCCTTTACGGCAACGTGGAATGCGTAATCGACAGCCGCATCGGGAGCGCACATTGCGTCACGGCGCTTGATAGCGTCTACCATCGTTTCGCCGAAGTCCTGTAAAATAAAGTCGAATACCGTTGTCGTACCACCGCAGGCTGCTGCTCTTGTGCCTGCGTAATAGTCGTCCGATGAGATCGTGCCGCCGAATGGCATTGCAAGGTGGGTATGCGCATCGATAGCACCGGGGAGCACCATCTTGCCGCTTGCGTCAACGACCTTGTCGGCGTCTGTGCCGGCATCAGCCGTTATAGCAACTATCTTTCCCTTATCCACGCACACATCGGCTTTGAATGTAGCCGTTGGCGAAACTATCGTACCGTTTTTGATTATGAGATCCATAACTTACCGTCCTTTCCCGTAATAGCTGTTATTTATCAGACCATTTTGTCTACTTCTGTAAGCACTTCATCGAGTATTGCCATATTCTCGGCAAGCTCTTCCTCTGTGATGATAAGAGGCGGGCAAACGAAAATGCAAGCCTCGTGTGAATATGTGTTAAAGCCCTTTGCCTTTAACATTCCTACTATCTTGCCCATGATACCCTCAGGGTCCTTGCCGAAAGGAACAAGAGGCTCGTGTGTAGCCTTATCCTTTGTAAGCTCTACGCAGGAGAACAGTCCGATGTAACGTACATCGCCGACGCTCTTGTGCTTTGCCTTGATATCCTCAAGCAGAGCGCCTAACTGCTTGCCGCGTTCCTTGACCTTATCCATAATGTGTTCTTTTTCATAGAAGTTAAGGCACGCAACACCTGCGGCACAGCCCAGAGGGTGAGCTGAATAAGTAAGACCGCAGTCAAGCTTGTGTGTATCGAAGAACTCTGCGATCTTCTTGCTTACGATAACGCCGCCGAGAGGAGCATATCCGCAGGTAACGCCCTTTGCGAAGGTTATCATATCAGGCTCGATACCCCAGTTTTCGCAAGCGAAGTATTCGCCTGTTCTGCCCCAGCCTGCCATTACCTCGTCGCAGACCATCATAATACCGAACTCGTCACATATCTTGCGTACACCCTGTAAGTAGCCTTTGGGCGGAATGATGATGCCGTTTGAACCTGTTACCGACTCCATTACGACAGCGGCAACCGCATCGGGATTTTCATATATGATCTGGTCGCGGAGCTGTCCGAGATAATACTCTGTAGCCTGTTCCTCGCTCTCAAAGGGGAACGGAGCGTGATACAGATAAGGATCTGTGAACTTTACAAATCCGGGGATACCGGGCTCAAGAGTGTATCTTCTGGGCTCGCCGGTAAGGTTACCTGCGCCGAATGAGCTTCCGTGATATGCGCGGTATCTTGAGAAGATCTTGTATCTGCCTGTAACCAGCTTTGCGATCTTTATTGCGTTCTCGTTAGCGTCCGCGCCGCCTAAGGTAAAGAATACCTTACCCATATTCTTCGGAGCTACCTTTACTACCATTTCTGCGAGCTTTGAGCGGCAGTCGATAGCATAAGCGGGACTGATGTAAGCGAGCTTTTCAGCCTGCTCCTTGATAGCGTCGATAATATCCTTGTTGCCGTAGCCGACATTCAGGTTTACGAGCTGGCTTGACATATCAGCCATTTTCTTGCCGTCTGCGGTGTAGTAATAAATTCCCTCCGCCTTTTCTACTACAGCGGGGTTCAGCTTGCCCTGAACGCTCCATGAATGGAGGTTGTATTTAAGGGAGGTTTCTTTTACCTCTTCTGCGTTTTTAAATCCGTATCTCATTTTATTTCTTCCTTTCTTTTATCAGAATACGCTTTTATATATCGTTTCTATTTCTTCTACCGTAGGAACTCTCGGGTTATTTGCCGTACTTCCTGCGGCGAATGCGTCCTTTGCTAAAGTCGGTATCTTATCCTCTGTTACTCCCTGCGAGGAGAGCAGCTTCGGAAGTCCCGTTTCGTCCGCTATCGCGGCGATAGCTTCAACGGCTACCATGCTTGCCTCTCTTACCGATAAGCCCTCGACATTCTCGCCCATCGCAATTGCGATATCGCGGAACTTTTCGGGACAGGACGGGCGGTTATATTCCATAACCGAGCTTAACAGCATTGCGTTTGCCAGTCCGTGCGGAATATGGAACCACGCTCCGAGCGGTCTTGACATTGAGTGAACAAGTGCTGTCGGCGCACTGCATATTGCAATTCCCGCATATAAAGCGGCAAGCAGCATATCCTCTCTTGCCTGCTCGTTCCTGCCGTCAAGTACAGCCGGGATAAGGCTCTTTGAAATAAGTCTTATCGCTTCAAGCGAATACATCTTTGTCATAGGCGATGCGTTCACGTTGATGTAGCTTTCTATCGCATGGGTCAGAGCGTCCATTCCGGTCGCCGCTGTCATAAACGGCGGTAACGATTTTGTTATCGCAAAATCAAGAATTGCCACCTTCGGGATAATTCCGTCTGTCGATAACAGCATCTTTATATTTCTGTCGGTATCTGTGATTACCGAGTATCTTGTCGCTTCACTGCCTGTGCCGGCTGTGGTCGGTATTGCGATAATGGGGAGCGACTCCTTTTCGGGAGCGGTCTTTTCGTAATCGGTCACCTTGCCGCCGTTTGTGAGCAGCATTCCGATTCCCTTTGCCGCGTCAAGAGGACTTCCTCCGCCTGCCGCAACTATAACGTCACAACCGTTTTCCTTTGCAAATGCCGCACCCTCGTCAACGTCTGTCGTTGTCGGGTCTGAGCCTACACGGTCGTATACCGTGCAGGAAACACCTGCTTTTTCAAGGCTTGATACGATGATATCAAGCACACCGCTTTTTCTCAGCGAGCCTTTTCCGCAGACAAGCATCGCCTTTTTTCCGAAGCGCGCCGCCTGCTCTCCGACTGAGGTAACTGTACCCTTGCCGTAAATGATCGTTGGTGGTGATCTGAATACCACTGTTATACCCTCTTTCCTTCTGCTCTTGATAAAGTTTGTATTTTTATCGGGAAAAACGTCGGAGCGAAACGACCGCTATGTCGTGATACGTCCGCCCTGACGTCTTTCCCGATCGCACGAACGGTGTTTAAACCGCTCATGCGATACTGAACTTACTGTATAAGTCGCTGTAGTGTTTACTCTGCGAGTTCCTTTATGACATCTTCGATCATATTCTCGCTGAATACCTTGTAGCCTGCGTTTCTGAGATATTCGACCGCAAGCCCCTGTCCTTCAATGATCGTATCTGTGAAAGTACCGTCATATATGTGGGTGCTTCCGCAGGAGGGACTGTCCTCTTTCATTATGCAAAGTGCAACATCGTTTTCCTTTGCTAGCCTTAACGCCTCGTTTGCGCCTTTTGTGTACTGCCCGGTGCAGTCGCCGCCTACGCAGCTCATCACCTTATCGCCTACACGCTGGCAGTCGGGGCGGGGAGTAGGAAGACCGCCGAACACCTCGGGACATACCGGTATCAGTCTGCCCTCTTCTTTCCATTTAAGGAACTGTGGGTGCAGACACGGCGTATCGCCGTCATCATAGCGGCAATGCCAGCCGAAAAGGCAACCGCTTACAAGTATTTTCTTTTCGCTCATATATACCGCCTTTCAGCTTCCGGAGTGATCCGAAACCGTGAATTACTTTGTGAACTGGCTCTTCTTGTAGCAAAGTACAAGACCTGATCTCTGATATACCTGAGCTACTTCGAGAAGCTCCATACCGCCTGCATTTGCATTGATGAGGTTAGAAACCCATGTTACACCGAAGTCAACCGTGCCGTTGCTTACTGCAACAGTTTCGGAAACGTCACCGCCGCCGCTTACTATCTCTACATTAAGACCGTTATCCTTGTAGTAGCCCTTGTCGAGTGCTACATAGTAGCCCATGAACTGAGCCTGCGGTAACCATTTAAGCTGAATCTTGAGGTCAGACTTTTCAACTGCTCCGCCGTCATATGTCAGATAGTCGGAAGAACGGATATCATCAAGTGTCAGCTTAGTGAGCTTGTCTGCGGCTGTAGCGTCGTCAAGCTTGATGTACTGCTTAGCAAGGTCAAGTGTCTGCTGCATTGCCTCTTCGTCCATCTTACCTACATCTGAAGCCGAAACCGTATTGCCCTTTGTATCGGTCGTTACGAGCTTTGCAACCTCTGAAGCCATATATTTCTGGTGGTCAGCCGATACCGATGAGCCGTACTTGAATACGATTTCTGCGGCTTCATCGGGATGCTCGCACGCATATGTCCAGCCCTTCATTGATGCGGCAACGAATGCCTTTACTGTATTGGGGTTGTTCTTTGCAAATTCCTTTGTGCAGAACAGGTTATCCTCGAGCATTGCAACGCCCTGGTCGTTCATATCGATGACGCCGATCTCATCGCCGTAGTTATAACCGCCGTCATAGCTGTTCTTGATAAGACCAAGCTCATTGAATGTCATTGCCGATGCCAGCGTGATAGTATCCTTATCTATCTGATCCATTGTGAAGTCCATTGTAATGTAGTCGGTGGGCAGACCGTACTTTGAAAGCAGAGCCTGAATTTCGTACTCGTTGCCGAGACCCCAGTTGCCGACCTTGTTTTCGCTTGAAGCCTTCTTGATGATCTCTTCGTCGCTCATAAGACCTGTGCTTTCCGAAGAACCCTCTGCGGCGCTTGAAGAAGCGTCTGCCGATGCGGCTGAGCTTCCTGCTGTGCTGCTCGATGAGCTGTCACCGGAACAAGCGGTGAATGATGTCGCAAGACAGCTTGCTGCGAGTAATGCTGCTAACACTCTTTTGTTTTTCATAATGTTTCATCCTTTCTCGTCTTTAATGCTGGTTTTAGTTTAGGTGTGTCGGTGCTATCTGAAACGTTCAGGCGATAGCCGAATTTTCGTAGAACGAGGCGCTTTTTTGTAGGCATACTGTTTTGTATGTCAAGAAAAAGCAACGAAGTAATACGGAAATTATGGCATCGCATGGGCGTTGAATGATAGTGCCGATACGCCTTATATCTGAAACCGCCTTATCTTGCACGGCGGTTTTTCAGCACGATCGCCTCAACTATGAGGAGTATTACATACATCAGTATACCCATTACACAAGCTACCGTTATGTATGCCCATGCGGTCGGGAACTGACCTTTTATAATGTTTTCTCTTATCTGTCTGCCGACACCGATTACCTGCTCTGCGAAGTATTCGCTTACTACCGCACCGATTATACAAGCGGGAACGCTTACTCTCAGCGCCGTGAATACATAAGGTAATGAGTTCGGAAGTCTCAGCTTGAAGAACATTTTGAGCTTTCCTGAGCCGTATGACGCGAACAGATCCTCCGAGAACGGTTTTACCTCCGTCAGACCTCTGTATGCGTTTACGCTCATTGAAGCTGTGCAGAATATCGTAACGGTGATTATTTTAGCCACCGTACTTCTTATATCGACCACGTTTGACAGATCCCTTGTCCAGTTGTTGATAACCGGAGCAAGTGCTACAAGCGGGATCGCGTTGAATGCGGATACTATAGTCAGACCGCCCATGCCCCACTTCTTGAATACCGCACCGGCAACGCCGATGAAGTAACCGAGTATCGAGCCGAGTACAAGTCCTCCGAGCGCCACTATAAGAGTTGACGCTATCTGCGGTAACATATTTGTGAAGTTATCGCCGATGATCGAGCCTATTCTTGTCGGGAGCGGAAGGATTATCTCGTCCGTTCCGAACAGCGCGTGCAGAACCTTTGTCTGCCACAGTGCGAATATCAATGCTCCGAACAGTACGGGCAGACCGACTGTTGTGAGTACGTTTTTGATTGCTTTGCTTTTCAAGTACGATCAGTCCTTTCCTTACTGCGCTTTTTTCTTTACTTTGCGTTTTGCCGGATTTGTCGCTCTTTCAATAACGCCCATCAGGTAGAAGCTCAGTACGCCGATAACGGCACTGAATATTACTATATCCCAGAATACAAATCGTGTCATTGAGCCTTTGAGCGACTGGGAGAGCATACAGCCAAGACCGTTGCCGCCCTGGAGCGTATCGACAAGTATCGATGCCGTGATAGCCATAGGCGCTGAGATCTTAAGACCCGTGAAGAAGTAGGACATTGCCGATGGGATAAGCATCTTTGTGTAAAGCTGAAATTTGTTTGCGCCGTAGGATCTCATCAGCTCGTGTCTTTCGCGACCGACTGACTTGAAGCCTGCCAGCGTGTTTGTTGAAACGGGATAGAATGTAAGTATTGCGGCGATAATTATTCGCGCGCTTGATATATCGCCCGTTATCGAAAGCACGATAGGAGCCATACCGAGTATCGGTATCATCTGGATTATCATCAGATACGGAAAAGCTATCTTTTCGACTATGTGTGACAGGTGCATCAGCAGAGCCAGCGCATAACCGAGAACCATACCGATCAAGAAACCGATAAGCGCTCTCGAAAGCGTTTCAGCGGCACTTGAAAACACAAGTGTTGCTATCGTGTCACCCGAACCGGTTATCGACTTTGTGTCGAAGAATGAACCGATTATCTGATAAAGATGCGGGAGAACGTTTACGGGTGTACGCTGTGTTGCGCCTACTATGAAAGCACATATCTCCCATATTACTATAAGTCCGAGCACCCATACGGCAGTCACTATGCCTTTGGATGACGTTATCCTTTTTATCATGTCAAGACGCTCCTTTCGGTTTTATATACCCTCGAAGCTGTTTCTTACCTTCTCTACAAGAGCGGCAAACTCGGGAGTACCTCTCATATCTGCGTTTCTCGGTCTTGGAAGATCAACGTCCACTATTGCGGATAATCTGCCGGGGTGGGGAGATAGAACGCAGATCCTGTCGGACATATATACCGATTCGGCTATGTTGTGAGTTACGAAAAGCACCGTCTTGTTTGTCTTTCTCCATATTGAAAGCACATCGTCGTTGAGCTTTTCTCTTGTGAACTCGTCAAGCGCCGAGAACGGCTCGTCCATCAGCAGTATGTCGGGCTGAATTGCAAGTGCTCTTGCAATGCCGACTCTCTGTTGCATACCGCCTGAAAGCTGTCCGGGGTAGCTGTTGCCGAACTCCTTGAGCCCTACAAGCTCAAGTACCTGTTCGATACGGCTTGCCTGTTCCTCTTTAGGAACTTTCATCATCTCAAGCGGAAGTCTGATGTTCTTCCTTACCGTTCTCCAGTCAAGGAGCACCGGGTTCTGGAATACGATACCGAACTTCTGCTCAAGTCTTGTTTCTCTCGGTGTCTTGCCACAGACCGTAACCTCGCCCGATGTCGGGGTCAGCAGATCCGATACTATACGAAGAAGTGTGGACTTACCGCAGCCGGAAGGACCGAGAAGCGATATAAATTCACCTTTCTGAATGTCAATGCTTACATTCTTAAGTGCCTGTACCGGGTTTCCTTTACTGTCGGAGAACACCATGCTGACGTTCTTTACCGAAATCTCCGGTGCGTTTACTTTTTCACTCATATCTAAGCACTCCTTTCTTTCCTGTTTTGCAAGTCTTATCTTTTTGTTCCTGCAAAACGAAACGGCACAGAAATCTCTTTCTGCGCCGTTGCAAGTTTCTTTTTGTTTTATTTCACTGTTTTCTTTCGGTGTAATTGCATTATATCACGCTTGAAATCGCATTGCAATAGCATTTTCACTGAATTGTGCAGAGTGCTCAAAGAAATGCTGTTTGTTTGTGCTACAGTTGAATTTTGCAATATTCTCTTGACAATTATGCAAAACTGTGCTATACTCTATATCAATAAAGAACTAAAAACCGCCGGAGCTGTCGGGAAACAAGGTAGCTGCGGCGGTTTTTACTATATTAAAAGAAAAAGAGGTGAGAATATGTCAATTACAGTATCAAAGCTATGTGCAAATGCACAGGCGAATTACGTTATGAAGCTTATAGCGGGAAAAGAGGGGCTCGGAAATTACGTCCGATGGGTTCACCTTGTTGAAAACGCAGAGGTTTCGCCCTTCCTGCACGGCAACGAAATGGTCTTTATGACAGGAGTAGGCGTAAGCGATGAAAGCCATCTGCTCTCCTTTATAGAAGAGCTTATCGAAAAGCGTTGCAGTGCACTTGTTATCAACACCGGTAAATATATAAAGAGTATACCCCAGAGCGTCAAGGACTGTTGCGATTTTAATTCATTGCCGCTGTTCACCGTCCCGTGGGAGGTAAAGCTTATTGATATAACCTATGACTTCTGCCACAGGATAGTAACAGGCGAGGAAATAGAAACAGCGCTTGCAACAGCCTTGCGTAACCTCATATTTTCCCCCGAGAACGAGGCGGGCTACAAGTCCACGCTTGAGCGGCGCAGTTATTTTGCCGCTTCCGAATACTGTGTCGGCGTATGCAGCTTTTCAAATGCAACTCTCGGTGACGACGAGCTTAAAAAAGCGGTCACAAGCGATATGCAGAAGGTACTCAATACAAGCGGCAGACAGTTCAGCTTTTTCTTCCAGGATAAAAACCTTGTTGTTGTCTGTCCGGACTGCAGGGAGGACGATGTACGTCAGATCTTCTCCGCGTTCGACGCTATTTTCAGCTCCGGGAAATACACCGCGGATATCACCTGCGGCATAAGTCCGTCAAAGCAGGGCTACAGCGCGATATCCGAGGGCTACCGCAAGGCAGTCATGGCGCTCAAAGTCGCAACGCTCCACAATGACAAATGCGTAGGCTACAGCGATATGGGCATATATAAACTGCTTGTACATATAAAGGATACGGCGGTGCTCCACGAGATATACGACGAAACGCTCGGCACGCTCGAGGAGTTCGACAGCGCAAACGGCACTGACTATATGCAAACGCTTAAATGCTACCTTGAAAACGACAGCAGTGTACAGGAGGTCGCACGGCTCACATTCGTTCACCGCAACACGGTAAACTACAAGCTCCGACGCATAAAGGAGATACTCGGCTGTGAGCTGAATTACGAAGACAAGCTCAGGCTTATGCTCTCATTCTTTATAAAGGAGTTCCTGTAGACTGTGCCGCTGTGCTGTGGTTTAAGTATATTGTGCGTCCGCTCATTGAAGAAAGGGTACGGCGCATATATAATAAAGACATCGATAGTTTTATATGAAGACGAAAGGAAGGATATATTATGACAGCACCCTATGAAAACGCAGAATTCATCGAGCTCGGCTCAATAATGCCGCCCGAAAAGTTCAGGACAGTACTGCCCGAGGACAGAGATGCGCCCGGAGGGCTCACCGAGCAGAAAGTGGTCATCGAGTTCCGCCGTGACTCGCCTATTTACTCACAGCTTCTGCCGTGCTTCCGCGGAGCAATGTTCGTTTACGGCTTTTTACGCAGGGGCAGAGGGCTGAGAGCACTGTTCGGCGATAAGTACGACGAGATAAAGGATAAGCTCAAGGTATCGCTCCACGAGTGGGAGGATAAGTTCCTGCTCGACTTTTACGTTGACGATGCTTATTCAAAGTCGTACTTTGTAAAGAGCGAAGAAGTACTGTATCTTCTTCAGCATTGCAGAAATCCTCAGATAACAAGCTTTGACTGAAAGTATTGAAATACGGATAACGGGTATCGGTTTTGCCGATACCCGTTAGTTTTTATTTACCTGTCTTTCCTGTAAGCGTTTTGCTCCATGAGCCGTACTGCTTGGCGCTTCCGTAAGTTTTATATGCTCTGATCCTGAACTTATAGCTTGTGTTAGCTTTTAAATTTTTAACCGTATAGCTTACAGTCGTTGCCTTGTTAGGAGCGGATATTGTCACCCACTTACCGTTTTTGTATTGCTGAAGCTGATAGCCGCTTGCGGTAGTACCCTTGTTCCACTGTAA
>CAKSTB010000029.1 GCA_934490165.1 uncultured Ruminiclostridium sp. | reverse complement strand
CCGTAGGGATTTGTGTTTACCTTAAGCTCCTTGCTCCATGAGCCGTATTGCTTTGTACTGCCGTAGGTCTTGTATGCCCTTATACGGAATCTGTATCCTGCCGTGCCCGCCTTTAAGCCCTTTACCGTGTAGCTTACGGTCGTTGCCTTGTCAGGAGCAGATATAGTCACCCACTTACCGTTTTTGTATTGCTGAAGCTGATAGCCGCTTGCGGTAGTGCCCTTGTTCCACTGTAATGTAATGCTTGTGCTCGATTTAGACTTGATTTTGAAGCCGCCCACACCGTAGGGATTTGTGTTTACCTTAAGCTCCTTGCTCCATGAGCCGTATTGCTTTGTACTGCCGTAGGTCTTGTATGCCCTTATACGGAATCTGTATCCTGCCGTGCCCGCCTTTAAGCCATTTACTGTATAGCTTACAGCGTTTCCTGCGGATAAGCTTGTGACAGATGTCCACTTTCCGTCCTTATACTGCTGAACTTCATAGCCCTCGGCATTAACGGCTATACTCCAGGCGAGAGTGATCGATGTACTTGAAATTGTTTTGGCGTTTAATCCTGTTACTGTGGCAGGAGTATCAACTATAACTTCAAATTTTATGTCGTTGTTTTCAGCATAAATCTGAGCGGCGGAATTTTTATATCCGCGTATTTTAAAACCGTCAACCCTCTGATCGGCGGTCACATTTATCTTGTGATAAAATCCGAATGCTCTTGTGCCTATTAAAGAAACCGATCGCGGAACAGTGACTGTCTTTATACCGGTACAGCCGTAAAATGCACACTCGTTTATTGAATAAAGCTTTGCGGGTAGTGTTACGCTTGTCAGGCTTTCCGCTTTATAGAAGGCATACGGCTTGATATAATATGTCTTGTCAGATACTTTGAATGATGTTCCGGCTCTTTTTGCGGGATAGATGATGAGCTTCTCCATATCCTTGGTATATAAAGCTCCGTTTTCATTGCAGAAGGCGGTGTTACCCGATGCGACCGTTATCGACGCGAGCTTTCCGCAGCGGATGAAAGCGTTATCTTCTATATATGTAATGCTAGCGGGAATGTTTATCTTACTGAGCGATGCGCAGTCTGCAAAAGCGTAACCGCCGATAGATTTTACCTTTGAAGGAATTGTAATATTGTTAAGGACATCACAGAAATAGAAAGCATATGATGATATTTCGGTAAGGTTTGCAGGCAGATTTATACTGCTGAGTGAAAGACACATTTCAAATGCGCCATGACCGATAGTTGTTACGGTAGAGGGGAGAGTGACCTTCTGAAGATTCATACAATTTGCAAAGGCTTGCATATCAACCGTCTTAACACCTGTCGGTATGCTTATATTTTTAAGCGACTTGCAGGCGTAGAAAGCCTGTTTTCCGATATAGTCAAGCTTCGTCGGCATATTTACCGTGTCCAGAGCTTCGCAGAAGTAGAATGCCTTTTCGCCAATACCTGTTATTCCTGTAGGAATCGTAATTGACGTAAGCTTAGGGCAGTGGGCGAATGCACCGTTCGGTACAACTTTCAGCGTTGACGGAAGTTTTACCGATGTCAAAGAACTGCACGAGCTGAATATATTATCTGCGAGTTCTGTTATACCGTCTGCAACAGTAACAGTTATTATTTTGGTGTTGCCGTTGAAAATATTTTCTACCCTGCCGACATTTCTGCCGCCGATTTTTGCGGGGACATCGGCTTTGATATCATTGGCAACATATTTTGTAATAGTTGCCGTTCCGTCATCTTCAAGCTTGTACTCATAGTAACCGTCAGATGCGGTGATTTCGTTTGCCGCACCGACACATACCGCGCAGATTATGCTGAGTGTGAGGACAGTCACTGCTGCGGTAAGCCATTTTACGAATTTCATCTGTATTTCCTTCTTTCTGATTTACTTTATATACAAAAAGGCATAGTTTCCCAAGGAACTATGCCGTTATGCCAAAAATATCCGATTTTAAGTTTAATGCGAAAATACCTGCCATTTTATGTCGTTTCCTTTGACAAAAGTTTTCTGTATTAAACTTTTCTTTCCTTAAAGCAGTATAGCATAAATGCAGATAATTGTCAAGAAGCTTGCAAGGCTGTATAAGCCTTACTGATCCAGTCTGAAATGTACGGGTATGCCGTTGAGATAATCTATCTTCGGCTCGCCCTGTATCAGCGGCAGGAAGTAGTTGAGCGCGTCTATCGTTACGTTGTTGCCCTCGGGGGTTATCCACTCTTTCGGGAAATATTTTGCCTTGTTCGCGCATTCCTTTACGTCAAGCGGAGTGATCCCCACGCGGTAAGGATTGTTGCTGATACGCTTAAAGCCCATCATCACGCCGCTCCCGCCGTATTTAAGCGCTTCGTTCACAGCCGCCGCGCCTATTCTCCACGCCTCATCAAGGTCGGTGAGCGATGCTATATGCGAGCCGCACCTCTGCATTACGTTAAGCTCTATCGAGCGTACCTTGCAGCCCATATGACTGCGCGTAAGCTCTTCAAGATACTTGCCCACGCCCGAAAGATACTTGTGACCGAACGCGTCCGTCAGCTCCGACCGACCCGCAAGGCAGTCTATTCCCTCCGACACCGCCACTATGACCGCCTTGTATCTCTTTGATGCATTTTTAACATCTTCAAGATAGCGTTCTTCCGAAAAGTCGCTTTCGGGAAGATATATAAGGTGCGGCGCAGGCTCGCCGTTAGCGCGCAGTACACACGAGGACGCGGTGAGCCAGCCTGCGTCACGTCCCATTATCTCAACTATCGTGACCGACGGAATGGAGTATACGCGGCTGTCGCGGATTATTTCCTGTAACGAAGTCGCAACATATTTTGCCGCCGAGCCGAAGCCGGGTGTGTGGTCGGTAAGCGGTAAGTCGTTATCTATAGTTTTCGGAACGCCGACAACCTTTATATCGATCTTGTTTTCTTTGAAATAAGCGTCAAGCTTCATTACGGTATCCATAGAGTCGTTTCCGCCGATATAGAAAAATGCGGTTATACCGTGCTTTTTGAATACTTCTGTTATGCGCTTGTAGTCGCTGTCGTCATCACTGCTGTTTTTCAGCTTGAAACGGCATGAACCGAGCACGGTTGACGGTGTACGTTTGAGCAGCTGCTTATCGTTTTCGGTGATAAGCACTTCCTTAAGGTCGATAAGGTTATCGTTCAGTATGCCCTCAATACCGTTTATCGAGCCGTATATCCTGTCTATCTCGTTATACTTTTCAGCCTCGTCAAATACTCCGCAGAGTGAAGAGTTTATCGCCGCCGTAGGACCACCCGACTGTGCAATAGCTATGTTCATTGTTTTTCTCCGTTCCGTCATTTTTCGCATTACTGCGTGATTATTGTACCATTATAATGACGGTTTTACAACCCAAAAAGCATAAGCGTACATATTTTTGTAGCAATAGCTAAAGCGAGCGGCAATGATAACCGTTACATAGACCTAAACATAAGCCGGTGTGTAACTTTGTTACATATTGTTAAGGAAACACGGCGTTATATTAACTTAATTGCTTCCCGAAAGACCGAAGCTTACCGACAGTGCGCTGTCGACCTTGTTCATAGCGCCCTCGTCAAGCTCGCCCATACGTTCCTTGAGCCGTTGCTTGTCGAGCGTTCTCACCTGCTCGAGCAGTACGATCGAATCCTTTGCAAGACCACAGCGGTCGGCGTTTATCGAAATGTGCGTAGGAAGCCGCGATTTGTCCTTCTGACTTGTTATGGCGGCGGCAATGACAGTCGGACTGTGGCGGTTGCCCACATCGTTCTGGACAATAAGTACGGGGCGCATACCGCCCTGTTCGCTACCGACTACAGGGCTCAGATCGGCGTAATATATCTCTCCTCTTTTTACAAGCATGGTTTTCTTCCTTTCTGTTGAAATGCGATGTTTTGAACTTGATGTACATAGTTATTTTTAACCGCCCGTACAGATTTATACAATAATTGTCCGCTTGTGTGACGGTCGGTTTATATAGTATATTACCGCAGTCGGATTTTAGTGAAATTGCTCGTTTTCGTGTAAAAACTGTTGATTATGAGCTCGTGTTAATGTATAATGAGAATATCATAATTATAACCACGGAGGACAAAATGAACGCTAAGATAAAAATCATCGCAGGCGCGCTTATATGCGCGTCAATGCTTGCAGGTTGTGCGGATAACAGCACAAGCGGCGGTTCTGCCGTATCATCCGACAGTACGTCCGATACACAGACAACATCATCTGTATCGGAATCTACCGACAGCAGTTCGGATACATCATCTGATACAAGTGAAACAAGCAGTATAGATGAAAGCAAGCTCACCGAGGAGCAGATATATGACAATATGGTCGAAAGGTCGCTTATGGATCTGGGCAACCTCGAAAGAATGTCAAAGCTTATCGAAAAGCTTGAAAACAAGCAGGAGGTAACTATAGCATTCATCGGCGGCAGTATCACCGAGGGACTTACCGCAGGACCCGAAAAGTGCTGGGCAAAGCTCACCTATGACCGCCTTTGCGAAAAATACCCCGATACAAAGATAAACTATGTCAACGCGGGACTCAGCGGCACGCCGAGCGTACTCGGAAATATCCGCCTTCAGCGTGACGTGCTCGACTATGACCCCGATATGGTATTTGTCGAGTTTGCGGTAAATGACGGCAACGATCAGATATACAAGGACAGCTATGACGCTATGGTGAGAAAGATCCTCTCGCAGGAAAAACAGCCCGCCGTTGCGCTGTATTTCACAGTCATAAAGAGCGGTCACACCTGCGAGGAATATATGTCGCAGGTCGGCAAGGCTTACGGTCTGCCTATGGTATCGCTGAACAGCGTGCTTTCCCACGAGTTTGAAACAGGCAGAATGAAGTGGGAGGACTATTCCGACGACGAATCACACCCCAACGAGTGGGGACATCAGATGACCGCCGACCTCATTATGAATATGTTTGACAAGGCGACCGAAAAGATAAAGACTATGGGCGATGTCACAATATCTCCCCTGCCTGATGAGTGGGTGTATTCCGACAGATTTGCGGATATGACATTTATCGACAGGACGCATTCCTCCGACAAACTGAAAATATCATCGACAGGCACATTTGACACCGAAAAGGAAACTCTCACAAGCTTCCCCGACGGTTGGAGCTACAAGGGCAAGCCCTCGGGCTGTGAGCCTATGGAGTTTGAATTTACCGGCAAAAATCTTATGCTTGTCTATAAATGCAATAACAACGTCGCATTCGGCTCATTGCAGTTTACGGTTGACGGCGAGGTTTTCACAACCGTTGCGACAAGCGCGACCGACGGCTGGGGTAATCCTGTTGCCACGCTTTGCTATACGGGCGCTGAGGGAACTCACAAGGTCAGCATAAAGCCTGTTACACAGAGCGGTGACGATAAGATGACATATGTCGAAATTCTCGGCTTCGGTGTTGCCTGAGAAAGAGGCGCGTAAAGATGGAATGGTTTAATCTCACAGGATTTATATTTGTTGTTGTCCTGCTGATACCGAATATAATCTATGCGGTGACAAACAAGGACGGCTTTGCAGATAATTATCACAACAAGCTTGTCGAAACAGGTGAGCAGATAGGTCGCTTCGGCTGTTTCATACTGATGTTCATACAACTGCCGTTTGTAACGCTCGGTTACATATTTGACGGCGCGCAGACGCTGTACCTTATACTCGGCATAGTTCTTCTTGCGCTCTACTGCGGCGGCTGGATAGTATTCCGCAAGGGAAACAGTGTGGCAAAGGCACTGACATTGTCGATACTGCCGTCCGTACTTTTCCTTGAAAGCGGCATACTGACGATGAACATTCCGCTTATTGTCCTGTCGGTCGTATTCGCAATATGCCATATCACAATAAGCTATAAGAATACTGCTGAATAATAAATGAAATACGGTCATCTTCGGGTGACCGTATTTTTGTCCTATAAACCGTACACTCCGCCGCGAAAACGTTGACCGCCCGAAAAAACCGAATTATAATAGTAGTATAAATTTTAAAAGGAGCAAGAAATATGGAACTATTGCTTATAATAACGCTTGCCGTCAGCCTGATATCGGTGATAATATCGGTCATAACGCTTTTGTCGCAGAAAAAGCCAGCCGATAATATCAGCGGCAAGGAAAAGACGGACGGGCAGACAGCCGCACAGCTTGATATGCTCACCGAGCGAACCGCTCAGCTTTGTGCAAAGCTCGATACCGCACAGGCGAGCAGGTTAAACAGTGAAACGGTACTCAGAACCGAGCTTGTGAGCCTTGTCACCAATCTCGGAGGGACGCTCACCGATACTCAGAAGCAGAATGCGGACGGCACGGCAAGACTGCTTTCCCAGTTTGAACAGCGGCTTCAGAGCATTGAGCAGAGAAACGCCGCCGATATGCAGAATATGCGTAACGAAATGGCAGTTCAGCTCGGAAGCATAAACGCAAATACAAAAAATCAGCTTGAAGAAATGCGCGGAATGGTCGGCGAGAAGCTTCAGACAACGCTTGACGACAAGATAAGCCGTTCGTTCGCAACGGTCAGTGAACAGCTTAACAAGGTGTACAGCGGACTTGGCGAAATGCAGAGCCTTGCCGCAGGTGTCGGTGATCTGAAAAAAGTCCTGTCTAACGTAAAGAACAGAGGTATTCTCGGAGAAATGCAGCTCGGCGCTATTCTTTCGGATATACTTGCTCCCGGACAATATGATACCGAGGTCGCGGTCGTTCCGGACAGCCGTAATCACGTTGAGTTTGCGGTAAAGCTCCCCGGTAAGAATGACGATACCGTGTACCTGCCGATCGACTCAAAATTCCCGGGTGATACATACACCACCCTTTGCAACGCCTACGACAGCGGCGATAAGTTGATAATTGAAGAAGCGTCAAAGGCGCTTATTGTAGCGATAAAGAAATGCGCAAAGGATATTCACGACAAGTACATCTGTCCGCCGTACACGACTAATTTTGCGGTTATGTTCCTGCCGTTTGAGGGGCTGTATGCCGAGGTCGTAAAGCTCGGACTGGTGGAGGAGCTCCAGCGTAATTATCAGGTCAGCATAGCAGGTCCGTCCACTATGTCCGCACTGCTGAACTCGCTGTATATGGGCTTCCGCACCCTTGCCGTGCAGAAACGAAGCAGTGAGGTATGGAAGATACTCAGCAGTGTAAGGAAAGAGTTTGAGAGCTTTGAAAGCGTGCTGACAAAGACGAAAAATCACTTACAGCAGGTCGACAATGACCTTGAAATGCTTGTTGGAACAAGGACGAGAGCGATAAACAAACAGCTTATGAGCGTGGGTGAGGATACTGAAATAGTACAGTTAAACTGATAGCTGTTTCAAACTGTCGATATATATCCTCAACTTATCAAATTCCATTGAAATTGCAGTGCAACATATTGTAAAAAAGCCTGAGTGATAACTATACAGCCAACAACGCTGAAAACGGTTTCCGTACTAACAAGGTGTTAATAATTTCGTGAGTGTATCTGTGCAACTGCACTAACATTAACCCTTCAAAAAAACGCTACTAACCTGAGATATATGTACTAAAACTGCGGACATGTAGCGTTAAGCGTTCCTGAAATAACATGATATACGATATTCGGGTGGTTCTACGAGTTTAGCCAACACCCTAGCGGGGTGGGGGTGTGGGTAAGGAAAGAGGGATGCACGTCTGAGCATTGCATAAGCAATGCTCCCGCTCCTCTCGTCGCTCAAGAGGAATAACTGATTTGGGAGAGAACCTAAGGGTATAGGGCTGAGTCTTGCTTTCGCAAGCACTCGGACGTTTCGCTTCGCTGCACTGGGCTGCTAAGTCCAACGGAGCTTTAGCGGAGTGCACGAGCCTTGCGTAAGTAAGGCTCAGACTTGCACCTGTTCCCTTTGGTTCTTCCCCTCGTTCATAGTAGCAACGTTATTAAATGGAATAGCGAACCCGAGAAGTGCTACCCGACAAATAGCGCTATCGGCAACCTGCCATCAATCTTAATTACAAAAAACATTATAATAGAAGTGTACTAAAAACTGACAGCGTTTTCCACCGTTTGTATATAATCAACGAAAACGCCGCACGATTTTCGTTGATTATTTTTGCACATAGTACCTTGTAATGCATTGTACAATGTGTTACAATTAAGCTGTGGAAAATCCATGAGATCACAGGAGGAACGAAAATATGAAAAAATTTCTGGCAATTATTCTGGCAAGTCTGTTGCTCTGCTCGCTTGCAGGGTGCAGTGAAGAAAACAACAGCATAAATAATGACAGCACACAAAACGACAGCAGTAGCAATAATGACAGCACCGATAAGACAAACGATAATGACAACAGCATTCCCGAAGCGTTAAAGCGCAAAAACGAAATAAGCTATTATACGAATGACGAGGTAAAAAAGATAATCAAAGAAAACACAAAGTTCGATATATCGGAGAATTTCGAGAGCTTTGTTCCGAAGAGCGTTTCATACATCAGTTATTTTGACTATGCACCTGTCAACAGACCTGATATCTCCGATTTTTATACCGAATTCAAGGAGATGTTCGCATATCTTTTCCCGGACGAAAAATTTAACGATGACTACTTTTTCTATTACTACATCAGAACAGATGAGGAAACAGAAAATGCGAAAGAGGACGAATACCCTATAAAAAACGTCAAAAAGTATTTTGACGAAGCGGCAGACGGCAAGAGGAAAATATCATATTATTTCTATTCTCCGTATTCCGGTTTTGTTGAAAAGGTTGGCTCGGATTATGCTATTTTGGATAATAGGGATAGCTCGGAGGTTACCGACCGCAATATATTCCTTGAGTTCGGACCGCCTATAGGCAATTACCTGTCAAATGTCAACAAGGGTGTACTTGCGGAATATTACAGCAAGGAGAAAGGCGAAAAGAACGATTATTGGCTTGAGGTCACAGGAACCGTTATCTGTGAAGAATACGAAACCGTCAGATCATGCACTCCCGATTGCACAGATAAGTACAGATTGCTTGACGGTAAGGAGATAAGTGTTGCCGATGCGGTGGTATTCTTTGAAAACTATATGAATGATCTGCCTTGCCCGAAAAATCCGGTATACGATACCAAGGTAACAGGTGTTAATGTGAAGAAGCTCGGCGAGGATAAATATTTCTTCATGTTTCAGATAACGCCTACCTATGCGGGAGTTCCGCTTGACTGGGGACGTTTCCGTCTTACTTCCGAAAGTGAACTGCGCACGACAACAGGTTTTTACGGTACAATGGCTGTGACCGATGATATTGACAGCTTTGTAGGCTATGTAAGAGCGGCGTCGATCTCCGATGAAAAGGTAACGGAAGAGTTATTGCCATTTGATAAGGCGATAAGCAAAATAGAACAGTCGCTGACAGAGCAGGTATCGTTTGAGGTGCTCAGCGCCGACCTTGTATATGAACAGATGACATATTACGGACCGTATGACATTCCGCTTGAGGAGCAAAAGCGGGAAACCTCGCCCGCGTGGAAGGTCGTTATTCAGAACAAGAACAATGATCTGGTGTACACCTGCTATATAGATGCCGACACAGGAGATAATTTCAGTTATAGCAAGGCGGCGTTCTATACGGAAACGGAAGAGGCAGAGGGCTGATATGTTCAGAGCAAAGCTTTCTTGCCTTAAACGCATACTCGGGAGATACTGATTTACAATGTCCTATTTCCCTTAATATAAAAAGGAGATACAGTATATGAAACGCTTTTTAACAATAATACTTGCAACGTTCATGCTTTGCGCCTGCACAGGTTGCAGCGGCGGCGGTATCAACAGCAATGTCGAAGGTACAAGTAGTAGCTCTGACAATACCGGCAGCGATATCAGCAGCAATATCGAAAGTGCAAGCAACAGCACCGACAATACTGACGATGATATGCCGGAAGCTTTAAAACGTCAGAATGAAATAAACTATTATACCGTCGACGAAGCAAAGAAGATGATCCGGGAGAATACAAGGTTCAATATATCCGAGGATTTTGTGAGCCTTGTGCCAAAGAGCGTTTCATATATCTGTTCTTTTGACAAGGCGGCAGTAAACAGACAGGCTCCGGCAGAATATTATGATGACTTCAAAGAGATGTTCGCATATCTTTTCCCAAATGAAAAATTCAATGATGACTATTTCTTCTACTACTATATTCCCAATGAAGAACTCAATATGGAGGAAGACGAATTTCCGATAAAGAATTTCAAGAAGTATTATGATGATGCGGTTTCCGAAAAAAACGTAATATCATATTATTTTTATTCTCCGTATTCCGGTTTTGTTGAAAAGGTTGGCTCGGATTATGCTATTTTGGATAATAGGGATAGCTCGGAGGTTACCGATCGCAATATTTTCCTTGAGTTCGGCCCGCCTATAGGAAACTACCTGTCAAATGTCAACAAGGGTGTGCTGGCTGAGCGTTACTGCAAAGATAACGGCGAAAAGAACAATCATTTCCTTGAGAATTGGGAGCATGGTATCAGACAGAATTATAAAGTGATCGGGAGCTACGACCGTGACAGCACCGAGAAGTTCAGATTGCTGGACGGTAAAGAGATAAGCGTTGCCGATGCGGTAACTTTTTTTGAGAACTATGTCAACAATGCTCCTTGTCCGAAGTCACCCGTATATGATATGAAGGTTATGTCTGTCATTGTACAGCAGTACGATAAGGATAAATATTTCTATTCTTTTACCACAACTCCGACATACGGGGGAATACCTTTTGACTGGGATCGTTTCTATCTCAGCAGTGACAGTATGTATGAAACCACACTGTGCAACGGCAGTATGGTTACGACCGATGATATTGACAGCTTTTACGGCTACAGAAGAACCGGATCGATCACCGATGAAAAGGTAACGGAAGAGTTATTTCCGTTTGATAAAGCGATAAGCAAAATAGAACAGTCGCTGACAGAGCAGGTATCGTTTGAAGTACTCAGTGCCGACCTGGTATACACACCGCTCAAATATTACGGATCGTATGATATTCCGCTTGAGGAGCAGAAGAGTAAAACGACCCCCGCATGGAAGGTCGTTGTTCAGAACAAGAACAATGATCTCGTGTACACCTGCTATATAGATGCCGATACCGGAGAGAATTTCCGTTATAATAAGGCGGCGTTCTATACAGCAGAGGAAGAGGCAGAGGGCTGATATGTTCAGAGCAACGCTTTCTTACCTTAAACGCATACTAGGAGATAAGTCGTTTTATATATGCCTGTTGCTGATATTTGCAATATGCTTTACGGCTTCTGCCGACTATGACTTCGACAAAAATCAGTCCTTGTCGGTCTGGGATCTGATTATCGACACACAGCGGATATATACCGGCAATATCAGCTTCAGCGCCTGTGTGGTGTCCGGGCTTAAGGGCGGCAGCTGGCTGAATATGTTTCTGCCGTTGCTTTTGCCTCTGTGCTTTGTAAATGCGCTGTGCGATGACAAAAGCTCGGGCTTTACCCGCTATGAAGTTATACGCACAGGCTATCGCAGACTTAAAAGTGCAAAGTATGTTTCGGCTGTGCTCGCAAGCGGCATATGCTGTCTTATCGGGTATTGCCTTTATGTGCTTGTTGTGCTGATAAGGTTTCCGCATATAGAAGCTTATGATGCCGAAAGACTTTCTTACGTACTGACCGGTATTCAGATGAGCCTTTTTGACAGCGTGGGGATAGCAGGAGTATATCTTGTCAATATGCTCGATATGTTTATCTATGGGATAGTAATGTCACTATTCTCGTTGATAGTGACGGCGTATACTGAAAACAAGTATCTTATATGCTGTATCCCGTTTATGGCAGCCTATTGCCTGACACAGTTCGGCTCATGGCTTACAGGACTTGCCGTGCAGGATCCCGGTAACACAGACGAAGTGCTCTTAACAATAGGCAATACTGCTTCTCCGCTTGCGGCGAGCGGTATTGTTTCGGGAGCGACTGCCGCTCTTGCGTGTTATTACGGCGTGCTTATACTGCTTTCGTTTGCGGTATATGTATTTTTCGGAAAGGGCGGTGCGGATAAAGGTGCATAAACAGATCAGCCTTTCAAAGATGTGGTCGGTCGCAAGGTGCGAGTACATAAAGTGGATAACAAACCCGAGAAACATCATTGTGATAGTTTTGCTCATATTTATAAAAACGCTCTTCATTGATACGCTGGCACAGCGCGCAGACAGGTACGGCAGTCCGATGAATGTGCTTGAGCCGTTTATAGCGGTCGGCAACTCGTGGGTAGCGGTACTTCTGTTGCCGTCGGTGTTCCTTGTGCTTATGAGCGATTTCCCGAAGTTTGACGGCAACTCGCTTTTCGTTATCTGCAGGAGCGGAAAGCAGAACTGGCTTTATGGGCAGGCTTTGTTTGCTCTGATGGCTGTCGCAAGCTATATAGCTGTCGTATTTCTTGCAGTTGTTGGAATGTCTGTCGGCAACACCGTATTTAATTCATCGTGGAGTGAGGCGACACGATTTTACGCCGCAAAGTTCCCCGACGAAATGAACACCTTTGCAACTCTGTTGCTCCCGGAAAATCTTTATAACCAGCTTGACCCCATATGTACCATGGTACACACGTTGGTACTCATCGTATTATACCTTTTTCTTTTGGCGCTTGTGCTCCTTATTTGCAGGATATCATCGGGCAAAATGACAGGTATATTCATATGTACCGCGGTCATAGCCCTCGGAGTGACTACCTGCGCCCTCGGAAGCGATTTGATGTGGTTATTTCCTATGGGCAATTCCATAATATGGATGCATTACACAGAGATAATCCGTGAGCCGATAAAGCCGATATGGTACTCATATCTGTACTTTGTTATAGCCGACATACTGCTTGTTACCGCATGCACACTGCGAATAAAACGCCTGAGCGTTTCGCTTCTTTCGGAGGAAATTTCATGATAACAGTAAACGATCTATCCCTGACAATAAACAAGACGGAGATACTTAAAAGTGTTTCGGCGACGTTTGAAACAGGCAAAATACACGGTCTTATCGGCCGCAACGGCAGCGGCAAGACCATGCTGATGAAGTGTATATGCGGGTTTGTCCGCGCGACATCGGGCAAAGTAACGGTAGCTGGCAAGGAGATAGGCAAGGACTGCGACTTCCCCGAAAGCGTCGGAGTTATAATCGAAACACCGGGTTTTATCCCGTATTATTCGGGATACAAGAATTTAAAGCTGCTTGCAGACCTTGGCAAAAAAGCCGATAAACAAGCGATATACAGCGCTATGCAGACAGTGGGGCTCTCGCCGGAGCTTAAGCGCCATGTTAAAAAATATTCGCTCGGAATGCGTCAGCGGCTCGGTCTTGCACAGGCGATAATGGAAGACCCCGCCCTGCTTATCCTTGACGAGCCGATGAACGGACTTGACAAGGACGGCGTTGCGGATATGCGCCGCTATCTGCTAGACCTTAAAGCAAGGGGCAAGACTATACTTATAGCATCACACAGCGCGGAAGACATTGAGGTGCTGTGCGATACAGTATGCGAAATGGATAAGGGCAGATTAAGCGTGATAAGGCAGTAGCCGCCCGAACAGTGATAAAATCCGCCGCAGGTTTCAAAAATCTGCGGCGGTTTTTGCGTTGTATTGAAAATTTAGTGCAAAAGTTGCAAAAAAATTCAATAGGATATTGACTAAATGTACACTGTGGGGGTATAATATCAGTAAGCTACTGAAAATTCATTGCAAAAGTTGCAAAAAAATTCAATGGAAATTGTGAAGAGGGCGGTTTTATGGAAATCAAACGTGATTATTATCTGAACAAGTTGATAGAAAAAAAGCATAACGGTCTTATAAAAGTTATCACAGGAATCCGCAGATGCGGAAAATCGTATCTTCTGTTTACGCTTTTCAAAAATTATCTGACAGAAAGCGGCGTTGACAGCAGTCATATAATCGAAATACCGTTCGATAGCTTTGAAAACAAGAAATATCGCGACCCTGAGATCCTTTATCCTTATGTAAAAGAGCAGATCGCCGATGATAATATGTATTATATACTGCTTGATGAGGTGCAGCTTCTGGGCGAGTTTGAGTCCGTACTCAACGGATTTATGCGTATGAATAACGTAGATGTTTATGTAACGGGAAGTAATGCACGCTTTTTATCAAAAGATATTATAACCGAGTTCCGGGGACGCGGCGATGAGCTTCATATACAACCGCTTTCGTTCGCTGAATTCATGTCGGTTTATGACGGTAACAAATATGACGGCTGGAACGAATATGTATTATACGGCGGTCTTCCTCCTGTAGTGCTGTTACCGACTGCCGAGCAGAAGATCGAATTATTAAAATCGCTTTTCCAGGAAACGTATATAAATGATATTGTCGGCAGACACAGCATAAAGCACAAGGATGAATTTGAGGAGCTTATCAATATACTTGCGTCGGCTATAGGCTCTCTGACAAATCCCAAAAAACTGATCGATACTTTCAAAAGCAAGAAAAATAAGGTTATCAGCTCAAACACTATAAAAAGCTATCTTGATTACCTCTGCGATGCTTATATCGTCAGCCGTGCCACCCGCTATGATATAAAAGGAAAAAAGTATATAGACACTCCGCAGAAATATTACTTCAGTGATGTGGGTCTTCGCAACGCTCGTATCAATTTCCGACAGTTAGAAGAAAATCACACAATGGAGAACATTATATATAATGAGCTTATCGCAAGAAGTTTCAACGTAGATGTCGGAATAATTACGGCAACTCAGAAAGACAAGGACGGAAAATCTGTCAGAAAACAGCTTGAAGTAGATTTTGTCTGCAACAAAGGTTCTAAGCGTTACTATGTGCAATCGGCTTTTTCGATACCTGACAGAGAAAAATTGGAGCAGGAATCAAACTCGCTTCTGAGAATTGACGATTCTTTCAAGAAGATAATTGTAGTCAAGGACTTGCCTGCCCCGACCTATACCGAGGACGGCATACTTGTTATAAGTGTGTATGATTTTTTGCTGAACAGCAACAGCCTTGATATGTGAGTATCGGATCTATATAAATAGCACCGCCGCGGAGCAACAGCAGCTCTGCGGCGGTGTCTTTATTTGATCATATCTATAACCGAACTGAGTGTATCTTTTACAGCTTGTTTTTCGTTATCCGAAAGCCGTGTTATTTTATCCGAAAGTATCCCGATAGGTGAAAGGGAGCTGTCCGAGGTCAGAGGGTGACGGATAGCGGAAATTCCTGCGATATAATCCAGGCTGACATTATAATATTTTGCAAGCAGGACTGCACGCTCAAGCGGTATTTCCGCTTTACCCGATTCGTATTTTCCGTAGTGCTGTGCAGATGTGCCGAGATAGTCGGCTATCTCCTGCTGTGTCTTGTCCGCGTCCTCGCGCAGATCGCGTAATCTTTGATAATGTGCCATACTCACCCCTCCTGTACAGATTTTATCATATCAGATTGAAAATTGTTGACAAAAGTGTCTGAAAAGATTATAATATAGTTATAATCGGTCTGATTAGACACATTTATGTGCCGGAATGAGTTAAATAGGAGGTTTTTATGAAAATCAAAACAATGTTTAAAGCGGTATTGTCGCTTGCGGTCTGCCTAATGGCAATGTTGGTAATTTCGGTTGCGGTAAGTGCAGACGAATATGAAGAAATAGAAATGGATGCAGAATATCGGATCGAAAATGCTGCTACGTATTCATCTGACAAGATCACTTATAAATTTAATTCTCCATATAAGGGCTTAGTGCAATTGCATTTTGAATTAGAAGATGAACCCGCATATGTTATTTATCAATGGACGAATGCTAATGTTTTTCTGTACGATTCTAAAGGTGATTGCATTGTATGGAACGATGTAGATTCAGTGCAGGGCAAAGCTTATGGCGATTCTACTGTTTCAGGTGATATATCGTATTTAAAACTGTATGTGAACGAAATTACGCATAAATACTCCGGTTCAATTTACTATAATGCTGATGAAGGCTATAATTATATATCGATTAAAGGTTATGACGGTATCGGCAGCATTAAAATATCTCATGAGCATTCGTATTACGGTACAGTAACAAGCGAATCCACCTGTACCAAGAAAGGCTCGATAAAATACACCTGCGATTGCGGTGATTCTTATACGGAAGAAATACCGCTTAAATCCCATAACGAAGTAACAGATTACGGAAAAGCGGCGACCTGTACCGAAACAGGTCTTACCGATGGTTCGCATTGTTCCGTCTGCCAAAAAGTACTTGTTGCGCAGTCCGAAATACCTAAAACAAATCACGAATACAACGAATCATATAAGGTGGTAAAAGACGCTACCTGCACCGAGAAGGGCATTATAAGATATTACTGTGTCTGCGGAAAAGCAAAAGATGAAGAAATACCATTGACCGAGCATGAAGCGGTCATAGATGAGGCTGTTGCCGCAAACTGTACTAAAGAGGGAAAAACGCAGGGTTCGCATTGTGGTGTTTGTAATACAGTGATCATACCGCAGGAAAGTGTTCCGAAAGCGGATCATATCCCCGTCACAGATAAGGCAGTCGCCGCAACCTGTATAAAAGAAGGAAAAACAGAAGGCTCTCATTGTGAAATTTGTGACACGGTGATCAAACCGCAGGAGACTGTTCCCAAAGCCGATCATACTCCTGTTGCGGATAAAGCAATCGCTCCTACTTGTATTAAACCCGGTAAAACAGAAGGCAGCCACTGCTCTGTATGCAAAAAAGTACTTAAAGAGCAGGAAACGGTAGTAGCAACCGGCAAGCATACTCTTAAACATATTGCAGAGAAAAAAGCAACAGAAAGTTCTTCTGCCGTGCAGGAGCATTGGAAATGTTCTGTTTGCGGTCAATTATTCGTCGATGAAAAAGGCTTGACAGCTTTAAGCCGGACACCGGTCAAAGACGAAAGCCCGCTTATGATGATAATAGGAATATCTGTAGGCGCATTATTGCTGATAGGTGGAGCTGTTACGGCAATTATAGTTATATTGAAAAAGAAACCCGGTAAAAATACAGATATCACAGGCACAGAATAATACGAAAACACCGCCTTGACAGGACGTTCACGGCGGTGTTTTCATATCATCTCCCGATCCGCAGGAATGCAGTCGCTCATTTCGTGGCATACTGATATAAATGTCAGCCTTTATCGCAAAATCAAAATCTCTCGTAATGAAAACCCGAAATCTCTCGGGTTGATAACTCGAAATTTATCGGATTGAAAAGTCAAAATCTCTCGCAATGATATTGCAAAATCTCTCGTAATGTGTTATATTATTTATACAACCTACCGAAAGGAGCGGAATATGCGTAACGAAAAATACAGACCCAGACTGATAGATAAAAAAATAGACGAATATCTTAAGGCATTCGGAGCGGTGTGCATTGAGGGTGCTAAGTGGTGCGGCAAGACGTGGACATCATCGTTTCATGCAGAAAGTCAGATACTGATAGGAAATCCCGAAAATAACTTTCAGAACAGAAAGCTTGCCGAAATGTCACCCGAACTCATACTCGGCGGTGAAACGCCCCGACTTATAGACGAATGGCAGGAAGTGCCGCCGATATGGGACGCAGTGCGCTATGAGGTGGATAAGCGTGCCGAAAAGGGACAGTTTATATTAACAGGCTCGGCAACTCCGAACCACAAGGGGATTATGCACAGCGGCGCAGGCAGGATAGCAAAAATAAGAATGCGCCCGATGTCGCTGTATGAATCCGGTGATTCATCGGGTAAAATATCGCTTAAAAGTATAGCGGACGGCACAATGCAGGCTGAAATGACCGGAGAAGTGGAGCTTATGGAGCTTTTCCGCCTTATAGTCAGAGGCGGCTGGCCGGGTAATATAGGCATTCCGCTGAAACAAGCAATGCTAATTCCCGATGAATATCTGAATGCGGTTATAGATGACGATGCGTTCCGCATAGACGGCGTGAAGCGGAATACTCAGAAAATGCGGTTACTGCTGAAATCGCTTGCGAGAAATGAAAGCACGACCGCAACGAATAAAAAGCTGAAAAACGATATATCTCAGACGGATAACGAGGACATCAGCGTTGACACGGTAGCCGAATATCTTGATATATTCGAGCGACTTTTCATTACCGATAATCAGTTGCCGTTTTCATCAAATATACGCTCATCGGTTCGGGTGAAACAGGCGGTAAAGCGGCATTTTGTCGACCCGTCGCTTGCGTGTGCATTGCTTGGCGCTACTCCCGAAAGACTGCTTGGTGATCTTGAATGTGCAGGCTTTATGTTTGAGGCACTTTGCGAGCGTGATCTGAGGATATATGCCGATGTTAACGATGGTGTGCTGTATCACTATCAGGACTATTCGGGCAAGGAGATCGATGCTGTTATAGAATATCCGGACGGAGAGTGGCTTGCAATAGAAATCAAACTCGGCGCAAATCAGATAGATGCCGCCGCCGAAAACCTTATATCAATAAGCAATGCTATAAAAAGCGAAAACGGCAGAGCGCCGAATGCGTTATGCGTTGTATGCGGCCTGTCTAACGCCGCCTACAAGCGCCCTGACGGCGTATACGTTGTCCCGATCACCGCCCTGAAAGACTAAAATACCGACCGAATAAGAAACACCGCCGGAACATCACGTCCCGGCGGTATTTTCATATATCAGGTTTTATGAAGGACAATAGTATTATATGCTCAGTCAACCTTAGGCATACGATCCATGCTGACCTTAAGTTCCTCGTCTGTGGGAATGTAGTCGCTCATTTCGTGATCGTTGAACTTCTGGTATGCGACCATATCAAAGTAGCCTGTGCCTGTAAGACCGAAGAGGATAGTCTTTTCTTCGCCCGTTTCCTTGCACTTCATAGCCTCGTCTATCGCAACTCTGATTGCGTGGCTGCTCTCGGGAGCGGGGAGGATACCCTCTGTTCTTGCAAACTGTTCTGCGGCGGCGAATACGCTTGTCTGCTCAACCGAGCGTGCTGTCATATATCCGTCGTGGTAAAGCTGTGAAAGAACACTGCTCATGCCGTGATAGCGCAGACCGCCCGCGTGGTTTGCGGAGGGAATGAACGTACTGCCAAGAGTGTACATCTTAGCGAGCGGGCAAACAGCGCCTGTGTCGCAGAAGTCGTAAGCATAAACGCCTCTTGTGAGTGAGGGGCAGGACGCAGGCTCAACGGCGATGAACTCATAGTCGGCTTCGCCACGGAGTTTTTCGCCCATAAAGGGAGAGATAAGACCGCCGAGGTTAGATCCGCCGCCTGCACAGCCGATAATCATATCGGGTTTTATGCCGTACTTTTCGCAGGCTGTCTTAGTTTCAAGACCGATAACCGTCTGGTGCAGAAGTACCTGCGACAGTACTGAGCCGAGAACATATCTGTAGCCCTCGTGCGTTGTTGCACATTCAACTGCTTCCGAGATCGCACAACCGAGTGAACCTGTTGTGCCGGGGAATTCAGCGTTTATCTTCTTGCCGACCTCTGTTTCCATTGAGGGAGAGGGGGTAACGTTTGCACCGTAGGTTCTCATAACCTCGCGTCTGAAAGGCTTTTGCTCGTATGAGCACTTAACCATAAATACCTTGCAGTCAAGTCCGAGGTATGCGCAAGCCATTGAAAGGGCTGTACCCCACTGACCTGCACCTGTTTCTGTAGTAACACCCTTCAGGCCCTGCTTCTTGGCGTAATAAGCCTGAGCTATCGCACTGTTAAGCTTGTGTGAACCGCTTGTGTTGTTGCCCTCGAATTTGTAGTATATCTTGGCGGGTGTACCGAGCGCCTTTTCAAGACAATATGCTCTTACTAAGGGAGCGGGTCTGTACATCTTGTAGAAGTCGATTATCTCCTGGGGGATGTCGATGTAGGGAGTTGTATCGTCAAGCTCCTGCTTTGCAAGCTCTGTACAGAATACGTGGCTCAGCTCCTCGAGCGTACAGGGCTGATGTGTTGCAGGGTTTAACAGCGGAGCAGGCTTGTTCTTCATATCCGCTCTTACGTTGTACCACTGATGGGGAAGCTCGTTTTCTTCAAGATAAATTTTGTACGGGATCTCTCTGTTTGCCATAATAATTTTCCTTTCTGACGGCGATGCGCCGCTCCAAATTCCGGCGGCAATGTGCCGCTTCAAATTCCGCCTTTAATATACTTTCTGCTAATGGGACTGTTAGCGTGACGGCGGGGATAAAACATTCTGCGCTCTGAACGTTATGCTTTGCCGTGCCGCCTTGTTTTCCCAAAAGCTTTTTGGCGGAGTGCTTAAGTTTTCGCGGAACAGTCCGCGCCCGACAGCCTGTATCTTATTCAGCAACGCATTATGTCGGCTCTGCCCTGCTGTCACGCCATATGCCATGATGATAGTTTCAACGAAGAATGAGTGTCCGGGAAAACAAAAAACTCCCGTCCCAGTTGGGACAGGAGTATAATTTACCTGCGGTACCACCCAAATTACCGTATAATAAAACACGGTCACTCGCTACACATACTATCATATGTGCGACCTGTAACGGAGGTGTCCGTCGCCCCTAAAATATCGTCGGACGATATTCTCGGTTTGCCCTCGTGAGTCCATTCACAAGCGTATGTATCATTGCCTTTACACCGACCGGCAACTCTCTGTCATACAGTGACGGGTGCTACTACTCTCACTCATAGGTTTAACATATTCTGTGTTCATTATATCCGCTGTAAAACCGTTTGTCAAGTGTTTTTCTGAAATTTCCGTAAATTTTTTCAAATCCTCCGATATTACTGTGTTGAATAGCCTGTTATGAAATAAAGCGATACAGCGTTGCACAATAGACTAAACCGCCTTGATAACTTTAAATACGTTGTGCATTTTACCGATTGAAAGCGGAGAGGGGATATAGTATAATTGCTTAGCAATCGGCTGATGTCGGGAAAGCCGTTTTGCTTAATATCATATATTTTTACTTTTTGTAGGGGACTTGCCCCTCCCGAAAAATCAATATATTCGCATACAGCGTTATACATATAACGGCGATATTAAGTTGAAGAAAGGAAAAGATAATATGTCAGCAGTAAAAGACCTTACAAAAGGCTCACCTATGAAGCTCATACTCGGATTTATGCTCCCTATGCTGTTAGGACTTCTCTTTCAGCAGTTCTACAATATGGTCGATACGATAGTCGTCGGACAGTTCCTCGGCGTAAACGCACTCGCAGGTGTCGGCTCGACAGGCTCGGTGAACTTCCTTGTTCTCGGCTTCTGTATGGGCGTATGCGCGGGCTTTGCAATACCCGTTGCGCAGAAATTCGGCGAAAAGGATTTTGACGGTCTGCGTAAGTATGTCGGCAATACGATATGGCTCGGTGTCGGCTTCGCCGCAGTAATGACAACGGCTACCTGCCTTCTTTGCGGAAATATCCTCCACTGGATGAATACGCCCGATACTGTTTTCAAAGAAGCGTATGACTATATTTTCGTGATCTTCCTCGGTATCCCGGTAACATTCCTCTATAACATATTGTCGGGCTTTATCCGCTCGCTCGGCGATTCAAAGTCACCCGTTGTCATTCTGATAATTTCGAGTGTTCTGAATGTCGGACTTGATTTGCTGTTCATTCTCATATTTGATATGGGCGTTGCGGGTGCAGGCTGGGCTACCGTCCTTGCACAGCTTATATCCGGTATCGCCTGCCTTATTTATATGATAAAGCGATTTGATATTCTGCATTTGTCGAAAAACGATCTTAAGCCTGACTTTTATTCAATGAGCAGGCTTTGCGCTATGGGCGTGCCTATGGGACTTCAGTATTCCATTACCGCTATCGGCAGTATTCTTTTACAGTCGGCGGTAAACTCGCTCGGTGAAACCTATATGGCGGCGGTAACTGCGGGAAGTAAGGTGACGCAGTTCCTGTGCTGTCCGTTTGACGCAATGGGCTCTACAATGGCTACCTACTGCGGTCAGAATGTCGGCGCGGGAAGAGTCGACCGTATCGAAAGCGGCGTTAAGAAATGCTCGATGCTCGGCATAGCTTATGCGATAATCGCACTTATAGTGATAATACCTTTCGGCGGCGAATTTTCAAAGCTGTTTATAGACGGAACGCAGACAGAGATACTCGACCTTGCAAAGCAGTTTTTGTGGCTCAATGTGGCGTTCTATATCCCGCTTGCATTCGTAAATATAATCCGCTTTTCGATACAGGGACTGGGCAACAGCCAGCTTGCCGTATTTGCGGGTGTATTTGAAATGATAGCAAGGGGCGGTGTTGCACTTGGTCTTGTGCCCGCTTTCGGCTATGTAGCTGTATGTCTTGCAAGCCCCGCGGCGTGGGTGCTTGCCGATCTGTTCCTCTTCCCCGCATTCTTCCATTCGGTGAAGATACTCAAAAGACGGTTTCCTGTTAAAAATACGGTCGTAGACGATAGTGAGGATTGAACGACACCCGCCGCTGATCGGCGGGTGTCAGTCTGTCGATAAACCTACATAACTTTTAAAAATGGGGTTTGGGGCGCAGCCCCAATGCGGGTTGTCAGTCGTTGGTGTCGCTGCATCGTGCAGCGACCGTGTGCGACTGACTTCAAGCATCCTTGCTTGGTGAGGGCGGCAGCCCCACATTCAGCCCGGCAAGGATGCCGGGCGTGTATGCCCAAAGGCTCTGCACGATGCAGAGCAACAAAGCACACACAGCCCTTCACCGAGGGGAAGGGGTTTGGGGTTAGGGTTTGAGAATAAGCTACTGCACTAGTCAATAAAAACTGGACAGAAAAAATAAAGATTTGTACAACAAAAACAAAAATTTAGACAGATTTAGAA
>CAKSTB010000028.1 GCA_934490165.1 uncultured Ruminiclostridium sp. | reverse complement strand
ACCAAAAAAGTGAGCCGTGCGCACTATTTTTTGCGCTTCGACTCACTTTTTCTTTTTCGGGTTGTGTCACAGCCCCAGTCACGCATCCCACTTTCCTGACTCCTTTTCTCTTCTGCCATAATGGGGTGTTGGCGATAAGACAAACAAACGATTGCGTTTAAAAGTCCGTCATAAGCGGGACGCTGACGCTCTGTTCGACCCGGGGGACTGTACAGATATCTTGGGATAGTACGTTTTTGGAAAGTTTCGGTGACAGTGCAGTTGCATTGATACACTCACGAAATTATTAACAACTTGTCGGTATCGAAGCTGTTTTCAGTGGTGTTGGCTGTATGTTTCATAATACTGCCTTATTGGAAATGTGCTGTAATGAGAATTATTGCCTAACTAAATAAAACTCTTAGGAAAAGTTAATAGTTTTAATCGGGCATTGGCGTGAAAGCTGATGCCTGATTTTTTGTGGCGGGGAGATGTGATGCTTTAACGATGCTTGCGGAAGGAGAGAAAATTGGGGCGATGGGCGAGGCGGTTTTCTGCCGTCTGATTTCCGGGGCTGTTGGTATTGCATATGATAAAAGGCATTATACAGGCCTTTTTAGAGCATAAAAAAACACTGTAGTTCTTTTGAAACTACAGTGCTTTTGGTCTGAGTGACAGGATTTGAACCTGCGGCCTCTACCACCCCAAGGTAGCGCGCTACCAATCTGCGCCACACCCAGATAACAGTAGATATTATACACGGTTTTCTGACATTTGTCAAGAGCTTTTTTAAAAAAATACGAAAAAAACTAAAAATATTTTGGGGATTATCGTATCAGGCTTTATTATGCGGGTCGGCAGGAAATCATAAAGCGCATGGAGCGATATGGTCAATGCGACCGCACGAATTTTTTATAAAACGAGAAAGTGTTGCATATGTAAATTTACATCTGATAAAATAAATCACATTTTTACCCAAAAACGCTTGACAAAGGGAAAATTTGATTGTATAATCAATGTGTATGATATTCAAAGGCTGTGACGAGGACAGTAGTGCGGATATGAAGCCAAAGCGAGCCGACGACGGTGAGAGGTCGGCGCAGAAGTACCGTATGAAAATCACCTCCAAGCTGCCCGCCGAAATTGCGGCACATCGCCGTGAGAGTAGAACGGGACGGTTTTCCGCCGTTATACGGAACGCATTTGACGGAATGACGAAACGGTGGTTATAAAGACTGTTATGAGATTATAGTCCTTATCCTTTTCGGAGGATAAGGGCTTTTTATTTTCCGCAAACGCAATAAATAATATGCAGAGGGGGCTAACCCCGACCCCCCCGATGGTTTCCGGGAAAGATTCCATACGGAAGGGTGATTTGCAAAACAGGAGGAAAAAAGATGTCACTTTACGAAAAAGTACCTACCTCGGTAAATTTTGTCGAGAGAGAAAAGCAGACAGAAAAGTTCTGGCATGACAACGACATATTCCGCAAGAGTATGGAGCAGAGAAAGGGCGACAAGACCTACACATTCTATGACGGTCCGCCTACGGCTAACGGCAAGCCGCATATCGGTCACGTTCTTACCCGTGTTATCAAGGATATGATCCCGAGATACCGCACTATGAAGGGTTATGACGTTCCCCGTAAGGCAGGCTGGGACACTCACGGACTTCCCGTTGAGCTGGAAGTTGAGAAGATGCTCGGTCTTGACGGCAAGGATCAGATCGAAAAGTACGGACTTGATCCGTTCATCACAAAGTGTAAGGAAAGCGTATGGAAGTACAAGGGTATGTGGGAGAACTTCTCGCGCACTGTCGGCTTCTGGGCTGATATGGACGATCCGTATGTAACATATGACAACAACTTCATCGAGTCCGAGTGGTGGGCATTAAAGCAGATATGGGAAAAGGGTCTTTTATACAAGGGCTTCAAGATAGTTCCCTACTGCCCCCGTTGCGGAACTCCGCTTTCGAGCCACGAGGTAGCTCAGGGCTATAAGGACGTTAAGGAACGTTCTGCGGTCGTACGCTTCAAGGTTAAGGACGAGGACGCTTATATCCTCGCATGGACAACAACCCCCTGGACGCTTCCCTCAAACGTTGCACTCTGCGTAAACCCCGATGAAACCTATGTTAAGGTAAAGACAGCAGACGGCTACACATATTATCTTGCCGAGGCTCTGTGTGACACGGTGCTCGGCGGCGACAAGCCCACAGCTCCCTATGAGGTAGTTGAAAAGTATATAGGCAAGGACCTTGAGGGCAAGGAGTACGAGCCTTTATTCGACTGCGCCGTTGATATCTGCGCAAAACAGCATAAGAAGGGCTACTATGTAGTATGCGACACCTATGTAACACTGACCGACGGTACAGGTGTTGTTCATATTGCTCCCGCTTTCGGTGAGGACGACGCTAAGGTCGGCAGAAAGTATGACCTGCCTTTCGTACAGCTCGTTGACGGCAAGGGTAATATGACCGCCGAAACACCTTACGCAGGCGTATTCGTAAAGAAAGCTGACCCTATGGTGCTTAAGGATCTTGACGAAAAGGGCTTGCTGTTTGACGCACCCAAGTTTGAGCACAGCTATCCGCACTGCTGGAGATGCGACACACCTCTGCTGTACTATGCAAGAGAGTCGTGGTTCATCAAGATGACGGCTGTCAAGGACGACCTTATCAGAAACAATGAAACCATCAACTGGATACCCGAGAGCGTCGGCAAAAACCGTTTCGGCGACTGGCTCGAGAATGTTCAGGACTGGGGACTTTCAAGAAACAGATACTGGGGTACTCCTCTTAATATCTGGGAGTGCGAATGCGGTCACAAGCACGCTATCGGCAGTATCGAAGAGCTTAAGTCGATGTCGGACAACTGCCCCGATGATATCGAGCTCCACCGTCCCTATATCGACGCGGTTACAATAAAGTGCCCTCACTGCGGTAAGCAGATGAAGAGAGTGCCCGAGGTTATCGACTGCTGGTTCGACAGCGGTTCAATGCCTTTCGCACAGCATCACTATCCTTTTGAGAACAAGGAAAAGTTTGAAAAGCAGTTCCCCGCAGACTTCATCTCCGAGGCTGTTGACCAGACAAGAGGCTGGTTCTACTCACTGCTTGCTATATCAACACTCCTGTTCAACAAAGCTCCTTATAAGAACGTTATCGTTCTCGGACTTGTGCTTGATAAGGACGGACAGAAGATGTCAAAGTCCAAGGGCAACGCTGTTGACCCGTTCGAGTCGCTGGCTGAGCACGGTGCAGACGCTATCCGTTGGTACTTCTATACAAACTCAGCTCCGTGGCTTCCCAACAGATTCCACGCAAAGGCAGTAAACGAGGGTCAGAGAAAGTATATCTCTACTCTGTGGAACACCTATGCATTCTACGTTCTGTACGCTAATATAGATAACTTTGACGCGACAAAGTACACGCTTGACGTTGATAAGCTCGGCGTTATGGATAAGTGGCTGTTATCAAGACTGAACACCGTTGTAGGTGCGGTTGACGATAACCTCGCAAACTACCGTATACCCGAAGCGGCAAGAGCATTACAGGATTTCGTTGATGAGATGAGTAACTGGTATGTCCGCCGCAGCAGAGAACGTTTCTGGTCGAAGGAACTCACACAGGATAAGATAAACGCGTATATGACGCTGTACACAGCGCTTGTAACTATCGCAAAGACATCTGCTCCTATGACTCCTTTCGTATGCGATGATATCTACAGAAATCTTGTTTGCTCACTTGATAAGAACGCTCCCGTAAGCGTACATCTGTGCGACTTCCCCACAGTAGACGAAAAGCTTATCGACAAGCATCTTGAGGAAGAGATGGATACTGTTCTGACAGTTGTAACGCTCGGACGTGCCGCAAGAAATGCCGCTAACATCAAGAACAGACAGCCTATATCAAAGATAATGGTAAAGGGCGATAAGACACTTGAGCCTATGTATGCGGATATCGTAAAGGATGAGCTTAACATCAAGGAGATCAGCTTTATAGATAACACCGACCACTTCACAAGCTACACCTTCAAGCCCCAGCTCAAAACGCTCGGTGCGCGTTTCGGCAAGCAGATAGGTGAAGTCAGAACAAAGCTTGCAGAGGTTGACGGTCAGAAGGCTATGAACGAGATCCGTGAAACTGGCGCTATGACGCTGACGCTTTCAACAGGTGATGTTCAGATAGCAAAGGACGACCTGCTGATAGATGAGCATCAGAAGGAGGGCTATGCGGTAGTGACCGACAGAGGTTATACGATAGTTCTCGATACAGCTCTTACACCCGAGCTTATTGAAGAGGGTAACGTAAGAGAGATCGTAAGTAAGATACAGACAATGCGTAAGGACGCCGGCTTTGAGGTTATGGATCACATCGTTATCTACTGCGACGGCAGTGACAAGGTAGCCGAGATACTGACCCGCAACAAGGACAGCATCTCAGAGGATACACTTGCCGATGAGATAGTGACCGGCAAGACTGACGGATTTACAAAGGAGCAGGATATAAACGGCGAGAACGTAACTCTCGGTGTCAAGAAAGTATGAGCTTCAAGCAGACATTGACGAGCCTTTTCGGACATAACGCAGTCCGTAAGGCTCTGATATGGGTGCTGGTCGTTGCTGTTGCTGTTTTGGTCGTGGTAACGCAATTCGCGTTCCCGGTACAGGTGCAGTATGGGTATACACGGCTTCACACCTACAGCGGACAGAGCTTTGACAATACGATAAAAAACGTATATGATAAGCTCAAAGACGGCACTCATCTTGACAGCGGCTCTACAAGCAAGCTACTCAGCGACACGGATTTTGATATGTCAAAGCCCGAGAACTTCCTGCGTGTCGAGATGGTGTTCACATTCACCAATATCGGAATGTACAAGATAGATAACATTCAGTTCTCGATCGACGACATACCGTATGAAAAGCAGGCGTTTGTGTTCAAGGAAACAAACATAGCCTCGATCGACCGTTTCAACAACAGTAAGGTGTCGCTCATATTTGTTATCGACAGGTCGGGACTTACGGACGAGGAAATAACAAAGGCTGTAAGCTCGCTTAGGATAAGCTATAAGTTTGACCGCCCCGAGCTTTTCTCATCGGGCGGCGAGATAACACTGCCGCAGACTGTAATTCTGCCGTTTGACGAAGCGGTGGAGGAGTAGCTATGGCGGGAATTTTAAACAGGATACCGCAGAAGCAGAAAGGCGTGCTGTGTATTATCAGCTCCGCCTTTTGCTTTGCGTTTATGGGAGCATTCGTAAGGCTGGCGGGCGATCTGCCGTCTGTGCAGAAGAGCTTTTTCAGAAACCTTGTCGCGTTTATATTTGCGGCGGCGATACTGATAAAGCAGAAAGGCTCATTTTTACCGCAGAGCAAGAAGAACATCGGCGCACTTCTGATACGCTCGGTATGCGGAACGCTCGGCATACTCGGCAACTTCTATGCGGTAGACCATTTAGCGTTATCGGACGCGGCAATGCTCAACAAAATGTCGCCGTTCTTTGTTATAGTATTTTCGGCGTTGTTCCTTCGGGAACGTACTAATTTAGTCCAGACGCTCGGCGTAATAATTGCGTTTGCGGGAAGCCTGCTTATAATCAAGCCGAGCTTTGCAAATCTGGAGCTTGTGCCGTCACTGCTGGGATTTCTCGGCGGTATGGGCGCGGGCGCGGCTTACACGGCTGTAAGATGGCTCGGAATAAGGGGCGAGAAAGGACCGTATATCGTGTTCTTCTTCTCGGGCTTTTCCTGCCTTGTGACACTGCCGTTTTTACTGTTCGATTTTCACAGTATGACATGGCAGCAGTGGCTTATACTGCTAGGCGCGGGACTTGCGGCGGCAGGCGGACAGTTCAGCATAACTGCGGCGTATAAATTCGCCCCGGCAAAGGAAATATCGGTATACGATTATTCGCAGATAATATTCTCGGCACTGCTCGGGTTTATGATGTTCTCACAGCTGCCGGACATATGGAGCTTTATCGGATATGTGATAATATGCGGCGTGGGCGTTGCGATGTTTATCTACAACAACCGCAAGGATAAAAAATCCGTGACGGAAAATTAAGAACTGTTAACAGAAAATATTGACACCGGTGTACTGATGTGGTATACTGACAAAAGATACACAATATCGGAATGTGTGTCACTTATTGAAAAAAGAGGTATGTAATTATGAAAACAGCAGCACAGGTATTTATAATCATCGGTATGGTTTGCGGCTTCTGGCTGATACTCCCGCTTGTATTCGGCGGTATCGCATTAAGCCAGATGGGCAAGGGTCAGCGCCCCTCAACAGGTATGAGCGTATGCGTTCTTTTATTCTGTAGCTTTATAGGCGGTATTCTTCTGCTTTGCGCAAAGGACGAGGACTTCTACAACCCCAACATGAACAACGGCTACAATCCTAATATGAATAACGGTTATAATCCTAATATGAACAATGGCTATAATCCCAACATGAACAACGGCTACAACCCTAACATGAATAACGGTTATAATCCCAATATGAACAACACTTATGACCCTAATGCTAATAACGGTTACAACAATGCAAACTACGCCGCTCCCAACAACTATAACAACAATAATTACGCTACACCCGACAACAACAATTTCAACAATAATAACAATAACGGCGTACAGCAGTAATTGAAACAGTACATAGCACATGACGGCAGAGCACAGGCTCTGCCGTTTTTGCGTTATATGTCAGCGTATAACATCATTTCGCCGTATTTACATACTTGACAACATTTAGCATCGGTGTTATACTGTACAAAGAATTAGTGCATTGAATGCTGAAGAAAAACGGTGAGAATATGTGTAAGAAATTAAATGACAATTTATGTAAAAAGGAGCTTGATAAAAGCGCCTCTGTAAGTTGTGCGCAATATCTCTGCGTAAAATTCAATATGGTTATTAAGGCATAGTCCGCGAGGGGTGGACTATGCCTTTTTTATATTTATAAAAATGAAAGAAGGAAAGTTATGAAGCTTAAAAGAATTATCGCCGCGTTACTTGCGGCGGCGATCACGGTAAGCTCGATAGCGCCGGAAGCATTTGCGGAAATAAGCGGTGCCGGCGGAACGTCTACTGTCAATGTGTCGGCAGATCCTGCGTCCGGTGGCTCGGATAAAGCTGAAGAGTCGGGCAAAACGGTCTTATCTTCTGAACCGGGGGAGGGTGAAAGCGACTATACATATAATGCGCTTGACGACGGCACTATTGAGATCACGGGTTATAGCGGCAGTGCAGAGAATATTGTTATCCCGGCTCAGATCGATGGGAAGAGTGTAACGAGGATAGGAAACAACGCATTTGAAAAATCAAGTGCAAAAGAAATAGTTATACCGGATAGTGTTACTGAGATAGGCAGCCAGGCTTTTTCAGGTTGTGGAAAACTTACAGGCGTTTCGATCCCAAACAGCGTAACTACGATCCGGGATAGAGCTTTCTTTGACTGCAATAGTCTTGCAAGTATAACAATACCCGATAGTGTAACAGATATCGAGCTGCAAGCATTCTGTAACTGCACATCGCTCAAGTCGGTTACTATTCCCGCAAGCGTGACTGATATCGGTGATGAAGCTTTCGGATATTATTTTAATGATATAGATGAATCGGAAATAAAGAAGGTCGATGGATTCAAGATAAATTATGTCAAGAATACATACGGACATTATTATGCTACTAAAAACGGCTTTTCTGATGAAGATTGTCTCTTCACCAATGAGCTTAACGACGGTACACTGGAAATAAGCAAATATGTCGGAAACAGTGCGACATATGAAATTCCCGGTGAAATTGACGGTAAGAAGGTCATCAGGATCGGTAACAGCGCATTCATCGATTGTACTGAGCTGACAAGTGTTACTATACCTGATGGTGTGACAGATATCCGCTGGCGTGCATTTTACAACTGTGTATCGCTCAAGTCGGTTACCATTCCGAAAAGTGTGACATATATTGACAATTATGCTTTTGGATATTACTATGATAGTGATAGCTTTGAAACAAAGAAGATCGATGGATTCAAGATAAATTATGTCAAGAATACATACGGACATATGTATGCCCTCAAAAACGGTTTTACCGATGAAGCTTGTCTCCTCACCCATGAGCTTGGCAACGGTACACTGGAAATAACCGAATATGTCGGAAACAGTGCGACATATGTAATTCCTTCGGAAATAGACGGTAAGAAGGTTACTCAAATCGGCTACGACGCATTCAACGATTGTACTGAGCTGACAAGTATAACGATACCTGACGGTGTGACATGTATAGGTAATAGCTCATTCTCTGATTGTACATCGCTTGAAATGGTTACTATACCAAACAGTGTGACACAAATATACTCCAGAGCATTCTATAACTGCACATCGCTCAAAGAGGTTACTATTCCGGCGAGCGTGACTGATATCGGTGATGAAGCTTTCGGATATTACTATGATAGAGATAGCTGGAAAGAAAAGAAGGTAGACGGATTTAAGATAAACTATGTCAATAATACACGGGGACACTGGTACGCAATTAAAAACGGATTTACCGATGGAGATTGTTTTGTTGTTAATGAACTTGACGACGGTACGGTAGAAATAACCGGATACGCAGGAAACAGTGCGACATGTGTAATTCCCGATGAAATTCACGGCAAGAAGGTTACCAGAATCAGCGACAGTGCATTCATATACCGCACCGAGCTGACAAGCGTGACGATACCTGATAGTGTGAAATATATATTTGATGGCGCATTCTTCGGTTGCACATCGCTTGAAACGGTCACTATTCCAAACAGTGTGACATATATATACAGTAGTGCATTCCGTAACTGCACATCGCTCAAAGAGGTTACTATTCCGGCGAGCGTGACTGATATCGGTGATGAAGCTTTCGGATATTATTCTGATATAGATGGCTCGGAAATAAAGAAGGTCGATGGATTCAAGATAAATTATGTCAAGAATACATACGGACATTATTATGCTACTAAAAACGGCTTTTCTGATGAAGATTGTCTCTTCACCAATGAGCTTAACGACGGTACACTGGAAATAAGCAAATATGTCGGAAACAGTGCGACATATGAAATTCCCGGTGAAATTGACGGTAAGAAGGTCATCAGGATCGGTAACAGCGCATTCATCGATTGTACTGAGCTGACAAGTGTTACTATACCTGATGGTGTGACAGATATCCGCTGGCGTGCATTTTACAACTGTGTATCGCTCAAGTCGGTTACCATTCCGAAAAGTGTGACATATATTGACAATTATGCTTTTGGATATTACTATGATAGTGATAGCTTTGAAACAAAGAAGATCGATGGATTCAAGATAAATTATGTCAAGAATACATACGGACATATGTATGCCCTCAAAAACGGTTTTACCGATGAAGCTTGTTTCCTCACCAATGAGCTTGACGACGGTACACTGGAAATAAGCAACTATGCCGGAAACAGTGCGACATGTGTAATTCCTTCGGAAATCGACGGTAAGAAGGTTACTCAAATCGGCTACAACGCATTCAACGGTTGTACTGAGCTGACAAGTATAACGATACCGGACGGTGTGACACATATATACCCCAGAGCATTCTATAACTGCACATCGCTCAAAGAGGTTGCTATTCCGGCAAGTGCGACATCTATCGGTAATGAAGCTTTTGGATATTACTATGATAGAGATAGCTCGGAAACAAAGAAGGCAGACGGATTTAAGATAAACTATGTCAATAATACACAGGGACACTGGTACGCAATTAAAAACGGATTTACTGATGGAGCTTGTTTTGTTGTTAATGAACTTGATGACGGTACGGTAGGAATAACCGGATACGCAGGAAACAGTGCGACATGTGTAATTCCCGATGAAATTCACGGCAAGAAGGTTACCAAAATCGGCGAAAATGCATTCATAGACCGCACCGAGCTGACAAGCGTGACGATACCTGATAGTGTGAAATATATATTTGATCGTGCATTCTCCAATTGCACATCGCTTGAAACGGTCACTATTCCAAACAGTGTGACAGATATATACAGTAGTGCATTCTATAACTGCACATCGCTCAAAGAGGTTACTATTCCGGCGAGCGTGACTGATATCGGTGATAAAGCTTTTGGATATTATCGTTATGAGGACACGTGGGAATTGAAAAAGGTCGATGGATTCAAGATAAACTATGTCAAGAATACATACGGACATTATTATGCTACTGAAAACGGTTTTACTGATGAAGCTTGTCTCCTCACCAATGAGCTTAACGACGGTACACTAAAAATAAGCCAATATGTCGGAAACAGTGCGACAAGTGCAACATATGTAATTCCCGGTGAAATTAACGGTAAGAAGGTTACCCAAATCGGCAACAGTGCATTCACGGTCTGCACATCGCTTACAAGCGTGACGATACCTGACGGTGTGACAAGCATAGACGAGGCGGCATTTTGGGGCTGCACATCGCTTACAAGCGTAACAATTCCGGATAGTGTAACGAGCATTAAAAGTAAAGCTTTCTTTAAATGTACATCACTCAAATCTGTAACTATTCCCGCAAGCGTGACAAATATCGGAGATTACGCTTTGGGATATTATGAAATTTATAATACCGATTCTTGCGAATGGGAAATGTATAAGGTCGATGGATTCAAGATAAATTATGTCAAGGATACATACGGACATATGTATGCCCTCAAAAACGGTTTTACCGATGAAGCTTGTCTCCTCACCAATGAGCTTGACGACGGTACACTGGAAATAACCAAATATGTCGGAAACAGTGCGACATATGTAATTCCCGGTGAAATAGACGGCAAGAAGGTTACCAAAATCGGTGACAGCGCATTCAAAGGCTGCACTGAGCTTACAAGTATAACAATACCGGACGGTGTGACCGATATAGGCAATAACGCATTCTCTGGTTGTACATCGCTTGAAACAGTTACAATTCCCGCGAGTGTGACATATGTAGGAAATAGCGCGTTCTATGGCTGTACATCGCTCAAATCGGTTACTATCCCAGAAAGTGTAACTTATATAGGCGGCTATGCTTTTGCTGAGTGCTATTCACTGAAATATGCCGATATACCTGCAAATGTAAGCGGTATAGGCGCATCACCGTTCTACAATTGTCGGTCACTCGAAAATATAAATACAGATGAAGCGAACAAATGGTATACTACTGTAGATGGCGTTCTTTACGATAAGGATAAGACAGAATTGATAAATTATCCGGCAGGAAAAAAAGACAGCAGTTATGTTATTCCTGAAGGAATAAGAACCATAAGAGAAAAGGCATTTTACGGATGCTTAAATCTTTGTGAGCTTACAATTCCTGATAGTGTTACTGAAATTGAATCCGGCGCTTTTGAATGTAGTTCTTTAATTTCAGATGAGTACGGAACAATAAAATATGTAGACGGCTGGGTCGTTGGCAGCGGTCATACTGCGAATGTAGTATTAAAAGACGGAACACGTGGAATTGCTTTCGAAGCTTTCTCATGTGATGAAATAATTGAAAAAGTAACAATGCCGGATACGGTTAAATATATCAACGCCTATGCTTTTGAGAATTGTACGAATCTTTCTGAGGTCTTATTGTCAAGCAGTTTAGAGAATATCGAAAACGGTGCTTTCCTTAATTGCATGAAGCTTGCAGATATAGTAATACCGGACAGTGTGATCAGTATATCATCGGATGCGTTTTATAACACAGCTTTACTTGATAAGCAGAACACACCGGTAAAATATGTGGGCAAATGGGTAATTGCAGCTGAAGATTGTGATAAAATAGTTATTAAAGATGGTACAAAGTGTATAGCTAATAACGCTTTCAGCAGCTGCACAAGCTTAACAGATATTACGATACCCGACAGTGTGACAATGATCGGTGATTATGCTTTCGGTAATTGTAACAGTCTTACGGAAATTAAAATACCGAACAATGTGAAGAGCATCGGAAGGTGTGTTTTTTGGTTTTGTGAAAGCCTTAAGAAAGTAACTATACCTGACAGTGTGACAATGATCGGTGATATGGCTTTCGTTGGCTGCACAAGCTTAACAGATATTACAATACCCGGCAGTGTGACAATGATCGGTGATGCTGCTTTCAACGGTTGCGCAAGCTTAAAAGATATTACGATACCCGGCAGTGTGACAATGATCGGTAATGCTGCTTTCGGCGGTTGCACAAGCTTAACAGATATTACAATATCTGACGGTGTGACGAGTATAGGTGACTCTGCTTTTTATAATTGTCCGAAACTTATAAATGTAACGATACCGGACAGTGTAACGAATATAGGTGATTATGCATTTGGATTTGATGAGAACGATGAAAAAATAGACGGTTTCAAAATTTACTGCTACGGCGGCACAGCCGGAGAGCAGTATGCCAAGGACAATGGCTTTGAATATAAGATACTTGAATGCAAAGTGCATAAATTCGGCGAATGGACAATTACTCAAGAAGCAAGCTGTACAAAAGACGGTGAAAAGGTAAGAGTATGCTCTTTATGCAACAAAACGGAAACCGAAACGATCCCTGCAGAAGGTCATACGGAAGTTGTTGACAAGGCAGTAGCCGCAACCTGCACAAAGACAGGTCTTACAGAGGGTATTCACTGCTCAGTCTGCAACGCGGTTATCAAGGCACAGGAGGTTGTACCCGCGACAGGCAAGCACTCATTCGGCGACTGGAAAACGACCAAGGCGGCAACCTGTACGGCAACAGGTACAAAGACAAAGACTTGCTCGGTTTGCGGTAAGGTTGAAACACAGACTATAAAAGCGCTCGGTCACAAGTACTCAACAACTTGGACAACAGATAAAGCTGCTACCTGCGGCGCGGCAGGCTCAAAATCGCATCACTGCACACGTTGCGGTGCTAAGAAAGACGTAACTGCTATACCCGCGACAGGCAAGCATGATTTTAACAATTGGAAAACCACCAAGGCGGCAACATACACAGCAACAGGTACAAAGACAAAAACCTGCAAGGTGTGCAAGAAGACTGAAACAGCAACAATAGCAAAGCTCACCCTTGCCAAGGTTGGCGGTTTTAAGGTTAAGGCTAAGGACAGCACAAGTATCACGTTACAGTGGAATAAGAACAACTCGGCAAGCGGCTATATTATTGAGGTTTACAACGGAAAGACATGGAGTCAGGTTACTAAGATAGCCAAGAACAGCACACTGACATATAAAGTCACAAAGCTGTCTGCAAGCAAGACTTATCAGTACAGAATTAAAGCGTACAAGACAGAGGGTAAGGCTACAGCTTACAGCGCTAATTCTGCGACACTCAGTGTAAATACAAACCCCTCTAATATGAGTGGATTTAAGGCTAAGGCTAAGTCCTACAACAGCATAACGCTCCAGTGGAACAAGAACACTAGCGCTACAGGCTATGAGTTACAGAAGTGGGACGGCAAGAAGTGGGTATCGCTTACTAAGATAAATAAGAACAGTACAACTACTTACACTGTAAAGAGCCTTAAGGCTAGTACGACATACAAGTACAGAATAAGAGCGTACAAGACAATTGGCAAGGCTACACAGTACAGCGGATACTCGGCGACACTGAGCGTAAATACAAATCCCACAAACATGAGCGGATTTAAAGCTAAGTCAAAGACCGCTACAAGCATAACGCTCCAGTGGAACAAGAACACAAGCGCTACAGGTTATGAGTTGCAGAAGTGGGACGGCAAGAAGTGGGTTACACTTACTAAGATAAATAAGAACAGTACAACTACTTACACTGTAAAGAGCCTTAAAGCTAGTACGACTTATAAGTACAGAATAAGGGCGTACAAGACAATTGGCAAGGCTACACAGTATAGTGCTTACACGACAACGCTGAGTGTAAATACAAATCCCACGAACATGGGCGGATTTAAGGCTAAGTCCAAGTCTTACAACAGCATAACACTCCAGTGGAACAAGAACGCTAGCGCTACAGGTTATGAGTTACAGAAGTGGGACGGCAAGAAGTGGGTATCGCTTACCAAGATAGCCAAGAATAGCACTACCACTTACACCGTTAAGGGCCTTAAGGCTAGTACGACTTATAAGTACAGAATAAGGGCGTACAAGACGATCGGCAAGGCTACACAGTATAGTGCTTACACGGCAACGCTCAGTGTAAATACTAATCCCTCTAATATGAGCGGTTTTAAGGCTAAAGCTAAGTCCTACAACAGCATAACGCTCCAGTGGAACAAGAACACAAGCGCTACGGGCTATGAGTTGCAGAAGTGGGACGGCAAGAAGTGGGTTTCGCTTACTAAGATAGCCAAGAACAGCACGACTACTTACACCGTTAAGAGCCTTAAGACTAGTACGACTTATAAGTATAGAATAAGAGCGTACAAGACGATCGGTAAGACTACACAGTACAGCGCTTACACAGCAACGCTCAGTGTAAATACAAATCCCACGAACATGGGCGGCTTCAAGGCTAAGAGCACTGCCAAGACTTCGGTAACGTTACAATGGAACAAGAACACTTCAGCTACCGGATATGAAATCCAGAAATGGAACGGTAAGAAGTGGGTTTCTGCCGCAAAGGTTACTAAGAACAGCACAGTGACAAGCACTGTGAAGAGCCTTAAGAAGAATACTTCTTACAAGTTCAGAGTCAGGGCTTACAAGACGATCGGTAAGGCTACACAGTATAGCTCATGGAGCGGTACGCTGACGGTAAAGACGAAGAAGTAAGAACGCAGATAATTTTATTAAAAGGGCATCGGGCGACCGATGCTCTTTTTACTAAATATATGATAGATATCTGCAATTGTGTCGTTTTTCGCTGTGGAACTTACTTTGGAAATTTACGTCATAGTAAGTTCCATTCCTTTTTCCACAGTGGAACTTACTTTGGGAATTAACGCGAAATATGAGTTTTCAGAAAAAGTGATGTTTGCTATTGCGAACGGGGACAAACTGTGGTACAATATATAATGTGTCGGTATGCGCGGTAATTCGGTTACGGGACAGCCGATACAAGGAAAGTTAAAAATCCGATGAAAAGGACGGTTACTTATAATGACAAACTACGAAACTTACGAAAGCCCTTTCTGTACGAGATACGCAAGTGAAGAAATGCAGTTTACATTCTCGGCTCAGAAAAAGTTTTCTACATTCCGCAGACTGTGGGTAGCTCTTGCCAGAGCCGAGATGAAGCTCGGTCTTGAGCAGGTGACACAGGAAAAGGTAGATGAGCTTGCGGCACATATTGATGATATTGATTTTGATTATGCCGCCGAAGAGGAGAAGAAGCTCCGCCACGATGTTATGGCACACGTTCACACATACGGAAAGTGCTGCCCCAAGGCAGAGGGTATTATTCACCTCGGCGCTACAAGCTGTTATGTCGGTGATAACACTGACGTTATCGTAATGCGTGACGCTATGAAGATAGTACACAGAAAGCTTGTGAATGTCATTGCAAACTTTGCGGCTTTTGCGGATAAGTACAAGGATATGCCCTGCCTTGCGTATACACATTTACAACCTGCTCAGCTGACTACTGTCGGCAAGCGTGCTACATTGTGGATGAACGAACTGCTTATGGATCTTGAGGATCTTGAATTTCAGATGGGAAATCTCAAGCTCCTAGGTCAGAAGGGCACTACCGGTACACAGGCAAGCTTTATGGAGCTTTTCCACGGTGACGAGGAGAAGATAGACAAGCTCGAACAGATGATAGCGGAGGAAATGGGCTTCAAGGAGTGCGTTCCCGTAAGCGGTCAGACATACTCAAGAAAGGTCGACAGCAGAATAGTGAATGTGCTCGGCGGTATCGCTCAGAGCTGCTCGAAGTTCTCAAATGACCTGCGTATCCTTGCAAACTTCAAGGAGATGGAAGAGCCGTTTGAGAAGAACCAGATAGGCTCGTCCGCTATGCCTTATAAGAGAAACCCGATGAGAGCGGAGAGGATCACATCACTTTCAAGATATGTAATGATAGATACGCTCAACCCCGCGTTCACGGCAGGTACGCAGTGGTTCGAAAGAACGCTTGACGACAGCGCCAACAAGCGTATAGCTGTTGCCGAGGCTTTCCTTGCGACAGACGCGATACTGAACATCATGCTCAATATAACAAAGGGCATTGTGGTTTATCCCAAGGTTATCCGTGCAAGAGTTATGAAGGAGCTTCCTTTCATGGCAACAGAGAACATAATGATGGACGCTGTTATGAAGGGCGGAAACAGACAGGAGCTTCACGAAAAGATAAGACTGCACAGCATTGCCGCGGGTAAGGTAATAAAGGAAGAGGGCGGAGAAAACGACCTCGTTGACAGAATTGCCGCAGATCCCGACTTTATGACGACCAAGGAAGCTATTATGGAAAAGCTCGTTCCCGAGAACTATACCGGCAGAAGCGCAAGCCAGGTAACTGCGTTCCTTGATAAGTGCGTAAAGCCTATTCTTGAAAAGAATAAGGATGTGCTCGGAGAAACCGCTGAGCTTTCTGTATAATAATTCTATTGTGAAATTTGCGAAATTTCTTGACTAATGGAAATTGTTATAGTATAATATTATAATGTATAAATTAACAGGATGTGCTGAGGCACAGAAACGGAGTGAAACATTTGAAAAGAGTAGCAAAGCCTGTATTCTTTATAGTGCTGGCAGTTATACTGGCATTTACAGGCATAGTATTTTTCGGTGTTCATACCCAGTACGGCGATTTCACGACAACTGTAATAAGAGGCGTCAGTGATATTCGTTGGGGTATTGATATCAGAGGCGGTGTTGACGTAACATTTACATCACCGTCGGACTACGATGCGACCGATGAAGAGGTCGATGCGGCAAAGTCTATTGTTGAAACAAGACTTGTTGCGAACAACATAACGGACTATGAGGTCTATGTTGACTACGGCAACGACAAGATAATCGTTCGTTTCCCGTGGCAGGCAGAGGACGACAGCTTTGATCCCGAGGCGGCCGTAAAGGAGCTCGGCGCTACGGCTCTGCTTACATTCAGAGAGGGCTCTGAAAGAGATCTTTCAGACGGTCAGACATATGAGGATCTTCCGCTTGTAATTTCCGGCTCGGACGTTGAGAAGGCTTCTGCCGTATATCAGCTCAAGAACGGAAACAGTAAGGAATATGAGTATATGGTGTCGCTGAAGCTGAAAGACAGCGGCAAGGAAAAGTTTGCAGAGGCTACAAAGAAGCTCTCATCTACTTCTCCGAAGGGCTATATTTCCACATATATGGACGACAAGTGCATATCAACGGCTACCGTAAATGAAGAGATCAGCGGCGGCGAGGCTACTATAAGCGGTAACTTCACGGCTGATGAAGCGAAGGAGCTTGCCGATCAGATAAACGGCGGTGCGCTTCCTTTCAAGCTTGAAACATCAAGCTTCAATACGATCTCACCCACGCTCGGTACAGGTGCGCGTGACGCTATGGCTATCGCAGGCGTTATCGCATTTGCACTTATAATGGTATTTATGATATCGTTGTACAGACTGCCCGGTGTAGTTGCCGTTATCGGTCTTATCGGACAGGTTGCAGGTACATTCTGCGCCATAACAGGCTTCTTCCCGTTCTCAAACAGCTTTACGCTGACGATACCCGGTATCGCAGGTATTATCCTTGCGGTAGGTATGGGCGTTGACGCAAACGTAATCACAGGTGAGCGTATCAAGGAAGAGATAAACAGCGGCAAGACGATAGATACGGCGATCGCAACAGGCTATAAGAGAGCGTTCAGCGCGGTATTTGACGGTAACATAACAATGATCATCGTTGCCATAATACTTATGGGCGCGTTCGGTACTCCCGACAGCCTTGCGTCTACTATACTGAAGCCCGTATTCTTCATGTTCGGTGCTTCGACGGAGGGTACTATCTACTCGTTCGGTTATACTCTGATGGTCGGTGTTATACTGAACTTCCTGTTTGGTATATTTGCGACAAGACTTATGACAATGTCGCTTTCCAGATTCAAGATATTCAGAAATCCTGTTCTCTACGGCGGAAAGTCTGCCAAGAAGCGTGCCGCTGAAAAGGCAGCAGCAACGGAAGGCGGTGCTTCGAAATGAACAACAAAAAAGTAATTGACTTTATCGGCAAGAGAAAAATACTCTTTGCTATACCGATAGTGATCGTGGTTATTACAATTATATTCAACTGCATTTTCGGTGTACAGATGGCTATCGAGTTCAAGGGCGGTACAATGCTGACATACAGCTATACCGGAGAGATCGATACAAATGCTGTAAAGAAGGTAGTTGAGGGCGAAAATTACGGTGCGGTTACCGTTACAACGGGTTCTTCAATGAACAGCACACTTGAAACCGTTGAGATCTCGTTCTCGTCTACAGAAGGTCTTACGGCTGATAAGCAGACGGCTTTATCGGATAAGCTTCAGGAGTCCTTTAAGGATAACGAGCTTGCACTTGTAAACAGCCAGGACGTTAACCCCACATCGGGTACCGAGTTCTTCCTGAAGTGCCTTGTTGCGGTACTGTTCTCATTCATTCTGCTTGTTATCTATATAGCATTCAGATTCAAGAAGATCGGCGGTCTTTCAGCCGGTGTGTTTGCGCTGGTTGCGCTCGTACATGACTGTATTATGGTTTATGCGGTATTTGTATTCTGCCGTTTCCCGATCGACGCAAACTTTATGGCGGTCGTACTTACCGTACTCGGTAACTCGATCAACAATACCATCGTTGTATATGACCGTATCAGAGAAAATCGTAACCTTTACGGCAACTCGCTTTCACTTAAAGAGCTTGTCAACATGAGTATTACTCAGTCGATAACACGTTCTGTAAACACAACGGTCACAACTGCTTTCGCAGTTCTTGCTATCTGCGTTGTATGCGCTATCTGCGGCGTTACTTCGATAATGACATTTGCTATCCCTATGATGGCAGGTCTTATCTGCGGTACGTATTCTTCACTGTGCATCTCGGGTCCCTTATGGGTGCTCTGGCAGGAAAAGCACGGCAAGAACTATACAAATTCCGGAAAGAGCGATGATAAGAAAGATACAAAAAATCTTGCTTCAAACACAGCGATAGACGCAAAGAAGCTTATGGTGTGATCACCTTCGGCTTGTAACTCAATCGATATTAAAAGCCGCACAGTACATTAGTCCTTTGCGGCTTTTGAATTTAAACCGGATATTCAGTTAAAAATACCAAATGGGAGAGAAAATATATATTCCCGGAGGATGTTTTGAAAAGAGATATTATCAAAAAAATTACAACACATTTTAATACTGTCATACACAGTCCGAAGCTGTGGCTCACGCTTATAATACCTCCGATAGCCGTTATTATAATAGGGCTTGTGGTATTTGCGGGCAACGGACTGTATCCGTTCGGCGACAAAACACTTGCATGGTGCGATATGCATCAGCAGGTACTGCCGCTGTTACTGGATTTTAAGGATATACTTGAGGGAAAGGGCGACTTTCTGTTCAATTGGCAGAATGCCGGCGGAATGAATTTTCTCGGTGTTTTCCTGTTCTTTATATCAAGCCCGTTTTCGCTTCTCGTAGTATTTGTGAACAAAGCGGATATGATGGTCTTTATGAACATTATGACGCTTATGAAGATGGCTGTCTGTGCGATCACGGCAAATGCGTATTTCCGCACCTGTCATAAGAAGCTTGATGTCGTTTACTCGGCGCTGTTCAGCGTGATGTATGCGTTCAGCGGATATTCCATGCTGTTCTATCAGAATACGGTATGGCTTGATGTAATGTATTTCTTCCCGCTGTTGCTGATAGCGTTCAACTCGCTTATAAAGCGCAAACGCATAGGCGGACTTATATTCTGCCTTGTCGGAATGCTGGTGCTCAACTACTACCTGAGCTATATGGTGGTGCTGTTCACGATACTGTTTTTCGGCGTTTATCTGTTTTTCAACAGAAAAAAGGGCGGAGTAAACGGCATAGCGCCGAGGTTTATACTCGGTTGTGCGATCGCCGCGCTTATATCCGCGGTTGTATGGCTGCCGAGCTTTATACAGTATCTTTCATCGGCGAGAGGCGCGAATGTAATCCAAGGATTGTTTAAATCCACCATATTCTCCGGCATATATACAAACCTGCCGCTGATATTCTGCACGGGATTTTCCGTTGCGGCGTTTATTGTGTATTTTCTGCGCAAAAAAAGCAAGAACAGCAGGTTTTATGCCGTTATGGCATTTCTTATGCTGCTGCCGGTGGTTTTTGAACCGATAAATAAGATGTGGCATACCGGCGACTATATGGCGTTCCCGATGAGATACGGCTATATGACCACGCTTATGATGCTGACGTATGCCGCTGTCAAGCTGTCGCACGCAAAGCCCGGAGATTACGCCGAAAGAAGCAAAAAAGGATATCTTATAGGTGTACTCGTGCCGAGCGTTGCATTCTTCGGATTTACGGTATGGTATTATTACAGGTTTAAAAATGGTCTTGACTCATACGTTTCAACGTTGTGGGGAAGTGCGGAATCATTCTGCCTGCTGATTATCATTTTCTGCGTATTTACAGCGCTGTATGTTGTTACTATGGCGTTCGGAGTATTCAGAAAGCTGTCGTTCAGGTCTGTCGGGATAGTTCTTGCGGTAATTGTTGCGGCGGAATGCGTATTTAACGCGAATGTGTATATCGGAGCGGCGGCATACACACCTGTAAAATACAACAATGCTATGGAGCTTGCAGGCAAGATCCCTCAGGACGATGATGATTTCTACAGGGTGAAGCTTGCTCAATGGCCTAAGAAATATTTTGACGCAAATCTTATAGGTGGGCTCGGATATCCGACTATAGCGCACTATACGTCGCTTACTTCAGAGCACTATATGTATGCTATGAAGCGGCTCGGCTATTCTTCGTACTGGATGGAGGTCACAGGCAACGGCGGCACAGAGCTTACCGACGCGGTGATGAATATCAAGTATTATGTGGAGAAATTCAGCGCAAGAGAGCCTGTTATATATCGCGACAGGAACTATTCTATATATGAGAGTGAATTTTACCTGCCGCTCGGTATAGTGACCGACAGCGATCTGTCAAAGTGTGAGGAGCTTCCTTCTGCTGAACGCATGATTATACAGGAGTATTTTGCGGGAAATCTGCTGAATACAGGTAACGATCTGCTGTTTACGAAATATGAGCATACCGGAGAAAAGAATGTCAGGTATACTTACCGCGACGGAATGTATTATTTTACACCTAAAAGCGATGTCAGAACCGCAACACTCAGCTACAAGCTGAAAATAGACGATAAACAGTCGCTGTATTTTGATTGTTTCGATCTCGTTACACGCAACATCAAGGAGCACATCAACGGCTCGTTCGCTATATATGTCAATGGAATCAAAACCGATTTGTCGTTCCCGGGACAGGATTCCAACGGACTGCTGTATCTCGGCACATTTGAGAATGAGAGTGTAAGCATTGATGTTGATATCAATACAAACACATATTGCTCGAGCTTCGGCATTATAGGGCTGTCGCATGATAAGCTTGAAAAAGCTATAAGCAGGACAAAAACAGCCGACCTGACTGTTGACGGCGGAAATATAAGCGGTACGGTAGAAGCGGATAAGGACGGACAGTGGCTGTTCCTTTCAGTGCCTTATGACAGCGGTTTTTCGGCTACGGTGAACGGAAGCAAGGCGGAGATATATCGCTGTATGACAGGATTTATGGCGATAAAGCTCGATGAGGGACATAACGACATAGCGGTTAGCTTTCTGCCAAAGGGGCTTAAGGAAGGCGGCATATTGACTGTAGGCGGGCTTGTCGCGCTCGCGCTGTATGTAATATTCCGCAGAAAGCTTGAAGCTGTATACTGGAAGGTTGAGGGCATATCCAGAATAGGCGTGTATGTGCTTATTTGCGGTGTTCTGCTTGCGGTTTATATTCTGCCGCTTATAATCTCGGTAATCGGTAATATATATGCAACTGTAAATCAATAATCTGAAAGGAAGTAACGAAAATGGATATCGGCGTGTCAACGGCTTGTCTATACCCGCTTGAAACGGAAAAGGCGCTTTATGAGCTTGCAAAGCGCGGTGTGAAAAATGTCGAGATATTCATAAACTCGGTTGACGAGCTTGAAGGACAGGTACTTGTCGAGCTGAGAAGAATTATCGGCGAATACGGGATAAGCGTAAAGTCAATGCATCCGTTTTCGTCACCTATGGAAACACTGTTCCTGTTCGGCGATTATCCCAGAAGAACCGAGTATCTTATAGATATTTATAAGAGATATTTTGAGGTGATGGAGGAGCTCGGGGTAAAAGTGTTCGTTCTTCACGGCGCGATGCTCAGCTCCAAAGTCCCCAATGAGAGATATATGGAGCGATATCTGAGGCTGTACCGCACGGCAAAGGAATTCGGCGTTACGGTCGCGCAGGAGAATATATGCTACTGCAAAAGCAGCAGCGTGAAGTTTATCGAAGATATGATTGCACAGCTCGGTGACGAGGTAAGGTTTGTGGTTGACCTGAAGCAGGCGAGAAGAAGTAACGTGGATCCGTTCAGACTGCTTGACATAATCGGGAATAAGGTCGTACATATGCACGTCAGTGACGGTGACGGGAGCTGTGATTGTCTGCCGATAGGAAAGGGAAGCTTTGATTTTAATCTCCTGTTCAAAGAGCTTGATAAAATCTCCTATGATAATGCTATGATAGTAGAGCTGTACCGCGAGAATTATAAGAGCTATGATGAGCTTGCGGTATGTGCAAATAATGTGCAAAAGCTTTATGATAAGTATAAAACGGGAATTTAACCGCGGAAAAAGCTTGAAATAAGGCATAAAATGTGTTAAAATACATAAATACCAAGGAAAGAGCGAAAGCGAGGAATTCGTATGAAATGCCCTGAATGCGGATATGAGGACAGCAAGGTAATTGACAGCAGACCTGCGGACAATAAAATTCGCAGAAGACGTGAATGTCTGTCTTGCAAGTGCCGTTTTACTACCTATGAGATGGTGGAAACAATACCGCTTATGGTTGTAAAAAAAGATAACACTATAGAGCCGTTTGACCGCGACAAGCTGATCAACAGACTTGCGAGAGCTACGGTAAAACGTCCTGTACAGATAGAAGATCTTGAAAAGATGGTCGAGGATATTGTGCAGGAGCTGAAAAATCAGTTCAGACGCGAGGTTACTTCCGATGAAATAGGAGAGCTTGTGCTCCGCAGACTTAAGGATATTGATAAGGTTGCTTACATAAGGTTTGCATCGGTCTATCGTGACTTTAATGATATAGACAGCTTTGTAAGAATTATATCAGAGCTGAACGACGAAAAGTAAGATTTTTTCGCTAGTGTAGGTATATGATAAAAAACCGAGCAGGCTTTCAACACAGTTGTCGGCATATGTTGAGAACTAGATATTGAGAACAAAAAACTGCATATTGTGGTTGTTAACATTTTGCACAATAGCGGAATATAATGAATAAAATCCATTTGTGCAACATTTAAATGAAAAATGTGTTGACAAAGCACGAAAAGCGTGATATAATAGACAAGCACTCAAACGAGAGGGCACGAAAACAGAGGTACTTAAGGTA
>CAKSTB010000027.1 GCA_934490165.1 uncultured Ruminiclostridium sp. | reverse complement strand
CCTCCTTAGCTCAGTCGGTAGAGCGCGTGACTGTTAATCACGATGCCGTTGGTTCAAGTCCAACAGGGGGAGCCATTCAAGCACTGCTTAGGCAGTGCTTTTTTGTTGTGCAAATTTTCGGGTGCTGTAGCGCGATTTGCTTTGAAAAAACGGCGAATATCAACCGTTTGTGCACCATTTATAACCGTTCGTGCCAAACCGCTTGCAATAGTAGAAATTTTCCTTTATAATGACTATGTAAAATTATGCCTGCGAGTAAGGCGCTTATAAGTTTATTCTATCCGAGCTGTTACAGCGTTATCACAGACGTTGGGGAAAGCTTGCCGTACTTTCGGCAGAGTGACAGACGGTACAGATGAAACGGCGGCAAAATCGCTGTCAAAAGCATCTGTAAACCGTTTTGGCTATGTGATTTTCGGATAATGACAAATTCAGCGTGCAGTCATACAGGCGAGGCTGTGCGTATTTTCATAAAAAGCCTGTTTTACCGCATATCCTATTTGGGGTAAATGCAAAAGGGTGTAAAGGAGTAACAAGATGAAGAAAAGAATGAAATTCGGAAAGCGTATTCTTTCCGGACTGTTGGCGGTATCTATGTTTGTTTCTGTAGTACCGATGCCGGTATTTTCCGAGGACAGCGCTGTCAATGTAAAAACATCGGAGCTAGCTAGAGAAGAAAATGAAGATATGCTTGAAGCTTACTATTATCAACAGAACACGAACAAGAATACTTTTGTCCAGAACGATTCTGTAGAATTTGATAAGCTGGATCATTCCAATACTAATTTCTCTGCAAAGGTGTATTATGATGGAAGTTGGGACGGTAGTGTAAATCAAAACACCGATTATAAAACTGTACTACCTGAGGGTGAGTGGTTAATAAGCGGTTATGATGAACAAGAAAATAATGGAGAAATCCGTTTTGTCCACCGCTATGTTAATCCCAAGATATTTTTGGTGAAAAATTCATCAAATATATTAGATTTACCTGTGGGCAATGCTGAAAGCGACGGTATGGCTACTGCAATTTATTCTGAAGAAGATGAGTTATATCCTTTCTTCAGCGGACTTGATATTAAGGTAAGAAAGACCGTTGATAAACTTGAAGCCGGTTCATTCTGCATATATGTTAAAGGCAAGAATGGCGAAGATTATACAGACTTTTTCGAGTACTATGACAGCCCCTCGACAAATATTTTTTGGCAAAGAGGAAAATGGCTGAACAGTTACTTTAACTGCCTCGGTGCTATTGAAGACGATGAAGTGAAAATTTATTTCAAGCCTAACTACGACCTTCTGCACGTAAAAGCAAGTGTTGTTGGCGGCAGCGGCGGCAGTATTTCGTCTGCTGATACTTATTACGAAGCAGATTCAACAGAAGAGCAAACATATACTGTAACTCCCGATGCAGGATATGAGGTTGACGATCTTGAGGTGATAAACGCAAACGGCGATCCTGTTACAGCCGATTTTGACAAGTCTACAGGAAAACTTACGATCAAGCCTTCAGACCTGAGAAAAGCCGATGAAACATTCAATGTAGCCGAGATCAAGGTGACTTTCAGCAAAAAGCACGAAGCTCACTGCATTTGCGGCGGCACGACGGATTATGACGGACACGACGCTCACACAGACATAGAGTGGCAGTCATGGAGATCGGCCAACTCGCTCCCTACAGTCGCAGGAAATTATTATCTTAAGAACGATGTAATACTTCCTGCGGGTACATATACTTTGCCTGACGGCGTTAACATCTGTCTGAACGGATACCGCATAACAGGTGAATCTGTCAACAAAACTAATATTAAAGTAAACGGCACGCTCGGCATTACCGAGTGCAGTGCGGCAGGAACAGGATTTATCGGTAGCCTGTCGCTGACGGAAAGCGGCTCAAAGCTCGTTATGTACAGCGGTAGGCTCTTGGAAACATTCCCTGTGAATATTAACGGCGGAACTCAATTCACGATGACAGGAAATTCTGAGAATATCGGTATACTCTCTATCAAGAACGATGCCGATTTCACCATGAGCGGTAATGCTGTAAACGGTCATACGATCAAGCTTATAGAAACAGATATGGATGCTAATATCGTCTTCAGTGATCATGCATATGGCGGTTATGTGAATGTAAAACAGCCACAGTATAATGCAGGATTCCGTATGAACGGCAAAGCGAAGATTGCAACCCTGCGCAGTGACAGCAACAGTGAAGAAATTCGCCTTACTATGGAGGACGATACAGAAATAGGCGACGTGGGAATTGATTTCTTATCACTTTCGCTCAGCGGAAATGCCAAGCTCGGTTCGGCAAGTTCTAAATATACAATTGAAGACGAAAATTGTGTTTTAAAGGATAAAGTTCAGCTCATCGGTACAGTTACATATAATAATTCAGAATTGACGCTTCAGGACAACGCAAGTGTAACAGGCGAGCTGATCGTAACCGGATCAGGATCTGCATCAAGAGTTGTAATGAAGGGCAACAGTGCAATAAACGGCAAGCTTACCTGTAAAAATGCTTCTGTTTCCTTTGAAATGCGGGATAACACCACAATAGACACTATTGATGTAGGAATAAGCACAGTTTACGGAACTGTCACCTGTACAGGCGAAATTATAAGCGGTGTCTTTGAAGAAAACGGAACAGTTATAAATAACGGCAAGATCACAAGCGGTATTTTCTACGGTACAGTGATCGGCAACGGCACAATTGAGGACAGCGCCACGGTTGATGTTATATTTGACACTGACGGCGGAAGTGCTGTCAGCACACAGAAAGTCCTGCGAGGACAAAAGGCGGTCACTCCCGGTTACTGCAAAAAACCCGGATACACATTAGAAGGCTGGTACAAGAACGATACTGTTTACGATTTCACAGAACCCGTGATCGAGGGCTTTACTCTGACAGCGCAGTGGACAGCAAACACCTATACTGTAAGCTTTGACAGTGACGGCGGCACGGCAGTTGGCAATAAAACACTGGGTTGGAACGATAAGGTGCTTGATGGCATTGAAACTCCGACAAGAAGCAACGGTTATGCGTTCAACGGCTGGAAGTACGGCGATATTTCCGTTGATGCGGATACGACCTATGCCGATCTTGTAGCGGACGATACGATAGCAAGTATCACACTTACAGCACAGTGGCGTGATATCGAAAAGCCGACAGGTGAAATAACTCTCGGTGAGAACAGCTGGAACAGCTTCCTCAACGGTATAACTTTCGGTCTGTTCTTTAAGGAAACAAAGACAGTGACGATCACTGCCGCCGACAACAGCGGCAAGACGGTAAAAATCGAATATCTGCTGTCTGATAAGGAAATGAGCTTATCGGAGCTTGCAAATGCAACCTTTACCGTTTACACCGATACATTCAGCATTGCTTCCGATAACAACTATGTTATCTATGTAAGACTTACCGATGAGGCAGGAAATGAAGAATATATTTCTTCGGACGGTTTCGTAATTGATAAGACAGCCCCTGTTATTGAGGGCTATGAGGACGGTCAGACAGTAAATATCTGCGGCAGCAAATTGCTTACCTTTATTGAGACAAACCTTGACAGTGTGACCGTGAACGGCAACCCTATCAGTCTTTCAATGGGTAAATATGCTACTCTGTCACACAGCGGCTCAGCTCAGGTTGTAGTAGCAACAGACAAGGCGGGCAACACCACAACTGTAACATTTAATATAGCAAGCGATCACGACTTCAACTTTGAAACCCAAAAGTGTAACCATTGTGGACAGAATGCACTTGTGGAGCTGACAGTCGATGGCGATACAAAGCTTTATGACAGCTATTCAAGTGCCCAATACGCTTTACCGAGTAATTTTGAAAATGCAGAGATTAAACTGCTTGGGGATATTACAGAAAGCAGCGTTTCCTATTTTAGTAAAGGTAAACTGGTTTTTGATCTGAATGGTTTTACCTTCAATAATGGTTCGGGCGAATTCTACGTTAGGAAAGACGTTGACATGACCATTACCGGCGGCGGTACAATGAACGGACAGGTCTATGTAATGAACGGCGGAATGCTGACGGTCGATAATGATGGCGGTGAAGTAAAAAACATCTGGCAAAGCAGCGGAAATCTCAAAGTTATTTCAGGCAATGTGTATAAGCTTATCGTCGGAACTAACCGGAAAGACACGGAGACCGAAAGAAAAACCGAGCTTTGCGGAGGAACATACGATATATTAACGGCGACATTTGAAGGAATAACCTGTGCCGATCTGCTCGGCAAGGACTACCGCTTTGACGGTATCAGCTATACCGCCGCACAGAAGGACGAGCTGGACGATGTTACCGTTGTTCTTTGTAATCATGAAAGCTATGATGAAAACGGCACTTGCATCGGTTGCGGTAAGCAGATGGAAGCCGCAATAGAAAGAAACGGCGTTACTACAAGATATGAAACGCTGACTGAAGCCTTAGACGTATCGGAAGACGGTGATACACTGAAACTGCTTGCGGATATCGATGAAGATATCACAGTAACAAGCGGCACATTCACGCTTGATGCAACCGGGCGCACAATAAGCGGCGATCTCAACGTGGAAAGCGGTGCAAAGCTTACCGTTAACGGCGGTACGATCAACAAAAACACTGTTTGTGCAAAAGGCGGAAAGCTGACGGCAATGGGAGGAACAAGCTTCAAGGGAACGATCGACTGTATCGGAGAAGGCAGCTTTACCTTCTGTGGTTTTGAAGGTGCTTTCACAGGAGCAGGTAGCATAATCGTTTACTACAGCGTATTTAAAAGTACGATTAAGGTGAGCAACGAATTTTATGCTATAAGCAGCAGTAGCGAAAATGAGATCACCATTGATGTTGACAAAAACGGAAAGCTTGGTCTTATTATGGGATTTTATGCGGGCAACATAAAATCCGAGGGTGAATTGAATATCAGCAATACCAATCATTCCGGTATCATTACGGCTGAGTCAGGCAGTAAGCTTAAAATTTCAAGAGGCAAACTCAACAGTGTTGAGATCAATGAAAATGTAGACGTGACGCTTTCAGGCGGCAGCTTCGGTACTATCAAGGTCAGCGGAAAACAACTTATTGACTGCCTTGCAGAAGACGTTGGCGAGGGCAACTGTTACGCTTTTGTTGACAAGGACGGCAATGTAGTTGACGGCCGTGTAAATAGTTTGACGGACGTAACAATAATCCATAATCATGTTCATGACTGCATCTGGGATACCATGACCCATGAAAAACGTTGTGCGTGCGGTTATGTCGGAGAAATTGACACCGAATCACCCGTTATCTCAGGCATTGAGGACAGCAAAGCATATTACGGCGCGATCGACTTTACGGTTACAGATGATAATGACTTTACCGTATCAATTGACGGTTCAACCGCGCAGTCACAGCTCGGTGTATGGACGATCAAACCCGACAACAAAAAACATACGATAAGGGCAACTGATGTTGCGGGAAATACCGTAAGTATCATCGTTACCGTGCTGAAGATCTATGATGTCACACTGTCGTCAGGTGAGGGCTACACCGTTACAGGTGCTGACACCGCACGCCACGGCACGGAATATGAATTTACCGTATCGATAGCAGACGGCTATTCAAGAACGAAAAGCTACAGGGTGCTTGTAAACGGCACGGAAATCAGCAGGTCTGCGGGTGACGAAAGCAACGATATCTTCCGCATAGACAGCGTTGACAGCGATATGATGATCACTGTTGAGGGTGTGGCGGATATCACCGCACCCGATGTTGAGATCGAGATCGGCGCAGATAATTTCAAGGCATTTATGAATACGGTTACATTCGGTCTGTTCTTCAAGGACACTCAGATAGTTACCGTGACCGCAAAGGACGGCGGCAGCGGTCTTAAAACTGTTGAATATCTCCTGTCCGAATCTGTATTTAACGATGAGGGCTCTGTTACAGGCGACTTTATCACCCTGACCCTTGAAAACGGCAAGGCACAGTTCTCATTAGAACCTACTCAGAAGGCATTTGTATATGTTCGCGCGACCGATGTCAGCGGCAACATTCAGGTTATCAACTCAGAGGGCGTAGTTATCTACACCGACTCCGAAGCGGTTACCGAAGCTGTAGACTTCACAATGCGTGACAGCAATGACGTAAGCTTTGATGTCAAGCTGAACGGCAATACCGTATCGGCACTGTACAACGGTGATACGCTCATCGACAGCGGCAATTATACGGTATCTGAGAGTGGCACAGTAACACTGAAAAACGCGTACCTCAATACGCTTGCCGCAGGCGAGTACACTATTCGTGTGGCATATGACCCGATGGGCGAAAGCTACAAAAACGGCGATGAGCCGGCTATGACCTCGGTAAAGCTGACTGTTGGCAAGAGAACGGCACTCATCGACCATAATGCGTCCGACAAGAAGTATTATGACGGAAAGCCGATCCCCGAGCCGAGCTACAGAGCAAATTCAGACGGAGCAGTTGTTATTGAATATAAGTTTGCGGGTGCTGCTGATCTGACTTATATTACTGCCGCACCGAAGAATGTCGGAGTATACACTATTCGCATTACGACACCCGAAACAGACGTATACAATGCGGTTTCCTCGACTATGACTTATGAAATTCTGGCTAAGGAAGTTACGATAAGCGGCGCTACGGTTGAAGCTACTAAGGTTTATGACGGTACGACCGAGGCAAAGATAACATCCGAGGGAACGCTTAGCGGTGTTCTTGACGGTGATAGTGTTACTGTAGCAGTCGGCAAGGCTAATTACAGCGATAAAAATGTCGGTGTCGGCAAAACTGTGACATTCACAGACTTTGCTCTCTCCGGTAACGATGCGGCAAACTATGCAGTTGTTCAGCCCGAAAGCACAACGGCAGGCATTTCTGCTAAGGTACTGACTATTGCTGATCTCAGGGTCAAGGATAAGCAGTATGACGGAAAGAACACCGCCGAGATAGACGGCACACCCACGTTAGTAGGTGTGGCTGACGGCGATGTGTTGGAGCTTGTAAACGGTATCCCTACCTTTGATATTGTGTCGATAGGCAAAAACATTCCGATAAGCTTTACAACGTTCAGACTTTCCGGCGATGATGTCACTGTCGGCAACTACACACTTACTCAGCCTACAGGTATTACGGCGAATATTACAGAATATACAGCCGATGGAAGCGAGTACAGAGTAAACTCAAATGATTGGATAAACACCGACTTTGTCATTACGGCAAACGAGGGTTGGAAGCTCAGCCTGAGCAAAGACATAGACGGTGAGTGGGCAGATACGCTGACGGCATCTGATGAAACCGATAACGGAAGCCTTACATTCTATGTAAAGAATACGGCTACAGGCGCTATCTCCGAGGCTGTTACCGAGCTGTATAAAATCGACAGAACCGCGCCTACAGGTGAGGTAAGACTGAACAAGCGCACAGCATTCGGTGAGTTTATAAGCACGGTTACATTCGGTATGCTCTTTGGCAACGATGTTGATGTTGAGCTTACGGCGGCAGACAATGCTTCCGGTGTTAAGTCTGTAATGTACTTTAAGTCAGACAAGGCACTTTCCGAGACTGAAATTCGTACAGTCACCGACTGGACGGATAAGAGCGATTTCAGCATTGAAGCTAAGGACGCGGATAGGGTTATAGTCTATGTCCGTATAGAAGACAATGCCGGAAATATCGCTTATATAAGCTCGGACGGTATGACTTTTGATACCACAGCTCCCGCAGTTACAGGAGTTGAAAACGGCAAGACCTACTATGTGACTAAGAAGGTTACTGTTGACGACGGAAATTTAGAGTCGGTAACGCTGAACGGCGACCCTGTTGAAGGCGAGTTTACGCTTGCAGGCGACACGGATATGACTTATGTGATCCGTGCGGTGGATAAGGTGGGCAATTTGACTGAATATACGGTTCATATGAAGCCTATTTCGTCTGTTACAGATGCTATCCGTGATATTACTGCCGATAACGTCAAGTCAGATGATGCAGGTACGATATCCTCGGTTGAGCGACAGATACTTGAGATTGACAGCAGCGAAGCTACCGATGACGAGCAGAAGAAGCTGAACGATGCCGCTGAAAAGTGCGAAGCTCTGAAAGACCGCATTGCGGAGGTTACAGACGAAGGCAACCGTCTTGACGACGGCGTGAACGGTTATGATATCGGTAAGGTGACAAGTGACGATATCGCAGATATCGAAAAGCTGATAGATGATATTGGCGCGCTCCTCGACAGCGATAACCTGACAGACACGCAGAGAGATGACCTTGAAGATCTCAGAGATAAGGCAAAGGATATGCTTGATCGCATTACTGAGGCTGAAGATGTTGCAGATGCTGAGGAAATCAAGGCAGTTGACGGAATAACCGAGGACAACGTGAAGCTTGACGACAAGGACGCACTTGAAAAAGCAAAGAAGGTTTTGGAAAGCGCTATCCGCGACTTTGACGGCAATTATACCGACGAGGAAAGAAAAGACCTTGATGCAAAGCTTGAAACCGTGAAGGCGGCGCTTGCCTCTATCGACAATGTCGAAAAAGCGATAGAGCTGATAAGCAGACTTTCTTCTTTGGATAATGCCACACTCGGCGACAAGAGCGAGGTTGACCGCGTGAAGAATATGATCGCGGGTCTTTCTGAAAACGAAAAGGCTATGCTCGGCAAGGCTGCAACAGAAAAGGTTGATGCGCTGGAAAAGAAGCTCAGAAAGCTTGCAGAAAACCCTGTTTCTCCCGATACCGGATACGAAAGCGATCCGATTTCGTGGGCGGCTCTGCTGTTCATCAGCGGCGGCGTTGTGACAGGCACAGCGATCATCAATAAAAAGAAAAAGAGATCCGTAAGATAACGGACAACGGGACAGCCGGGTGATGGCTGTCCCGTTTTTTAACGCGCAGACGACGACAAAATTCAACGATTTATCCTTTAAATCGTTGACATAGTTTTTTGCCGATGTTATAATAGTATTTGCAGGTGTAATCTACACTTTGCCCATTTGAAAGCAGACGATTTGATGAAGGAGAATCGATATGAAAACTTGTCCTAATTGCAACACACAGCTGGATGACAGCGCATTATTCTGCACGACGTGCGGAACACAGTTCGGCAATGCCAATGCACAGCCTCAGGGCGCAGTACCGCCTCAGCAGAATGCAGTACCGCCTCAGCAGAACGCAGTACCGCCCCAGGGTGTATATGCGGCAGCTCCCGCATATGATCCTTACGATCATACGGCAGAATTTGACCCCAAGGATATTTCCGACAATAAGGTCTTTGCTATGCTCGGCTACCTGCTCGGAACTATCGGCATAATTATTTCGCTTCTTGCGAGCCATTCTTCGCAGTATACGATGTTCCATGTAAGACAGGCACTGAAGTTCACGGTAGTGAATATACTCATGCTTATCTGTACGGCTGTCCTGTTCTGGACGATCATAGTACCTGTTGCTTACGGCATAATGTCAACCGTACTGTGGGTAATCAAGATCATATGCTTCTTCCAGATCTGCTCCGGTAAGGCAAAAGAGCCTGCTATTATCCGCAGCCTTAAGTTCTTACGGTAAGTTACATAAGAATAACTGCCCGCGTCGCTTGTATCAGGTGATGCGGGCTTTTTATGCCGTATGTTGCGGCAGATATTGAAATTGCGGCGGAAAAAGTATATAATAATATTACTCGAAAATACTATCGGCATTAGCCGTGTTCTGATAAGCAAAAAGGAGAAGAGCTATGTTTATTCCCGATGATAACCGTTATGAAAAAATGGTATATAACAGACTTGGCAACAGCGGGCTGAAGGTATCCGCAGTATCGCTTGGATTATGGCAGAATTTCGGCTTCGGTTCGGATTTTGCCAATGCGGAAAAAATGGTACATACCGCGTTCAACCTTGGTATAACACATTTTGATCTTGCCAACAACTACGGACACCCTTACAACGGAAGTGCGGAGGAAAGCTTCGGACTGATACTCGACCGCGGAATGAGAGAGCTCCGTGACGAGATGTGCATTTCGACAAAGGCCGGTTATGAAATGTGGCCCGGTCCTTACGGCGATAAGAACGGCTCGAGAAAGTACCTTACCGCTTCGCTCGACCAGAGCCTTAAACGTATGAGGCTCGACTATGTTGATATATTCTATCATCACATCTTTGATCCTGATACACCTCTTGAAGAAACCGCACTCGCACTTGACAATGCAGTAAGACAGGGTAAGGCGTTGTATGTAGGAATATCGAACTACAACAAACAGCAGACCGAGGAAATACAGAAGATTTTCAGGGAGCTTAGGACACCCTTTGTAGTAAACCAGCCGTCATATTCAATGCTGAACCGTTGGGTGGAGCGTGACGGACTGGATAAGTACTGCCTTGAAAATAATCTGAGCCTTGCCGTATTCTCACCGCTTTATCAGGGCTTTCTTACAGATAAGTATCTCCATGGAGTTCCCGAAGATTCGCGTCTTGCGAAAGGCGGCGCTCCGTGGCTGGATGGACAGCTTGATGATGTAATGTTGAAGCGTCTTAATGCTCTGAATGAAATTGCGCTGAGCAGAGGTCAGAAGCTCTCGCAGATGGCGCTTTCGTGGGTGCTTCACAACAAGGCGGTTGCAACCGTACTTATAGGCGCAAGCCGCCCGGCACAGATAGTTGAAAACGTTGAGTGTATAAATAAGCTTGACTTTACCGATGAGGAAATATCCGCGATCGTAAATGTGTTAAAATAAGTGGAATGTAATTTCCGCGCTAAGTTCCGCCATAGATAAAGGAGAAACTTAGCGCAGGAAAAGAAGAAACAATAATAAAAACCATCACAAACGGAAAAAACAGGGTTATGGGAACTGATGATGAATAAAGATATGACTAAAACTGAAATACGCAAGGCGGCGGGTATTGGTACAAGTGTACTTGCTAAAACGGGAAAAGGGAAATCTACTGCGAAGAAGGGTTTTGTAGAGATTGAAACCGCTTTGAATTGTGGGGGTGTTGATATCGCAGAAACATCTAAAGGACAAACATTTTTTTATGTAGATACAAAGAAATACGGCGTTTCTGATGCAACTATAAGGAATTGGAAAAAACTCAATACACTATCGACTGAACGTTTAATAACACGCGCTAATAAGCGACAATCTAAAAAACGGGTTATTCCTATGGAATACTTGACCGATAAAGAAAATATTTTTTTCATTCAAAACATACTTGACTATTTAGACGAAAACAATATTGATATAATGTCAGCGGTTTTTTCATTGGGTATCAACCTTTTGAAAAAGAATAAAATATATGAAAAGCCGCATGTTATAAACGTTTTAAATGAATATGCCAATATCGCAATTATTCATGAGTTATTGATTGTCGATTTACCAACCAATGAATTTGATTTTTTAGGATTGATATATCAATCCTATTTACAAGAGGGCAAGAAAAATATCATTGGCTCTTACTATACCCCACAAAAAATTGCTTATAATATGACGAAGGATTTCGATTTTTCTAATGGAGAATCGTTCTTTGATCCCTGTTGTGGAAGTGGAGCATTCTTAATGACAGTTGCTACTAATGACCCCAATCAAATTTTTGGAGTTGATAACGATCAAGTAGCCGTTCTCATTGCAAAAATCAATATGTTGTTGAAATACCGGGACATAGAATTTGTCCCACAGATATACTGCTTAAACTTTCTGATGGGAAACTCTCTAATACAGCAACATCCTATATTTGAAAAAAAGTTCGACTATATTGCTACTAATCCCCCTTGGGGTGCTATGGACGATTATAGTTGCACTGATTTCATCACATCTAAAGAAACTTTTTCATTTTTCTTTGTAAAAGCCTATGATCAATTAAACCAAAATGGTACGATTAGATTTCTTTTTCCTGAAGCAATTCTGAACGTTAAGATTCACAAAGATATTCGTAATTTTATAATCAATCAAGCCGGGCTTGTAAGTATTACAACATATGACAGCTTATTCTCAAGTGTAACTACAAAATTTGTAGATATAGAATGTGGAAAAGGAGCAGACAAAGAACGCTTCAACGTCTACACAGACGGTCAAAAAAGAACTGTAGAAACAAAAACGGTGAATGAAACCGAGAACCTAATACTTAATTTACTCTCAGACGAAGATTTATCTATAGTTAGGATTGTTAAAAGCAAGGGTAAATATTCTCTACAAAGTAGTATTTGGGCTTTAGGGATTGTCACAGGTGACAATAAAAAAAAGCTGTCCGCAGAATGCTTTGATGGTATGGAAAAAATATATACCGGAAAAGAAATCCGACCTTATATTTTACTACCTGCTAAAAATTACATTTTATACGACAGGACTAAATTACAGCAAGTTGCAAAAGAAGAAATTTACCGCTCGCCTGAAAAATTGGTGTATAAGTTTATATCAAAAAAACTGGTTTTTGCTTATGATAATAGTGCAAGCCTTTTTCTCAATAGCGCTAATATTCTTATTCCAAATATCCCTTCCATGAGCACAAAAACAGTTATGGCTTTTTTGAATTCGGCCTTATTTCAATTTATATATTTAAGGTTGTTCGGCGAAGTAAAGATATTAAAAGGAAACTTAATTGAACTTCCTTTTCCTGATATTTCTGCGCACGACAATAGAATGTTATCTACATTTGTTGACAATATTTTAGAAGGTGATAAAGAAAAGATTGAAACAATAAACAGATACATATATTCTATCTACGGCTTGACAGAAGAGCAAATAACATATGTTAGGAGAATGGTAAATGGAAAAGCTGATTAAAGAGCTGAAAAATCAAATAGTTATTATGAATAAAGCGAACGGGAGCAAGTATAACCTTAGCGATGAGATTTTAGATAGCTTGTATTCTGTTTATCCATTCAATAAGTTTGAGTACATTATCAGCCATTTGATAGGAACCGACACTATTACATTACAACAGTATCTTGATATTCGCAATAGATATTTAGAACGCAACAAATATTTATATGTGTTTGAAATTACAGCTCCTCGCACTTTTGGAGAAACGTGGGCACAACGCCATCTTAATGAAGTTGTGCCGGAATTGCAACGTCCGTCTACATCATATGACCCAAATTATTCAGGACAATATGATTTTTGGTATAACGGTATAAGAATTGAGGTGAAAGCGTCAAGAGCTGTACGACGTAAAAGTGGTGATTCATTGATAATTAAAGCGCTTTCAAGTGATTCAAAATATGGGTTTGATATGAATTTTCAGCAAATTAAACCCGCCTGTTGTGATGTTTTTGTTTGGATTGCAGTATGGCGTGATGTTATACGCTATTGGGTTCTTTCAAGTGATGAAGTTAAAAATAATCGCTATTATTCCATTGGTCAACATCGAGGCAATGTAGGTGAGGGGCAACTTTGGTTGAAAGACACAAACATTGATGATTTTAGCACCTATGAAGTTGGCGTCCGTGACATTTTAACAAAGATAATAGAAAAAGGCAGACGCTAATTCATTTTTATCTTTTGACATTTAGTAGGGCTTTGTAGATTTAAGCGACAAACGAACATAAGTATAAGCGGCAGACGGAAAACCATCTGCCGCTGTTCTTTATTATCAATTGTAATTCACAAAAATGAGCCTTTTTTGCAAATTACGCGCTGAAATACACCCGAACTTCACAAAAAAGGCGTGTTTTTACAAAGTTTGTACGCGAAACGGTACTTATATCTCAAAAATGAAACGATTTTATAGTTTCGGCGTTTATTTGGTGCAAAGCTAAGAATAAATATTTGAGCTGAATTTGTCAATGTTGAGCGGATACGAACCGTAACGGTTGGCAATTGCTCAAATTTGTTCATTGTGCACAAATTCATCTCACATTTGTTGTTAAACACAACAAAAATCACGCAGAATTGAATGTTTTTGAGCCAAGGTGCTTGAATTTGAACTTTCAGTATGTTATTATTAGCTCAAGGACAGAGAGCAACAGTCCATAAGAGTTTAAAACAGCTCAAACAAGTAATATCATGATATTTATAAGAGGTCTTAATATGCTGACAGAAGAACGTCATTCAATGATAATCAAAGCGGTAAACGAGCGCTCAAGCGTTACTATCGCAGAACTTGCCGAAATGCTGGACGTTTCGGCATCAACGGTAAAACGTGACCTGATTATTCTTGCAAATGAGGGTAAAATAATCAAGGTACGAGGCGGAGCAATGTCAAGAAACGAAAGTTTTACCTCGGTTGAAAAGAATGTGGAAGAAAAAGCTTCTATCTGTACCGAAGAAAAAATGACAATTGCAAAATATGCCGCAGAGCTTATTGAAAATGGTGACTTCGTGTTCCTTGATGCTGGTACAACGACCGAGAAAATGATCGACTATCTGAATGTGAAGGACGTGACATTTGTTACGAACGGCTTTATTCACGCTAAGAAGCTGGCGCGTAAGGGCTATAAGGTGTTTATCACCGGCGGAGAAATAAAAGCAAGCACAGAAGCGATAGTCGGGGCGGAATGCGTACTCACTCTTAAGAACTACAACTTCACAAAGTGCTTTATGGGTACTAACGGCATATCGCTGACAGCAGGGTTTACAACACCCGATGTCAATGAGGCGAGAGTTAAATCTGCCGCCATAGAGAGCAGTCGCGAGGTTTATGTTCTTGCTGACCATTCTAAGTTTGATGAGGTAAGCTCAGCGACATTCGCGGGACTTGGCAAGGCTGTCATAATCACAGACAGAATACCGAACAGAAAATATAACAATGCGGCAGATATAACGGAGGTAGGATAAATGATATATACGGTAACTTTCAACCCCGCTGTTGATTATATCGTACACACAAAGGAGCTGACAGCGGGAGCGGTGAACCGCTCGGACAGCGAGGAGATATACTTCGGCGGAAAGGGAATAAACGTTTCGCTGGTGTTATCGGAGCTTGGCGTGAAGTCAAGAGCGCTCGGCTTTGTAGCGGGCTTTACAGGCGATGCGATCGAAAAGGGCATAGCCGAAAAGGGCATAGACGCGGACTTTGTTCACCTTGATAAAGGATTTTCGAGAATAAACGTCAAGATAAAATCGGGTGAAGAAACAGAGCTCAACGGACAGGGACCCGAAATCAAACAGGAAGCGATCGATGAACTGTTCATAAAGCTGAATGGGCTAAAGCCGGGCGACACCTTGGTGCTTGCAGGCAGTATCCCCTCATCGCTTCCATCGGACATTTATGAGAGAATAATGGCACAGCTTGCCGACAGAAGAATAAGGTTTGTGGTCGATGCAACAAAGGATCTTCTTCTTAACGTCCTCAAGTACAAGCCGTTCCTTATTAAGCCAAACAACTTTGAGCTTGGCGAAATGTTCGGCACAGAGCTTAAAACCAATGAGGATATAATAAAGTACGCAGGAAAGCTCAGAGAGATGGGAGCGGTAAATGTTCTTGTGTCGATGGCAGGCGACGGAGCGATACTTCTTGACGAACACGGCAAAACTCACATCTGCGGAGTATGCAAGGGTAAGGTAAGAAATTCAGTAGGTGCAGGCGATTCAATGGTGGCAGGCTTTATCGCAGGCTGCGAAAACGGCGACTATGAATATGCGCTTAAACTTGGTACAGCGTCCGGCGGTGCAACGGCATTTTCCGACGGACTTGCAGAAAAGAAAACAATAGACGAGCTTATGGAGCAATTAGCTTAAACCGAAAAAGGAGGAAAAGAATATGAGAATAGTTGACTTATTAAATAAGGACAGCATTCTTTTAAACGGTGCACCGAAAAGCAAGACAGAGGCTATTGATATGCTGGTCGATCTTCAGATGAAGAGCGGCAACATATCCGACAGAGAGATATATAAGCAGGGCATTTTAGCCCGTGAGGAAAAAGGCTCGACAGCGGTAGGAGAGGGCATAGCGATCCCACACGCAAAGAGCAGTGCGGTAAAAGCTCCCTCGCTTGCGGCTATGACCGTTCCGGGCGGCGTTGATTACGAAGCGCTTGACGATGAACCGTCAGACGTGCTGTTTATGATAGCCGCACCCGATACTGAGGCAGACGTTCATCTTGAGGTGCTTTCACGTCTTATGACTCTGCTTATGGACGAGGATTTCAGAGCAAAGCTTCTTTCGGCAAAGGATACAGACGAATTTTTAGCTGTAATAGACACAGCTGAAAAGGCAAAGTATCCCGATGAGCCGACAGCAAAGGAAGTACCTGAAAACGCCGACAGGATAAAGGTGCTTGCAGTTACCGCCTGTCCTACAGGTATCGCACATACCTATATGGCGGCAGAGGCACTCGAAAAGGCAGGTAAGAAGCTCGGTATCTCTATCAAGGTCGAAACAAACGGCTCAGGCGGAGCAAAGAACATTCTCACCGATAAGGAGATAGCAGAGTGCGACGGTATCATTGTAGCGGCTGACAAGTCGGTCGAGATGGCTCGCTTTAACGGTAAAAAGGTGCTTTCGACAAAGGTTTCGGACGGTATAAAGATCCCTGAGGAGCTTATCGGAAGAATAGAAAAGGGCGATGCTCCTGTTTATCATCACGAGGGCGGAGCGGCAAGCTCATCTTCATCTTCGGCAAATGAGAGCTTCGGCAGAAAGATATATAAGCATCTGATGAACGGCGTATCAAATATGCTCCCGTTCACCGTTGCAGGCGGTATCTTCATAGCGCTTGCATTCCTTATAGATACGCTGATGGGCGTACAGCCGGGCGACAATTTCGGTACTGTAACTCCTGTAGCGGCATTCTTCAAGACGATAGGCGGTTATGCCTTCAACTTTATGATACCCGTACTTGCGGGCTATATCGGTAAGAGTATAGCAGACAGACCCGGCTTCCTTGTAGGTCTTGTCGGCGGTTATCTTGCGACCACAGGCTCAACATTTGTCAATATAGGCGGAGATGTTCCCTCAGGCTTCCTCGGCGCACTCTTTGCAGGCTTTGTCGGCGGATTTATAATGCTCGGACTTGAAAAGCTCTGCGACAAGATGCCGAGAGCCCTTAACGGAATAAAGCCCGTTCTCATTTATCCGCTCGCAGGTCTTGGTATCATAGCTGTAGTAATGTGTGCGATAAATCCTTTCATGGGAATAATCAACACAGCGATAGCAGATTTCCTGAACCATATGGGCGCAGAGAGCAAGATATTCCTCGGCGTTATACTCGGCGCGATGATGTCTATAGATATGGGCGGTCCTTTCAATAAGGCGGCTTATGTATTCGGTACTGCGGCAATAGCAACAGGCGGCTACGATATAATGGCGGCTGTTATGATAGGCGGTATGGTTCCTCCTATTGCAATAGCACTTTCAACGACCTTCTTCAAGAGCAGATGGACAGAAGAAGAACGCAAGAACGGCCCTGTAAACTACATCATGGGACTTAGCTTTATAACAGAGGGTGCGATCCCTTATGCTGCGGCAGACCCGATCAGAGTTATCCCGGCTTGTATGGTCGGTGCAGGCGTTGCAGGCGGTCTTTCAATGGCATTCGGTTGCACGCTTATGGCACCTCACGGCGGTATCTTCGTATTCGCTGTTGTAGGCAACTGGCCTATGTACCTTGTATCCCTTGCAGTAGGCGCTGTAGTATCAATGCTGTTGCTGGCACTGCTTAAAAAGAAGAAAACGGTAAAAGAACCCGAAACAAAAAACGTTAAGTAATTATAAAAAAGGAGCGTTTCACAATGGTAACAAAGACAGTAACAGTAGTAAACGAGCAGGGACTTCACATGAGACCCGCAGGACAGCTTGCCGCAGAAATGAAGAAATTCCCCGGTTGTACGATAACTATCGCAAGCGGCGATAAGACGGCAAAGGCAACAGCAGTAATGCAGATAATGGCGGCAGGCCTTAAGAAAGGCTCGATCGTTGAGATCACCGCAGACGGCGATAACGAGCAGGCGGCACTTGACAAGGCTGTAGAGCTTTTTGAAAGCGGCTTCGGCGAATAAGAAAGACTATCGGATTTTGCCGCACTGTCAGGCGGTGCGGTAAAACCGTTATCCGATAAAAAAGGGGGAGCAATAATGAAGAAGTATCTCGGTAAAGGCGTATACGGCGCGATAGCCATAGGAAAAATATCCGTATTTAAAAAGAGTGATGCGGCAGTGACACGCATACACGTTGAGAATACCGAAAAGGAAAAGCAGAGAGTAAAAGCGGCAAAGGAGCTTGCCGCAAAACAGCTTACGGAGATCCATGAGAAAGCGCTCAGAGAGGTCGGCGAAACTCACGCGCAGATATTTGAGATCCATCTGATGATGCTTGACGATGACGATTACAACGAGTCAATCGAAAACATAATAGATACCCAGTCGGTAAATGCCGAATATGCGGTAGCGCTTACATCTGATAATTTCGCGGAGATGTTCTCATCGATGGACGATGCATATATGCAGGCAAGAGCCGCAGACGTAAGGGATATTTCAAACCGAATCATCGCAAACCTGACAGGTGCGAATACCGACAGTGCCGCGACCGATGAAAAGTCGGTGATATGTGCTGACGATCTTGCACCGAGCGAAACGGTTTCACTCGATAAGGATAAGGTGCTTGCGTTCGTTACCGCTCACGGCTCGTCAAATTCACACACCGCAATTCTCGCAAGAAATATGAATATCCCCGCCGTGATAGGTGTAGGCGACAGCTTTTTAGCTGAAATCAACGAGGGCGATACCGCCATAGTTGACGGCTTTACAGGTGAGATCATCGTTTCTCCCGATGAGCAGACCTTAAAAGCTTATACCGAAAAGCAAAAGCGTGACGAGGAGCAGAAAAAGCTCCTCCAGGAGCTTAAGGGCAAGGAAAACGTAACAATTGACGGTACTAAGATAAACGTATTTGCCAATATCAGCGGCATTGACAATATCGGTGCGGTTCTTCTCAATGACGCGGGCGGTATAGGACTTTTCAGAAGTGAGTTTTTATACCTTGAAAACACCGACTTCCCGACAGAAGAGCAGCAGTTCCATGCCTATAAGCGTGTGCTTGAAAGCATGGCGGGAAAGAAAGTCATAATCAGAACGCTTGATATCGGCGCAGATAAGCAGGTGGACTATTTCGGACTTAAAAAGGAAGACAACCCCGCGCTGGGACTGCGCGCGATACGCATCTGCCTTACACGTCCCGAGATATTCAGAACACAGCTCAGAGCATTGTTCAGAGCGTCGGTTTACGGCAACCTCGGTATAATGTTCCCGATGATAACATCGGTCAGCGAGGTTGAACGTATCAAGGCTATCTGTGAGGACGTAAAAGCCGAGCTGAAGTCCGAGGGTATCGAGTACTCCGACAAGACCGAGATCGGCATAATGATAGAAACTCCCGCGGCGGCGATCATAAGTGACCGCTTAGCACCGATGGTTGACTTTTTCAGTGTCGGAACAAACGACCTTACACAGTACACGCTTGCGTGTGACAGACAAAACCCCGATGCGGAGGAATTTGTCGATACTCACCACGAGGCTATCCTCCGCCTTATCGAAATGAGTGCGCAGAATGCTCATAAGAACGGCGCGTGGATAGGAATCTGCGGTGAGCTTGCGGCAGATACCACACTTACAGAAACATTCCTGCGTATGGGTATAGACGAGCTTTCGGTATCTCCGACATTCGTACTGAAGGTTCGTGACGCGGTGAGAAAGACAGATCTGTCGAAGTAAATTTCCGATAACGACTGAGCTCCCATATAAGAATTACAGCAGTGCCGCCTCTCCCTCGCGTGTGCTGCTGTAATTTTTAGCTTAAACATAGTAAATGTTAGCAATTTTGCTTGTATGTCTGATTTTAATGCGATTTTTATTGGCGTTAGTACTTGACTGACAGGTGGGTATATGTTATAATAACCCCAGACATAAAATCCGCCGATAGCGGATTTTGCCGTGCCCTGCACGGCTTGCGGAGCGCCGCAAGTCTGGGAACATTTTAACATAAAAAACTTTTGCCAAAAGGCAAAAGACGGCGTACCGCCGTGTCGGCTGACGCCGACTTATTTTATGTTATAATATCCCCTGTAAAATAACCGTATACACGGCATAACGGCTGTGTAATACGAGTTTGCCGATCGCTCTTATATCGGCACGGTTTTCTGTTTATACGGGTATAAGCGGAAAATTCACAACACAATAGTAAAATTAAAAGGCAAAGCAGTCGAAAGACTGTGACGCAAAGCCATAGGGCCTGTAAAATGGCAGCCGGTTGCATTAAACGGGGGGTATTGCGGCTTTTGCAATACCTTTTTTTGTGGAAAGGGGCATTTCGTGGAAACCACAGCGAATGAGAATAACAAATACGAGCTTTTATATGCTCCCGAGGACATACTTCTCTCGGTAGGCATAGGCACATGGAGCATTTTCCTGTCTGACGGAAAAGAGCCCGAGATGTACGCCGATGAGCAGATGAAAAGGCTTATAGCTATCGGAGAAAAAGAGCTCACACCCGCACAGACCTATAAGGCGTGGCGCGACGGAGTGCAGGGCGAGGATATAGAATTAGTGGATAATTACACCGCCTCTATGATAAAAAACGGCAAGGCAGAGGTCGACTATCACTGGGTGTGCCCAGACGGTAGCGTTATGTTTGTACGTTGCGGCGGTTCTGCATATAAAGAAGAGGGAAAAGGACTTGTACTGCGCGGCTATCATATGGTAGTACCCGACAGCGTAAAAGAGCAGTACCGTTACCAAAACGAGATAAAGCGCTCCCTTGACGTTATGACCGCACTCAACAGCGATTATACTTCCGTATATTACGTTAACCTTGATAAGAATATTTCTGTCCGATACATAAATAAAATAACCGATGAAGCCGCCGCAGATGATTTCGCCAACAGTCACAGCGGTCACAGTGACGCTATGCTTTACTACATAGATAACTATGTTTATGAAGAGGATAAGCAAAAAGTCGCCGCCGCGTCCGACTTTGACACGATCAAAAAGAATCTTTGCAACAGACCGAAATATTCTGTCCGCTACAGAGCTAAGTCTGTCGCAAACGGGCTTGTTAATTACGAGATGACGTTCGTTGCCTGCTCAGAGCCTTTTGACAATAAGGCGGTAATAGGTATACGCTGTATAGACGACCTTATAAAAGAAGAGGTCGCGCACCGCAAACAGCTTGAATCAGCTCTTGCTGAGGCGCAGAGGGCAAACAGGGCAAAGAGCGAGTTTTTGTCGCGTATGTCGCACGACCTGCGTACTCCGCTGAACGGCATCAAGGGAATGATAGCCATAGCGGAAAAAGCCGCGGGAGAAAACGGCGAGGTCATAACCGCGCTCCAAAAAGCGGCAAAATCCGAAAAGCTGCTTGAAATGCTGGTGGACGATGTGCTTGATATGAGCAGTCTTGAGCTCGGCAATGTTGAGCTTGAAAGAAACTATATTGAGGTAAAAGCGCTGTATGATGTATATACAAGCGTCACAAGACAACTCGCCGACCAACTCGGAATAAACGTCATATCTCACCCTGCCGATATAGTGCACAACAAGGTTTACGGCAGTGAAAAGCATATACGCCGTATGATGTTCAAGATAATACAGAACAGCATAAAATTCAACAAGCCGGGCGGAACTGTTGAAACATTCGTCCACGAACAGCAGACGGACAGCAATCACGCTATGTATATTATCGAGGTAAAGGATACCGGAATAGGTATGAGCCGCGAATTTACCGAGCATCTGTTTGAGCCGTTCGTCAAAGAACATAATGACGCGGGCACCGAGATAAGAATGGGGCTCGGACTGCCGATAGCGCGGAAGCTCAGTGAGCTTATGGGCGGAAAGATCGAGGTCAGGAGCGAGCTTGGCAAGGGTTCGGTGTTTACGGTTTATATCCCGCTTGAATTCTGCCTTGATACCTCAGAGCAGAAGACCGATGTGCCCTGCGATTTTCTTGAAGGTAAGAATGTGCTTATCGCCGAGGACAACGAGCTTAACCTTGAAATAGCACAGTATATGCTGGAAAATGAGGGTGCGCTGATCACTTGTGCAAAAGACGGCGAAGAGGCGGTAAGGCTGTTCAGAGAAAAACCGGAGGGATATTTTGATCTTATTCTGATGGATCTTATGATGCCGGGGGTTGACGGCTTTGAGGCGACAGAGCTTATACGCAGTACACAAAGAGCAGACGCTCAAAGCATTCCTATAATAGCGATGAGCGCAAATGTACTGCCGAGTGATGTTGAGCATTGTCTTGCGGCGGGAATGAATGCGCATATTCCGAAGCCGCTTGATATAAAGGTTATCAATCAGACGCTGATGCCGTATTTTATATGATGATTTTGGGGTTAGTAATAAAATTAGTATTAAGCCTCAATTTCCGGAGAATTTGGAGCGGTTGATATGTTTTCAGTATATAGGTGATAGTAGGCTACCGATAGTTTTGTTTGTCGGACAGCACTTCTCGGGTTCGCTATTCTGCGCGATAATGTTGTTGCTAAGTGAGGATAAAAGAAATCAAAGGAAAGAGTAAAACAACTGCTGAGCAATTACAATCCCCTCCGTCACGGCTCGGAAATGTCGGAGATATATAAAAGTCAGATTTTCTGAACTTATATGATAAAGAACGATGAACTTGTATCAGTCGTGCCACCTCCCCTTTTTCGAGGGGAGGCAAGTATAGTGCTTGGCTGAACATACCATTCCTTTTGAGATGTTGTTGTGCATTATAATGGAATTTAGGTTAGCAACGATTTGAAAAGCAGAACTATCACTACTTGTCGTTTTATGAACATACAGAGTTTTAGTTTAGGCATTATCGTGCTTAAAGAATGGTTCAACAGTCTTGGAGTCGGTGTTGAAACCGTTACATTTTTTGACTTTAAAGCCGCTCATAAAATCTGCACAATTTTCTGCCGTAAACCGTCGAAAATTATCGTTGAAAACAGTAACGGTTAGCAAGTTACAACTTATTGACAAATAAAAAGTATGGTGTTATACTAAATAAAAACAAAAAGTAAAATCTGTGTAAGAAGATCTGAAGACAGATCAAAGCGCCTACGGAATAGCATTGCAGAATATCCGCTGTCATTCCGTTTTTATTATGTAAAGATAGTTAGCCAAAGCTTACTTATTTGCGTTTTCGCTTTTCTGCCAGAACAAAGTACACAGACGGCTCTGAAAAGAGTAATAATACAAGGAGGTCAAATTATGAACTGGGTAAAATTAGGTATATTCGCAGGCGGCGTAGCTTTCGGCTCTGTAGGACTGAAGCTTCTTGGCAGTAAGGACGCAAAGAAGGTATATGCACAGGTTACAGCGGCGACTCTTCGCGCTAAGGAATCGGTTATGAAGACCGTTACCAATGTTAAGGAAAATGCAGGCGATATTCTCGCCGATGCTAAGGATATTAACGAAAAGCGTGACGCTAAGAACGTTGTTATCGAGGACGAGTGCGAATGTGACTGCGGTTGTGAAGCGGCTACAGAAGAAGCATAAGACTGATAGAGAGCCGGCGGTACGCTTTGTTGCCGTCGGCTTTTTATATGGAGATGACCGAAAATGAAATGTAAAATACTTCACGAGTCGAAAGGCAGACTGCGTGTGCATATGTTCTGCGGCAAGATGTCGCTCGACAATGCCGATGTGCTTGAGTACTACCTGCGTGCGGTAAATGGCGTAACCGATGTAGCGGTATACGACCGTACCTGTGACGCTGTCATAGTATTCACTGACAGAAGTGCAGTGCTTAAGGCTCTTGCCGCCTTTGCCTTTGAAAAGGCAAGGAAGATGGACTTAGTGCCCGACCACACATCAAGAAAGCTTAACCGCGAGTTTGAGGATAAGCTTGTTATGACGGTAGTGGCACGGTTTATATCAAAGACCTTTATCCCCGCACCTATAAGGGCGTTTATCGCTGTTATAAAGTCGTGGAAATACATAAAGCACGGACTGAAAGCGCTTCTGAGCGGCAAGCTGTCCGTAGCCGTACTTGACGCGACCGCAGTGACCGTATCGCTTCTGCGCAGGGACTTCAAGACAGCATCATCAGTAATGTTTATGCTGAATATCGGCGAGATACTTGAGGACTGGACGCATAAGAAGTCGGTAGCCGACCTTGCGGGTGCAATGTCGCTTAACGTTGAAAACGTATGGGTAAAGACAGGCAATACCGAAACGCTGATATCTATAAACGATGTACATGAGGGCGATCTGGTGGTAGTCCGCACAGGCAATATGATACCGCTTGACGGCAAGGTCGCAAGCGGAGAGGCTACCGTAAATCAGGCATCTATCACAGGCGAATCTCTACCTGTCAGAAAGAGCGAGGGCAGTTATGTCTATGCGGGTACTGTTGTTGAAGAGGGCGAATGTGTCGTCCGCGTTGACAAGGCAATGGGCGGCGGCAGATACGACCGCATAGTGAAGATGATAGAGGAGTCGGAAAAGCTGAAATCCTCTTCCGAGGACAAGGCTTCAAGACTTGCTGACAGGCTTGTGCCTTATACGCTCGGCGGTACGATACTGACCTATCTTTTAACGCGCAATGTAACAAAGATGCTGGCGGTTCTGATGGTCGACTTCTCATGTGCGCTGAAGCTCTCAATGCCTATCGCCGTGCTTTCGGCTATGCGTGAGTGCAGTAATTATAAGATAAGCGTAAAGGGCGGTAAGTTCCTTGAAGCTGTTGCCGAAGCCGATACTATAGTATTCGACAAGACAGGCACTCTTACCTATGCCGCTCCTACAGTTGAAAAGGTTATTCCTTTCGGCGGCAGGGACGCGGACGAAATGTTACGTCTTGCGGCTTGCCTTGAAGAGCATTATCCTCATTCAATGGCAAACGCAGTGGTAGCCGCCGCGCAGAAAAAGGGGCTCAGCCACGAGGAATATCACTCGAGCGTTGAATATGTTGTAGCACACGGCATATCAAGTACAGTTGAAAGCAAAAAGGTCATAATCGGCAGTGCCCACTTTGTATTTGAAGACGAGGGCTGTGTAGTACCCGAGGGTGACGAAGAGCTGTTCGCTTCATTGTCAGGCGAATATTCGCACCTGTACCTTGCGATATCGGGTGTGCTTGCCGCGGTTATCTGTATATCCGACCCGCTGAGAGCAGAAGCGGCTGACGCTATAAATGCGCTCCGCGACTGCGGAATAAGCAAGATAGTAATGATGACAGGCGACAACGAGCAGACCGCAAGGGCAGTAGCCGCCAAGGTCGGCGTTGACGAGTATTACGCAGGCGTTCTCCCCGAGGATAAGGCTAATTTCATAAAGCGTGAGCACGAAAAGGGCAGAAAGGTCATAATGATAGGCGACGGAGTAAACGATTCTCCCGCGCTGTCAGAAGCCGATGCGGGCATCGCGATAAATACCGGAGCGGCAATAGCAAAGGAAATAGCCGATATCACGGTATCATCGGAAGACCTTTATATGCTGATAACTCTCAGAAAAATAAGCTCTGAGCTTATGAAGAGAATACACCGCAACTACCGCTTTATCGTATCGTTCAACCTTATGCTGATACTGCTCGGTGTGGGCGGAATTATACAGCCAACAACCTCGGCGTTGTTCCACAACGCTTCTACACTTGCGATAAGTCTTAAGAGTATGACAAATCTTATTGATGAAGAAGAGAAGTAATTATTTTGTGATTAGCAACTCTTGATATGATCGGGGTTGTGACACGACCCGAAAAAGGAAAGGTGAGTCGAAGCGCAACGGATAGTGCGCTCGGCTCACTTTTTTGATATGTGAATAAAGTCTGACTTTAGTACACTTCTATTATAACGTTTTAGTAATCGGCATTGATAGCTAGCTACCGATAGTGCTTTTTGTCGGATAGCACTTCTCGGGTTCGCTATTCTGTGCGATAACGTTGCAGCTATGTTTGAGGGAGACAACCCAAGGGGAGAGAGGAAGGCGCTCCAAAGGCGCTTTCCCCTCTCCCCTTAGGTTTT
>CAKSTB010000026.1 GCA_934490165.1 uncultured Ruminiclostridium sp. | reverse complement strand
ACGTTTCTTTATTGCCGGTGGAAAATTTCTACGAAAAAAGCTGTGATGAAATTTTTACATTTCGTCACAGCTTCTTTGAAAAAGCGTATTCAGCGCAAAACTTACTTGAGTTCAACCTTAGCGCCAGCCTCTTCGAGCTTAGCCTTGATTTCCTCAGCTTCAGCCTTAGAAGCGCCTTCCTTGATAGCCTTAGGAGCAGCCTCAACGAGCTCCTTAGCTTCCTTAAGACCAAGACCGCAAACGTCCTTAACAGCCTTGATAACAGCCATCTTAGCATCACCGAATGATGCGAGAACTACGTCAAATTCTGTCTTTTCTTCAGCTGCTGCTGCGCCGCCTGCTGCGGGGCCTGCTACTGAAACTGCTGCTGCAGATACACCGAATTCTTCTTCGAGAGCCTTAACGAGCTCGTTGAGCTCTAATACTGATAAGCCCTTTACTTCTTCAATCATAGCTAAAATTTTCTCTGAAGCCATTTTAATTATCCTCCGTTAATATGTTTTCATTGTTTGTGTTGCGGCTTTATTTATGCCGCCGTTTCTGTCCGCGCAAAAATTATTCTGCTGATTCGGACTGCTTCTTTTCGATCTCGCTTACAGCGATAGCAAGCTTCTGGATAGGGGACTGAAGCATAAATACCAGCTGTGCAAGCAGTGTTTCCTTTGTAGGAAGCTTTGCGTATGCAACAACCTCGTCCTTGCTGATGCCCTTGCCGTCAACAAAGCCCTTCTTGATCGAGAATGAGCCGTTGCTTGCTTCTTCCTGCTTGAACAGGATCTTAGGTGCAGTTACGATATCTTCCTCTGCAAGTGCGAGAGCTGTTGTTCCCTCGAGAACATCATCGATACCCTCAACGCCTGCGATCTCAGCTGCACGCTTTAAAAGTGTGTTCTTAACTACAAAGTAGTCGATACCTGCCTCACGAAGTTCCTTTCTCAGAACTGTGTCGTCGGCAACAGTGATACCGCTGTAGTCAACGAGTACACCGCAAGCGGACTTCTTGAGCTTTTCAGCGAGTTCAGCAACGTAATTCTGCTTTACCTGTAAAACTTTCTCACTAGGCATATTGTTTTCTCCTTTCGTGATTTACTGTTCGTAAAAAGGAAAAACATTTTAAAAAATGCCCTCCTCTGTAAGACAGAAAAGGGCAGAAAATTCAGTATTCTTCCCATTCCTCGGCAGGTGAGCGAAAGCTCTTTAGCGGAAAACCGACCTGCTGTCTTTAGAACAGCGTGATTATTATATCATATTGAATGCGGGTTGTCAAGTGGTTTCGTGAAGATTTTTGATCTGTGTGCTGTAGCGTAATATAAATTTTCAAAAAGGATATTTTATCCCCACCCCCTGCCCCCTCCCCGTGGGAGGGGGAGAATACGGGGGCTATCGCCCCTAGTCCCTGTCGGGGGCTTCGCCCCAAAGCAAGGATGCTTTGGTCGCTTGCCAAAAGTTATAAGCAAGGACGCTTATGTCAGCTGAATCAAGCCGTTGCACGATGCAATGGCACAAACAGCTGACTTTGCAGAAACGCAAAACCAACAGAGCAAGCAATAAGCGACACCCCATTTTTAAATAAGCACGAGGTTTTTCGACAGTCTGACGGGGGCTATCGCCCCTGCGACCCTATTTACATTTTTTGATCCGTCAGCACGTTTGTGTAAGTTTTTTGTGCTGATGCGTAACGCCGCATTGAGAGAAGGGGAGTGCAGGAGCTACAGCCTTGTAACTCCATCTGCGTTTATCAGTCCGTCAGCACATTTGTATAAATTTTACCGTGCTGAGGTGTAACGCCGCACTTTGCAAACAGATCACTTACCGTCACAAATGTGTAACCTTGCTTTTTAAGCTCCGGGATTATCGTGTCAAGCGCCTGGACAGTGCGGAAGTTCCCCTCCATATCGTGAAGAAGTATCACCATGCCGTTTTGAGCCTGCTCAATTATACGCTTACTGCGCTCTTCTGCGGATATTTCGTCAAGCCAGTCCTCCGCGCCGTTTCCGCAGATAAAGGTCAGCGGTATATCGTCATACATACTGTCGCACAGCGCTATATACGGCGGACGGAAGAACTCAGGGGCAACACCGCCTGTTATCTGCTTTATCTTTTCGTTTGTATATTCGATTTCGGCTTTTATTTCCTCACTTGACTGCTGAGGCATAACGCTGTGAGTTCTGCTGTGGTTGCATATTTCACAGCCGTATTCAAAGCATTCACGCGCTACCTTTGCGCTCTCCTCGTTTATGTTGTTGCCCACAAGAAAAAAGCTTGCGGGAACATTGTGCTTTTTCAGCATTTCAAGCACCTGCGGGGTGGTGACGGTATTAGGTCCGTCATCAAAGGTAAGGGCAATGTATTTTGTATCCATATTTAACTCCTTTTTATTGCTCTTTGGGATAGATCACATTGACAAGGCGGAAAAGCGACAGTGAGAAAACAATATTCGCCACACTGTTGCAGAAGTAATATCCCATGAAATTAGTCCCCTCGACCGAGCCGTAAAACACGAAAACGCTCGAGAAGTATATAAGACCTGTTATAAGATAAACGAGCGGGCAGAGAAGAGCCGCCGACCTTGACATTGCACCGCGCACCAGCTGTATCATAATGACGGCGTCAAGCAAAAGCAGCATATCCATTATGAGATAAACGGTGATGTTATATTCGCCGCCTGAAACAAATCCGTTTTCCGCTATGAACGAAAGATCGTATACAAGGCTCGGCGCAACTCCTATAATGCACATAAGCGGGATAAGGTGAAACATTTTCTGCGAGCTCCTGTAATAGTACACTGCCGCCGATACTGAAAACCATATATACATTATAAGCGTTGTGGGGATCGATGCCGCATATGCGGCGCAGTTTACACAGCTTGCCGAGATTATGTGCGGCATATAGTCGATTATTTCAAATATGCCCTGTACCGCTACAAGGAGCGACAGTACAAGCAGTACCGCTGCGTGCGCGAGCAAAGCGGCATCGTTTTTTTCACAGCGCGTTTTATTGCTCAACATATGTACCCTCCGTCTGCTCGGCATTATTCAGGTCAACAAGGCATTTCTTGCGCCATTTGCCGCCCTTGTATCTGATAAGGCACATTACAGCCGTCAGCACCCAGGTAAGGCAGGTGGTAGTCCATACCGCCCACATTCCGACACCGGGGATATTTACAAGTATTGCCGCAAAGCCTATTCTTCCGATAACCTCGGCAAGACCGTTGAGAAATGCAAATCCGACATCGCCCGCACCGTTTAAAAGTCCTCTTGTCGTATGGATAAATCCGAGCGGAACATAGAAGCACGCAGACAGTAAAAGCGCCTTTGCACCTATGTCAATAACCTGTTCTTCCGTAACGAAAAAGCCGACTATATATCTGCTTGTCAGTGCGAAAATTCCGAGCATCGCAAGTCCGAAAATCGTTGATATCAGCATTGAGCGGTGATAACCTCTTACTACACGTTCGGGCTTTGCCGCACCGACATTCTGCCCCGCAAAGGTCGAAAGCGCCGTGCCGAGTGAGTTGAACGGCTGCTGTATCAGCTGTTCGACTCGCATTGTTGCCGTATAGGCGGCTACCACTATATCTCCGAATGAGTTGGCAGTTTTCTGAAGAGAGATCATCGATACAGAAACAAGCGCGTTCTGAAGTGCAATAGGCGTACCTGTCTTCATACAGCGCATAAAATGCTCCTTGCGCAGTTTCAAATGCTCTTTTTCCATACGGAAATATTCATTCTTCTTTACCGCAAACAGTATACTTCCGACTGCCGAAACGCCCTGGGCGATAACCGTTGCCAGAGCCGCACCTACAACGCCCATACCGAACACCATTACGAAAAGCAGGTCAAGTCCGACATTAAGTATACTTGCGACTATAAGGAAGTACAGCGGAGTTTTCGAGTCGCCGAGCGCACGCAGTACCGAGTTTATCCAGTTGTAGCCCGCAACGGCTATAGTTCCCGCGCAGGCGGTGCGCATATAGTCGGTGGCGCTTGCGAGAATATTCTGCGGCGTATCAAGAAGCTGTAAAAGAAGATGTGCCGCCGTGACAGAGATCAGCGTAAGTCCCAGTCCGACAAAGCCGAGCGCATAAGCGGAGTTCGTGATAAATCGCCGAACATCGTCATGCTTTCCCGCACCGAAGCTCTGCGCTATCAGTATTCCCGCACCCGCAGAAAGACCGTTGCACAGGGTATAGAACAGGAACGTTATAGAGCCTGTAGCTCCGACTGCCGCCAGAGCCTCGTGACCGAGATAACGTCCGACTATCACCGAGTCCACTATATTATAGAACTGCTGGAACAGGTTTCCTGCAAGCAGCGGAAGTGTGAACAGAAGTATGTGCCTGAGCTCGCTTCCCTGCGTCATATTTCTTACATATTTATTCATATATATTGTACCGTTTCTTTTTATTCGGGCAAAGCCCACAGATACAGAAATTATAACCCTTTTTTATAGTGCTGTCAATAACAGAGTGCGCAGATTTATTTGTAACTATGCACAAATGCAAAGCCTTGCCGCTTGTCGTATTGACGAAATTTTAATGTCGCTTTGCGGCATATGAAGATGAATATTGACAAACGGCGGCGGATATGACATAATTATCTTGGATAAGTGTCCGGCTTTATCATAACATTCGGCAAGCCGGACGACCGAAAGGAAAAGCAAATGAAGATCAAAAAGAGAATAATTGCCGCCGTTTTATCGGCAGTGTTTATATTCTGCTCGGTATCACTGCCTGTAGCGGCAGCCGCCGATCCTTATTCGTGGGACGGCACGAGCGCTCCGGTATCCGGAAGAACCTATTACATAAAAAACAGCATAACGCTCAGCGGCAACATAAGTATACCCAAAAATACCGTTATGGTGGTGCTTGCGGGCTCGTCTGTCACAGTGCCCTATGGCAAGACCCTTGACGTGTCGGGAAACCTTGTTGTAGATAACGGCGCATCGCTCATAGCAATGGGTACGCTCAGAACGGAAAGCGGCTCACAGCTCAGCGTTGACGGTACACTCTCTTCGGGCGGAAAATCGACGGTGACAACATCGGGAACGGTTCTCCTTTCCGAAACCGCACAGACCGCTTTTACCGGAAGCGTCAGCATAAATTCGTCATTCACGTCATACGGCGAGATCAGCCTGTCGGGCAAGACGACATTCGGCGGCACTTCGTATATTGACGGTAAATTTGAGATAATGAGTGGCTGTGAAACGGTAAATAAGGGTAGTATGACGCTGGGAGCGGATTGTTCATATAAGCTCGGCGGTATGTTCACCAACAGCGGCAGCGGAAGCTGTACGGATAACCGCAGAGCGACAGACACTTCCGCAATGTCGGTAGAAACGATTTCGCTGTACACGACAGACGCGCTGACAGGAATTGATGTTTCGTGGGCGCAGGGCGACACGGTAGACTGGGCAAAGGTGAAAAAGTCGGGAATAGACTTTGCAATGATCCGTTCAAGCCGTGGCAGGATAAGTGATGAATATCCTATGACGAGCGATACATATTTCCATCAAAATATGAAAGGTGCTATGCAGAATAATATACCTGTCGGAGTATATCATTACTGCTATGCCGAAACGGTGCAGGAGGCAAGGGACGAAGCGAGGTTTGTACTCAGCCTTATACGCGGCTATGATGTAAGCTATCCCGTTGTATTTGACATAGAAGACCAGTGGTACATAAAAAACGGCTACTCAAAACAGACGCTGACCTCAATGACAGAGGCATTCTGCGAGGAAATAGCAAATGCGGGGTATATACCGGTGGTATACTCCTATGCATCGTTCTTAAACAGCTATCTCGATATGTCGGCACTTTCAAAATATCCCGTCTGGGTAGCTCACGTTGACACCGATAAGCCCGCATACAGCGGCACATATTTCCTGTGGCAGTATTCGTGGGAGGGCAGTATCAGCGGCATTGACGGTGACGTTGATATGGATCACTGCTATGTTGATTTCGCTCAGTACACAAAGAAGTTCGGACTGAACGGACAGAAGTGACTTTATAGCTAACGAATAGCAAAATCGGCGGCTCGGTTTGATTACCGAGCCGCCGCATTATATTACCTGTTATACCTCTCACTCCGCATTTTCGTCTGTCTGCACCTGTTCGGTTGCGACAGGCGGAGCGACATTCTTCTGCCAATATCCGTACTTCTTCCTCTTTACGATAAGGAACATCATTGACAGCAGGAAAGCGAAAAATTCCGCTACAACATTCGCCATCCATATACCGTCAACGCCGAAAATAAGGGGCAGTATAAGGATGCTTGAAACCTGGAAAATAAGCGTTCTCATAAACGACACCGCCGCTGAAATAGCGCCGTTTCCGAGGGCGGTGAAGAACGATGATGTGAATATATTGAAGCCTGCAAGTAAAAAGCACAGCGAGAATATCCGGAAAGCGTGGCGTGTCTGCTCGTAAAGCTCTGCGTCATAGCCGACAAATATCTTTGCGAGAGGGCTTGCAAGCACCGCCGACAATGCGACAAGTGTAACTCCTGCTATCGCCGCAAAGCAAAGGCTCTTTTTGAGCATATTGTTCAGCTCATAACGGTTCTGCGCTCCGTAATTGAAGCCTATCACGGGCGCGCATCCGATAGAATAGCCGACAAATATCGCTATGAAAATGAACTGCACATACATCATTACGCCAAAGGTCGAAACGCCGTTTTCGCCTATATATTTCATAAGCTGGAAGTTGTAGATTATACTTACGACCGATGAGGAAATGCTCGACATAAGCTCCGATGAACCGTTCGCACAGGCACGCAGGAGCGGTCTTATCTCAAGCCTTGTCTTAGTAAGACGCAGTATGCTTGAGTTCGGACGGAGAAAGTAGATAAGAGGGAATATTCCGCCGACGCATTCGCTGATGCCCGTAGCAAACGCCGCACCTGCAACGCCAAAGCCCATAAGACCTACAAATACAGCGTCAAGTATGATATTCGTACAGCCTGCCATAATAGTTGAGATAAGTCCGAGCTTTGGCTTTTCAGCGGCAATAAAAAAGCTCTGGAATACGTTCTGGAGCATAAAAGCCGTTGTAAAGGAAATTACTATTCTGCCGTAAAGCACACAGTCGCCCAGCATTTCGGGCGTTGCACCGAAAAACACCGCAACGTTTTCGGTAAAGATAAGGCCGAATGTTGTGAGCACCGCACCGAGTATCGCCGTCAGCATTATCATCATCGTGAAATAGCGTTTTGCCGTCTTTTCGTCACCCTCGCCGAGCTTCTGCGAAACAAGCGCCGTTCCGCCCGTACCTACCATAAATCCGACACCGCCGAGTATCATTACAAACGGCATTATAAGATTGATAGATGCGAAAGAGGTCTTGCCGGCAAAATTCGATACGAAAAAGCCGTCAACCACGCCGTATATGGATATAAACACCATCATAGCCACCGACGGCAGTACAAACCTGAAAAGCCGTCCCACAGTAAAGTGATCCGAAAGTTTTATCTTGCTCATTTTCCCTTTGTTCTCCTTTTGTATCTTTATATTTTTGCCGTCTGACTTTTAAGAAGTATGCTGTACAGCTTCATAAGCGCAGTCATATTCTCACTTTCTTCATCTGTCATATTGCCGAGTGCGGCGCATTCCGCCTCTATCACTTTATCTACCGTCAGTTCGCACAGCTTTGTTCCGCTTTTTGTAAGGCTGATATTCTTTGTGTGCGCACCTGCCGGAGTAAGCGTTATATACCCCTCGCTTTCGAGTTTTTTCAGTGCGGAGTTTACCGTCTGCTTAGGTTGATACAGCACGGTGCAGACATCGCTTTGCGTTATGTTGCCGGGTTCCATACGCAGTGTGTACAGCGTCCAGAAAGCCGCTTCCGAAAACCCGTAGCGCTTTGCTATATTCCGGTAGCAATCATCTATTGATTTCAGTACATTATTATATTCATACAGTTTTTTTCTGTTGTTTTTGTTATTCAAGCTGATTCTCCTTGTCGGCAAATGTTTAAGTCCGAAATCGGACTGAGAGATATTATAATCCGATTTCGGACTATTGTCAAGAGGCTTTTTGTAAAAATTACTTTTGTCGGTCTTCGGATATAATTTCCGTATAATTATTGCAGATAATAGAATAGAGATATACGCATTGAACAACTGTTCGTTGTATTGGTAAAGTATGTTTATTCTTCCGTAAACTGTACTATATTCTCCGCTTTACCGGAAGCGGAATAAAAATAATTCACAAAAGTTCATTTTTGTGTCGGTTTGATATTGACTTTAGGCTCGAATTGTGTCAAAATAATTATATTGGTGTAATTCGGCGTTTTTCTGCAAAGGAGCGGTAAAACGCCGTATTGTTGCTAAACGGAAAGGCGAGAAAAGTAATTGAAATACGATGTAGTAATTGTAGGAGCGGGACCTGCGGGAATATTCACCGCAATTGAAATGGTCAGAAACGGCTCAGACAAAAAAATTCTGATAATCGAAAAGGGCGCTTCGGTAGAAAAAAGGAGCTGTCCTAAGGCAAAAACAAAGCACTGTATGAACTGTAAGCCCTATTGTCATATCACAACGGGCTTTTCGGGTGCAGGCGCATTCTCGGACGGCAAGCTGTCGCTGTCGTGCGAGGTCGGCGGAACGCTCCCCGAGCTTATCGGCGAGGAGCTTGCGCAGGAAACCATCGACTACACAGACAAGATATATCTTGAATTCGGTGCGGATAAGCACGTTGAGGGCGTAAGCGACCCCGACAAGATAAGAGATATAAGGAAGAAAGCCATAAACGCAAACCTGAAGCTGGTTGACTGTCCTATTCGTCACTTAGGAACGGAAATGGCGCACGAGCTTTATTTCAAGATAGAAAAATATCTTATCGAAAGCGGCGTTGAGGTGCTGTTCGGCAAGAACTGCGAGGATATTATAATAGAAGACGGCGTATGTAAGGGCGTTATCATTTCAAATGCCCGTGACGGCAGCGAACAGGAAACCGTATACGGTGACGAGATAGTAGTCGCAACAGGCCGTAAGGGCGCAGACTGGCTCGAAAAGACCTGCGAGGCGCATAATGTAGAGCATACACCGGGTACTGTTGACATCGGCGTAAGAGTGGAAGTCAGAAACGAGGTAATGGAGGAGATAAACGCCGTCCTTTACGAGTCAAAGCTCATCGGCTATCCTCTGCCGTTTAAGAACAAGGTTCGTACATTCTGCCAGAACCCCGGCGGATTTGTAAGCCAGGAAAACTATGATAACAATTTAGCCGTTGTAAACGGTCACTCATATAAAGAGCTTAAGAGCAACAACACAAACCTTGCTATACTTTGCTCGCACAATTTCAGCGTACCATTCAACCAGCCTATAGAATATGCTAAGAAGGTCGGCGAGCTTACCAATATGCTCGGCAACGGACACATTCTTGTACAGCGTTACGGAGATATCCTCGATGGTAAGCGTACATGGCCCAAGGAGCTTAATTTCTCCAACGTAAGACCCACCCTGCCCGATGCGGTCGCAGGCGACATCACGGCGGCTATGCCTTACCGTACAATGACGAACATTATCAATTTCATAAAGGCTGTGGATATGGTCGTTCCCGGTTTTGCAAGCCGTGAAACGCTTTTATATTCACCCGAGCTCAAATTCTACAGCAACCGTATAAAGATGGACGAGCATTTCAACACGAACGTAAAGGGACTGCATTGCTTAGGCGACTCGAGCGGCTGGACAAGAGGACTTATGATGGCGTCTGTAATGGGCGTACTTATGGGACGTGAATTACTGAAATAAACGGAGGAAAAGTAAAATGCAGTTACTGGAAGATCGCATAAACAAGGACGGTATAGTAAAAGAGGGAAACGTACTCAAGGTCGACAGCTTTCTCAATCATCAGATGGATATTGAGCTTTACAACGAGATCGGCAAGGAGTTCCGCAGACTGTTCCCCGATAAGAGTATAAACAAGATACTGACTATAGAGGCGTCGGGTATCGGTATTGCGTGCATTACCGCGCAGTATTTCGGATGCCCCGTTGTATTTGCGAAAAAGGCGCAGAGCGTAAACATAGACGGCGAGGTTTATTCAACCTCGATCGAAAGCTTTACGCATAAGCGTACATATAACGTTATCGTCAGCAAGAAGTTTTTGTCACCCGATGACAACGTGCTGATAATTGACGACTTTCTTGCAAACGGCTGTGCTTTACTCGGTCTTATCGACATAGTAAAGGGCGCGGGTGCAAGGATAGCGGGCGCTGGTATCGTTATAGAAAAGGGCTTCCAGAAGGGCGGAGAACTTGTCCGCTCAAAGGGCATCAGAGTAGAATCGCTCGCAATAGTTGACTCAATGAGCGTTGACGGCGGCTGTATTTTCAGACACTGAGCCGTAAATAACCGTATTTAGCGGCAAAGTGCCGTTAATATATCTTTTACTGTTTTAATAGGGAGGAAAAACATGAAAAAGAAACTTATCGCCATTTTACTGGCGGCAACCTGCGCACTTACAGCAGGTCTCACAGGCTGCTCAGGCAATGCTGCAACAAGCGGCGCTGATGAGAGCAAGACTTCCGATGCACAGAGCACAGCTGACGGCTCTGCCGAAAGCACAGGCGACAACACATCAAAGAACGATGTTGTAGCAGGCTTTATCTACATCGGCAAGATCAACGACGGCGGTTACACACAGGCTCACGATGCAGGCAGACTTGCAGTTGAGGCTATGGGTGTAAAGACCTACTACGTTGAAGACGTACCCGAAACTGTAGCTGACACAAAGGAAGCTATCCAGACACTTATCGACGAAGGCTGCAACCTCATCTACTCTAACTCTTTCGGCTTTATGGAAGGTACAGATCAGATGGCTAAGGAGCACCCCGAGATCAAGTTTGCTCACTGCTCAGGCTATATGAGAGAAGACAATATGTCAACTTACTTCGGTAAGGTATATCAGGCTCGTTACCTTGCAGGTATCGTTGCAGGTATGAAGACAGAAAAGAACTACATCGGTTACGTTGCCGCTAAGGGTATCCCCGAGGTTATCCGTGGTATCAACGCATTCACACTCGGTGTACAGTCTGTAAACCCCGACGCTAAGGTAGAAGTAGTATTCACAGACACATGGTATGATCCTACTGTTGAAAAGCAGGCAGCACTTGAGCTCCTCAACAAGGGTGTTGACATAATCGCTCAGCACCAGGATACAACAGCTCCTCAGGTTGCCGCTGAAGAAAAGGGTGCATACTGCATCGGTTACAACTTCCCCACATCAGACGCTGCTCCCAAGGCTTACCTCACAGCCGCTTGCTTCGACTGGAAGACATTCTACACAGACGATGTACAGAAGGCTATTGACGGCACATGGACAAGCCGTGCATACTGGGAAGGCCTTGCCGCTAACATGACATATCTTGACAAGCTGACAGACCTCTGCGCAGAAGGCACACAGGAAAAGGTTGACGCAGCTCAGAAGGCTATCATTGACGGCACACTTGAGCCCTTCACAGGTCCTCTTTACGATCAGGACGGCAATAAGAAGGTTGATGACGGCGTTAAGATGACAGATGACGAGATCTGGAACATGAACTGGTTCGTTAAGGGTGTTGTAGGCACTATCCCCGCATAATCGAAAAACATCAAGACAATACGAGCAGCCCTTTGCGGCTGCCCGATTTGTCTTTTTAAAGCACCGTATCGGCTTGTAACGGTACGACGCTTTAAAAAGGCAAATCGCTTAAATTCAGGAGGTTATATGTCAGTTCCTTATATAAAACTTGAGAACATAACCAAATCGTTTGACTCTGTATACGCAAACAAGGATATTTCCGTTGACGTGTACAAGGGCGAGATACTTGCCCTGCTCGGTGAGAACGGTTCGGGCAAGAGTACCCTTGTAAATATGCTCAGCGGAATATATACGCCCGACAGCGGTACTATCACGATAGACGGCAAAAAGATGAATTTCAATTCGCCGGGTGACGCAATAAAGGCGGGTATCGGTATGGTGCATCAGCACTTCAAGCTGATCGAGGTTATGACTGCCGCTGAAAACGTAGTGCTCGGTCATGTAAAGCACCTCGTTACTTCAAAAAAGCGTATGGCGCATCATGTTAATAAGCTCAACGAAAAATACGGACTGAACGTTGACCCCGATAAGAAGATATACAATATGTCAGTCAGTGAAAAACAGACCGTAGAGATAATGAAGGTCTTTTACAGAGGCGCAAATGTGCTGATACTCGATGAGCCTACAGCGGTGCTTACTCCTCAGGAAATTACCGCACTGTTCGCTATCCTCAGAAAAATGAAGGAGCAGGGCTGTACAATAATCATTATCACACATAAGATGGCGGAGGTTATGGATATTTCCGACCGTGTGACCGTTCTGCGTAAGGGTGAATGCATAGGCACTGTAAAAACGAGCGAAACGACCCCTCAGCAGCTTACCGAGATGATGGTAGGAAAGTCGGTAACGCTTGAGATCGAGCGTCCGCAGTGCTGTGATTATGAAAAGCGTCCGCTTCTGTCGGTAAAGGAGCTTACAAAGAAAAATGCCGACGGAGTGAATGTACTGGATAACGTAAGCTTTGACGTGTACGGCGGAGAGATACTCGGTGTTGCGGGTATCGCAGGCAGCGGTCAGAAGGAGCTGTGCGAGATAATCGCGGGACTTGACAGGGCTACAGACGGCGATATAGAATTTGACGGCGAAAGCATAAAGGGACTTGACCCCAGAGCGATTATAAGAAAGGGCATAAGTATGAGCTTCGTCCCCGAGGACAGACTCGGTATGGGTCTGGTTGCGGGTATGAGCGTAACCAATAACGTTATCTTGAAATCCTACAATCACAACCCCGGTCCGTTCATCGACAGCAAGTTTGCGAAAAAGCTTGCAGAGCAGATAGTAGAGGATTTTGACATTTACACCCCCTCCGTAAACTACACGGTAAAGAAGCTTTCGGGCGGTAATATACAGAAGGTACTGCTCGGACGTGAGATATGGCTGTCACCCAAGGTGCTTATAACGGCTTATCCCGTAAGAGGTCTTGACATAGGCGCGTCATACAACATATATCATATGCTCAATGAGCAGAAGAAAAAGGGCGTTGCGGTGCTGTTCATCGGCGAGGATCTTGACGTACTCAAGAGCATTTCCGACAGACTTATGGTAATACATGACGGTGAGATAATCGATATAGTTGACCCCACGACCGTTACAAAGGAAGATATCGGTCTTATGATGGTCGGCGACCGTATAAACAAAGGAGAGGAGAAAGCCGAATGAGCATGATACAGATTTCAAAGCGGCAAAAAGGCACATCAAAGCTTGTCGATGTCCTGATAAGAATAGGCGCTATAGTGCTGTCGCTGATATTTATAGGCATAGTTCTTGCCATAATGGGCTATGATCCCTTCCAGGTATACGGAAAGATAGTACAGACACCGTTCAAGCGTTTCAAGGACGTTATGAACAAGACGATAATGCTGACTACACTGTCGCTCGGTATTGCGATAGCATTCAGAATGAAGTTCTGGAACATCGGTGCTGAGGGTCAGTTCTATATGGGCGCATTCGGTGCGGCATCTATGGCGTTTATGTGTCCCGATCTGCCGCCTATACTGCTTCTTCCGCTTATGGCGATAGCAGGCTTTGTCTGCGGCGGCTTATGGGCGCTTATCCCCGCCGTTATCAAGGCTAAATTCGGCGCGAGTGAAACGCTTGTAACGCTGATGATGAACTATGTGGCGATAGCATTTATAAGCTATCTGCAATACGGTCCGTGGAAAGACCCTGCGGCGCTCGGTGCAGCAAAGGTTCCTAACTTCTCGGAAAACGCGGTCCTGCCCGATGTGTTAGGGATACACGCAGGCTGGATAATCACGCTTGTGCTTGTTGCCATAATGACAATACTGCTTAAATACACAAAGCTCGGCTATCAGATAGATGTAATCGGCGAGAGCGAAACGACCGCAAAATATGCGGGTATGAACACAGTAAAGATAATGATAATCGCTGTGCTCATTTCGGGCGGACTTTGCGGCATGGCAGGCTTTATGCAGGCAAGTGCGGTTGAAAGATCAATAACCGATTCGATGTCCGCGGGACTAGGCTTTACTGCGGTCATCACAGCATGGCTCGCAAAGCTCAAGCCTCCTGTTGTAGTGGTGGCATCGTTTATGTTCTCGATACTTCTCCAGAGCGGAAGCTCGCTTCAGGTAATGAAGATACCCTCATCTATCACGGAAATTATGCAGGGTGTAATAATCTTCTTCGTTCTTGCGTGTGAGTTCTTTATCAACTATAAAATTTCACTGCGCAAGCACAATGCGGTAAAGGAGGCTGAATAATGGAGATCTTAGAACAGATAGGTCTGTTTTTACAGACAGCCATTCAGACAGGTACTCCGATACTGTTTGCGATAGTCGGCGGCATCCTTTGTGAAAAGGTCGGACATATGAACCTCGGTGTCGAGGGTATGATGCTTATGGGTGCGGCGCTCGGCTTTACCGTCGCGTGTGCTACGGGAAACCCCTTGCTCGCTATGCTGGCGGCAGGTGCTGCGGGTGCGGCAGGCGCTCTTATCTATGCGTTTATTACGGTCACGCTCCGCGGTAATCAGGTCGTTACAGGTCTTGTACTGACTATATTCGGCACGGGTGTTTCGGGTCTTATCGGCGGTTGGGTATCAAGCGAACAGATACCGCAGTCTGTAAGCTCGGCTTTCCGTCCGATAGAAATACCGCTTCTCAGCAACATTCCGATACTCGGCGAGGCTATATTCTCACAGGATATATATGTATGGCTCGGACTTGCGGTTGCGGTGCTTGCATACTTCTATCTCAACAAGACAAAGCTCGGACTTTATGTAAGAGCTATCGGCGAAAACCCCGGTGCGGCTGACGCTTCGGGTATCAACGTAACTCTTCATAAGTATGTAAATATTCTGCTCGGTGGTTTTCTGTGTGGTCTTGGCGGAGCGTATCTGTCTACCGCATTCCTGACAACATGGCAGGATAATGTTACCGCAGGTGCGGGCTGGATAGCTGTAGCGCTTATCATATTCAGTACATGGAATCCGCTCAAGGCTATCTTTGCGGCATATCTTTTCGGTATGCTCAGAGGACTTAATTATAAGATGCAGGGTTGGGAGATACAGATACCCTCACAGTTTTTAACAATGCTCCCTTACATCGCCACTATTATAGTGCTGATTTTCATAGCAATGAGAAAGAAGAAAGAAAATCAGCCGCCCAAGGCGCTCGGCGAAGCGTACTTCAGAGAAGAAAGATAAATTTACAGATAAAAGCCGGCTTTATATATGGCATATAAAGTCGGCTTTTGAAGAAAGGAACTATGAAAAGATTTTACGAGGCCACCGAAAAACGCGCAAAGCGTATGCCATTGCTTATGCTTGCCATACTGGCACTTATATTTATCGTTGCGTTTGTCGGAATAGCAGGCTCATATACGGCAGTTTTAAACAATGCAAACTTGCTCGGCAATAACCTTATCCGCAGTTATGCCGCCGATGAAGAGAAGAATATAAAAATGTATTCGACTATCATTGAGCTCGGCTTGATACAGATAAACGATATGGTTAGCGCAAACTTATCCGAGGAACGTATGTTGAATGTAATACGCACATTCTTCAGACAGGCAAAGTCGTCTACCAATGATGAAAATCAGTTGTGCTATGTTGTTTTAAATGGCAAGCTTATTGCATCTGATGATGTTGAGGGCATTGATACATATGACTATAAAAAGCAGGAATGGTATAAAATGGCACTTGCCGGCAACGGCGAGGTGATATTTACAAATACATACCTTACCGAAAAGAACAGATCAAATGTCGTTACGGTTTCAGCGGCAAATCAGGTTACAGGCAACGCTGTGATCATTGACCTTACCGATGAGAACCTCGACACAAATCATTCGGATATCGACCTGCCCGAGCGCGCCGCATTCTATGTGTTCAACCAGTATGGTGAGTCGGTATATGCGAAAACACCGTTCAAGGTGGATAGGGACACTATAAATCAATATTCGCAGAACCTGTACATGAGAATGTACAATAATCACAGCGACACAGACAATATAATCGATTTTGAGGGTGAAAAGAGAGCGTTCTTCTATACTGCGCTGGACAACGGCTGGACGGTTGTCATGACAGTGCCGCTATCGGTACTTACCTCTCAGCTCAACTGGATGATAAGTATGTACATAGTGCTGTTTGCAGGACTGTTTGTTATCGTACTTTTTATGTGGCTGAGAGAGCGCAGGGTTGCCACAATGACACTCCGCGCCTCGGATACGATCCGTGCGCTGTGTAACTCATTCTATGCGATTTATCGCGTTGATACCGTTGAAGGTGCATACGCCATGATAAAAGGCACGAACGATATTAAAAAAATTCTGTCGCAGACCGGTCGGTACGATGATTTTCTGTCGGGTGTCTGCTCGTTTATGGACGATGATACGGCACATGAGATGCGTTGTGCGTTTTCGCTTGATAAGGTAAGGGAAAATGTTGAAAGGCGCACCGAAAACTACGGCGGCAGCTTTGTAAGAGAGATCGATGGCGTAAAGAAGTGGATGACGGTAAATCTGTTCCTTGATGACGATGTGAACAGTAAAAAGGCGGTTATAGCGTTCCATGTCATAGATGAGGAAAAGAAACGTCAGCAGCAGCATATAAAGCTGCTTGAGGGAGCACTCAAGGAGGCAGAGGACAGCAAGCGCTCGCAGGAGCAGTTCTTTGCGTCTATGAGCCACGAGCTGAGAACGCCGATAAATATAATACTCGGAATGAACGAGCTTGCCGCCGACCCTGCGTGTCCTGAGGAAAAGCGACTTGATTATTACAGAAAAACCGATATTACCGGACGGCGTATGCTGGAGCTTGTTAATAATATACTTGAGGTATCGCGTCTTGAGCAGGGTCAGTCACCGATCGAGAAGAAGTACTTTGACCTTGAGAGTGAAATACGTTCAATGATGCAGCCCATAGCCGAGCGTGCAAAGAACGAAGAAAAGAAATTTGTACTTGATATCGCTGTTGAAAACAGCAAGGTAATAGGCGACCCGCTGAAGCTTTCACAGATACTTATAAACCTTGTCGGCAATGCGTTGAAATATACTAACCGTGATGATACCATAACAGTGACCGCAAGGCAGGCTGGCGAAAACAGCAGTAATTATATATTCACGGTGGAGGATACCGGAATAGGCATTTCGGAAAAATTCCTGCCTAAGCTGTTTGATCCGTATAGCCGCGGCTCGCAGTTCGGCGCGGGAAGCCATAACAGCACAGGACTTGGTCTTGCGATAGTAAAGAGCCTTGTATCTCAGAAAAACGGTACTATAAGCGTAGAGAGCAAGATCGGTGTCGGCACAAAGTTCACGGTAACTCTGCCGCTTATGCCCGATAAGGAACATTCATCGGCAGAAAAGCCGCAAACGACAGTAGGAAGAGATATCCTGAGGGGTATGAATATCCTGCTCGTCGACGATAACGAGCTTAACCGTGAGATAATGTACGATATGCTCACAACCTGCGGTTCCGGCGTTACACAGGCGTGTGACGGCAAGGAGGCTTTGGATAAGTTTGCTCAGTCGCAGGAAAACGATATCGACCTTATACTTATGGATATGAATATGCCGGTTATGAACGGCTGTGAAGCCGCTAAGGCAATAAGACAGCTTTCGCGAAGCGACGCAGGTACTGTGTTTATAATCGCACTTACCGCAAACGCTTTTGCGGAAGATGTCAGTGAAACGGTAAGGGCAGGTATGAATGCACATCTTGCGAAACCCGCAAACATCGATCTTCTTTGCCGGACACTTGCAAGACTGAGAGAAGAAAATAAATAAACAAAAGAAGCTGTGACGAAATGCTAAAATTTCATCACAGCTTCTCAGTTTATAAAACCTCATTAAAATTACAATGCAACACATTATAAAAATGTTAAAACAATAAATATTGTGCCGGCAACGCTGAAAACAGTTTCCGTGCTGACAAGGTGTTAATAATTTCGCGAGTTCATCGGAGCAACTGCACTGTGACTGAGAGATTGTTAGCGGAGGTGATGGCAGAAGCGAAAAAGTTAATAGCAAGCGATCCCTCAATAGTTGGCTGAGCTTGCCTCAGCAACAGAAGCTCACCTTTAGCAAGGGAGCCAAGAATTTGTGCTTGGCGGAGCGTGTTGTTATTTATCTAATTGGTAGAGCGGATAAAAACAATGCGGCAGTACAATAGAATATACAGCTGACAACGCTGAAAACAGTTTTGATATCGACAAGGTGCTAATAATTTCGTGAGTGTATCAGTGCAACTGCACTGTCACCGAAACTTCCAAAAAACGCACTATCCTGAGATATCTGCACAGCCCCCCGGGTCGAACAGAGCGGAGCGACCCGCTTATGACGGCTTATTAAACGCAATCGTTTGTGTGTCTTATCGCCAACACCCCTTTATGGCAGAAGAGATGAGGAGTCAGGAAAGTGGGAGCACGAGGGAGAAAACCTAAGGGGAGAGGGAAAAGCGCCTTTGGAGCGCCTTCCTCTCTTCCCTTGGGTTGTCTCCCTCGTTCATAGCAGCAACGTCATCAAATGGAATAGCGAACCCGAGAAGTGCTATCCTGCAAAAAGCAGTATCGGTAGCCTGCTATGAATGTTAATTACTAAAACGATATAACAGAATTATACTAAAAACAAACTTCCTCCACATATCAAAAAAGTGAGCCGTGCGCACTATTTTTTGTGCTTCGACTCACTTTTCTTTTTCGGGTTGTGTCATAGCCCCCCTTGTTTTTATGAATTATAACTGCGGTCGCTATCATTTGAAATTATCCGGATAAGGCAGAAAAAACGACCTTGCACGGTTTCTTTTATACGCTTTAAGACAAAGCTCGTAGCTTAACTGCCGCACCTCAAAGCTTGAGAAACGTCCGCTCTTTATAAGTGTTGTTCCCACCGTCATGGCGCTCCTTTTATCTTCATATCTTGAAGCATATTCCGGACAATATACGGTAGCCGTACCTGCTGAAACGTACTTTATCTCGCCGTTGTCGTCAGTTATTTCAAGTACATAAGACATATACGCCCACCTTTCATTATAATACTGCTAATAAAATTATAATTTAAAGTAAGACGTATTGCAATAACGAATTAAAAATAAAGTCGAAAATAGTCAAAAAATGTAATAAATTTTGTCGAATTTATTGAAAAAGCCCGAATTTTGCCCTTAATCGGCAACATTTCTTAAGAAGAGCGTTTCCGATTATCAAAATAAATATTACGGTTGAAACTGCGTGGATAAGGTCAAACGGTATTCCCGAGATGATATATGCGGCAACAGTCTGTAGATTTATATCGGTGGTGTAGGTAAGAACGCTTGATATATTCATTATGCCGCCGTATAAGATCAGCACCGAGAAAAACGCGTATATGCAAAGAGCAAAGGTCGTTCTTTTGCGTGAGAAAATAATACCCGCAAAAAATCCGAGCAGACCCATAGCAAGCATCTGCCACGGAGTCCACATACCTTGCCCGAACAGAAGATTGGATACAAGCATTGATACCGCACCCACAAGAAAGCCCGCCTGAGCTCCAAGCGCCGTGCCGCTTATAATCACTATCGCCGCCACAGGTTTGAACTGCGGGAACATATAAAACAGCTCTCTGCCCGCGACCGCCGCCGCACACAGTACACTGAGCACCGTTATATCCTTAGCCGAGGGCTTCTTTTTTTCGAAGCTTATAAAAAATGCCGCAAGGCATTCTGTCAGCACTGCAAGAGTGATAAGCAGATGCTTTCTCATACTGTCTGGTATGAACAATGTGCCGAGCACAACGGTAAGCGGTATCAGGATAACGGTAGTAATTCCCGCCGTTATATCGGAGGGCGATATTTTCCTGACAGTAGCAGGCGGCTTAGCCATTGTGTTTTCAGGTGCAGCCCCCGCTATAAGCATTATCATAGGCACGCACAGCACCGCATACTGAAGCCAGAACGGCTCGGACGGTATATTAAACGGAAAGATACCGGTGCTTAAAAGAAGCACCGCCGCAAACCCTATACCTCCGATAATCAGCATTGCCTTTCTGAATTTTGACAGCTTTTGGCGCTTTTCTCTGCGTTCGTGCTGTCCGACAGCGGCAGAACCGCTTTTATCGGTGATATCAGTGAATTTTTCAGGCTCATTATTATGCTTTTCGGCTTTTCCGCCGATCGAGCTTATAAGCCTGTCAACCGTGTATACATTTTCGCATATTCCCGATGCGATCTTTGCACTGTCGGTAGTAAAGAATGCCGACGAGGTGAAAAATTCCGACGGCGGCAGGCACACGCTTACCTGTCCGTCAAAGAGCAGGGCGCACTTATCTGCGGTTTCGGCACAGAAGTCCATATCATGACTTACAAGTATCACTGTTTTTCCGAGTGCCTTAAGCTTATCAAGAAGAGCGGAGAACATATGCTTGTACTCAGCATCAGCGCCCTTTGTCGGCTCGTCAAGGAGCAGTATATCAGCGCCGAATGAAACGAGCTTCGCAATAGCCGCCTTCTGCCTTTCACCGCCCGACAAGTCGAACGGGTGACGTGCGAGGAGATGCGAAAGCCCGAACGCTTCGGCTGTCTTGTCGGCATTGTCGCCGAGCTCTTCTGCGAGCGTTTCCTTACTGAAAAGGAGCGTGGGGTCTTGCGGCAGAAATCCGAGCCTGCCTCCGTTTACGCTTATCTTACCGGCAGATGGTTTCAACGTGCCGCAAATAAGGTTTAAAAGCGTGGATTTTCCCGCTCCGTTTCCGCCCATAATTGCAGTCACCAAGCCACGTTTTATATCAAGCGACAGATTTCTTATGATATCTCTGTCGCTGTTTTTGTAGCCGAAGCTGAGATTTTTTATCGTTATACAGCTGTCGCTTTCCGTGTTGCTGTCATTATTTGCGGGAGCGGTAAGCTTATGTTGCTCGCCGTAAGAAGCATACCAGTCGCGCGCAGACGGGACATCAAGAAGCGGCAGTGCCGTAGCTACAGAAGCGGTTGCTCTTACACCCGCAGGCATCTCTGCAAGCATAGGGTGAGCGGTGTCGGAAAGACGCTTTATCAGCATATCAATATTGCCGTCACAGTCGATTTTACCGCCGTCGAGCAGTATTGCGCGCTTCGCGGCTGACAACAGCCCGCCAAGCTGATGCTCGGCAACTATTATCGTAGTGCCAAGCTCCTTGTTTATTCTTACAAGCAGAGAGATAAACTGTGCAGACGCTATCGGGTCGAGCTGTGACAGCGGTTCGTCAAGGAGAAGCACATCGGGCTTCATAGCCATGACCGATGCTAAGTTTATCATCTGCTTCTGACCGCCTGAGAGCTTGTCACAGTCGCGGTAAAGAAGCTCCTCAATACCGAAAAACAGGGCGGTCTGCGCTACTCTTGAGCGTATCTCTGACTGTGAAAGCCCTATGCTTTCCGCACCGAAAGCAAGCTCGTGCCACACCTTGTCGCAGACTATCTGGTCATCGGGAAACTGCGAAACATATCCCGCAAAGCTCCCGTCAAAGCTTATGTTCCCGCTTGATTTTCCCGCTTCTGCGGGCGATTTCATCAGGTTTAAAAGAGTTGACTTTCCACTGCCTGAGCTTCCGCACAGTACGATAAACTCGCCTTTATCTATACTGAATGATATCCTACTCAGCGCAGGGTTGTCACAGCCGGGATATCTGTATGAAAAATCCGATATATTATAAAGCTTCGTTTCTATCCCTCCGTTTCATTTCAGAATAAAGCTCAGCCGCAACAGGTATAATGCACAGTACGCCCCATGCGGTATAAGAGATGATATTACCCGCAGTAAGCGGCAGTTCGAAAGCGGGGTAGTAGTTGTAGTATGCATACCCTCCCGCATAAAGCAACGTGATAATTGCCGCCGCTGTTACTGTGATCGCTGTGATTACAATATCGGTCGGGGTAAAGCTGAATATGCTGTAGGCGGTGCGCTTTGCAGAGCCATAGCCGCGGTATTTCATCGAGCGGGCGGTGTAGGCACTGTGCTCGAGCGTGTCTGTTACCGCGATCGATAAAACATGAACGCCGCTTCTGACGCGGTCTTTGAGCTTACCCTCGTAAATGTCGTTCCCGACAAATCGCTGAGCGGCGGCGGTCTGCTTTGCCCGCCTTGCGAACATCGGCACGGCGCGGAGCGTCATTGATAAAAGCAGAGCAAGCGAGGGCAGGATCTTGCCGAAAAGATATACGGTCTTATCGCTCGTCATGCACTTGTTAAGGCTTATAAACCACATTACAAGCGATGCCGCCATAGCGCCTGTAAACAGTGAGAATATAAGCGTTTCCAGCGTTACGTTATTACCGCCGGGCAGTCTGAAGAGCGGGGTAACGCCCGCATTTGAAAACAGCATATTTATCATTACCGCCGCAACAATTACAGGAATTGCCGCTATAAGTGTCCTCGCGGCAAGTCGTCTATTTATCATAAAGGCGAACACCGCAGAGCAAACAAGAGCCGTCACAGAAAAGACAGGGCTCTGTATTATTGCCGTTATCAGTATTACCGCAGTAAAGTAGACTGCCGCAGTGATCGGGTGTGTTCTTTCCATTTTTCCTCCGTGTTACAGGTCGTAGCCAAGCTCACAGGTGTAGCGGAACGCTATCTTATCGTTGTTTTTAGGGTTATATGACGAGCAGCCGTAGTTCGGAAAAACTCCGTTCACACTGTACATCCACCCTGAACCGCCGCCGCAGTCGAACTCGTAAAGGTTATTGATACCCTCAACATAGTATGAGCCGAACGCGGGCGTGAAGCTTGCTTCTGTCTGAATTTGATTTTCATCGCATATTCGGCGGAGTATGTCGTATACGCTCTCTCCATTGTCAAAGCCCACTGTGCCGCTGAATATAATTCCGTCCGACGGAACGTAGTCTATAAGCCCTTTTCTTAGCTTGTCCTTATTATTCAGTATTGTTTTGCATTCAATAACAAATGTGCAGGAGTAGTCGTACTTTTTGATCGGCTGACTGTCCGTACCTTTTGTGGTGGTTTGTACCGTGGTTGCGATGGTCGCAGGCTTGGTGGTTTTAGCGGTGGTGGTTACTTTCGTGGCGGCTTTTGAAGTGGTTGTGACAGTCGTGATTGTTGTTGTGATCGGCTTTGGGGTAGTTGCAGAAGTCTTTACGGTCGTAGTTGTAGCTTTTGCAGTCGTTGCCGGCTTTGGCGTTGTTGTGGGAGTTTTTACGGTTGTAGCGGGCTTTGGGGTTGCGGTCGGCTCTGAGGCTTTTGTCGGTATGGGCGTTGCCGGGGCGGTAGTTACAGTTGTTGAAGCAGGTGTTACCGAGGCGTTGCCGACGGTAGTTTCAGGCTTTGTGCTGTGGGTGTCGGTTTGCGTGGCGGTCTGCGAATTTATCGGCAAAGTGGTTTGTACCGTGGTATGAATTGTAGTTTGTAAAATTTTGTCTGTAACGGTTGTTACAGGCGGCGTCTGAGAGTTGACGCTTGTTTCGGGAGTTGTTACTTCAATATGACTTGCGGTGTCGGTAAAGGATGAGTTTTCGGGTGATGAATATGATATGCCGCTGTTTTCGGCTGTATCTTTTCCTGCCACGGCAGAAGCTACAGCGACAATTACTACGGCAACAAGGGCAAGTGCCAGTGCAAGTATATATTTGTATTTATCAAAAAAAGCTTTCATTTTTTCTCCATAACAAAATTTATTCCGTACCTATTTTAACATAAAAACAGGTACGGAACAAGTTGTTTACATTACGAATTTATTTATTTGCGCTTTTTCTTAGATAAGATCATTGCCGCGCCTGATAACAGTAATGCCATACCGCCTGTAAGCGCAACACCTGTGTCGGGGCTGATGGGCTTTTCGGGCTCATTAGGCTCAGCAGGATTGTCGGGCTCGCTTGGCTTAACGGGTTCGTCAGGTTTTTCGGGCTTGTCTGTCGAATCGCCGGGGGTGGGCTCGTCGGGCTTCTCGGGCTTGTCTGTCGAATCACCGGGGGTGGGCTCGTCGGGCTTCTCAGGCTTGTCTGTAGTGTCGCCGGGAGTAGGCTCATCGGGTTTGACAGGTTTGTCGGGTTTAGCGGGCTTATCGGGTTCGACAGGTTTATCGGGATCATCGGGAACGGTCGGTTCTTCAGGCTTAACAGGCTTATCGGGAGTTTCAGGGTTTTCCTTAGGTACTGCCTTTACATTCATATCGTACAGTGACGAACCGTCCTTGTAAAGCTCATATGCTGTAAGAGCAAGAACTGCCTGCTCGGTAGCCATATAGTTTTCTTCGCCGCCGAGAACGTGGCTGTAGCCGCTTTCTGCAGCGTAGCTTTCAAGTGCATCGATAAGAGTGATACCGTCAACGATAAATCTTGAATCTGTCAGAGGGTCAATGCCGAGAGCGGCAAGAGCGATAAGTACCTGTGAGGTGCTCTCACTGCCGTTTGCATATCTTGCATTTTCGTCAAGCGACTCTGACAGGAACTCAAGACCGCTGTCTATAGCAGACTTTACCTTCTCATTTGCCGCATAGGGAGCGAGCGCCTGCAAAGCCATAGCCGTAAGGTCAACATCGGCGGCATCACCTGCGAGTGCCCAGCCATTGCCTGTCATATTGTCGGTAATATAAGCGATAAGCTCATCGTGTGTCTTTGCGCAGTAATCTGTTGTATCAAATGCGATAAGCGCGAATATTGCCGCATTGATACCCTGAGATGTGATATAGTCCATATCGTCAAGACCGCTCAGTAAATTGTAGCCTGCAACATCTGCGGAGTTCTTGCCGAGTGCGGACAGAGCGATAATTGCTCTTGCATTCTCTGTAGGCTTTCTGTCTGAAAGTCTGTCTGAGCCGTTAGCCTTTACCGCGTCACAAAGCTCATTGTAGTACTTATCAGCCTTGTCTGCGGGAAGCTTGCCTGCTCTTGCGAGAGCGATAACAGACCATTCGCCGCCGATTGACTGAAGCGGATAGATCTTGTTTTCGCTGAGATTTGAAATAACATCGTCTTTATGCTCGTCACTCTTTGCGCCTGCCTGCTTTATCTCATCGATAGCAGCAAATCTTTCGATTGCCTTGTCAAGAGTATCTGCATTTGTAACCTTATCTCTTAAACGCTCGGGAACGGCGGAGTAAGCGTCCTTTGCGCTGTCGATCTTTTCCTTGCTATCGGCTGTTACATTGCCTATCTCATCAATAGCGTCTGTTGCCGCGCTTACTGCATCGGCTTCTGCCTGAGCCAGCGCTTCTTCTGCGGCTGTTAAAGTTTCGTAGCTTCCTACAAGCGTCTTTGCGTTGTCGCTGAGCTTATCATAAGCTGTTCTTGCCGCTGTTATGTCGTCATAGCTGTCAAGAGTTACATCGCCTATAGCGTCTATAAGCTCTTCGACCTGCTCAGCTGCCTTTACATCATCGGGGATAAGCTTCAGGTAAGCGTATACGGGCTGTTTTTCGCCGTTCTGTACTATAATTCTTACAGTCTTTATTTCAGACTGACTGCTGATCGCTATATCAGCCTTGTCGTCTGCGGCGATGCGCTGATTATTTACATAAATGTTATCGTCTGCCGCACCTGCAACAGATATGCTTACACTCTCTTCAATGCCTGTGTTTATTTCGTAAACACCGTTATCATCGGGAGTGATCTCCTTTATTGTCTTGCCGTTGTTATCTGTGATAACTATTTTTCCGGGAAGTGCTGTCGTGCCGACTTCTTCTTCATTTGCGGTAGTTCTTACAACATAAGAAACCTCTGTCGATTTCTCGTTGAATATGCCTGCCCAGATATTGCTTGCTGTCTGGACCTTTACATAGTGAACGCCGTTTTTGAATGTAACTGGGTTGCCGTCTTCATCTACAGCCCACTTTAAATCAAAGCCGTTTGACTCGGCATTTTCGCTGTATGCGTTTACGTTAGCACCGATCGTGCCGTTCTTGAAGTAATCAACATAGCCGAATCTTGTTGTACCTGCAAATGACGCTGTAGAGCTGTCACCCTGTATAGTACCCTGAACGCTGGGGATAACAACACCTCTCAGTGTGACAGTATCGCCCTTTGCGAGATCGTTCATATAATAAACGCTGGGGGAAACCCATCTGCCTGTCTGCTTTGAGCCGTCATTTGAGTTGCCCTGATTGTCTGTCCAGCTTGTCTTGCCGTCAGCTGTCTTCTTGTATGTTACTTCATAATCGGTGATCGTTGTATCTTCAAAATGCTCACTTCCTGCGAGTGCATACCAGGTGTTGCCGTCCTCGGATACATATACCTGTCCGCTCTCAGCCGCGCTTCCGCCGCTTACAAAACTGTTGCCGTATGCGTAGAAGTCAAGGCCGTAGGGGTTCGAGGGATCGTCGGTAATGGGGTCGTCATAGTAATATGTGATATAACCGCCGAAGTTACCTAAAGATTTCATTGTGCCTGCGAGTGTTGTTTCAGGACCTACGCCGAAGGAAATGTTTGTGTACTGGCTGTTGATGCAAAGATAATCTACTACCTTGTCGGGTACTGCGTACTTGCTTCTCTTTGTAGCCTTTACCGTGTAGCTCTCCGAAAGAGTGCCGTTTGATACAGTGACTGTAGTGTTACCGCTCTTGGCAACGAGGCTGTAATAGCCGTCTTCACCCGCTGTTGCGGCATCACTGTCTATTGTAACTGTGCAACCGTCAGCTGCCTTGAAATATACTGTAGGAAATTCTGCATCATTTGCTATAACTATATTATAGCTGAGGAGTGACGGGTCAAATGCAGGGTATAAATCGCCGTAATCACTCTTAAGCTCCGTAAGATGTACATCCTTTACAGACGCGTCAGCCTTTATGAGCTTTATAGTGTAGCTTGCCACCTTGTCTGCATCGTCAAACTTGTTTACAAGATAATCACCGTCAGAAACCGCATCGATAGATACCGTAACAGTGCCATCCTCGCCGAAAGAATATGCGGGAGTTGTTTCGCCGCTTTTAAGCTCGGTGTATTCGCCGTCAGCCTTTGCTCTGAAATGAACGTTTGCTGTTTTACCCTTAAGAGTAAGTGCAACGCTGTCGGTGTTACCTAAAATATAAGATGTGTAGCTGTGGCATTCTGCGTTTGTGCCGGTCGTGTCGGTCACATTGCCGTTTTCGTCATTTCTGAAAACCGTACCCTCTGCAAAGCCGTTATACTTTGTTGCGTACAGCTCTCTGCCGCCGGGAATAAGCGTAATGCCGCCTGAGCTTGCTATTTCTGCCGTGTAGTCATAGGGACGTGTTATATTGAATACATACTGCGTCTTTATGCTCTCATCGTCAATGTAGCAAAGCTCTAAAATCAGCTTGGTCAAGCCGAAAGGAATATTAGAAATGCTGTTGAAACTGCCGGACTTGATCTCGTTTCTCTGTGCAACGCCGTTAATATCGGTATAGACTGCATAGCACTTCAGCAGATCGCTATTGAATTTAGTTCCGCTGTTGATATAGAAAGATGATGTGCTGTAAGACTTTATTTTGATATCATATTCGAGCTTTTCGGGGTCGAAAGCATCATTGTCCCAACCGTCAAGTGAGAAAGCCGAAAGTGCAAAGCTGTCAAAACGTGCGGCAGGTCTGTCGCCCTCTTTTACAGTTACCTTGTATGTACTTGCGGCTTTGCCCTCGCCTACCGTAACGGTGATAACATCGCCGTCCTTTATCTCTGTAGGCTTTGTCAGGCTGAGTGTCTTATCGCCGATCTTGCTTACTGTCTTGAAATTCTTGTTCAGTGCGGCAGGACGGAAATTGATACTCTTTGTGCCGAAAGGAACAGTCAGAGTATATTCGTAAGTCTTTGCACTGAATTCGGGGGAAAGTGTGCCGTAATCACTGTTTATTGCTTTAAGCGATGTGTCCGTGCCGCCCCAGTCGCAATCAAGGTCTGTACCCCAGCTCATAGTATACTGCATACGGATCTCATCGCCGTCTGCAAGCTTGCCGTTGGCTACGGTATAAGCACCAAAGCCCTCGTTTGTGAACCAGTCGTTGAGTGTGCCCATCCAGCCGCTCTTCTCGCCGCCGTCATAAGCTTCAAGACCTGCTATTTCTGTTATGTAGCCTGTGTCAGCGCCGGTCTGTGTAAAGCCGGAGCTTTCGATAGCGTCCTTTATGCAGGTCATAGCGCTTGAATTTTTATCAAGCGATACCCACTTGTCGACCTTGGTGCCTATCCATGCGGGAGCTTCACCACCGTCGACCGCTTCGGTAAACGTTGTGTTTTCTACGATAACACGGACGCTTCCGAGGTCATCATCGGCAAATACCGTAAAGCTTACCTGCGGTACTGAGAGTAACGCAAGTGAGAGCGCCAACAGTAAAGCCGTCACTTTTGCTGTAAATTTCTTCACAGTTGTCATAGTTTTACCTTCCTTTATTCTTTTTTGCCCTGAGGCTTAACCGTCTAATCTGCGTTTTGCTGCTTTTCTTCTTTGTCGGGAGCGTTCACGCTTGGCGCGACTTTTCTCCTTTGCGGATACTGCGGGCGGTTCTTTCAGCCCTGCGGCTTCAAGAGCGCGCGTCCACGGACCGAGCTTCTGCTTGATAAAGCATACCTCATCGGGAGAGAAGTCCGAGCGTTTCGGCAGATATCCGAGCTGTTTATGCTTTTCGCAAAGCATAGCAACGGCTTTGTTATATTTTTCGTCTGCCATAACGCCACCTCCAGATAAAAACGGCAATAAAAAATGCCTTCACTAAAAAAGTGAAAGCACAACTGATCTTTTTGCACAGCAAACATAAGCCATACGGATATGCCAAAAAAGCATAAGGGTACAGCCTTAGCTGAAGATCGGCTGTACTTCTTCCTCGTCCAAGAGACAATGCCGAAAAACACGGGGGTATTCTGACTTGTGAGCGTAAGCTCAGACACAGTAATGACGGTTGCTTTGGATTCTCACCAAATTCCCTATTACCTACCGGGCAAAAAGCCTTTCGTACCGTATTTTCGATATTCGGTTAAGGTTAAGTATAGCATAAAGGGGGAAGAAATGCAAGAGGGGAAGGGGTATTATGAAAATAAAAAACGAGGTTGCACTAGTCAATAAAAACTGGACAGAAAAAATAAAGATTTGTACAACAAAAACAAAAATTTAGACAGATTTAGAA
>CAKSTB010000025.1 GCA_934490165.1 uncultured Ruminiclostridium sp. | reverse complement strand
GTGTGCTTGTATGGTTTCGCGTCCTGCGAAACTTTGTGCACACACATTTAAGGCATCCGTGCCTTGCTTGCCCCGCCAGCCACATCGATTGTTATAATTTTTGCCATCACTATAATCTTTTCTTTATCCCTCGCACCGCACTAATTCCCGGCTCCCTTGCCAAAGGGAGCTGGCTTGCGGCAAGACTCGTTTACTTCAAATACAGCTATATTCAGCGACACTTACACCGTACAAATTACACAAACCTTATCTGCCGTCAAGACTGAGGGATCGCCTGCACCGAACCTTACCGTTTTCACCAACATCTCCGCTGACAATCCCTCAGTCACAGTGCCCGAAAACTCAGTTCTATATCAACACATCTTTAACCTGGAATTAATAGCAATACCGAAAATGTTGTGCCGCACTGTGACAGCTCCCTTTACACAAGGGAGCCAAGAATTAGTGCAAATGGGCAAACAGTGCTCCTATCAGAAGGTAGTATGATATAGTTTTTTATCTGCTCATTCAATTTATTACAGTTACTATCATCTTCTCTTTTCGTAGGGGCGAGGTGCTGTGTGTGCTTGTATGGTTTCGCGTCCTGCGAAACTTTGTGCACACACATTTAAGGCATCCGTGCCTTGCTTGCCCCGCCCGCCGCATCAATCTCCAACCATTCACCAAACTTTTTGATCTGCCCTCTATCAACCGTAACCGGCAACTATCATTCATTTAAAATCCTTACAAATTACTTTCTGTAATTGCTAATGAGCTTTATTTTTTCCCATACACAAAAAGAATACCGCAAACCTGAATAGTTTGCAGTATCCTTTAATTACATCTGAAAATGAACCAACGTTAAAAGGGGGTGCCCACAGGCACTCGCCGGTAACGTAACTGTCGCCTATCGGCAACAGTCAGAACGGCGAATTGTCAGCGGCGACCCGCCGCTCCATTTGTGTTTCCCGGACGAACATTCCCATCTTCTCGTAGAAATGACGGGCACTGTCGTTGCCCTCCCAGACGTTCAGCGTCACAGTGTAACAGCCGCTTTCCTTGGCAAATTCCATCACATAGTCAAAAAGCGTTGTACCGATATGCTGACCTCTCGCGTTGCTGTCAACGCACAGATCATCTATATACAGTGTCCGCACATTGACCATATTCGTTGAGAATGCAGGCTCTTTGAATATGCAGAACGCATAGCCCTGCACCGTGTCACTGTCATCTACAGCCACAAATACAGGTGTCCTTTCATCAGCAAATATATCCGACAGCTGATTTTCCGTGTACTTTGTCGTACCGTGTATGAATAAGTCGGGTCTTAGATCGGCGTGAAGCTCCAGCACCTGACCGAGCAACTCCGTAACACGCTTGATATCCTTGTCCTGCGCTTTTCTTACTGTAACCACACCTTACGCCTTTACTATCTTGCAGTAGCTCTTTTTGCCCTTCTTTATCACGGCAAATTTGCCTATCTCTATCATAGCCGCAGGGTCGGTCACCTTTTCGTCATTTACGCTGATACCGCCGCCTGTTACGTTTGTTCTTGCCTCTCTCTTTGAAGGGCAGAGCTTTGACGCAACAAGAGCATCAAGTATACCGATCTTACCGTCGTTTACAAGCTCGGCAGGCATAACAGCAGTAGGCATATCACCGCTGACACCCTTACCGCCGAACAGCTCCTTAGCGGCGGCTAAAGCCTTTTCAGCCTCTTCTTCGCCGTGTACAAGCTTTGTAAGCTCATATGCGAGGATCTCCTTAGCCTTGTTGAGCTGTGCGCCCTCCCAGCTTTCCATCTCTCTTATCTGCTCAAGCGGCAGGAACGTGAGCATCTTTATGCACTTCATAACATCAGCGTCCGCAACATTTCTCCAGTACTGGAAAAATTCAAACGGAGTTGTCTTTTCGGGGTCAAGCCATACAGCGCCCTTTTCGGTCTTACCCATCTTCTTACCCTCGGAATTGAGGAGCAGAGTAATAGTCATAGCGTGTGCGTCCTTACCGAGCTTCTTTCTGATAAGCTCAGTGCCGCCGAGCATATTGCTCCACTGATCGTCGCCGCCGAACTGCATATTACAGCCATAATCCTTGTACAGCTTGTAGAAGTCGTAGCTCTGCATTATCATGTAGTTAAATTCGAGGAACGAAAGACCTCTTTCCATTCTCTGCTTGTAGCACTCCGCACTCAGCATCTTGTTTACCGAGAAGCAAGCGCCCACCTCACGCAGTACGTCCACATAGTTAAGGCTTAACAGCCAGTCCGCATTGTTTACAAGCAGTGCCTTGCCGTCCGAGAAATCTATAAAACGGCTCATCTGCTTTTTGAAGCAGGCAATATTGTGATCAATATCTTCCTTTGTGAGCATTTTTCTCATGTCGGTCTTGCCCGAGGGGTCGCCTATCATACCTGTACCGCCGCCGAGCAGAGCAATAGGCTTGTTGCCCGCCATCTGTAAGCGCTTCATAAGACACAGCGCCATGAAGTGTCCGACATGCAGAGAATCGGCAGTCGGGTCAAAGCCGATATAGAATGTAGCCTTGCCCTCGTTTATCATCTTGCTTATCTCTTCCTCGTTCGTAACCTGAGCGATAAGCCCTCTTTCAATAAGTTCTTCGTAAAGTGTCATTTTTTCTTCTTCCTTTCGGTTTATTTTGATTTTATTATTTTTTAGACAAATGTCTGTGTGTCCTTGCACGATTTTGAGCTTGAACTGTCATATAGGATTTTCAGTAGTAGCGGTGCTGTGTGTGCATATATGGTTTTGCATTTGCAATATTCTATAGAATCTTCCGTAGGGGAGGGGCTTGCCCCTCCCGTTGCACCCTACATTGCCATTTTCTCAATCCTCGCCAACCTCGCTTTATCCCTCGCATCGCACTATCACACTTGCCTTTTAATGAACGCTCTGTTGGTTTCGCATCCTAGCGAAACTTTGGGCGTTCAACTTTGGTCATCAATGCCCGCCCTCGAAAAAGGGTGAGGTTCTGTTGCTCGGTCAAGCCGAGCCAACTATGGTGGGGATTGAAATTGATAGCACCACTATCTTCAAAACTTCTGAGCAATCACAATCCCCTCCGTCACGGCTCGGAAATGTCACAGAAATATTAAAGTCAGATTTTCTGAACCTTGTACCGACAAATGTCAAACTTATATTTGCCGTGCCACCTCCCCTTTTTCGAGGGGAGGCAAGAGTGATAGTGCTTTGCAAAACTTTCTGCAAAATCTCAATCTTTCAGAAAACCTTAAATCAATCCCGCACTATCGTCCACCCCCGACCGTTCCTCTATCAAACAAAAATCCGTAACATTATCAAAGTTCGGAACAGTCCGGCGACCCGCCGCCTTACAGCTGTTCCGCAATGCTGTAAATCAACTTCTCCGTCTTTTCCCAACCAAGACACGGGTCGGTTATCGACTTACCGTATACAGCGTCCTCAGTACTCTGATTTCCGTCCTCAATATAGCTCTCGATCATAAGTCCCTTGACAAATCCCTCAAGATCCTTGCTGTGACGGCGGCTGTGCAGAATTTCGTTTGCAATTCTTATCTGTTCAAGATATTTCTTGCCGGAATTAGAATGGTTCGTATCAACGATTACCGCCTTGTTAAGAAGCTCCTGCTTGCAGTAAAGCTCATAGAGCAGTGAAAGATCCTCATAGTGATAATTCGGTATGGTTTCGCCGTGCTTGTTTACAGCACCTCTCAGTATAGCGTGGGCAAGCGGATTTCCGCTCGTCTGCGTTTCCCAGCCCCTGTATATGAAAGTATGGCTTGCCTGCGCCGCACGGATAGAATTGAGCATTACCGACATAGTTCCGCTTGTGGGATTTTTCATTCCCACAGGGATATCCAGTCCGCTTGCGGTAAGTCTGTGTTGCTGATCCTCGACCGAGCGCGCACCGACAGCAACATATGACAGCAGATCCGACAGATAGCGGTCATTTTCGGGATACAGCATTTCGTCCGCACAGGTAAAGCCTGTCTGCTCGATAGCGTGAAGATGAAGCTGTCTTACCTTGATAAGTCCCTCAAGCATATCCTCATGCTTTGTCGGATCGGGCTGATGTATCATACCCTTATATCCCTCGCCCGTGGTACGCGGCTTATTCGTATATATTCTCGGTATGATAAGAATTTTTTCCTTTACCTGCTCCTGCACGGGCACAAGCCTTGATATATAGTCAATAACCGGCTCTTCCTTGTCGGCAGAGCAAGGTCCTATTATCAGCAGAAACCTGTCGCTCTTTCCCGTGAACACATCGGCTATTTCCTTGTCGCGCTGTGCCTTGATCTGCTTTACCTTCTCGCTTGCAGGATACTTTTTCTTGATCTCGTCCGGATCGGGCAGACGTACCAGTAGATCCATGCTCATTGTCTTTCGACCTCCAAAAAATAAATTTCGGTCTTATTTTTTCCCGGGCGGCATTAAAAAAACCCTCCGTGCAAAAATGCACAGAGGGCGAATTATCGCGGTACCACCTCAGTTTATCCGTGCGTTTAGACCATTTCACACGAACCTCAAAAGCTATAACGTAGCTACCGTTCCCGCAGGACAGCTCAGGGGTGTATCTTCACCGTTAAAACGTCTGCCGTTTCACACCGACCAACGACTCTCTGAAAGCACGTTTCAGGCTACTTTTTCCCTTCAAAGCCTTTAATATATCGCTTTAAACCGATTTTAGCATATCATTCCCGATTTGTCAAGAGGAAAATTGTTTTCAATTTTTATTTTATTTCTGACATCATCGCAAAAGTACCGCACGCTGTCCTATTTCCGTAGGGTGAAAGGCTGTGCATCGCATTGTCCTATAATACAAACACAAAAAACCGCCGTCCTCACCGACAGCGGTTTTCCGTTCAAAATATAAATACGCAGTAACCCATTACCACCGCCGGTAACGCAACCCTCACAAATCGCCAACTGTCAGAACGGCGAATTTGAAGCGGCACATTGCCGCACGGCGAATTTACCGTGGCTTTCAGCCACTAGTTCATGTATTCGCCGTTGTATTCGAGAAGCGTAACACTGTCAACACCGTCGATAGCCTTGAATCTTGAAAGCTGTGTCGTATCATTATTAACAGTCTTTATCTCAATAGTCAGTTCAACACGGTCGTTTATCTGCGTCTTGTTCTTGAGCTTGTACTTGAGCGTTCCGAGAAGAGCATTAACATTGCTCTCTGCGTCCGTGCCGTAGCGTACAACAAGCAGATAACAACGGCGCTCTTTCTTCAACATAGTAAGAATTATGTACAGAGCCGCAACAAATACCGTGCCTATGACAGCCACAAAGTAAAGTCCCGCGCCGGCAGTGATACCCGCACCGACACCCCAGAATAAAAATCCAACATCAAGCGGGTCTTTTATCGCCGAGCGGAATCGCACAATAGACAACGCGCCGACCATACCGAGCGACAGTACAAGGTTTGCACTGATAGTCATTATGATAAATGCGGTAACTACCGTAATAAGCAGTACAAGTATATTGAAATTGTCGCTGTAGACAACTCCTCTGTAGAACATACGATAAACCAGATAAATTATCGCTCCGCAGAGTGTAGCCGTAAGCAGTGCGAGCAGTATTCTCGGCAGTGATAAGCTTTCAAGCTGCGCCGTGATATCAAAACTCTGTCCTATAAGGGAGAGAAGATCGTCCCCCGTGCTTTCCGCAAGTGCGGTCAGATGCTGTAACATTTTTATTTTTCCTCCGATCGGTTTTCCATGGCGGAATTTAAGTCCGCATATTAAGGCTTGTCAGCTTGTCATGGCATAGTAAAAATTTTGATACCGATTCCTGCCTGAGCTTCACTCCTGTAAGCAGCTCTTCAAGATAAGACGGCAGATAGTCGTCATACTTTATCTCTACTACCGCCGTAAAATCCTCAACAGGCAGATATCTTACGCTGTCCGACAGCATATCGTCCGAGAACGCCCCGACCTTGAAGCCGCTGTCAATAGTAAATCTCACATTGCCCTCCGGATTTACAAATGCCTGCCTGTTATAATCCACTATAACCGACGGGCGGAGCAGTGCCAGCGCATTGCTGTAGGACGCGTCCTCAAGAACAGTTCCCTCATATTCGCCGCTGCATACAAAAGAGTAATCTCCCTTCAGTACAGAATGATACTGTCCGGGGCTTATCCATATGCCGCGCTTTGAGGTCATATCCCTGTCTTTGTACTTACATTCAAAATGAAGCAGCTTTTCCGACAGGTTATATGTCCTTATACGGTACTTTTTTCTGGTGTCTGCACCGATAAGCTTATCGTTGTACGCCGAGCGATATACATCATCAAGATAAACGCTTGTTATACGATAACAGCCGTCATCTCCGTGTACATCGGGCTTCATCACGGCAGAAAATCTCTGCCTGAGCACCTCGCACTGCGCCGCAGTCGCGGGAAATTTATATTCATGCCGCAAAGTGCGCTCTCTGTAGCTTTTCATGCAGTCCCTCCCAGCCTGAACGTATAAATGCAGTAATAGTATAGCATATTTGTCCGTAAATTTCAACAGATTTTCTGCATAACCGCCCTTATTTTTTGTTGTAATTATATGTAACGTAAAAAAATGAATAATGAATAGTGAATAGTTAATAATGAATAGTTAATAATTGTGGTTGCGCTTACAGTGCATATTAAAAACGCTCTCCTCAACCTTTCACTATTATTAAACTTCCTGCATCACCATTACTTTGTACCATCATTTTTTAAAATCAACCGCCAAAACACGTCACACTACTAAATTTTCTCTACTTCGATTATTCCCTCTTTCAAAAACATCGTCTATTCTGCAATATCCCTTTTTTAAATCCACCGCCAACGGCGGTCACCACAATTATTCACTATTCATTATTCATCATTCATCACCTTCTCCTCTTCGCACTATCCCTCGCTCTGCATTATCCAAAATCAAAATTCGCGCCATCGGCGCAACCACAATTTTTCATTCTTCATTTTTCATTCTTCATTATTCATTACGTCACATCCCCACTTGACACCCCGCCGATAATATGGTATTATAATCTTAATTATTCTTTTATGAAAAATCGCAGTTTTTCGCCGTTTTTTTACACATATTTTAATGTATTTTATGACAATTTATAGATATTATTGTGGTTTTTTAAAAAACAGAGGTGTGATGATGAGCTTTTACAATTCCTTTGAGGAAATTTTTCAGGAGATGAAAAAGAGACTTACTCTTACTCCTACAGCTATGAAATTATGGATCGAGCCGTTAAAGCCGCTCAAGCTCAATAATAATCATGTAATGCTGTATGTCGAGAGTAAGTTCTCAAAAGATATGACAATGGCAAACTTCAAGACCGTTATGGAAGAAGCGTTCAGCGATCTTTTAGGTTTTGACGTTGAGGTCGAGATACTCTGCTCGGAAGATCTTACCGTTGAGCAGAAAGTAAAATACGGCATTGAGTCATACGCCGACTCTTCTCCGAAGGAGCTGCAGAAAGAGCTTGACGATGATGATATCGTAAAGACCCGCCTTAAGAACAGCGAGCTTGCGAGCAATTATCAGCATACCTTTGACACATTCATAGTAGGTGACAATAATAAGCTTGCATACGCCGCCTGCAAGGCAGTAGTGCAAGAGCCGAGCACAAGATATAACCCTCTTTATATCTACAGCGAGCCGGGACTCGGAAAAACGCACCTTCTGTCGGCAGTCAAGAGTGAAATGGAAAAGCTCCACCCCGAGATGAATATCATATACACCACAGCCGACACCTTTACAGATGATTATGTAAGCAATCTGCGTACAAAAAGTAATCTTGAAGCGTTCAAACAGAAGTACCGCAGCTGCGATCTGCTCCTGATAGATGATATCCAGTTTATGGCTAATAAGAACGAAACACAGCAGGAGCTGTTCCATACGTTCAACAGCCTTTATAATCAGAACAAGCAGATAATCTTTACTTCAGATAGACCCCCAAAGGAATTAAACGGCATTGAACAGCGTCTTATCAGCCGTTTTGAACAGGGCTTACTTGCGGATATCGCACCGCCAGAGTACGAAACAAGAATTGCAATAATCAAGCGCAAGGCGGAACTCTACGGTATGAATCTTCCGGACTCCATAGTAGACTTCCTTGCGGACAAGCTCAAGACAAATATAAGACAGCTAGAAGGCGCTATCACCAAGATAAATGCCCTGACTCTTGTAACAGGCTCTACCCCCACTCTCAATATGGCTCAGCAGGTAGTCCGCGATATCCAGTCAAACCACGAACCCATACCGCTGACAGTCGAGAAGATAATAGCAGAGGTCGGAAAGATATACAGCGTTACCTCCGAGGATATGCGTTCACAGAAGCGCTCTTCACAGATAAGCACCGCAAGACAGGTCGCTATCTATGTTGTAAACAGGATAACCGGTCTTTCTTATTCAAATATCGGCGTGGAGTTCGGCAACAGAGATCACTCCACAATAGTCTATGCCATCAATAAGGTAAAGTCCAGCATTAAAAAAGACCCGTCCTTTAAAGGCATGATCGACGATATGATAAAGAACCTCGGAAATAACGCCTGATTTATGTAAATTTCACCGCCGAATACAGCCTGCGGTGATTTTTTACACGGCAAAAATCATTCAACAGGTTATTACTTTTAAACCGGGAAACTGTGTTGACAATGTTTAATGTTGAAATTACGTTAAAACTGTTGAAAATCATTCAAACTAATTAAACCGCCCGTCCAACCGACATTAAACCGCCCACCACCCCCTCTCACTTAGGTTTTATCGCATTTTTATAACATTCAACACATTAAACGCCCCCCACCGACACCACCATAATAACTAATATTATTTTATTTATTTATCGCCTGCGGCGATACCCCCTCTGAAAACTCCGGATGTGAAAACTTCCGGCACACGCAGACGTAAACAAAAAGTTGATATTACACCTTTTCCAACTGGAAACAGATCAACATAAAATGAAAGGAACTACAATGATAAAATTCAGCGTTCAGAAAAATGACATTTTAGATGCCCTCACCACAACAGCAAAGGCTGCATCGGCAAAATCCGTAATTACAGCCCTTGAAGGCATACACTTAAGCCTTACGGAAAATATGCTGACAGTAACCGGCTATGACCTTGAGCTCGGAATCAAGTCCACAATAGAAGTAAACGGCAGCTCTGACGGCGAGCTTGTACTCAACTCCCGCCTTATCTGCGACATTGTAAGAAAAATGCCAAGCGGCGAAATATTCTTTGACGAATATGAGCCCTTAAAGCTCAACTTACAATGCGAGGATATAACCTATTCCATAATGGGAATAAACAGCGAAGAATATCCTTTGCTCCCCGAGCTTTCAAGAGGTGAGAGCTTTGAGATAAGCGAGCCTCTTTTAAAAAGCGTTATAGGACAGACACTTTACGCAGTAGCCACAATAGATACAAAGCCTGTTCTTATGGGCTCAAAATTTGAAATAAAAAACAATGAGCTGAATGTAATATCCGTAGACGGCATAAGAATAGCAATAAGAAAAGAGAGCCTTTTACACGAAGATTTTGATTTTGTAGTTCCTGCAAAGACATTGTCCGAGCTTTTAAGACTGCTCAGCGACGATGAAAGCAAGATAGCTACTATTTCAGTAGACAGAAATCAGGGTATTTTCAGCATAGACAAATATACCGTTTTCTCACGCCTGCTTGAAGGTGATTTCTTTGACTATACAAAGATCATAGGTATGCCGTCAAATCTTGAAGCTACAGTGAATGTCAGAGAGCTTATAGAATGTGTTGACAGAACACTTCTGCTTTTGACTGACAAGATAAAGTCACCCGTTGACTTCACCTTTAAGGAAGATACGCTGAGAGTATTCTGCGAAACCGCAATAGGTAAGGTCGATCAGAAGATCAAGTGCGACTACAGCGGAGAAGAGTTCAGAATTTCGTTTAACAGCAGATACATTCTTGACGCTCTTAAAAATACCTACTGCGATAGAGTAAAGTTCCTGTTCGTTCAGAATACGGCACTTAAAATCGTTCCGCTTGAGGGTGATAGCTTTACATTTATTGTAAGCCCTGTAAGACGCCGATAATATGGCAGTTTTCAAAAAGCAAAGAAAATGGATATATATTGCATTTGTAATAATTACAGCGGTAATTATGGCAATGATCATTATTCCAAAGCTTACAGGAAATTTTCTTATAGGCTCGTGGGAAACCTCCGACGGCCTGAGAAAATATATATTTGATGAAAATACACTTACAATAAGTTCTAACATAAATTCATATAGTGAATTTTATGGATATTCATATAAAAATAATATACTTGCTTTACAATCAGATAATGAAACAAGATATTATAACGTGAGTATAAAAGGCTCGGAGATAGTAATATCTTCGTCTGACAGCGACAGTCCTGAGATACTTCATAAGGTGGTATAAGATATGGATGAAACTGTAAATAACACATTAAAAAATGAAACCGTGTATACCAATACTGTACCGGAATGTACCACCGGTACAGATGTTGGTACACAGCATATTGAACAAAAAGATGACTTTGATATTGTTGATTTTATCATAAGCCACAGTGACGGTCGTTCTGTCAGAAAAAAGAGCAAGCTCCCAAAAATATTACTCTGTGTAATATTAGGACTGCTCATAGTCGGAATGTGCGTTCTGTTTGCAATATGGTCCGCAACCTCGCATAAAAATCCTCTTTACGGTGACTGGCAGGGCAGCGGTGGAGTTGCTATGACTATAACCGATAAGGACATAACGATAAACGGTCAGAAAAGCGACTATATTATTGAAGAAAAGAACGTAATCGCCCTCAAGGTAAATAACGAGTATTACAAGATGCTGTATGAGCTTGACGGCGATACTCTGACGCTTACAATTCCCGATGAGAGCGGCGTTTCAGAGCTCAAATACACAAGAAAGAGTGATTAGAATGTATATAAATGTCAGCGTTAAACCTCCTTTTATCAAGCTTGAGCAGTTTCTCAAGTTCAGCGGAGCTTGCGAAACCGGCGGTGAAGCTAAAAACGCCATTCAGAACGGATATGTTCAGGTAAACGGAGAAATATGCACAATGCGTGGCAAGAAGATAGTAGACGGCGATACGATCGAGCTTGACGAACAGCAGTACAAGTGCTGTATGAAGTAAAATGCAGATAAAACGGCTTTATGTAAAGAATTTCAGGAATATAAGAGAGCAGGAGTTTTGCTTTCACGAGAATGTAAATGTCCTTTGCGGCAACAACGCACAGGGCAAGACAAATCTCTGTGAGGCTATTTCTCTGTGTATGGGACCGTCGTTCCGTACCTCAAAACAAAGCTCTTATATTCCTTTTTCTTTGGATAATTCTAAGGAAAAGTGCATTATAAAGATGTGGTTTACCACATCTTTTAATACAGATAGTGAAAATCTGATAGAATTTACTATAGGTAATAACAAAAAAGAGATAAAATACAACGGACTTGCCATAAAATCGGCACTTGAGCTGTACGGAGTGCTGAAATACGTTGTCTTTATACCGGAGCACCTTAATCTGATCAAGGGAGTACCCGAGGGCAGACGTGAATACCTTGACAGCGTAGCTATGATGCAGACTCCCGTCCATCTTAAGAAGCTTTCTCGTTATAACAAAGCGTTAAAAAATAAGAATAATTTACTGTTTGGTATCAATTTTGGCGATGATCTATCGGCAATACGTCCTCAGATAGAGAGCTGGAACAGCGTTTTAGCCGCCGAGGGACTTAATGTGACCTACGGCAGACTGAAATACTTTTCTCAGCTTGAAACGATAGCTTCGCGGCTCTACAAGGAGCTTTCAGGCGGCGAGGAGCTTAAGCTTCAGTATTATTCAAGCATTTTTGACAGCACAGAGCTTAAGTGCGATGAGATAAACGGGCTTTATAACGAGTATCTGGAGCGGCTGAACGCAAGCTTTCAGCGCGAGCTGAAAATGCGTTATACCGTGCTCGGCGTGCACCGTGACGATATGAACCTGTATATCAACAATAACGATGTCAAGGAGTTCGGCAGCCAGGGACAGCAAAGAAGCACAGCGCTTGCACTAAAGCTTGCAGAAGCTGAGATAATCAGGCAAAAGGAAGAAACCCCGATAATGATACTTGACGATGTTTTAAGCGAGCTTGACAGCAGCAGACAGCATTTCGTCCTGAATCATATTCTGAACTCACAGGTGTTTATTACTTGCTGTAATATAAATGATGTAAAAGAACTGAAAAATGGCAAAGTCTGGAAAGTAGAGAACGGCACTTTCACGGAGGAATGATATATATGTACATTCATATAGGCGGTGATGTATCACTGCCATCCGATAAGATACTGGGTATATTTGACATTGAAAAAACCTCGGTAAACAAGGACGTAAACGACTATCTGATGAAGCTTCAGAAGCAGGGTAAGATCTATTATGTTTCCTACGATATGCCAAAGAGCTTTATTGTAACCGAGGACTATGTATATATCTCAAATGTGTCGGTTTTTACGCTGAAAAGGCGGTTTGCAGATAATGAAATAAAGTCATAAATATAGAAAAAAGAGCGGGATATTTTCTCCGCTCTTTTTGTATATTTGGCTTTGTTATCAGGTTTATATTGCTTCAAGAAACCTTCTTGTAGCGCTGACATATCCGTCCACCTTGTAAAGGGTAGCAGTATGTCCGCCCTTGATGTTTTCTATCTTTGCATACGGCATCATATTTCTCAGATCCTTCTTTGCCTCGTCAGAAAAAGCCTTATCATCAGTCGGGAGCACAAGCAGTGCGTTGTGACACAGGCGGTCGTATCGCTCCTTTGTGAACGGCTCAAGGTCTACTACAGTCGCAATAAGGCTTGTCAGATGGTAATCAAACTTTTTTGTATACTGACTGTATACCCACCTGAACAGATTCTCCATATATTTCTTGTCTTCCGGTGCTTCGTCCTCTATTCCGATCTGTTTAAGGCTGATTGAGATCATCATCTTTCTAAGCCAGCTGTAAGGAAGAATCTTCATCATAAAGAGCAGTAAGCCGTATATTTTGTACTGCTTTTTCATATCTGCTATGCTGTTTGCAGAGAGACTGCAAGTAGAATAAAGGCAGATACCGTGGACCGCTTCAGGGTGTTTTCTTGCTATAAGCTGAGCGATAAAGCCTCCAAGAGAAGCGCCGATGTATACCGGGTTTTTAAACTCCAGCTGTAAGACAAGCCTTGCCGCCTTATCAGCAAGCTCTTCAAGGCTTTTTATATCCATCGGATAATCTAAAGTCAGTATGCGATAATCCTTTTCCATCGCCTTTATGTGGTTTAGCCATATAACAGGAAGACCTGTGCCGCCGACAAGATAAACAAGGGTTTTATCGCTGTTTTCATTGCCGCAAAGCATACAATTAAAGGTACTGCCGCCTACCGATATTTCTCTGCTTGGGTGTGTATTTTTGAATTCTTCTATATCCTTTTCAAATGACATCTGATACTCCGTTTCAATACAGTTTGTTTAAGCTAACCGTATCTCATTTCATTGCACCGCGGCTATTTGCGGTGCTGATAAAATTATAGCACTTTGCAAAGCATAAATCAATATCCGGACAGCGTGAAAATGCCGATTATAAATGCCTTTATCGGCAATTGAAAGTTGACTTTGAAATCAGAATGTGGTATAATTATATATAGTATTGCGAGAAATTGCGGAAATGATGAAAGGAAAGAGCATGGCAGAAGAAATTATTGAAAAGAAAGATGAAGTAAGCGAGCCTGAGATTGACGGCGAAATAAAGGATATAGAGAACAATACACAGGTAGATCACGCTTACGGCGCAGATGATATACAGATACTTGAGGGTCTTGAAGCGGTAAGAAAAAGACCGGGTATGTATATCGGCTCTACAGGTGAGAGCGGTCTGCATCACCTGGTATACGAAATAGTTGATAATGCTATAGACGAGGCGCTTGCAGGCTATTGTACTGAGATCAATGTAAATATACTTCCCGGTGATGTTATTGAGGTAACAGATAACGGACGAGGTATTCCTACCGGTATCCACCCTAAGGAGAAGATCAGCGCCGCTACAGTCGTATATACGATACTTCACGCTGGCGGTAAATTCGGCGGCGGCGGATATAAGGTATCCGGCGGTCTTCACGGCGTCGGTGCGTCTGTTGTAAATGCGCTTTCCGAGTGGCTTGAGCTTACTGTATATGACGGCAAGGAGATACACTTCCAGCGCTTTGAAAACGGCGGTCATTATAACGAGCAGATGAAGGTCATCGGTACTACGGACAAGACGGGTACACAGGTTCGTTTTAAGCCAGATCACACAATATTCCACACGACAGAATTTAAGTATGATATACTGCTTGACAGACTGAGAGAACAGGCTTTTCTTAACGGCGGACTTAAGATCGTACTCAGTGATCTGAGAGATGAAGAAAATCCCAAGCAGGAGGTTCTTCAGTACGAGGGCGGCATTATAAGCTATGTAGAGTGGCTCCAGAAGAAGAGAGGAGCAGAGGCTCTGCACCCCGATGTTGTATATATTGAGGGTCTGCTTGACAATATATCGGTAGAGATCGCGTTCCAGTACAATACAGACTTCAACAGTGAAACATTCAGATCGTTTGCCAACAATATTCATACGGTTGACGGCGGTACGCATGAGATCGCGTTCAAGAATGCGCTGAACAAGGTTATAAACGACTTTGTAAAGCAGTATAAGGAGCAGCAGGCAAACAACAATAAGAAGTCCAAGAAGAAGCAGGACGAGGTCAAGGAGTTTGTACCGCTGAGCGGCGAAGCTATAAGAGAGGCTATCAATGCGGTCATCTCGGTAAAGCTTCCTGAATGTGAGTTTGAAGGTCAGACAAAAGGCAAGCTCGGTAACCCCGAGGTACGTCCTGTAGTTTATAAAATAACGGTAGAAAAGCTGACATATTACTTTGAAGAGCATCCGGATACAATAGCTACGATAGCTCAGAAGTGTATCAATGCACAGGCTGCAAGAGATGCGGCTAAGAAGGCTATGGAAGCTAAGAGAAAGTCAGTAGCGGACGGTGCAGGTCTTCCCGGTAAGCTTGCCGACTGCTCGGATACAGATCCTACAAGGACAGAAGTATATATCGTCGAGGGTGACTCTGCGGGCGGTTCTGCAAAGCAGGGACGTGACAGACGTTTCCAGGCTATACTGCCTCTGTGGGGTAAGATGCTGAACGTTGAAAAGGCAAGAGCGGACAAGGTTTACAATAACGATAAGCTTCAGCCTGTAGTAAAAGCACTCGGTACAGGTATAGGCGAGGACTTTGATATAACAAAGCTCAGATACGGCAGAGTAGTAGTTATGGCCGATGCCGATGTCGACGGCTCACATATCAGAACACTTTTGCTGACGTTCTTCTTCCGCTTTATGCGTCCTCTTATCGAAGAGGGTCATGTATATCTTGCTCAGCCTCCGCTGTTCAAGGTATTCAAGGGAAAGAAGGTAAGATATGCGTTCAGTGACGAGGAGAGAGATGCCTATATTGCTGAGCTTGCAGGAGAAAGTAACGCAAAGGTAGAGGTTCAGCGTTATAAAGGTCTTGGTGAGATGGATCCTGATCAGCTGTGGGAAACTACTATGGATCCTGCCGCAAGAACAATGATAAAGGTCAATCTTGAGGACGCCGCAAAGGCTGACGAGATATTCTCAATACTTATGGGCGACAAGGTAGAACCCAGACGTGAGTTTATCGAACAGAATGCAAGATACGCAAAGGATCTTGATATATAAAGCAATCAGATAATGTTTCGGGCGGGGAGAAATTCCGACAATTCAATCAAAGGTGTACTTTTATGAATGATGAAATATTGAATAATAACGAAGAACAGCCCGATGAGAAAGAGCTGTTAAGACAGCGCAGGGAAGAACAAATCGAGCGCGTAAAGGCTCAGTATGAAACCGATGTAAAGGAAAAGGCCGAGGCTAAGGTAAGAATGGAAAAGGAGCAGGAGCTTGAAAAAGAGCTTGCACCGTTTGTTACAGTAAGAAAAGGTCTTATCGTTTTATGCGGTCTTATGTGGGTGTTTGCGGCTTTCTGCCTGCTTACAGGCACGCTTGAAATGAATATATTTCTGCCGATGTGTCTGTTTGCGCTTGGTGCTGTTGCAGGCGTGAATGTGCCGATATTTATCAAGAAAAAGAAGATATTTGACGGCGTTATAGCGGGAATATGTACTGCGATCTGCTTTCTGACAGGTGTTGTTATACTGACGCTCGGATAATCGAAAGGATAACATGGAAGAATTACTGCTAAAAATCAAATACAGCATGACCCTTGACGAGATAGGTGAGGGCTTCAAGCTGTTTCAGAAGAAATATCAGTTCAAGAAATCGCTGATCTACACAATTGTATATCTTATAGCACTGGGGCTCGGCGTTGACTTTCTGATAAGGGATTATACCGGAATTTACGGTTATATCTTAGTCGGTCTGTCACTCGGTATGATATTTTATACCTGGTATAAGCCGGTGCTTATAAGAAAAAAGCTTATTGCGACTATAAGCTCACTCGCGGAGGAAACATACACTGCGGAGTTTTACCGTGACAGGATAAAGATAACTACTGTAATAGAAGAGCCTGTTGTAGCGGAGAATGAAACGGAAAACGAAGAAGAAACAAATTCTCCCGCAAAAAACGAACCGCATGAGGAAGAAAAGCAGGAAGAGGTAGTTACAAATCTTTATTTCGGCTCGGATTATTTAGACGCTATGGAAAATGAACAGATGTTTTTACTCTTTGTAAACAGACAGAATATTTATATTTTCTCAAAAAACTGTCTTTCAAAGGAAGAGCAGGACAAGCTGAGAGAAATATTTACCGAAAAATCAATACTCTGATTGAGCCTGATTGAAATATAACAAATCGGAAAGGAAATCGGAATGGAAAAAGACGTTAAAGAATTCAGTACAGCCACTGAAAAGCTGATACAGGTAGACATAGAAAAGGAAATGCGTGAAAGCTTTTTGCAGTATTCTATGGCGGTACTGGTATCAAGAGCATTGCCTGATGTAAGGGACGGTATGAAGCCTGTTCACAGAAGAATAATATATACTATGAACGAGGCTGACAATACGGCAAGCAAGCCGTACAGAAAATGTGCCTACACAGTCGGTGAGGTTCTCGGTAAATATCACCCTCACGGTGACGCATCGGTATATGACGCACTGGTAAGACTTGCACAGGATTTCTCAATGAGATATCCGCTTATCGACGGTCACGGAAACTTCGGTTCGGTAGACGGTGACCCGCCTGCCGCTTACCGTTATACGGAAGCGAGAATGGCAAAGATCGCGTCCGAGCTTCTTAAGGATATAAAGAAAGATACTATCGACTGGGGCAAGAACTATGATGATAAGCTGGACGAGCCTACGGTTCTTCCGGTAAAGTTCCCGAACCTTTTGGTAAACGGCTCTGTTGGTATAGCTGTAGGTATGGCTACGAATATACCTCCGCATAATCTGAATGAAGTATGCGACGCTATAGTAGCAAGAATGGAAAATCCCGAATGCGGTATTGAAGAGATACTTCAGTATATCAAGGGACCTGACTTTCCTACAGGCGGTATAATAATGGGTTACAGCGGAATACGCTCCGCATATTATACAGGCCGCGGCAAGATCACCTTAAGAGGTAAAGCTGAGATAGTGGAAGAGGGCAACCATACAAGAATTATCGTTACCGAAATTCCTTATATGGTAAACAAGTCAAAGCTTCTTGAAGTGACAGGTCAGCTCATGCGCGACAAACGCATTGAGGGTATTTCGGCACTGCGTGACGAGAGTGACAAGGACGGTATGCGTATCGTTTATGAGCTTAAGAGAGATGTAAACGCGCAGGTAGTACTTAATAAGCTGTATTCATTCACACAGCTCCAGGATACCGTCGGCGTAATAATGATCGCGCTTGTGAACGGCGAGCCTAAGCAGCTGACACTGCTTGAAATTCTGGATAACTATATTGCGTTTCAGAAGCAGATAATTACAAGAAGAACAGCATTTGATTTAAAGAAGGCAAGAGAGAGAGCTCATATCTTACAGGGCTTCCTGCTTGCTATCGACAATATAGATGAAGTAATTTCCATACTGCGTTCCAGTAAGTCGGTACAGGAAGGTAAGGAGCGCCTGATGGAGCGCTTTAAGGAAGACGACCTTGCTAAGCTTCTCCAGAGAGCTATGGGAGAGAACTATAAGGACGTTCATTTTGAACACGAGATAGGACTTTCCGAAGAGCAGGCAGACGCTATCGTACAGATGAGATTAGGACAGCTGACAGGTCTTGAACGCGACAAGGTTATCTCAGAGCTTGCCGAAATTATGGAGAAGATAAACGACTTCCTTGATATACTTTCAAGCGATGAGAGAGTTAAGGAGATAATCAAGGAAGAGATCACAGCTATCAAGGATAAATACGGTGACGAAAGAAGAACCGCTATTGAGCCTGTAAGCGGTGAGGTTGATATTGAAGATCTTATCCCTGAAGAAGAGTGCGTACTTACTTATACGAATATCGGTTATATCAAGCGTCAGCCTGTAGATGTATATAATCTTCAGAAGCGCGGCGGTAAGGGTGTATCCGGTATGAAGCAGAGAGAAGAGGACTTCGTTGAGGATATGTTCATCAGCTCGACGCACGACAATATTTTATTTATTACAAATTATGGCAATATGTATAAATTGAAGTGCTATGAAATACCTGAGGGCTCAAAGCAGAGCAGAGGAACTAATATAGTAAATCTGTTGCAGCTTGCAGAGGGTGAGCGTATTGCGGCGATGATGAAGACAAGCGACTTTGCCGAGAATAAGTACTTCATTTGTGTTACCAAGTACGGTAAGATAAAGAGAACACCTCTTTATGATTTCAGAAATGTCAGAAAGAACGGACTCAGAGCAATTACGCTTGCTGAGGGTGATGAAATTGCCGCCGCTCATCTTACCGAGGGTGACAGCTCAATCATAGTAGCTACTCATCTTGGTATGGCTATACATTTCAGCGAGGACAGAATAAGAAGTATGGGCAGACTTGCCGCAGGTGTAAGAGCGATAAGACTGCGTGATGATGATTATATTGTCGGTGCTGCTAAGGTATACAGTGACGATATGAGAATACTTACTGTAACCGATAAGGGTTACGGCAGACTGAGTGCTCTCAGTGATTATCGTATGCAGAACAGAGGCGGTAACGGACTTAAGAACTACAAGATAAGAGATGACAGAGGATATGTCTGCGGTATACGTTCAATACAGACAGATGATGATGTTATACTTATCAGTACAGATGGTGTTATTATCCGTATCCGTGCTAATGATCTCAGGGTAATGAGAAGAACGGGCTTAGGTGTAAGAGTTATGAAGCTGTCGGACGAAGACAGAGTAGTAACGTTTACAAGAACCGAGCACGATGAAACAGCAGATATAGAAGAAGTTGAGCAGGCAAGTGAAGAAGAGATAGCAGCGGCTGAAGCTGAGGCAGAAGCTGAAGTTATTGAAGACGAGCCTGAAATAAACGAAGAAGAATAAAATAATATATCAGCCTGTCGGCAGAAATTCTGTGACAGGCTGATTTTCTGAAAAAATCCATATATGTTCCACATAGAACATTTTTATGATCGGGGTTAATTATGTACGAACTTGATTATTACGACGTGATTGTTATAGGAGCGGGTCATGCCGGCTGTGAAGCTGCACTTGCCGCCGCAAGACTTGGTTGTAAAACCGCCGTTTTTACTCTCAGTCTTGATGCAATAGCTAATATGCCTTGTAATCCATGCATTGGCGGATCTGCAAAGGGTCAGCTTGTAAGAGAGCTTGACTCGCTCGGCGGTGAAATGGGTAGGGCGGCTGATGCTACTTTTATACAGTCACGAATGCTTAATAAAGGTAAAGGTCCTGCTGTTCATTCGCTCAGAGTACAGAGCGACAGGGTAAAATACCATACCTTTATGAAGTCAGTACTTGAGCATACCGAAAACCTTGATATCAAACAGGCCGAGGTTACTGAGGTTTGTGCCGAGAATGGCAAAATAACGGGTATTAAAACAAGGCTAGGTGCTTTTTATCCCGCGGGCTGTGTTATAATCACTACAGGTACTTATCTCGGAGGTAAGATACATATCGGTGAGCTGAATTATCAAAGTGGTCCGGATAATGTTTCGGCGGCTTTACAGCTGACTGACAGTTTAAGAAAGCTTGGTCTTTCTATGAGAAGATTCAAGACAGGCACGCCTGCACGAGTTCATAAGAGATCAATTGACTTTTCTGTTATGGAAGAGCAGGAGGGTGACGAGTATATCACTCCGTTCTGTTTTGATAACACATTCAAGCTTGAAAATAAGGTCAAGTGCTATGTTACTTATACAAATGCAGAAACTCACAGGATAATACTTGATAACCTCCATAGGTCGCCGCTTTATGCGGGAAGAATAAAGGGTGTAGGTCCAAGATATTGTCCAAGTATTGAGGATAAGATCGTAAGATTTTCCGATAAACCGCGGCATCAGCTCTTTGTTGAGCCTATGGGACTTGATACAGATGAGTATTATCTCCAGGGTATGTCGAGCTCACTGCCTGAAGATGTACAGATAAAGTTTCTCAGGACTATAAAAGGTCTTGAACACGTTGAGATAATGCGCCCGGCTTATGCAATAGAGTATGATTGCTGTGATCCGCTGGAGCTTTATCCTACTCTTGAATTTAAAAAGATATACGGACTTTTCGGTGCGGGACAGTTCAACTGTACCAGTGGATATGAGGAAGCCGCCGCGCAGGGCGTTATTGCAGGTATGAATGCCGCTATGAAGATAAAGGGTAAAGAGCAGTATATACCTGACAGGACAACTTCGTTTATCGGTACTCTGATAGATGATCTTGTTACTAAAGGTTGTGTTGAGCCGTACAGAATGATGACTAGCAGAAGTGAGTACCGTCTTTTGTTAAGACAGGATAATGCCAATGAAAGACTTATACCGGTAGGTCACAAATTCGGGCTTGTTTCAGATGAACGCTATCAGAAATTCCTTGATAGAAAAGAAACGCTTGAAAAAGAAACTGAGAGAATAAAGAAAGCTACAGTTTATCCAAGTGAAGAACTTAACAGTATGCTTGAAAGTAAAGGTACATCGCCGATTACGCAGGGTGTCAAGTTTATTGAGCTGTTAAAACGTCCTCAGATCGATTATAGAGATCTGGTAAGGTTTGATGAAAATGCACCGAAGCTTGAGCATGATATAATAGATAAGCTTGAAATCAATGTGAAGTATGAGGGATATATAAAGACGCAAACTGAAAAAATTGAGCAAATGAAACGTCTTGAAGAGAAAAAGCTACCTACGGATATTGATTATAAGATTATATCGGGACTGAGATTAGAGGCTCAGGAGAAGCTAAATAAGTATAAGCCGCTGAATATCGGACAGGCGGGCAGAATTTCGGGTGTAAATCCTGCCGATGTGTCTGTACTGTTGATATGGCTGTCAGGGAGAAAACATGGAGAAAATTGAATTTATCCTGAATGAATTTAATAAATGCGATATAAAGCTGTCGACTGAGCAGGCTGAAAAGTTCGTAAAGCTATATGAGTTCCTGGTTGAGTACAACAAAAATGTCAATCTGACTGCTATAACCGATTTTGAAGAAGTTGTTGTTAAACACTTTATAGATAGTGTTCTGCCGTTTAGTATGATAGATATAGAAGAAAACAGCAGCTTTATTGACGTTGGAACAGGTGCGGGCTTTCCTTCAATACCGCTTATGATAGTAAGACATGACTTGAAATGTACAATGCTTGAAGCGCTTAATAAGAGATGTGTTTTTCTTGAAAAGGCGTGTGAGCTTGTAGGAGTCAAGGCAACAGTTGTGCACGGCAGAGCTGAGGATTATGCTAAGGAAAAGCGTGAATGCTTTGATTTTGCTACGGCAAGGGCAGTTGCGGCTATGCCGGTGCTGAGTGAATATTGTATGCCTTATGTGAAAGTAGGTGGTAGGTTTATTGCTTTAAAGTCGGTTAATGAAGAAATTGGGCAATCTGTAAATGCTATAAAAACTCTTGGCGGAAAGACCAGTGAGTTTAAGGACTATACAATTACAAATGGCAACAGCAGACGACTTTTTGTAATAAATAAAATCAGTCATACTCCGACAAAATACCCCAGAAATCCGTCAATGATAAAGAAGAAACCGCTATAAAAATATAATAAAACATTGTATTCCGTCGTATCTTAATGAGATACGGCGGATTTTTTCAGTTGCGGAAAGTAATATTATAGGTTACAATTCAGTTAGGGGGCGATAAAATGGGTATTTTTCTTAAAGAAAAGAAAAAGTATGGACAGGTAGTGATAGTGCCTGTTAATGAAATAGATGTAAATCCAAATCAGCCGCGGAAATATTTTGACAGGATCGAGCTAGAAAATCTTGCAATGAGTATTAAAGAAAATGGGTTATTGCAACCACTTACGGTGCGAATGAAAACTGACGGCAGATATGAATTGATAGCGGGAGAAAGAAGGTTAAGAGCCTGCAAGGTAGCAAATATTAGTGAAGTCAGAGTTATTGTAGAAGACAAAAACGAAGAAGAGTCGTCGGTACTGGCGATTATAGAAAATATACAGCGATGTGATCTGAACTGCATTGAAGAGGCAATCGCTTTACAGAAACTGATGAAACATTACGGATATACTCAGGAAGAACTGGCGCGAAAGCTGGGTAAGGCACAGAGCACAATTGCAAATAAGCTTAGAATATTGAAATTATCTGATAAGGTGCTGAAGCTCGCAATACAATACGATTTATGTGAGCGTCAGATAAGAGCATTGATTCGACTGCCGGAAGATAAAAGAGAAGCGGCTGTTGAACACATACACAAGTATATGCTGAATGTCAGCAGCACTGAGAAATATATAGACAGGCTGATTGCAAATGAAAATAAACCTGAAAAATTCAGGTGGACTTTTAAAGAAAAGCGGCTATACATAAATAACATAAACAGAACTCTTGATACGATGAAGCGGTCGGGAATAGAATTCAGCTCTGAAAAAAGAGAAGAAAACGGATATCTTGAGTATATAATACGCATTCCTCACGATTGATGTTCATATTGAAGAACGTTCATAAATTTGTTCCACATGGAACATTTATGAACGTTTTTTTGCAAAAAGACTTTATTTTTCTCCTGTAGTGTGATATAATTATAAAAGTGACGTTAAAGGAGGTACTATGGGAGTAATAATTTCTATTGTAAACCAAAAAGGCGGTGTGGGTAAAACTACGTCTGCTGTCAATATCAGTGCCGCTCTAGGTGCAAAGGGTAAAAAAGTTCTTTTGGTAGACTTTGATCCACAAGGCAATGCTACCTCCGGATACGGCGTGTCAAAGAAAAATCTGAAGATCACATCATATGATGTTGTAATGTCTAATGTAAGACCTCAGGAAGCAGTAATTGCTACTAACTGCAAAAATGTAAGTCTTATACCTGCAAATGCTCAGTTGGCTGAGGCAGAGATGCATCTGCTTCAGATAGAACAGAGAAATCATCAGCTGAAAAAAGCACTGATACAGCTTAAAGACGATTATGATATCATAATAATCGACTGTTTGCCGTCACTCGGCATACTCGCTATAAATGCTCTTATCGCAAGTGACAAGTTTATCGTGCCAATGCAGTGTGAACATTACAGTCTTGAGGGCCTGGCTCAGCTTTTGTCAACAGTAAAGAAGGTGAAGAAAACTTCAAACAAGAGCCTTGCACTTATGGGTATAGTGTTTACTATGCTTGATAAAAGACTTCTGCAATCAAATGAAATAATGAGGGATATAAAAAGAAACTTCCCACCGTCATCTATATTCAACACGGTAATACCGCGAAATGTTAAAATTTCAGAGGCACCAAGCCACGGAATGCCTGTTATATATTATGACAAGAGCTCAAAGGGAGCAGAAAGCTATATGAAGCTTGCCGGAGAGATAATAAAAAAGCTGAATAATTAAGGAGGGTGTATGGCAAAAAGAGGCGTATTAAACCAGAGTTTTAACAGCATTTTTGATGATAACAGCTTTGATGAAGATGAAGAAGGCGTAAGCACCCTTAAGCTTACCGATATTGAGCCTAATAAATCACAGCCCAGAAAAAATTTCGACATTGAAGCACTTAAAGCGCTTGCCGACTCAATAAGGCAGAATGGTGTAATTCAACCGCTGCTTGTTCGCTCAATGCCTGACGGTACATATCAGATAGTGGCGGGTGAGAGAAGATGGCGTGCGGCTAAAATGGCTGGCCTTACCGAAGTGCCGGTGCTCATAAAAGAACTGTCGGATTTGCAGGCACAGCAGATAGCGCTTATAGAAAACCTACAGCGTGAAAATCTAAATCCGATTGAAGAAGCTAACGGCTATAAAGAGCTTATGGACAAGTTCGGTATGACGCAGGAAGATGTCGCAAGGGTAGTGGGCAAGGCAAGATCGTCTATTGCAAATTCTCTGCGTTTACTTAATTTACCACCTATAATAGCCGAGATGGTTTCTAACAATGAGCTTTCAACAGGTCATTGTAAAGTTCTGCTCGGTGTAAAAGAAACAAAGGATATGGTTGAGCTTGCTCATAAGGCTGCGGGCAAGGACGTTTCTGTTCGTGAAATGGAGCGGATGGTAAAGGCTATTGATAAGTCTGAGAAGCCCGAAAAGAAAAAAGAAACATTCTATGTAGAGGCAGAGATAAGTCTTGCAAAGGCGCTTGAAACAAATGTTAATATAGTACCCGGCAAAAAGAAGGGTACTATACAGATAGATTTCTATTCAGACGAAGATCTTACCGATATAGTAAATCGACTCGCCGGTAAAGATAATTAAAAAAGGAAGGCTAAATAAAAATGATAGACATTAAATTCTTAAGAGAAAATCCCGAGGCAGTAAAGGAAAATATCAAGAAAAAATTTCAGGACGAAAAGCTCGTTCTTGTTAATGAAGTAATAGAACTTGATAAAGAGCTCAGAGCGGCACAGCTCAGAGCAGATACTCTCCGTGGTGACAGAAACAAGCTGTCAAAGCAAATTGGTGGTCTTATGGCTCAGGGTAAAAAAGATGAAGCTGAGCAGGTAAAGGCACAGGTAAAGCAGTTCTCTGATGAACTTGAAGAGCTTGAGAAGAAAGAAGAAGAGCTTGGTGAAGAAGTTAAGAAGAGAATGATGGTAATTCCTAATATCATTGATCCTTCTGTACCGATAGGTAAGGACGACAGCGAGAACGTTGAAATAAAGAGATACGGAGAACCCGTAGTTCCGGATTTTGAAGTTCCTTATCATTCAGAGATAATGGAGAGATTTAACGGCATTGATCTTGACAGTGCCAGAAGAGTAGCAGGTAACGGTTTCTACTATCTGATGGGCAATATTGCCCGACTTCATTCCGCAGTTCTTGCTTATGCACGTGACTTTATGATTGACAGAGGATTTACTTACTGCATTCCTCCTTATATGATCCGCAGCAATGTAGTAACCGGCGTTATGTCATTTGCTGAAATGGACGCTATGATGTACAAGATCGAGGGTGAAGATCTGTATCTTATCGGTACAAGCGAACACTCTATGATAGGTAAGTTCATCGACACAATAAATGAAGAAGAAAAGCTTCCTTATACCCTGACAAGCTATTCTCCCTGCTTCCGTAAGGAAAAGGGCGCACATGGTATTGAAGAGAGGGGCGTTTACAGAATTCACCAGTTTGAAAAGCAGGAAATGATAGTTGTCTGCAAGCCTGAAGACAGCGCTATGTGGTTTGATAAGCTGTGGCAGAATACAGTTGACCTGTTCAGATCTATGGATATCCCGGTAAGAACTATCGAATGCTGCTCAGGCGACCTTGCCGACTTAAAGGTTAAATCTTATGATGTCGAAGCGTGGTCACCCAGACAGAAGAAGTACTTTGAAGTTGGCAGCTGCTCTAACCTCGGTGACGCTCAGGCTCGCCGTCTGAAGATAAGAGTTAAGAGCAAGGAAAAGGGCAACTACTTTGCTCATACACTTAACAATACCGTTGTTGCACCTCCCAGAATGCTTATTGCATTCCTTGAAAATAATCTTTGTGCCGACGGCAGTGTAAAGATACCTGAGGTTCTCAGAAAATATATGGGCGGTATCGACAGAATAGTTCCAAAGGACAATAAGTAAGACACAGAGCCACAGGTACACCGGTATCTGTGGCTCGTTTAATAGATGAAAGGTTAATATGGATAACAGAAAATTTACAGTGGAGTATATCCCGGAGTTTGCCGACTGTGATAAAAAGTATGACATAAAACCGCAGGTTCTTCTTGCGTGGTGTGCGGAGCTAGCCGGAAACCATTTAAGAAGCAGGAATATAACCCGTGAGAAGATGTGGCAGGACGGTCAGGTATTTTTGCTTACGCGTGCGGCAATACATTTTGACAAAGTTCCCCGATACAATAATAAGTTGTATATGACAACCTGGGAGGGTGGAACAAAAGGCTCACAGTTCACACGAAGGTTTGATGTTAAGGATACAGACGGGAATGTATTGTGTGATGTTGACACTATGTGGGCGCTTGTAAATCCGCATTCCCACAAAATATGCAGACCGTCAGAGTATATTTACGAGCAGATACCGTGTGAAGATGAAATCAACGCAAAGGTAGTAAAATTCAAGGCTGAAAATCCGCAGAAAGTAAAAGAATATACGTTTGTATACAGTGACATAGATCCAAACGGTCACGTAAATAACGGAGTATATTTACGGCTTTTGAGCGACATAATGCCGCAAGAGCTTATTGAAAAACACTATAAGACGGTCAGGATAAACTTCATACATGAATGCAGACAAGGAGAAACAATAGATCTCTATCTTGAGGTTAAAGATAACGTCTGCACAGCAGAAGGAAGATTCTCCGACGGAAAAGTAAGCTTTGAAGCACAAGCAGAAGTTGATTGACAAATTTTAGATAGTATGTTATAATTATATATAAAGGTAAATTTAATTTACCTTTGCTTTAAAAAGCGAGGAAAGGGTTGAAAAAAATGCTCCATATAAAAAATCTGCACAAAAGCTACGGCGCTTTTGAAGTTCTTAAAGGACTTGATATGAACGTAAACAAAGGCGACATATACGGATTTCTCGGCAAAAACGGCTGTGGTAAAACTACGACTATGAATATAGTATCAAATATAATCCCGAAGGACAGCGGTGAGATCATTTTCGGCAAAGAAAACTGCAAGGTAGGATACTTACCGGAAACGCCGTCAATGTTTACTTATATGAACGGCTATGAGTACCTTGATTATATTGCGGCGTGCTGTAACTATAAAGGTGACAAGAAGAAGCGTATTGATGAAGTAATAAGCCTTGTCGGTATGGCTGAGGGCGGTAAGAGAAGAATCAAGGGTTACTCAAGAGGTATGAATCAGCGTATCGGCATTGCCGCCGCTATATTTGATAATCCCGACTTACTTATACTTGACGAGCCTACTTCCGCGCTCGATCCGCAGGGCAGAGCAGAAGTGATGAATATTATAAAGCAACTGGCTGATATGGGCACTACGATAATTCTTTGCACACATATTCTTTCAGATGTTGAAAGAACGGCAAACAGAATAGGTATAGTAAGAGATGGCAGGATGGCTGTTGAAGGCACTATATCTGAAATAAAAAGTCAGTTTGCAAGAACCGGAAAGAAAATAGTAATGGGAATATTCGGAGATCCGGGCGCAGCAGTTCAACCGATAAACAAGTGCACAGGCGGACAGTTCTATTTTGACAGGCAGAGAGCAATATTTGAAATTCCTCTTGATTATGATGAGAATGAACAGGTAAAAGCACAGCAGGTATTGAACGAGATAAATGCTGCGGGACTTACGTTATCGCTTTTCGTAATAGAAAACAAGACGCTTGAACAGATCTATATGGAAACAATAGGCTGAGAAAGGAAAGAAATATGATTAAAACCGGAATAAAAAAAGAGTTTATGCTGTTCAGCCGCGGTTTCAGACTGATTGGGGTTATTATTACTATAATAGGGATTTCCTTGATGTACCCGTTGATGTACAAGTCAATGGAGATGATGGCGGGTCAGATAGCGGATATGGGACAGCAGATCGGCGGAGAGGCACAGGATCAGGTGACAGGTGCGGTAGATTCAATCAACGGCATGATGAGCTCACTGGAAGCTATGTACGGCGGAAGTATGGCGGCTGTCGGATTTAAAACCGGAGTTAGCTCAATTACTTCAACAGGATTTTTGATAATATCTCTGCTGCTCATGGCAACGGCAGGCGGGGAACAGAAGAAACGTTCAGTTATAATACCTAACTGCGCGGGACTTACTCCTGCCGGATATGTCCTGCCTAAGTTTATAGTGTATCCTTTAGTGATAGGAGTATTATCGTTCCTCGGCGGGATAATTACAGGCTGTATAAGTAACCTGATGTACAACAATGAGTTAAGTATAAATGACATTATGTTTTCATCACTATGTGCGGCAATTTATATGTTGTTTATGATCGCACTGTATTTTCTTGTCGGACTGTCAACAGGTCGCCCCGGAATATCTGTAATAATAGTGTACGGCGGTTCTACGATCATACCTATACTGTTACAATCGCTGGATATAGACCGTTATAACCCGTTTTCATTACAGACACTGCTGATGGGTTCATATGAAGACGCAGATATGAACAATTTTGTGCTGAGTACTGTAGTAACGGTAATACTTGCGGTTATATGCTGCCTGCTGGCACTTATGATAACGACACTCAGAAGAGTAGACAATACTGCGGGCGAAGCAAATCTGTAAACACGCAGTAAAACAGCAAAACTAATATACAATATGTAAAGGAGAGGCAAGCGCTTCTCCTTTAATATTATGTGCAGAAGTAGTGATCGCCGATTACTTTCTGAACCGGACGGCTCATCATAAATTGGTTGCTCGTTTTCTTAGGGTTATAATAGTATATACAACCGCCTGTGGGATCCCAGCCGGATAAAGCGTCACGCGCGGCATCATATGCGGAATCGGCTATAGGCTCATTAAATTGACCGTCGACGAGTGCTGTGAAAGCACCGTTTTCATAGATTATCCCGGCTAGCGTATCGGGAAAAGACGGATGCTCTATTCTGTTCATTATTACAGCACCGATTGCCACCTGACCTATATAAGGTTCACCGCGTCCCTCGGCTGAAATTATACGCGCCAGAAGATTGATATTGGCTTCTGTGGCGGGAGGAATAGAGCCGATAGTTATACCGAGGCGTTTAAGTGTTGCCTGATCTGCAACACCGGTCTGTGATAAGCCCTGCTGTTTTTGAAAACGCAGTATAGCTTCTTCCGTCTTTTCGCCAAAATAGCCTGTGACTTCAGCATTGAAAAGTCCGCGATCCTTTAACGTCTGCTGCACAGCTTCAACTTCTGAACCCTGAGAGCCTTTTTGAGAATAGGCAACTACAGCATCTTCCGTATGAGATACGGAAGTGATCAGACCGCATATCAGAAACAGCACTATAGTGACCGACATCAATTTATAAAATGGGTTTAAGTCTTTGATGTATTGCATAAGAAACTTCCTTTCATTTATTGCATTTGAAAAAAGTATCTGCAAAACAGAGAAAAATATACAAACGGCACGAAAATCGAAACGTAAGCTAAGCATTTATCCTTTAAACGGTGCAAGGCAACAATTTATATAATGAAAAAAGAGCACTATATATTGATAGAAAAAACGAAAAAAATACAACATACATAAAAGGCGGTAAAAATAAAAACAAAAACAAAATAATTCTTAAAAATGAAGGTAAAAAAACAAAAAAATGCTTGACAAAGCACGAAAAGCGTGATATAATAGACAAGCACTCAAACGAGAGGGCACGAAAACAGAGGTACTTAAGGTA
>CAKSTB010000024.1 GCA_934490165.1 uncultured Ruminiclostridium sp. | reverse complement strand
GTTTTTCTACCCCCTTGTGTCCAGTTTTAGTATAGCACTTCAAGCGCCTTCCTCTCTCCCCTTGGGTTGTCTCCCTCGCACATAGCAGCAACGTTATCAAATGGAATAGCGAACCCGAGAAGTGCTATCCGACAAATAGCACTATTGGTAGCCTGCTATCAATGTTAATTACAAAACGTTATAATAGAAGCGCACTAAAGTCAGACTTTCTCCACATACCAAAAAAGTGAGCCATTGCACCTTTTTGCGCTTCGGCTCACTTTTTCTTTTTCGGGTTGTGTCACAACCCCGTTTTATTGAAAACAAAATTATTCGCTTCTGAGTGCCAGTACGGGGTCTTTTTTAGCGGCATAGTGCGATGGTATAAGACCTGCTATAAGAGTGAGCAGCATACTGATAATTACCAGTATTATTGCACCCTGCCACGGCAGTACACACATACCTGAAATGCCTGTAAGGCTGTATACGATTGCGTTTGCGGGGATAAGCAGAAGCAGTGTTACGCCTATACCGATAGCACCTGCGGCAAAGCCGACAATGAGCGTTTCGGCATTGAATACGCGTGAAATATCCCTTTTGCTTGCACCCATGGCGCGCAGTATACCGATTTCCTTGGTTCTTTCGAGAACGGAAATGTAGGTGATGATACCTATCATTATTGACGATACAACAAGTGAAATTGCTACGAATGCGATAAGGATAACGCTTATGGCATCGATTATAGTAGATACCGAGGTCATCATCAGTCCGACCAGATCGGTGTATTCTATCTTGAGGTTTTCGTTGCCGTCTGCCTTTACCTTGTCGTTGTAGTCGCTTATGATCTGCTCGATCTTTTCCTTTGAGTCAAAGTCCTTGGGGTAGATATTTATGCGGCTCGGTTCATCGAGTGAAGCCACACCGAGGAGCGTCATATTTCCGTCATAGGTAGCGTCGGACTCGGTGCTCATCTGCTGTGAGAATGCATCAACAATCTGCTGTTCGGTCATTCCCATCTGCTGTGCCTGCTGAAGCTGTGCCATGACCTGAGCCTGCTGTTCTTGCGGTAATGCAGCTATATACGCCTGTATATCCTCCATTGTAAGTGTCTTTTTGTCTTCTTCCTTTGCAAATTCCTTTCCTGTGAAAATATCGGTGTCGGGAGAGTCTTTCTGAGCTTTTACTGCCTCACTGTCATTTACCTTGTTTACAAGATACTCTGTAAGCTCGTGAGTGTAACCTATAGCAGAAGAAGAGTTTGACGACATTATGCTGTTTTCTTCGGGCTTTATTATGCCGACAACCTTTATGGTTTCTGCGTCTTCGACAACCTTTGTCATATAGATTTTATCTTCGCTCTTGTCGACCCATATATCACTTTCTTTCTCGTAGAATTCGGAATTGGTTACCAGCTTGAATTCCAGTCCGAGAAGCTCGTCATAGGTATAAGTTTTAAGCTCGCTTGTGAAGTCGACCTTTTCGTTCTCATTGCTCATCGCGCTCTTTACCGCATCGATAAGCTGATCGCTGTCCATAAGTCCAAGGCAGTAAAGGCTGTAATCGGAGATCTCGTTGTCCTTGTTCACCATTACAACGACTTCGTTGTAAGCGCTCGGCATTCTGCCTGCAAGAACCTTGTACTGCTCATTCAACAGCTTGTCATTGTCGAGAAGCTCCGTCCAGGTATCATAGCTTGAACTTACGACATTGCTCATAAGCTGAGAGTCGTACATTGCGTTCGTCAAACCCATATCTTCAAACAATGTCGAGGGATTTACCTGAATTATTCCCTTGTCCTTGTCGTTCCTGAAAACATTGAGCGGTGTTGAATATCCGTACATAATATCGCTGACATAGTCGTTTATCTCATCGCCGTCAGTTTCAAGATACTTCTTGAAGCTCTTTAAGTCATTGGATTTAAGCTGAGTAAGCATGGAATTTACCATACTGCCCATTATGTTGTTGGAGTGGATCTTTCCGTCGTCGTTGCCGTCGCTTGTGTTATCCTTCATCATCGAGGTCATCATAGACGACATATCCATAGCGTTGCGCGAAATGGAAATAGGATAACTTGCGAGGGTTTCTTCCTCGACCGATTTTATATAAAGCTGTGCACCGCTTGATATCGACAGAATAAGCGCAATACCGATAATGCCTATGCTTCCCGCAAATGAGGTCATAAAGGTTCTGCCCTTTTTGGTCATCAGGTTGTTAAGGCTCAGCGACAATGCGGTAAAGTATGACATTGAAGGCTTTTTGACCTTCTTTTCCTTGCCTGTCTTTTTCTTTTCGATAGGCTCGACCACATTTCTGTCATAATGGTTGGTATCATCTATAACCTTACCGTCAAGCAGTCTTATTATTCTGTTGGAATACTTCTCGGCAAGCTCCGGGTTATGCGTTACCATAATGATAAGCTTATCTTTGGATATCTCCTTTAAAAGCTCCATTATCTGAACGCTCGTTTCACTGTCAAGAGCGCCTGTCGGCTCATCTGCAAGAAGTATATCGGGTTCGTTTACAAGCGCTCTTGCAATGGCAACTCTCTGCATCTGACCGCCCGACATCTGATTGGGCTTTTTCTTGAACTGATCGCCAAGTCCTACCTTTATAAGCGCGTCCTTTGCTCTCTGTCTTCTTTCGGTTTTAGATACACCGGATAATGTCAGTGCAAGCTCGACGTTTGCAAGCACTGTCTGGTGCGGGATAAGGTTGTAGCTCTGGAACACAAAGCCTATTGAATGGTTACGATAGGTATCCCAGTCGGCGTTTTTAAACTCCTTTGTTGACTTACCGCCTATTATAAGGTCGCCGTCGGTATATCTGTCAAGACCGCCGATAATATTGAGCAGTGTCGTCTTGCCGCAGCCCGACTGACCGAGTATGGATACGAATTCGCTCTCGCGGAAGTCAATGCTTACTCCTCTGAGTGCGTGGACCTTTTCGTCACCAACCTTATAATCTTTAGTTATGTTTTTCAGTTGAAGCATCGTAATATCCTCTTCATTAAAACTTTAAAATTATATGTAAACGGCAAAAGCCGCTTTATAGTCTACTAAACACTGTGATTGTTTATTTTAACCCTGCTGTGTTAACCGCATTTAAACTTTTCTTTTTCTTATCTTCCTTATCCTTGTCCTCTATCGGAAGATAAACGGTGAACTGAGTGCCTTTACCGAGCTCGCTCTTTACCCTTATCCTGCCGCCGCAAAGCTCAACAATACGCTTTACCATAGCAAGACCAAGACCGTTTCCGCCTGTCGCGTGCGAGCTGTCACCCTGATAGAATTTCTCAAAAATACGTTCGGCGGTAGCCTTATCCATACCTATGCCGTTATCGGTGATACGCACTCTTACTTCCTGTTCATTCTTCGGGTTGATATCAAGCTTAACTTCAATTGTACCGCCCTCAGGTGTATACTTTATAGCGTTGCCGATGACATTCAGCCACACCTGTTTGAGCATTTCGCTGTTGCCGTAATAGGTGATCTCGCAAAGATCCGGTATAACCTCCTGATTTTTTTCTCCCCACTGTCCCTGTAATTGCAGAATGCATCTGCGCAGTTCCTCGTCAAGCGAAAAGTCCTGCTTATCGGTAATTATCTCCTGGTTTTCAAGCTTGCTGAGCATAAGAATATTACTTGACATATTTATGAGCCGCTGTGACTCGTTTATGATTATATCAATGTACTCCTGCTCCTGCTCCTTTGTAAGTCCGCCTTTTTTGAGCTGTTTTGCGAAGCCGTAAACAGACACCATCGGTGTCTTGAACTCATGCGAAAAGTCGTTGATGAAATCGTTTCTGAAAAGCTCGGTATTGCCAAGCTCCTTTACCATTATGTTGAAGTTTTCCTGTATATGCGAAAGTTCGCTGTTTCCGTTTTCCTCAAGTCGTACAGTAAAGTCACCCTTTGATACTTTAAGCAGACCTTCCTTGAGGTCGTTGAGCGGACGGAGCAGTATACCCGATAGCATAGCCGACAGTATACTGCCGATTATTATACAGGCGCACAGCATAATAAACGGCAGTAGCATCGGTACCACCTCTATATGCTTCATCAACCCGAACGCATCAAGTATATTGAATATCAGCACGCAGATAACGCCCGCCGACACCATTATGAAGAATACAAACAGCACAACATAGGCGTTTATAGAGCGCAGTCGCTTTTCTTCATCGCTTATTTTTCTGTGCATCTTATTTCTCCGTCAGCTCAGTGCTGTTTCAGTACCGCCTTGTAGCCCAGTCCTCTGACTGTAACGATCTCGAAATCGGGATTGTCGTGGAACTTGTCGCGCAGACGGTTTATGTGTACGTCTATGGTACGCTCATCGGTTTCTGTTTCCATATCCCACAGCTCGTCCATAAGCTGGCGGCGGGTGAATATCTTGTTCTGATAGCTCAGAAGCTTGAACAGCAGCATAAACTCCTTGTTCGGGAGCTCATAAGTAACGCCGTCGCTTGTGACTGTGAGCGCGTCATAATCAAGCACCGTGCCTCCTGCGTGGAGCTTGTGCTCGTTTGCTATATTACTGCGGCGCAGAAGTGCCGATATGCGAAGGAGCATTTCCTCATCGTCAACGGGCTTCACCATATAGTCGTCAGTTCCGGCACGGAAACCGGCTATCTTATCGGCGGAGGTTTCCCTTGCCGTAACCATAAGTACAGGTGTATTGCAACCGCCCTCACGGAGTGTTTTTACAAACTCGTAGCCGTCCATTCTCGGCATCATTACATCAAGCAGTATAAGGTCTACGTGCTGTCTGTCAAGTATATCAAGTGCGTCAATGCCGTCAACGGCGGGTACAGGCTCATAGCCGTTTTGCTTAAGCACCGTGCACATCAGCTTTCTGGTATTTGTGTCGTCCTCTGCGACCATTATGTGGAACATATCATTTCCTCCTTTTCCTTAAACATAATTAACTGTATAGATTATATTCTCCTTGATTTAACCGAATATTAAATCCGGTTGGTATGAACCGCGGTATAGCTGTATAAAAATGGGATTGTGGTACAACCCGAAAAAAGAAAAAGTGAGTCGAAGCGCAAAAAAATAGTGCGCACGGCTCACTTTTTTGTATAGTGCACTTCTATTATACCGTTTTAGTATTTAATACTGATAGCAGGCTACCGATACTGCCTTTTGCGGGACAGCACTTCTCGGGTTCGCTATTCCATTTAATAACGTTGCTGCTATGAACGAGGGAAAAAACCAAAGGGACTAGGGCAAGGGACTTGGCAGCCCCTCTCCCTATCCCTTAGGTTCTCTCCCTCGTGGCTCCCTCTTTCCTTACCCACACCCCCACCCCGCTAGGGTGTTGGCGATAAGACACACAAACGACTGAGTTTTAAACGTTTGTATAAGCGGGTCGCTGACGCTCACTTAGCCCCATTTTAGTACAGATATCTCAGGATAGTAGCGTTTTTTTCTGAGAGTCGGTGATAGTGCAGTTGCACTGATACACTCACGAAATTATTAACACCTAGTAAGCACTGAAACTGTTTTCAGCGTTGTTGGCGATACATTTATTGTTTTGGCTTCTTTATAATATGTCGCATTGCAATTTTAATGAAATTTGACAAACCGAGAAATTGTGTCACAGCCACATATCATTATTATATATTCAGAAGATACGAAAGTGTATCGCCTATTTCACCGAGGGCATTTTCGGTAGTCATACCTACAAGCACATCGGTAGCGCCGTGCTCAACGCAGAAGCTTGCTACATTGAAGTTGCAATAGCGTACATCTATAACATATATCTCGCTGAATGATGAGGTGAGGCAAGGTATCATAGCACTGGGATAGTCATCCTTGAGCACAACGAGCACTCTGTCGTTGCCGACATCGGTCGTGATATGCTTTATGTAGCTGTCTGCAACCATAAACAGGCTGTAGAACGCAGTTGTGTTATAGTCCGACCTCGGCATCAGAGGATACTCGAACTGAAATTCATAGTCCTCGTTATAGTACTCAGTAGTATACTCGTTCTGAGGCACATAGTAGGTGAAGGTTTCGCCTTCGTACATAAGTCCTTCATACTGGGTTGCCGCATAGACAGAGCCGAGGCAGTCCTCTTCATACTTCTCATATGAGGATAATTTTGCAAAGTCTACACCTGCGGTCTTTGCAAAGCTCTGAGCCGCATAGTACGCTCCGAGCTGCTGCCAGTGGCAGTCACGCAGGAAAAACAGATCCTCTTTCTGATGAGGAAGTAATGCTTTCATAGTATCTATGACTTTTATATCCTTGCTAAGCATATTGGAGATATACTCTGAGTCGCTGAGCTCGGTATACTTTGACTTTTCAAGCTCGGCGGGGGTTATAAATGTATTCTGGGTAAGCGCCAGCATACTGTATACGTTGGCATCGGGGAGCAGTGTTTTCAGCGTGTTGAGGGTATGCGCATAGTCCTCCGCGTTATCACGGTTTCCGTTATACAGCTGAGCGCCGTATATTGTGTCGCCGCTCTGATATACAAGCTGTGAGCCCTCTTCGTAAAGCACCTGTGCATCGGGATCTGAGGGCGCTATATATACGTTTTCGGGCTTTGATGCATCACTGCTGTTATCCGACTTTGAGCTTGTTTCGGCTTTTGAACTCGTTTCGGCTTTCGAGCTGTCATTTGACGATGTATCGGCTTTGCTCTCGGGTGCAGAGTCGGTGCTCTCGGGAGCATCGCTTGATGTGTCGGACGGAGCGGGGGTTACAATAGCTATAGGCTTTGTGGACGCAGTTGTGACCTCGGTCTGTGATACGCCGCTGTTTACCTGCGAAACGTTACCCTTTATCTCCGCGCCGTCTATTGTGAAGCCGAACAGTGAGCGGAAGCCTGCGCCGATCGCTTTGAATGTATCTCTGAACGGCACTGTATCGTTGAAGAAATAGCTGATATCGCTTGTGTAGTCGCCGCTCCAGTATGCGTCCCATGTGAATTTCGGGAATGTGGCAAGGTTACGCTTTTCAGATTCGGATACAGTCGGACGCGGAAGCACCAGAAGTCCGACGGCAACAACCGCAAAGAATGCAGTGCATACGCCGATATTTATCTTTACGCCAAGCTTTTTCTTGCGCTCGTCCTCGGTCAGCGGCTTATTTTCAGGCTGTGCCTTTTCTTCTCTGTCCTGCTTTTCGGGCTTTACCTTTATCTGCTTCTCAGCCCTGACGCTTTTTTCGGACTTTTCGGACTTTTCGCCCTTTACGGAATGAGTATTTTCACTTTTTACGGTTTTTTCGTGTTTTGCTTTCTTAGGCTCGCTACCCTTCTGAGCCGCCATTTTACGGCGGTATATTTCGTTAAGCTCTTCAAGCTCCTTATCATCGATATGGTCTGCCACTTTTACTCACTCCTTTCTCAGAACTGCCAGTAGATAAACGGGTTGTTTGTGGCATTTACAAGCAGTATACTGCTCAGTGCGAACACTGCCACATTAAGCACCGTCTGACCTACTGAGGTTGCAAGGTAATAATTCATACTTTCAAGCTTCTTCTTGAGTGCGGGAACAACAGGCATACACAGCACAACGCTCACTATAAACAGCCACGCATTAGCTGTCATATTCTGTGTGGAGATCTTATCGACAAACGAGTTGCCGTTCAGTCCGACAAGGTTTCCGAGGAATGTGCCGAGCTTGCCAAGATCGGTAAAGTAGAATATACCGAAGCCCACAACGACTACTATCGTATTGTATATATGTGCGAGCGCCTTTGGCATTTTTCTCATATTCTTGTTGCCTATTGTACGCTCTATCAGAATGAACAGTCCGAAGTAAAGACCCCATATGATGTAGTTCCAGCTTGCACCGTGCCAGAAGCCTGTGCAGAACCATACAAGGAAGAGATTGAGGTACTTTCTTCTCTTTCCGAATATCGGAACATACAGCAGATAGTCGCGGAAGAATGTACCGAGGGAGATATGCCATCTCTGCCAGAATTCCGTAATGTTCTTGCTGACAAACGGATAGCGGAAGTTCTCGTCAAAGTGGAAGCCGAATATGCGTCCGAGACCTATCGCTATATCGGAATAACCCGAGAAGTCGAAGTAGACCTGCATAGCGTAAACTATTACGGTGTACCATGTTCCGACTACAGAGAGCGATGCGAGGTCGCCGTTTTTGAAGAATGTATCAACAATAGTGCTGAGGTTGTTCGCAAGTATTACCTTCTTGCCAAGACCCATACATATTCTTGTGATACCCTCACTGATATCCTCTCTTGTTATCACTCTGTTGTCTATCTCGTCTTCAATTACCGCATAGCGGACGATAGGACCTGCAACGAGCTGAGGGAACATTGAGATGTACATAAGCAGCTTGTACCAGCTTTTCTGAACCTTTATCTTGCCCCAGTAGCAGTCAAGGATATAGGAGATTATCTGGAATGTGAAGAAGCTTATGCCTATCGGCATTTCTATATGCGGCACGGGTAGGTCGACCGGGCTTATCGCATTGAAATTTTCAACAAAGAAGCCTGTATATTTGAAGAACATCAGAAGTCCTATATCAAATATAAGAGCACCGGCAGTTACCGCGGTCGCTTTTTTTGTATCACGGAACTTATCTATCAGCAGTCCCGCAACATAGTTTACCGTAACGCTTCCGACAAGCAGGAGCACCCAGACCGGCTCACCCCATGCATAGAATATCATAGAGAATACGATAAGCACCCAGTTGCGGTATACTGTCTTACGGCAGATAAAATATGCTATAAAGCACAGTGCCATAAAGAAATACAGAAAAAATAAATCGGCGAATATCAACTGTATCGTCCTTTCTTTTGAAGCTTTTAATGTCTGTAATTTATGCGTCTGCCCGATTTCGGGCAAACCCTATTCAGTATATAATTATACTATATCGAAAGCGGTATGTCAATTTCAATCAGCCCCGACTTTATCCGAAAAATTGCTGTTTCGGACGCTGTTTATTGTGACAAATAACCACTCGGCGGCGGAGCAGAAAAATTGCCCCCGAAAATCGGGGGCAACCGTTAAATTCAATTATTCGTTTATTTCATTGATATCGCTGTTATCGTTATCTCCGATAACCTGAGCGGCATCTTCCGAAACGGGAGCAGCATCGTTTGCGCTCTGAACAGGTGTGCCTGAATTATCTTCAAGCGGTTCTCCGTTCATCAGCTTGGTGAAGTCGTCGCCGTCGATCTTCTCATGCTCCATAAGGTAATGAGCGACCTTGTCGAGCTGATCTCTGTGACTTAGCAGTATCTGCTTTGCATTTTCATAGCTTGTGTCTATAAGCTCGCGGATCTCGCCGTCAATTTCTGCGGCAACGTTTTCGGAGTAGTTTCTGCCCTGAGAATAATCTCTGCCTAGGAACACCTCGGAGTTATCGTGTCCGTATACGATAGGACCCAGCTTTTCGGAGAAGCCGTATCTTGTTATCATACTTCTTGCAAGGTCTGTGGCACGTTCAATATCATTGCTTGCGCCTGTCGAGATCTCATCGAGCACGATCTTTTCGGCAACACGTCCGCCGAGAAGAACAATGATCTCTTCTTCCATCTGCGTCTTGCTTCTGAAACTCCTGTCATGCTCGGGAAGCGACATTGTATAGCCGCCTGCCATACCTCTCGGTATGATCGAAACCTGATGTACGGGGTCTTGTGTCTTGCAGTGGAATGTGCAGACTGCGTGACCTGCCTCGTGGAATGCCGTAAGACGCTTTTCGTCTTCGCTGACTACCTTTGACTTCTTCTCAGGTCCTGCAACTACCTTGATAGTAGCCTCTTCTATATCAGGCTGTGTTATAGCCTTTCTGTTGTTTCTTGCCGCAAGCAGAGCCGCCTCGTTTACAAGGTTCGCAAGGTCTGCACCTGTAAAGCCGGCTGTACCCTTTGCGATGGTGGCAAGGCTTATATCGGGGGCGAGCTTCTTATTCTTTGTATGAACGCGCAGAATGGCCTCTCTGCCCTTGATATCGGGATATCCTACAGTGATCTGTCTGTCGAAACGACCGGGACGGAGCAGTGCGGGATCAAGTATATCACGTCTGTTTGTAGCCGCAATAACGATAACACCCTGATTGTCCGAGAAGCCGTCCATCTCAACGAGCAGCTGGTTCAGCGTCTGTTCACGCTCATCGTGACCGCCGCCAAGACCTGTGCCTCTCTGACGACCTACCGCATCTATCTCATCTATGAATATTATTGACGGTGTATGCTTTTTTGCCTGATCGAACAGATCTCTTACACGGCTCGCGCCGACACCGACGAACATCTCAACGAAATCCGAACCGCTTATTGAGAAGAACGGAACGTTTGCTTCTCCCGCAACAGCCTTTGCAAGTAAGGTCTTACCTGTACCGGGAGGGCCGAGCAGAAGTACGCCACGCGGTATTTTAGCGCCGAGCTCCTGATACTTTCTGGGGTTTCTCATAAAGTCGACGATCTCGCTCATTTCTTCCTTTTCTTCCTCTGCACCCGCAACATCGGCAAAGGTTATCTTAGGACCGCCAGCCGACTGTGTTCTTGCGTTCGCCTTGGAGAACTGCGACATTTTTCCGCCGCCGCCTGCCTGACGCATTATCACAAATGTAAAGCCTATCATCAGCGCTACCATAAGCAGATACGGCAGGAAGCTGAGCAGGAACGAATTGTCTGAAACAGGATAGAAGTCCTCAACGAGCGGACTGTCGGGATTTTTCTCGTTATATGCCTTTCTGTAGCCCTCGGTATCCTGTAAGAACAGGCTTACGTTCGGCACAGAATACTTATATTTCTTTGTGCTGTCGCTCTTTAATGTGTACTGTAATTCACCTGAGCCTAGATCAAGCGTATAGCCTGAAACATTGTAGTTATCAAATTCGCTTATCACCTGTGAATATCTTGTACGTTCACCCGGTGTCGCGCTCATCTGAAGCATTGTGACCATGCCTATGACAAGCAGAACGATAACTGCAAGGTAAATGAAAACGCCTTTGAATTTGTTGTTCTGATTCATCAGTTTCCCTTTCTGTCGGTCGTGTCTGCATATTGCACCCGACCGTCTTTACGGTTATATTTTTACAGCTTCGACGCTGTTATTTCAGCGTGCCCCGACCTTAAGCTCACCTATGTACGGGAGATTTCTGTACAGCTGGGCATAATCAAGTCCGTATCCGACTACAAATACATCATCAACGTCAAAGCCGATATAGTCTGCCTTTATAACTTCTGATTTTCTTACCTTCTTATTGAGCAATGTGCATACCTTTATTGATGCGGGCTCTCTTTCAAGGAACAGATCCTTTACAAACTTAAGCGTCTTACCGCTGTCAAGAATATCCTCAACGAGTATGACGTGCTTACCCTTGATATCGGCTGTAATATCCTTTGTAAGCCTGAGCTCACCCGATGTCGTACCGTTTCCGTATGACTGCACAGTCACAAAGTCAAGTCTTGTGTAAAGGTCTATGCTTTTCATCACATCAGACAGGAACATAAATGAGCCTTTGAGTATACCTATTATCGTTACCTCTTCGCCCTTATAGTCCTCGGTTATCTGCTTTCCTATCTCTTCTGCTCTTTTCATAAGCTGTTCGCTTGTGAAAAGCACTCTTTCGATATCATTGTGTATGCTGTTTTCCACGTCTTATTTCTCCGTTTTTTTCTTTATCGTAAATAATACATCGCTTATATTAAATAAATGTTAAGCGCTTGCAACAAAATCAGTAATACTGCAATTATAGCACGAATGCCCTTAAAAAGCAACGGCGATCATCACATTTAAGCTGTTTATCACACTAATTTCGTCTGAATTTCTCACAGTCAGTCAGCACAAACAGCTTTTTTTTGCGTATCATAACAAATTTGAACTGGCACGGATTTATTTTTCCCTGTCTTGCCCTTATAATTCCGACACAGCTTTCGACCGCTTTCATATTAAGCGGTATATCGTTATTTTTGAAAAGCATAGTGACGATACGCCGCAGTATGCATTCGTCTGCTGTATAAAGCACATTGACATCGTACTTATCGTCCTGAGTATGCGCCTTTTCCATAAGCCCTGCCGCTAATTTATCAAGATATCTGTCATCATCGGATACCGACTGCGACAGTCTGCTTATTGCACCGAAAAGTGCGGGGTTTATTTCTCTGAGCAGCGGCACGACCTTATGCCTTATCTTGTTTCGCGTATAGTCGTCAGACAGGTTTGTGCTGTCGGTGACGTAATCAAGTGAATTTTCCATGCAGTACCGCTCAATATCCTCGCGGGTGTTGTATAACAGCGGGCGGATTATATTGTCGCGCTTTGCGGGTATTCCGCATATGCCCGACAGTGCCGTGCCGCGCACCATATTTATAAGTATGGTTTCGCAGTTATCGGACGCTGTGTGCGCGGTAGCTATAAGCTTGCCGCGGCTTATACTGTCGAAAAATTCATATCTGAGCCGTCTTGCACATTCTTCAAGGCTGTCGTGCTTTTGTCTGAGGTCGTTTACCTTTATGCTTGCCACATACAGCGGTATATCAAGAAATCTGCACATTCTGCGGACAAATCTTTCATCGCCGTCGCTCTCCTCACCGCGCAGATTGTGATTTACATGGCAGGCGGCAAGCGAAAATCCGAGCTCGTTTCTAAGCGAATACAGCACATACAGCAAAGCGACGCTGTCTGCGCCGCCGCTGACCGCCGCAATTACAGTATCGCCCTTATTTATCATCGAATACCGTTCTATCGTATTTTTAACGGAATTTTTTAAATCACTGCTCGGCATGGACATACTCCACATCTGTAAATCTTGTATATTGACCGTCCCATATCATATTGACATCGTTGGTTTCGCCGTGACGGTTCTTGGCAACTATACACTTGCAGGCTCTCTGATCTTCAGCCTCTTTGTTATAGTAGCTGTCACGGTACAGGAACAGTACTATATCTGCGTCCTGCTCGATAGAACCCGAGTCACGCAGATCTGACAGCATAGGACGCTTATCGTCCTTCTTTTCTGCCGAACGTGCAAGCTGTGACAGTACGATTATCGGAACATTGAGCTCCTTTGCCATTATCTTGAGGTTTCGTGTCATTTCGGAGATCTCATTTACACGGTTAAGATCTCTTCTTCCCGATGAAATAAGCTGGAGATAGTCTATTACTATCAATCCGAGGTTCTCGACACGGCGGAGCTTTGCTTTCATTTCGTTTACCGTGATCGCCGAGCTGTCGTCTATATAGATATTCATATTCGACAGCACGAATGCCGCGTCTGCAAGATTTCTCCACTGTGCCGGGTCAAAGCGACCCGTGGACATAAGCTCGCTCGAAATTCTGCCCTCGGAGGAGAGCATACGCTTTACAAGCTGTTCCTTTGACATTTCGAGGTTGAATACACAGATCGCCTTTTCGGGGTGATACTTTGCAACGTTTGTCGCCATATTCATGGCAAACGATGTTTTACCCATACCGGGACGTGCCGCAATTATCAGCAGATCCGATTTATTGAGTCCGTGTATGTATTTGTCGAGTGACGGAAAGCCCGATTTCAGTCCCTGTATGCCCTGCTTGTCGGGGTTTGCGCAAAGCTCTGACAGCTCGTTCAGTATGCCGACAACGATACCGTTCAGCTTTGTAAGACCTCTGACCTGGTTTTCGTTTCGTACCTCGTATATCTTCTTTTCCGCAAGCTCGAGCAGTGTGGCTGTTTCTGCCTGGCCCTCGTTTGCGTTTTCGAGGATATCGCCCGCGATACTTATCAGCTGTCGCCTTGTGTACTTATCCTCGACTATCTCGATATATCTGTCTATGCTGGAGATACTCGGGACGGTTTCCATAAGCTTTACAAGATATGTACGTCCCTCTTCCTGCGACTCAAAGACGTTCTGCTTCATGCAGTTTTCGAGCACGGTCACTACATCTATGCTGTCGCTTGCGGCGAACATCTGCGTCATAACGGTGTAAATGTCGCTGTGCATTTTAACATAGAAGTGCTCTGGGTGCAGCTTTGCCGATGCCTTGGGCATATTGGCACTGCCGTCAAGCAGTATCGCGCCTAGTACAGACTGCTCCGCATCAAGGCTGTACGGGAGATTTACCCCCGTAAGCTCCATATCAGCCATTATTCTTCCTCAACCTTTACGCTGAACTGTGCAACGATACCTGTAAACAGTCTTGCTTCTGCATCAAATGTGCCGAATGACTTGATATCGCTCTTTGTTACTATCTTTCTCTTGTCAACGTCAAAGCCGAAATCGCGCTTTATGAGCGCGCTTATATCCTTGCCTGTAACAGAACCGAACAGCTTTCCGCCCTGACCTGCCTTAGCCTTGAATGTAAGTACCTTGCCGTCGATCGTTTCCTTTATCTTCTTGGCGTTTGCCGCTTCAACATCAAGCTTGTGCTGTGCGGAAGCCTTCTGACCCTCAAGGTGGTTAAGGTTCTCGTTGGTAGCTTCTACTGCAAGACCCTTCTTGATAAGGCAGTTTCTTGCGTATGCGTCTTTGACTTCCTTGACTTCGCCCTTCTTGCCTGAGCCTGCTACGTCCTGTGTGAAAATTACCTTCATTTTATATCGTCCTTTCTTTTAACTGCGCTGTGCAGTCTTGTTATCGTTTGAATTTACCTTTATAAGGCTTAAATAGTAGTCGTCAATTGATTTTTTGAGCACTTCAAGCGCCTCGCTGAGTGTTTCGTCCTTAAGCTGTGCGCCTGCCATAGTCTGATGACCGCCGCCGCCCAGAGCCTCCATAATGAGCTGAACATTTAAATTGCCCATACTTCTTGCGCTTATCGATATCTCGTTGCTCATCGTCTTGTACAGTACGAATGATGCGTCAACATTCTTGATAGTAAGCAATTCGTCCGCCGCCTGCGGAGCAACGATCCTCAGGTCGTCCGCATAGAAGTCGCAGGGGGCTATCGCGCACTTGCGATAGATCTCCGCTTCCGCTACTATCTGGGTCTTTCGCTTATAGCTGTCTATTGAGCTTGAGAACATCTTCTTTACGGTTATCGTATCCGCACCCATCTTGCGCAGTACAGCCGCCGCCTCAAAGGTTCTGACACCCGTTTTCATAACGAAATTCTTGGTGTCAAGCATAATTCCGGCAAGAAGGCACTCTGCCTGTACCGCTCTGAGCTTGCCGGCTTCGCCGAAGTACTGTATAAGCTCGGTCACCATTTCCGATGCGGAGGACGCATACGGCTCGTGGTGGAATATTACGGCATTGTCTATGTAGTTTACCATCTTCCTGTGGTGGTCGATGACAACTACCTTCTTTGCCTTTTCGTAAAGCTCCTTGCTTTCGATTATCAGTGGGTTATGCGTGTCGCATATTATAAGCAGTGTATTGTCGGTTATCTCGTCAACTGCGGCAGAGGGCTCTTTGAAGAGCGGTTCTTCGCCCTCGTTATGCGGAAATCTGTCTATCAGCACCTTTGCTAGCGAAGTGTTGTAGTCGCATACCGCCCACGCGCTCTTTCCGAGATTTCTTATCGCGCAGGTAAGACCTACCGATGAGCCCACGCTGTCAAGATCGCTGTACTTGTGACCCATTATGAATATCTTGTCCGCATTGTCGACAAGCTCAAGCAGTGAGTTTGCGATAATTCGGGTCTTTACCTTTGTGTGACGCTCAACGCCCTTTGATACGCCGCCGTAGAACTCAAAGCCGTTATATGTCTTTACAGCCGCCTGGTCACCGCCTCGTCCGAGTGCCATTTCAAGTGCCTGACGCGCGAACTGCTCGCTTTCCTTGAGCGTTTTGCCTGTTCTGCCGATACCTATCGACATTGTGACATTCAGCCTGTCGTTTACAAATATCTCTCTTGCCTTGTCGAGGATCTCAACCTTGTTTTCGAGTATCTTCTGAAGGTGTCTTTCCTCGATTATCGCGATAAATCTGTCGGAAGCGTTCTTTCTGAGCACTCCCGTCGTCTGTCCCGCGAAGTCTTCAAGGAGCTTGTCTATCTGTACGGAAACGTGCGCCTTTTCACTTTCAAGACAGCCGCTGATAAGCTCTTCATAGCCGTCCACCATAAACAGTATTACAACAGGCTGTGACAGCTTTTTCTCTGTTTCAAGGGCTGTGATATCGGTGATATTCTTGAAGAACAGGAGGGTAAGCTCCTTTGCCTCTTCTTCATCGGGCACTCTTGCGAATACCTTGTATACGCTGTCGTTATATGTTATCGTAATGCCGTCGTCGGTGAAGAAATCCGCCGCAGGTATATCGGTGATATTCGACAGCTCCATACCGTACTCACAGCACCCGGGGAACTCCTCGGTGAACTTTCCGTTTGTCCATACTATTCTTCCTGCGCTGTCGATAATTACCGCAGACATCGGGAAGCTGTGCACCGACATATGCATTTTCGCTTCAAGCTCATCGTCAATTCGCGCATAGTACTGGAACGTCTTTCTTGTTACCTGTATGAGCTTACCGATAGCAAAGCCGCCGATAAGCACTACAAAGGGCGCAGACAGCCAGAATACATTGATATCCCCGGTGTATATATAGCCCTGCATTATTGCCAGTGCGATAACCAGTGCCGAAACCGATATGACAAGTCCGCCGTCACGATAAAAATTCTTCACTTTCTGCGCCTCCTTTGTTTTTACTGTTTTATACTTCCATTATTATAGGCAGTATCATGGGGTTTCGCTTTGTTTTCTGGAATATGAAGTTGCCGAGCTCATCTCTTACATTGGACTTTATATTGCCCCACTCACGGATATTTCTGTCAGCACACGTCTGGAGAGTTTTCTTTACAAGCTGTTTAGCCTCGTCCATAAGCGCCTCGGACTCTCTTACATATACAAATCCTCTTGATACTATATCGGGTCCTGCCGCTACCATACCTGTTTCGCGGTTTATGGTAGTGACAACAACGATAAGTCCGTCCTCGGACAGGTGCTTTCTGTCACGCAGTACGACCGAGCCGACATCGCCGACACCAAGACCGTCAACAAGCACCTTGCCTGCGGGCACCTGACCGACAATTTTCATCTCAACGCTGTCTGTTTCAACTACCTGACCGATATTGAGCAGGAATATATTTTCCTCGGGTATGCCCATCTTTATGGCAAGACCCTCATGCTTTTTCATATGCTTGTATTCGCCGTGTATCGGGATAAAGAATTTGGGCTTTGTCAGTGCGAGCATCATCTTAAGCTCATCCTGGCAGGCGTGACCAGAAACGTGAACCTCGTACATAGCCTCGTATACGACCTCAGCGCCCTGCTTCATAAGCTCGTTTACAAGTTTGCCGACAAACTTCTCGTTGCCGGGTATCGGCGTTGCCGAAATTATGATAAGGTCGTTCGGAGTGATGGATACCTGTCTGTGGTCGCCCGACGACATTCTTGACAGCGCGGAAAGCGGTTCGCCCTGACTGCCTGTTGTGATAATTACCATCTTCTCGGGCGGATACTTGTTGACATCTTCTATATCCACAAGCATACCCTGAGGTACTTTTATATAATTCAGTTCTATCGCAGTAGTCAGCACATTGAGCATACTTCTGCCCGAAACGGCGACCTTTCTGCCCCACGCCTCCGCGTTGTTTATGATCTGCTGTATTCTGTGAATGTTTGAGGAGAACGTTGCGACAATTATTCGCTTGCCGTCAGCTCCCGCAAACAGGCTCTTGAAGCTCTCTCCGACCTTTCTCTCGGTCGCTGTATATCCGGGACGCTCTGCATTTGTACTCTCGGACAGAAGCGCAAGCACGCCCTTGTTTCCGAGCTCGCCGAAACGCGCAAGGTCGATAATTCCGCCCTCGATAGGCGTATAGTCGACCTTGAAGTCACCTGTGTGCACTATCACGCCTGCGGGTGTATGCACCGCCATAGCGCACGCGTCGGGGATCGAGTGGTTTACTCTGATAAACTCAACACTCATACAGCCCATTCTGACATTCTGACGCGGTACAACGACATTCAGTGAGCACTGTGACAATATACCGTGCTCGCGCAGTTTGCCCTCAACAAGTCCGAGGGTAAGTCTTGTGCCGTACACAGGTACATTTATCTTTTTGAGGAAATAAGGCAGTGCGCCGATATGATCCTCGTGACCGTGGGTGAGCACTATGCCCCTTATCTTCTCCTTGTTTTTTTCGAGATATGTGAAATCGGGGATAACAAGGTCTACACCGAGCATATCATCATCGGGGAACGCAAGTCCGCAGTCAATGATGAATATATCGTTGCAGCATTCGTAAACATAAATGTTCTTGCCTATCTCGTTTACGCCGCCGAGCGACATAATTCTTACAGGTGTCTTTCTGCTTTCCTTCTTATCGTCCTCGGCAAAATAAGACGGATACTGCATATTCTTATGCTGTTCGTTTTTATTGCCGTGCGGCTTGTTATCCGTAAGCACGGCTTTTTTGTCAGTCTGCCTGTTATCGGTAAGCACAGGCTTCTTTTCGCTCTGTCTGTTGTCGGTAAGCACAGGCTTCTTTTCACTCTGTCTGTTGTCGGTAAGCACGGGCTTCTTTTCACTCTGTCTGTTGTCGGTCAGTACAGGTTTCTTACCGCTCTGTCTGTTATCGGTAAGAACCGGCTTTCTGTCATAAAGCACCGGACCTCTTTTGTCGGTAAGCACCTTTCTGCCTGTCGATACAGACTTGGAGCTTTTCAGCGCATCGGTTTCAATATTTTCCGGTGCGTTTCTGTCGGTCAGCTTGAACTGCTTTGCAAAAGGATTTTTCTTGCGCTTTGAATAAGGCTTCGGCGCTTTAGGCTTTATGCTTTCCGTTGCAGTCAATAAGTTTTTTGAGTCAATAATTCCCATTAAAAATACCATTCCTTCCGTCGGACGCTTATATCTTATGTATACGTCCTCCAAGACGAAAAAGCGGTAAAATATAATCTTGCCCTAAATCCTGCAATGAAAAAAATGTGCATCCAAAAGGGTATACCTCCCCCTTTTGAAACAAAGCAAAGCTGACCCGTAACATAATACAGGCTCTTTTCACTGCAAGCGGCATTGTCAAAATGTCATAAGTACTGTCGGCGGGGCTTTATCTGCGTAAGCCCTGTATGTTGCCGACTTTTCGTGCTATCGAAATTAAAATGCTGTGTCATAAGGAAAATATATAATTTCTTTAAGCCGCTTTTCCGTTATTCTTTTGTTTTATAATTTACTTAAAATAAATCCGTTATTCATACGCCCGGTTTTATTATGCCGATATTGCTTTTTCCGCTATGCTACAGCCGCGCTGTATTGACCCGGGTTTACGGCAAAGCCGTATTTAATTTATATTTTACAACATAACTCTCCGAATGTCAAGAACGGCAACAGACGAAAAACGTCAGCTTCCGGCGGACAATGCCGCATTACGCAACTTTTTTAATTTTCGCGGCGGCTTATTGCTTATGAATACGCCGTCTGTAATTTTCGTATACTACTGCACATATCGCCTGTATCCACATACGGTGCAAATTCGTAAGAACTGCGACAGTTATTGGTAAAAAATATGAAAACGCTCTGCAATTTATTATCGCTTCCCGCTTTTGATCTGTATTTTGACTAATACCGACCGCATACTCAGCCCCGACTTTATGCATTTTACCAAAATTGCCTATTTACAAACGGAATTTAAAGTGTTATAATTGATTTATTGAGTTATCCGTAAATAAGCGGTGTATTGAAAAGGATAAAAATGGATTTTAAAAAGATAAATATAATAACAGGACATTACGGTTCGGGTAAAACAAACGTGTCTGTCAATATGGCGCTCGACCTTGCCGCAAAAGGCGAAAAGGTCACAGTCGTTGACCTGGATATCGTAAATCCTTATTTCAGAACAGCCGATTTCAAAGAGCTGTTCGGCAAGTACAATATCAGTCTTACCGTGCCGACATACGCAAACTCAAACCTTGACATTCCGGCACTGGGTTTTGATATGAACGGAATTGCCGACCGTGACGGATATATTATAATAGATGTCGGCGGCGATGATGAGGGTGCTAAAGCGCTCGGCAGATACAGAAAAGTATTTGAAAAATACGACACACAGATGCTGTATGTCATCAACCGTTGCAGATATCTCACGAAAGAGCCCGAAGAAGCATTACAGCTGATGTACGAGATAGAAAACGCATCGGGCATGAAGTGTGACGGAATAATAAATAACACAAACCTCGGCAGTGAAACCGACAGCAACATAATACACGACTCGGTCGACTATGCGGACAGAGTATGCCGTGCGGCGGATCTTCCGCTTTCGGCAGTGACCGCAAAGGCGGAATTTCTTGACGGGATCGACAAGGCGTATCCTATAAAGGTATATGTCAAAAAGCTTTGGGAAGATTTTGCGGACTAACAGATCTAAGCTGTTTCCTTACCGAATTAGAATGGTAAGCCGAATACAAAAAATCACAGGCGAAAGGAAAGGTCAGTAATATGGCAAAAATGAAAGTGGATTTTGACCGCTGTAAAGGTTGCGGACTGTGCACAACAGCCTGTCCGAAGAAAATAGTTGCCTTACAGACGGAAAAGCTCAACAAGAAGGGCTACTACACCGCCGTATGCACAGATGACGATGCTTGCATCGCTTGTGCACTGTGCGCTATGATGTGCCCCGACTGCGCTATCACTGTAGGAGGTGACAACAATGGCTGAGAAAAGTCTTATGAAGGGTAACGAAGCTCTGGCTGAAGCCGCTATCAGAGCAGGCTGTAAGTGCTTCTTCGGTTATCCCATAACGCCGCAGACGGAAATTTCCGCATATCTGTCAAAGAGAATGCCAAAGGTAGGCGGCGTATTCTTACAGGCTGAGTCGGAGGTCGCAGCTATAAATATGGTTTACGGCTGTGCAGGCTCGGGTATCAGATGTATGACATCATCATCCTCTCCCGGAATTTCGCTTAAAACAGAGGGAATAAGCTATATAGCCGGTTCGGATCTGCCCTGCGTTATAATAGACGTACAAAGAGGCGGTCCGGGTCTTGGCGGTATCCAGCCGTCACAGGCTGACTATTGGCAGATAACACACGCTCTCGGTCACGGCGACTTCCACGCTATCGTATTTGCTCCCGCGTCGGTTCAGGAAATGGTCGATACCGTAACCAAGGCGTTTGACCTTGCGGATGAGTACAGAATGCCCGCAGTTATACTGGCGGACGGACTTCTCGGTCAGATGATGGAGCCTGTAGCGTTTGAGGACACCGAAATAAAGATGTCCGATGCGTCAAAGAAGCCGTGGGCTGCCTGCGGTCACGGCAACAAGAGAAAACACAACATTATCAATTCTCTTTACCTTAAGCCCGATCAGCTTGAGGATAATGTAAGAGAAAGATTTGAAAGATATGAAGATCTGAAAGCAAAGCATACAGAGGCTGTCAGCGACTACTGCGAGGACGCGGATACGGTCGTTGTAGCCTACGGTTCGACTGCAAGACTTGCAAAGTCCGCAGTTGAGGCGGCAAGAAAAGAGGGGCTCAAGGTCGGTATAGTAAGACCGGTAACTCTCTGGCCTTATCCTGCCAAGGAGATCGCCGAAGCCTGCAAGAACGCAAAGAATGTTCTTTGCGTGGAGATGTCGATGGGTCAGATGGTAGACGATGTAAAGATCGCTCTCAACTGCTCGAAGCCCGTTGAGTTCTACGGCAGAACAGGCGGCGTTATCCCGAAACCCGCAGAGATACTTGAAAAGTTAAGAGAAATGGGAGGTAAGAACTAATGCCCGAATTTAAAAGACCTCACGCTCTGGCAGACGTGACCACCCACTATTGCCCCGGCTGTACTCACGGTATAGTACACAGACTTGTAGCCGAAGTAATCGATGAAATGGGCATCGAGGGCGATACCATCGGCGTATGCCCTGTCGGCTGCTCTGTTATGGCTTATGATTATTTTGAATGCGATATGCTTGAGGCTTCGCACGGACGTGCTCCTGCGGTAGCTACAGGCATCAAGAGAGCTAACCCCGATAAGTTCGTGTTTACATATCAGGGCGACGGCGACCTTGCGGCTATCGGTACTGCCGAGATCGTTCACGCCGCTACAAGAGGCGAAAATATCACCGTTATATTCATCAACAACACGACCTATGGTATGACGGGCGGTCAGATGGCGCCTACCACGCTCCCCGGTCAGGTAACACAGACAACTCCATACGGCAGAAACCCCGATGTTGAGGGCTTCCCCGTAAGAGTATGCGAAATGCTGTCGACCTTAAGCGGCGTTGCGCTTGCAGAGCGTGTAACGGTTATCGACCCCAAGAATATAAATATTGCCAAAAAGGCTATCAGAAAGGGCTTTGAGTTCCAGAAGAACAAGCAGGGCTTCTCTATAATCGAGGTTCTCTCGACCTGTCCTACAAACTGGGGCAAGACACCTATCGAGGCTCTTGACAGAGTTCGTACAGAGATGATACCTTACTATCCTTTAGGCGTATTCAAGGAGGGTGCAATAAGATGACAAACGAAATTCTGCTTGCAGGCTTCGGCGGACAGGGTATACTGTTTATGGGCAAAATGCTCGCATACTTCGGACTTTACGAGAACAAGGAGGTTTCGTGGCTTCCGTCCTATGGTCCTGAAATGCGCGGCGGCACCTGCAACTGCTCAGTATGTATAAGTGACGACCCGATAGGCTCGCCCCTTGTTGATACGCCGAATACGCTTATCGTTATGAATACACCGAGCTATGACAAGTTCATAAACTCCGTTGTACCCGGCGGTACGGTCCTTATCGACAGCACACTTGTTGACGCAAAGTGCGACAGAACGGATATCAATGTATATTACGTTCCCGCAACGGCTCTTGCTAACGATCATGATATGAAGGGTCTCGCGAATATTATCCTTGTAGGAAAGCTGTTGAAAGAAACAAATATCACATCGATGGAAACGGTAAAGAAGGCCATGGCAAAGGTTATCCCGCCTAAAAAAGCACATCTTATCGATGCCAATATCAAGGCCATTGAGCTTGGTATGGCACAGTAATGCCGACTAAGCGGCATATTGCGAATTTAATAAAACGACCCCTTGTTGCAGGAAAATCTGCGGCAAGGGGTTTTTGTGTTATTATATTACTTCTGTTTTACCAGCGAAGCAGATAGATTTATCAGCAGTTGTTTATCGTCACTGCTCATCTTCCTGTAGCTTGAGATAAGCTCTCTTTCATCGGAAGTAAGGCTGTCGGTGTCCTCGATCCCGAACAAATAATCCACTGATACATCAAGCTTTTTCGCAATCTTTTTAACAAGTTCAAAATCAGGCTGTCGCGTATTCTTTATATATCCGTTCAGAGTAGTAGGAGCTATATTGAGCTGCCCGGCAAACTCCCTTTGCGAAATTTCTCTGTCATCAAGCACACTTTTAAGGCAATCGCCAAAATTCATGTCATCACCATTCCTCTCTTATAGAATACCCGATATCCATGTTGAAATTATACAACAGCAATTCGGATTATTCGGAGAAATTCACAAATCGCAAACTTTTCTATTGACATATACGCGTTATGAGTATATAATCTAATTGTCGAAAAAAGTAGCGCTATGGACTTTTGAAGTTTATAAGACAAGGAATAAAGTCAATTAAGCAGATCATGCTTAAAATAATATTAAAAAGGTGATATTTATGAGCAACAAAGGAAAACTGATTTATTCAACGAAATCTTCGTTTGCTGTCCGCAAGGCGGTAATCGGAGTATGCGAACTGATTTTCATTATAATGGCAATTATTATGATAGTCAATTACGAAGGAATCAAATCTGCATTCGGCGGCGGAAGTACAGGCGGAATAATCACTGTCGTTGCAATTCTGTTCTTCATTCTGTATCCGCTGACAATGTTTGTTATGCTGTGTCTTAAAAGCGCATCATACTGTGAAGTTTATGAAAACTACATAGTCGGAAAAACGTTGTCGCTTCAGGAATTTGAAATACCCATGAACGAGGTGATCAACGTGTCGGAAGAAAAAATGACACTTATCATATATTCGCAGTACACAAACTACAAGGTCATGGCAAACGTTAACCGTGCGGAAGCACTCAGGGAGATACGTTCGAGAATAGGAAAATAAAAACAAGCACAGCAACACGGAGCATTTCCGGTGCTGTGCTTATTTTTTGCGTCAAAGCTCAATATAATGCGGAATGATATCCTCGTACTTTCCGTCTTTCAGCCTGAAGCCCCTCGGAATGATACCGAGCTGTGTAAAGCCCAGCGACTTATACAGTGCCAGCGCCGCAGTGTTGCTTGCCACCACCGCATTGAACTGTAAAATACCGAAGCCCAGCTCCCCGGCTTTTTTGATACAGTCGGTCACTACCGCTCTGCCAATACCCTTTCCGCGGGCAGAAGAGCTTACCGCATAGCTTGCGTTGCTTATATGACCGCATCTGCCGATATTGTTAGGGTGGAGTATGTAGAGTCCGTATATCCTGCCGCTTTCATCACAGGCAATGCCCGTGTAGCTCTGTGAGCGGAAAAATTCGTCCGCTTCACTGTCGCTCATTTCATTCTCCTGCGGGAACGCAACGCCATCGCGTACTACCTCGTTCCATATTTCAGCCGCAGCGTGTGCGTCCTCGCTTTTGTATTCTCTTACCGTAATGTTCACAGTATCACTCTTTTCGCTTTTATAAGGACAATTATACTCTTAAGGCAGGCAATTGTAAATAATACGGTAACACGCTTTTTAGTAAATGTGCAATTTGCACAAATTGTAGCGAAATATTTCTACACCCGTATTTCATTTTTCACGAAAAATCCCTTGTATTTTTTCCAAAATCCGTATATAATGTATTTATCCGAATTTTTGATGAAAGGATATAAAGGATAAAACCATGAAAACTTACACTTGCAAAAACATACGAAACATAGCCCTTGCCGGACACGGCGGAAGCGGAAAAACTTCTGTAGCGGAGGGTCTGCTCTACAAGTGCGGCGAGATCGAGAGAATGGGTAAGGTATCGGACGGAAACAGCGTCTGCGACTATGACCCGGAAGAGATTAAAAGAAAGATCTCGCTCGGCACATCGCTTGCTTACTGCCAGTGGAAAGACGTTAAGATAAATATTCTCGACACACCCGGTCAGTTTGACTTTGCCGCAGGACTTTATGAGGGTATCAATGCCGCAGAGAGCGTTGTGATTGCGCTCCCCGCAAAGGACGGCGTACAGGTCGGCACGATAAAAGCATACAGAGAAGCAATAAAGCACGGCAAGGCGACAATGTTCGTTGTTACCCGTATGGAAGAAGAAAACAGCAACTTCTACAAGTGCCTTGAAGAGCTGAAAACCGAGTTCGGACCTTCTATATGCCCGATAGTCGTTCCCTTTGACAAATACGGCACAGTAGAAAGCTACATAAACCTGCTGGAAATGAAAGCATACACATACGACAACGGTGTACCCACAGAAGTGCCCATGCCTGCGTCCGAGAACCGTCTTAAGGGTCTGCGTGCCGCAATGGCTGAGGCAGTTGCCGAAACAGACGAAGAGCTGATGATGCGCTACTTTGAAAACGAGGGCGAGGACTTCACCGAGGCAGAGCTTGTAAAGGGACTTCATGACGGCATTCACAAGGGCTATATCACACCTGTTGTATGCTGTTCGGGCGATACACTCGCAGGCATTGATATGATGCTCAACACCATAATCTATATGCTTCCGAGCCCCGATGAAACAAGCGGTGAGCTTTGCGAGGATGGTTCAAGAGTTGAATACGCAAGCCGTGACACGCTTGAAGCAAAGGTATTCAAGACGGTAGCCGATCCCTTTGTCGGAAAATTAAGCTATATAAAGATAGTGAACGGCACTCTTGCCGCAGGAACAGAGGTAGTAAACCGCACAACAGGCAACCTTGAAAAGCCCGGCAAGCTCCTCAGTATGCAGGGCAAGAAGACCGAGGATATGATCGAAGCGTATGCCGGCGATATCGTAGCCGCAACAAAGCTCAGCGCAAACACAGGCGATACACTCACCGCATCTGGTGACGAAACGATATTTGCCGCAGAAAAATATCCTGTTCCCTGCTTCTTCAAGGCTATCTCCGCTAAGGATAAGAATGACGAGGGCAAGATAAGCAACGCGATAAAGCGTATGGCCGAGGAAGACAAGACGCTGAGCTACAACCACAACCACGAAACGCATCAGCGTATATTGGGCGGTCTTGGCGAACAGCACCTTGACGCGGCTATAGCAAAGATGAAGACAAAGTTCGGCGTTGATGTTATAGTATCAGACCCGATAATCGCATATCGCGAGTCGATACGCAAAAAGGTTGAAGCAGAGGGCAAGCATAAGAAGCAGTCGGGCGGTCACGGTCAGTACGGTCATGTAAAGATCGAGTTTGAGCCTTGTGACAGCGATACGCTTGTATTTGAAGAAAAGGTATTCGGCGGAAGTGTACCGAAGAACTACTTCCCCGCTGTTGAAAAAGGACTTGCGGAATCTACCGCGCACGGCGTACTTGCAGGCTATCCTGTAGTAAACCTGAAGGCTACTCTGCTCGACGGCTCGTACCACCCTGTAGACAGCTCCGAGCAGGCCTTCAAGATGGCGGCTCACATTGCATACAAGCAGGGACTTACACAGGCACAGCCGTGTATTCTTGAGCCTATCTGCCTTGTCAAGGTAACGCTTGACGATGCAAGCACAGGCGATATAATGACGGTTATCAACAAGCGCAGAGGTACTGTTCTCGGTATGAACCCGAGCGAAGAGGAACAAGGTATGACCGAGCTTGACGCTCAGATGCCGCAGTCGGAGATCACCGACCTTGCGACCGTTATCCGTCAGATAACACGCGGCTTAGGCTTCTTCACTGCCGAATTTGATCACTATGAGCAATTACCTCAGGCTCTTGAAGCCGATGTCATAGCCAACGCTCCCAAATTCTCCGAATACGAAGGCTAGGCGGCGTGCCGCCGCTGTCAATTCCGCCTTTGATAACGTTGTATGTCTTTAAAGGATAGTGCAACGGCGGGAATAATTGGTAGTACTAGCGGAGAATATAATTGTATAGTTAAAAACAGACGTAAGAGATAATCACTTATGTCTGTTTTTGTTTATAGCATTCTATCGTATTACAGCCTACTCCTGCACTCTTCTACCAACCAATCGCCAAGCACTAATTCTTGAAGCTGTGGCAAAACACAAAAATTTTATCACAGCTTCTTGATTTGTCCAAATTCCATTGAAATTGCAGTGCAACATATTGTAAAAAGTCAAAACAATAAATATACAGCCAACAACGCTAAAAACAGTTTTCGTGCCGATAAGGTGTTGATAATTTCGTGAGTGTATCGGTGCAACTGCACTGTCACCGAAATTTCCAAAAGACGCACTATCCTGAGATATCTGTACAGTCCCCCGGGTCGAACAGAGCGGAGCGTCCGCTTATGACTGGCTTTTAAACGCAATCGTTTGTGTGTCTTATAGCCAACACCCCAATATGGCAGAAGAGATGAGGAGTCAGGAAAGTGGGATGCACGTCTGAGCATTGCAAAAGCAATGCTCCCGCTCCTCTCGTCGCTCAAGAGGAATAACTGATTTGGGAGAAAACCTAAGGGGAGAGGGGAAAGCGCCTATGGAGCGCCTTCCTCTCTTCCCTTGGGTTGTCTCCCTCGTTCATAGCAGCAACGTTATTGCATAGAATAGCGAACCCGAGAAGTGCTATCCGACGAATAGAACTATCGGTAGCCTGCTATCAATGTTAATTACTAAAAAGTTATAATAAAAGTACACTAAAAAACAAACTTTCTCCACATACCAAAAAAGTGAGCCTTACACACTATTTTTAATGCGTAAGGCTCACTTTTTCGTTTTGGGCTGTGTCACAACCCCTGCTTTTATTATCGATATCAAGTTGACAACACCGACATACCGCTGTATAATATGAACCGACATCAACTTGATACGAGGGACAAAATGCGCGGCTTAGGAACAATAATAAACGTGGCTCTTCTGATATTCGGCGGACTGTGCGGTCTGCTGTTCGGAAAGAAGCTAAGCGACAGAATAAGAGATACACTGCTCTCGATAAACGCGGTAGCGATAATGATGCTGGCAATAGGCGGCGTTATGCAGAATATGCTGTCGCTGTCGGACGGGAAGCTGTCGGCAGGCGGCACAATTATGATGATAGTAAGCCTTACCGTAGGCGGGCTTATCGGTGAAATAATAAATATAAACGCAATGGTAGACAGGTTCGGCGAATGGCTGAAAATAAAAAGCCACAGCACGGGCGACAACTCTTTTGTATCCGCATTTGTAAATGCCTCATGCACCGTCTGCATAGGCGCAATGGCGGTTATAGGCTCAATAAACGATGGTGTAAGCGGCGATATATCGGTGCTTCTGGCTAAAGCTATCCTTGACGCGGTGATAATCTGCGTAATGACCGCCTCTCAGGGCAAGGGCTGTATCTTCTCAGCCGTACCGGTAGCGATTTTTCAGGGAGTCATAACGATAATCGCGGTGTTTGTCGGCGGCTTTATGACAGACGCGGCACTGAGCAATCTTTCGTATGTCGGCAACGTCCTGATATTCTGCGTAGGACTGAACCTCATTCGTGAAAAGCAGATACGAGTAGCAAACCTCCTGCCGTCAATAGTTATTGCGGCGGCGTGGGGATTTGTCGCACCGCTTATATAAAGGACAGTGCCATGAAAAACCGCGATCTGACCGTCGGCAGTATAACCGGCGGACTGTGGGCATTTGCCGTGCCGCTTATGCTCGGAAACATAATGCAACAGCTATACAATCTTGCCGACACATGGATAGTAGGCAGATTTGTCGGTGACAATGCTCTTGCCGCAGTTGGCTCATCATATACGCTTATAACCTTCCTGACATCGGTAATTATCGGACTGTCGCTTGGCACAGGCACATTCATCTCTATAGCGTTCGGCAAAAACCGCGATGATACGATAAGGAACGGAATATTTGCATCGGGCATACTGACAGCCGCAATAACGCTTATCATCACTGTCCTTTTCTACATTTTCCTTGACCCGATAATTACACTGCTCCGGATACCGACGGAGCTTACAACCGACACAAGGACATATCTTGCGTGGGTATTTATCGGATTTTTCGCAACATTCATCTACAACTTCTTTGCAAATATCCTAAGAGGTATGGGAAACTCGGCAGTACCGCTTGTATTCCTCGGCATATCGGTCATTATGAATATCGGACTTGATATGTTCTTTATTATCCCGCTTAATATGGGGATAGCCGGAGCGGCTATAGCTACCGTAATATCGCAGTACTGCTCCGCAGTCGGCATATTGCTGTATTTTGTCCTTGCGGGAAAGCAGTACATTCCGCATAAGCGAGATATGAAATTCGACCGCGGCAACATCAGGGATATACTGTCGCTATCGGGCTTTACCTGTTTACAGCAGTCGGTGATGAATTTCGGCATTCTGATGATACAAGGCCTTGTAAACAGCTTCGGGTCTTCGGTAATGGCGGCATTTGCGGTCGCTGTAAAGATAGATACAATTGCCTATATGCCTGTGCAGGACTTTGGAAACGCATTTTCTGTTTTCACCGCACAGAACTTCGGCGCGGGAAAGCGCGACAGGATAAAAAGCGGAATAAAGAAGTCGCTGATAAGCGTTGTGCTGTTCTGCGCCGCTGTCAGCACGGCTGTGTTTTTCCTGTCCGAGCCGCTTATGAGCCTGTTCTGCTCCGACAGTGAAGCTATAGCTGTAGGCGCACAGTACCTCAGGACAGAGGGGCTGTGCTATATCGGCATTGGTATCCTATTTATGCTCTACGGCTACTACAGAGCGGTGAATAAGCCGCTGATGTCGGTCATTCTGACAATTTTCTCACTCGGAACAAGAGTGCTTCTGGCTTATACTTTGTCGCCAGTACCCGCATTCGGGGTAATGGGAATATGGATATCTATACCTATAGGCTGGTTTCTTGCCGATGCGGTCGGCGCAGGATATTACATGATCCGCGAAAGAAATACACAATATTACGATAAACAGTGAAAAACAGTAAATTTCTAAAGTAAGTTCCAGCTTTCCCCACTGTGGAACTTACTTTGGAAATTTACGACAGTGAAAAATGTAAACAATTTGAATCATTCCCTATTGACAAAATTCGTATATTATGATAAAATAATCAATAGATATACAGTGAAACTATTAGGACGATTTTCGGAGGTCTGATGACGGAAGAGCTTAATATTTCTGATATGACCGACGAACAGCTCGTCGATCTGATAATACAGGAGCACGGTGAAAAATGTGCCAATGAGCTTATAAAGCGCTACATACCGATTGTGCGCATCAAAGCGACTAAAATGGCAATGCGCTGTTCGTCCGCCGATAAGGACGATCTCTTTTCGGAAGGACTTATGGGATTGCTTAAGGCTGTACGGCTTTACAACGGCGAAAAAGGCGCTTCATTTGCCACGTTTGCAAATCTGTGTGTAGACTCAGCTATGAAGACCTGTATATCAAAAGCTATCAAGGATAACCCTGTTCTTAAAGATGCAGACTTTGATTTTGATCTGATACAGGACGACTCACTTTCCACCGAAGACACAGTCGTTGACAAAGTCGGTGACATTCAGTTTATGAAGCGTCTATCATGTGTACTTTCGGAAAAAGAGATGAAAGTCCTTGATATGTATCTTAAGCACTGCTCATACGAGCAGATAGCAAGTGAACTCTCAATGAACGAAAAATCTGTAGATAACGCACTGCAGCGTGCAAAATCGAAGATAAGAAAAGCAATGGGGAAATAAGACTTACCGGTCTTTTTCATATTATTACACGCTAAAAGCGTGAGAAATTTTAGAGGTATTTTACTATGTACGAAGACAAGACTCTTAAGTGCAAGGACTGTGGCGCAGATTTCGTATTCACAGCAGGCGAACAGGAATTCTATGCTCAGAACGGCTTTACAAACGAGCCTAAGAGATGCAAGGCTTGCCGTGACGCTAAGAAGAACGGCGGAGCTAAGCGCGAAATGTTCACAGCTGTATGCGCAGGCTGCGGCGGTGAGGCTAAGGTTCCTTTCCAGCCTCGCGATGACAGACCCGTTTACTGCAGCGAGTGCTTCGCAAAGAGAAACGAGCGCTAAATTTATCAGCAATACTAATCGGTTCGGGTTTTAAGTCAGGCTATTCAGAGGAGTTTCGTACATTTTTCTATATTCCTGATCACAATGCGAATAGTTGCACATAGTATTCAAGGTAAAAGAAGAGAGCCTTGCCACGCGGCAAGGCTCTGTTTTTGTAATAACGTCGCCTTTCGATCACTCCGCACATCTGCGGCATACACAGAAAATTTTTATATTCCCTCTTGACAACGCTTTATCACAGTGCTATAATAAGCACAAATAAAACACTTTAAACCGTTGAAGCGGAGATAACGGCAGTTACGACTTTACAGAGAACCCCGGGAGCTGAGAAGGGGCAAGACACGGGTTGTCAAATGGACCGCTGAGGGTGCAGTCAAAAGCAATATTAAAATATTGCCGAGTATTCTGCAACGTAGGGCATACGTCAGTTGCCGGGGATATGTCAGTATCCTGCAAAGCGCACGACTAAGATCGTGAAATCAAGGTGGCACCGCGGATAATAGATTATTCGTCCTTGACAGAAAAGAGATTTTCTGTCAAGGACTTTTTTGTTTTTGGCAGACAGAAAACGGAGGCAAAGAAAATGGAGTTTTTACCCACCCTTGAAAAAGCAAAGGAAATAGCGGCGCAGAACAGATACAAGGTCATGCCGGTAAGCTGTGAAATTCTCGCCGATATATGTACGCCGATAGAGGCGATGAGGATACTTAAAAACGTATCGACTCATTGCTATATGCTTGAATCGGCTCAGGCAAACGAAAAATGGGGTCGCTACACCTTTATGGGCTATGATCCGAAAATGGAGATCACCTGCATAGACGGCGAGCTTAAAGCAGGAAACATAACAGTACACACCGATAACCCATCGGCATACCTAAGACAGATACTTGCAGAGCATGAAAGCCCGAAGCTTGACTATCTTCCATCATTCACAGGAGGACTTGTAGGATACTTCTCATATGACTTTCTTAGCTACAGTGAGCCTACCGTCAGAATGAGAACCGAGGACACCGAAAGGTTCAAGGATATCGACCTTATGCTGTTCGACAAGGTCATTGCGTTCGACAACGTAAAGCAGAAGATAATACTCATAGTCAATATTCCGCTTGCAGATGTCGAGGTCGGTTACAACAAGGCGATAATCGAGCTTAAGGCTATGGCGGAGCTTCTCGCCCACGGCGAAAAGAAAATAGAGCCTGCGGGAAAACTGCTCGGTGAGGTCACTCCCCTGTTCGACAAACAGCATTACTGCGGTATGGTCGAAAAGGCTAAGCATTATATAAAAGAGGGCGACATATTCCAGATAGTACTTTCAAACAGGCTTTCAGCGCCGTTCGAAGGCAGTTTGCTGAACACCTACAGACAGCTCAGAACAATAAATCCATCGCCATATATGTTCTATTTCTCGGGTACTGATGTAGAGGTCGCGGGCGCTTCTCCCGAAACGCTCGTAAAGCTTGAAAACGGCGTACTCCACACCTTCCCGCTTGCGGGCACACGTCCCAGAGGTAAGACAGACGAAGAGGACAAGGCACTTGAAGAGGGTCTTCTGCAAGACATAAAAGAGCTTGCCGAACACAATATGCTTGTAGACCTTGGCAGAAACGACCTCGGCAGAGTAAGCAAGTTCGGCACGGTACAGGTCGAAAAGCTACATTCGATAGAGCGATACTCACACGTTATGCATATAGGCTCAACGGTGAGAGGCGAGATAAGGGACGACCTTGACGCACTTGACGCGATCTCGGCGGTACTTCCCGCAGGTACGCTGTCGGGAGCGCCGAAGATAAGAGCTTGCCAGCTCATCGGAGAGCTTGAAAACAACAAGCGCGGCATTTATGGCGGCGCAATAGGATATATAGACTTTACGGGAAATATGGACACCTGTATAGCGATCAGGATCGCCTATAAGAAAAACGGTAAGGTGTTTGTACGAAGCGGCGCAGGAATAGTTGCAGACTCCGTTCCCGAAAAGGAATATCAGGAGTGTATAAACAAGGCTCAGGCGGTAGTAAACGCACTGAAAAAGGCTGAGGAGGCAGACATATGATACTTCTTATAGATAATTACGACAGCTTTTCATATAACCTTTATCAGCTTGTCGGTGAGATAGACCCCGACATTAAGGTCATCAGAAACGATGAAATGACGGTCGAAGAGATAAAACAGCTCCGCCCCGACAGAATCATATTATCACCGGGTCCCGGCAGACCTGAAAATGCCGGCGTGATAATTGATGTTATAAAACAGCTCGGCAAGGATTTTAAGATCCTCGGCGTGTGCCTCGGTCACCAGGCTATCTGCTCGGCATACGGCGCAACGATCACCTATGCAAAAGAGCTTATGCACGGAAAGCAGTCGGACGTAACGTTTGACAAAAGTTCACTGCTTTTCAAAAACTGCCCTGACAAAGCGCCCGTTGCACGGTATCATTCGCTTGCCGCAGACTCTGCGACAATGCCGGACTGCTTAAAGGTCACCGCAGTGACCGATGACGGCGAGATAATGGCGGTACAGCATAAGGAATATGACGTTTACGGAGTGCAGTTCCACCCCGAATCGATAATGACACCTGACGGAAAGCAGATGTTGAGAAATTTCATAAAGGAGAATTAAGACAATGATCAAAGAAGCGATAGTAAAGATAGTAAACAAGGAAGACCTTACTTACGATGAGGCTTATACCGTAATGAACGAGATAATGAGCGGTGAAACAACTCCCACTCAGAACGCCGCTTTCTTAGCCGCTCTTTCAACAAAGAGCGCAAAGGCTGAAACCACAGATGAAATTGCAGGCTGTGCCGCCGCTATGCGTGACAACGCCACAAAGGTGGATACAGGCATGGATATATTTGAGATAGTCGGCACAGGCGGCGACAATGCGCAGAGCTTCAACATTTCCACGACCTCCGCTCTTGTTGCGGCGGCAGGCGGAATGAAGGTCGCAAAGCACGGCAACAGAGCCGCATCTTCACTGTGCGGAACGGCTGACTGCCTTGAAGCGCTCGGTGTAAACATTCAGCAGAGCCCGAAGCGCTGTATTGAGCTTTTAAATGAAGCCGGAATGTGCTTCTTCTTTGCTCAGAAGTATCACACCTCAATGAAATATGTCGGCCCTATCAGAAAGGAGCTCGGCTTCCGCACGGTATTCAACATCTTAGGACCGCTCACAAACCCCGGCAGCCCCAAAATGCAGTTGCTCGGTGTTTATGACGAATACCTCGTTGAGCCTCTGGCACAGGTACTTATCAATCTCGGCGTAAAGCGCGGTATGGTCGTATACGGCAAGGATAAACTTGATGAAATATCAATGAGCGCACCTACAGCGGTATGCGAATTTAAGGACGGCTGGTTCAGGTCATACACCATCGCCCCCGAGGATTTCGGCTTTGAGCGTTGCACAAAGGAAGACTTAAAAGGCGGCACGCCCGAAGAAAACGCAAAAATCACCCGTGATATTCTCGGCGGTGCAAAGGGTCACAAGAGAAACGCCGTTCTTATGAACGCAGGTGCGGCTCTCTACATAGGCGGTAAGGCTGAAACATTAAAGGACGGTATTGCCCTTGCCGCTGAAATAATAGATTCGGGCAAGGCGCTTGAAACCCTTGATAAGCTGATCGAAGTCAGCAACCGCCCCGAGGAGGAATAATGGCAACTATACTTGACGAGCTTGCGGATTACGCAAGAATAAGAGTAGAAAAGGCTAAAGCCGCAAAATCCGCGGAAGAGGTAAAGTCTGCCGCACTGGCACTGCCGAAAGGCGACTTTGCTTTTGAAAAAGCGCTTAAAAAAGACGATATCGCTTTTATCTGCGAGTGCAAGAGGGCTTCACCGTCAAAGGGCATCATAGCTGAGGATTTTCCGTATCTTGACATAGCAAAGCAGTACGAAAAAGCAGGTGCTGACTGCATATCGGTACTGACAGAGCCCAAATGGTTCTTAGGCAGTGACGCTTATCTCAGAGAAATAACAAAGGCGGTGAATATCCCTTGTATCCGCAAGGATTTCACCGTTGACGAGTATATGATATATGAAGCAAAGCTCCTCGGTGCGTCGGCTGTACTGCTTATCTGCTCAATACTCCCCGAAGAAACGATAAAGAAATATATCGGGATATGCGACACTCTCGGACTTTCCGCACTCGTTGAAACGCATAACGAGGACGAGGTAAAAATGGCTGTCAGTGCCGGCGCAAGGGTTATCGGCGTAAACAACCGTAATTTAAAGGACTTCTCGGTAGACACCGAAAACAGTAAAAAGCTGAGAAGCATAATCCCTCAGAGTGCGGTATTCGTTTCCGAGAGCGGAATACAAAATGCCGATGATATAAACGCTCTGCGTGAGATCGGTGCGGACGCTGTGCTTATCGGCGAAACGCTGATGCGTGCAGAGGACAAGACCACAAAGCTCGCCGAGCTGAAAGGCAAGACAGTATGACAAAAATCAAGCTATGCGGACTGTCGCGGCAGTGTGACATTGAATGGGCGAACGAGCTGAAGCCCGATTATATCGGCTTTATATTCTGGAGTAAAAGCAAGCGTAACGTATCGCCAGAAAAGGCAAAGGAGCTTAAAGCACTGCTCTCGCCCGATATAAAGGCGGTCGGTGTTTTTGTAAACGAGCCTGTCGAAAATGTGGCTGAACTGCTCGGTAACAATATAATAGACATTGCACAGCTTCACGGCAGTGAGGACGAGGAATATATAGCAAAGCTGAGAACGCTCAGCGATAAGCCGATAATAAAGGCTTTCCTGCTTAAATCAGAGGACGATGTAAAAATGGCTGAAAAAAGCACGGCAGATCACATTCTGCTGGATTCCGGTATGGGCACAGGCAAGAGCTTTGACCGGAGCTTGCTTAAGGATATCGGCCGTCCATACTTTCTGGCAGGCGGACTTTGCCCCGAAAACGTAGGAATTGCCGTTGATACGCTTTCACCGTTTGCGGTAGATGTAAGCAGCGGCATTGAAACTGATAATTTTAAAGATAAAAATAAAATGACGGCATTTGTAAAAGCCATAAGAAAGGAAATATAACTATGACTAATCCAAAAGGACGCTTTGGCATACACGGCGGTCAGTACATACCCGAAACGCTGATGAATGCCGTTATAGAGCTTGAACAGGCTTATAACCACTATAAGGACGATCCGCAGTTCAACAAGGAGCTGACGGAGCTTTTAAACGATTATGCAGGCAGACCGTCAAGACTTTACTATGCAGAAAAGATGACAAAGGATCTCGGCGGCGCAAAGATATACTTAAAGCGTGAGGACTTAAATCACACAGGCTCGCACAAGATAAACAACGTTTTAGGTCAAGCGCTTCTTGCAAAAAAGATGGGCAAGACAAGACTTATCGCGGAAACAGGCGCGGGTCAGCACGGCGTTGCGACTGCCACAGCCGCCGCACTTATGGGTATGGAATGTGTAGTATTCATGGGTGAAGAGGACACGATAAGACAGGCTCTGAACGTATATCGTATGCGTCTGCTCGGCGCTGAGGTCGTTCCGGTAAAATCAGGCACAGCAACCCTTAAGGACGCTGTATCGGAGGCTATGCGCGAGTGGACAAAGAGAATTGACGACACGCATTACTGCTTAGGCTCGGTAATGGGACCGCACCCCTTCCCCACTATCGTCCGTGACTTCCAGGCGGTAATTTCAAGAGAGATAAAGCAGCAGCTGATGGAAAAAGAGGGTAAGCTTCCCGATGCCGTTCTGGCGTGTGTAGGCGGTGGCTCAAACTCGATCGGCACATTCTATCACTTCATAGAAGACAAGAGCGTAAGACTTATCGGCTGTGAAGCGGCAGGAAGAGGTATCGATACCTTTGAAACAGCGGCAACGGTAAACACAGGCTCGGTTGGTATATTCCATGGTATGAAGTCGTATTTCTGCCAGGATAAGTACGGACAGATCGCCCCCGTTTACTCGATCTCGGCAGGACTTGACTACCCCGGTGTAGGTCCTGAGCACGCATATCTGCATGACATAGGCAGAGCGGAATATGTACCTGTTACAGATGAAGAAGCAGTAAACGCATTTGAGTATCTTTCAAAGACCGAAGGAATAATCCCCGCGATAGAGTCAGCCCACGCTGTAGCCCATGCTATAAAGCTAGCTCCGACAATGGACAAGGACAAGATAATAGTTATAACGATTTCGGGCAGAGGCGACAAGGACTGCGCCGCAATAGCACGTTACAGAGGAGAGGATATACATGACTGAGATAGCAAAAGCATTTGAAAACAAAAAGGCATTCATTCCCTTTATAACCTGCGGCGACCCCGACCTTGAAACCACCGCAAAGATAGTAAGAGAAGCGGTCGCAAACGGTGCGGATCTGATAGAGCTCGGTATTCCGTTCTCCGACCCGACAGCGGAAGGTCCTGTAATACAGGGCGCTAATATCCGTGCGTTAAAGGGCGGAGTTACTACCGACAAGGTTTTCGACTTAGTCAGAGAACTGAGAAAAGACGTTACCATTCCTATGGTGTTTATGACCTATGCAAACGTTGTATTCTCATACGGTGGGGACAAGTTCATTTCTACCTGTAGGGAGATCGGCATAAACGGACTTATTCTCCCCGACCTGCCGTATGAGGAAAAGGACGAGTTCTTACCGCTGTGCAAGAAGTACGGCGTTGACCTTATCTCGCTTATCGCTCCGACCTCGGAAAACCGCATTGCTATGATAGCAAAGGAAGCGGACGGATTTATCTATCTTGTATCGAGCCTCGGCGTTACGGGTACAAGAAGTGAGATAAACACCGACCTTAAATCTATTGTCGATGTGATAAGGCAGAACAGCTCAGTTCCCTGTGCTATAGGCTTTGGCATTTCAACGCCCGAACAGGCTAAGAAGATGGCGGATATCGCTGACGGCGCAATTGTCGGCTCGGCTATCATCAAGATAATCGAGCAGTATGGCAAGGACGCTCCGAAGTATGTCGGCGAGTATGTAAAGAGCATGAAGGACGCTATAAGATAAGAATTTTTATATGGCTACGGGCTGTGAAAATCAGCTCGTATCAGACTGTCGAAAAACCTCTTGTTTATATAAAAACGGGGTCGCAGGGGCGAAGCCCCCGACAGGGACTAGGGGCGGTAGCCCCAGTAATATAGCCCCTTCCCACGGGGAAGGGGTTTGGGGTTAGGGTTAGAGAATTTGCTCTATTTTTATAAAAATAGACTTTTTCTACAATCTGCTACGGGCTGTGAAAATCAGCCTGTATTTTTTCACTTTTTTACTTTTTTCATAGACAAAACGTGCTTCTGTAGTGTATTATATATAAGAAGAGCAGTCCGCCATACCCATTTGTCCTTATGAAAGGAGCATTATTATGAAATCACCCGAAAAACAAACAAGCACCATACCTCATATTATAACATCGGTATCCGTTATCGCTGTCGCAGTCGTGACACTGGTTCTCCTACTGCTTCAAAGAGGCGGTGATACTGCGGGTTCATCTTCTTACGATATGCCCGCAAAGCCACGCTTTATTTACGCAAAGAACAAAGTGCTGTATATGTATGACGACGGTACAAGCGAGCGAATGAGCGAGGACATTTGTAACAAATACACGCTTACAGCCGATAACAACAGACTGATATATTTAAGCTACGGTGACTTGTGGTACCGTGACATTGAAAATAAAGACAACAAACCGCATAAGATAGCGCCCGAGGTTGCCGCCTATAATGCAAACTCCGACGGCAGTAAAATAGTCTATATCAAGGAAAACGGCGATATTTTCACCGGAACGACAGACGGCAAGACAGAAAAGGTCGGTGAAAACTGTAGTGACAGCGATGAGCTGTTTATAAATGGCAACGGCGACAGGATCGCATATTTCACAAACGATAGCAAGTTTATTCTTGCAGACGTATCACAAGGCAACGAAATTATAAACGAGCCCATCGGCGGTAACAGTACAGTAAGATGCTCGGACAATCTTTCTGTAATAATTATCAGAAGACACTATTACGTTAACGATGAGCCTGTGAACAATATTTACATATATTCTGACAACGGCAAAACCAAAAACGTTATCGAAAACGCCGAACCGGTCAGGGCTTACCCCGAAAAGAATTCAATGTACTACATCAAGGACGACACACTGTACTATTACGAAAAAGGAGAAAGCACCAAAATACAGGATGACTACAGCTACGGATACTACAGCTTTGAATTATGCGCCACCGATGCACCTGTGATGGTTATCCCCGAAGGCAGTGGATTTTTCGTTGCCAAAAAGGATAAAACGGAAAAGATAAAATTCAATCTTAACGCAAGCTGTGTTCTGATTACTACGCGTAAAATCAGCCCTGACGGAAGCACGCTTATCTTTACCGCAAGCGGAGACGGCAATTCAAAGATATACAGGCTTGACTTTTCGGACGGCTCGGACAAAACTCCTGTGGCAATTGATGATGATACAAATGTAACACGGATAACGCTTACAAGCGACAAAAAGGTCGTATATTCAAAAACGGAGTACGGCTCACCTCTGCGTAATATTTACGTTGACGGAAAGCTTATTGCGGAAAACGCAGACAGCGATAATATTTCATATCTTGACGGCAGTTTCTACTATATTAAAAACGCCTATGGCTATGACGAAGAAGAACCGGCAAATGTTCTCACTATCAATACAGACGGCAAGGAAACAGCGATAAAAGATGATGTCACCCGTTACTTCGTGCTTGATAAGGACAATATAATGATGATATGCGGCATGAAGTATGAAGACGATTTTCGCGGCGGAACGCTGTATCTTTATAAGGACGGCAAGACTGTGAAAATCGATGAAGAAGTAACTTCTATCGTGAATGCGGTAAAGAGATATGACGAGATAGATCTGGACTATTACAGTCAGCAATAAACGCAGACAATAGATAAATCGTGTATCAGAAAACACGAAGCTGTGACGAAATGTAAAAATTTCATCACAGCTTTTTTCGTAGAAATTTTCCACCGGCAATAAAGAAACGTTTA
>CAKSTB010000023.1 GCA_934490165.1 uncultured Ruminiclostridium sp. | reverse complement strand
CCTCCTTAGCTCAGTCGGTAGAGCGCGTGACTGTTAATCACGATGCCGTTGGTTCAAGTCCAACAGGGGGAGCCATTGAAGCACTGCGAAATCAGTGCTTTTTTGTTTAGGCTCTTTGTCAATAGTTGGGGTACGAAAAAATAGAAAAATTGCGTCAGCGGGTTCGGATTAAGAATTCGCTGATAGTTTTTGATGAGAAAAAATATGTAGAATGCGGTTACGGAATCTTCTGAAATTTCTGTAACCATAAGCATTTCTCTTTAAAACTTTGACTTTGTTGTTGCAGCCTTCGGTGAAGCCGTTGGTGTAACTGTAAGCGAATGAACTGATAATGCCTTCAAACCACGATTTCAGTGTGCGAGCGCAATACCGGAAATCTTCGAGAGAGCTTATCTCAGCAATATGTATCCACTCAGACAAACTTTCTTCAGCCTGTTCGGCACTGCTTCGCAAAACAGTGAAAAATTTTTCTTTCAGGCAGTGTGCATCTCTGATATCAGCTGAATACGCTGATATCTGCCTACGAATTCGTTGTGTTCATAGAAACGTTTGCCGCACTCATTACAGCGATATCGGCACTTTTTCAACATGATCACACAGCGCTTACCGAATATTGTTAAGTCTTTTATTCGCTGTATCCGATAATCATGTATTGTCCCTGTTGCGGCGCCGCAACAGGGACAATACTGTTCATGGCGGTGCAACTTACCATATATCAGCTTTTCTTTTTCCGTTTCTTCGATTTTTTCGACTTCAAAGTCTTGCAAATTCAGCAAATTTGTTGTATTATCATTATAGAGCATATCGGTCCTCCGTTGATTTAGTCTTTGCAATTTCTATTTTAACGGATTTTTAACCAATATGCTCTACTTTTTAAAAAATTTTTTTATTATATTTTTCTGTTTGGCTCTTGGTTTCCCCAACATTTATCATAGAGCCGAAATATACATTTAGAGGAATCCATATGAGCAACGAAAACAAGCATATCAAACCGGACTGCCCGTTGAGCAGGCAGAATGGAAACATCTATAACCTCGTCGGGACGGCGGAAAGAACCTTGAAAAGGAACGGTCTTTACGAGCGAGCGACCGAAATGTCGGAAAAGGTATTCAAGAGTGGCAGCATGAGGAAGCCCTCAGCATCATCGGCGAGTATGTCAATATAACCTCGGTCGATGAACCCGGCGAGGATATAGAAATGGGAATGAAATAATGCCCAGTCGAAAAATGGAGGTAAATATGATCAAAGCAACAATTTAGAACATCCCGTACTGCACGGAGATGTTCTTCCCTTGCACGGAAACGGAGATATCGAAGAAGTTCGGCGAGCTTGGCATGAATCCGGAGCATCTCGCGCCTATGGCTACGGTTAACAAAATAAAGTCTTCTGAGCTGTCTGTATTGGAGGATTGCAAAGTAAGTTTGGATGCGATGAATTATTTCGGCAAGCGGCTTGACAGGTTGTGCAAGTTGGAAATGAAATAATTCCTCGCTGCGTTGTCGTGCGATAAGGCGGATATCGGTTACGGCTTAAAAAACATTATCAACCTTACGGATAACCTCGCGCGTTACACGTTGATAGAGGACACGGACGATTTGGAAAAAGTCGGTCTGATCCATATGTTAAATGTTTGCGGAGCGCTTTCCGAGCATGAATACAAAAATAGTGAATAGCTCGCCGCTGAGGATATGCAGCTGCTTGATTCAGAGGCATAGATACCGAGCACGGAAAACTGTATATAAACGAGGATGATTTAACCTTTGGATAAAACAAAGCAATGAAAAGGAGAACGTTCGTGAGATTGGATGTCCGTAACAACTGACGAGCGCATCCTTATTTAAGAGCTTTTTTATTCGAATAAGACCGAGCGTGAGCTTGCTGAGGAGCTGCACAAAACACAGCAAAATATTTACAAAATGAAGAATAGAATTTTATGCAGACTGTATTAAATTTTAAAATAATCAGGATTTTTGGTTGTCAAAACCCCTTGCTAATTTCCGAATACGCCGTCAATGGCACATCAAGCGAGAAATGGCAGTTCCCAAAGCTTGCCTGGCAGAAGGTGCGCGATGACCTGTGCAAGTGGATGATGATACTTCCGTCCTACCACAGTGTAAAGCAATGAGGGCGGCTTCACTAGAACCATGTTGGAGTGAAAGCCCATGACACTGCTAGGCTAGGCGGGGGCTGAAATACTTTCTTTTTCAGTCGGTGTTGCGGGGTAAATACGATAGTTTTTGGTAAATAGCGGAGAAATCCGCTTTAACATAAGGTTTCGGCTCTGTGTAACTATGCACTGAGTTGGGATTTTACATGGGGTATTCGAGAGAACCGAAACGATTACGATTGCATTTGGTATATTGCAATTGTTAAATTGTCGGAAGGCATAAAACGCATTAAAATTGCATCAAGAATGCATCTTATCCCGATTTTTGTACCTTTTGTCCGTTTTTTGTTGATTTTTATTGGATTTAATGGTATTTTAAAAAATAGACTGATAATGGCGACAATGATGAGACTAAGGTTCTTTACGGAGTTTAGAGCTTATTTGCTTCGGTAGGGTTAAAATATGAAGTTACGTTAGCAATAATTTGTAAAAAAGCAAGCCAAGCAAAGTAAAAATCAACAAACTATAATACTACAATTTGTCTAAAAAATAGAATTTGATATCATTTGTTCAAAATTAGTGAATTTGTACTTAAAACGGCATTGCGAAATATACAAAATTGTATAATAATAATTTAATTGAAAATTCGACTTTAGTTGCGAAAGCAAAATAAGTATATTTTGTTAAATTAAATATCTTATTTTTTTATATTAGTTTGATGATAGTTGAGAAACTATTCATATATATTTTGTGAAAGAGGCGTCATATATGCAAATTGATGATAAAGATTTGAAATTATACTTGGAGGAAAATAAAAAGAAAATTGAAGACGGTAAAAACACTGGAATTGTTGATGTGTTCTCGGGGTTTTCATTAATTGTAACATTATTAAGTGGTGATTTTAGTTGTATCACTTTATTTTCACCAATTTATTTTGAAATATTTGCTTGGTTAATTGCGATAATGTTCATTATTTATGGAACTGTCAAATTTATCCATAGCAAGAAAAACAGAATAAAAATTGCTGATATTTACGAAAGCATAGAAAAATTAGATGTTAATGAACGCCATGAATTTGTAATTATATTGATACAAAACTGTCGTGCTAAAGGGGAATATTTATTGTCATATAGCCCACGTTGGAAATGCAAACTTTTCCTTGATTATAAAATAAATGGTGAATTTGATCCTGATGACACTGATACAATAAGTTCTTTTATTAAGAATTTTTTGAATTGGGATATAAATCCTGAAACGATAAATTATCTCGGCAATTTCAATAGTGAGAAATATTCATTTGGCGATAAAATTACAAAAAAATATCTATTCCACATTTATAAGACAACAATGGATAGACAAGGATCAAAATTTAAATCATTTCGATATAACGGAAAGAAATTTAGCTGGATGACTCTCGATAAGATGTATAAGAATAGAAATATTTTTAAGAAAAATAAAGATGTTTTGGATTTTATAAGAACACATCAAAACATTATATGATTTTAATTTTTTTGATATATACAAATACATATTCAGAATATATTTTGAATTTAATACAATTTAAGGAATATTACTTATTGGGATTATATTCGACTTTATAAATTGTAAGTTAGCGCTATACACAAACATCTTTAATGAAAGCTTGAAAAATTTTTAAATTATAAATTGGCTCTTTTTCAATAGTTGTGGTATGAAAAATGCGGAGAATACGGTTACAAATCGCCTGAAACTACTGCGACTATAAGCATTTCTTTTTAAAATGCTGACTTTATTGTTACAACCTTTGGTAATAGCGTTGCTGTAACTGTAAGCAAATGAACTGATAATGCAGTTAAACCACGATTTCTGTGTTCGGGCACAGTACCTAAAATCTTCAAGAGAGCTTATCTCAGCAATATGTATCCACTCAGACAGCCTTCTTCAGCCTGTTCGACACTGCTTCGCAACGCTGTGAAAAATTTTTATTTCAGGCAGTGCGCGTCCATGATATCAGTTGAATACGAAATCATAATATTCACTGCTTGTTTGCCTGTCTTGGAAAAGCTGCTTCTGCTTTTAAACGTGTTCTGATATCTTTAATTTCGATCTGCTAACGCATGGGATTAGCCAAAGCTAACCGTATAACAGTATATCATGCCCGGGTATCCGTGTCTACACCTAATAGGTGTAATTTTACCTATCGGACGAAAACTTTTTTGCGTGATAAGTAAAACAGTCCGGCAGTATGCTTCCGGGCTCGGAGCATTCCGTCATAGGATCTACGGAGAGCAAAGCTTCATCACACTTGACAGTATACCGCTTGAGGATATATAATATATGAAACTTTACTTAATACCCATACAGAGATCGATTTATAATTTCAACGCAAGCTACATCAAAGAAACGAGGTTATTACAATGTGCTATATACTTTACGGTTCGGTCAACAACGGAATAAATATGCAGGATTATAAGAAGGCTGTCGGAGAATTACCTTATGATTTTCAGACAGGCAATGAAGATGATATAAACCGCTGTATTGCACAGAAAACGTACAAATACAGAATTACATATAACGACTGCGATTGTGATACTCCTGTCGGAGGTCACGATGCGGATAACGAAAAGCTGAGAGCTTTTGCCGGGTTACTAGACAGACTTCGCGATGTGAGAGGGATAAAGTATGTTATGCTCAGCAAAAACTGGACTGGTGAGGAAAACGAGAAGAGCATAACAGTGCATATTCAGGATACGGATATAGTAAAAATGCTGGCTGACGCGGAGGAAAAATGTCTGTACAGGATAGAGCTTTACAGAAAATACTGAGCGGTTAAGCGGATATACTTATTGGTTTTATATTACAGCTGTCACCTGCACGGACAGAAAACAGAAGCTCAGACCGCTTACAGCGATATACCGTCTGTAAGCGGTGCTTTTATATCACGGTCTGAAAAGCTTTATTTACTGTCAACATATAACATTATATTAACATTGTCCTTGACACAATTCATTGCCTGTGATAGAATGAAAACAGCAGATACGACCGAATTATCAGGCAACACTTCACGAAAAGAGGATAACATTATGACAACATCCGATCTTTTATTTCCATCTAACGCAAAGCAAACAAAGTATAATGTATTATCCAAAAATGCTGTGGCAGACTTGCAGATAGAGTATCTTGCAATGACGCTTTCGCCGTATGATACCGAGTATGCACAGCGGATATTGTCACAGCTCGTGACAGATCCTGAGGTTATAAGCTACAGACAGGATATAGTCGATGATTTTATAAATGTACCTGAGCTTGAGGCAATTCTTTATAAAAGTCTGCATACTATTTACGCCAACTCAAAATCGGTCTATGCAAAGGCAGGTTCTACGCAGTCGTTCTTTGAGCTTACCGAGAATACGGCGCTAATAGAGTCATTCATTTCCTGCATGGAGGAATGTCACGGATTTTATGAAAAATGCTGTGGGAAGCTTGTTTCCGCAGGAATGCGTGCTGTGGTGCAGGCTATTGAGGATAAATACAGATCGGAAGAGTTCGCTACGTTGAAGGTAGAGATTGCCGAGCTTCGCAAAACGCTTGCAACAGGCTTTCGCAGTGTGACTTTCGGGGTTAATCTTGACGAGCTTATGCGCCCGGAGGAAATAGCGCTGATAAGTGTAAGCCGCGAACCGTTCAAGGAAAGGAAGCTGTTTGATAAGCTTCTTGGCGTTCAGAGCTCGGTTGAACCGCTCACCAACGTCTATACAAGAAAAAGCAAGGATGGCGCGATATCATCGATCAACGAGAGGCTGTTCAAGGAGCTTGACGCACTTGGCGGAGAATATTCAAAGCACTTCAACACGGCGCTCAGGGCTTATTATGACGCAAGCATAGATTTTCTTATCACACTTGAAAAGCAGATAAATTTCTACATAGGAGCGGCGAATACGGTCAGCCGTATGAGAAGTATGGGACTTCCGATGTGCAGACCTGTCATACTGCCGATGAACGAGCGCAGAGCCGACTATAAAAAGCTGTATGACACTGCATTTGCCAATAAGATGTGTACAAGCTATGTCGGCGTGAATAATAACACCGTAAAGCAGAATGACTGCCGTATGGACGATGACGGTCGTATTCTTATACTGACAGGACCTAATAACGGCGGTAAAACGACATTTACAAGAGCGGTAGGAATAGCGCAGGTGTTCGCACAGTGCGGACTTTATGTATCGGCGGAAAGCGCCGAGATATCGCCTGTCGACAATATCTTTGTTCATTTCCCGAAAGAAGAGGATATCGGCATAAATGCCAGCCGTTTCACCGAGGAATGCAAGCAGTTCCGCGATACCATAGGCGCGGCTACCGATCACAGTCTTGTACTGATGAATGAGAGCCTTTCGAGCACAACGCCTACCGAGTGCCTTATCATTGCAAGGGAGATCATGAGGATATTTGCTGATATCGGCGTAAGGCTTATCTATACAACTCATATCAAGGAGCTTACCGACAGCATTGAGAAAATCAATGATGAAAAGCCGAAAAGCACACTGGCAAGCCTTACCGCGGAATGTGATGAAAACGGCAAGCCAACCTATGTGATATCAAGACGTATGCCGGATAAGGCAGGAAATGCGGAGTACATTTTCAGAAAATTCGGTATATCATACGACGAATATATAAAAAACAAAGGTTGACATTATTACTTGCAGGTGAGATAATATCCGTATAGAGCAAAGAAAGCGGGGATTATTCTGTGAACGAAAACGAACTCAAAGAACTACTTGAAAGAAGAAATATTTCTGAAATCAGACATGCTGTTGATAACCACCGGGAAATAAAAGAGCGTGTGCTTGCATGGGCGGTTGAACACGGAAACACTGAGCTTGTGCATTATGTAATGAATTGCACAACGCAGGAGGAGTATGAGAGGTTTGAGAATACTCCGCTTGAGAGTGCATGTCTTTGCGGAAACTACGGCATGGCAAAATTTATTGCAGAGAACGAAAAATCCCCGTATTTTTCGCAGGATAATTCGCTTTTCTATGCGGCTGCATACGGTGACAGAGGAATTATCCGCTGTCTTATTGAAAACGGTTATGATGTCAATATGAAAGACGGTTACGGCGGAAACGCACTTGAATGGGCGGCGCAGGAAAACCGCATTTCAAACGCAAAAATGCTGATAGAAAGCGGCTGTGATGTAAATAATCTGAACGGCGAGGGCATGACGGCACTTTATACCGCATGTGCAGAGGGCAATACCGATATGGCAAGGTTACTGCTCAATAATAATGCGGAGCCTGACAGAACGGAGGACGCAACACCGCTTATTATAGCAAGCTGTTACGGAAAGATTGATTGTGCCGAGTTATTGCTTGAGCACGGATCCGATGTAAATACTATTGATAATGAGGGCAGAACGGCACTGTTCTATGCAATGGTGTACGGACAGGACGAGGTAGAAAAACTGCTATCGGCTCACGGAGCTTCTTATGATATCTGCGATAAGGACGGCATTTCACCGGAACAACTTAGAGATGAAGAGCTGCGGGAGCGTATTTATACGGAGCTTATAGGGGCGGAACAATGAATTACGAAAAAGCAGAAAAACGTCTTTCGGATATGAATGAGAAAGACATTCTGAGTGACAACGATTATGGATTTCTGGCTGAAATAGCAAAAAGTGATGATATGTGTCTTAAGTGCGATGCGGCAGATTTACTTATCAATTATAAGACAAAGCAGGCTGTTGAAATACTGAAAATGCTCAGCAATGATAACGACGCTACCGTAAGGGCGAGCGCTTACGACAATATGTGGGTGTTTGAAAAACAGGATTTTGATGAGATACTCAGAAATGCTGTTGCCCACGAAAAGGACGGAATTGCAAGAAGCTATGCTATATTTTCCTTATATGACCTGTATTCGGAAAACATCTGTGATACCGCCGAACTTATTGCTTTTATTCACAAGCTTTATCGGACGGAGAAAGACAGAAAATGTAAACTTCAATATCTCAGAAATTTTTATCTTTCGGGAGAAACCGACAAGCTCAGTGAGATCATCGCATATCTTGAAGATGAAGATTACACAATGAGGATCACTGCTGTAAATACATTTTCCGAGATAAGAAATAATGAGAACAAGGAAGTTTTGTTATCGGCTGTGAAAAACAGGCTGAAAGCTGAAAACAGTGAAGCAGTAAAAGCTTCAATCGAAGAGTTTGTAAACAAAGTTGAAGAGATTTAAAACAATATAGCGGTGAACGCAAATCCCAATTGCGCTCACCGCTTGTTTCGTAAACGATTTAAATTACTTGAAATATTCCTCGCCGAGTATCTCGACAAATCTGGGTCTGACACCTGTCTTGTTATCGATATGTCCGTAATTCTGGCACATATCATAGCTCGGTAAGGTGTTGCCCTCGACAAGAACGGGGCGTGTAGGGGTTATCGCAACGTCCCAGCCTATGTAGCCTACCTGAGGAACAACAAGCGCCGCCTTTTTGCACATTTCAACTGCTTCATTGAACATAGGGATCTCAAAGCCGTTGAACCTTGTGTGCGTGAACGGGTGTTCTTCATAATAAACACCGGTAGCGTCACAGTATGCGTTCTTGTGTATCACGCCGTCAGCGCCGATAGAAACATACATACCGCCGCTGCAGATATTGTCAACGCAGTTAGTACCGTTGCTCATGCGGACAAGCGCATACATAAAATGCACCTTTCCGTCATGCAGAAGCGTTACCATACGGATCGTATTTATAGATGAGGGGCTGAGCTTGTCCATCTGCTCGTTCTGCTTTATCGTTTCCTCCACAAGATACTGCTTGTTGTCGCAAAGGCGCTTGTAGAGAGCTTCATAATCGGTATCGGGGGTCACGGTTTCTTTGGTTATTCCTTCACCACCGAACTGATTTACGGGCTTTGCAAATACCGTTTCACGACCCTTGCAGAACTCGCGCAGGTCATCTGCCGTGGCTTTTTCGAGATTTAAAAAATCTCTGCCTATGTATTCTCTGAAAGCCTCGTCAAATTCGGCTTTGTTGTCGAATATATGAAAATATGTCCTGTCGTTGCAGCGCTTTGAGATAGTGATATTGTCATTCATCGTCATAAATGTGCGTCTGTTCTTGCCTTTTATATTGGCAAAGCCGAACACGCGGTAATCCATATAACCTATCGAGTAGCGGAAAATACACCATATCATATCGAAGAACATTATAAATCTGTTCTTGCCGGTTTCCTTGTGGATCGTTCCGATATAGCCGAACATACGCTTGAAGCTTCCGGCAAACAGTCTGCGGAAGAATGTCTTTAACTTTGTCATTTATACAACCTCTTTATCAAAATCTCAGTATCTTTGAAACTATCTTATATATCGTACGCTTGAGCGGAGTGGAAACAAGCTCCTTTTCTCTGGGAGTAAGTCCGAGTATCCACACCGATATTATGAATATTACAACATAAATGCCGCCCCAGAGAAGTATTCCGAGATAGCCCGAAACGTGTGCCAGACACGCTATAAGTATTGCCGCAATAGCGGGAACGACAAGAGAGGGGAGCAGTGCGGTAATTCTCCGCCAGAATCTCGGGATATCGAGCCCGATATATTTATTGTAGTACCAGTTCATTATAAGTCCGTTGCCGATAAATACAGGGATCGCCGTACCTATTGCGACACCGACCGAGCCGAACAGGGCACACAGCGGTATGCTGATTATTATATTCAGCACCGCGACAAGTACATAAACAAGCGAACGGAACTTGTGCATATTCTTCGCTCGCTGTATCTCAATGCCGAGGTTCTGTATGCTCGGAAGAATGGTAGGTATGAACAGCAGAAGAGCGATAACAAACGCGTTGGCGTTTGCTTCGCCTGCCCACAGGAGCACGAACGGATAGCCTACCGCCATAAATCCAAACAGAATCATTGTAAGGATTATAAACTGAAAACGTCCGACACGGATAAACAGGTCGCTTATCTGCTTATTCGGAACTTTGTTCGCCACCATCTGGTGAACCCTCGGGGTGAGTATTCCCGAGAATGTTGTCGCCATTGACATATAGTATATGTTGAGCTGAGATGCAACGTTGTAGGTCGCTACCTCGTTTGAGCCATGCATCCAGGCAAGCAGGAACTTATCAACGCTCCAGTTTAGCTGATCGACCACAATTCCGATAAATACCCAGCCTGTGAACCTGAACATTGATTTAAGCAGCTTGAAATCAAAATCACGGAAGTAGAAGCGTATATACAGCTTCTTTTTGCAATAGATGATATTGAGCACGCCCGAGAACAGTGTGAACGCAAGGCTCATATATGCTATTGCCTCGGAGCGCAGTCCTATCATCAGGAGAGGGATTATAAGCAGGGGATTGATTACCGATTTTACTATGGCGAGCAGCTTAAGGAAGATGTACCTCTCGTTTACCATAGTGTTCGATTCAAATACGCTCAACGGGAAGCTCACCGCCGCAGTTACAGTCATAATGTACATAAGCTTTACGGCAAGGTCAATTTCCGCATCGGTAAGCTTCTGTCCGAAAGCTAGGCGGGGATTTGCGGCAATGGTAAATCCGACTATGAGAACGACAATTCCGATTATCGAATATATGATAAGGAACATACCGTTCAGCTTAGCCATATTGTACTTGTCGCCGGCTTCTTTATATCTTGTATAGAATCTTGTGTAGGCACTGCCGAGTCCGAAGCTGAAAAGGTTTAAGTAAGATACCATAGGGAGAACTATGGAGTAAACACCGTATTCGCTTTGTCCGAGCCTTTCTATCATGATAGGCGTGTAGACGAGCGAAACGACCGTACCGAGTATCAGCGACAGATACGAGAGCAGAGAGCCCATTTTTATCTGGTCAATTTTCATTCGCAATTTTCCTGTAAATTCTGTTTATATTAAAAATAGTATTCCAAAATCATATTTTAACATATTTTATGGGGTTTGTAAAGAAAAATTACGTTGAAGTTAATCGGCTTTGCGTTTTCTGACGATAAAAGTGAAAATAAGCGTGCAGGTAACAAGAATTACCGGGAAAAACACAGAAAAACCAAGTCCTGTTTTCATGCCTGTCGATTCATCGACACCGTTTGCGGTGACAAAGTTACAGATCATACCGGCAATGAAAGGACCGGATGCACAGCCGAGGTCACCGGCAAGCGCCATAAGGCTGTACATACCCGTACCGCCGGACTTGTATTTTGCGGCGGCTAGTGAGAATGTTCCGGGCCACATAACGGCAACGGATAATCCGCAAAGTGCGCAGGCGGCAAGCGACAACGCGGGGATATCCGAAAAAGCAACAGTGATGTAGCACACTGTACATAATATTCCGCTTGCAGTCATGATCTTGTACAGACTGATTTTGTTCGCAAATACAGCATAAAGCGCTCTGCCTGTACCCATAAGTACAGCGAACAGGCAAGGACCGAGCAGGTCGCCGAGCGATTTGCTTATCATAAGACCTTTCTGAGCAAACAGCGACGACCATTGTGACATGGCAAGCTCGCTTGCGCCGGCACAGAGCATAAGTATCAGTATCAGCGTAAAGCCTTTTTGCTTGAAGAGTGTGGAAAGCTTTACATTATCGTTTTCCGAGAGTGACGGTGCAAGCGGAACTTTAGTAAAGAATACGGCGTTGAATATCGGAAGTATAGCCCAAAGCACAGGAAGCAAAAACCACAGACCCTCGCCGAAAGCGGCAAGAAAGCCCGTAGACAGCAGTACGACCGCTACCTGTCCCCAGCAGTAGAAAGAGTGTAGCAGGCTCATGGCGGCGGCTTTGGCACTGCCAGCCGTATCAGGGATCGCTTCAATTATCGGGCTGATAAGCACCTCTGTAAGTCCTCCGCCTATTGCATATACTACAACCGACAGGGCAAGAGCTATGAATGCATCTCCGACAAAAAGCGGAAGCGTACCCATCATTATAAGACCTGCGGCGCACATAATATGTGCAAGTATTGTCATTGCTCTCACGCTCATATGCTTTGACAGCTTTACCGAGCCTAAGTCTATAAGCAGTTGTGTAACGAAGTTTACGAGTATCAGCGTGCTTATCCTGTCGTAGCTTAGCTGATATCGTGTCTGAAATACTATAAAAAGCAACGGCGCAAGATTGTTTACAGCCGCCTGGCATATGTAGCCTATGTAGCAGGCGTTCACCGTGGAACGGTAGGTCATTGTTTTGCTCATAGCAATAGTCCTTTCACATGAAAAATTCGATTTATTATAAGCTATCGGCTGAGTTTTTGCAATCCCCAAAACCATAATAATAAAAACGATTACATAAATTCGCTTTTTTGCACAAATAACGACTTGTTATATTAGTCAAATCTAATAAAATCACAACAAACGCATTTACTAACTGCGTAAAATATGCTATAATGTTCGGAGAATTAGTATGACCATCGTCCGCAGAGGATAGGAATATACCGTAAAGACGAGGGAAAGGTTGGTTATTTTTTATGAAGATCAAAAGCTTATTGATCATAGTGCTTGCTTGCTTTGTGATCATTCCGTCGGTTGTATTTGCGTCTGTTGCAAATGTCGAGATGAACAAGCTCGCACTTAAGAACTACAAACAGACTGCACAGTCTATGGCTGAAAATCAAGCTTACAACATATCGGAGTATTTCCGAATAATTTCGGCAAGTGCTAAACAGATAGCCGACAACCCCGATATACTTGAATTCAACAATGAGAAAAATCCTACATCTACAGACGCACTTGATATTTATTCCAAAATCACGTCTTCGGATAACGAAAATGTCAGAATTGACCGTATAATGATTGTCAAGAAGAGCGACTATCTTCCCATAGTTGCTACCGATGATCTTTCGGGTCTTTCAAAGGACGAAATACTTAGCGGCACTTTAAAGAACATATGCAACAGAAAAGACGGCGAGGTAACATTCTACACTCCTGATGTATACACAACCTTTAAAGAAGGCGACAAGGAGCGTAACGACCCTATATTCCCGGGCAAAACCGGCACAAATCTCCGTCTTGTTGTAAAATATGCGGTCGGTGATTATTATGTGGTTACGTTCTTAAACAGCTCTGCATTGAAGTCATTTGCCACTTCATCGCAGTTTGCCAACAACAGTAAGCTCATTCTTATCGACCCCAACGGTTCGATAATGCATGACAGCTACATAGGAAATACGTCCGACAGCAAGAACAGCGCTTATCTTAAGTTCACAGATAAGGCTCAGATAGGCTCTGTAGCAGAGGTCGATAATTTCAAGGGTACGGATAACGGCGTTATTCCTACCATAGGCTTCACATCAAAATTACCCGCTATAAATGAGGGCGAAGAAGGAAATTGGACGCTTGCCATTGTAGCGGAAACCGATAAGGCATATACTTTATCCGGAGAAGCTATGGGAAGCATAATCGGTATGATAGTATTTGTATCGATCGTTCTTATCGCCGCAGCCATAGTACTGGTATTCGTTATCACAAAACCCATAAAGGTTATCGAAGAAACACTTGTCAAGGTTCACAGAGGTGACCACGAGGCAAGAATCAACGTAATTGCAAACAACGAGTACGGTCAGATAGCACGTACTTTCAACGACCTTATAGATGATATCGTTGTAAGTGAGGGCAGATACCGTACCATTATCGAAATGTCCGATAACATAATCTTTGAGTGGAACTTCAAGACAAATGATGTTATCTTCTCAAACAATTTCAATAAGAAGTTCAGTTATCGTGCACCGTCCGATCACTTCGGTGACAGCTTCCTGCTTAAGGTTAAGGTTCACCCTGAGGACAATGACAGATACCACAAGGATCTTGAAAGACTTTCAAAGGGTGAAGAGTTTGCAGGTAACGAGTACCGTTGGAAGAACATCTACGGCGACTATATCTGGATACTTATGCGTACCGCTACTATCCGCGACAGAGATGGCAACATAGCTAAGATAGTCGGTGTTATCGTTGATATCGACCGTGCTAAGAAGAGTGAAAAGCTTCTTACCGAAAGAGCAAGCTACGACAGTCTTACAGGTCTTTATAACCGTGAATCTATCGAGCGTACCATTGACAATGAGATCGAGCTTATCAATGTACGCAAGAGTGAATTTGCAATACTGTTCATTGACGTTGACGACTTCAAGATCTACAATGATAAATACAGCCACGCTACAGGCGACCAGGTGCTTAAGTTCGTTGCCAATACGATAAACTTTGTTATCAAGGGCTTCGGTACAGCCGGACGTTACGGCGGTGACGAGTTTGTAGCTTGTGTAAGAAACGTTGAAACAAACGATCCTACAAGAGTAGCCCGCGATATCCTGTCAGGACTTAAGGAGGGCTTTACATCGGATAACGGTGATAAGCTCACAGTCAACGCAAGTATCGGTATTTCTATCATCAAGGATTCTTCACTCCATGTTGATGAGATAATCGGTATGGCAGATGACGCTATGTACAAGATAAAGAAGAACGGTAAGTCTAACTTCGGTATTCTCAACAGAGAAACAGCCGCAAAGCCTGTTCCTGCTGAGGTTGAGGAAGAAGACGTTATCGGCGGCGTTGAAGAAACGACAGCTCCGACAGAAGATGCTCCTGTACAGGAGTAAAAACGTGACAAAATAAATAAGTACAAGAGGAGTGCTGTTTTAACGGCACTCCTTTTTGAACTACAGAACAGCGAGGGATAATATGATACGGGAAGTGCGTGAAGATGAATACGAACAGCTGATGAGCCTTTATTGTCAGCTCCATGAAACAAGCGTACCGGAATATAAGGGCGATACAAAGGAGCTTTGGCAAAGGCTTGTGGCTAACCCTGATTATCACTTTATTGTAGCCGAGGAGGACGGTAAAATAGTATCTACCTGTACCTGCATAATAGTGCCGAATATGACGCACGGACCGCGTTCTTATGCGTTTGTGGAGAATGTAGTGACCGACAGTGAATATCGCGGCAGAGGGCTTGCTACTGCGTGTCTTGACAGGGCAAAGGAGATAGCGCAGTCGGAGAATTGCTACAGACTTATTCTTATGACCGGTTCTAAGCTCGAAAGTACGCTGAACTTCTACAGACGTGCAGGGTATGACGATAAGGAAAAGACGGGATTTATACTGCATCTGGATTAACAGAAACGCAAATGACCTGTGTACTCAGTACACAGGTCATTTTGCATATAACAAACCCCTTATCTTACGATAAGGGGTCAAGCTATTCATTACGGATTAACCGAAGATGTTAAGCAGAACACCTGCGGCAACGGCTGAACCGATAACACCTGCAACATTCGGTCCCATAGCGTGCATGAGAAGGAAGTTAGAGGGGTTTTCCTTAGCGCCGACCGTCTGTGAAACACGGGCTGCCATAGGAACTGCGGATACACCGGCTGAACCGATAAGGGGGTTTATCTTGCCGCCTGAGAGCTTGTTCATAAGCTTTGCAAGTAACAGACCGCCTGCTGTACCGAAGCAGAAAGCGATGAGTCCGAGGGCAACGATCATAAGTGTCTTTACAGTCAGGAAGTTTTCAGCAGTTGCTGTAGCACCTACAACAGTACCGAGCATTATAGTAATAATGTTCATCAACTCGTTTGATGCTGTCTTTACAAGTCTGTCTACAACGCCGCTCTCTCTGAAGAGGTTACCGAGCATCAGCATACCTACAAGAGGAGTTGCATCGGGAACGATAAAAGCAACGATAAGTGTAACAGCGACAGGGAATATGATCTTTTCTCTCTTTGAAACGGGACGTAAGCCATCCATCACAATGGCACGCTCTTTCTTTGTTGTAAGGAGCTTCATTATAGGAGGCTGAATTACAGGAACGAGCGCCATATAGGAATATGCGGCAACCGCTATTGAACCCAGCAATTGCGGTGCTAGCTTTGATGTCAGGAATATTGCGGTGGGTCCATCAGCACCGCCGATAATACCGATAGATGCTGCTTCTTTGAATGTAAACGCTACACCTTCAATACCTGTAAGGCTGAACGCGCAAGCACCGAGGAAGGTTACGAAGATACCGAGCTGTGCGGCAGCGCCGAGCAGTAAGCTCTTGGGGTTTGCTATCAGAGGACCGAAGTCTGTCATACAGCCGATACCTAAGAATATCAGCGGAGGGAATAGCTGAAGCTTAACGCCGAGATACAGAATATCAAGCAGACCGCCGTTGTGAAGTACCTCACCGTAGTTTACGCCGTTTTCGGCAAAGTTCGCCGCTATTGCCGGATCGGGGCTTATACCGAACATTTCCGGATGGAACATATTAGCACCGGGAATATTGGTAAGCATCATACCGAAAGCGATAGGCAGAAGCAGCAGAGGTTCAAACTTTCTTACTATAGCAAGATACATAAGTAAGAATGAAACAGCTATCATAAGTCCCTGCTGAGGGGTTATGTTACAGAAGCCCGATTTTTGTGCAAGCGCGACAAGGGCATTCCAGAAAACGTCAAAAATTTCCATCTTGTTCTCCTTTTATTTAGTCTGAGCCTTAAAACGAACGGGTATTTTCGTTTACGCCCGCATTGCCCCAGCTTGAACGAGGCTGTTTTTCGGCACGTTTGATTCTCTTGATTGCATAGGTCTTGCCGTCACCTGCCGTGTAAGCAGCGATTGCCGCCGAAATAACAGCTATAACCTCATCGTCGTTCTCGTCCTCTTCGATTATTTCTACGGGAGCGGGAGCGGGAGCAGGTTCATCAGCCTTTTCTGCGGGCTTAGCATCTTTTTTCTTCTTGTTTCCCAGATTGCAGAAGAAGGAAATGATGTAAAGCAGTCCTATGAGCAGTCCTAAGATCAGGAAAACAACAACCATACCGGTAATAACCGTAGCCCACATACCGCTTATGCTCTGAGCGGCGGACTCTTCGGTGATTATCGCCATAGTACGCAGTAAATTATCCGTCATGCATGATTCTCCATTCTTAATTGTTCTCGCTTTGCTGTGCCGTTTTTCTCATATTACATTACAATGCGGCATAGCATAAAACTAATATAATTATACCTTATTTCCGGTGTAAATTCAACGCTTTTCTTTGTAGATTTTTTAACAAATTTTCTTTGATAATTATGTGTATTTTTAGCGTAAATTTAGATAAAATCACAAAACTCAGGTGAAAAGTAAGTCGTGTGACTGTTAATGGTGATGAAAGCTTATGTATGTAAACTAAAAGGAGCTGTCTTATGTAACAGCTCCTTTGCTTATATCAGTATTTATCGTTCATGTCTTCTTTGAACTCATCGTTTGTCTGAACCGCCGTATCAAAGTGGGCAATTCCGCCGGCTTTGATCTTTTTGCCTGTGCCGATGTCATCAGGCTGTTTCGGCTTAACCTTCTTTTCTGCCGAAAAATCATTGCTTATCGGCTTTATAGCTGATTGCACGGGTTTTTTAGCGGGCTTTGCTTCTTCGGTGAAGCTTTTGATTTCCCGTGATTTCGGCTTTGCACTTTCATTGGGCTTTGAAACGTCCGTTATCGGCTTTTCTGCCACCGTCGGTTTTGCCTTTTCAACAGGCTTTGTCTTAGCCTTCAGAGATTTTTCGTCTTTGCCGAAGCTTTGTATAGCGGGTTTATTTTTTGCCTTAGCGGGAGCTTCAGGTTCGACCTTATGCTCAATAAGCTCGGGCTTTGTTTCTTCTTTTTTGCCGATGTCGGTTGTTATCGGTTTTAAATCGACATTATCGGCTGTCGGAGCTTCATCTGCGGTTGCTTCATCGAAAGCTTTATCGCTGAGCTTGAATCTTCTCACCATACCGTCAAGGATAGTTGCCTGTGATGAAAGCTCCTCGGCAGATGCGGCGCATTCTTCGCTTGTTGCGGAGTTGGTCTGAACTACAGATGAAATCTGATCAACACCGGTCGTTATCTGTGCTATAGCGTTTGCCTGTTCTTCGCAGGCTGTTGAAATATCAGCGATAAGCGCAGTGGTCTGCGTGGTGGTTTCAACGATAAGGCTGAGCGTCTGTGCAGTTTCGTTTGCTATTGTAGTGCCGTCCTCAACCGCTTTGATCGAGTCGCCAATAAGCTCTGTCGTGTCGCTTGCCGCCTGTGCGACCTTGCCTGCAAGATTTCTTACTTCATCGGCTACGACCGCAAAGCCCTTGCCGGCTTCGCCTGCTCTTGCGGCTTCGACTGCCGCATTAAGCGCGAGTATATTTGTCTGGAACGAGATATCGTCAATCGTTCTGATGATATTCGCGATCTGCTTTGACGTATCATCGATCTTGTGCATTGCCTCAAGCAGAACATTCATCTGCTCATTGCCCGAGCCTACAAGCTCGGCGGCGTGCTCGGAGTTCTTTGCAGCATCGCCCGCTCTTACAGCGTTGCGGTTTACCTTTTCGGAAACCTCTGCGAGAGAAGCCGAGAGTTCTTCTACAGATGCCGCCTGTTTTGTCGCGCCCTCAGAAAGATTTGCGGCGGCGGCGGATACCTGTCCCGCACCGTTTGAAACCTGCAAGCCCGCAGTGTTTATGCCGCTCATAGTCTTGTTGAGCGATGCCATTATGCGTTCATACGAAGCCCTGAGGGGTGCAAAGTCACCGAGGTATACATCTGCCGGTGCATATGTCAGATCGCCGTTTCCGAGTGCGGCAAGCATACTGTCAAGGTCTGATATTACCGCATTGATATGCGTTGTGATGAGGTTTGTGCTCTCGCTGAGCTGTCCTATTTCCTTGTCGATATTGTTACCGAAGTCAAGCGGAGCAGAGTGCAGATCGCCCTGCGACAGAGTAACTATTCTCTCCGAACAGAGCTTTACAGGCTTTATTATCTTCTTGACTATTGTGAGTATAAGGAGTACAGAAATAATAAAACAGATTACTGCGGCTACAGAGCCGATTACTACTGACTGAAAAATGCTTCCGGTATATTCGGAGGGAGTAGCTACTACAATACAGCTCCAGCCGTCGGTATTTTCGATAGGCGCGTATGTAACGTATTTGTTGACGCCGTCCAGACTTATTTCCGCAAAGCCGTTTTCACCTCTGATAGCCTTGCTGATGCAATCGGCAATGCCCTGATACGAGCTGTCCGCCTGGGCAAGGGTCTTGTAATTTATTCGCTCTGTAAGCTTAGTTTCATCGGGATATGCGATAATAGTTCCTGTTTGATCAACAGCCATTGTATAGCCTGTTTCACCTATTTTTGTCTGACCGATCACCGCCGAAAATGTGCTCATATCAACGCTTGCCATAAGCACGCTTCGCAGTGTGGTGTTGTCGGAGTCTAGCATCGGTATCGCGATATCCATCAGAACGTGTTTGAGATCCTGTGCCGCATACGGCTCGCCGCTTGCGGATTTCTTTGTTTCCACTGCCTGCTTGAAGCTTTCGTTTTCCGAATAATCAAGCGTTTCGGCATAGAAGCACTTGCCGTCCGTGCTTACTATCTTAACGTCGGTGAGCATCGGATTTTTCATCAGTATCGAAAAGCACTTTGTTGAAAGTGTGCCTGTATCCGTAAGGTCATCAAAGCCCGAGTCGTATGATATCTGCTGAAGCTCTGCGGTAATTGAGCTGAGCTGGTTTGATATCGTTTTGGACGACATATCCGCAACCTCTGTCAACTGGCTCTTCAGCGACTGTTTAAGGAAGCTGTAACTCATGCCTATATTGATACCGCCGACAATAAGAAGTGAACCGCCTACTGCAAGGCACATCCATTTGAATATCTTTCCAGTGAGTGATTTTCTCTTCTTGCGAACCTTCTCAACGCCGTCCGAAATCTTTTCAAATTCTTTTGATATATCTTTTTTAGCTGACATCAGAATTTCCTCCCGATATTTATGCGGTCAGAACCGTTATTATTAAATGATACCACATTATCGGAATAAAGTCAAATAATCAGGAAAATTTGCACAGCATATTTCACAATAGTAATAAAAATCGTGGTACTGATATGTTGAAAATATACAAAAATCAGGCACTTTTCAGTGCCTGATAACTCTTATTCTATTCCCAATGTTTCCTTGATAGACCTTACGACCTTTTCTGCGCATATTTCATGCGTTTTCTCACTCGGGTGCCAGTCAGCGACAATTCCGTTTATGATTTCATCCTGCATAGGGAGTGTAAAGAATTTCACTTTTGCATCGCCTGTTTCGGCTGAATATTGATCGCATACGTTCTTTATGTTTTGCAGAAGGGTATTTCCCATTACACCGTATGTGCAGAATATATATGCGTCAGGATTGTGTGAGCGTACCTGCTTTAAGAATTCTGTATATCCTTCTTCAAATTCCGCTCTGGTCGCATCATTTGTTGCATAGCTCATATCGTTTGTGCCAAGGTTTATTACCACTATGTCCGGCTTGTAATTGTTAAAGTCCCATTCGAGAGAGGCAACTTCAAGGTTATCTGCAAACTTGTTGTATGAGAAGCCGAGTTTGTCATAGTACTGAGGTATAGTCTGCTCGGGCTTTTTCTTGCCGTCATCGGTATAACCTGAAATAATACCGTAACCGCTTATCGATACCATGCTGTAGTCCGCATTCAGCGCCTGTGCCGTCTTATACGCATACGCCTTTGTTACATCTTCCGTTGATGTCTTGAAGTGATGTTCCTTATTTTCGTCATCAACGCCGTAACCACAGGTGATCGAGTCGCCGATAAATTCTATCTTAAGGTTTTTTGCCTTGGCAGGTTCGATCTTCTCACCGTCCGCAAGCTTTATCGGCTTTATGCCGAATGTAGACATTGCGCATTCGGATAGCTTGATTATCTGCACATCGACGCTTTTTGCGGTGTCGCTTTCAAAAGCGGTATATGTCTTTTCTTTTTCGTTCAGCATATCGTCTATGACGCGTTCGCCGTCCACATATATCGCAACGCGCGCATAGTTTTCATCATTGCCGGCTGTAGCGGCGTGATCCCCTATTACAGTGATATCAAGTTTTTTGCCGGTGTATGTAAATTCTGCACCCGAACCTGAAAATGCCGCCCAGAGTGTATCGTCATTCAGATACGTTCTGCCGACAAGCTTTGCTGTATCGGCTGTCAGTACTACAGTCTGACCCTCCTGTTTTTCCGCAGATGATACTTCTGTCGAAGACACTGCAGAGCTTTCTGTTGTTGATGTTGTATTGTTCATACTTTCCTCCGTTTTGCTGTCGGCACAGCCCGATAACATACCGAGCAAAAGCGCTACGGCACAAAGTGCTGAAACGGTTTTTTTACTCATATTTTCCCTTTCATTTTCGGTAGTTCCTGCTGAATACAGCTTAAATTATTGACAGATATCAGTATACCACACTTGCACGAATAAGGCAAGCGGCAGGATATCATTCTTCCTTTTTGACGGACAGCGCAAGAGCCTTTGTTTCTTCCTTGCTGAGTCCGTCTGCCGACAGCTCGAATATATAATCGCCGTTGTCCCATATCAGATTTTGCACACCGCTTGCAGAAACATAATACATCGCGGTGTAATCGCCGAGCGGCATTTTTTCAGGGAATACCTGTACATCGCCGAAGCCTATCTGCGTTGAATTTGCAAAGTCTTTGGTGACCTGATTGAACCCGATGGTTTTATCTTCACCACAGGTGTATACTGTCCAGTAATTAATCTCGCTGTCGCTTATGATCTCTTTTTTATATTCGCTGAGATCGGCTGAGATCATATATTTTTCCGTCAGCTGTAATGGTGCGCTTTCGGGATTGTCAACCATAAATGCGTATTCATTGTTGCCGACATTTTTCAGCTTGAAGGTGTCCCAGTAGTGAAGCAGTACCGCGCTTCCCGTACCGAGTGCAACGGTAGCGGCGATAATTGCCGCAATAAGCAGGCGTATTCTGATTCTGCGTCTGCCGATTACACGGTCTTTATTTTTTTCTTTTATATAAGAGCGTATGAGCTTCTGCATTCTTCTGTCAAAGCTGTGACTTATCTTATAGTCGGGCAGTGCTTCAAATACCGAAAGCTCGGAGAGATAGTCGCTTTTAAGGGCGGCGGCTATCTTTTCGTCGTTTGTCATATTGATTCGTCCTTTTGCGAGAGAAGTGTTTTTCGTATCCGTGACAGATAAACGTGCACGGTGTTAGGCTCAATATTGAGCATTTCGGCAATATCACCTGTCGGCAGCTGCTGGACATAGTACAGAAAAGCAATACTTTTCAGCCGGGGTGACAGCTGTTTCATATTTTTTATAATTTTTTCGTAGGAAATATCAATTTCTGCCTGTTGTGCCAAGTCGTCCTCGTATATCTTTCCGTCCGGACATACTTTTTGCATATTCTGCTGCTTTTTTAAGTGATCCAGACAGATATTTTTCGTTATAACAGTAATATATGATTTTGTTTTTCGTGAATATGGGTTTTGTATTTTGTCAAGATTTTTGATTATCCTTACAAATGAGTCCTGAACCGCGTCCTCCGCATCTTCTTTATTGCCGAGCAGGGACATACTTATATTGTACATAAACTGCTTATATGCATTATATAGTTGTGCTATTAGTTCTTTTTCGGTCGGTGTATCGACCGTAGAAATGTAAGCCGAGAGCAAAGTGATCCTCCGTGAACCGTTTTATATAATGTATTCTAACACAGGGAAAGCCAAAAGTCAAACGATATCGGTATAACAGCGTTCAATAAGACTGCTCTGAGAAAATCCGAACCGGTGTCTTTAGCAACGACCGATAATACGGAACGTTTATTTTGTATGCCTGTTTATGTACTTGCTGTGAAGCTTTGAGTACATTATCTTCTGACCGGTGTAAAGTCCGTAGTAGCCTGATAGGATATAGCTTACCGAGCAGGCGGCGGCAAAGAAGATGATCCCCTCTCCTCCGAACAGCTCGATGCTCAGAAGAAGCGATGTCACAGGGCAGTTTACCACTCCGCAGAACAGCGAAACAAGTCCCAGTGCGGCGGTGAACTGCGGCGGCAGTCCGATCAGTGTTCCGAACAGATTGCCGAATGTCGCACCTATAAAGAATGACGGTACTATTTCGCCGCCCTTATAGCCGCCTGCGATTGTGATGACGGTGAATACAAGCTTCAGCGCGAACGCTTCGGGGCGTGTAGTGCCTGTCATAGCGTCCATTATGATATTCATTCCCGCGCCGTTGTAATCCGTACCGAATATCAGCGTAAGTACCACGATAACACAGCCGCAGGCAAAGATCCTGATATAGCTGTTCTTTATTTTCGATGACAACAGCTTTGACAGCTTGTGCAGTGAAAAGCAGAATATAATGCTGAGCAGAGCCGTGCCCACGCCCAATATCATAGCAAAAGCTACATTGATGGTGTTGATCTCGGGTATCGGAACTTTATAAACAACCGGCACGATCCCGAACAGCCTCGATATCCCCAGTGCAACGACAGCCGAGAAGAAGCATGGAACAATAGCGGAGTAGTAGAACACGCCTACGCTGATAACCTCCATTGCGAAGAAAGTCGCGGTTACAGGCGTGCCGAACAGTGCGGAGAACAGTCCGCTCATACCGCACATAACGAGCAGGTTTCCGTTGCGCTCGTCCATTTTAAGAAGCCTTGCGATCTCAGCCGAAAGTCCGCCGCCGATCTGTAAAGCCGCTCCCTCTCGTCCGGCAGAACCGCCGAACAGATGGGTGATGAACGCCGAGATGAATATCAGCGGTGCCATTCTGACAGGGATCTTACCTTCGGTTCTTATCGATGTGATTATTATATTTGTACCCGGGTCGTTTTTCAGTCCGCATATGCTGTACAGAAATACGATAGCAAGTCCCGCTATCGGCAGGAAGTACACCATAAACGAATGCCCTGTACGAAATTCAGTGGCAAATTCCATACACAGATGAAACAGCGAGCCGATAACTCCGCAACAAAGTCCTGTTATCCCGGAAAGCACAAGCCACTTGAAAAATGTTTTCAATATTATGTAAAGTCGTTCACTGCGAATACGCAGATGATTAAGCAGTTTATTCATTTATACCTCTTGTAATGCTATCTTACCGAAACCTCGGCAGAGGATAATGTATGTATATTACCCTTGTCATCTTTTACAACAAGCCTTGCATCGTTATCAATGTCAACAGCGGTAGCAAAATATTCCGAGCCCGCGGATATCACCTTGATACGCTTGCCTATCACAACAGAATATCTTTTGTATTCGTCGATCAGCCGCTCGACCGATGTATGTCCGTATATATCGAAAAAGTTGTTCAGTATTTCAGCGGCAAGCGAGCATTTAAGCTCGTTGTCGGCAACCTCATCGGAATAAAGGCTTGACGCGATATCGGATATTTCTGACGGAAATCCGTCTTTCGGGCGGCTTATATTTATACCCAGTCCCATTACGGCATATTGCAGACTTCCGCTTTCAAAATCAGTTACAGCTTCGGTAAGTATTCCGCAGATCTTTTTTCCGTCAAGCATAATATCGTTGACCCACTTTATACCGGCATCGATACCGCAGACTTTCTTTACCGCTCTTACAGCAGACACAGCCGCACCTGCGGTTATGAAGAACGATTTGTCCGCGCCAAAGTCGGGTCGGAGGAGCACCGACATATAGATGCCGCTGTCAGCAGGCGAGTAGAAGCTTTTGCCTCGTCTGCCTCTGCCCTCTGTCTGCTCGTTCGCTATTAGCACCGTTTTATTCGCAGCTCCGCTTTCTGCGGCAGAGCGGAGAAGCGTGTTTGTCGAGGTCACGGTATCTTTTATGGTTATTTCGGCATCGGCGGCAGATTTTCTAAGCAATTGTCTTATTCGCATAAGTCCGTATTGTGTAAAGTCGTAATCTTCTCCGCCGGACAAAAGATATCCCTTGTTCTGTATTGCGTCAATTACAAATCCGTCTGCTCTGAGCGAGTTTATAGCTTTCCACACAGCATTACGGCTGACGTACAACTGTTTTGAGATATCCTCGCCCGATACATATCCGCCTTTACTGCTCATGAGTATAAGCAGTACCTGCTCTTTTAATTTCATAAAAAGAATTACCTTTCACTGTCAACCTGATTTTATATACGGTTGACAATACAAATATTCAAAACCGCAGAGCGTGTCTGCGGTCATTATATTATAAGTCGCTTACAGCTTTTCAAGCATATCGGCTGTTTCGTTGAGCCAGTCGCCATCGTAAAGCTCAATAAGACCCTTATCGCAAGCCGCCGCCAGCTTCGGGTTGATAGGCATTCTTGCGATATTCTTTATATCGTACTTTGCGGCAACCTCTTCAATGTGGCTGTCACCGAAAATACTGTGACGTGACTTGCAGTCGGGGCACTCATAATATGACATATTTTCAACTATGCCGAGAACCGGTACGTCCATCATCTCAGCCATCTTGACAGCCTTTCCGACGATCATCGAAACAAGCTCCTGAGGAGATGTTACAACGATAATGCCGTCTATCGGCAGTGACTGGAACACCGTCAGCGGTACGTCGCCTGTTCCGGGCGGCATATCAACGAACATATAGTCAACATCGTTCCATATAACGTCTGTCCAGAACTGCTTTACTGTATTTGCGATAACAGGACCTCTCCATACAACAGGGTCGGTTTCGTCGGGTAAAAGCAGATTTACCGACATTACTTCAATGCCTGTCTTTGTCATAACAGGGTATATGCCTGTATTATCCCCGGTAGCCTTTTCGTGAAGTCCGAAAGCCTTAGGGATAGACGGACCTGTTATATCGGCATCAAGCACAGCGGTCTTGAAGCCTTTTCTCTGCATAGTCACAGCAAGCAGAGAAGTTACCATAGATTTACCGACACCGCCCTTACCGCTTACTATGCCTATTACTTTCTTTATATGTGACAGCTCGTGCGGCTTTTCAAGAAAGCTCTGAGGGGTCGTTCTTTCGCCGCAGTTCTGTGAACATGAACTGCAATCGTGAGTACATTCGCTCATAATTTCGTTTCCTTTCGATCGGCTATGCCGTTTATGTTGTAAGTATACCACTATTATGCCGAAAAATCAAGGCAGGACGCTAAAAAAAGACTTAATTTGTCCGATTTTGATATGCAAAAATAATCGCCTGCCATACAGGCAGGCGATTACTGTCAAATCTGATTATTCGTGGTCGTGGTGGCAACCGCAATCGCATTCCTCGTCCTCTAAGCAGCTGAGGTCAAACTCAAGTGTTTCACCACAGTTGGGGCAGGGAATTTCGCCTGACTGGATAACGTCAAAGTCAACAGTGATAGTGTTGCCGCAGCTGGGGCAGGTCACTTCGTACATATCATCGTCAAAGTCGTCCTCGTCACAGCAGTCGTCACAATCACAGTCGTCGTAATCGTCCTCGTCATCGCCGTAAACAACATCTTCAAGGCAGTCAACGCTTTCTTCCATATCGGTCATAACGTCAGCTACATCGTTCAGTTCTTCGTCTATATCGCCGAGTGTCAGTGCAATATCGTCAAGCACGTCAACGATAGCAGCGAGCACTTTGCCTTCCTTTGTTGAATCATCAACACCAAGACCTTCTGCAAGTCCCTTGATGTATGATACCTTCTCTGCAACTGTCATAGTAAAAATCCTCCTTTTACTTTCGGTAGTTACATATAGTAATCACGTTCTGCGATTACTTGTTTGTAACACGCTCCATATATTCACCTGTTCTTGTATCGATACGGATGATATCGCCGATCTCTACGAACAGAGGAACACGGATCTCTGCGCCTGTTTCAAGAGTAGCGGGCTTAGTTACGTTTGTAGCTGTATCGCCTCTGAAACCGGGATCTGTATCTGTAATTTCAAGCTCTACAAAGTTGGGGGGCTCTACGCCGAATACCTTACCCTTGTAAGAGAGAATTTTACATACCATATTTTCCTTAACAAACTTGAAGTTGTCTGAAAGCTCTGCCTTGTTTATCGGTACATCTTCGTATGTTTCGGAATCCATAAAGTGATAAAGGTCACCGTCATTATAGGTGTACTCCATATCCTTTCTTTCAACGTAAGCTGTGGGGAACTTAGCTGTAGGGTTGTAGGACTTTTCAACTACCGAACCCGTAATTACGTTTCTGATCTTGGTTCTTACGAAAGCGGCACCTTTACCGGGCTTTACGTGCTGGAACTCAATGATCTGCATTACGTTGCCGTCCTCTTCAAAGGTCATGCCGTTTCTGAAATCGCCTGCTGTGATCATATTTTAAAATACCTCCGTATATTTTATCGGGTTTATGCGGATAACCGCCGCTGAAAGTCGGTTAAAGATCTCATTCTCTCAGCCCCATATTCTATCTATTATATTTTACATTATTCCGCCCGCAATTGCAATACCTTTTTGAAAATTTTTATCAAATCGTGTTTTTTGTCCTGTTTTCTTTATTATATTAACCGTTTTGAAGCGCGGCAATTCGTTGGAATAAAATGTCGATTAAGCAAATTTAGCAATTATTTTACCTAAAACTTCGTGTAACAATGTTACAATAGGTCAAAACGTGGAAATTGAAGTACGACCTTTGTACAAGTTTCACAAAAATCAGAAATTGCTTTGTTGAGTTTGCCTATTGATTATAAAAACGATTTCATTTATAATGATGATAGCAAATTTTATATTTGTGTAAATCCAAAAAACTCTAAATGGAGGACATTAAAATGAAGTTAAAGAAGATTTTTGCCGGTGTTGTGGCTTCTGCTATGGCTGCAACAACAGCAGTTGCTATGATGGTCAATGCATCGGCAGCAGAAGCACACAAGGCTTATATGGTATTTGCTGATAAGTCATGGTTCTGGGGTTCATGGGGCTACGATGATACAGCAAAGGGCTACTGCGCAAACGGTGCTGTAGATGTAACAGGCGATGGTACATACACAGTATATATCGACAAGACACTTGTTAACACAGAGAACCTCGGTGCTACAGGTATCGATGATGAAACCGGTGATCCTTACGCTGTAGTTGCAAGCGGTGTTCAGGTATTCTGCGTAGATATCGAAGGTCTTGCTGATGAGCTCGGTCTTGCTAAGTATGAAGGCGGCGGAATGTCAGCTCTTGATCACGGCAACGTTACTGTTTCTGACGTTAAGATTGTTGCTACAATGACACAGGAAGACGGCACATCTGAAGATCAGACATTCACAATTGATAATGACAAGGTTACATGGGGCAATATCGAAGGCAAGGGCAACCTTAGAATAGAAATTGCTAACGCTTATGGTATCAAGGATGCAGATGACAAGAATCTTGTTAACGATCCTGCTAACTATGATTCATTAGCATTCAATGATAAGCTTGCAGTAACATTTACAATTTCCGGTATCGGCGGCGCTGATTCGGAAACTCCCGCTGATACAACAGCTCCCGCTGATACAGACGCTCCCGCTACAGATGCTCCCGCTACAGACGCTCCTACAACAGGCGATTCTACAAAGGACAACACAAACACAGGTGTTGAAGGCGTAGCAGCAGTTGCAGGCGTTGCTATCGTAGCTGCAGGTGCAGTTATCGTTGCTAAGAAGAGAAAGTAATTTCTGTTCACGGTAAAGTACATTAAAATTTAACATAAGCCCACGCATTTCGGTGCGTGGGCTTTTTGTGTATGATTTTTCTACAAGCAACGGCCCCAGGAGTTTTAACACTCGGGGCTGAACTTGTTTACTTGTTGTCCTTACCGAATGCACCGGACAGCGCACTCAGCGGGAAAGGCGGATTAGCAAGCGGCTTGCACGCCAGTGACAACAGCAGATATTCGTTGTCATCAGCCGCTATCCTGTTGATTTTCAGCTCACCGCATTTCTTACAGCGGTGTATAAGCGCCCACTCGCCGTCAGGACGGACATAAATGCTGATAGGTTCCATAATTCCGCCGCAGTCCGCCGAGCGGTCGCCGGGTATGTTGTCAAGGTGTATGCTTGACAGGCAGTGAGGGCAGTGGTTGCGGTTATTTGTGCCGCAGTCCCTTACGGTGATGAACTTTCCGCAGGCTTTGCAGTTAAAGCCCTCGTCCTGCGTTCCGTCATCGGTTACGACAGTGTGATATTCTGTTTCTCTGTGTATATTCTTTACAGGTTCGTCTGTTCGTCTGCGTCTGTTCATTTTTCTGTCCTTTTCGAGTTATTAAAAACGGCAGGTGTATTTCAACCTGCCGTAATTATGTTGTAATTATACGGGCATTACCTTGTTAGCCTTGTCAGCGTGTTCAGCGTCAATACCAAGCTGCTTGTCCTTGCGCTTTTCAAAGAACTTTTCAGCTACCTGTCCGAACATAGCGTAGCTTAATACGTCCTCGTCCTGCTGTGACCACTTAGCACATTCAGCCTTAAGCTTTTCAAGCTCAGGTTCGATAAGATCTGCTGGACGGCATTCGATAGGCTGCTCGTCACCGAGAATTTTCTTTCTGAATTCGGGATCGATAGGAGCAGGAGTCTTACCGTAGCTGCCCTTGACAAGTCCCTTGAATTCCTTAGTAACTGTCTTGTAACGTTCACCGAGAATTACATTGAATACAGCCTGTGTACCAACGATCTGTGATGTAGGTGTAACCAGAGGCGGGAAACCTGCGTCTGCTCTTACACGCGGAACTTCCTTAAGAACTTCCTCAAACTTGTCAGACTTACCTGCCTGCTTAAGCTGTGAGAGGAGGTTTGAAAGCATACCGCCGGGAACCTGATAAATAAGAGCGTTTGCGTCAACTGCGAGGAGCTTGGGATCAAGCAGACCGCTGTCGATGTACTTCTTGCGCAGTGTCATGAAGTAATCTCTTATCTCTGTGAGGAGCTTTAAGTCAAGTCCTGTGTCATATTCTGTACCCTGTAATGCGGCAACCATTGACTCTGTGGGAGCGTGTGATGTACCAAGCGCTAAGGGTGACATTGCTGTATCAATTACGTCAACGCCTGATTCGATACCCTTTAACAGACACATTGAAGCAAGTCCTGATGTGTAGTGTGTATGGAGCTGGATCGGGATATTTACAGCGCCCTTGAGTGCCTTTACAAGTCTTTCTGTTTCATAGGGAGTAAGCAGAGCAGCCATATCCTTGATGCAGATAGAGTCAGCGCCTGCTTCTTCTATTCTCTTAGCGTAGTCGATGTAGTACTGTTCTGTGAATACTTCACCGAGTGTATAAGAGATAGCTATCTGAGCGTGTGCGCCCTCCTTCTTAGCAGCCTTAACGGCTGTTTCAAGGTTTCTGATATCGTTGAGCGCATCGAAAATTCTGATTATATCAATACCGTTTGCTACAGACTTCTGAACAAAATATTCGAGTACATCGTCAGCATAGTGACGGTAACCGAGCATATTCTGTCCTCTGAACAGCATCTGTAACTTTGTGTGAGGCATTTCACGTCTTAATGTACGCAGTCTGTCCCAGGGATCTTCATTTAAGAAACGTAAGCATGCGTCAAATGTAGCGCCGCCCCAGCACTCAACCGAATGATAGCCTACCTTGTCCATTGTGGAAAGGATAGGGAGCATCTCTTCAGTAGTCATTCTGGTTGCGATAAGCGACTGATGAGCGTCACGCAGTACGGTTTCGGTAATTCCTACTTTAGCCATAACCTTTATTATTCCTTTCAGTCAAGAGTTACGCATTGATCGTTGCGATCAGTGTGCCTGTTTCAACAGACTGACCCTTTGTAACATTGATGCTTGCAATTGTACCGTCACAGCTTGCTACAACGTCGTTTTCCATCTTCATAGCTTCGAGAACTGCGATCACTGTACCGTTAGTAACCTTAGCGCCGACTGCAAGCTTAACGTCAACGATCGTACCGGGCATGGGAGCGTTTATCTTAACGCCGCCCTGTGCGCCTGCGGGAGCAGCGGGAGCTACTGCCTTCTTGGGAGCGGGAGCTGCTGCGGGTGCGGCTGCGGGAGATGCACTGCCGTCTGTTTCTTCAACGGTTACATCGTAAGCTGTACCGTTTACTGTGATATTGTATCTTTTCATAACAAAATTCCTTTCTTATGTCGATTAGTATACGAAATTAACGTGCTTCTTTGCAGGAGCAACAACTCTCTTTGAAGAAGCTGCTTCAATTGCAGAGGTCAGAGCCGCCTTTGTATCGTCTGCCGTGATTACTCTGTCAACATATCCGTTAGCCGCCGCTGTGAATGCGTCAGCCTCGTTTTCTGCATATTCCTGAGCCTGCTTTGCATTGTCTTCCGAAACGCCGTTTAAGAATACGACTGCCGCCTCGGGAGTTGTGGGAGCGATAACTGCGTCTTCCCATGCAAATGTGAAGTCACTGCCTGCCGCTGTGCTAGCGAGTGCTACATAAGCACTGCCGTAAGCCTTGCCTGTTACAACCGCGATCTTTGCTGTTGTAGCGGAAGCGTATGCCTGGGCAAGCTTTGCACTGTCGCGGATGCTTCCTGCAAGCTCTGCCGCACTTGACTTTTCAAAGCCCTCGCTGTCAACGAATGTAACAACGGGGATAGAGTACGCGTCGCAAAGTGTAACGAAACGTGCTATCTTAGCGCTGTCCTCGGCTGTAAGCTTTGTACCGTTGTTTGTACCAACAAAGCCTACCGTTCTCCAGTTAAGGCTTGCAAGAGCCGTAACCGCAGATGTACCAAACTGCTTGTAAAGCTCGATAACGCTGTCCTTATCTGCTACCGCATTTATAAGCTCGACGCCCTTGAGGTCAGCCGATACAGCTGCATCATTTTCAATATAATAATCGTTTCCTGCTGTTTCAAGATTGTTTGCAGGGAGAACGGATAATAACTGCTTAGCCTTGGCTATAGCTTCATCGCTGTCCTTTGCGAGGATAGCGGCTACACCTGACTTAGCGGCATTCTCGGCTGTGCCCGCACCTGCTGTCTTATCGTCAGCTGTAAAAGGTGCTGTCATGAACAGCTCTGACTTTTCAGTCATAATAACTACGTCAGCCATACAAGCTATCATAGCGGCTGTGCCTGCGCAAAGACCGTCTACTACAGATATCTGGGGAACCGCACCTGAAAGTGCCGCACTCATCTTAGCTATCTCGCCGTATGCACCGAGTGTCTTCATACCTTCCTTGATATCTCCGCCCTTTGAGTCAAAGATACCGATAACAGGAGCGCCGTTCTTAAGTGCCAGCTCGTAAACCTTCTTGATTTTGAGAGCTGCCGCAGTGTTTACAGCACCTGCATTAACGCTTGTGTCCTGCGCGTAAGCATATACGACTGCTCCGTCAACATAGCCGTAACCGCTCACAACGCCTGTCTTTTCACCGTTTGCTCCGACAAATTTGCCAAGCTCGACAAAACTGTCCTCGTCAAACAGAGAGATAAGCTTGTTAGCAGCTTCGCTTACAGCTGTCTGCTCCATTTCAGCAATTGTTTTCTTCATTGCCAGAATTCCTCCGTTCTCACTTTTCTGTGAAGCGGTAAGCTACCGAAATCAGCGCTGACCGCCGTTGTATAATTATGCCAGTGGCACATCATATTCAAGTATAATTATAACTCATTTCGGCTTTAATAACAAGCAAAATTCGCTATTTTCCGCAACTTTTATGAGATGTGAAAAAATTATCAATGTCTGAGATGTGATTATCGTTGTTTTGCACAAAACCGCGCTTCAGAAGTTCATTCCACACCGTTTCCGACTGCATATTTACGGTGCACTTATTTATATAGTGATTGAGCGCGTAGTTCATAGCCGTTCTCATAAGTCCGTCAACAAGCATTATGTACTGCGTTTCAAGCGTTTCTACAAACAGCGTTTCACCGTCTGTGGAGCAGGTGACAGAGCCTATCGGCGTATCATCGTCCTTTGCCTCGAATACGAGCTTGTCGATTATATCCTTGTTTCTCAGTATAGTAATCATTTTCTTGCCGTTCTCTTTGCGGATTTATCGCTTGACACAAGGGCTTTCAGTCCCTTTAATTCCTCGGCTGTAAGGTCTGCCCATTCACCCGGCTTCAACATTCCGAGCTTTACATTGCCGACAGCGTTTCTCTTAAGACGTACTATCTGTAATTTTACCGCTTCGCACATCTTTCTTATCTGTCTGTTCTTGCCCTCCGCAATCGTAAATTCAAGCACGGTCCTGTTTTCTTCCTCTGTGAGGACCGCAACGGTGCAGGGGAGTGTTACGCCCGTGTCGATCTTGACACCCGATGCAAGCGTTGTCAGCTTATCGTCTGTTACCTCGCCCCTTACGGTAACGCGGTAACGCTTCTTTATGTGACGTGACGGGTGCATTATGGCGTTTGCGAGCGCACCGTCATTTGTGAGTATCAGCAGTCCTTCGGAGTCCTTGTCAAGTCTGCCGACAGGGTAAACACGCTCGTCAATGTCGTCAAGCAGGTCGGTTACAATCTTTCTGCCGTGGGTGTCAGCCATTGTGGTGACGTAACCTCTCGGCTTATACAGCTTGATATATCTGAGCTGTGTATCGTTTGCGGCGATCTTTTCGCCGTTTACTGTAATGATATCGCTTTTAGGGTCAGCCTTGTCGCCTATGGAAACGGGTCTGCCGTTTACCTTTACACAGCCCTGCTCAATATATTCCTCGGCTTTTCTGCGTGAGCAGTAGCCGCTGTCTGCGATTATTTTCTGCAATCTGACTTTTTCCATTATTTTTATAGTCCTTTCATATTAAACCTTGTCAACGGGTGAGTAGCCCCGCAATAAATTTATATATCACGGTGAAAATATCCGCTTTCTGCTTTGCCTGCACACAGCTTTCAGCTACCTTAAGCTCTGCCGTGGCAACAATTTCACCGTTAAGCTCATAGCATATTTCCCCGACCTTATCGCCTGCGGATAATCCCGCATAGACAAATCCGGGCAGGTAAACCTTCACCGTTACCTTTTCTTTTTGCTCGTCACACAGCGGAAGTTGCACGCTGTCACACTTTACACCGACTGTTTCCTTATCCGAGCCTATTACAGGCAGAATAAGCCCTGAAGCGTCATAGGTAAAATCGCACATCTTTACCTTTTCAAAGCCGTAGTCAAGCATTTTCGTATGGTCGCTCCAGTCGTCCGGAGCGTTCAGCGTTACGGCAATAAGCTTTATTCCGTCACGCTCCGCACAGCTTACCAGCGTTCTTCTTGCACTGTCGGTAAAGCCTGTTTTAACGCCGATACAGCCGTCATAGCTTGTCAGCAGCTTATTGGAATTCACAAGCCACCGCTCGCTTACCGGGTTGCCGAATGCTACCTTTGCTTTGGATAAAGCGCAGATTTCGGCAAAATCCTTGTTGTTCATGGCTTCCCGCGCAAGCAGAGCAAGGTCATATGCACAGGAATACTGACCCTCTGCGTCAAGTCCCGACGGCGTGACAAAGTTAGTATCGCTCATGCCGATCTCTTTTGCTCTGCTGTTCATAAGCTTTGCAAAAGCGGTTTTACTGCCCGAAATATTCACTGCCGCCGCATTTGCCGCATCGTTTCCCGATGGCAGGAGCATACCGTAGCACAGGGCTCTGCGTGTGACTTTATCGCCCTCGCGTAGTCCCATAGAAGTACCCTCTACCTTGATCGCCGCAGAGTCGACCTGAAATTCCTTGTCCGGCTCTCCCGCTTCAAGCGTCAGCAGAGCAGTCATTATTTTAGTGGTGCTTGCTATCTGTCTGTGCTCCTTTTCATTCTTTGAAAATAGCACCGTACCGGTATCCGCTTCTATCAGAATGGCGCTGACGGCAGATACGTCAAATCCCGCTTTATCGGTATTTTCAAGATAACAAAGCGAGCTTTCCTCCTGTGCGCATACAGGCACAGAGGACATAAGTACAAAGGCTGCACATATCACAGCCGATATAATTTTTCCTTGCATAACGTTGTCCTTTCCGCATAGTACTTGTATATCTTATGCGAAAAGGACAGCTGTTATTATTGCTTATTCTTCTGTTGCTTCTTCTTCCTCGCCGTTATCCTTTGAGAAGATAGCCTTTACCTTGGAGATAAGGTCGGGTACACCGCTGATAATGCCCTCGAGCGATCCTCCGCCGCCTGCACCGAGCTCAAGCATCTTTACATCGCCGTCACGCTGTACAACGATAAAAGCCTGAGGGTTGATGGTAATACCTGCGCCGCTTCCGCCTGCAAATACGTCCTTGGGGGCTTTTGTAGGCAGATCCGATCCGCCTGCAACAAAGCCGAAGCTTACCTTTGATACGGGAATAATTATTGTTCCGTCGGGAGAAGTGATAGGATCGCCTATTATAGTGTTCACGTCAACAAGCTCTCTTATCTTCTCCATAGAAGTGTCCATAAGTCCGTTGATAGGGTGCTGTTCTGCCATTTTGATATTCCTTTCCGAAAGCTTAAGCTTTCCCTGCCTGAGGTTTTGACTTTCTCTTGACCTGTGCAGAATTATTGTTTACATTCTTTGAATTTATCTTCAGATACATTTTCAGCAGTCTGAATAACAGCCATATGATACAGCCCAGAGCCGTTCCGAGCCGAAGCTTTACCTTGCACGAAAGCTCATATTCTGTTTCGCCCGATGTAAAATCGGCTGTTATATCTATCTTTTTGATATCAAGCTTCACCGCTTCATAAAGCACTGCAATTGCGGTATAAACAAGCCAGTTTATCTTGCCGTAGTTCATTGCCGCCTGAGCCGCATCTTCACCGCTTGCCGTTACAAACAGGTAAAAGTTGCTTACGCGTATGTGGCTGATAAGCCTTTTTACAGGTTTAGAAGCCGACTTGATAAGCTGTTTTACAAATTCTATCGTTTCGCTTATATCGCCGCTCAGTCCGAGCTTTGACATAAGGCTTTCTTTTTCTTTTGGTTTATTCTCGGTTTTCTTTTCGGCTTTACGCTCGGTTATCTTTTCGGTTTTAAGCTCGGTTTTGGCATTGTTATTGCCTTTTGGCTTATTTGCGGTGCTTTTTGAATTTACATCGGCGCTTGCCTTTTTGGGGGCAGGTTTATTTTTCTTTGTTGAAGTCGGAGCTTTTTTATCGGGTTCGGGCTTGCTTTTTTCTTTTTTCTTTTCCTGTTTTTGCTTACGCTGTTTTTCAGCTTCGGGAGATACCGAAAATATCGTTATCCCCGCATATTTGATTTTTATCCTTGTTTCATCGTTGAGGTGTACGTTCACCGTTACGGACAGCATAAGCGCGAGCACTATGATGAGCAATATATCTAAGAAAATAAGCCAGCCCATAAGCCCTCCGTTTTTGTCTGTATCCTGTCGGTAAAAGTATCCGCAGAGAAAAGCAATTTATTCCTCGTTTTCATCGATGCCGATATCGGTATCATCGTCGCCGTAATCCGTATCCTGCTGTAATGCTCCGAGCTCATTCAGGTTCAGCTGACCGTCCTCATCGGGAAGACTTGGCAGCTGAGCCAGACTTTCAAGCTTGAAGCAACGCAGAAAGTTATCTGTTGTCTTGTATGTTATCGGTCTGCCGGGCAGTTCAAGTCTGCCTGCTTCATACAGAAGCTCACGATCCACAAGTGTATTTATAACGCCCGAGCTGTCAGTGCCTCTGACCTGCTCCACAAACGCCTTAGTGACGGGCTGATTGTAGGCTACCACCGCAAGCACTTCAAGTGCCGCAGGCGAAAGCCTTGCCTGACGCCTGTTTTCCATTGCGCGCTTTATGTAGGGAGCATATTCTTCCCTTGTCGCAAGCTGATATGAATTTTCAAGCCGCAGTACTCTTATCGCACTGTCTGAAACGTTGTATCTTCTTTCAAGCTGATCAATAAGCTTTGATACGGTTTCGGGTTCAATGCCGCTTGCTTCGCTCAGTCTGTCAAGTGAGATCGGCTCGCCCGACGCGAACAGCAGGGCTTCGATTATACAAAGCGATTCGTTGTAATTCAATTTTCCGCCGCCTCGCTTTCTTCGGGTTCTCCGAATGAGAACTCTTCTTCTATTTTATCCTTAGGCACAAAGTGCAGATATTTATTGTCATCGGTAAACTTTATGCGGCTGTTCTTTGACAGTTCCAGAAGCGCAAGGAAGATAGCCACGCAGTCCGACCTTGACTGACCTTTATACAGTGAATTTACCTCGACGTTGTGTCCGTCATTTATGCGTTTTAACACATAGACTATCTTTGTAAATACGCTGACAAAGCTTTTTGCAATTGCGGGCTTTACATGGGGAACGGCTTTTCTTACCGCTTCCTTATAGTTCAGGTTTGACATTGCAAGAAAAAGCTCGTCCGGGTCATGCATACCGAGATACGCCTTGTTTTCTTCTACCTGCACGGGCGGACGTACAAACACATCATCGCCGACCCAGCTTTGCTGTAATTGCGCCGCTATCTGCTTGCACAGGGCATATTCTATCAGTACGCCCTCAAGCTCTTTCTTCATTTCTTCCGCTTCATGCTTTGGCAGAAGAGCGGCGGACTTTATGTAGATAAGTCTTGCCGCCATCTCGAGAAATTCGCCCGCTATCTCTATATCCGCCTCTTTCATCTGATCGAGATACAGCAGGAATTGCTCAAGCAGAAGAGAAATTTCTATATCGTAAATGTTAAGCTTATGCTTTGCGATAAGGCTCAGCATAAGGTCGAGAGGTCCCTCGTAGACCTCAAGCTTGAATTTCAGTTCCTGCATTTTTTATGCTCCGAGAGGTACAAGCGGAATGAACGAGGTCGTAAAATCAAGAAAACTCATTACCGCATTGTCAAGGAAGTTCAGCGGTGCATTAAGTACACCTGTCCAGCAGATAGCGAGTACGGCGATCATTATATACTGCTCATACTGCATCAGCTTGAAATATGTTCTTTCCTTTAAGAATACGAGCATTATTCTTGAACCGTCAAAGGGCGGTATCGGGAGCAGGTTGAACACTGCAAGCGAAACGTTTATACTTGCCGCCATATCGAAAGCGTAATAAACATATGCTACAACATCGGGGTTTGAAGCACCGAAGAAGAACCATATAAGCTTTCCGATAAGTACGAAAATGTATGATAGTATAACATTGGATAAAGGTCCTGCCGCCGCAGTCAGTGCCATGAACGTTCTTGCTGAAACCTTTCTTGCTCTGACGGGGTTTACGGGTGCGGGCTTGCCCCAGCCGATGCCGACGGTAAGCATACCTATAGTACCCCAGAGATCCCAGTGCCTTATCGGGTTCAGTGTGATTCTGCCCGAATGAAGTCCTGTATCATCGCCCAAAAGATATGCCGCAAAGCAGTGGGCGCATTCGTGTATAGGTATGGCAATAAGCAGGATCACCGCATAAGCAAATACAGTGATGATAATGCTCCGCTGATCGCCAAGACTGTTCATTATATTAAGTAACATAGATTTTCCTTTCACATTTGAAAATTACCGCTATTAAGGCAGTATATTCATATTCTATTATACACTATTACCGCCGCATTTGCAACTGTTTTTTACTTTATGTCTTATTTTCGGCTGTCTTATGCAGGTTATACGATAAAGCTATTATAGGGGATAAAAATAAACCGCTCATTAAGAGCGGTCAGCTTGTAGAAAAAGTCTGTTCTTTCAAAAAAGTGCTTGTTCTCAATCCCTATCCCCTTTAGGACACTCTGATGGCTTTGCCTCGTGCAAAGCTTGGTGTGTCCTTATTTCGGCGTCCTTGCCGAAAACCCCTTTCCCCCGGTGAAAGGCTGTGTATGCTTTGTTGGCTCTGCATCGTGCAGAGCCTTTGGGCATACACGCCCGGCGTCCGTGCCTGGCTGAATGTGGGGCTGCCGCCCCTAGTCCAAACATGGACGCTTGCAGTCAGCCACACAAAGCCGTTGCACGACGCGACGGCACAAATGGCTGACAACCTGTACGGGGGCTTCGCCCCTGCGACCCCATTTTTAAATAAGCAAGAGGTTTTTCGACAGTCTGAAACCGCTCATTAAGAGCGGTCGGAATTACTTCTTATCTTTCTTTACATTGATTTCGGGAATAGCCACATTGTCGTAATTTACCGGTTCTTCGCCTGTTTCCTCGGTATCGCTTTGTTTTTGCTCTTTTGCGTATACTTCGGGAAAAGCGAGATTGTCATAAAGAACATCGTAATTTTCCTCCGAATGTCCTGCCTTATCGTTCATTCGCCCTTTTTTCTTTTTCTGCTTGTCTTTATCTTTACCGAACATATAAATCCCTCCGAAAAGTAAACCGCCGTAGGTTTACAGCATATTTATAAAGAACGTAATCGTAATGCTGTTGAGAAAATCCGCAAACAGACTGCCTATAAGCGGAACAAGAAGATACGCTTTTACAGACGGTGCGTACTTCTGACAGATAGCCTGCATATTAGCCATTGCGTTGGGCGTTGCGCCCATACCGAAGCCGCACATACCCGCAGTAAGTACTGCCGCGTCATAATCTCTGCCCATAACTCTGTATACAACGAAATATGAGTACAGGAACATAAGCATTACCTGCCCGCCGAGCATAATCATCAGCGGTAATGCGAGGTCGGCGAGCTGCCAGAGCTTCAGTGTTATCATTGCAATGCCTAAGAAAAGCGACAGACAGATACCGCCGAGATCGTTTATTTCGCCCATGTGAATGGTGATTTTGCCTGTGTATTCTCCGATGTTGCGCATAAGAGCGGCAACTATCATCGCACCGATGTATATCGGGAACGTCATTCCCGTCATAGTCAGCAGGTAGGAAATTACCGTGCCTGCGCCGACCGCGAGTACAAGCTGATATACGGCAGGAGCGTACATTGAGAAGTGACGCTCATGCTTTTTGCCCTCTTCGACAAGCAGACTGTCGTCTTCAGGCACGACTGTCTTCAAAAGGTCGTTCTTCACTATAAGCCGTCTGCCGATAGGTCCGCCGATAAGGCTTCCTGCGACAAGTCCGAATGTAGCCGCCGCAGTGCAAAGAGTAGTAGCGCCCGACACTCCGAGATCCTCAAGTACAGGGCCGAATGCGCCCGCAGTTCCGTGACCGCCGACCATCGGAATTGAACCTGTGCACATACCGATAAGCGGATCAAGCCCCAGCAGATTTGACAGTCCGAGTGCCGTAAAATTCTGTCCGACTATCAGCAGGATAACCAGTATCAGAAATACTATCATCGATTTGCCGCCGCTTTTCAGCACCTTGAGATTTGCCTGAAAGCCTACAGATGTGAAGAACAGTACCATGCAGACTTCTTTCAGAGTATCGTCAAAGGTAACGTCCGCAAGACCTGTGCCATGCAGTATGCAGGTGAGTATCGCGAAAATCAGACCGCCGATCACCGGAGCGGGAATGCAGAATTTTTCTAAAAAATGTATCTTTTTGCGCAAAAATGCGCCAAGCATCAGGACAAGCACAGCTATTGCGACTGTCTGATACATATCAAGTGCTATGCTCATTTTGTTACTCCGTTTCTACTGTTATGCCGTTCTCGCTGTAATATTCGGCGGCTCCCGCATGAAACGGTATTTCTATGCCGTTCACAGCCGACTGCTGATCGGTTGCGATACTTACGGAAAGCGCATTTTGTATGCTGCCCGAATTATCAAAAAACGCCTTAGTTATCGCTTTTACAGTGTCTTTAGGGCATGAATTGCTTGCAAGCAGTACGGCGGTAACACCTATTGTTTTAATGTCATTTGTCTGACCGCTGTAAGTACCTGCCGGTATCGTGCAGGCAGAGTAGTAGCTGTAAGAGCTTACAAGGTCATCTATTCTGTCGCCGTCAAGCGAAACAAGACGTGCAACGCCTTTATCGCAAAGTGATTTCACGGTGGGATTAGGTGCACCGATAGTGCAGAAAAATGCGTCTATAGTGCCGTTTTCAAGCTGATTGGCGGCATCTGTGTAATCAAGGTTTACCGTCTTTATCATATCCTCGGCAATGCCGAAAGAGGTAAGTATCTGTCTTGCGTTGTGTGCTGTACCCGATTCTTCTTCTCCGATGCTTACAGTCTTTGCGCGAAGGTCGGAAACGCTCTTTATATCACTGTCACTGCGTACTGCGATCTGACAGCTTTCGGTGAACAATCCTGCGACTGCACCGAAGTCACGGTATTCTTCGGTGAAGCCGTTTCTTCCGTTCCACGCATCATCTATTATGTCGGTCTGGACGATAGCCATTTGCAGGTAGTTTTCTGAGAGCAGACGCATATTGGCGGCTGAGCCTGCCGTCCTTTTGATATTGATGTTGTAGTCTTCAAGCGAATCTGCGGCGTTCAGTTCACTGCCGAAAATGTAGTAATTTCCGCCTTCGGCCGCCGTGCCGATTCTTACTTTATCGTTTATGCCGCATCCGGTATTGACAAGCAATATAATGGTACATACCAGTGGTATAAAAAATTTTTTCATCTTTCACCTCAGGTTATATTGTATAGAAGATATTTTAGCAAGAATTTATTGCCGTGTCAAGTAGGATAAGTTTACTAATAAAGGAATATGTGGAAGTTGCGGAAAGAAAAAGTGACGGACAGGGACGGCAGACGATTGATCTGTTGATTTTATTGATTATGTTAAATGTTGAAATCAACACTCATCAAGCAACTGTTACAGTGTCGCTGTTTATGCTTCTCAGCCGGTGATACATAAATGAAAACGGACACCGAAGACCGATGTCCGTTAGTTTATTTACTTTGTTTTAACAGTAAGTGCGCTTGTATATTGGCTGTATTCATTTGTTGAACCCATAATCTTATATGCTTTCAGTCTGAATTTGTATGTTGTACGCGATTTCAAGCCTTTTACCGTTAATGAAGCAGTTGAGTTTGAAGTTAGTTTCTTAATTTGCACCCACTTCTTTCTGTCCCATTTTTCAATGGTATATCCTGTAGCGGAAGAGTTCTTGTTCCACTGCAATGTTAATGTATTCTTGGTTACGGATTTCGTTTTAAAGCCTGTAGTTGTGTACGGCTTTGTGTTTACATTGAGATAAGTATAAGCACTGTATTCTTTAGCACTGCCGAAAGTTTTGTATGCTCTCAGTCTGAATTTATATGTTGTGCTTGATTTAAGCTTGCTTACAGTATAGCTT
>CAKSTB010000022.1 GCA_934490165.1 uncultured Ruminiclostridium sp. | reverse complement strand
TATACTGCATTGTATTTTAATGAAATTTTGATAGACAAAAAAGCTGTGATGAAATTTTTGCATTTTGTCACAGCCCCAGCTATACCAAAAAGCCCTGAGCAAATGCTCAGGGCTTTCATTATTATTCGTCTGGATTTACTTAACCATTGAAGCAACTTCTGCTGCGAAATCGTCTTCCTTCTTCTGGATACCTTCGCCCTTTTCAAAGCGAACGAACTCTACAACCTTGATGTTTTTACCAACAGATGCGATGAACTTAGCAACTGTGAGGTTGGGATCCTTAACATAGGGCTGATCAAGTAAGCAGATCTCCTCTGCGAACTTTCTCATTCTGCCGTCAACGATCTTTTCAAGAACGTTCTGGGGCTTTGGCTTAGCAGACTGCTCATTTTCGTTCTGAACGAGCTTGAGCTGTACTTCCTTCTCAGCTTCGATAACAGAAGCGGGAACGTCAGCCTGTGAAACGAACTGAGGAGCGCTTGCTGTGATCTGGAGAAGAAGATCCTTAGCGCAAGCCTTAACTGCATCGTCGTTTACATCGTCAGCTTCGATCTTGATCATAGAACCGATGATCGAACCGCCGCCGTTGTGTGTGTAAGCGAAGAGGTCGCCTGTCATTCTCTTGAAACGACGGATTTGAATGTTCTCACCGATGGTAGCAATTCTCTCTGTGAGGATATCGCCGATCTTTTCTGTCTGACCTGCGGGAACAACTTCCTTAAGAGCGTCAACATCGGCAACATCGTTCTCGATGATCGTATTTGCAACGAGCTCAACGAACTCGATAAATCTGTCTGTCTTAGCGGCGAAGTCTGTTTCAACGTTGATCTCAACTACAACGCCAACCTTCTTAGCTTCGTCGATCTTTGTATATACAAGACCTTCTGCGGCAATTCTGCCTGACTTCTTGGCAGCCTTTGCAAGACCCTTTTCGCGAAGATTCTTGATAGCGGCATCAACGTCGCCGTTTGTTTCTTCAAGTGCTCTCTTGCAGTCCATCATACCGCAGTTTGTGAGCTCTTTTAACTGCTTTACTGCCTGTGCTGAAATAGCCATTGTAATTCTCCTTTATGTTTATATTCGTATTTAAATTTAAAATTATTCTTCTGTAGCTTCTGCCTCAGCCTCTGCAACTTCTTCAGTTACATCAGCCTGACCCTGTCTTGCTTCGATGATAGCATCAGCCATAGCGCCTGCAATAAGCTTAACTGCACGGATAGCGTCATCGTTACCGGGGATAACATAGTCGATCTCATCGGGGTCGCAGTTTGTATCTACGATAGCTACTACGGGGATACCGAGCTTCTTAGCTTCTGATACTGCGATCTTTTCCTTGCGGGGGTCAACAACGAACAGAGCGCTGGGGAGCTTCTTCATGTTCTTGATACCGCCGAGGAACTTTTCGAGCTTTTCGATCTCGAGGTTGAGCTTAACAACTTCCTTCTTGGGGAGAAGATCGAATGTACCGTCGTTCTCCATTGTGTGGAGCTGTTCAAGTCTTTTGATTCTCTTCTCGATGGTCTTGAAGTTTGTCATCATACCGCCGAGCCATCTTGCGTTTACATAGTGAGCGTTTGCTCTGAGTGCTTCTTCCTTGATTGAATCAGCAGCCTGCTTCTTTGTACCTACGAACAGAACCTCGCCGCCGTTAGCCGCAACCTCGTGAATGAAGTTGTAAGCTTCGTCAAGCTTCTTTACTGTCTTCTGGAGATCGATAATATAGATACCGTTTCTCTCTGTGAAAATGTAGGGTGCCATTTTGGGGTTCCATCTTCTTGTCTGGTGACCGAAGTGAACGCCTGCTTCTAAGAGCTGCTTCATTGATACTACTGCCATGGTAGTGTCCTCCTTGATTTTTGGTTTTTTCCTCCGCTATGCTGATACGTTCAAGCTCGTGAGCACCGCAGAACGCTATACATAACGTGTGGATTTGCTGTTCAACAGCTTTGTTCAACAGCCTTTTTATTATAACACAATAGGAGTTTCAAATCAATATTCGTATCGAAAATTTTTATTGTGCTATTTAAACAAATTTTTAAGCAATCCGCCTTTTCGTTTTGGTTGATGTGGAAAATCACAGCCGACAAGTATCGTATCCTCACCGATTATCTCAATATCCGACCAGTTTATGAATATGTCCTCTTCCCTGCCGAACAGTCCGAAACAGCGGCTTTTGCCGAAAACTATAATACGGCATATTGCGGCTGTACAGGAGTCAAACTCGACATCGTCGACAAACCCTATGCGACAGCCCGATTTTATGCTGATCACTTCTTTACATCTGATATCGCTGAAATGGCATATCACAGTATCACCGCCTTATTTCCGGTTTGTTTTTATGATATGCGCTATCGACTTTTCATATACCTTAAGACAGGCACAAATATAACGCCGGCAGTGCGGCGTTAAGTGATCATTCGTGTTTTGCGGGAATATGCTTTTTGATAGCCTCAAAGCTTTCATCGCTTATAACGTGCTCTATACGGCAGGCATCCTCAACTGCGATCTTCTCGTCAACTCCGAGCGCCGTGAGCCATTTTGTAAGAAGCGTGTGACGCTCATACATCTTTTCGGCTATTGCTCTGCCCTTTTCGGTAAGCTCGATATAGCCCTTTGAATCAACGGTAACATAACCGTTCATACGCAGGTTCTTCATAGCTACACTGATACTGGGTTTTGAATAGTTGAAATAATTGACGATATCGATCGATCTTACATCACCGAGCTGATTTTTTAATATAAGTACGGATTCGAGGTAGTCCTCTGCCGATTCGTGTATCTGCATAACGATATCCTTTCTGACCTTTTTAAAGGATTTTGTATATTTTTATTAGTATAGCACGTTTCGGTAAGATTTTCAAGTGGTAAATCCGCAAAACTTTTACCTCCGACCGTAACATATCACCAAGCTTACAGTCGTACCCGTTTTTTCGGTTTGTTCATTGCTTATCTGCTTATTTTCAATGTGCCGTATAATCCTGTTATTTATGTGCAAACCTACTATAAAACAGCCGAAAACGAGCTTATAAATGCAGGTACTTTACTAAATGACTACAATAAAGCAAAAATGCAAGTTTATTTTTGTGAAAATTCACCTTGACAAACTTGCAAAACCGTGTTAATATAAGCGAGTAAAGATAATTAAGTATGTGTCAGGCATACAAAATCAGAACAAGGAGAGATTTAAAATGAAGAATTTTAAAAGAGTTCTTGCAATGGCAACTGCCGCAACAATGGCAGTTACAGCATTCGCCGGTTGTTCATCAAACGCAACAAGCGGTGACAACGGCAGTGCGGCAGGTACAACTGACGGTGAAAAGACAATCGTAATCGGCGGCAGCGGTCCTCTTACAGGTGACGCAGCTCAGTACGGCGTAGGCGTTAAGAACGCTATCCAGCTTGCAGTTGACGAAGTAAACGCAGCAGGCGGTGTAAACGGCAACAAGTTAAAGCTCGTATTTGAAGATGACGAGGCTGACTCAGGCGATAAGGCTGTTAACGCTTACAACACACTTAAGGATCAGGGTATGCAGATATTCCTCGGCACAGTTACAACAGGTTCTTGCCTTGCTGTAGTTGACAAGTCTAAGGAAGATAACATATTCCAGTTCACTCCTTCTGCTTCTGCACAGGACGTAATCGCTAACGACAACTGCTTCCAGATCTGCTTCACAGACCCCAACCAGGGTAAGGCTTCTGCCGACTATATAGCAGACAACAAGGTTGCTACAAAGATCGGCGTTATCTATGACAGCTCAGATGCTTATTCTTCGGGTATCTATAACGCATTCAAGACAGAGGCAGCAGCAAAGGGTCTTGAGCTCGTTTCAGAGCAGTCATTCACAAAGGACAGCAAGACAGACTTCTCAGCTCAGATAGCTGACTGCAAGAACAAGGGCGCTGAGCTCGTATTCCTGCCTATCTACTATCAGCAGGCTTCTCTTATCCTCACCCAGAGCAAGAGCGCAGGCTTCTCAGCTAAGTTCTTCGGTTGTGACGGTCTTGACGGTCTTACATCTATAAAGAACTTCGATACTTCACTTGCTGAAGGCGTAATGCTCTTAACACCTTTCGCAGCTGACTCTAAGGATCAGGCTACTCAGGACTTCGTTAAGGCTTACAAGGCAGCTTACAGCGATGAAACTCCTAACCAGTTCGCGGCTGACGCTTATGACGGCGTTAAGATCCTCGCTAAGCTCATCGAGAGCCAGGGCATCACAGGCGATATGAGCGCTTCTGATATCTGCGAAAAGCTCAAGGCAGGCATCACAGCTTCCGACTTCAGCTATGACGGTCTTACAGGTACAGGCATGAAGTGGAACGCTAACGGCGAAGTTTCCAAATCTCCTAAGGCTGTTGTTATCAAGGATGGTAACTACTCAGCTCTCTAAGCCGATAAAGCCCCGAAAGCTTAATTCAGAAATAAACCCGACAGGCTATGGTCTGTCGGGTTTTTGAATTATCTGCAAAAAAATGTTGCAAACGGCTGTGTGCTGTGATATAATAAATAGTATTAGAACTTCACTAAGGAAGGATGTATACATATGGGTTTTCTCAATAACCTCATAAACGGCATAAGCCTTGGCAGTATATATGCCGTAATAGCACTCGGCTATACACTGGTATACGGCATAGCCAAAATGCTTAACTTCGCTCACGGCGATGTAATCATGGTCGGAGGATATGTAATTTTCTATTCGACTACATCATTCGGAATAAATCCTTATCTCTCGGTACTTATCGCAGTAGTCGCGTGTACTGTGCTCGGTATCGTTATAGAGAAGGTTGCTTACAAGCCGTTAAGACAGGCAACATCACTCTCGGTACTGATCACTGCAATCGGTGTCAGCTACTTCCTGCAGAATTCGGCGCTTCTGCTGTTCGGCGAGAAGCCCGTAAACTTCACCTCTGTAGTAAACGTTCCGAGCATTTCGCTCTTTGACGGACAGGTGGTCATCACAGGTGAGGCAATAGTAGCAATAATCGTTTCGATACTTATCGTTATCGGACTTTCGCTGTTCATCAACAAGACAAAGAGCGGTCGTGCGATGCTTGCGGTATCGGAGGACAAGGACGCCGCACAGCTTATGGGTATCAACATAAACAAAACCATCTCGCTTACATTCGCTATCGGTTCGGGACTTGCGGCAATCGCCGGTGCGCTTCTCTGCTCGGCTTATCCGACACTTCAGAACACAACAGGCGCAATGCCCGGTATCAAAGCATTCGTTGCGGCAGTATTCGGCGGTATCGGCTCTGTACCCGGCGCTATGATAGGCGGTATCTTGATCGGCGTTATCGAGATCCTCGGCAGAGCGTATATTTCACCTCAGCTCTCGGACGCTATCGTTTTTGCGGTGCTTATTCTCGTTCTTATCATAAAGCCCACGGGAATACTTGGCAAGAAGGTAAGAGAAAAAGTATAATTACAGAAGGGATTGGTTTTTGTGAATAATAAAACGACCTCGGCAAAAACGAGAATGCTGAAGCCACAGACTAAAAAGAGCTTCACAACATACATCATGGTAACGCTTGCGTTTGTTATAATGATGATACTTTCATCAACAGGCAATGTTTCCAGTCAGATAGGCGGTCTTCTTGTTCCGCTGTGCGTTTACTCGATACTCGCCGTTTCGCTTAACCTCACGGTCGGTATACTCGGTGAGCTGAGCCTCGGACAGGCAGGCTTTATGTGCGTCGGTGCATATGCAAGCGCACTTTTCTCAATAGCAACAAAAGAAACAATACTTGTCGAATGGGTGCGCTTCCCGCTTGCGATACTTGTCGGCGGCATATTTGCGGCTATATTCGGCATACTGATAGGAATACCCGTATTAAGACTGAACGGCGACTATCTCGCTATCGTAACGCTTGCATTCGGTGAGATCATCAAGAACGTATTTGCGGCACTTTATGTCGGCGTTGACAGCAATGGAATTCACATAGCACTCAATCAGGCAGATATGAACCTTGCAGCTGACGGTACGGAAATAATCCGCGGCGCGCTCGGCGTAAAGGGCGTTCCGAATGATTCATCATTCGTTGTCGGCTTTATACTGCTGATGATAACACTTATCATTTCATACAACTTCATCAATTCAAGAACAGGCAGAGCGGTAAAGGCTATCCGTGACAACTCGATAGCCGCTGAGTCTGTAGGTCTTAATATAACAAAATACAAGCTGATAACCTTTGCTCTTACCGCATTCCTTGCGGGTATGGCAGGCGCTCTGTACTCACATAACTACGCTACATTACAGGCATCAAAGTTTGACTATAACCTCTCGATACTGATACTTGTATTTGTCGTTCTCGGCGGTATCGGAAATATCAGAGGCAGTGTTATAGCGGCTGTTATCCTTACACTTCTCCCCGAGGTATTAAGAGGCATCAACAGCTACAGAATGCTTATCTACTCGATCGTTCTTATCGTTATGATGATACTCACATCAAACGAAAAAGCAAGATCATTTATAGTAACGAACTTCGGAAAACTTAAAAACATGGTTCTAAAGATTTTCAAGCGTGAAACGAAGGAGGTCAAGTAATATGGCACTTCTTGAAGTAAAGAATTTAGGTATCTCCTTCGGCGGACTTCGAGCAGTTGACGAATTCAATGTTTCGATAGAAAAGGGCGAACTTTACGGACTTATCGGTCCTAACGGCGCAGGCAAGACTACCGTATTCAATATGCTGACAGGCGTATATAAGCCCTCAAAGGGTGTTATAACCCTTGACGGTCAGAACATAACAGGCAAGAGCACAAGAGATATCAACCGTGCGGGAATTGCGCGTACATTCCAGAACATAAGACTGTTCAAGGAAATGAGCGTGCTTGATAACGTCAAGGTCGGACTTCACAACCACTACAAGTACAGCACGGCAGAGGGTGTATTCAGACTTCCCCGCTTCTTCTCGACGGAAAAGGATATGGATAAAAGAGCGCTTGAGCTGCTTCACGTTTTCGAGCTTGATGACAAGGCTGACTTCTTAGCGTCAAACCTGCCTTACGGCGATCAGAGAAAGCTTGAGATAGCAAGAGCACTTGCCACAGAGCCCAAGCTGTTACTGCTTGACGAACCTGCCGCAGGTATGAACCCCAACGAAACGGTCGAGCTTATGAACACGATCCGCTTTGTAAGGGACAATTTCGATATGACAGTACTGCTTATCGAGCATGATATGACGCTCGTATCCGGTATATGTGAAAAGCTGTCGGTGCTTAACTTCGGTCAGCTGTTATGTCAGGGTAAGACCTCTGATGTACTGAATAATCCCGAAGTTATCACGGCATATCTCGGAGAATAAGGGGGACGTCAAAATGGCAATGCTTGAGATCAAGGATCTTTATGTAAATTACGGAATGATAGCCGCCCTCAAGGGCATATCATTTGAAGTAAACGAGGGCGAAGTAATCGCGCTTATCGGTGCAAACGGTGCCGGAAAGACTACTACGCTTCATACAATAACAGGACTTCTCCACGCTAAGAGCGGTTCTATAACCTTCAACGGCGTTGAGCTTACCAAAACACCCGCTCACAAGATAGTTGAAATGGGTATAGCTCACGTTCCCGAGGGCAGACGTATTTTCCAGAACCTCACCGTTCTTGATAACTTAAAGCTCGGTGCTTTCACCCGCAAGGACAAGGAAAACATCGGCAAGGATATCCAGATGGTATATGAGCGCTTCCCGCGTCTGGCTGAGAGAAAAACACAGATCGCAGGTACTCTTTCGGGCGGTGAACAGCAGATGCTCGCTATGGGCAGAGCGCTTATGTCAAAGCCCAAGATCATCGTAATGGACGAACCCTCAATGGGACTTTCGCCTATCTTTGTAAGCAATATTTTCGATATAATCCAGACTATAAGAGAAACAGGAACGACCGTCCTGCTGGTTGAACAGAACGCTAAGAAAGCGCTTTCGATAGCGGACAGGGCTTATGTTCTCGAAACGGGTAAGATCTCACTTTCGGGCAAGGCGTCCGATCTTATAAACGACGCCTCGGTAAAGAAAGCTTATCTCGGCGAATAAGGAGGAGCTTATGGGACGTATTATTACAATCGCAAGAGGAATGGGAAGCGGCGGTAAGACTATAGGCAAGATGCTTGCCAAGGAGCTTGATATTCCGTACTACGACAAAGAGATAATCAGAATGGCAAGTGACGAAAGCGGCATCAACGAAGAGCTTTTCGGCAGAGTTGATGAAAAGGTAAAGAACACGATCTTCAACCGCGAAGAGATTTATGGCGGTGAGCTTTTAGAGCCCGATCATAAGGATTTCACCTCCGACCGCAATCTGTTCAATTACACCGCAAAGATAATAACCGATATTGCCGACAGCGGAAAATCTGCCGTGATAGTAGGCAGATGTGCGGACTTTGTGTTAAAGGGTCGCAAGGACGTAGTAAAGCTGTTTATCTACTCCGATACCGAAACCGCTATCAAGAACGTTTACGACAGATACGGACTTGACGGTAAGGACGCTGTAAAGCTTATTGAAAAGAAAGATAAGGATCGTAGTGAATATTACCGCCACTATACAGGTCGTGACTGGACTGACGCAAGAAACTATAATCTCTGCCTTGACACCAGCAGTATGAGCTATGATAAGTGCGTTGAGATTGTAAAGGCTTACATGGCTGTGCTTGATAAGTAAGCATGGATAATGTATCACAGCTTTTACAAACAGTTATAGTTATCTGCATTGTACTTTCAGCTTTGTTGCTTATTTCACTCGGTATATTCTATAAAGGCAGAAAAAAACAGATACGAGTGATATTTAAACGGATAACAAAGCACGGAGGACTTAATTCCAACCGTTCAAAATGGACTTACAGCAATAATTACACTGTTGACTGCAAATATCCCGACAGTGAAAAGCTGCATACATTCAGATGCGAAAAAACTATCTATGATTTACTGAATGAAGGTAAAAGCTACTATGTCACGGTAAAATTGAGGCAGATAATAAAAATCTATAAGAAGTAAAAGGGGCTGTTGCGTTACTGCAACAGCCTCAAACTGTTTCTAAAAACAATAACAGCCGCGACATCAAGCCGCGGCTGTTGCTTTATTATATGATATTACTCGGCTGCATCTACCGACTCAAACTCATCGATAATTTCCTGTGAGGGTTTCTTATCAATAAGCGATACAACAACAATTGCAACGAGAGCTACAATAAATGCGGGGAGAAGCTCGTAGATGTTAAGCAGTCCGCCGAGAGGACGAACGAGGAACTTCCATATGAATACCATAGCGCCGCCGGCGAATATACCCGCAAATGCGCCCCACTTTGTTGTTCTCTTCCAGAACAGTGCTGTCAGTACAACAGGACCGAAAGCCGCACCAAAGCCTGCCCATGCGAATGAAACTATCTGGAATACTGAGCTGTTCGGATCCCACGCGATCACGATGCCGACAATTGCTATTACAATAACCGTAATTCTTGCAATAAGCATTGCTGACTTTTCGCTTGTCTTGATTTTAAATACCTCATTGAACAGGTTTTCGGATACAGATGAAGCAGCCGCAAGGAGCTGAGAATCCGCTGTTGACATAGTAGACGCGAGAATACCTGCAATAATAAGTCCGCCGACAATTGCCGCAAGAGGACCTGCCTTAGCAAGGAGATTTGCTATTACTACTATTATTGTTTCGGGGTCTGCAAGCGGATCGATTACATTGTTCTTTGTCATAGCCATACCTACAACACCGATAAATACAGCGACTGCAAGTGAAATTACTACCCATACTGTAGCAACTCTTCTTGAAATTTTAAGCTTCTTGCTGTCGTTTATAGCCATAAATCTCAGCAGGACGTGAGGCATACCGAAATATCCGAGTCCCCACGCAAGTGTTGAAAATATGCTCAACGCGCCGTAATCGCCTGTCTTCTGATTAAGCACATCAAAAGTATGTGTCAGTGAGAAATAGCCGGGCATAGAATATGCACTGTTCATAACCTCTACTATACCGCCAACTGACGAGATACCGAATATAACAACGATAATAAGAGCTACCGACATAATGATGCTCTGTATAAAGTCTGTTGTACTTGCGGCTAAAAATCCGCCGATAGTGGTATATGCGATAATTACAGCGGCACTTATTATCATAGCAATGTGATAATCAGCGCCGAAAAGGCTGTTAAACAGCTTGCCGCAGGCTGAGAAGCCCGAGCCTGTATAAGGAATGAAGAACACTATTATTATAAGTGCGGAAATAAGAGTAAGTATCTTCTTTTTGTCCCTGAATCTGCTTGAGAAGAAATCGGGTATAGTGATCGCATTGCACACATGAGAGTACTTTCTTATTCTCTTTGATACGATAAGCCAGTTAAGATATGTACCTATCGCAAGGCCTATGCCTGTCCATGCCGCATCGGCAATACCTGTTGCATATGCAACGCCGGGCAGACCCATAAGAAGCCATCCGCTCATATCCGATGCTTCCGCGCTCATTGCAGTTACAAACGGACCGAGCTTTCTGCCGCCGAGGTAGAAGTCGCCGACATTGTCAGTTTTCTTTGCACATATTACACCGACAACAACCATCATAATCAGATAGACGGCAATTGTTATCAGCATAATAATCTGTTGTAATTCCATTTTTTTGTTTCCCTTCGTATTTTTTGCGGTTAAACCGCACATTACTTTATATTTTAGCACATTTATTCGAATTTTGCAAGTTATTTATGACAAAAATTCATGCGGCGGGTCGCCGCTGACAATTCCGCCTTTTGAAATGATTGATATTTTCTTAACATCGGCGAACGGCGGATTTAAATAATACTGCTGATTTCAGATTGACATGATACATTCCCAACAATTTGTATGACGAATATAGAAAGTATATCGCGGGTATGGGGAAATGAGCAGTATATTTTAACCCCGCCGTTCCTATATCAGTTGCCTACCGCCGATAATTTTAAAGGCGGAATTGTCAGTGGCGACCCGCCACAGGCGGAATTTGAAGCGGCACATTGCCGCAGTCCGTTTTTTAGGACAGGGGGTGTGTTATTATATGTACATAAGATAAATAAGCCCACGGAGAAAGGAAATTAAAATGGAATTTTTAACAGTATACCTTATTATCGCACCGTTCTTATGCCTTATAGGCGCGGCACTGCTGCAATGTGTTACAGACAAAATAAAGACAGCTTTTGCTCAAAAGACAAAAGCTGCCGATAAACATTCATGTTCTGTTGAAAAGCTTGCCTATCACGACAACGAAACACGCAGAGCAGTCTGAGATCAGAAGATCTCCTCTTCTGACTTGCTGGGTCTGCCCATAAGCTTTGTTACAGCCTCTAGCGGATTTTGTCCGTTGTAGCAGACCTCGCAGAGCTGCTCAATAATAGGTACCTGTACGTTATGCGCACACGCAATATCATAAGCTATCTTTGCGCACTGATAACCCTCTACCGTTCCGACCTGCTTTACAGCTTCAGCGGCAGGTATGCCCTGACCGATAAGAAGTCCCGCACGGTGATTTCTTGAATGTGCAGACGTGCAGGTAACTATCAGATCGCCTACACCGGAAAGGCCGTCAAATGTTTCTCTTCTACCGCCCATAGCAACGCCAAGACGTGTAATTTCGGCAAGACCTCTTGTCATAAGTGCGGCAAGCGTATTATCACCAAGCCCCATACCTTCTACTATACCACAGCAGAGGGCTATGGGGTTTTTTAATGCTCCTCCGAGTTCACAACCGATAAGATCGCTGTTTCTGTAAATTCTGAAACGGTCATTCTGCAATGTTTCCTGCAGATACATCATACACTCTTCATCTTCAGACGAAACAACTATAGTAGTAGGTACATTTCTGCCTATCTCTTCTGCGTGAGAAGGACCTGTAAGTACGGCTATACGATTGTCGGGCAGCTCTTCCTTAAGAACCTGCGATAAACGCTTGTCCGTGCCCTCTTCAAACCCCTTGCCGACATTTACTATTACAGTGTCATTTCTGACATAAGGCTTGACTTTTCGTACAACCTCGCGGACAAACTTGGACGGAATAGCAAATACCAGTATATCGCAATCCTCTGCACAGTTAAGATCTGTAGTAAGCCTGATAGTCGGCGGCACGATTACTCCGGGAAGAAGCTTCTTGTGTTCACCGTCATTAAGAATTGCATCTATTTCTTCTTTGTACTTTGACCATGCGGTTACTTGATGACCGCACTTTTCCCACATAATCGCAAGTGCCGTACCAAATCCGCAGCCGAGAATAGTTATCTTTGCCATTGTTATCCTTCTTTCTGTCAGGATTTCTGACCGAGTTTTTTTTCTGTATGATTTTTAAGTCTTACCAGGTTTCCTCTGTGCATAAACAGTATCAATACACAAATGAGAGCAGACAGTATCACGTTTATCCATACGCACGGATCTCCGACTATCATACTGTATATCAGTATAGTTACCGGGTAAAGAACCGCCGCTATGCACGAGCCGAGCGAAACATACCTTGTAACAGCTACCACTACTATGAATATTCCTAGCAGTATGCAGGCAGGTATCCACTCAACCGTCATCAGTACAGCAACGGAAACAAGTATTCCCTTTCCTCCCTTGAAGCCGAAATATACCGGGAATACATGTCCTACTATTGCCGCTACTGCCGCAACAAAACCTACATATGTCATTGAGTTTATCGGATCTGATGTATCAATACCCGCAAGCCACAGAAACGCAAATCTGACTATCAGTATCGACAACACACCTTTGAGCACATCTCCGAGCAAGACAAATATTGCCGCGAGCTTTCCCTGTGTTCTCAGCGTATTGGTAAGTCCCGCGTTGCCGCTTCCGAGCGTTCTTATATCCTCTCCCGTTTTTATCTTTGTAACAATTATAGCGCTGTTTATTCCGCAAAGCAGATACGGTACTATTATCATTATCGCATAACACAGATATATCATTATCCGTTATTCTCCTCGTTCTCTTGCAATTATTTTTATAGGCGTTCCGTCCAGCCCGAAGCTCTCTCTTATCTGGTTTTCTATATACCTCTGATATGAGTAATGGAAAAGCTCCTTATCATTACAGAATATAACGAATGTCGGCGGCTTGGCAGATGCCTGTGTCATATAATAAAGCTTTAGGCGCTTGCCTTTATCAGACGGAGGTTGAACCCTTGCCGTTGCATAGCCGAGCATATCGTTCAGCGTACCTGTAGAGATACGTCTTATGTTCTGCGAATATGTGTACTTTATCTGCTCGAACAGCTTGTCAACTCTCTGACCCGTAAGTGCCGAAATGAACACGAAAGGCGCATATGACATAAACGAGAAGTCGACTTCGAGCTTCTTTGTGAACTCCTGCATTGTCTTTTCGTCTTTTTCAACAGCATCCCACTTGTTGATAGCGATAACGCTCGCCTTTCCCTGTTCGTGAGCATAGCCCGCTACCTTGCTGTCCTGCTCGGTAAAGCCCTCCGTAGCGTCTATCATAATAACACAGACATCTGCCCTGTCGACTGCCATATAGGCACGCAGTACACTGTACTTTTCTATCTGCTCGTTTACCTTAGACTTGCGGCGGATACCGGCAGTATCTATAAGCACATATTCCTGACCGTCACGCTCGATTACGGTATCAACAGCATCACGGGTCGTACCCGCGATATTGGATACTATCATTCTCTGCTCGCCTGCAATTTTGTTTACGAGTGATGATTTACCCGCGTTCGGCTTACCTATGACTGCTACCTTGATAGCGTCCTCGGAGTATTCACGCTGAGGGTTTTCTTCGGGCATATTATCAAACACCGCATCAAGCAGATCTCCCGTGCCGTGACCGTGAACCGACGATACCGCAATGGGGTCGCCAAGACCGAGGTTATAGAACTCATAGAAATCGGGCGGTACTTCACCGATACCGTCACACTTGTTTACACACAGCACAACAGGCTTTCCGCTCTTCTGGAGCATAGCCGCAACATCAGCGTCATTTGCCGTAACTCCCGATGTGACATCGGTTACGAATATGATCACATCAGCCTTGTCTATAGCAAGCTGTGCCTGCATTCTCATCTGTGAAAGTATAATATCCTTGCTGTCAGGCTCGATACCGCCCGTATCAACAAGCATAAACTCCTTGCCTAGCCATTCCGCCTTTGCGTATATTCTGTCACGGGTAACGCCCGGTGTATCATCAACTATAGACATTCTCTTTCCGACTATGCGGTTGAAGAGTGTGGATTTACCGACATTAGGCCGTCCTACAACTGCTACTATTCCGTTCATTCACTCATTCCTTTCTTTTATCTCTTATATAATCCGACAGTTATACTGCCGACTCCGTTTATATTGAAATCTGCACTGCGGTAACCGGTGCCGCTTATTATCATCATACTGTCGGCAACATCTTTTGTTTCACCGCTGCCGTTGCCTGCAAGATACGGTGTATCATTGAAATTGCCTGCTGTAAATGCATACACTTTGGAATATCTTGATTCTGTCTTTGATATATAGTCAAGTTTTGCCGCAGTGTCGCTTAATGCCGTAAATTTTTTACCGCTGTAATATTCGGTGCTTAGCTGTTTTTCTGCGGGAACAGCGCTTACGCTCATATCGACCGCACAGCTGTTCCATGCAAAAATCAGATCATTGACCTGCTTTTGCAGATATGTCACCATATCGCTCTTCTGAAAGCGCGTATAATTCTCTTCTTCGCTCATTCTGAAATTCTGAAGCAGCATCCACTCTCTCAGGTACAGATGCATCAGACTCTCGTCAAGCGTCAGATCACTGTCGGATTTTCCGAGTACATCAAGCTTTGTGCCGCCTTCGGCAAATTCCGAGAACTGTATCAGTCGTACCGTAATATTTGCTTTATATGCTGTATTTTCAAGTGCTGACACATCGACACCGTTCAACGAGCTCCCGTATTTTAACACGACATTAAAGTAATAATCACCGTTCAGCAGTTTATCCGCCGTGTCCGTATCTCTCGACAAATAGCTCTCATATCCGCTTCCGAGTGCGCCAAGCAAGTCTTTTGCCGCAACGTTCACCTCAACATCATCGGGCTTTGTGCCGTCAGTCAGCGAAACTATCTTTTCAACCGCTTTATCTATAACATCATCGGTGTGGTAATTATCATAACAAGCTCCGTCCTCAGCGTTTACTACCACCTGAAACTCGTCACTGTTTTCAAGACGAACATCAGCCTTGCAGTAACCGCTTGAGTATACGCCGAAGTCCGGTATAGGTCCGGGATATTTCTTAGCCTGCATAAAATCTATGCATATTACCTGACCGCCGCCGAAATTATCTGCAAGATACTTTTCAACAACAGGTCGCGCCGCTTTTATATCAGTCTCAGCCTGCCGTCTTTCTTCCGCCGACATACACGCCGTACAACAAAGCATTGCAAGCACTGCCGCAAAAACAGCGGATAACAGATAAACGATTTTCTTTTTCACATTCATATATTATCCTGTTCCCCGAGTATTGTGTCCAGGAGCACATAACCGTCTGTCGGCACAGCGGCTATTTCTACGCCGAGCGCCTGCTCGACATCAGATACAGTCTTATCATCAAGGAAAATATCGCTGTTTGTTTTCAGCATATTCTCGGTTATGAGCAGTCTTTCACCCAGCTTATCCTTAAAAGGCGTAAGCTGTGCTATTATATCCCCTGCCGTGATAAGTCCTGCGACGGTTATAGTTTCCCCGAAAAAATCATTCCTTATTGTATATACATCAACCTTAGTATTCGGAAAGTCCGTTTTCAGCATCTTGCCGAGCGTATCTATAAGCGGTGCGGCAAGCACTCCCGTAGCTACCGAAATGTGCCTTTGCTTATCATCAGTTTCGTTAAACTCGCGCTTATCCGCAAGGGCATCGATAAACTCCTTCTGCAAGCTTGCACACATTCCGACACCGTTTTCAAACTGGTCAAAATCGCCGTAGAACTCATAATCGGGCATTTTTCTCTTTGCCGTAAGATAGAATTCATCGGACGCATACACTACCCTGTCGTGATACTTTTCAAACATCATATCGCCGAAAAATTCCAACGTGTCAATTGCCTTGCCGGCGGTTTCCTCGTTGAAAAGCTCAAGCTTAGGAAGCTTATCACGAAACTTAGTGATCCCTACCGGAACACAGGCGATACTCTTCACAGCCGGGTACAGCATACAAAGATCTGTAAGCGTTTTTTCAAGTTCCTTACCGTCGTTCAGTCCCGGGCACAGCACTATCTGAGTGTTTATCTCAATTCCTGCCGCCGCCATCTTATAAAGATAGTCAAGGCACTTTCCCGCATTCGGGTTTTTCGTAAGCTTCACACGAAGCTCGGGGTTTGTCGTATGCACCGATATATTCATCGGCAACTTCATTTTTATTATTCTGTCGACATCTTCATCGCTGAGGTTGGTCATAGTGATGTAGTTGCCCTGCAAAAAGCTCAGTCTTGAGTCATCGTCCTTGAAGTAAAGCGTTTCACGCATACCCTTTGGAAGCTGATTGATGAAGCAGAAAACGCAGTTGTTCTTACAATGCTGCTTACAGTCCATAAGGTACGTTTCAAAATTAAGACCGAGGTCGTCATATTCGCCTTTTTTAACCTTTACCGTCTTGTCCTCAAGCTCAATAACAAGCTTTTTATCCGAAGCGTAGAACTGATAATCGAGTATGTCGTGTATAGCGTTTCCGTTTATTGAAACAAGACTTTCGCCCGCTTTTATCTTAGCTTTATCCGCAGGTGAACCCTTATCCACCGATATTATCTTTACAGACATACACACTATCCTTTCCGAGATTAACGCCCCAACTTGGCATACATATATATTATACACTTTTATAGTGCAATCGTCAATAAAAAAATACTCACCAAATATTCATATTCCAAAAAAAGGAGTACTGACCGCCTATCGTCAGTACCCGTCTTAATTCAATTTTATTTTTTCCTGTCAAGTTTTTTAAATAAAACTGTATAACAAACAAGAACTATAACCGCAGCTGCTGTTATAATAATTCCTTGCGAAAATCCTTTTACCGTATAACACAGTCTTATTTCGTGCTCGCCTTGTGCCGCTCTGATGCCTATACAACCGTTATTGACATTGTAGATCTCTGCTATTTTCCCATCAACATAAGCCGTCCAGTTTTCATTATACGACACGCTGAAAAATACTATATTCTCCTTGTCGAGATTGATTTTTGCTGTTAAGCCATCTGCGTTAAGTTGGCAGAAATCAGTCGCACTGCTTCTTCTGTCAGAAATAAGCTTTTTATATTCCTCCTCGGAAATATCTTTTCCCGCCGTATCACTTATATCTGTCAAAATATCAGAAAACTCTCTTGTATCACTGACGATAAGCGCCTTTAAATATGTACGCTGACGCAATTTTTTATCACTTATCGATAAAAAGTCATCTCGTGAAATCATACTGTCATATACAAATCCCATCGGTATATAATTCGGATTTTCATATATAGTATATTTTCCCATTGTACCGACTTTTTTGAGTCCCTCATATTTGTTGCCGCCTGTTTCGCCGAGTCCGGCAAAATATTTTACTGATATAAGGTCGCAAAGCTCCCAGTTATCAAAAGTAATCCTGTCATACACTCCGCTTGCATAGCCAAGTCCGCTGTCACTCAAGAACTGCGCGAATCCATAATCGTGCAGGCTATTGAAATATGACGGAGAATTAACACCCCACACAAGATTAGCGTTTGTTGCAGACAGAGCTATCCTGGGATTGCCCTCTCTGCACTCCTCCGGCAATTCCTCACCGAAAGCAAATGACGCCGTATTAGCTTCTTTACTCGGTATGCTTGAATACAGATACTGCACCATAACTCCGTAGCACATATATGTGCATATTATCGAAAGGATATACAGCTTCGGTATAAAATCCTTATCGCGCTTTGATTTCACAATAACTATCAGAATTACAAGTGAAAATACTGTAATTGCAAAATGCAACATATTCTGATAAACACTGAAATTTGTTCTGTGCGACACATTATTTATAAGTCCGTCGGTATCAACAATTACCTGATATAAAATCATAGCCGCTACTACTGCTACACAAGTTATAATTCCGGGCTTGAAGTTGATCTTCTCTTCAAGTGCTGACAAAGACATCACGCACGCTATCAGCATCGGCATATATAACCACCGTACATAATATGCACTGTTGAGTGCAGAGAACAGCTGATTTAATACCGGCACAAAAGCCATAACCCCGCAGATTGTCATAATCACCGTCTGCCATGATTTTTTTCTCGCCCATGCAAAAGAAATAACGCCTGCCATTGAAAAAAGCGGAATGTAGAATGCAATAGAAGCGCTCAGATTTCCAAAAGGATAAACATTATCGACCGACGGAAACAATGAAGTAAAGAAGAACTGATCGGGAATCATAAAAGCGCTCTGTATAAGCTTCAGATAATTAAAGCCGTCGTTGTATATAAGCATATCCGACGGCGCAATCATGCCTGTCGCCTTTGAGCTTGCAGACAGATAAACAAGAACCGGAAGCAGAAACACCGCCGACATTGCAAATCCCGTGACCGCCTCAAATGCAACTGATAACAGTTTCTTAAGCGTATTGACAAACTTTCTGTCAAAGAACCTGACAAAGAAATAAATTACGCAGAATACCGCCTGACCTGCAAAAAAGTAATAATTGAGCAGTGCCATAAAGCAAACAGTCAACGCAAAGACGATTCTTCTTTTATTTACACACAATTCTTCAAGCGCTATCAACAACAGCGGAAATAAGGCAAAAACATCGGAAAAATGAAATATCACGTTATATCCGCTGAATGATGAGAACATATATATTACACCTGCGATAACCGCATAGTGCTTGTTTTTAAGAAACCTTCCTGCATAAAAATATGCAAGACAACTGCCTGTACCGTATTTTAAAGCCGTCACAAAAGGCATTGCATATATAACAGCTCCTCTTGGCACTATCAGATAAAACAGTGAAAATGGGCTGAACAGATTATAGTAAGCATAATCTCCGAGAAACTGCGAGCCCAGTCCGCTTGACCAGTCCCAACAGATTTTTCCCGAAAGCAGAGAATCTCTTATATGATATGTAAACGGTATTGACTGTGAACTGTAATCGCCAATAAATGTCATAACGCCGTTATCGTTTATCAGTATCGGCAACACCGTAAAAATGTAGAGAAAAAAACCTATAAGAAATGATATCGTGCCGCCGTGCGAAAACAATTTTTTCAAATTTACAGACATAATTTCCTCACTATGCATATATTTTTAAAACAAAAAGGCAGCAGGTCATTTCTGACCATACTGCCTCAACATTTGCGTTACAAGCAATTACGCTTCCTTATGAGCGATAACTTCCTTACCCTTGTAATAACCACAATTGCCGCATACTCTGTGAGGGAGCTTTAACTCACCGCACTGAGGGCAACGTGAGAATGCAGGTGCAGATAGCTTCCATACCTGTGAACGTCTCTTGTCACGTCTTGCCTTAGATACTTTTCTCTTTGGAACTGCCATTTTAGCACCCCCCTCTGATGTTCATTATCTCAAAATTAAGCCGATTTATCATCGTCTAAGCTAACACGAGTGATATTATACTACAAAAATCAAAATTTGTCAACACTTATTTGAGATATTTTTTAATATTTTCTGTAAGGTCAGCCACTTCGGAAGAAATCGTGAAAGTGATGTGTGTGTCTTCACCGCTTACTGCCGCAATCTTGTCAAACATAGCACCGATCTTTTCCATATCTCTGCCGCATATTCTGAGAATGCCGTCAACAAAGATATCAGTGCAGTCATAGTCGGAAGCGAGTATACCGGCAACAAAGCCTGCCATCTCGTCATAGTTACCGATGTTGTAGTCTTCAATATTTACAAGACGTACCTTGTGGTAGATATCTATGTTGAGTGAAGAACCGATCTGGATAGCAACAACGTTGCCCTTGCTTGCCTGTTCTGCTGCGTGAATAGCATCTATAAGTAACTTAGTCTTGCCTGTTCCCTTTTTTCCTGCTATAAGTTTAATCATTGTAAAGTCCTCCGTATTTTTACGGCAGAGTCGCCGTTTAATATAATAAAAATCATATTTATGACCGTTTTCGCTTCGGTCGATTGCGGTCACACTGTATGATTTATTATCCTTAGCCTATCTTTGCTTCGAGAGCAGCCTTAGCGTCCTCGTAACCGGGCTTACCGAGAAGGGCAAACATATTCTTCTTGTAGCTTTCGACACCGGGCTGGTTGAACGGATTTACACCGAGCAGATAACCTGATATTGCGCAAGCTTTTTCAAAGAAGTAGATGAGGTAACCGAGCTCACTCTCGTTTACTTCGGGCATCTCAAGAACCATATTGGGTGTGCCGCCCTCTGTATGAGCGATTATTGTACCTTCGTAAGCCTTCTGATTTACGACTGACATATTCTGATTTGATAAGAAGTTCAGTCCGTCGCCGTTTGTCGGATCATTCTTTAAGAAGAAGTCCTTCTGAGCCTTTGCGATGTGAACTACTGTTTCAAACAGGATATTTGAGCCGTCCTGAATGAACTGACCGAGTGAGTGAAGGTCTGTAGAGAATGTGGCAGATGAGGGGAATAAGCCCTTGCCGTCCTTACCTTCGCTCTCGCCGAACAGCTGCTTGAACCATTCGTTCATCATAGCAAATGAGTTTTCATAAGCTACCAGCATTTCTACCTTGTAGCCCTTGTTGCGAAGTACGTTACGCAGTGCGGCGTACTTGTAGCAATCGTTCTTTTCGATATCGCATACCGAGAAGTCCTCTCTTGCCTTTGCGGCACCTGCCATAAGAGCGTCGATGTCACAGCCTGCGCAAGCGATGGGGAGCAGACCTACTGCTGTAAGTACCGAGAAACGTCCGCCCACGTCATCGGGGATAACGAATGTTTCGTAACCCTCAGCGTCGGCAAGCTCCTTCAGTGTTCCCTTTGCCTTGTCGGTAGTTGCGTAAATTCTGCCCTTTGCACCTTCCTTACCGTACTTTTCTTCAAGCATCTCTCTGAATACTCTGAATGCAAGTGCGGGCTCGGTCGTTGTGCCGGACTTTGATATAATGTTTACAGAGAAGTCCTTATCCTTTACGAGTTCAATAACTTCGTTCAAGTATGTAGGGCTTATGCTGTTTCCTGCGAAGAATATCTTGGGGGTATCCTTAGCGAGCGAATTGTAAAGCGTGCTTCTTAAAAGCTCGATAGCCGCTCTTGCACCGAGGTAAGAACCGCCGATACCGATAACTATCAGCACTTCGCTGTCGTACTTTATCTTAGCCGCAGCCTTCTTTATTCTCTCAAACTCTTCCTTATCATAGTTTACGGGAAGATCTACCCAGCCTAAAAAGTCGTTTCCTAAGCCGTTCTTGTTTACGATCATCTCGTGAGCGGCTTTGACCATAGGCTCCATGCCCTTAAGCTCATCGGCGTTAACAACGCCCTTAAGGTACTTGTCATTAAGTGTTACTGCCATTGCTTTTCTCTCCTTTTATACTCTTTCCACACACAAATTATAAAGTCACGGAACTCATCACTTTTTCTGTCTGCCGATACCGTTCTTTATATAGTTCTATTATAGCGAAATCGGCTGTAATTTGCAAGATGTTTTAAAAATAACTGACACTTTCGTCTAAATTCACAAATAAATTTCGTAATTTTTGTGCAGTATTTAACGATGTATTATGTAAGTTACACGTTTTGCCAAATCTTACATTCTGAACAAACTCGCAAGCACTATACAAAGACTGCTGAAAAAGTTAAGCTCTCCGACCTCACTTGTCGTCACGATATCGCTGTAAAAGATCTCTTCACCGTCAAGACTTGCCCTCATCTCCCCGACCTTTTCTCCGTACTGCACGGGTGCGGACAGGCTTTCTGCCGCCGTATGGGTATATTCTATCCTTTTTGAACTGCCTTTCGGTATCACTATTGTTGAAAGCCGCTTCACCCTTACATCAACTTCTTTTAAAAGTCCCTCCGTAACAGGCACAGGCTGGAGCACATCGTCACCGACCGTTATCCTGTACAGCTCAAACCCTGAAAATCCGTAGTCGAGCAGGTTTTCACACGCGGTAAATCTCTGCTCGCTCTCAGTACAGCCAAGCGCCACCGCGCATAGCTTCATATTACCTCTCTTTGCCCATACTGCAAGGCAACACCCCGCGTTGTCGGTAGTACCTGTTTTTCCGCCGATTATGCCGTCATAGCGTTGCATAAGCTTGTTTGTGTTTAAAAGCTGTGTCTGCCGCTCCCCCTCGCGCACATAATCAAGCCTTGTATTGAAAAATTCGTTGTAACAGTCGTATTCGGACACGGCGGCGCTGAGAAGAGCCGTATCATATGCCGAGGTATAGTGCGTATTGCTGTCGAATCCGACGCAGTTGTCGTAATGCGTATCACTCATTCCAAGCTGAGCCGCCTTGCTGTTCATTCGCTCTACAAACATTTCTTCCGTACCGGCTATATATTCGCACACCGCCACGCACGCGTCATTTGCCGATGCGATAACCACTGAGCGTATCATATCGTATGCCGACATTTCTTCCCCGACATTAAGCCATATTACCGAGCCGTCCATGGCATTCGCCCTCGCGGTAGCCGTTATTATAGTATCCATACCGAATGTTCCCTTTTCCATTTCCTCCGCCCAGATAAGCAGACACATAAGCTTAGTGACCGATGCCATAGGCAGCCTTTCGTGCGAATTGTACTCGTACAGCACCTGCCCTGTTGTGATCTCGGTAACTACAGCCGCCTTAGCGGTAGAACACAAATTATCCGCCGTGCCCTCCGCAAACACAAACGCGGCACTGCTTATTCCGACGATCATTACAAACGACGTAAAAAGCGCCGTTATCCTCTTTATAACAGACATAAAATACCTCCGTTCTTTTTCTCGGAATATTATATGCACAAAAATCTCCTCATCTGCATAAATTGTACGCCCGCTGTAAAAAATATGTACAAATCCTCATGGATAGGTTAAGTACAAATTCTCATGGATAGATTAAGTACAAATTCTCATGGAAAGGCAAGGTAATAATATGAATTATAAGATCTGTCTGCCGATGAAGCTGTTTATGCTGTTCTGCTTCGGCGGCGGCGCATACACGATAGTTGAACTGCTGTTCCGCGGCAACAGTCACTGGACGATGTTCATCTTAGGCGGAATTTGCTTTCTTCTGGTCGGAGGTATCAACGAAAAGTTCGATCTCTCACTGCCCGCTCAGATGGCCGTATCATCAGTAATTATCACTGTACTTGAGTTTATCTGCGGCTGTATAGTCAACCTCTGGCTCGACTGGAAGGTATGGAACTACGAACAGCTCCCGTTCAATCTTCTCGGTCAGGTATGTCTGCTGTTTACCGTACTGTGGTTCTTCCTCTCCGCAGTCGGAATTTTCACTGATGACATTCTCCGCTGGAAGATGTTTTGCGAGGAAAAGCCGCGCTACCGCCTGACTTCAAAGAACACAAAAGGAAAGCTCACGATATAAATAAACACCGCCCGGAATACCGCGTTCCGGGCATTTTATTTGCCCTACCCTATTGACATACCCGTAAGGTTATGCTATGATTTAACTGTACTAGTCACAATAGTACAGTTTGATCATATCACTATTATAATCTGGGAAATGTTGCCGTAAATCGCAACAATATATGAAAAGGAGAAATATGAAATACAAAAGCCTGTATCTTAGTATGCTTCGCACCTTTCTTAAAAGCGACATCAAGCTGAATATACTTATTTTTCTTATCTCGATTTCAGCAGTATACACATTCTTATCTTTGTTTTGCGCGATGAACAGCAGCAGTGCGGCATATCACAATATGATGGATCGTTCAGGCTACAGCTTTGACGGTGTTATGCCGGAAGATTCTCCCGTGTTTTTCAAAGAAAATCTGCCTGCTGTCTATTCTGCCGATGCCGACAAGGCGATCATCAGCTATCGTGCAAGCGACAATTACATCTGTACGCAATCTGCAAAAGTTGCTTTTGACGAAAACACGAAACAGCTTTACCGCTACATACAGTCCGACTACAGCATAACCGACGGCAGATATTTTACGGAAGATGAACTGACAGGTGACAGCAAGGTCATTATTGCAGAAAGTGACTGTGGCATAAGCGTTGGCGACAGGCTGATCGTTCCTGATGACAAGGGTGATATCCCTGTTACCGTAATAGGAACATCCGATGATTTTATTGTTCCGTACTCATTTTTCAGATATCACAACAACAGCGGAATTTATGTAAAAGACGAAGATTTTGAGAATGAAATGAAGAATACCGCCACGACAAAATACAATGGTACACGATTTTTCTTTACATCAGACCTGTCGGACAGCCAATTGAAAGCGCTTAAGCAATATCTCGGCACGGAAGTTTATGTTCAGCCGCCTGCCAGAGAGAACGCTCAGTCTGTAGCTATCCTTTACGCTATCATCATTGGAGGAATTGTGGTTACAGGTATATTCGCCGCTCTGCTCCTGCTGACGCTTATGCTTCACCTTACGGATAATTGCAGTGAACAGATCAGCGTACTTAAAATAACAGGCTGTAAAACAATGCCGATAATTCTGCTTTTATCCGCCGTCACCCTTACATATAACGCTTTTTCATTTATCTGTGCGATCGCCCTAAGTCCGCTTTTCACCGCACTTATGGTGAAGCTCAGAATGGAATATGTACCTACCGCCTTTGACTATCTGCTGTCATTTGTAATTTACAGCATTATAGTCATAATTTCGTTACTGCCGGGCTTTAAGCGCATATCCTCAGGCACATACACAAACGGAGGTGCAATATGAAGCTGTTATCGCTTGCGTGCTCCCTGCTGAAATTGAAAAAGCGCAATTTTATCCTGATGATGATATGTATCATATTCTCGACACTGCTGTTCAATTTCGCGTTCACCGCGTCTTCGGGATATCTTGCCGAAAAGTCCTACCTGACAAGCCACCGCTATGATAAAAAGATACTGCACGGCACACTCTCTTCAACAGCACCTATAACCGATGAAAAGATAGCTTCGCAGTTTGAAAAGTACGGAATAAATTGCCGTGTCGAGCGTTACTATGAAGCTACATTGGAGCTTTTTTCCGCTAACAGCCGTATTACCGACAACGAGATAAATAATATGGACGATGACACTTTCTATCGGTTTTATAATGATATAAACGGATCTCTGCTCGGATATTCGACCGAGTACAGTGAATACCTTGATATAGGACTTTCGGGTGAACGACCGGACAAGACAAAGGACTATGGCGGAAAAATTCCTGTAATCGCCAACTGCTCGGCAAGGTGCAATATCGGCGACACAATAAAATACAGGTGCGGGCAAGGGATCACCGAGCTTCTTGTAGTCGGCAAATACACCGACAACTATCTGGACAGTATGATACTGTATAATACGGACACCGCAAGCTTTGGTACAACCTTCTACACCGATGCAGATATTCTCTACAATTCCGGGCTTGCAACAGCTCCCGAAAATCAGGAGGATCATTCCGGCGAAAACGGGGATAACCGCTACCATCAATATGTTATACTATTGAAAAACGACAATACTTCACTCGCCGAAATCGAGGCTCGTATAATTGACGGACTGGGCGCAAACAGCGATGACGCTAAAGGCGATCTGTATATGAATATACGCTATCCCGCAGATCCCGACTTGCTGTACCGCGACAATATGCTCCTGATACAGCTAATGCCTGTGTTTATAATGATAGCCATAGTCGGTACACTGGGAGTGATCGCAAATATCCTGCTGAGTGCCGAAAAGCGCACCAAGGCAATGGCGGTATTCAGGCTGTGCGGCGGTAAGACCCGCTCTATGCTTGCACTTGAGCTTATCTGTGATACATCTGTAACCGTGATCTCGGTGCTTGCCGCTACGCTTATACTGCTCGCGATAAACGGTATCTTTTCGATAGAAGTAATCAATGTACAAAGCGGATTGTTTACCGCAGTATATCTGATCGCTGTTTCCGCAATTGTCAGCATTGTGGGCTCGGTAACGCTTATACGCAGTAAAATGCTTGAAACGATAAGGAGATATGAGAACGTATGATGAAGCTTGAAAATGTAGATAAATATTACAATAAAGGCACAGACGCCGAGGTCCACGCACTGAAAAATATAAATCTTACCATAGAAAAGGGCGAGATGGTCGCTGTAATGGGCGTATCGGGTTCGGGCAAGTCTACCCTTATACATATCCTCGGCTGTCTTGACAAGCAGACATACGGAAAGTACTTTCTCGGGGAGTATGAAGTCACAAAGTACAGCAATAATGACATTGCGGTAATAAGGAACGAGGAGATCGGCTTCGTGCTTCAGAATTTCGGGCTTCTCGCCGACAAGACGGTATACGAGAACATTTCATATCCGCTTATCTTCAATCCTGCTGTCAAATACAAGATGATGAAAAGGCTTATAACCAAAACCGCCGACGCAATGCTGATAGGCGATCTGCTCAAAAAGCCCGTAAAAGAGCTGTCCGGCGGTCAGAAGCAGCGTGTCGCTTTAGCTCGCGCACTCGTAAACCGTCCGAACATAATCATAGCGGACGAACCGACAGCGGCGCTTGACAAAGCAACGGCAGACGAAATAATGGAGGTTATGAAGTCGCTCAATTCTATCGGAAAAACCATAGTTATAGTAACACACGACAGGACGGTAGCCGAAAAGTGCAAGCGGATAGTTGAGCTTTCGGACGGGGAGATAATCTCGGATAAGACAATTGCGTAAATCATAGATACAATAAAAAAGCCTGGCATTTCTGATTGACTTTTTCGACAGTCTGCATGTAACTTGAGCAAAAACTCGCGCTCCATTAGTCTGATTTTGGAAAGTTCTCAATTTTATTATGGATTTTCAACTGTCAATAGAATATCACTTAATCATTCTACAAGGCGGTTATTGAACTTTACAATTTATGATGATAAAATAAGGACAAAGGAGGGCAGGCGTATGAATATTGGCAATGTAATATCAGAAAAAAGGAAAGCGCTTGGTCTGACACAGCAGGCTTTAGCCGAAAAGCTACATGTTTCTTTTCAAGCTATATCCAAATGGGAAAACGGAACTTCATGTCCCGATATTGAACTTCTGCCGCAGATTGCAGCTATTCTGAAAACAACTATTGATGCGCTGTTGGGGTATCCAGCACAATCCGTCACCGATTATGACAAAAGGTACGGCAATGAGGGGTATTATTGGGGCTTAAAGCCTAACAATCTGTGTTATGAGATAATGAGAATTAAGCCGCCTGTTAAGCCATATAAGGTTATTGATATTGGTTGCGGAGAAGGCAAGGACGCAGTATTTCTTGCAAGAAACGGCTATGATGTTACAGCGTTTGATGCATCTGAACAGGGGCTGTCAAAGGCACGAGAGCTTGCCGATACTTATGGTGTAAAGGTTGACTTTTTCAAGGCAGATGTGAGAGATTTCAGGCTTGAAGCTGACTATGACATCATCTTTTCAAGTGGGGTTTTTCATTATATTCCGCTTGAATTACGAGAAAATGTTGTCAATAATCTTAAAGCTCATACGGCTGCGAATGGTATCAATGTTGTAAATGTTTTTGTAGAGAAGCCGTTTATTCCTCTTCCGCCAGATACGGAAAAAGGCGAATTTGTTGTGGATAGCTGGAAATCAGGTGAGTTGTTTATGTATTACCACGATTGGCTGTTTCATAAAAACGAGGAGTGGATCTTTGACTGCGACAGCAGCGGTACTCCTCATAAGCATTGTATGGACGTACTGATTGCGGAAAAGATTTGATAGCTGAGTTTTTATAATACCGATCATTGCTTCAATCGCTTACATATTTCCCATAATGGTTTTCGGAGAACCGCTAAGTGCCGCGCTCAGCGTCTTTATCTCTTCACTGCTCTTCTATGGCGGTGCTTTTATGACATTCTCAAAAAACAGAATTATCAAAAACGGCATAGCCTGCTTTTTTGTTTCGCTTATATACTTATCTGTCGCGCTCCTCATTCTGTACGGATTTATCAGCGTAGATGCCGAGGCTATGAATAAATTTGATTTCAACACTTTCTATACCCTGTGGTCATAAATAAATATGACCGTACAACACAACGGACAGCATGGAAAAGCTCCATGCTGTCCGTTTCGTTTTCATATATTTTTCCTTATTTTCAGTTCTTCCACGGCTTTTTACCGTCAAGAAAGCCCTTACTTTTCCACCAGTCACGGTCGGTGGGATTCCACGCCGTTTTATCGTTCTTCTGCATAGCCCCGAACATATAGAACATCATTTTTGTAACAATTGACGGCTTTGCCTTTACCGACTTTATTTTCCGTGCTAGCTTTTCCGCTGTCTTTTCAATTTCGAGTTTCTTCTTATCCGACAGCATTGTCACATTCTCAGCCATACTCGCAAGCGGGAACTGATACCGCTTTGCAACCCCCATCCATTTAAGCTGACGTGCCATAGACTTTGTGACGCTTTTTGGCGGAGCGCCTGCCGATGATGAAACGGTCAGCCCGATTTTGGAGTACATTCTTCCATCGGGTCTGTGCGTTACCCATCTGTACGCCAGATGATCCATCATATTTTTAAGCGCACCGCTCATTTCAAGGCAATAGCACGGGCTGTCAAGAATTATAAGCTTGCTTTGTTCTATAGCTTTTACTATCGGCTGTACTTTCTCAGCGCCCGGACAGTATTCCTCGCCTTTCATAAAGCAGTTGTAGCAGCCGACACAATAGCCGGGACCGTCAGCCGGCATAAAAAATTCGTGTATCTCGGTATCATTCCCCAATTTGTCGAGCACAGCCTTTGTCATAGAATATGTAATGCCTTTGTGCATAGCTCCGTGTATTACCGTAATTATCATCTTTTTGCCTCTTCCTTTTATCTGAGCGTTGCTATTATTCTGGCAATTTCCACCGTAAGTATCTTAAGCGTTATTCCGCCCGACATAACATAGAACCACACCTCGCGCGCCGCCTGCGACCTTGCGATCGGCGTTGCGATTATTCCGACAATTACCGCAAGCGCACCGATACAGCCAACTATGTTCGGTATGCTGACAAGCTGAAACAGTCCCGGGTCACAACTGCCGTCGATCATATTCTGTATAGTCTTGTCAAGTCCGTCACGGGTTGCGGCAAAGCAGCACACAACAAGTCCGAATATAAGCAGTATAAGGCTTCTCAGCCCCCAGTGCTCAGTCGACTTGCGCGTTGCTATGCAGAAAATTATGTACCCTGCAAGCAATATAAGCATAACGGTAGTAGCGATCGTAACTCCGTCCCTGAAATATAATTTCATATAAAAAACCTCTTTTCAAAAAATAGCACAGTGCCGCCTTTAATTAGGTCAGCACTGCGTCTTAGCGTCTGTCTGAATTAGTGTAATTATGTAGTTTTCCGCGTTTATAATGCTTTCTTTTCTGCATTTCGGACAATAAAGCGGAAAACTTTTAAGCACCGTGTCCTGTGTTATTTTCACCCTTGTTTTTGCCTTGCAGTGGGGACATAGTATAAAACGGCTTTCAGTCATTCCTGCCGCCTCTTTTCTCTGCCCTTTTCACCATATGCGGCGAATATGTATGATAAAAGCTCCTGACGTGCGCTTCAAGCCGTTTCATACACTCCGCTTCCCTTTCGGGCTGTCTGTCACATATCTCGACCATCAGCACAACAGGAGCAACATACTCAAGCGCCAGCGTATCGGGATCTTCTCCGATTATCGTCCCCGACTTGATAAGCGCCCTGAACAGTCCCGCGTGATAACGCACAAGTCGCTCGAGATACCGCTCGGAATACATTGCCGCGAACTCTGCATTCCTGAACTGCTCTATCGTCATCATTCGCCTGAAACGGCTGACATACTCATCATGCAGTGAGTATTCTATCAGCTGTCTTACCTTTTCGGCAAGCATTTCCTCGGAAATACCGTCAAACACCTTTTCATCGGCTTTGCTTTCGGAAACGTGCACGTCAATGCCGTCCGTGAACAGGTCATACCTGCGGTATGTTTCCGCAACGATAGCGTCAAATATCTCCTGCTTGCTTTTAAAGTGCTTGTACAGTGACGGCGCTTTTATCCCCACCGCCGACGCTATGCGTTCAACGCTCACCGCGTCAAAGCCGCTCTGCGAAAAGAGCTTCAACGCTTCGTCAAGTATGCGTTGTTTTGTGTCTTCCTTTTTTGGGGATTTATTCATATATTCACCTCGATACAAAAAAAGCTAACGATCGTTAGCTATATTATAAGCTAATAATCGTTAGCTGTCAAGGGGGTGGGGGAATTTTTTTTGAATCTTTACATCTTCAGCGCGTCCACAGGCTTCATCCTTGCCACAATATAAACTTGGCTCCCTTGCCAAAGGGAGCTGGATTGCGACAAGGCACGCACTAATTTTATCTGATATTTTGCTTTGTGATACCGGCAACATCAGAATTCATTAAACTTTTTCTGTCGCAAGACTGAGGGATCGTTACTGCGGGCTTAAGATATCAAACAGGCACCGCCTATCTGCTCCGTCGCTACCCTGCATTGATACATGATATTTCGGGAGGGGCAAGCCCCTCCCCTACGGACAATTCACACATAGTACGCTGTTCGATATATTTTTTACATCTTCAACGCATCCACCGGCTTCATCCTTGCCGCTTTATAAGCGGGATAGCTACCCGATATCATACCTATGACCGCCGACACTCCGACCGCGATAAGCATTATGTCCGTCTGCATAACAAAGCTCTCACCGACCGCAAGACCTATGACAAACGCTACCGCGCACCCCGCCGCAATGCCTACTATACTGCCGATAACGCATATCATAGTGCTTTCGGCTAAAAACTCGCCGACTATTCTTATATTTCTTGCCCCGAGCGACTTTTTTATGCCTATCTCACGCTTGCGCTCACCAACGCTTACAAGCATAGCCGTCATAACCGACACCGAGGCTACCGCAAGAGAAATCCCCGCCGTGAACGACAATGCCGAGGTCGCGGTAGTCAGTATTCCGTCAAGCTGTCTTTTCTGGCTTTGAAGCTCACTGATTTTTATACTGCCCTCGCCCTTGACATCAGCCATACAGGTTTTTATTCCGTCTATCGCCGTTTCTCCGTCGCCGCTCTTGTCAAGCAGTACGGCTATCTTGTCGTAATCAGTCTTGCCGCAGATGTTCTGAGCGGTCGTGTACGGAATATACACGAAGTACGGCACAGCGTCATTCATCATATTCTGTATGGGGCTGAGCCCCGACTCGGCAACACCGATCACCGTAAAATTGTTATACCTGCCGCCGAAATTCACACTCACCGTTTTTCCGACTATGTTCGTCCTGCCGTATGTTTCGAGCGCTATTTTGTCATCAATAACGCAGATGTTCTCTGCTTTTTCCACGTCTTCCTCATTGATAAGCCTGCCGTGTATCGGCTTCATAGATATTATCTCATCGGCTTTTTCATTTACGCCCCACACCATACACGAAACATTGCTTTCGATAAGCTCACACTTTGTGACCTGCGCCATAAGCGGCATTGCGCCTGTAACTCCGCTTAAACCGCCGAGCTTTTTAATATCGTTATCTCCGAGTGTAACTCCCGCCTCCTGTGCCTCCACGAGCACCGAGTTCACACCCATATCGTCAAGACTTTCGTTTATCTTGGCAGTACCTATCTGACCTACCGCCGATATCACCGTCACAGAAAAGATACCTATGGCTACTGCGCTCATTGTAAGCGCACTTCTGCTTTTGCTTCTCCATATATCAGCCATTACCGATGTAAAACCCATACCGCTACCTCCGCTCTTTTTAGTCCGTCATAGTTTTACCGTTTTCTGCCGATATATTCCCGCTGTCGGAGCTGTCTTTGCGGTTTCGCATAATCACTGCGTTTACCGCTACTCCTGCTGTATCTTTAACGACCTCTTCCTCAACGCTCACCCCGAATACCTGGGTCACCTTTGCCATTTCAAGACCGGTCACAACATCACGCCTTACCGCTCTGCCTTCCTCAATGACGTAAATGTATTCGCTCTTATCGTCCTGCATTACCGCACTGTACGGAAGCGTCACTATATCCCGCTTTATACCTGTTTCGATAGCCGCGTAGCCGCTGTCACCGCTTTTCAGTTTATCCGGGGGATCGTCAATGCTTACAGTCACATCGGCAACGGTTTCTTCGACCGAGCCGAGATACTGTTTTCTTGTACTGTCGCTTATCTTCAGCACCTTGCCGCTGAAAGTTCCCTCAGCAGACGAAACACTGAGCTCGGCTGTCTGACCGCTCTTTATCTTTGCGAGATTTCTCTCGGGCACTGCCGCATTCAGCACAAGCGCACCCTTTCCGCCTATCTGCGCGATGTCCGTTCCCGCGTCAACAAGCTCACCGACTGCCGCCAATGCGCACACTGTGCCCGATACAGGCGAGGCAATGCTCTGAGGTATGCTGTCGGCAAGCTCCGCGAGCGTCAGCGCATCGGAAACCGAACCGCCGTATACGCTTACAAGTGCCTCACACACAGCGTCCCTGTCAACGATCGCGATCGTCTGTCCCTGGTCGACCCTGTCCCCGACATTCACGGGATATTCTTTTATTATAAGCGGCATTTCTTCCCTGACCTTTTTCACCTCCGAATACCCCACTGTGCCGCTACAGGTGACAGTCGGCGTATATTCGGTGCGCTCCGGGAATATGACATCAACTCTCGGTACGGTGCTTCTTATCAGTGAGGGCAGTGTCATATTGAGGTAAAGCCCACCGATAACTATCAGTGCAATGACTGTTATATGGAATGCTCTGCGTTTTTTCTTCTTGTATATACTGCGGTAGTTCATACTAATTCTCCTTTTTGACTTTTACCTCTTTAGTTTGACTGTCACAGCGGAAAATATTACTGATATTTTGTGAATATTACGGATACAGCCGCTAAAAATAGCTTTGTAAAAAAGCAGGAAGAAGGTGTGCAGATGAATATGATAATATGCACCGAGCCGTGTATACATCAACATGACGGCTGTTGTGGGCTTCACGGTGCGGGCGTTATAACAAATACAGCAGTATCCGCGTGCCGCTACTTTTCACCGAAGGAGGTAGATTCATACGCAGGAAAAAAGCGAACATCGGACCACAAAAGCACTGATAAGCGCAACTGACATTTCGCGTCACTATACTATGGCAGACGGCACGGTGCAGGCACTTGACAACGTAGACCTTACGGTAAACGAGGGCGAATTTATAGCTATAACAGGTCCGAGCGGCTCGGGAAAATCCACGCTGATGAATATCCTCGGACTGCTCGACACCTGCGACAGCGGAACATATATGTTTTCGGGGCTTGACACCGGTATGCTGTCCGATGTGGAGCTAAGTCGCATAAGAAACGAAAAGATAGGCTTTGTATTCCAGGCGTTCAACCTTATCCCGACATTATCAGTGCTTGAAAACGTTGCTCTGCCCCTGACCTACAGGGGTATGCCGTCCGCAAAGCGCATAGCGCGCAGTAAAGCGGCACTTGAAGCCGTGGGTTTATCCGCAAGGCTGTCGCACAAGCCGTATGAGCTTTCGGGCGGTCAGCAGCAGCGTGTAGCGATCGCAAGAGCCATAGCCGCCGACCCGGAGCTGATCCTTGCAGACGAACCCTGCGGAAGCCTTGACAGCCGCTCAAGCAAGGAGGTCATGGAGCTTCTGCGCTCACGTCACGAATGCGGCAAAACCGTGATTCTTATCACTCACGACCTTGAAGATGCCGCCTATGCCGACAGGATACTGACGGTCTGTGACGGTAAACTCTATAAATAATTTTTCCCAAAGTGCTTGCAAATTATTGGCGAATAGTGTATAATATTATCTGTTAATTTAATAGCAGGCACGCCTCCTTAGTTAAATGGATATAATAAACCCCTCCTAAGGGTTAGTTGTGGGTTCGATTCCCGCAGGGGGTGCCAAAAAGAAAAGTCGCTCGTGAGAGTGACTTTTCTTTTTGTATTATTCATGAAACTTGTCAAGAATTTCAGACAGATAAAAGAGTGAAAAACTGATTTGGGATTGAATAATTTATTTCTGAATGCAGTCTATCTGAATTGTAGTACAACTCAATGTACTCGACTATCTTTCTTTTTGCTTCCTCAAATGTGAGATGGCTGATATCAACCATCTCACATTCGAGCGTTTTCCGAAAGCTCTCTAGGGGATGCGAGTAATTTTTATACTTACCGCTGTTGCCTTGGCAAACACTCTTTATGACGATAAAACCAAACCGACTTCTCCGATTTATGATTTTGTGCGATTATGCAATGCAAAGCAACCGTTTCTGAATTCAGCTTGAGAAACAGTTTCCACAAAAGCAATTGAAAAAAGCGGGAGAATATAGTATAATAAGTTTATGCGGGTGGTTATCTGCCGTATAAATTTAAATCTATAGGGAAGTACATATGGAGTATATCAGAGTGACAGGCGAGAATATCGCCAAAGAGCACATATGTTGTGCAATTTCAAACAACAATGACATTCAGGTGTCAACAAAAAAAGCATGGTTAAGAGAGCGATTTGAGGACGGTCTTGTTTTCCTGAAAAGTACAGAACGCGGTAAGTGCTTTATTGAATATATACCTGCTGAAAATGCGTGGAATCCGATAATCGCAGATGAGTATATGTTTATTAACTGCTTGTGGGTAGCCGGCTCTTTCAAGGGACACGGATATTCTACAGATTTATTGAATGCCTGTATTGAGGACAGCAAGAGCAAAAATAAAAAGGGACTGTGTATTTTATCGTCCAAAAAGAAAAAGCCGTTTTTGGCTGACCCTAAGTTCTTGCAGTATAAAGGTTTCAGCGTTTGCGATGAAGCGGATAACGGTATTCAGTTATGGTATTTGCCGTTTACAAAAAATGCACCTTTACCTGAATTCAAAGAATGTGCAAAACACCCTCATATCGACGAAAATGGATATGTTTTATACTATACCGATCAATGCCCGTTTAACGCGAAATATGTTCCTGTTGTAGAAGAGGTGGCAAAGGAAAACAACGTACAATTCAGATCCGTCCGTTTGCAAAGCAAAGAAGAAGCACGGAATGCACCGTCACCTATCACAACGTATGCACTGTTTCTGGACGGAAACTATCTTACAAACGAGCAAATGAATGACAAAAGATTTTTGAAATTGCTCGGGAAGTAATATTTCAGTTTGTAACGGCACCAAATTCCGTTTATCAGACAAATAAATACAATAAAGGAGCAACCGTGGCGGCTGCTCCTTTGGTTTACTGATATGCCCGATAAGCGGAAGCTTACCATCTGTTCAGGTGGATACGTTCTTTAACATCAATGTCTTTCTGCCTGATAGTCGGCGCGCCGGATTTTGGCTTACCTATGCCGATAAAGCATGGCATTAAATAATCTTTCGGAAAGCCCAGAACAGCTCTCGCATATTCGGCTTCATTGCCAAGCGGAATACGCAGAGTGCAACCGTAACCCTCCGAAGTCGAAGCAAGGAAAATATTTTCAATGCTGCACCATATCGAAGCAAATCCGTTCAGATGAGATAGATTTTCCGGATGAAGAATATCTGTTTTCTGTTTCAGCAAAGGAATTACGATCACCGATGCGTCAAGCAGCATTCTGTGCTGCTTCGGAACGGCATCTCTGTATGCCGCCTGCTGTTCCGGGTCGTTGAGATTCCAGTCCTCCAACAATTTTTCCATATCATTATCAGAAATACCCTTAGGTATTATTTCAAGTAAATTAAGTACAGTTTCCTTATCCCGGATTACTATGTAATGCCAATCTCTCATGTGATCGTTTGTAGGAGCTTTAAGTCCGGCTGAAATTATCCTTTCGACAATTTCATCAGGGATAGTTTCGTTTTCAAAGTCACGAACAGTTCTTCTTTTTTCGATTACATTATAAAATTCCATTTTTCAATTCCTCTCTTCATAGTGTTATTTCGCGGTAGTTTTCCGAATTTCGCTTTGTCGGGCAGATCAACTGCTATGCTGTGGTTTTATTATAAGGTGTATTCACGCTTTTGTCTATAGCTTTTCAAATCATGCCCTTATAGCGGTGCGAAAACAATTTACCGCCAAAGTTTTGTCTGCTTTTTAAAAGCCGATGAACAGTTCCGATAGCTTGCATCGGCTTAATTTCCCCATAAAACATATTTGTAAGAGCAGTCGATCCCCCGACGATTTTCGGGGGCAGCTCTTATTTCGTTTTCATTATATTTCCCATTTTAAACAGCGCATAAAGCGCATACCCAATCAGACCGCCAAAGGTGTTTGTTATCACATCGGTAATATCCGAACTTCGTGCGCCGTCAATAAGCGGCTGTAGAAGCTCAACGGACAAGCTGAGCGCCGCAGTCATCAAAAGACAGCGAAGCAGTCCGCATCTCTTTCCCGCAGTACGGCGGCACAACGGGTACAGAAAACCGAAAGGCACGGTCATGATCACATTCAGCACGATTTGCCGGACGTAATCGCCGCGCTCATACACGGCATCTTCAAACGGTGACATATTCATCGGAATGTACGGATGGCTGAAGCAAAAAGGCAGTGAAGCAATGATCGGCATAAGCGTCACCAGCAAAACGCCGGAAAGATAGAGATACATCACTGTATTTACCGCAAGTACACGCCTGCCGCCGCGTTTCCATTTCGGACAAAGCCACAGAAAGTACAGCAGTGCCAGTACCGTAAAGTCAAGAATATATTTAAGTATTTTCGGCATAGCGGTGAATTCTCCTTGTTATCGTGTATGTTAAGCTTGTTCGGTACAATGTCCGATGTTATCGGCGATAAGCACAGTCATAAGAAGCGGCAAACAGCTGTGCAAATTTCTCTTGTATTCTGTTTAAATGCCTCTCTCGTCCAACAGCCACTCCTTCGCAGGCTCAATGCCTTCAAAGAATTTTATTGCAAAGCCGTGTCTGTATAACCGCTTTTTCAGTTTTTTACGCCAAAACGCGTCAGCTCCCACAAAGGCAACCCGCATAAACCGTTTGCTGGGTCTGAGGAGCGCCTCGGTTATTTCCGAAATCAATTCTTCCGTAATAATTGTTTCGTCAAGGACAAATGTGATATATCCCGGAGCGGACGGACGACGGAATATCGCCGTATCATCCCGAAGCTTTCGGATAGCGAGATCGGTATATTGATATATCCCGTCAAGATGCTCAAACCATATTTCTCCGCCCGCAAAAGGCAGGATAAATGATTTTTTCCTTACGCCCGGTAATTCATCGGGCTTCTTATCGACATATTCCGATTTATCTTTTTTGAAAATCATAATTTTCCTTCTTGTGTTTCCGCTCCATACCGACATATCAGCGACATAACAATAAACATCACGCCGAGCGAAACCGAGCCGGCGTTGTTCAGATTGAGCGGTTCAATGCCCTGCATAGTCAGCTCCATAACAGCATGGACAATTTCTGCAATGATCTGTGTGCCGATCGGAATACAGATCGTCAGTATTCCAAGACGTAGCAGTTCTTTTGCTCCGCCGAGTGTGAACGGAGTACCGTCGGCAAGCTCGCGCCCGAAGTAATGCTCCGCAAATTTGGCAAGCACGGCTTCTCCGGCACACAGTATCGCACCTGTCGCCATAGCCGCATATACCGTGTCGGTCATAATATCAGCATCGATCTCCAAAATGCCTTTCAGCGTTATTCCCCCTAATTTCAGCGTATCCGCACCGATAGCCATACTGATAATACCGACTATACTGCCGCAAAAACCGATGATATATAAGATAAACATAATCTTACTGAGTATTTTTCCGATTTTCGACAGCGTCTGAATAGTTTTCAGTGTTTTCATTTTTGTGTTCCCCTTTTATAATTTTTCTGCCGTTTATAAGCAGTTTTCGACATAATCGTCATACGATACAAAGTCAGATGGGTCTGATTTTTTCTTTGATCTTGCATCATATATTTCCGCCATCAGGTACTTTTCGACCGGACAAGATATAATATCCTTCCTGAACAGCCGCAATTGTCGCAGCAAAGCATACAATCACAGCAGTGTATTTTAACTCAATAAACTCAAGTGTCAGCGGGAAAAGAAACAGCAACAATCCCGTGACTTTATTCATGACCGAATGTACGGATATAAGCCTTTTTCTTCTGATAAGCCCCAAACCGATATTTACAGCTTTGATAAAAGCGATTGCAATGATCCATATCCAAAGCCACCTCGGTAATTGAATTTGTGGCAATAGCTTTGCAAAAGCAACCGCCGCAAACAGAAAATCGGCAACAGTATCGAATACAGCACCAAATTGACTTGCACTGTCAGTTTTCCTTGCAACAGTGCCGTCTGCCATATCACTAAGCCCGCAAATAACATACAGGACATAGAACAAAGCCGAAAAAGCGGGGACAAATACCATCAGAATACTCCCCAAAATGCGGACAGCTGTAATTATATCGGCGATATGCTTTTTCATTCTCATACCCTCATTAAAACCGCCAATATCTGTTTTCTCCTTGTTATCAAGCAGTGATCCACTTGTCAAGAAACTTCATCTGCTCTTCCGTATGAAACCAATGCTCGCCGTCTGACATAACGGTTAGCTCCGCGCCGATCCACTTTGAGAACGCCAACACAGTTTCAAGGGAAGTCAGAATGTCGTGCTTGCCGTATAAAATGCGTGTAGGTATCTGCCATAATATCGGGTGCTTACGCACATAGCAAAGATATTCCCATGACAGCGTTTCACCGAATGCCGTAGGTATCTCTGATTTCTCGGCAAGCTCGCGCTCGGTCACATTCGCCCACATCATCATATTTTTTATCAGCATCTCCATATCTACCACCGGAGATATAAAATAAGCCTTGTCGACAAGCGTTTTGTCAAGCGAGTTCATAGAGAAAAACGCGCCGATGCTGTTTGCAACAAGCGTAAGGCTGTCACAGCGGCTACGCTGTTCGGTGAAAAAACGCCGAAATTCGCCCTTGGCTTCCCATGGGGTCTGCGCCCGGTAATCAAAGCCTATCACCTCGCTATCCGGAAACAGCGGCTTGTAATGCTCGGCTTCTTCAGCCGAACCGTCCTTTCCGTGTACATAAACTATCATATTTTTCATAATACATTCTCCTGTAAATAAAGCTTTTCATTGACGCTCCCTTTGCGGTTCGTCTTGTTGTAATGATCCGATTTTTATTGTTGTGACTGTTCATAGCGTTCTTTTCCCCACCATTTCGGCATCAATTCCTTAAGCGTAACAGTTTCCCGCGTTTCGTAATTCACCATGATCTCTGTGTTTTCATTTTCCTCGTTCAGCTGGTACAGAAACTCGCGGCAAGCACCGCAGGGCATTCCGCTGCCCTCGCCGAACGGAGCTTTGTCCCGAAAGGCTATCAATCTTTTTACCCTCGTCTGACCGCTGTTGACATACATATTAAGAGCTGCCACACGTTCCGCACAAAGGTTCATTACACCACTGCAAGACTCAATACAGAAGCCTGTATAGATCGTACCGTCCTCGCTTTCCAGAGCACATACCACATGATGTGCATAAACAAAGGGCGACACCTCCTCCGGGTGATATTCTTCCTGCGCACGCAAAAACAGCGTTTCCCATATATCGTTTTTCATATTTCTTATATTCCTCCTAAAAATAAAAAAGCACAGCACAAACCGATCATTTCGGATTGCACTGCGTCTAAGCGTCCGGCATCTTGATATCTTCAATTTTTCCGTTTCTGAAACGGATAACACAGGTATATCTGCACTTCGGGCAGAATAGCGGAAAATCCTCCAATACCGTATGTGCCCGTACCTGCGTTCGCGTTTTACCGCCGCATTTCGGGCAACAGAGCCATTCTGCCCAGATTTTTTCTTTTTCCCCCAATTTAAATCACCTCACTTTGCCCGGAGATCAATGCCCGAAACATAGCGTCACGGTCAAATGTGCCCGCCGCAAAGCCGGGAATTTCCTTGATTGACTTACATATGCTTATACTAAAGCCTGTCAGAATCTGTCCTATTTCTCGGTCGGAGTAAGGACAATCACCTGTCACGATCAATGTTGACAGACTGTGAACGACAAACCACAGATCACGAAAATAGATGTCCGCCTCTTCGGCGGTGATACGATATACATTCATTAACGTGGGGCGAACAAGCGCCTGCAAGCGCCGCATAGCCGTCATTGCGCTGTATTTATTGTTCTGCGTCCGCGTTAAGAATAAAAAACGATAAAGCTCAGGTTCGTCCCACGCAAATCTGATATACTGCATTCCGACACCCAAGAAAGGAATTTTCTCTTTCAATCCCGCGGTTGTATATTTGTCGTATAGGCGTATCGCGGAATCGTAAATCTCCTGTCTGACAGTATCCATAGAACCGAATGCCGTAAAAATCGGCTGTGTGGAAGTACCCAGTTCGTCCGCCATTGTCTTAGCGGTCAGCCTGTCAATTCCGTTGAGCCGGACTACCTGTAGTGCGGCATTGACCATTTCTTCCTTTGTAAACTTATTTTTCGGAGCCATAGCTTGCGTCCTTTCATTTTAAAGCAGATTGCTCGATGTATATCGCTCGATGTACATCGGATATTATACTAAAAGAAAACGAATTTGTCAATAGGGTACGTAACGTTTTTATGAGCAGAGTGATATGGTGCAGGAAACGATAAGCCTGACAAAACAAATGGATGATATAAAAAATCAAAAGATTGCTTGCATTCCCCGTATAAATTCTTCATATCATTTTCTCTTGTGCCGCCAATATTGCGCCTCTATACGCCCGCTCCAGTTGAGAATTGATAAGCTCCTCATCGTATTTCAGCGAATTATTGGTGATGATGTTTGCATACCTGTGAGCGGACAGGAAAGCAATAATTATACATCAGAAAACCGGATTTATCAATATGTTCGGATCAGATCCAATAAATAACCGATAAATGTAAATTCCGCCTTCTTTGCTGTGGAAATTCGCGGATGCATTTTTTATGCCTTAATTCAAATACCTCCTTTGCAAATCTCCCGAAATGTGCTACAATATACCTGTAACAAATTCCGAAATCCAATAGGAGAATTCATTATGAAATACAGATACGAATTGCATATGCACACAAAAGAAGGCAGTGCCTGTGCCGTAGACTCAATAGAAGATATGATAAAGCAATATGTAAAAATCGGCTTTTCGGGGGCGGCGGTAACCAATCATTTTATAAGCGGCAATACAAGCGTTTCCCGCACACTCCCGTGGGAAGAGCTTATAGAGCAGTACAGCAAGGCGTACACTGACGGAAAAAAGATCGCCGAAGAGCTTGACTTTGATCTGTTTTTCGGAGTTGAAGAAGGCTATGGCAACGGCAAGGAATTTTTAGCCTACGGCTTTGAGCCCGAATTTCTGTCATCACGCCCTTTTCTGCGCAATGCGGATCTGAAAATGTGGGCTGAGGAAATACATTCTGTCGGTGGATTTATCGCCTATGCTCACCCTTTCCGCGACAGAGAATACATAAAAGATCCCGATGCAGTACCCGATATTTCCATAGTTGACGGAATTGAGGGCTACAACAGAGGTAACCGTGACATTGAAAACGAAAAAGCGATATGTGTTTTCGGCAATTCCGATATCGTGATCACCGCAGGCAGCGACCTGCACAGCGCCGACTTTGACAGCGCATACGGAATTGAAACAAACCACAGAATTAAAAGCAATGAAGAGCTGGTGAAAACATTGCTTGATAAGAATTTTAGTATTTATACAGGAAAGTAAATTATATATTCCCCCTGCTTCATAACTCAAAAAAATTTCAAAAAAACCTTGACTTTGCAATCACGTTATGATATAATACTAACGTTGAATACGCAGGTGTGGCGGAATTGGCAGACGCGCTAGCTTCAGGTGCTAGTGATCGCAAGGTCGTGTGGGTTCAAGTCCCGTCACCTGCACCAGTAACAAGTCGTAGAAATACGGCTTGTTTTTTTGTATCTGTAAATCCATAATGGCGGAATTGCGAGAAATCGAAGATTTCACGGTAGCGGAACTTGTTCCGCGGGCTGACTGCGCTAGCTTCAGGTGCTAGACGACGCATGAGTCGTGTGGGTTCAAGTCCCGTAACCTGCACCAGCGTCAAGTCGTAGAAATACGGCTTGTTTTTTGTATCTGTAAATCCACAATGGCGGAATTGCGTGAAATCGAAGATTTCACGGTAGCGGAACTTGTTCCGCGGGCTGACTGCGCTAGTTTCAGGTGCTAGACGACGCATGAGTCGTGTGGGTTCAAGTCCCGTCACCTGCACCAGTGACAAGTCGTAGAAATACGGCTTGTTTTTTTGTATCTGTAAATCCATAATGGCGGAATTGCGAGAAATCGAAGATTTCACGGTAGCGGAACTTGTTCCGCGGGCTGACTGCGCTAGCTTCAGGTGCTAGTGATCGCAAGGTCGTGTGGGTTCAAGTCCCGTCACCTGCACCAGTGACAAGTCGTAGAAATACGGCTTGTTTTTTTGTATCTGTAAATCCATAATGGCGGAATTGCGAGAAATCGAAGATTTCACGGTAGCGGAACTTGTTCCGCGGGCTGACTGCGCTAGCTTCAGGTGCTAGTGATCGCAAGGTCGTGTGGGTTCAAGTCCCGTCACCTGCACCAGTGACAAGTCGTAGAAATACGGCTTGTTTTTTTGTATCTGTAAA
>CAKSTB010000021.1 GCA_934490165.1 uncultured Ruminiclostridium sp. | reverse complement strand
TTTCTCTTCTGCCATAATGGGGTGTTGGCTATAAGACACACAAACGATTGCGTTTGAAAAGCCGCCGTAAGCGGGACGCTGACGCTCTGTTCGACCCGGGGGACTGTACAGATATCTTTGGATAGTGCGTCTTTTGGAAATTTCGGTGACAGTGCAGTTGCACTGATACACTCACGAAATTATTAACAACTTATCGGTATGGAAACTGTTTTCAGCGGTGTTGGCTGTATATTTATTGTTTTGACATTTTTTAATATGTCGCATTGTAATTTTAATGAAATTTGATAAACCGAGGAATTGTGTCACAACCCATTTTAATAAACTCACACACCGCAAAAATAAGCGAAAGTATTTTTGTTTATAGCGCCGACTGTTCCTCAATGTAGCTTTGCGTGTCTTTTACTTCGGATAAAAATTAAATTTCCGAACATCATTTCCTTGAATGCAATAATATAGTCTTTATATCACGGCAATTTGCTAAAGTCAGACTCAAGCCGCAATCAACACACAAAAAGAGTCATTGTCTAAGCGACCGATCGGTAATGTAACGCGTTACAGAATATAAAAAATTACCCATTTGTGTATTGCGCGACCTCTGTTTATATGATATACTAAAAACATCAGTATGATATTTACCAAAAACGAAAGGAAATTACATTATATGGGAGCTATACTCGAATATAAGTGCCCGTGCTGTGGCGGACCGTTACAGTTCGATACAGACGTGCAGAAGATGAAATGTCCTTATTGTGACAATGAATTTGACGCAGAAACACTTAAAGAAAACGATGATATCCTCAAAGAAGAAAAACCGGACATGATGGACTGGTCAAGTCAGCCCGGAAACGAATGGATGAAGGGGGAGCTTGACGGTCAGAAGGTTTACCTCTGTAATTCCTGCGGCGGTCAGATCGTCTGTGACGAAACAACCGGCGCTTCCGAATGCCCATATTGCGGAAGTCCCGTTGTTATGACGGGTCAGTTTGCAGGCGACAAGCGTCCGGATATAATTATCCCGTTCAAGCTTGACAAAGAAGCGGCAAAAGAGGGCTTTAAAAATCATCTTTGCAAGAAAAGGCTTCTGCCAAAGGCTTTCAGAAGCAACAGCTACATAGAAGAGGTCAAGGGTGTATATGTTCCTTTTTGGCTGTATGATGCCGATGCAGATGCACAGGCGTATTACCGTGCGACCAAAGTGGAAACATGGAGCGATTCAAAGTACAATTACACAAAGACATCATATTACAGACTATTCCGCAGTGGTTCGCTCAGCTTTGAAAGAGTGCCGGTTGACGGTTCGACGAAGCTGGCGGATGATCTTACAGAGTCGCTCGAGCCGTTTACGGCAGACGGTGAAGTGCCGTTTCATACGGCTTACCTGTCCGGCTATATGGCGGATAAATATGACGTTGACTCACAGACGGGAAATGCCAGAGCAAATGACAGAGTAAAAAAGAGCACACTTGACAAGCTGACTGAAACAACAGAGGGTTATTCAACGGTAACGCCTGAAAATTCATCGGTCCAGCTTGCAAACGGTACTGTAAAGTATGCGCTTTACCCTGTATGGCTTTTAGCTGCAAAATGGAACGGTAAAGTATATAATTTTGCAATGAACGGTCAGACGGGAAAGTTTGTCGGCGATCTGCCTATGGATAAGGGCGCTTATTGGCGCTGGACGGGACTGATCGCGCTGATAGCCGCTTTATTGACTTTCGGCGCAGCGTGGCTTCTCTTTTTGAAGTAAGGGGGTATTGACAGATGATAAAGAAAATAACAGCCGTTCTGACAGCGGCAATAATAACATTCTGCATCGCCGTTCCTTGCTTTGCGGAGGTAAACCGTGATTGGCAGAACAAAGAGATCCCGACAGAAAGACAGCTCGCAAGAGCGGTCGATTATACCGGTGCATTTTCAGATGAACAGCTGGAGCAGTTGAATGAAAAGCTTGACAAGCTGAGTGAAAAGTGGAATGTAGACATTGCCTGTGTTCTTGACGAAGATCTCGGTGAATACAGCTCCGCTACCAAATACGCCGATGATTATTATGATTATAACGGCTTTGCCGAAAACGGTGTATTATTTGCCGTATTCTCTGACAGCAGAGATTGGGCGGTAAGCACTAAAGGCTCGGCAGTAAAAACATTCGGAGATTATCGGGATAGCATAGTCGGCACGATAAAAAGCGAGCTGTCCGACGGTAATTATTTTGATGCGTTTACGGGATATGCGGATAAGTGCGATGAGATGCTGGCTTACGAAAGCGAGCACGGAAGCGCTTATGTAGCCTCTCAGCAAAAGGATGCGTCTGATTACATCATAGCTGTTGTTATCAGCGTTGTAGTGGGAATCATTATAGGCTTTATCGGCTCCGGCATAATGAAGTCCAAGCTGAAAAGCGTGAACTACAAGTCGGGTGCAACAGATTATATTGTTCCTGAAAGCTTCAAGCTCGATAATTCCCGCGATGTATATCTTTATAATACGATAACAAGAACAGAGCGTGAAAGCGAATCAAGCTCATCATCGGGCGGCGGTTCTCATACAAGCTCCTCGGGTAGTTCGCACGGCGGCGGTTCGGGTAAATTCTGATAAAATACAAATGAAAAGGAATACGGGTATCGGCAGTGCCGATACCCGTGTATTTTTGATCGGTATCTATTTTCCTACGCAAAAACGCGAGAATATTCTGTCTATTACCTCTTCACTTGCGGTCTTGCCGCTCAGCTCATACAGACTGCTCAGTGCCGCTTCAAGCTCAAGTCCCGCAACGTCTGCGGTCATACCGCCGTACAGCGCGTTATAGGCTCTGTTGACTGCCGCCTGCGCCGATAAGGCACACTGCCGCTGGCGCTCGTTTGCGAGGAATCCCGCCGCCGGGTCGAGCTTACTTATACCGCAACGTTGCTTTATTGCCTGTTCAAGCATTTCGGCACCGTCACCTGTCTTTGCGCTGATTATTACCGCCTTGCCGAGCTTATCTTCAATATATGCCGTGTCCGCTCTTGTTTCAAGGTCGGACTTGTTTATTATCGGAATGACCGTCTTACCCGAAAGCAGACCTATAAGCCGCTTGTCATCGTCGGACAGTTCTCTCGAGCCGTCAAATACCGCAAGTATGAGCTGTGCCGTGCCTATGCGGTCTATCATACGCTGTACGCCGATATTCTCTACCGTATCGTCTGTTTCTCTTATGCCTGCACAGTCGGCTAACTTCAGCATTATATCGCCGAGCTGCACGGTGTCCTCGACAATATCGCGGGTAGTGCCCTCAATATCGGTGACTATGCTCTTTTGCACACCTGTCAGCAGGTTCATAAGCGTTGACTTTCCTGCATTGGGCTTTCCGACTATCGCGGCGGTTATTCCGTCACGCAGTATCGCGCCGCAGTCGTAGGTCGCTATAAGGCTGTCGATATTTTCTTTTACCGCGGTCACGCTTTTCAGCCAGTCCGCCTTTGCTATTTCGTCCTCGTCCTCGCTCTCATCGGGATAATCTATCCATACGGCTATCTCCGAGGTTATAGCAATTATCTGCTCGCAAAGTGCCTCTATCCTGCGGTAGAGTGCGCCGTCAGTCTGTGCCCTTGCACAGGATAACAGCTGATCGCTTCCCGCGTTTATAAGGTCGATCACGCCCTCTGCTTCCGTGAGCGAGAGCTTGCCGTTTACAAGCGCCTGCTTTGTAAACTCGCCTGCCTGAGCCATTCTTGCTCCTGTCGCCAGCACCGCTTGAAGAACTCTCCTTGTAACGTGTATGCCGCCGTGACAGGTTATCTCTGCTGTGTTTTCGCCGGTATAGCTGTGCGGTGCACGAAATATTAAAAGCACGCCGTCATCGAGCTTTGCGCCGTCCGCCGTGATATCACCGTATGCGGCGGTATAGCCGTCCATCTTTTCTATATCGTGCGCGGGGTATTTCGGTATAAATACCTTTGCCGCAACTGTCAATGCGTCCGCTCCCGATATTCTTATCATCGAAACGCCGCCGCTTGCCATAGGCGTTGATATTGCCGCTATGCAGTCTGCCATTATATCTTAATCCTTCTTACCGAATAATTTAGCGAAAAAGCCTTTCTTTGTGGGCTTTTCGTCTGTCGTTTCTTCCGTGCTGTCTTCCTGCGCGTCGTCGCCGCTATCGTAATAACTCTCTTCTTCCTCTTCGGAAAGAGCGGTTTCGATAAAGCTCTTTTTGAGCAGTTCCTCGCCGCTTTCGTTAAGCGTATATGTCCACAGCTCGGTGGGGGTGTTGATAACAAAATCATCTATATCATCAAGGCTGAGCAGTGTCTGAAGACGCTCGCCCATAGTGTCTATCACCTGTTCTTCCATACCCGAGAAAAATTCCTCGCAGGTTATGTTGAACTCGTCGGCGGGGTTCTTTCCGCCTATTCTTGTAAGGTGTATGCCGTCACGCAGATATGACGTATAATCGAGATAGTCGCTCCAGTATTCGTTTATTACCTGCAATATCACGCGCTTTTGCAGAGCGTTTACATTATCCTCGCCGAACTTCTGTACGGCGGTGTTATAATCATCGGAAAATTCGCTCTGCCAGATATCGACCTTAGACTCGCCTGTCAGAAAAGCTCTTCTCCTGCCGAAAACCGCGTCACGGTGCTTTTCGCCTATCATAGTAAACTTAAGCAGACGCTTGCGCAGTTCGAGTGTGTCGCCCTGTGCTATACGCTGGATACGGTCGACCTCACGCAGTACAATTTTATCATCTATGGGTTTTCCTGTTTCGGCGGTGGGGTAGTGCCTTTTAGGGATAAGCTTCTTTATTTCGTACTTTGTCATAATCTCGTCTTCTAGTGAGATTATGAAACGGCTCTCGCCTATGTCACCCTGTCTGCCGCTTCTGCCGCGCAGCTGCATATCGCCGCGTTCGCTCTCGCTCATAAATGTGCCGAGTATCAGCAGTCCGCCTGCCGCTACTGCTTCATCTTTCTGCGATTCGTCAGCGCCGCCGAGCTTTATGTCAACACCTCTGCCCGACATATTTGCAGAAATAGTGACAGCACCCGGTCTGCCGGCTTCTTTTATTATCTCGGCTTCAAGCTCATCGTTCTTTGCGTTGAGTACGTTTGCGGTTATTCCCTCTGCTGTAAGGCGGTCGCTCAGCTCTTCGCTCAGCTCTATGCTTGACGTTCCGACAAGCACGGGCTGATTTTTTGCGTGGGCGGCTTTTATACATTCGACAATAGCGTTGTCCTTAGCCGCCTTTGTAAGATAAACTTCATAGGGGTGGTCAACACGTCTGCAAGGAGTATGAGTGGGTATGACTGTCACCTTAAGGTCGTATAACTGCCAGAACTCGTCCTCGGAGCTTTTAGCTGTGCCTGTCATACCGCTGAGAAGAGGGTAGCGGCGCAGATAGAACTGCATAGGCACAACGCCCATAATAACACCGCGACTTGTGCAGGTAATGCCCTCTTTAAGTTCAACGGCAGGCTGTAACGAGCCGGGATAACGGCGGTTCTCAGCCGCTCTGCCTGTGAACTCGTCTATTATTCTTATATTGCCGTCCTTGACGATATAATCAACGTCCTTTTTAAGTAGGAAGCACGCTTTAAGGCAATCTGTAATGCGTATCAGAAGCTCGTTGTTCTCCTCGTCATAAAGCCCCGAGCCGTCCGTTATAAGCTCCTCGCACTTGTCCTCGCCCTTTTCGGTAAGGTAGATAGTGCCAAGCTCCTCGTTTATCTCATACATACTGCTGTCGAAGTCTTTTACGAACTCGTAGATCTCGGGCAGCTTTTCATCGGGCTTTACGGCGGTTTCGCCCGCTATAACAAGCGGTACTCGTGCCTCGTCTATCATCATACTGTCCGCTTCATCGGCTATGCAGAAGTCGAAATCCGTCTGCACGCAGTCCTCGGGCGTATTTGCAACGAAGTCACGCAGGAAGTCAAAGCCTGCCTCTCTTGCCGTAATATATACTATCTGCTTTTTGTACAGCTCTTTTTTGTCTGCGATATCGGTCGAATGCAGGATACAAGCCGAGCTTATACCGAGCGCGTCATATATCGGCTTCATCCGTTCGCTGTCACGCTTTGCGAGATATTCGTTAAAGGTGAGTATCCTGACATTATGACCGCATTTCGCCATATAGCTTGCGGCTATTGCGGCACAGAGCGTCTTACCCTCGCCTGTTTTCATCTCGGTTATTCTGCCCTTGGTGAGTTCATATGCGGCGGTGAGCTGTTCGTCATAGGGGATAAGTCCGAGGTGCTCCTTGCTTGCGATAACGCAGGCGGCGAATATCTCGTTTATATCTGTGCCGTCTTTAAGCTCTTCTGCGGTGCTTACTTCTGCGAGTGAGCGAATCTTGTCGATGGATATATTTATTTCAGCCATTTTTGCTGTCCTTTCAGAATAGAAATAGAATAGAGAGGTGCCGTGGAAACGGCATTTTAAAGCCGTCTATACCGTTTATTTTACCACAGTGAGATGAAAAAAGCAATTATTTTTAAAAAGCACTTGAAAAATACGGATAAATGTGCGACAATAATATTTATATAGCGGCGTTCTGCCGCAAAAACTGATAAAGGAATGACTTACTTTGAATAACGCAAAATACGCTGTAATACTTGCCGCAGGTGACGGCAAGAGAATGAAGTCCGATAAACCGAAAGTACTTGCCGAAGTGCTGTTTCAGCCTATGCTCGGTTGGGTGCTTGATGCAGTAAAGAGCGCAGGCATTGACTATACCGCAGTAATTGTCGGCGCTCACAAGGAACAGGTAACCGCTTATCTTGAAACGCTTGGCGAATACCCCACATTTGAGCAGGCGGAAAGGCTCGGTACGGGTCACGCAGTAATGCAGGCAAAGCCCTTTATAGAAAAGGCACAGGCAGAGAATGCGGATATACTTGTAGCTTACGGCGACGCTCCGTTTATTGACGCAGACACAATAACAGGCTCTTATGAGTATCACAGAAACAGCGGCAACGATGTTACGGTAGTTTCCGCAATTGTTGATAACCCCACAGGCTACGGCAGAATAATCAAGGAAAACGATACTTTCAAAGCCATCGTTGAGCAGAAGGACTGCGACAATGAGCAGGCAAGGGTAAGGGAGATAAACTCGGGTATCTACTGGTTCAGGGCGGAAAAGCTGTCGGGACTTTTAGATAAGCTTGGCAACAACAATGCCGCAGGCGAATATTATCTTACCGATACGGTCGGTGTTGCGGATAAGAAGGGCGTATACACGGCAGACAGCGCAGACGTTGTACTCGGCGCGAACAGCCGCGGTCAGCTTGCCGCACTGAATGAAGTCGCAAGAAAGAGAAAGCTTTCCGCCCTTATGGACGATGGCGTTGACATTCCGCTCTCTGACGGAATTATAATCGGTAAGGACGTTAAGATCGGACACGATACTACAGTTCTTCCGAATACGATAATCAAGGGCCACACCGTTATCGGTAGCGGCTGTGAGATAGGCCCTAACAGCTATATTTCAAACTGCGTTATAGAGGATAACGTTATCCTCAACAACGTACAGGCGCATGAGAGCAAGGTAGACAGCGGTGCAAAAGCAGGTCCGTTTGTACACCTGCGCCCGAATACTCATCTGCACAGCGGCGTGAAGATCGGCGACTTTGTAGAAGTAAAGAACTCCGAGGTCGGCATAAACACCTGCATAGCGCACCTGACATATATCGGCGACAGCGATGTCGGCAAGGGTGTAAACTTCGGCTGCGGCTGTGTAACGGCAAACTATGACGGTATAAAGAAGTACCGTACTACAATAGGCGATAACGCATTTATCGGCTGTAACACCAATATGGTAGCGCCTGTTACTATCGGTGATAATGCGACAACTGCGGCAGGCTCGACTATAACAGAGGACGTTCCTGCGGATTCTCTTGCGGTGGAGCGTGGTCAGACAAGAATTATAGAAAACTGGGAAAAGAACAAGAAGCGTATCAGAAAAGCATAAGGAGGAAAAGCAGTGGACGTTTTTCTTTCGGTGTTGTCGGCAGTGGGTATCATTCTCGGCGCGGTACTGCTGATAATGACAATATCCCTTCTGCTGTCGGCGATACTCTATGAGAGCGTTTTCGGAAAGCGATTTGAGATATACGACTCGGCACACCTACCCGACCTTAAGGATTATAAGGGTCTTATAAGCGATCCTGTCACATTTCCGTCAAAGCGCGGCTATAAGTACACCGGGTTTTATTATCACGATGAGGGTTACGACAGCTTCAGAGGACTTATAGTGTTCTCACACGGCATATTTGACGGACAGCTTGATTATCTGCCCGAGATAGCGTATTTTGCAAGGCGCGGATATATGATATTCGCCTTTGACAACAGCGGAAGCCATTTAAGCGGCGGAAAATCACTGCGCGGACTTCCTCAGTCGGCTGAAGATCTTGACGCGGCGCTGAGTTATGTCACAAAGACAAACACACTGCCGCTGTACCTTTTCGGTCACAGCTGGGGCGGCTATGCGGTGTCTGCGGTGCACTGCTATCATCTTTACGATATCAGGGCGGTATTTGTACAGAGCGGCTTTAACAGCACAAGCGAAATGGTGCTTGAAGAGGGTTCTGCAATGATGGGCAGGTGGATATATGTCCTGAAAGCCTACATAAAGCTGTACGAGCGTATTAAATACGGCAAGGCGGCGGGATATACCGCGCATAAGGGCATTGCAAGGGCGAGCGCAAACGGAACTAAGTTTCTTATACTGCACAGCACGGACGACAAGACGATAAGCCTTAAGAACAGCGTGCTTGCAAACGTAGACAAAAATGAGAATATAACGCTTGTGACGGAAAAGCACAAGGGGCACAATTCGCTTGACAGCGAGAGGGCGATAAAGCATAAGGCTCAGCTTGACGCGCTGTTTGAAGCGACCTATCCGAAAAATCAAAGGACTAACAAGAATAGAAGAGAATTGTTCAGTGAAAAGGTCGATAAGCAGATATACTACGAGCTTGACGGCAAGCTGATGAAGCTTATTGCCGATTTTTACGAAACGGCTGAGAGCGGTAAAAAGTTCAGCACAGCGGGTTCAGCCGGGAAGAAGAAATAAGGAAAAGAAGCTGTGACGAAATGCAAAAATTTCATCACAGCTTCTTATTTTATCGAAATTTCATTGAAATTGCAATGCAACATATTGTAAAAAAGTCAAAACAATAAATATACAGCCAACACCGCTGAAAACATATCCATACCGATAAAGTGTTAATAATTTCGTGAGTGTATCGATACAACTGCACTGTCACCGACTATCTAAAAAGAACGCTACTATCCTGAGATATCTGTACTAAAATGGGACTAAGTGAGCGTCAGCGACCCGCTTATGCAAATTTTTAAAACCCAGTCGTTTGTGTGTCTTATCGCCAACACCCTTGCGGGGTACGGGTGTGAGTAAGGAAAGTGGGAGCGCGAGGGAGAAAACCTAAGGGATAGGGTTAGGGGCTGCAAGTCCCTCACCCTAGTCCCTTTGGTTGTCTCCCTCACACATAGTAGCAACGTTATCAAATGGAATAGCGAACCCGAGAAGTGCTATCCAACGAATAGAACTATCGGTAGCCTGCTATCACAGCAAAAACACCAACCATTTCCACCAAGCCAAAAAACAGAAACAAATCGCACAGAATAGCGAACCCGAGAAGTGCTATCCGACAAAGAGAATTATCGGTAGCCTGCTATCAATGTTAATTGCTAAAACGGTATAACAGAAGCGTACTAAACGCAACCTTTCTCCACATATCAAAAAAGTGAGCCGAGCGCACTATTTTTGCGCTTCGACTCACTTTTCCATTTCCGGGTTGCGTCACAACCCCTTATCTTATATCATTTTGTCCTTAACGAAACAGCGTACATTCTCCGCTTTTCCTGTAATACGCTATCCGTTCTTCAATTACCTCGCGGGTGGTGTTGTAATACTCCGCAAGACAGTCTATGCAGAAAAACTCATCTGCGTTGCGCGTGACAAGCTTTCTGTAGATCGCTATATCATCGCCGCCGAGCGGTGCACCGCACTTTTTGCACGTCTTGTAGTTTGACATTAAAGCTTTACGACCTTTGCTGTATATACTGCGCAGTCGTGAGGCTGTATTGTTGTGACATATCTCTCGGAGAATTTACCTATATCCTCGTGTGCCCAGCAGTCGTGCATTTCAAGGCCTCTGCCTGCCGCTGTGCTGAGACCGATATCCCAGAACTGTAAAGACATCTCTGCGGGTACATCGCTGAAGTTATACATACCGATAGCATAGTCGCCGTTAGCAAGGGGCTTTATGAGAGAGAATACGTTTTCGGGGTTGTTCCACTGGCTTATGCGGTAAGGACCTCTGCACTCGATATCCTGGTTTACTGCGATCACTTCCTTGTTAGTCAGTATCTCCTTTGTCTTGTCGGTCATATGACGGATATCACAGCCTATCATAAGGGGTGAATTCATCATTGCCCACAGTGAGAAGTGCGTCTTGTATTCTGTATCTGTACAGCCGCCAAGGCCCTTGCCTTCCTTGTTGCCGAACTGGTCGTCGCTCTCGCCGTTTATGTACTGGTTGTTTGAACCGCCGTGCATACCTACAACGAGCATATCTATATCATTATGGCAGAAGCAACCGCCATAGCACTCGTTACCCATCTGTGACAGTGCAAGACGCTTTATCGACTCCCAGTTATCCTGGATATCGCCTGTCGAACGGAAAAGATGAGCGCCGCTCTCTCTTATCCACTTGTAGATGTCGTCGTTGCCCCAGTTGCACGCAGAGAACATAATAGGTCTGCCGCAGTTTCTGAGAGCGGTCGACATACGCTTGTAGAGTATTTCGCCGGGGATATGTACGGGCTTGTAGCAGTAGTCATACTTGAGGTAGTCAACGCCCCATTCGGCGAATGTTTCTGCGTCCTGAAATTCATGCTCAAAGCTGCCGGGGTGACCTGCACAGGTGTGAGTGCCGGCACATGAGTAGATACCGAACTTAAGACCCTTTGAGTGTACATAGTCCGCAACAGGCTTGATACCGTTCGGAAACTTCCAATGGTCGGGTACAAGCTCGCCCTTTTCGTTTCTCTGCTTTTCGCTCCAGCAGTCGTCAATTACAACGTATTCATAGCCTGCGTCTTTGAGTCCGTTTTCGATGAATGCGTCAGCCGCCTGCTTTATAAGCTCTTCGTTTATCTCCCATGTGAACGTGTTCCAGCTGTTCCAGCCCATAGGGGGTGTCATTCCGAGTAACTTTTCCATTTTTGTTTCCCTTTCAGATATTATTCTTCAAAGCTGTCTTCTTCGTTTCTTGTATTCCAGAGCTCAACAAGGCGCTCCATCTCTTCTTCTGTGAGTGAAATGCCCTTACCCATTCTGCTGTGGTCGGGTGCCCATGAACGGATATCGTACTTGGGCTCTCTGTCGTTCCAGCTTACCATATTAAGCTCAATGTTGTACTTGCCCTCGCTTATAACGCCGAGCTCCTGTGTTATCTCATACTTAAATTCTGCCATGTCCTTAAGTTCCTTTCTTATATACGGAGTTTTAATTTTTTATATTAAAGAGGATCATTCCTCTTCTCCTGCGTTTTTATCCTTTTTTGAATTCTTTTCGGGTTTTTCTTTCTTTACCTTTTCGGGCTTCTGCTTTTTCTGCTTGGGAAGCCTTGTATCGTCCGCAAGCTCTACCGCATCAAATATGCAACGGTATCGCGGCGGTATCAGCTTGTTGATATGCCTTTTGCCGAAAAACCACATTCTGAACTTTGCCGTATCAAGCACCTTGTCGAGGTATGTATTTATATGATTTCGGCTGGTTATGCCAATATCGATAAATTCTATCATTCTTGCCGGCGGCTCATAGCTGATTATAAAATCCGCCGTGTTGTTATGCGTTGCAAGGTTAGCCAGTCCCTCGGCAAGCTCTTCATCTGTCGGGAGCTCCTTTACCCACTTCTGCTCCTCGTCCGGCTCGAGATAGCTGTTGTTTTCCTCGCTTTGACCGCCGCCGAAAGCAAATACGGTCTTTTCGGCGATCGTGTAGTACTGACCTCTCATCAGCTGTCGCAGATTGCCGGATATGAGCCTTGTCTTACCGCCGCACCACTCTTCTACGGGGTACTCGTTCAGCAAATCGAAATTCTCGTGTACGCCCTCGACAAAAAGTATGTTATATTTCTTCTTGCCGAGCTTTTTGAGCATACTCTTTTCTTTTTTACTGCCGTCCCATATACAGCCGAAGTCGCCTGTTATTATCAGCGCATCACCGCGTCTGAGCTTTTTCAGCACAGGCGATTTAAATCGTGAAATATCGCCGTGCAGGTCGCCTGTAACGCATATCATAAGCTATATCCTTCTTCCGTCTTATATTATCCTTACTTACGGTAAGTGTATACTCCAGTCGATCGGTTCTATGCCGTTTTGCTGTAAAAAAGCATTCACCTTTGAGAAATGGCGGCAACCGAAAAATCCGTTATATGCCGACAGCGGGCTCGGGTGCGCCGCCGTGAATACCGCGTGCTTCGGATTTGTAATAAGCGGCATTTTCGACTTTGCGTTGCTTCCCCACAGTATGAATGCCGTAGGCACGTCGCGCTCGTTCAGAAGCTCGATTATCCTGTCGGTGAGTATCTCCCAGCCCTTGCCCCTGTGACTTCCCGCCATGCCCTCACGGACTGTAAGCGAGGTGTTCAGCATAAGCACGCCCTGTCGTGCCCAGTCGGTAAGCTCGCCCACTGACATATCAAAATCTATCCCAAGGTCGTTATGTATCTCGGCAAAGATATTTTTAAGCGATGGCGGCGGCATTACTCCGCGCTTTACCGAAAAGCAAAGTCCATGCGCCTGTCCCGCGCCGTGATACGGATCCTGACCTAGGAGCACCGCCTTCACCTTTGAGTACGGTGTATATTTCAGCGCATTGAAAATGCAGTCCGCAGGCGGATATACCCTGTAGTTATTGTATTCGCTGACAAGAAATTTTCTCAGCTTCTTGTAATATTCGCTTTGGAACTGATCTGCAAGCAGTTCGTCCCACTCGTTGCCTATGTTGACCATTTTTTATCTCCGTCAGATCTCGTGCGTTCTCGCATAGTCGAACAAAAACTGCTGTGCTAGGCCCTCATTGCCCTTTATACATTCCGGCAGTCCGTCCGGATATAATTTCTGTTCGATACGCTTTATCCATACATCTCTCGGGAAAGCGTCCGTCTTGTGGTAGCCAAAAAGCAGTACGCAGTCCGCGACCTTGTTTCCGACACCCTTTATCTTTTTGAGCTCTTCTCTTGCGGTATCGGTATCCATAGCGTTTATGCCGTCAAGCGAAACCTCGCCGCTGTCAAGCTTTTCTACTGCGTCAACTATATATTTCGCCCTGAAGCCTGCTCTCAGCGGGGCTAAGTCCTCAGCGGTAACGCCGACAAGCTTTTCGAGTGTCGGGAAAACATATCCGTGCTCCGTCTTTTCCCCGAAGCTCCCGCACAATCTGTCTATAATTCCCGTGATACGCTTTATATTATTATTCTGCGATATTATAAAGCTGATGAGCGTTTCAAACGGCTCTTGCCTGAGCACTCTTATACCCGGGTTTTCCTCACAGGCAAGCTTCATATGCTCGTCCTCTGAAAACCGCTTTATCAGCGCGTCATAATCTGTATCAAGATCAAAGTATGACTGCCAGTAAGAAATATCGTCTTTTTCTATCCCGTGTATGGTATAAGTGTCGTCGCCGTTGTCGGATATATCCGCATATCTGCCGCCGGCTATGCCGCAGAACCTACCGTCCTGCTCTTTCCAGCGGAAAGCCTGCCCGCAGAAAAGCGTGCGCCCTATATCAAATCCTTTGCAAGTAAAGGTGTAGTCCATATGATCATCTGCCGTTATCTGTTTTTATGTATGGAAAAATTTTTCGATTTACTCTTGATTATTTCCGTTATATATAATACAATATTAACAGGGAAATTACAAGACCGACATGAAAAAATTTTTCTTGCCGGTACATTCCTGCCACATAATGCGACACGGCAATATCAAGTCCCTGCGGAGCTTTCCGCAGATATAATATTTTTTGAAAGGAACTGAAAAAAGTGAGAGAGAGCATACTTACGATACCGGTAAACGAAGTGTTTGAGCCCCGCGAGGGCTGTCCTATCTGCCGTATGAGAGATACGGTCGAGGAGCATATTTGCGAATATATAATGGGGGCTGCCATGATGGAGCCCGATGTAAGACAGGACACTAACAGGCTCGGCTTCTGCTTTACGCACTATCAGCAGCTGATGATGCAGAACAACCGCTTATCGCTCGGACTTATGCTCAACAGTCACCTTGAAGCGCTCAGAGGCAACATTTTTGAGAAAAAAGGTTTATTTGCACCCAAAGACGCAAAAGCTAAAAAGGCGGGCGCGGTAGGCGATACCTGCTTTGTCTGCTCAAAGGTACAGTGGGGCGTTGACCATATGCTTGAAACGGTATTCACAATGTTTGCCAAGGACGGCAAGTTCAAAAACCTGTTCAAGTCGCAGGAATGCTTCTGTATGCCGCACTACCACTATCTTGTACAGCTCAGTGAAACAAAGATGGCAAAGAACGACAGAGCCGAGTTTGTAAAGGTTATGGATACCATAATGCAGGAATACATAACCAAGCTCAACAGCGACGTAAACGACTTCTGCAACAGCTTTGACTACCGCAATGCGGGCAAGCTCCACAGCGAAGAGATGGAACACGTCCGCACATCTATCGAAAGGAGCGTTTCGTTCCTTACAGGCAGAAAGCCTAACTCAAAATAAGCCCTCATCTTGCGTTAATATTTCTTAACATTTAATCGTATATCACAGTTCATCTGTATAATCCGAAAAACCTCAAAAACCGCTTGAAATTTTTGAAAGTAAGTTGTATAATGAAGTATAAACCACTTTTACGGAGGTGTCCATGAGTAAGAAAAACACAGCGGCTACCATTGCCACAATAATCGTAGCCGTGCTTGCCATAGCAACAACTTTATTCCTGCTGTATCAGACCTCACAGCAGCAGATACAGGATAATCAGTATAATTACGTTCCCTCTGACGAGATAAACGAAGAGATGAATATGAACGCGGTAACTCTTATCAAGAACAACTGCGAGGTGTTCAGGATCTATCTTCAATACGGACTGCCTCATCAGTCAGAGCCGTATAACAACGTTCCCGAGGACGGATATTACACGGTAAAGAGCGATAGCTACAAGACAATGTCCGATATCGAAAAGCTTGTCAATTCGACATTCGTTGAAAAAGAAGCAAACCGTATCCTCACAAACGTAAACGGCGACAACGTTGCTGTTTATGCGGAAGAAACAGACGAGGACGGCAACAAGGGTATCGGTCTTGATATGAATATGGTTGACGAGAACGGCAGATTTAAGGCTCTTGACTACGACTATACATGGTCAAACGCCAAGTTCACGCTTCACCCCAAGTCAAATACCGAATGCGACATAATCGTCGAGCTTAACCCCGCAGAAGCGGCATCCTCGGTTGATGCCGACACAAGCAGCACCGCTTCCGGCGATGGCACGTCCGACATAAAGGCAGTCACAGCCAATATGCTCAAGGTAAACGGCGAGTGGCGGCTTCAGAAGCTGGCATACTGATAAATGAACAACAAAAAGGATAATCCTCTTAAGGTCTATGCTGTCGTAAGTCAGATAGGCTTTCTGGTGCTGACTCCGCTGCTGATTTTTATATGGGGCGGCAGTGTACTGGTGGACAAGCTTTCGCTTCCGTCATGGGTTATGATACTGCTTGTATTTGCAGGCATAATCACTATGATATCGGGAGTGGGGACTTATCTTAAGAACCTTATAAAAATGTACGGCGGAAAGGACGATAAAAAAACCTATAAATATCTTTCCGACCGCCGCGACAATGACTATTACGACGATAACCGCCGTGACAGGAAACTTTAAACAAATATGAAAAAGAAAATTACCGAAACAACCTCGTTCAAGGAATTTATGGCGCTGTTGCCGTATTATATCGGCGCGCTCGTATTGCTCGGGATCGTGAGTGTTATCCTGATGATTTCGGGTATCGGTGACTATACACTGCTTACGGGTGCGGCAGTCGGCACTGCGGTATCGGCACTGAATTTCGTGCTTATGGCGATGAGCGCGGAAAAAGCCGTCACAATGACCGAAAAATCCGCAAAGCTTGCCATGAACGGCAGTTATGGTGCAAGATATATCGGCACATTCGTAATTCTCGGGGCGTTGATGTTTTTTAAGATCATAAACCCGGTGACAGCGATACTTCCGCTGTTCGTGCCGAAAATCGGCTATACCGTTACCGCTTTCAGGGAAAAAAGCGATTTCTGACAGCAGAATTTACAACCCCTGACTTAACATTAAATTTATATAAAAATATAAAATATTCATTATGGGAACAGTCCCATCAAAATAAGGGAGGAGCATTAGAAAATGGCAGACCTTATAAAACCTATGGCGGAATTTTCAGTAGAAGGACCGCTTAAATCGATAAGCTTCGATATAGGCAGCTACAATGTTGTTATCAGCGAGAGTATCGTTGTGCAGTGGATAGTTATGCTTGTCCTCGGCATCGTATTCTTTATACTCGGCAGAAACCTCAAGGTGAGATCGACTTCACGCAGACAGATGGCGGCTGAGTATCTTGTAAACTTCTTCAACAATATGGTGCGTGACACCATGGGCGAAAAATACAGAAAGTACACCCCCTATATAGGCGGACTTTTCTGCTTCTCGATTCTTTCGAGCCTTATGGGTCTTTTCGGCTTCAGATGTCCGACCTCGGACCTTTCCGTAATAGCCGCATGGGGCATCACGACATTCGTTCTGACGCTCAGGAACAAGCTGAAAACAGGCGGTATCAAGGGCTATCTCAAGGGCTTCATCGAGCCTATGCCTTTTATGCTCCCGTTCAATATAATCGGTGATATAGCAAACCCCGTTTCACAGACACTGCGTCACTTTGCAAATATCCTTGCAGGCTCTGTAATCGGAGGACTTATCTACTTCGCTTTAGGACAGGTCGCAAACGGCCTCGCATCTATCGGCGTACCCGCCGTATGCTCGCTGTACTTTGACTTGTTCTCGGCATTCATTCAGGCTTATATCTTCTGCACACTGACAATGGCTTACGTTTCAATGGCAGAATGCGGAGATGACTAATCAGTTTACCCCCACAGGAAACTGTGGTGTAATAAATAACAATAATCTACCGACAGGTAGAATAAAATGACGGAGGACTTTGATATGGAAAACTTATCACAGGCAATCGTACTGGGCGCATCTGCAATAGGTGCAGGTCTTGCTATGATCGCAGGTCTTGGCCCCGGTATCGGTGAAGGCTTCTGCGGCGGTAAGGCTGTTGAAGCAATCGGCAGACAGCCCGAGGCTTCAGGCGCAATCACGAGAACAATGATCATCGGTGACGCTCTTGCGGAAACCACAGGTCTTTACTCACTCATTATCGCTCTGCTGCTGATGTTCGCAAACCCCTTCATCAGACAGCTTTAATCTCTGGCAGACTACAACACGAAAGGATTGAAGTGAAATGACGGATATGCTGAGAATAGCCGAGGAAGCCGCCGAGCAGGCAAAGTTTTCTCTGGTCAGCATAGATCTTAACACTATAGTCTTCACTCTGATCAACACGCTCATCATCGTTCTGCTTTATTTCTTCTTTCTGCACAAGCCCGTCTGCAAGATTCTTGACGAGCGTGCAAAGACAGTAAACAAGGATATGGACGACGCACAGAAGGCGAAGGAAGAGGCCGCCGCAGTAAAGGCGGACTACGAGCATCGCCTTGAAACCTCAAAGGAAGAGGCTGCCCGCATTGTGGCAGACGCTACAAAGAAGGCTCAGGCGCGCGAGGAGGAGATCATCTCCGCCGCAAACGAAGAAGCCGCTTCTATGAAACAGCGTGCGGAAGAATCTATCGAGCGTGAGAAGAAGCGTGCGGTAAACGAGATAAAGGAAGAGATTTCCGATATGGTAGTTATGGCGGCTTCAAAGGTTGCCGAAAAGGAGATAAACGCGCAGGACAACGAGAAGATAATCGATTCTGTTCTGTCGCAGATCGGAAAGGAGAGCTGAAATGGCTGCTGTTGACAAGACATACGGCGACGCATTGTTCTCTCTAATAACCGAAGAGGATGAAAAGGCACTGCCCGACATTCTCGGACAGCTTAAGGGTGTGTCGGAGGTTTTTGCCGCCGAGCCCGATTTTATAAAGCTGCTTCGTACTCCTACTATCCTTATAGAGGAAAAGACAGGGCTTATAAAAGAAGTCTTTGATGGCAAGGTGCACAGTTTCGTGCTTAACTTTCTGTGCATACTTACCGAAAATGACAGACTGCCCGACTTTGAACGGATACTGGCATACTTTACAGGGCTGTATAACGAAAAGCTCGGTATAGCAGATGTTACTGTAACCTCTGCAATGCCTCTTTCGGATACAGCTGTCGAAAAGATCAGAGCAAAAATGGCTGATATCACGGGCAAGACCGTTAATATGACGCTGAAAACCGACGATAAGCTCATCGGCGGCGTTGTTATCAGCTACGGCAATACGACTATCGACGGAAGCGTCAAGGCAAGACTTGAACAGCTGAAGGCGGATATTGCCGGAACTATCGACTGACATAAAAATCGTCAGCCGGTAAAAAAATACGAAAGGAAGAACCTCCAATGGATTTACGCCCGGATGAAATAACAGGCATAATTAAATCCCGGATCAAGGACTACGGCTCAAAGATCCGTCTTGAAGATACAGGTACTGTTGTAACTGTAGGTGACGGTATTGTTCGTATACACGGACTTGAAAAGTGTATGATGAACGAGCTGCTGGAATTTGAGAACGGCGTTCGCTGCATGGCGCTCAACTTAGAGCAGGACTTTGTCGGTGCGGTTATGCTGGGCTCAGATGCCGAGATCAAAGAGGGCGATACGGTAAAGCGCACAGGTTCAGTCGTATCTGTACCCGTAGGCGAGGAACTGCTCGGACGAGTAGTAAACGCACTGGGTCAGCCTATCGACGGCAAGGGCGCTATACTCGCAAAGGAAACACGCCCGATCGAAAAGATCGCTCCAGGTATCATTACGAGAAAATCTGTTAATGTTCCGCTTCAGACAGGTATCAAGGCTATTGACTCTATGATACCGATAGGCAGAGGTCAGCGTGAGCTGATCATCGGCGACAGACAGACAGGTAAGACTGCCATTGCGATCGATACGATAATAAATCAGAAGAAAACAGACGTAATTTGTATATACGTTGCTATAGGTCAGAAGGCTTCTACAGTTGCTAACGTTGTAGAACAGCTCACCGCCGCAGGCGCTATGGACTACACAATAGTAGTTTCCGCTACCGCAAGTGAGCTTGCGCCCTTACAGTACATTGCGCCCTATTCGGGCTGCACCATGGGTGAATACTTCATGGAAAAGGGCAAGGACGCACTTATAATCTATGATGACCTGTCCAAGCACGCTGTGGCTTACAGAGCACTTTCTCTGCTCCTCAAGCGTCCGCCCGGACGTGAGGCTTATCCCGGTGACGTATTCTATCTGCATTCAAGACTGCTCGAAAGAGCCGCTAACTTAAATGAAAACTACGGCGGTGGTTCACTCACCGCACTGCCTATCATCGAAACACAGGCAGGCGACGTTTCAGCCTATATCCCGACCAACGTTATTTCGATCACCGACGGTCAGATATTCCTTGAAACAGAGCTGTTCCACTCGGGTGTAAGACCCGCTGTAAACCCCGGTATCTCGGTATCCCGTGTCGGCGGTAATGCGCAGATAAAGGCTATGAAGAAGGTATCCGGTACTCTTAAGCTCGAATATTCGCAGTTCAGAGAGTTACAGAGCTTCTCGCAGTTCGGTTCGGATCTTGATAAGGATACAAAGGAACGTCTTGCAAAGGGCGAGCGTATCGTTGAGATATTAAAACAGGGACAGAATGCTCCGGTAGCTGTTGAAAATCAGGTCATAATCATCTATGCCGTAATCAACAACTATCTGAAGAACATTCCGCTTGAAAAGGTCGGTGACTTTGAGCGTGACCTCTATAAGCATATGGAAGAGGCTCACCCCGATATTACAGCAAGCATAAGAGAAGAAAAGGTACTCACTCCCGAAAACGAAGAAAAGCTGAAAGCCGCTCTCAAGGATTTTTCGGAGAAGTACGTTTAAAACTTAAGATATAAGCATTAAGCGAAAGGAAGAATAGTTATGAAAAAGGCATCACTTGTACTGAGCATCGTTGCTTTGAGCATATCCGCACTCACCCTTGCGCTCACGGTTTTAGAGCTGTTCTATAAAAAGACGACTTATATCGACAGTGACAATATCCGATAAAGGAGGCTTTGCATGGCTTCGGGAAATATGAAGGACATCAAGCGCAGAGTAAAAAGCGTTGAGTCCACTATGCAGATAACGAAGGCTATGGAGCTTGTCGCCTCTTCTAAGCTGAGAAAGGCTAAGCTTCGTGCCGAGGACGCACGTCCGTTCTTTGATGCACAGTATTCCCTTATGTGCCGCATAGCAGGCGAAACGGAGAACCTGAGCACCGTATATACAAGACACAGAGAGGTAAAGAACCGTCTGTTCATTGTAATTGCGGGTGACAGAGGTCTTGCGGGCGGTTACAACTCCAATATACTGAAGCTTGTACAGCAGTCCCACGGCGATGAATATTCGCCGAAGATAATTGCTATAGGCAAGAAGGCTGCGGAGTTCTTTACAAAGCACGAATACGACGTAGTGGCGCAGTTCCCCGGCATTGCGGAGCATATCAAAACGGCAGATGCTGCCGATATAGCGCAGATAGCGACGGATCTTTTCACAAAGGGAGAGGTCGATGAGATAGAGCTGTTCTTCACACAGTTCGTATCCCCTCTTGTACAGACTCCTACCCGTATGCCCGTACTCCCCATAGATGCTCCCACAGGCGGAGCAGTACCCGAAAACAAGGCGGGTACGACCTATGACCCAAGCCCCGAGGCAGTTTTCAACCGCGTGATACCAAAGCTCATAACGAGCCTTATTATGTGCGCGGTAAACGAAAGCTACGCATCTGAGCTCGGCGCTCGAAGAACGGCTATGGAGAACGCAACGGACAACGCAGAAGAGATGATAGCAAGCCTGTCACTCATGTACAACCGTGCAAGACAGGAAAAGATAACGAACGAGCTCAACGAGATCGTATCGGGTGCTAATGCGCTGAATTAAGTTAAGAAAGGACAGGACTGATCTATGCCACAGAATATCGGCACGGTTGTGCAGATCATCGGTGCGGTACTTGATATAAAGTTCCCCCCCGAGAACCTGCCTAACCTGCTTAACGCCATAGAGATAGAACACGAGGGCAAGAAGCTGACCGTTGAAGTAGCACAGCATATCGGTGACGATACGGTGCGTTGCATAGCAATGGGAAGCACGGACGGACTTGTAAGAGGACTTCCGGCAGTCGATACGGGCGCGTCTATAAAAGTTCCCGTAGGCAGACAGACCCTTGGCAGAATATTCAACCTGCTCGGCGAGGCTGTTGATAACAAGCCCCAGCCCGAAACGGAAGAAAAATGGGAGATCCACCGTCCCGCTCCGTCATTTGAGGAGCAGGAGGGTTCAACACAGGTACTTGAAACGGGTATCAAGGTCGTAGACCTTATCGCGCCTTACTTAAAGGGCGGTAAGATAGGTCTGTTCGGCGGTGCGGGTGTCGGTAAGACCGTACTTATTATGGAGCTTATCAACAACATCGCTAAACAGCACGGCGGTCTTTCGGTATTCACAGGTGTCGGTGAGCGTACCCGTGAGGGTAACGACCTTTACAACGAAATGACCGAGTCCGGCGTTATCGAAAAGACAACGCTTGTTTACGGTCAGATGAACGAGCCGCCCGGAGCGAGAATGAGAGTAGCCCTCTCAGGTCTTACAATGGCTGAATACTTCCGTGATAAGGAAGGTCAGGACGTACTGCTCTTCATCGATAATATATTCAGATTTACACAGGCAGGCTCTGAGGTTTCGGCTCTGCTCGGACGTATGCCGTCAGCCGTTGGTTATCAGCCTACACTGGCGACCGAAATGGGCGCTTTACAGGAGCGTATCACTTCTACCAAGAAGGGCTCTATCACATCGGTACAGGCAGTTTACGTTCCTGCGGACGACCTTACCGACCCCGCACCTGCTACAACATTCGCACACCTTGATGCAACAACGGTACTTTCAAGAAACATCTCATCAATGGGTATTTTCCCCGCTGTTGACCCTCTTGACAGTACGTCAAGAATACTCACTCCCGAGATAGTCGGCGAGGAGCATTACGAGGTTGCAAGACAGGTACAGTCGATACTCCAGCGTTATAACGAGCTTCAGGATATCATCGCTATCCTCGGTATGGACGAGCTTGACGACAACGACAAGCTTACCGTATCAAGAGCAAGAAAGATACAGCGTTTCTTATCTCAGCCGTTCTCGGTTGCAGAACAGTTCACAGGTATGAAGGGTAAGTATGTTCCGCTTAAGGAAACGATAAGAGGCTTCAAGGAGATCATTGAGGGCAAACACGACGATCTTCCCGAGTCTGCATTCCTGTTCGTAGGCACTATCGACGAGGCTGTTGAAAAGGCTAAGAATGAGAAGGCGTAATAACAAGGGTTATTTCAGCCCTATGACGATAACCGCGCTTTTACTGGCGCTGATTATAACAGGACTACCGTTTATAATGAGCGGACCTGTAAAGGACGATGATATATTGACCCCATTGCCGACCCCGGAAACAACGGCGCAGGAATCGTCGGTCATCGTGACTACAAAAAAGCGTACCGACGTATCTCCGAAACCGTCTGTTACCACAAGCAAGACGGCAACGCCCTCTGCACCTGCGGCTGTAGTCAGCAGCGAAACGGTAAAAAACGTGCAGGATAAGGCTGTAAATCTGGAAAAGGTCGCACTCGGTCTGTACCGTGACAACGGCGATGATATTACCGCAGAAAGCGTAAGAGAAAAAGCAGGTGTGCCCTCCGATGAGCATTTCATCGTAACGATAAGCAAGAAGAACGGCAACATCAGCAAGGTATCCTACTTTACAAAGGATTACTCCGTTGCGTTTTCGAACGGTAAATTTTCGGCGCTTGCAAATGTAGCCGGCGATGATTTCAAGGATGCGGTACTGTTCCTTTAACTCCTCAGGAAAGGAAAAGATGATATGACTGAATTCAAACTGAAGATCCTTACCCCCGAGGGAGTGGTGTATGACGGTATGGCTGAAAGCGTTATCGTCCGTACTACCGTCGGTGACAAGGGCATACTTGCAAAGCACGAGCCATATGTTGCGGCGCTGACAATAGGACAGGCGAAGATACGCATTGACGGAGCTGTACGTATAGGTGCGGTGTCTTCGGGTATAGTCGAGGTCACAAAGGATCAGACATCGATACTTGCCCAGTCGTTTGAATGGGCAGATGAGATAGATGTCGAGCGTGCCGAAAAGGCAAAGGCTCTTGCTGAAGAGCGTATGAAGCAGTACAAGGACGATCAGCGTGCACTTGATATTGCCGAGTATAAGCTCAAGAGAGCAATAAACAGAATAAATACAGCCAATATAAAGCTGTAATAGTACAGAAAGCCCCCTGTCTGCTGAGTAGCAGACAGGGGGTTTTGCGTTTTATTTTATCGTGTATCAGCCTTTTATAAGTCCCACAAGCCCCATAACAAACACAAGCATTACAAGCACAGGCAGGATATAGGTCATATAGCCTTTCATAAACTTCTTTATCTTAAGACCCTTGCCGGTATTCGCTTCATTGACGAAGTTATCCCAGCCCCAGCCCTTTTTCGTAACACAGAACAGTATGAATACCAGTGAGCCGAGCGGAAGAATAAAGTTGCTGACGATAGTATCTTCAAGATTGAGTATCGTACTTCCCGCACCCAGCGGCTGAAAGCCGCTCAGTACGTTAAAGCCAAGACAGCAGGGCACTGACAGCGCAAACAGCAGTATGCCGTTTATAAGGCAGGACTTCTTTCTGCTCCAGCCCCACAGATCCATCGTGTTTGCTATGATACATTCAAATACGGCGAGTACCGTTGACAGTGCCGCAAACGACATAAACACGAAGAAAAGACTGCCCCAGAGCCTGCCGAGCGGCAGATTGTTGAATATGTTGGGCAGCGTTATGAATAACAGCTTCGGTCCGCTTGTAACATCAACTCCGTATGCCGAGCAGGCGGGGAAGATTATAAGTCCCGAGGCTATCGCAACAAAAGTATCAAGCAGTGCCACATTCACAGATTCTCCGAGAAGAGAGCGATCCTTACCAATGTAACTGCCGAATATAGCCATACTTCCCATACCGATGCTCAGCGTAAAGAACGCCTGATTCATTGCACTTACAAGGATATTTGTTATACCGACCTTTTCTATAGCGCTGAAATCGGGTAGCAGGTAGAACGCAAGACCTTCCGCTCCTCCGGGCATTGTAAAGCTGTTTACGGCAAGCACCACCATTATGGCGAGCAGTGCGATCATCATTACCTTTGTGACCTTTTCAAGTCCGTTCTGAACGCCGATAAAGCATACGAGAACGCCTATCACAACGACTATGCCCATATATACTATAAGCGAAACAGGGTCACCGAGAACGTCAATATTGAAGTGGTTTTCCACAGCCGCCGTATCCATTCCGACAAGCTCACCCGAGGCGGTGGACACAAAGAATTTCAGCATCCAGCCGGCAACAGTCGTATAGAACATCATAAGCAGATAACAGCCGATGAGGGAAACCTTGCCGTGTAAGTGCCACTTACTGCCTTTCGGTTCAAGCTGTTCATACATTTTGGCAGGGCTTTTCTGAGCCGCTCTGCCTATGGAAAATTCCATAGTGAGTACAGGTATACCGAGTATCAGCAGGAAAAACAGATATATAAGGACAAAAAGCCCTCCGCCGTTCTGACCGACTATATAAGGAAACTTCCATACGTTTCCTATTCCTATTGCACAGCCTGCGCTGAGCAGTATAAAGCCAAGACGGCTGCCGAGTTTATCTCTCCCCATAGTTCCTCCGGGTTTTTGAAATTTTTAAGGCAATACCGCATAATTATTGTCGTGCGATTGCGCAGTCAGATTTTTCGTCAGATTGTATAAATTGAGTGTGGGCAGGCTAACGCCTGTCAAGCAAAATTTGTGCAAGATGACGGAAAATACGCAAGCAAGCGTGCGGCAAAGGCGATAGCCGTTAATTGTGCGGTGTTGCCTTAAAGTGTCGCATTTACGCATCGGTTTTCAGAACCTCTCTGTAGTCCCACAGATATTTGATTCCCGAAACCGTCGTAAGTATGCAGGATATGTACATAAGTATGTCACTTATCAGCTGTACGGGGAAAGCTTCTGCCGTTATCACGCCGAAAACGACAAGTATATGCATAATAATGATAACGCATATCGCAACCATTGTTGAGGCTGTCTTAAGCTTGCCCCATATGCTTGCCGCGATCACGAGCTTCTTTTCACTGCCGGCGGCTATAAGACGTATACCCGATACGACAAATTCACGACCTACTATTATCGCAGTGACCCATGCACTTGCCCAGCCGAGCTCAACAAAGCAGATAAGCGCCGTCACAACAAGAAGCTTATCCGCAAGCGGATCTAAAAACTTGCCGAAGTTTGTCACCATATTATATTTTCTTGCTATTTTACCGTCTGCCGTGTCGGTTATGCTTGCAACGGCAAAAATTATCGCCGCCCACAGATAGCTGTAGGGCACAATATCGCCTGCGAGCATAAAGAACGCGAAAAACGGTACCAGTATCACTCGAAGCAATGTGAGCTTATTAGCCAGGTTCATACCGATATCCTTTCAGCATTACACCTGCTCACCGAGCAGATTGTTTTCAAGCACGTCTGTTATTTTAACATTTATAAAGTCGCCGATAACAGGGCGCTTTTCCTTTGTCGATGTGAAATATATCATACCGTCTATCTCAGGCGCAAAGTGCATACTTCTGCCGAAATACATATCCGAGTACCGGTCAAAGCCCTCACATACGACCTCATATGTGTTGCCGACCATACCCGCGTAATATTCGCCCATGCGGATCTCCTGTTCGCCTGTTATTATGTCGGCTCTGCGCTGTCTTTCGCCCTCGTCTACCTGATCGGGCATTTCTGCGGCGGGCGTATCCTCCTCGGCAGAATAAGCAAAGCAGCCAAGGCGTTCAAACTTTATATCGTTTACAAATTCGGCAAGCTCGCTGAACTGTTCCTCCGTTTCACCGGGGAAGCCTGTGATAAGCGTTGTTCTCAGCACTACACCGGGTATTTCACGGCGGAGCTTTGCAAACAGCTCACGCAGGCTCTGCTCATCGCCGCCGCGGTACATATTGCGGAGGATCTCCTTGTTGCAGTGCTGTATCGGAATATCGATATAGTTCAGTATCTTGTCCTCTGTCTTTATTGTTTCAATAAGCTCGTCCGTCATTCTTTCGGGGTAGCAGTAAAGCAGTCTTATCCACTTTATGCCGTCTATCTTACATAGTTCTTTTAACAAATCCGGCAGAGCGTATTTCTTATAAAGGTCAATACCGTATGCGGTAACGTCCTGTGCAACAATAACAAGCTCCTTTACGCCGTTTGCCGCAAAGGTCTTTGCTTCTTCTATTATGTTCTCCATATTTCTTGAGCGCATCTTGCCTCTTATAAGCGGTATAGCGCAGTAAGAACACTTGTTTGAACAGCCGTCCGCTATTCTTAAGTATGCGTAGTGGGGGAGAGTAGACTGGAGCTTGTCGCCCTCCATATTGTGACACAGCTTGTCACCGAATGTCACGACCCTTTTATCCAGCATTACCGAGTTGATGATCTCAACTATATCATCATTCTTTGCAATACCTACCACTGCGTCTATCTCGGGGAACTCCTCGTCCATCTGCTTCTGATAACGCTCCGCAAGACAGCCTGTGACGATTATCTTCTTGTTGATACCGTCATTCTTGCGGCTGATAGCCTCCATTATCTCTTCGATAGCTTCTTCCTTTGCGCTCTGGATAAAGCCGCAGGTGTTGATTATTACAACATCTGCAAGCCCCGCCTCGCTTACTATCTTAAAGCCGGCTTTAGCTATCTTCGCAAGCATAAGCTCAGCGTCGCACTGGTTCTTCGGACATCCGAGAGATACCATACCGACCTTTATTGTGTCTGCCATTATTTTTCCTTACCTTTCCGTATACCGTATGTATTATATTTTCACGATTTACTCATCGTAATCTTCTTCGTCATAATCTCCGTCTTTCACGCGGGATAATGCAAGCTTTATATCGTCATATGCAAAGCCTCTGCGGGCAAGCGCCGCAGTGACGCGCTGTACACTCCTGTAGTCCGAAAAATCAAGCTTGCTTGCGTATTTTTTGTCTACAAGATGTATAATTTCGTCTATAAAATCCTCAGCGTCATATTCTTCTTCCTGCTGTGAAATAAGGCTGTCGGGCAAGCCCTTTCTCCGCAGTTCAAAGCGGATCTTGGACTTACCCCAACCCTTGTTTATATATGCCTTGTAAAGCTTTTCGGCGTACTTCTCCTCATTTATGAGGTCGTGCTCACACATCAGCTCAACTACCATCTCGCACAGATCGGGAGGGTAGTTTTTTATCAGCTTGTCGTAAAGCTCTTTTTTCGAGTGGTCGCGCTGAGCGAGTATATACAGCGCTCTGCGCTTGGCTCTTATTCTTTCATCGTCGGTATATGACATCAGTCAAGATCCTCGGGTGAAAATTCCTCAAAGTCGCTGTCGGCTTCGACTACTACGCTTTTCTTTGCCGTTGCCTTTTTCTTAGGCGCAGGAGCGGGGGCTGCGGCAGCGTCAGCCTTTGCAGCCTCTTCGCCTATCTCCTTAAGCTCGTTTTCTGCGGCGGTATCCGATGTATCGGCCTTGTCGCTGTCGTCCTCACTGGCGGACATATCGAGCTTAGACATATTCTCTTTTATCTTGCCCTCGATCTCAAGGCGCAGATCCTCGTTTTCCTTAAGGAACTTCTTTGTCTTTTCCTTACCCTGTCCGAGTCTTTCTCCGTTATAGCTGTACCATGCACCGCTCTTCTTGATAAAGCCGAGCTCTTCGCCCATTGTGATTATTTCGCCGAGCCTTGAAATACCCTCGCCGAATATCATATCGAACTGCGTTTCCTTGAAAGGCGGTGCGACCTTGTTCTTTACGACCTTGCATTTAGTAGTATAACCGATTATCTCGCCATCGTCAACTATCTTCTCACCCTTGCGGACTTCTATACGCACGCTGGCATAGAACTTAAGCGCACGGCCGCCGGGAGTTGTTTCGGGGTTGCCATACATAACGCCTATCTTTTCACGAACCTGGTTTATAAAGATTGCAACGGTGTTAGACTTTGAAATAACGCTTGTCAGCTTTCTCATAGCCGCCGACATAAGTCTTGCCTGAACGCCTACAAAGCTGTCGCCGATCTCGCCGTCTATCTCAGCCTTTGTTACCATAGCGGCAACCGAGTCGAGTACGACAATGTCGATAGCGCCGGAGCGCGCAAGCGTTTCCATAATTTCGAGTGCCTGCTCGCCTGTATCGGGCTGTGAAACGATAAGGTGATCGATATCAACGCCGAGCGACTTTGCGTATACAGGGTCGAGTGCGTGCTCAACGTCTATGAATGCCGCCATACCGCCGAGCTTCTGAGTTTCGGCTATGGCGTGGAGCGTAACGGTAGTCTTACCGCCTGACTCAGGTCCGTATATCTCAATTATACGACCCTTGGGCAGACCGCCTATACCGAGCGCGTAGTCAAGACCAATCGAGCCTGTCGGTACGCTTTCAACATCAAGCTTTTTATTACCCTCGCCGCCGAGGAACATAACAGAACCCTGACCGTAGTTCTTGATTATCTGCTCCATAGCGGTATCAAGAGCCTTTTTCTTCTCCTCCGGAGTGGTGGGGTGATTTACGGTAGGTGTCGCTTTTTTGTTATTTGCCTTTGCCATAATAGATTTACCTGTCCTTTCAATATATCGGTTTTATCCTGTGATCATATTCTATCATAATTGCTGTACTATAAAATGTACAGATTTTATTTTCTATCGCTTAACGGCGCTGGCTATTCTGTCGTGCCCGCTGTAATCCTTAATAATCTGCGGAGTAAGCCCCTCTTTTTCAAATATTCCGCTCACAGCCTGCCCCTGTTCTTCGCCGATCTCTACTGCGAAAAAGCCTCCGACTGCAAGCTTTTCTACCCAAAGAGGTACAAGTCTGCGGTAAAAGTCCAGACCGTCCTCGCCGCCGAACAGCGCAAGCTCAGGCTCAAACCTTACTTCCTTTTGCAGTGCTTTCATATCCGCAGAGCTTATATACGGCGGATTTGAAAGCACGGCGGACAATGAATTATCGGCAAACCTGCCGACTATCTCTTCGTCGAAAATATCGCCGTTTATAGCTGTGACAAGCTTTTCGGCTTTGTTTTCCGCTATGTTTTTCAGAAAGTAGCCGTATGCTTTGTCGGATATCTCGATACCCACAGCTTCGACATTTGCTTCAAGTGCCGTTGTAACAGCTATACAGCCGCTCCCCGAGCATAGATCAATTGCCTTACCGCCGGTCTTTTTAAGGTGCTGTACCGCAATGTCGCACAACAGCTCTGTTTCGGGGCGGGGGATAAGCACGCCCTCACCGACAAAATATCTTCTGCCGTAAAAATCCCAGCTGCCGAGGATATACTGTAGTGGCTTGCCTGTTTTGCGTATATCCGCCTTTTGGACGCACTCTGTAAACTCTGCTTCGGAGATTTCCTCAAACGGCATTTTCCCGCCGCCGATCTCATTTACTATCTGCTTTGCCTCAAAGTCCGCCTCATCGGTAATGCTTTCAAGCATATCGCTTATCAGCCTTACCGCCTGCCTTATTACCACTTTGCGTCCTCCGGTTTTTCCGGGAGAACGGGCTTCATAGAAGCTATCGCAACCTCTATCATCTCATCGGCAGGCTCTTTTGTCGTAAGCCGCTGGATAGCAAGTCCGGGAGCCGAAACTATCTTTGTAAACACGTTGTCATATCTTCCTGCGATACGGATAAGCTCATAGGATATGCCTACGACTATCGGCAGGAATATTATCTTACAGCATACTCTCAGCATATCGCCGATAAACTTCGATACGCCGAACGCCTCAATAAACATTTCGCTGTTTATAGGGAGCAGAGTGTACACAAGTATACTTATCGCAAGTGTCAGGAATATAAAGCTTGTGCCGCATCTGGGGTGGAAGCGCTTGTACTTTCTGACGTTCTCTACCGTCAGCTCTTCGCCGTGCTCATAGCAGAATATCGTCTTGTGCTCAGCACCGTGATATTGATACAGCCTTTTCATAGTCTTCATAAGAGAAGTAAGCCACAGGTATCCGACAAACAGCGCTATCTTTATAACGCCCTCAGTCAGCGAGCGGAAAGCGGATATATCCGTATCTCCGAACAGCGTCTGTATGCCTGTAAAGATAAGCGTAGGCAGTATCACAAACAGCGCGATCGCAAGCCCCACACCGAGCACACCCGATATTATCGCGACAGCCGTTGTAAGAGCGCCGCTGTCTTCTTTTTTCTTATCTTCCTTTTTAACTTCAGACTTTTCACCGTCTGCGGTATCGGTCGGCTTGTCATGCTGTGCGTCTTTCTTTTCCTTTTCCTTTTCGTCCTCTTCCTCGTCAAACATTCCGCTGACTTCACCCGATTTATTCAGGTACTTATAACCGTCAGCCATCTGAGAAACGAAATTCACACAGCCTCTTATAAACGGCGCTTTGTTATACCATTTGGGCTTTTTCCTGTCCCATACCTCGGTATATATTTCTCTGTCGGGCTGACGTACAGCCATACAGCCCTTTTTCGGACCGAGCATCATAACGCCCTCAATGAGAGCCTGTCCGCCGACCTTTGTCTTGACTATCTCCTTGTTCTGTTCGCTCATATTCAGCCTTTCTTATTGTTCGTCCTTTTTCGCTATCGGCAGTGTGATAACTACCCTTGTATATCGTCCGAGCTCGCTTTCGATATCAAGCGTTCCGCCGTGCGCGGTCACTATCTCATCAGCAACCGCAAGCCCTATTCCCGAGCCTCTTACCGTGTTGTTCGCCTTATAGAATTTGGCTTTTACTTTCGGCAGATCCGACTCGGCAATGCCACAGCCGTCGTCCTCAACGGTAATAATGACCGAGTCGGCAGTCACCGCAGTGGCAACTATGATGTGTCCGTTTACCGCAGAGTATTTTATAGCGTTGTCTATTATATTTATAAACACCTGTCTTATACGATTCCTGTCGCCGAAGATAGTTACTATCTCCTGCGGCTCATCGTAAAGCAGTGTCTTGTTTTCCTGTCTTGCCTTTTCCGAGTATATGATCACCGCGTCGGTAAGCTCCGCAAATACGTCCATATTCGCCTTGCTGAGGTTGAACCTGCCGCCCTGTATCCTCGAGAAGTCAAGCAACTCCTCGACCATGTTCGACAGTCTTTCCGACTCCTCCGCAATGACGCGCATACCCTTTTTTGCGGTTTCCTTATCATTCGGACTTGCGGCAATCGTTTCGCTCCAGCCCTTGATAGCCGTCAGCGGGGTGCGCAGCTCATGTGATACGGAAGAGATAAAGTCGTTCTTTATCTTCTCCGAGTTTTCAAGCTCGTCCGCCATATAGTTGAACACATGGCACAGCTCGCCGAGCTCGTCGTCGGTGGTTTCCTCAATATGCACTCCGAAGTCGCCCTTTGCTATTTTCCTCGCATTCGCGCTGATAAGCCTGAGCGGCATTACTATCGACTTTATGAAGTAAAGTCCGAGTACCAGCATAAGTATTATGATAGCTCCGCTTATCGCTATTATGAAGATCATAATCACGCCGAGCTGTTTATCCACCTTTGAAAGCGAGGTTATGACCCTTACCGCGCTGTAGTTGTCATTTCCCGTTTCAAGCAGTCCGGTGACAGCCATGACCTTCTCGCCGTTGCTCTGATATCCGCTGTAAACGCCGATACCGCTTTCGCTTTTTACTGCGTTGTCATAGTCGGGCATATCATAGGAGTTGCTCGGCTCAAATCCGCTCGACGTTATTACGACCTTACCCTCGGAGTTTATCATCATAAGCTCCATACGGTCTTTTTTGGTGAAGCTTTCAACGGTATCGCGTATCTCGTTTGAATAGTTAGTGCCGCTTCCTGTCGAACTGCTGTTGTAGTACCGCGTAAGCACTGTGGATATTACATTCAGCTCACTGCGGAGCGTCTGCTCGACCGTGCTGTAGAAGTACGCCCTGAATATGCAGTACATAACTATATCAAGCAGTACCAGAACTATAACTACCGCGCTGAAGCTTTTGAGAAACCAGCGGTTAGCTATCGTCGTGCGTCTTGCCAAAGCCTTTACCTCCGTTTATTTATCCGTTGAACTCGCCTGCGGCGGCAAGCTCGTCTACACACCACTTGTAGCCGTAGCCCCATATGGTGGTTATGTATCTCGGATTTGACGGGTCTTCTTCTATCTTCATTCTCAGTCGCCTTATGTTGACATCGACTATCTTGTCGTCGCCGTAATAGTCCTCGCCCCATATGCGGGTAAGTATGCTCTTACGGTCAAGCGCAGAGCCGCTGTTTTCCATAAAGTACTCAAGAAGCTGATACTCTACCTGCGTTATTTCTATTCCCACGCCGTTCTTTGTAAAAATACGGCTCTTTGTATTTATCGAGAACGGACCTGAGATAAGCGTCCTGCCGTCGTCCTCGGGCGGTCTTGCAACGCTCAGGCTTACCCTGCGGTATACCGCGTCGACCCTTGCGACAAGCTCCGACGGTGAAAACGGCTTCGTTACATAGTCGTCCGCACCCTGCGTAAGACAGCGTATCTTGTCTACCTCCTGACTTTTTGCGGAGAGCATAATGATACCCATGGTATCGCTCTTTTGCCTTAGCCAGCGGCAAAGCTCACTGCCGTCCATGCCGGGCATCATTATATCAAGCAGTGCCACATCAATAAGTCCGCCGTAATGCACATATGCGTCCATAGCCTGGGCGGCGTTGCTGACATCTATTACGTCATAGCCGCTGCGCTTTAAATTTATTACGACAAAATCCCTTATTGCGTCTTCATCTTCACAAACGAGTATTCTTTTCATATGTTTACCTGCCTTTCACTGCGTCGTTTCGACCAGATTTTCCCGCTCACGGCGCAGTATTGCTTGTGTATCCTTCCGGACGTACCTTGATAGCCGCGGCTATTTCGTCTTCGGTAAGCGACAGCCCCTCGTACATAATGCTTTTATAATATATCGTCTTTTCGCTGTCGTCCGAGAACATTTTAAATCCGTCACGCAGAGCCGCCTGTACATCGGGGTCGCTCTGAGAAGAGGTATCGCTCTTCGGCACGACCTTTATCGTAAGCAATGCGTACTCATTTTCTTTTATATCGCCCTCGTACTTCCAGAATGTGACCGAGTTATCTGTCGTATTGATCGTTGCCGTTACCATACCTATCCATCTTCCGGGGAAGGTGAGCATGAAGTTCCTCTGCGGGTCGACAAAGGTATACGCCGTAAGCTCTATCTTGTTGCAGTTCTGCTTGTACCAGTGCACCGCGCATATCTGCTCGGGATAGGAGAGATTTTCGTATCCGGGTAACGGCGATGTCGCCGGTATATCTATTATTCCGTCGCCGTTTATATCCTGCGAACGCAGTTTAGGCGTATAGCTGTTTACACGGCGGGTATAGTTCGTGTTTGCACCGTCGCGCACTACCGTTTCCGCTGTCGCAAAGCTGCTTCCGTTATAAAACAGCACACTTGTGCCGTAGTAGTTTTCCGAAATCAGATAGTCGACCGCTATACACGGCATTTTCTTGCCGAGTAAAAGGCAGTATGCGGATGTTATCCTGTCAAATTCGGTAACGCCGTTTCCGAACGACAGCACAGGGTATATCATACCCAGAGTTTTGCTGTCCGTACAGCCGTAAACCGTCATATTTCCGCTCTTTTGCGAGCTGTCACGATTGAAGCAGGCGAGATATTCGCCGCTTTCGGTCAGGTTGTCAAGCATCATATACGACGAATATCCGACAGTTCCGAGCTGTGTCGCAACGCCGTTCTCATAGTCGATGACCGACATTATCTTGTCGGAAGAGCCGAGAACAGAGTAGCTTATAAGCAGCTTCTCCTTGTCCGAGCCGAGCTTTGAAAACGCAACGCTGTCAACCTCCGTGCCTGCGGCAGGAAGCTCATAGGTAGCTTTCCAGTTGCCGTTTTCGTCCTTGTCAAGGAAGCTTACACGCAGGTTTCCGACCGCGCTTCCTTCCTGCAAGTTAGGCTCTTTTGCGGCATCGGTCTTGTTCTGCTCATAGAAGACTATCGCTTCATCGGTGGGTTCGCCGTCTATATTGTGGATAACGAACGCACTGCGGTATTCTCCTGTATGGGGATAACGCAAATCGACCCTGCCCGCACTTGCGGTCAGGGCATTGTATATTTCGTTTTGTTCGTCTGTAAGTCTGGGAGAAGCCAGCAGATCGCCCGCAGAAAACGAGCCCGAACAGCCGCAGAGTGCAGAAATAACGCACACCAGTGCCGTAAGCCCTGCTGTTTTTCTGAGTATTTTATTAAGACGCAGTATAGTGATGTTTTTCATTTTTTCTCCTCGGACGGCTTTACTGCACGTCCTGTGTATCGCTTTCAGAGGTGTTTTCTTCCGCCTTGATAACGTTCTGCTCCGTGTCGGAGGTATCGTCTGTCTGTGCAGAAGCCCTCTTCTTTGAGAACTGTACAATACCTGCAAGGACAGCGGGCACAAACGCCGTGATTATAAGCTCAAGGTCGGGCGTATCGGTAAGCTGTGCCCATTTTTCGGCATCTGTTACCGCAAGCGCAAAACAGCTTATAAGATATGCGGCAGAGCACGCTCCGCTGAAATATCCCGACGCTATAAGCGTGGTTCTTGTAAATTTCTTTTCGCCGCCGCACATAAATCTGCCCATGTTTATCCAGAAAAGTATAGTCAGGATATAGAACAGCATAAGCATAAGCTTCTGCGGCATACCGGTTATTATCGGACTGCCGAGATAGAATTTAACAGCTACGATAAGGTAGTTGATGATTATGAATACTGCGCTTATGCACTGCGCGGGGACTATCTTTGACGATGACATTATCGTCATACCGCCCGCAAGATACGCTATACAGCCCGCAAGCGATGTTATAGTGAAAACTCCGACCGTTCCTGCGGAAAAGTCGTTTATAACAGGGAGTATCCATGCCGCACCCGCAAGTATCATTACAATACCCACAGCGGTACAGCTCTTTTGGGACAGCTCATCTGCTGTTTTTGTTCCCGAGCCTTTAATGTCGAAGAAAGCAAGAATGCTTATTGCCACAGCCGATACAACAAGCAGTATGTTGTATACGGTGTTAAGAGCGTCGCTTCCCGCCGCATAGAGATTGGACGGATATTCTGTACCTGTATTAAGCTGAATGATCCTCAGCACGGTCAGTACAACGGCGGATATAATTCCTGCCGATATTGCTTTTTTATCGGAAAGTATGCCTTTCATTGTCGCGCCTTTCAATCGTTCTTTTATAATCAGCGCTGATCAAGAGCAACGTAATCCCTGTTCTTGATGAGCGTTCTGTAGGCAGGACGCATAATGCGCTTGCCGTTTTCTATTTCTTCCATTCTGTGAGCGCACCAGCCGGGCATTCTTGCGCAGGCAAACAGTGCGGTGTACATTTCAACCGGTATACCGAGCAGCTTGTAAACAAGACCCGAGTACATATCGACATTTGCGCACATAGTCTTTACATCGCCCTTGTTCTTAGCAAACAGCTGAGGAGTAAGACGTTCGATAGTGTCGAGCAGTCTGAACTCTGCCTCTGTTTCAGTGCCCTTGGCAAGCTTCAGAGCGGCTTTCTTGAGCTGTACGGCTCTGGGGTCTGACAGGGTGTATACTGCGTGACCCATACCGTAGATAAGACCGCTGTGGTCGTTTTCTTCCTTGTTTAATATCTTCGTGAGGAAGTCTGCGACCTCGCCCTCGTTCTCCCAGTTCTTTACGCCCTTTTCGATGCAGTCGAGCATTTCCATTACCTTTATGTTCGCACCGCCGTGACGAGGGCCCTTAAGTGCCGAGATAGCAGAAGCGTAAGCCGCATAAGCGTCAGTGCCTGTCGATGTTACGCAACGGCAGGTAAATGTCGAGTTGTTACCGCCGCCGTGCTCTGCGTGGAGCATAAGGCAAAGGTCAAGGAGCTTTGCTTCCTCCTTTGTATATTCACGGTTGTCACGCAGAGTGGACAGAATGCTCTCGGCAAGACTTTCATCAAGGTTTATCGGGTGCATTACCATACTTGAATTGTAGAGGTAACGGCGCATTACCTGATAAGCGCCTACCATTATAGCGGGCAGTCTTGCAATGACAGAGATAGCCTTGAGCATTTCGCTTTCCATGCTCTTGTTTTCGGGCTCTTTGTCATATGTATAAAGTGCGAGTACCGACTGTGCCATCTTGTTCATTATGTTTGATGACGGACAACGCATAAGCACGTCCTCTGCAAAATAAGGGGGCAGAGTGCGGTAGTGCGTCACTATCTTCTTGAAGTCCTCAAGGTGCTCCTTGTCGGGCAGGTTGCCGAACAGAAGAAGATAAGCCGTTTCTTCAAAGCCGTATCTTCCGTCCTTTTCAACGCCGCTTATAAGGTCGCATATATCATAACCCCTGTATATCAGCTGACCGGGCGCGGGACGCTTTTCGCCCTCGTCAATAACATAGCCGTGTACACAGCATATATTTGTAAGACCTACAACAACGCCGCTTCCGTCATTGTTACGAAGTCCTCTCTTTACATTGTATTTGTCATATAATCTCGGGTCTATTGCCGTCTGGATCTTGTAGTCGCGGCATAGCTTCTGAAATCGCTCGTTCATACATTTTATTCCTTTCTGTCTTTGTACGTTTATAATAGCCTCGCATATTCTATACCGTAAAAACGGTGAATATAATGAATTAAGGACGAACAGGTTTGCCGAAGCGTCTATTCTTTATTATTATACTCTATTTCATCTGATAAGTCAAGAAAGGAACGGGCACGCCGTGAAAAAGAAATATCTGTATCTGCTGATAGCGGGACTTGCTCTGACAGCCGTCCTGCCTGTAATTATACTCCTGTGCTTCAGTACCGGGTCGGAGCAGTCCCGCCCTAAATCGGTAATGTACGGCGGTGCGGAATATGCGTATAAGGAATTTCTTACCGGTTGTGTGCTCGACAGGCTGAAAATGCTCGACTGCCCGCCGACCGACAAGGATACCGAGGGCATAAACGCCGTAGCTTCCGCGCTCGACTGCTCGGCAAGATATCTGCTTAGAGCAGGAAAGGCGCTTGACAGCGGATATCCGCGCCTTGATTATATGGACGAAAAGGAGGGGCTTGCGCATTTCGGAGCGGAGCTTTCTGCCTACAGAAAATATGCCGAGAAGTCCGCGGAGTACGCCCTGTCGCATAACCTTACCGCAGGCGGCGAAGCGGTTTTTCTTCCTGTATGCCGTATTTCGTCTGGCGCGCTGATATCGCCGGAGGACAGCGGCATTCCGTATGTGAAAAAGCTTTACTGCGAAAAGGACAAGACCGCAGACTATTATATCGGCAGTTGTCAGCTGACAGCGGACGGCATAGCGGAAATAATGCTGACAGAGTACCCCTCTCTTGTTATCCCGCCCGATGAGTCGCAGTGGATAAGTGATATCAGACACGATAATGACGGAAACGTCCTGCGGCTGAATGTCTGCGGGGTAGAAATGTCGTGCGAGCAGTTCAGACGGCTGTTCGGGATACGCTCTGCCGCATTTGATATGAGCTATACACAGCGGCTGTACAGCTTTACTACAAGGGGTGACGGCTGTAATACGGGTATGAGCGTGTATTCGGCGCTTAAATTATCCGAGCGCGGTTACACTGCAGAGCAGATATTAGGGGAGTTTTACGATTTGTAGAATTCAGGGCATTGTATACAAACTGTTATGGCACACATAACCAAAAACCTCTATAAAGCTTAATATCATTTAAAAAAGAACAACACGCTTTGCTTTGTACTAATTCTTGGCTCCCTTGCCAAAGGTGAGCTTCTGTTGCTGAGTCAAGCTCAGCCAACTATTGAGGGATCGCCTGCCCCGAACCTTTCCGTTTTCGCCATCACCTTCGCTGACAATCCCTCAGTCACAGTGACGGAAAGCTTTGTTCTATATCAAAACAGCTTTAATCTGATATATAAAACAATACCGAAAATGTTATACCGTACTGTGACAGCTCCCTTTACTCAAGGGAGCCAAGTGTGATACTTCTTTTTAATAATTAGCACTTAACGCAAGATCTCTATAAAACTTAATATCATTTAAAAAGAACAACACGCTTTGTCAAGCATTACCCCTTTTTAAATTCACCGCCAACGGCGGTCACCACAATTATTCATTATTCATCATTCATTATTCATTATTCATTAAACAAAAAGTCCGTGCCTTTTCAGACAACGGACCTCGATATAAAATTTCAATGTAAAATTAAAGTGTGCCGACCGCCGGTAACGGAGGTTAAACAACCCGCCAACCCTTAGAACGGCGAATTTGAAGCGGCACATTGCCGACCGCCGGTAACGCAACTAAAGCCAATCGCTAATCATCAGAACGGCGAATTTGGCGTGCCTCACAGGCACCGAACGCTCTCCCTTTTCTTATATAATAATTATAGAAGAACAGATCTACAATCAGCGAAAGCACCCAGCCTACAGGCCATGACAGCCATATACCGTCAGAGCCGAAGAACGGCGAAAGGATATACGCAAATATAACACGAAGCCCAAGATCAAGGCAGGTGCTTATCATAAACGGGGTCATAACACCGCAGCCTCTTACACTGCCGTCAATTACTATCTTTATGCAGATAAAGAAATAGAACGGGGAAACTATTGTCAGAAACTTACTGCCTGTTGCTATAATCTCCGCATTTGCCTGTGTCGCAAACAGGTTTACAAGCGTTCCGCCGAAAAGCAGGAAGCACACTACAAAAGGTATCGCTATAACAAGACACATCAGCATACCCGATTTCACACCCGTTTTTACACGGTCGGTCTTGTCTGCGCCTATGTTCTGAGCGCAGAAGTTCGACACGCTGTTTGAAAGCGTTGAGAAACAGGTTGTTGCGAAAGTATTCAGCTTGACAGCGGACGCATAACCGCCTATTACCGATGAACCGAAGCTGTTTACAAGGCTCTGTACGAACAGATTTCCTAACGATACAAAACTGCTCTGTAATATTGACGGAACGGAAATACGGCTTATCTGCTTGAGTGCGCCACAAGAGAATATCTTTGGTTTCTCCGCCGTATTAGACTGTATTTTGCTTACACGCCGTATAAGCACAAAGAATGCCGCAACGCCTGCCGCGCCCTGAGCGACAAACGTTGCCCATGCAACTCCTGCAACGCCCATCTGAAATACTATTACGAACAGCAGGTCAAGCCCGATATTTCCGAGTGAAGATGCTATAAGGAATAACAACGGCGTTTTTGAGTCGCCGAGGGCGGTGAATATACCGTTGCAGGCATTGTAGATAAACAGGAACAGCAGTCCGAGTACATATACCCTCAGATATATGTCGCTGTCTGCAAATATATCATCCGGCGTGCCGAGCAGATACAGCATGGGGGAACACAATACACAGCCTATAACGGTAAGCAGAGCGGCTATTACGGCAAAAGAAACCAGCGTCGTGTTTATCGCCGTCTTCATATATGTATAGTCTTTTGAGCCGAACAGCCGCGCAACAACGACCGACGCTCCCACGCTTCCGCCTGTCGCCACCGCCATAAATATCATTGTCACGGGGTAGCTTGCGCCTATCGCGCCGAGCGCCATATCGCTTACAAAATTGCCGGCTATTACGCTGTCAACGATGTTGTACAGCTGCTGAAATGCAACACTGAGCAGCATCGGGATGGAAAATTTCAGCAGAACCGAAAAGGTCCTGCCGTTAGTCATATCTGTGACCATTCTTAAAAATCGCTTCCTTATTTATTCATAAAGCCTTTCGGAGCGGCTTTTGTCAGCCTTGCGGCATAGTCCTTTACCATATCCGCAAACTGTAATTTCTTTACAAAGCCCGAGGGGATCTCGGAATATCCGAGCAGCGCGCCTTTCAGAGCACCCGCGATAAACGCGCATATATCGCTGATACCGTCCTGGTTTGCCGCAAGCTGTACCGCGCTGAGATAGTCGTAATGCACACAAGCGCAGTACACGCCGATAGCAAGGGCAGAGTCCGCCGTACTGCCGTTTCCGAGCTCGGCAACATCGGTAAGCGGAGATGTGTTCTCATCAAGTAATGCAAGCGCCTTGTCAAGCGCCGCAAAGCAATCCTCAAAGCCGTCATAGCCTTTGAGTATCTTCATCGTATCAAGAACCGACTGCTCGATCGAATTTCCCTTGCAGATAAATGCGATGATCGAGGAAAGACAGCCTGTTGCAAGATAAGCCGTCGGGTGAGAATGTGTTATTGCTCCGAGGTCACAGCCCGCAGAAAACGCGCGCATGGGATCACTGTAAAAATACAATCCTGTCGGAATAGCTCTCGGCAGACAGTCGAACAGCTTATTGGCGTTTATGGGTCGTCCTACTCTGCCGTATGTGTGTTCAGACTTTATGCCGGCAATGGTTTGTACCAGTTGTTTTGTCGGGTTGCGCTTTTTTGCAAGAGCGGGAACGCCCAGCAGGTCGCACGGAAAGCCGGTTTCCTTTTCGTCAAGTATCCATTGCAGCTCCACCGATGCCGTACCACCGGTCTGAGTATACAGCCACTGCTGAAGCGCAAGGAAAACATAGTCCGCGCAGTCTGCCTCATTTGTCCTAAGTCCCGCCGCATCTGCCCACAGTATACCGTGAGCAGTGAAGAGCATAGTCTGCGTTTCATCGGATACGCGGGCGTACTTCTGGTGCTTTTCCGGGCTCAGCTTAAGTATGCCCTTCTTGCCGTAGATGTCTTTTATCTGACTGCGCGTTATCACCTTAACCGGCGAGCCCAGCGCATCGCCTGCGGCAGCGCCGACCATACAGCCCGAAAATCTTTCTTTCTTATACAATTTCTTATTTGCCATAAGTTAATACTCCAAATATTTATAACACCTGACGGCGTTTGATTTACGAAGTTTGCATCTTCCTGTAGCTTATCATCAGGTCGACAAACCTGCCGTAGGATTTCTTTCCGTCCGACTGTCCCTGCGATTTGAGATAAGTATCATTGACGCTTGTTGCGACTGCGGCAACGGGTGTTTCGTATCGCTTCCAGTATGCGCTGTTGGCTTTTAGCTCTGCTATTATCTTCTCATCGGCATAGCTCATAAGCTCGTTGTAGATATCTGCGCCTGCCGCAGAGTAAAGCGCATTCCCGGCATAGATAAGAGCGTACACCCATCCTGCATATTGCAGATATTCGTTATCCGAGCCTGTGCACGCGAGATAAGCTATAAAATTCGCCTCGTCCTCACGCATAAAGCCTTTTAAATGTGACAGCTCGTGACACACCGTAAACGGCTTTGCAAAGTCGGGAGCGACTGAATTGTAGTTGGCTTCTATCGTAAAGGGTGTGTACATTCCGAGTATCTTCATATAAGACATTCCCTCTGACGCGATCACCGTCTTTGCGTTCGGGTAAAACCCGGATAAGCTGTCGTACCTTTCGCCGAGCAGGTTCATCGCCTTTTTGCACTCTTCGTCAAGATTTATTTTCCCGTTAAGGTCTACCGTCAGTGTTCCGTCCGTTTCTATCTTCTGAGCCGCGTCGTTTGCGTTTTTAAGAATGTATACGCATAGGTCGGCAAGCTCCTGCGCCGTGTATGTTTCAACGGTAAATCCGCTGACTGCGGAAAACGGCGTTCTGTTGTAGTTTATGCCGCAGAAAAGCGTAAATACAAAGAACACGCTTACAACAAAGCTCAGCACCACGGTGAGAATTTTCATCAAAATCTGCTTTCGCTTGCCCTTGCCTTTGATAAATCGGACAACAGAAAGGACAGTGCCGACAGCGGCAAGGATCACCACCGTGTATAGCAGTATCTCGCACAGCGAAAACGGCAGCAGGGAAGTGATCCGCCCCACCGTTCCGACAAAAAACGGATATATATTAGTGCTGTACCATTCGGCAAAGCCGTCCGTATTTTTTGCAAGCAGAGTAAGTATAAGCGACACGGCAAACGCCGCCGCTATGCAGTACAGCCACTTCGGTATTTTCTTAAATACGGATCTTATCTTTGCCATATTGATACGTCTTTCTGAGCCTGCCTCAGTACAGGGTTCTTACTCTGTCGAGATAGTCGGTAAATTCTTTTCTTAGAGTCAGCGGCTCAAGGATCTCCGCGTTTGCTCCGAGCTGAAACAGCCAGCCGAAAAATGTCGGGCTGACGTTTATTTCCTTTGATATGTAAAAATGGTTTTCATCGAGCTTGTGCATTGTTATGTCTGAGCCGAACTTATCCATGACAACGCTTGTGAGAGAGTTGTCAAAGCTGAGCTTTGCCCTTACGGTTTCGCTTCCTGAGAACATACCGAATATTCTGCGGGTGTATTCCGCAAGATTAAAGTCCTTTGCGGGAACTGCGGGTTCATCGGAAACCTCAACGTCTTCCATACGGTCAACGCGGAAGTTTGATATACTGTTATACTTTTCGTAGTAGCCTATGCAGTAATAATTTTCGTCCTCCCATGCAAGCGAGTACGGCGACATAACATACCGTCCGCCCGATGTCTTGTAGACCTTTTTCTTTTTTATGTCATACCTGAAGTAGTGGAACGTGATCTTTTTCTGCTGCTTTATCGCTTCGTGTATTTTGTTGATATTATAGTATATCTTGCGGTTTTCGGTTTTAACACGGTTAGCGACAATTACGCTTCTTTGCAGTTCGCGCGCCTTATAGTTACTGGTAAGGTGCGATATCTTATCGACAAGCTCTCTTGACTTATCCTCGGTTATGAACTTTGAGCACGCCGCCGCATCGGCAAGCAGCTGTAACTCTTCAAACTGAAACCTGTCAGTCCCGAGATAATAGCTTCCCACCTTATCCGAGCAGATATCCATATCCATTACCTCGCGCAAAAGCTCTATATCGTCATATATGGCTTTACGCTCCGCTTTTATTCCGACTCTGCCAAGTCCTGATATTATATTCTTTACGGTGAGCGGATGCTGTTCGTCCGACTCCTCGCGGAACATTTTTTCCAGATATAACAGCTTCGCTTTTTGGTTAGAAGAACGTGACATAATACATTTCCTTTCCTACTCGTGCTTTATCTGAATTATTACCGAAAGTGCAAGCACCGCCGCTATAAGCGCTGAGATTATGACAGTAAAAACATTGAATGCCTGTGTAAGGTACGGAACAAGCGACATTACCAGTGCTATCGAAGCTAAAACCGTAATAGGTGTCTGACGCTTCTTGCCGAAGAATATCCACAGAAGCGAAAGCATAGCCGTAATAGTTGTCATCACAGCGCATATCATATAGTTGAACATTGCATATCCGAACGGAGTGACATCGAAATACGAGTAATTCTCAAAGCGGAAAATCAAATGACCGCTGTCAGACATCAATCCGTATTTGAGTACCGCACCGAGCGGTAAAAGCTCCATTATTATCGCCGCAATGCAGACGATGAGTCGTATAACACCGAGTTTTTTCATAATATTTCACCCTGAATAATCGGTATGGGCACCCCATACCGACAACAATCTTACTTCACCCTGACAAAATGCGCGATAAACGATCTGAAATCGCCCCAAAGTGACGGAATGTCAAATCCGCTGTTCATCAGAAGCTCTGCCGAATAAACCCTTCCCGTCTGCTCGTGCCTGTAATAACAACCCTTTTCAAGCCCTTTCAGCTTTACTCTGTGCAGAAACACGCTCGGTTCTTTAAGAACCTGTACATATTCGAGAAGCGTTTCGCTCTTGTCCTTTGCGACAAACTGCCATGCGTCAAAGCGGTCGTTTGCGAACGGATCGCCGATACGATAGTAATCGCCTGTTCTCACAAGCGGATTATACTTGTTAAACTCCGCGATCTGTTCCTTTATCGCATACTTGTCATCGTCCGATATTTTCGTAACGTCAAGCTCATAGCCGAACGTACCCGACATTGCAACGTGTCCTCTTGTTTCAAACGGAGTAATTCTACCTACACAGTGGTTCGGGCTGTCAGAAACGTGTGCGCCGAAGCATGAGCAGGGGTAGCACATAGAAGTGCCGTACTGTATCTTAAGTCTTTCGATGGCGTCTGTATCGTCGCTTGTCCATATCTGCGGCGAGTAGTACAGCATACCTGCGTCAAAGCGTGAGCCGCCGCCCGCGCAGTTTTCAAGGAGCAGGTCGGGGAAGTCGGTAAGCAGTCTTTCCTGCATTTCATATACGCCGAGGACGTATCTGTGCCATATTTCGCGCTGTCTTTCGGGAGGGAATACCTCGTTGCCGACCTCGCTCAGCTGTCTGTTCATATCCCACTTTACATATTCGATGTTGGCGCTTGAAAGTATAGCCTTCATCTGTTCATATATATAGTCGCGCACTTCTTTTCTTGAGAAGTCGAGTACAAGCTGGCTTCTTACAGTCGTGCGGTGTCTGCCGGGAATGTGTATGCACCAGTCCTGATGCTCCGCATACAGCTTGCTGTCAGGGCTTATCATCTCAGGCTCGAACCATATACCGAACTTAAGACCTATCTTGTTGACCTCGTCAACAAGGTGCTTAAGACCGCCCTTTATCTTATCCTCGTTTACAAACCAGTCGCCGAGGGACGATTTATCATCGTTTCTGTGACCGAACCAGCCGTCATCCATAACGAGCATTTCAATTCCGGCTTTCTTTGCCTCTCTTGCGATATCAAGAAGCTTGTCGGTGTCAAAGTTGAAGTAGGTAGCTTCCCAGTTATTTATAAGTATAGGACGGCGCAGATCCTTCCACTTACCTCTTATAAGGTTGTTTCTCATTACATCGTGGAAGTTTCTCGACATCTGACCCAGACCCTCGCCCGAATAAGTCATTATAACCTCAGGTGCCTGGAATTCCTCGCCGGGCTCTAAGTGCCATGAGAAGTCATAGGGATTTATACCGAGCAGTGCTCTTGTCTTTTCGTACTGACCTACCTCTACCATTCCGAGGAATGAGCCGGAGTAAACCAGCGCAAAGCCGTAAGCCTCGCCGAAGTCCTCAGTTGCAGTATGGTCGCACAGTGCAAAGAAGTTGTTGTGAGCGTGGCTTGTCGCACCTCTGTTTGAGTCGATCGACTGCTTGCCGAAGCGGATAGGGAAGCGCTGTACATGGCGTTCTCTCGCCCATGTTCCGTGCAGGGTGATCATATCATAGTCCATTCTGTCAAGGTCAAGGCTCATGGATATGATACGGCGCAGGTCGATAGCGGCAAGGCCGTTGTTTTCGACCTTTACACTTCTTGTGATAACGTCAAATTTCGGGAATACGCTGTACATAAGCGTAATATCAAGGCCGCTGTGCGGGTCGTAGCAGAACACCTCAAGCGTCTGCGCCTCATCGTCTGCGGCATATGTAGCGGGAAGCCCCTTTAATTTCGGCTTTCCGTTTGAAATTCTGTAATCCTTGTAGTAGCATTCACAGGCGGACATACCGTTTATATCCATTACCTGCATTGCCGGCTCTCTGAAATCCGCAACGCCCGATGTCGGAAATTCGATAGGCGCACAGTCAAAGCTGTGAGGACCCATAGCGTCATGTACGGCGGGTACAAATGGTTCGTCATTCGGTATACGGAGCATATGTGTTATATCCGTTTCGGGAATATAACCGCCGTAGTACAGGTGGAGCAGGTTTCTGCTGTCGGTGATATGGAATGCGTAGCTCGATTTTTCCGTGTCGAGCTTGAATACACGCTTGTTTTCGTCAAATACGATAGACATAGTTTTTCCGTCCTTTATCTTATTCGGGATACAACAAGTTCCCATATACATTAAATATACCATATTTTTCGGCTTTTCTCAATCCTTTTAAGTAAAATTTTAAGCAGTTTTCATTTTCGCCGAACAATCCCCAAGCAATACCAAAACAATTCCATTGTATAAGCTGAAATTACAGCACCCTTCCTCCCACCCTTTTTATCACAAAAACACAACATAATCCACCGTTAATCTTAAATTTACTTAAATTATGCCCTTATTGCCGTGTAATGCCGTGAGTTTCAATAAATTTTCACATACATTTTAGGCATAATGCACATTGACATTAAAAAAGTGAAATGTTAAAATAGGTGTGTAAAGTTACATAAGTGTGTAACAAAACGAAAATAAGTTTTATAGGAGGATTTTTCCAATGAAGTTAAGAAAGATCATGGCTGGCGTTGTAGCTTCTGCTCTCGCAGCAAGCACATTAGCCGTAGCAGCAAGCGCTGCTTGTCTCACAAAGGTTGAAGGCACAGAAGCAGCATTAAGCACAGGTACAGGTATGTGGCTTATTCAGCTCTACAACAAGGGCAATGAAGCAGAGAACAAGCCTGCAACAAAGCTTGATATCGACTATTCAAAGATTGCTGCTCTTACATTTACTGTACATGTAAATGATGACGATCAGATTCTGTGGACAGGCGAGATCGGCGGTTCTGTTATATTCTCATGCAACGGTGAAAAGCTCGGCGTTCAGAACGATCCTGATGAGAAGAAGGCTGAACTCTTCAATAAGTATAACTGGCCCGCTTGCGAATTTTGGGGCGTTCTTGATGAAGAATTACTCGGTCCTGTAGGTGAAGGCTCTACATTAGATGATACAAAGCCCGGTAAGGTAGAAAAGGTTGGCGATTACACATATGCTATCACAAACGATCAGCTCGTTAACCCCATCGCAGCAGGCGATGTTGCTTCTATTGAAGATATGGGATGCATGCAGGCTGGTCTTCAGGAATGGAGCAACGGTGTTGCAGCTGTAACAGTTACACGGCTTGATGTTAAGGATGCTGACGGTAACGTTCTCGTATCATTTGACGAAAAGGGTGTTGCTACAATCGGCGGCGCTTCAACTCCCGCAACAGATGCACCTGCAACAGACGCTCCTGCAACAGACGCTCCCGCAACAGATGCTCCTACAACAGGCGATTCTACAAAGCCCAGCACAAACACAGGTGTTGAGAGCGTTGCAGTAGTAGCAGGTGTTGCAGTTCTCGCTACAGGCGCTGTTATCGTTGCTAAGAAGAGAAAGTAATTTCGACTTTAAGCAATAAGCGTAAATAAGCAATTTATCCCCCGCAGGTTTCTGCGGGGGATTTTTGTGTATAGCAACAGCCGCGGCAAATAACCGCGGCTGTCAGTATTATTTGGATTAACACCGATACTTATATCACATAGTCATCGGCGGCGTTTTCCTTATCGTTATTGATAAGATCCTGCAATGTAACGCCGTCAAGATACTCGTTTATAACCTTGTAAAGCCCCTGCCAGAGCGATAAAGTGGCGCAGTGCGCGCTTCTGTCACATTCAACAACTCCGCTGTCAAGACACGCAACGGGTGCGAGTGAGCCCTCCGTAAGTCTTAATATGTCGCCGACAGTGTACTTCTCCGGTGACTTTGCCAGTCTGTAGCCGCCCTGAAATCCGCGGTTGGTACGCAGAATGTCCGATTTGTTCAGCATCGGCACTATCTGCTCAAGATACTTCTTTGATATGCCCTGACGCTGAGCTATTTCTTTCAGCGGGATATAGCCGTCGCCCTGGTGCTCGGCAAGATCGATGAGCATTCTTAATACATAACGTCCTTTTGTAGATATTTTCATGTTATAGTCCTTTCTTGACCTTTATTTTATCTGAGCCATTCGTGAGCCGTGATTTTCTAAATACTATAATACCATATTTTTAGTAGGTTTTCAAGTGGTATTTTCTGATTTTTTCGACAAAAGTCCTTTTTATCGCACAAATTCATCATTTGCGGCTTCTTTTGTAACAAAACAGCCGATATTAGGTTGTAAGCTAAAACACAATTTTACTTAAAATACTTACAAATACAATATAAAACAGTGCTGTAAACGATTATAAACGGACGGCTGTTTGTGATAATGCACAGCTTTTGCAAAGCGCTTTTGTCTACTCTGCTCTTATTTTGAAATTGTGAACTTTTTTTGACCTTTTGTCCGTTTTTTTGCTTGCTAACGGCTCGGAAATGTGATAAAATATATAAAGATATCGAGAAAACAGAAGAAGGAGGCAGGAATATGATCGACGTTGTCAGAAAGCACCTGTCTGATACTATTGATGCCGTAGCTACAAAACGGTACAGCGACCTGCGACAGATAGATGAGTTTGTACCTGCGGCAAAAGCATTACACATATCCAGAATCCTGCGCACACTCGATTACGGTGGGCGGATCAGCGAAACTCTGGTGTATAAAGACGCAGAGATCTTTCCTCTCTATAACAAAAAATACGAATGTGAGAACGATAGTTGCAGATACACATATGAATTTTATACCGATATTGATTTTGCAACGCTCAGCCCGGAGCAGGAAAAGCTTTTTGAGCACGTTACCCATGTTCTTGCTATAATTTGCACCTGCACTCTCAGCATTCATGTCGGAAAGCTGATCGACAACATTGACCGCGACAGCGGCATACCGAACTCAAAGGGCTTCAGGGCGTTTATCGAAGAAGTCAAGGAAAACGGCATACTTGCGGATTATGCGGTTATCAGGGCTAATATTAAGGGTTGCAACACTCTCAATACCATATTCGGTTATCAGGCGACTACCGAGATAATTGCAAAGTACGCGAAAGCGCTCAATAAGATGATGTACAGCGATGAGATATGCAGCCGTTCGGGTAGCGATAACTTCTGCCTTATGGTGAAGAAAGCTCATCTTAAAAATCATCTCAAGAGCTTTGCCAAGATACCGGTAAACTTCTTCTACGGAAAAGAAAAGACGGTGTATGAAATATCGCTTCGCGCAGGCATAGTCGTGCTTGACGGAAGCACAGACGATATAGACACCATACTCGCCCGCGCGGAAACCTGCATAGATGTTGCAAAGCGCCGCACGGATACAGACTATGTTTATTATGACCTTGACACAATAACGCGTGAACAGCAGCTGACGCTTCTTGAAAGCGATATGCCTCAGGCGCTTGCCGACGGCGAATTTGTCGTGTATTATCAGCCAAAGGTACGGGTAGACACACGCACTCTTGTAGGAGCGGAAGCGCTTATCAGATGGCAGCGTGACGGCAAGGTCATTTCTCCCGCCGACTTTATCCCGATAGCAGAACGAACAGGTCTTATAATGAAGCTTGATATGTTCGTGCTGGAGCACACCTGCGCTATGATCAAGAAATGGCAGGAAAACGGAAAGCGCATAGTTCCTGTATCGGTGAACTTCTCAAAGATCCATCTGCGTTTTCCTCATCTCGCCGAGAAGATAATGAATGTTATCAACCGTTACGGAATTGAACCGCACTTCCTTGAGGTCGAGTTTACCGAAACGGCTTATACAGATGATTTCAACGCTATCAAGCAGGCGATAATCGACCTTAAAAGCTATGGACTTATGGTTTCTATGGACGACTTCGGAACAGGTTATTCTTCGCTTGCACTGCTGAAAGACCTTGATTTTGATATTCTGAAGCTTGATAAGTCGCTTGCAGGCTCAAACGAGGATACAAGAGGTCAGGTCGTACTTGAAAACGTGCTTCATATGGCGAAAGAGCTCAGTATGACTACTGTTTGCGAGGGAGTAGAAGATAAAACGATTGTCGAAAACCTTAAAAATATGGGTTGTAACATAATTCAGGGCTATTATTTTGATAAACCGCTTCCCGAAACCGAGTTTGCGACAAGGCTTGAAAGCCCGGTTTATGAGAAGTAGGTAATTGTGATATTTTTAAACCGCTGTGGATTTTCACGGCGGTTTTTTGATGTAGCAAGACAGCTAAGGGTCGGGTTGTGAAAAATATCCGTTTTTTGATGTGCTTCTATTATATCGGTTGATGGTTTTACTTTGATAGCAGGCTACCGATAGTTCTATTTGTCGGACAGCACTTCTCGGGTTCGCTATTCTGTGCGATGTGTTTCTGTTTCCGCTTAACAAAAATGTTTGATGTTTATACTCTGATAGCAGGCTACCGATACTGCCTCTTGCGGGATAGCACTTCTCAGGTTCGCTATTCTGTGCGATAACGTTGCTGCTATGAACGAGGGAAAGAACCAAAGGGACTAGGTGAGAGTCTGAGCCTTGCGTACGCAAGGCTCGTGCACTCCGCTAAAGCTCCGTTGGACTTGGCAGCCCAGTGAAGCAAAGCGGAACGTCCGAGTGCTTGCGAAAGCAAGACTCTGAAGTGCTATACTAAAACTGGACACAAGGGGGTAGAAAAACAGAAAGGCAAGGTATATAATAAAAGAAGCTACCA
>CAKSTB010000020.1 GCA_934490165.1 uncultured Ruminiclostridium sp. | reverse complement strand
TGGTAGCTTCTTTTATTATATACCTTGCCTTTCTGTTTTTCTACCCCCTTGTGTCCAGTTTTAGTATAGCACTTCAAATTTAAGTTTTTATTTATAATTGATAGTAAACAAATTAAAAAGTTTGATGAATGGTTGGAGATCGATGCAACGGGAGGGGCAAGCAAGGCACGGATGCCTTAAATGTGTGTGCACAAAGTTTCGCAGGACGCGAAACCATACAAGCACACACAGCACCTCGCCCATACGAAAAGAGAAGATGATAGTAACTGTATTAAATTGTTGGAGCATTTTTAAAAATGCGGCAGTACAATAGAATATATTGCCGACAGTGTCGAAAGCAGTTTTCATAATGAACTTGATACTGCTGTCCGACAAAAAACTATCGGTAGTTTGGTGATAAAAAATATCCACGCGAACGGTAAACCCTCTGATGTAAATGGAAATTAAGCTTTGTGTAAACTCAATTTTAAACCTGCGGTTTAAAATAGTTTTTCTTCTTATAAACACCCGTACAAGCCCATTTTAAGCCGAGTTATTCACATATTCAACGGAGTTTTCAACGAAAACTGGCATATTTGCACCGTTATAAGGTGGAAAACAGGTAGTTTTCAACATTTTCAACCGTTTTACCTGTTGAAAAGCGGGCATTTCGGTTCATTATACGCTACGTTATCAACATAGCTGACTTGTGTAACCGTTACAATATACTGTATGACAATATGAATTTTTCAAGCTAAAAATTATTCTTGATTATTTTCCTTAATATGCCACTATATAACATTATTTGTAAAATAGCTTTTTGGATTTCAACCACCGACACTGAAATGTCCGGAATTCGTTTTTATCGGAAGTTTTAACAGTTTCAACGGAGTTTTCCACAGATTCTGACGGAATTTAACCCAGACAAGTTGAAAACAAGGCAGTTTTCCACACTTTTCTGTTGAAAACTAATATCCACAGCGTATAATTATACATAATTTTCCTATAATACACTTTGTAATCTGCAAAAGTTTAAAAGAAGGAGTGTGCAAATTGGTAAAAGCAGTGAATAAACTGGTACTCGAGATAAATAACACAGAGAACGAATATTTCGAAAAGGCGATTTTTTACGTCCGCCCCGAGATGTCGTGCAGCAGTAAGCTCGGAAATCAGGCGCAGATATATCTTAACGGTATCAGCCTTGAAAGGCGGGAAAAACGGGGGCAAAAAAGTAAATTTTTTTTTATAATAGGTGCGCTTATAGGAACAGCCGGCGCGGGGATAGTGTCGGCGGTGCTTTTTCTGACCGGGGTGATATGATCTAGCGGCTTTTGTAAAGTTCATGTAAAATTGTCACTGTGTGCGCTTTTTCTGTTGCTATCAAAGGCAAAAAATGTTATACTTATAATGACCGTTCCGAAAAAGTAAAACGACAGACGGGCGGTATATATGAATAGGTATATCCGGCAAAGACGAATTTACAGTAAAGAAAGGATTTTTATGAAAAAGACAAAGATAGTATGCACCTTAGGTCCTGCAACAGATGACGACAATGTACTGCGTGAGCTTATAAAGAGCGGTATGGATTGTGCCCGCTTCAATTTTTCGCACGGTACGCACGAGGATCATAAAAAGCGTTATGAGCAGGTCGAAAGAATAAGGAAGGAGCTGGGACTTCCGATCCCGGCAATTCTTGATACAAAAGGTCCTGAGGTCAGGATAAAGAGCTTCAAGAACGACAAGCCTGTTGAGCTTAAGACAGGCAGTGAATATACACTCACGACAGAGGACGTTGTAGGTGACGAAAAGAGAGCCGCTATCAATTATCCCAATCTTGCAAGCGATATTGAAACGGGTGTAACTATACTTATAGATGACGGACTTCTTGAGCTTAAGGTCACGGAGATCGACCGCAAGGAAAGCGGCGACGATATCCGTTGTAAGGTTATCCACGGCGGTACATTGAAGCCCAACAAGAGCTGTAACTTCCCCGGTATACATCTTTCTATGCCGTACCTCAGCGAGCGTGACAAGAGCGATCTGCTGTTCGGTATAAAGACAGGCTTTGACATAGTAGCCGCAAGCTTTGTAACGCGCGATGAGGATATTATCCAGATAAGAAAGCTGCTTGACGAGAACGGCGGCAAGGATATAAGCATAATCGCAAAGATCGAGAACCAGGACGGCGTTGATAATATTGACGACATTCTGCGTGTTGCCGACGGCATAATGGTTGCAAGAGGCGATATGGGCGTTGAGATACCGTTCGTTGAGATACCGAGAATTCAGAAGGAGCTTATCCACAAGGGCTACAACGCGGGCAAGCAGGTAATAACAGCTACCCAGATGCTTGACTCGATGATAAAAAATCCCCGCCCGACAAGAGCGGAAACAACAGACGTAGCAAACGCCATATATGACGGCACAAGCGCGATAATGCTTTCAGGAGAAACCGCCGCAGGTGCATATCCCATTGACTCTGTAAAGACTATGAAGGCTATCGCAGTGAAGACCGAGCAGGATATAGATTACCGCAAGCGCTTCTTCACAAGAGAAAACGAGGGTGTGCCGAACGTAACAAACGCTATAGCGCACGCAACAGTTACGACATCGATAGACCTCGGTGCTACCGCTATACTTACAGTAACAAAGGGAGGACGTACAGCAAGAACTTTATCAAAGTTCCGTCCTACCTGCCCTATAATCGCGGCTACCACAAGCGAGAGAGCACAGCGCCAGCTTAATCTCTCATGGGGCGTTATCCCGATAAAGTCCGAGGAGATGAGCGACAGTGATTCACTGTTTGATCATGCGGTCACAAGAGCTATGGAAGAGGGACTTTTAAAGGACGGCGATCTTATAGTAATTACCGCGGGACTTCCGCTCGGCGTATCGGGTACTACAAATATGATGAAGGTCCATATTGTGGGTGACGTTCTGCTTAAAGGCAAGGGTGCGACGGCTAAGGCGGTGACTGCGCCTGTATGCGTATGCAAGAACGAGGAGGACGCTATAAAGCTCTGTCATTCCGGTGACATACTGGTTATCCCGAAGACAAGCAACAATATAATGGCGGTACTGAAGAGCGCGGCAGGTATTGTGGTAGAGGATACAAATCCCGATTGTCATGCGGCTGTTGTAGGTCAGGCGCTTGATATACCTGTGATCTACGGTGCGGAGAACGCTTCTAATATTTTAAAGAGCGGTGTAACGGTTACGTTAGACGCGGAAAAGGGTCTTATCTGCTCTTCTAACAACTAGTGGCGGCTGAGAGCCGCGGCAAATTCGCCGTGTGGCTGAAAGCCACTGTAATTTCGCCGTTCTGAGAGTTGGCGGGTTGTGTAACCTCCGTTACCGGCGGTAGCAATGTGCTACAGCGTATTCAGATATAATAAGAGGATACTGCAAATTGGTTAGGTTTGCGGTATCCTTTTTTGTGTGGGGGATATAATTTTTTAGTGATTACAGAAAGCGATTTGAAAGAAACTTATATAATAGTAGTTGTCGGGTACGGTTGATAGTTGACAGGTTATAAAGTTGGTGAATGGTTAGGCGTTAGTGCGGCGAGAAAAACGTGTTGTGCTTTTTTGATTGGCGTTGAGTTTTATAGAGGCTTTAGGCGATACACAACATAACAAACAGAAGTATCACACTTGGCTCCCTTGTGTAAAGGGAGCTGTCACAGTGCGGTGCAACATTTTCGGTATTGCTTTTAATTTCAGGTTAAAGATGTGTTGATATAGAACTGAGCTTTTCGTCACTGTGACTGAGGGATTGTTAGCGGAAGTGTTTGTGTAAACGGAAAGGTTCGGTGCGAGCGATCCCTCAATAGTTGGCTGAGCTTGACTCAGCAACAGAAGCTCACCTTTGGCAAGGGAGCCAAGAATTAGTGCAAGTGGGCAGGTGGTGCTTCTATCAGAAAGCGGTGCGATGTAGTCATTTGTTAAAAGTGCAGGCGAAGAACTATAACTCTTGGCTCCCTTTACACAAGGAAGCCGGGAATTAGTGCTTGGCACTGTAGCCATAGCGGCTATAGATATTTATGAAAAAACAAAAAGAGATACCGTGTTTTTCCGGTATCTCTTTATTTATCCTGTTATCTTCTTGCGTTACCTCTTATAATAACACCTATTATATAAGGGCCTGTGTTGCTGGCAACAGCCGCGCCGGCTATGCTCTGCATCTCGGGAGGTCTGCCGACCTTTGCGGTGTACTGCTTTATAAATTCGTCCTCAAGGCTTGTTACGCTTGTGCGCAGTATCTCCCACGGAGTTTCGGGAATTGCTCTGCCTGCAATATACTGAACGGCATCGGCTATGGCGTTCTTTTCGCCGCGGCTCTTCTTTACTACTTCGCTCTCGCCGTCAATAAGGGAGATCAGCGGTTTAAGCCCCATAAGCTCGCCTAAGAAAGCGGCTGCGGCATTTATTCTGCCTGACTTCTTCATATGGCGGAGGTTAAAGCCTATAATGTAAATTTCGCAGTTGTTGAACATATCGGTAAGATATGCGACAACGTTATCGACACTCTGACCCGCTAAAAGCTTCTTTGCAGACTCTACGACAGGGTAACCGTATCCGAGAGAGTAGCAGTGGCTGTCGAGTATCTCTATGCGCATTTTCGCCATCTCGGGGTGCTCGTCAAGCAGGTTTTTCTTTGCGAGAAGCGCATTTTCATATGTCTTTGAGCCTGTCGAGTTTATAAGCACCACGATAAGGGCATCGTAGCCCTCGTTGAAATAATGCTCGAACTTTTCCTCAAAGCGCAGAGAGGTTATCTGTGCGGTCTTGGGGAGATATTCCGACTTGTCTATCATATCGAGAAACTCGGGGGCGGTAAAGTCTACACGCTCTCTGAGGCTCTCGTTGCCGAGGGTTATCTCAAACGGCATTACGTCAATGTCGTACAGCTTTTCGTCCTCGGGGGTGATGTCGCTTGCGCTGTCGGTGATAAGTTTTACTTTCATCGTTTTGTTTCCTTTCGGTCATTCTTTTGATCTCGTGTTTATTCGGCTTTGCTCCAGTCGTATTTTGTAAGCGAGCCGTAATTCTGTAGCTCGGGGAAGTTCCACTGCCGAAGAACCTCGTATGCGCCTATGGCTACGCTGTTCGAGAGGTTGAGGCTTCTCATTTCGTTTGCCATAGGTATGCGCACGCAGTGCTGTTTGTTATGGAATAACAGCTCCTCGGGCAGTCCCTTGTCTTCTCTGCCGAACACTATATATGTTTTATCCTTATACTGCGCATCGCAGTAGGTGTTTCTGCCCTTGGTGGTGAAATAGAAAAATTCACCGTCTTTATTCTTTTCAAAAAAGTCGTCGAGCCCGTCATAATAGGTTATGTCGAGATAATGCCAGTAGTCAAGGCCTGCATGCTTCAGCTTTTTATCATCTACCTGAAAGCCCATAGGCTTTACTATATGCAGTCTTGCGCCTGTAACCGCGCAGGTGCGGGCTATGTTGCCCGTGTTCTGCGGTATCTGCGGCTCAACGAGTACTATATTCAGTTCCATCAAAAATCATTCCTTATAGATCTTTATACCGTACAGCCTGTTTGACGCGGCTAGAGATGTGAGCTGCTCTCCGACCTTTCCTGCGATGTCGCTTGTTATGCTTTTACGTTCTTCGTCAGTGATACTTTCGTCAAACCTTGCGATTATACCTGTATCTTCGCCCGACTTCAAAAGCTCTGCCGCTTTTTCTGTCGTTGTGTCGGAATTGTCGCTTATAACAATGTCTATGCTGTCCGTAAGCAAGCTGTTTTCAGATCTCGGGCATCTGTTTGCAAATGCGTCGGCAAAGGTAAAGCTGTCGGAAGCTTCTGTCCACGACATACCGAAATAGAAAGCAGGCGTGAAGCCCTTTTCGTTTATTATGCTGTCTGCGCTTGCGTCAAAGTAGTAATATTCGCCGTCAAGCTTTGCAAAGTTTACGGTGTGTCCCTCGTTTTTGTTTTTATTTACGCCGTTTGCCGATGCGGAGTCTATCCCTGCCATATTGAAAAGCATAGTGACCGTATCCGCGTATCCGTCACATATCGCCTTGCCGTCAATAAGTAAGTCCGCTACCGGAACATTTTTGGTGCTGTAGCCATCGGTAACATATACAGAGTTTTCCGCAACGTAATTATACAGATACTGCGCTTTCTGCTTTTGTGTATCGCAGTCGGATGGAATTGACGCTATTACCGATTTTGCCTTTTCGTAAGCCGCTTCACGGCGGGAAAGATATTCCTCGCCGAGCGTTTCAAGCTGTATGTGGTGATAGTTTTTTCCTGCCAACTGCTCGATGTTTCCGACCAGTTTGTTGTTTATTGTGTAATTGTGCGCCACAAACGGGCTGTCACAGCTTAAAAACGTAATTACATATTCAAGCTCCTGTAATCTGTCGTAACTGCCGTTATCGAATACTTCTTCAGGCAGGAATATGTCGCTGTAGCCGTTTTCGCTTGCGTACATAAACGCGTTGTAGATATACGTTTCGTTCTCGTCAAGCTGTGATTTGAAATATCCCGACATTGTATCGGAGTATTTTGAGCTGTAGTCGAGTACTTCTTCTTTTCCGAGCGATATTGTGCCGTCTGCGGAAATTGACGTGTCGTTGCCGAAGTAATACAGCGTGTTGCTTGACGATATGCCGAGCATCGGCAGAATGTATATTGCGCCGACAACTACTGCCGCGGGGATCGCTATTGCCGCCGTTACCGTGCCTATGACCTTACCCTTGCCCATTACAGCTCAGCCTCGGCATGACGTGTAACGTGACAGCCTATATTTACCGCAACGGGAAGTCCCGCAATGTGTGTAGGATGCTGTTCGATATTTACATACAGCGCAGTCACCGTACCGCCGAAGCCCTGCGGACCTATACCGAGCTTGTTTATCCTTTCGAGCATTTCGCTCTCCATATCGGCGTAAAGCGGTTTTGGATTTCTGACTTTCAGGTCGCGGCAGAGCGCCTTTTTCGCAAGTATGGCGGACAGCTCAAAGTCGCCGCCGATGCCGACACCTACCGTTATAGGCGGGCATGGGTTGCTTCCTGCCTTTGATACTGTGTCAACGACAAAATTCACGATATCGTCTTTTGTGGCGGAGGGGGTGAACATTTTAAGCGCACTCATATTCTCACTGCCGAAGCCCTTGGGGGCTACCATGATATGCACCTTGTCGCCGGGTACGATAGTTGTATGTACTATTGCGGGGGTGTTGTTGTTTGTGTTTTTGCGCTCCAGCGGGTCTTCGACTACCGATAAGCGAAGCTTGCCGTTTACATATCCGCTTGCAACGCCCTCGTTTATCGCGTCTGTGAGATCTCCGCCTGTGAAATGCACGTTCTGTCCGACCTCAAGGAATATTATCGCCATTCCCGTGTCCTGACATATCGGTACTTCAAGCTCTTTTGCGCAGTCGATATTTCTTACGATATCGCCGAGCACCTGCTTTGACAGCGGGCTTTTCTCACAGCCGATACATGAATTTATCTTCTCTTTCATACCGTCGGGCAGATAAAGGTTTGCCTTTACGCAAAGCTCTTCAACTGTCTTTTTAACAAGCTCAACGCTTATCTCGCGGATATCACTCATTACATATTCCCTCCGTTTATATTACTTTGCCGTTTATGATCACCGTGTCGGGTGTGTCGCATACCGACAGCGGATCTCCCGAAAAGATAACTATATCTGCGTCCTTGCCGGGCTCGATACTGCCCACCCTGTCGGCTATACCTGTTATCTGTGCGGGGTATATCGTTATCGCTTTCAGCGCTTCTTCCCTGTCAAGACCGCCTCTTACCGCAAGTCCTGCCGACAGCGGCAGATACTGCTCGGGTACAACGGGGTGGTCGGTGCATATGCACATCGGTACGCCTGCCTTATTCAGCACGCCTGCCGTTGCTATCGTATGGTTGCGAAGCTCGGGCTTGCAACGCTCACTGATTATAGGTCCTACTATCGTGCGGGTCTTGTCCTCAAGAAGCTCGTCTGCTATAAGGTGTCCCTCTGTCGCGTGGATAATGACATAATCTATGTCAAACTCCTTGGCAAGTCTTATCGCCGTGAATATGTCGTCTGCTCTGTGGGCGTGAAAATGCGCGGGTATTTCGTGCTTTAAAAGCGGCATGAGCGCTTCGCACTTTGCGTCATACTCGGGGCGGTCGCCCTCATCGTCCGTACCGACCGAGCTTTCATAGTCTATCATATCGTCAAGATAGCGCTTTGCCTTGTAGAGCTGTTCGCGGATTATCGCGGCGGTAGCCATACGGGTAACGGGAGCGGTATCCTTATCCTTATATACGTTTTTGGGGTTTTCGCCGAGTGCGAATTTTACCGCAACAGGGTTTTTTATAATTCTCTTGTCAATCCTCTTTGAGCCAGCGGTCTTCATGGCAAGGAATGTGCCGCCGATGGGGTTTGCACTGCCCATTCCGCATACTACGGAGGTAACGCCCGCCTGTGCCGCTTCTTCAAAGCAGTGGTCGAGCGGGTTTATCATATCTATCGCGCGCAGATTAGGGGTCGAGGGGTCGGTATCCTCGTTTCCGTCATCGCCCTCAAATGCAAGTCCGTCTTCCCATGCGCCTATGTGCGAGTGAGCGTCTATAAAGCCGGGATAGACGGTTCTGCTCCTTGCATCTATGTCGCCCTCGGAGGGGGTGAAGCTTTCTAGCTGTGACATATCGCCCACAGCCTTTATTTTGTCGTTTTCTATAAGGATAAATCCGTTTTCGTAGTTTTTATCCGCCATAGTAAAGACAGCAGCGTTATAAATGTACATATTTATCCTTTCAGCCTTTTGTGCGTCTTTGCGTCAAGCTCTATGAGCTTCATAATTTCACCTGCGATTATCCTGTCGGACGTGTTGGCGTTTACCTCGTAGGTGCTGTTTTTCCTGTATATCGGAAGGCGGGTATCGTATATTGCTTTGAGCTGTTCTTCTGTATTGTTTACTACAAGCGGGCGGTTGGTGTCGCCGTATATGCGGGTGTAGCAGGTGTCAAAGCTTGCGTTGAGGAATATTACTATACCCTTTTCTCTTGCAAACTCCGCCGTTTCGTCACGGAGGATCGCTCCGCCGCCTGTGGCAACTATCGTCCTGCCCTTAAAGTTCTTTATATACTGCGCTTCAAGATCTCTGAAATACGGCTCACCCTTCTGAGCGAATATCTCGGGGATAGTCATCTTCTGATTATTTACTATGTACCTGTCAAGATCGATGAACACGGCTGTACATTCTTTTGCGAGCATTCTTCCTATATGGCTTTTGCCGCAGCCCATAAAGCCGCAGAGATATACGGGGCGCATTACACAAGCCTCATCATTTCATCGGAGATAGCCTGTACCTGCTCGGCGGTGTATTCTGCGCCGCTCCATATTGTGTGCGCTACAGCCGCCTGCCATACGAGCATCTGCATACCGCCGCTGACCTTTGTAACGCCCTTGTCGCTTACCATCTTCATAAGCTTTGTTTCGCGGGGGTTGTAGATAGCGTCAAAGAAGCCGTTAAGAGTTATGTTATCGAGCGCCTGCTGTGTAAGCGGGCTTGCGTCAACGTTGGGGTACATACCTACCGGAGTAGCGTTTACCATAAGGTCAAAGTCGCCCTTTACATCAGCCAAAAGGCAGTGGCTTACCTTTGCGTTATTGTAAGTCTGCTTTATCTCTTCGCATAAAGCCGTTGCTACGGGAACATCGGCCTCTCTTACGGCTATAGTCAGCTCGCCGCCCTCACGGACAGCTTCGATAGCCATCATTCTGCCGACACCGCCGCAACCGAGAAGCAGAACCTTGTTTGTAAGGGTCATACCCATTGCGCCGACAGCCTTTGTAAAGCCGGTGCAGTCGGTGTTGTAGCCTGTAGAAACGCCGTTTACGTTAGCTATGCAGTTTACGCTGTTGTAGCGCTTTGCGGTGTCGTCAAGCTTGTCGCACATCTTTATTATATCTATCTTGTAGGGAATTGTAATGTTGAAGCCTGTAAGACTTTTGAAGTAATCAAAGCTGTCTGTCAGCTTTTCGGGGGGCGTGTCGAGAATTTTATATTCCGCCTGCTCGCCCGATAGCTCAAAAAGCCTTGTGTGTATCTGAGGCGAGAGGGTATGACCGAGAGGGTGTCCCAGTATACCGAACGTATTTACTTTGTTTTCTGTCATTGTATTTGCTCCTTTTGTTCTGCTTTAAGCTCTTTATGCTTATCGATCTTTTTACAGATAAGCTTTACCAGTGCCGCCGAACCTATGCCGCAGCCTATGCCGAGCGCTATTCCTCCGATAATGTCGGACGGATAGTGCACATAGAGGTACATTCTCGAAAATGCAACCAGCGATGCATAGACATATGCGACAACACCGAGTCGTTTATGAAACAGATATATCGCCGTTGCCATTGCAAAGCACGTTGCGGTGTGGCTTGACGGGAATGAAAATCCGGACGGTGCTTTGATTATGAGCTCTATTGCACCGTTTATCGCAAACGGACGCATACGGCATACTAGGTGCTTTATTATCAGCTCACCGAACAGCAGTACCGAGAGTGTTGCGCCCATGACCGCAAAGCCTGTCTTGCGCATATTTTTTATGCACATCATAACGATGAACACAAGAATGGTCATTGCACCGTACTCTATGCTGTAGGTAAGGCAGGTCATTATAATATCCATAACGGGATCTGAAAGTGTGTTATGGATAAAATCGAGTATCGACAGGTCGAGTGCCGTTATGCTTTCAAACAGCATCAGAGTGCTGCCGCCTTTTCAAGCGTGTCGGGATTTTCTACGTTTACGGCGGTAACACCGTCAAGCGTTTTCTTTACAAGTCCTGTGAGCACCTTGCCGGGACCGAGCTCAATATAAGTATCGTATCCGTCCTTTGAGATAACGTCAAGCTCGGAGGTAAATCTTACGGGTGAGCAGATATGCTTTGCAAGATAAGCGGGCATATCGGAAAAATCGGTAAGCTCGTTTCCGTATACGTTGCAGTAGAATTTTATCGAGGGCGCGCTGAACGGGATATCCTTTGCCTTTTCTGCAAATTCTTCAGATGCGCCTGCCATAAGCTTTGAGTGGAAAGCGGCGGAAACAGCGAGCGGAACTATACGCTTAGCACCCTTTGCCGAAAGTACTTCTTTAGCCTTTTCGATACCTGCCGCAGTACCTGCGATAACGGTCTGTACGGGCGAATTGTAGTTTACGGGAGTAACGTACTCGCCGCCGTCCTCTGTTTCTCTGCACGCCTGTTCTATAACATCAGCCTTAAGACCGAGAACAGCCGCCATACCGCCGGGGTTAGCCTGAGCCGCCTTGTCCATAGCTTCGCTACGGTACTTTATTGCCTTGAATGCGTTTTCGTATGTCAGCATACCGCTTGCCGCCATTGCCGCATATTCGCCGAGAGAGTGACCTGCAACGGCTGACGCTTCTATGCCCTTTGACTTTGCGGCTTCAAGCGCCATAAGCGACATAGCGAGTATAGCGGGCTGTGAGATTATCGTGCGGGAAAGCTCTTTTTCGTCACCGTCAAATATCTTAGCGGCAAGGTCGAAGCCGAGGATATCACTGCCGAGCCCGAGTACTTTTTTGCATTCGGGTATCGTATCGTAAAAGTCCTTGCCCATGCCTTTATACTGTGAGCCCTGTCCCGAAAAAAGGAATATTGTTTTTGTCTTGTCAGCCATTTTCTGTTTCTCCTTGTGGTTTATGATTTAAATCGTTCAGAATATTGTGAAAATTTGATTTATCAAAAATGGGGTTTGGGGCGTAGCCCCAAGCAGGGTGAGGGCGGCAGCCCCACATTCAGCCCCGGCACGGATGCCGGGCGTGTATGCCCAAAGGCTCTGCACGATGCAGAGCCAACCAAGCATACACAGCCCTTCGCCGTGGGGAAGGGGTTTGGGGTTTCGGCAAGGATGCCGAGATAGAACGCCCAAAGGCTTTGCAAGGACGCAAAGCCCACAAAGCGTTCTTAAAGGGATAGAGAATTTGCTCTATTTTTTATGAAAACAGGCTTTTCTACAAATAGCCGGAACGACTCCCGATATTTTTGATAAATAAAACTTCTTTATACCCTGAAAGATGTTTTCATGTCACATAAGTGACATAATTTGTTATATATTGCAGAAATTCTGAAATATACTGTCCCGTTTTACCCCGCTTTGTCACTGTTATGATACAAATACTCAAATAAATGTTGACAAACAGTACCGAAATAGAGTAAAATGAAATATAAGCACGTTTGCCTTTACGGGGTAACTATGCCTTGCGGACGATGATCTCCGCAGTTACTGATTTATTATACAACAAAAAGAGAATAAAATCAACAATAAATAATATATAATACGGCGGCAAGGACACCGTACGGAAGGAAAAGGATATGAACGGTATAACGATACTGGGTACGGGAGAATATACCCCCGAAACCGTAGTCACCAATGAAATGTTCACTAAGTTCATTGATACTACAGACGAATGGATAACCACAAGGACGGGTATCCGAGAAAGACGTATGAGCCCCGACAAGCCGAACTTCATGATGGCGGCTGAGGCGGCAAAGTCGGCACTCGAAAGTGCGGGAAAGACAGCAAAGGATATCGACTGCATAATCGTATCCACCTGCTCACCCGATTTCTACTATCCGAATACGGCCTGCCTTGTACAAAATCTCATCGGCGCACAGCCCTGTGCCTGCATGGACGTAAACACAGCCTGCACAGGCTTTATAACAGCGGTCGACATTGCAAGAAACTTCCTTGCAAGCGACACCTACAAGACTGTACTCGTTGTAGCAAGCGAGCGTCTTACAAGCCAGATAGACTATACCGACAGAGCAAGCTGTATACTTTTCGGCGACGGCGCGGGTGCGGTAGTTATCGAAAAGGGAGAGGGCAAGGAATATTACAGCCACTCCGGCGCTGAGGGCGATATGCTCCAGAGCCTTTACTGCAAGAATTTCTATGACAGGAACAATCCCTATTTCAGGGGTGACGACTGCCTTAAGGATATCATAGACACTCCGAACAAGGAGCGTTATTTACAGATGGACGGAAAGGCGGTATACAAGTTCGCCGTTGACGCTATGGCGAATGCGGTCGAATATGTATGCGGACACTCCGGCATATCGCTTGACAATATAGATCTTGTTATCCCCCATCAGGCGAATATAAGAATAATCCAGTCCGCACTCAAGAAGATGAACGTGGATCTTGACAAGGTGTTCACAAACCTCGAAACACACGGCAACACATCAAGCTCGTGTATCCCTATGTGCCTTGCGGAGCTTGACCGTCAGGGCAGACTTAAGCGCGGCATGAAGATATGCCTTGTAGGTTTCGGTGCAGGTCTTACCTACGGCGCAACTATTTTTGAATACTAATCCACAGCTGAAAGGATAAAAACAATGGAAACAAGGATCACAAAATTACTCGGTATAAAGTACCCCATATTCCAGGGCGGTATGGCGTGGATCGCTGAAAGCACACTTGCGGCGGCTGTATCGAACGCAGGCGGCGTGGGCATAATCGCGGGCGGTTCTGCTCCTATCGACTATCTGAGAGATCAGATAAGAAGAGCAAAGTCGCTGACAGATAAGCCTTTCGGCGTAAACATCATGCTTATGAGCCCCAATGCGGAGGATCTCGCACAGCTCGTTATCGATGAGAAAGTTCCGATGATAACAACAGGCGCGGGCAACCCCGGCAAGTTTATGGAAGCGTGGAACAATGCAGGCATAAAGGTCATTCCGGTAGTACCCAGTGTGGCGCTTGCAAAGAGAATGGAAAGAAGCGGTGCGTCCGCAGTAATCGCAGAGGGAACAGAATCGGGCGGTCACATCGGCGAAAATACAACTATGTGTCTTGTTCCGCAGGTAGTTGACGCTGTATCTATCCCCGTTATCGCCGCAGGCGGTATCGCGGACGGCAGAGGAATTGCCGCAAGCTTTATGCTCGGCGCTGAGGGCGTACAGGTAGGCACAAGATTTTTAGCCGCCGAGGAGTGTCAGATCCACCCGACATATAAACAGCTGGTCGTTGACGCAAAGGATACGGACAGCATAGTAACAGGCAGAACAACAGGTCACCCCTGCCGTAACGTAAAGACGAAGTTCTCAAAGAAGCTCGCAAGCGGCGAGATGAACGGAACTATCACTCCCGATGAGTTTGAGCAGATAACGCTCGGCTCACTGCGTAAGGCGGTACAGGACGGCAACCTTGAAGAGGGCTCGTTCTTATGCGGAGCTATCGCGGGTATGGTAAAGAAGGTACAGCCCGCAAAGGAAATAGTGGAAGAAATGTTCGCAGAGGCTGAAAAGCTGCTGAACAAGTAAGATAAAACAAAGGAGAAAATAAATGGCAACTGCTATCATAACAGGATCTGCAAGAGGAATAGGTGCGGCAATAGCTCTGCGTCTTGCAAAGGACGGATATGACATAGCGCTCAATGACATCGCCGAGAGCTGCTTTGAAAACAACGACATAATCGACAAGATAAAAGCAGAAGGCGTAAAGTGCGAAAAGTACATCGCAGACGTATCAAAGTACGATCAGTGTGAGGCTTTTGTAAAGAGCGTAAAGGCTGATTTCGGCAGTGTTGACGTGCTTGTCAACAACGCGGGTATCACACGCGACGGTCTGCTTGTAAGAATGAGCGAAGAGAATTACGACCTCGTTGTTGCGGTAAATCAGAAGAGCGTGTTCAATATGACAAAGTTCGCAGGCTCTGTTATGATGAAACAGCGCAGCGGCAGAATTATTAACCTTGCTAGTGTAGCGGGTCTTTACGGCAATCCCGGTCAGATGAACTATTCCGCTACCAAGGCGGCTATCATAGGTATGACAAAGACCACCGCCAAGGAACTCGGTCCGAGAAACGTTACCTGTAACGCGGTAGCCCCCGGCTTTATCCACACGGCTATGACAGACGCTCTTTCGGAGGAGCTCAGAGCCGCTATGGTAAAGCAGATAGCTATGGGCAGATGCGGTGAGGTCGAGGAGATAGCAGGCGTTGTATCATTCCTCGCTTCAAAGGACGCAAGCTATGTAACAGGTCAGGTAATAGAGATAAGCGGCGGCTTATCAATGTAAAGACAAGCCACGAAAGGAAATACAAAAAATGAGCAGAGTTGTAATTACCGGTGTGGGCGTGGTAAGCCCTATAGGAAACACCAAGGAAGAATTCTGGAACAGTCTTATGGAGGGCAAGCACGGCTTCACACTTGAGCAGTGGTTCCCCGGTCAGAGCGAAGAGCTCAATGTAAAGGCTTCTGTAAAGGACTTCAGCGCAGAGGGACTTTTCGACAAGAAGGAGCTGCGCCGTACAGATATCATCACACAGTATGCCGTATATGCGGCCGATAAGGCGTTAAAGGACGCAGGAAGCGACTTCAAGGATCTTGATCCTTACAGATGCGGCGTTATAATCGGCTCGGGTATCGGCGGTATGGAAACAACACAGGAAGAGCTACTTGCATACCACAACAAGGGCAACAAGAGAGTTTCCGTATTCACTATCCCGAAGATGATAGGTAATATGGCGGCAGGTACGGTCGCTATCCGTACAGGCTTCAAGGGTATAAACTACTGTACAGTATCCGCTTGCGCAAGCGGTACACACGCTATCGGCGAAGCGTTCCATGCAATAAAGAACGGCTATATGGACGTTGCGATAGCGGGCGGTACAGAAAAGTGCTCGATCGGCTTTGCTTATGCAGGTTTCAACAATATGCACGCCGTTACAAAGTCAACAGATGTTGACAGAGCAAGCATTCCCTTTGACGCAGAAAGAAGCGGTTTCGTTCTCGGCGACGGCAGCGGTATCGTAATTCTTGAAGAATATGAGCACGCAAAGGCAAGAGGCGCAAACATATATGCCGAGGTTACCGGTTACGGTGCGACCTGCGACGCTTATCACGAAACAAGCCCCGACCCCGAGGGCAGAGGCGGCGCAAAGGCTATGGAGTTTGCGGTAAAGGAATCAGGCAGAGCGCCCGAAACTTTCAACTATGTAAACGCACACGGCACATCAACTCCGATGAACGATAAGACCGAAACAGCCGCTGTAAAGCTGGTGTTCGGCGAACACGCAAAGAATATGGTCATCAACTCCACAAAGTCGATGACAGGTCACCTTTTAGGTGCGGCAGGCGGTGTTGAAGCTGTAGCCTGCGCTCTTCAGATAAAGAACAGCAAGGTACACCGTACATTAGGCTTAAAGGTGGCAGACCCCGAATGCGACCTCGACTATGTTCCCGAGGGCACAAGAGATATGAAGATAACAGGCGCGCTCAGCAACTCGCTCGGCTTCGGAGGTCACAACGCTTGTATAGCATTTGCTCCCGTAGAGGACTGAGAGAAAGGTTGACACAATATGCAGTTTGAAACTAATTCGCTTACCGATGCTGTAAAGGAATTCATCGGTATTATGAAGGACAGCGGTCTGTCCTATATGTATGTAAAGAACGACAAGTTTGAGATCGAGCTTGGTCAGAAAAATCCCCCTCCCGCACCTCCTGTGATGCCTGCAATGCCTCCTATGGCTATGGCGGCCGCTCCCGCAGCTGCGATATCAGCACCGCAGACAGCTCCCGCGGCAGCACCTGCCGATACAGGCAAGAGCATAAAGAGCCCTATCGTGGGTACATTCTACTCTGCCCCCTCTCCCACAAAGCCGCCTTTTGTAAAGGTCGGCGATAAGGTAAACGAGGGCGATACGGTCTGCATAGTTGAGAGTATGAAGGTAATGAACGAGATACAGGCTGATGTATCGGGTACGGTAAAGTCGATCGCTGTAAAGGACGGAGAGGCTGTGGAGTTCGGTCAGCCGCTCATCATAATAGAATAACGGAGGACTGTATATGTCACTTATGAATAAAGAGCAGATAATGGAGATAATCCCTCACAGAGATCCGTTTCTGCTTATAGATACTATCGAAGAGATGGAACCCGGTCAGCGTGTGGTTGCCACAAAGTATATGAAAGAGGACGAGTTCTGGTTCAAGGGACACTTCCCCGGATATCCTGTAGTCCCCGGTGTACTTATGCTTGAGATGCTTGCGCAGGCAGGCGCAGTGGCAATGCTTGCACTCCCTGAAAACAAGGGTAAGATAGGTTTGTTCGGCGGCGTCAAGGACGCTAAGTTCAGAAGACAGGTAGTACCCGGCGACCTTTTAAAGCTCGAAGTCGAGATAATAAAGGTAAAAGGTCCTATCGGTGTCGGCAAGGCACTTGCAACGGTGAACGGTGAAAAAGCGGTATCCGCAGAGATCACCTTTGCTATCAAGTAACGGAAGGCAAACGCTGTATGTTCAATAAGATACTCATCGCCAACAGAGGCGAGATTGCTATAAGAATAATCCGTGCGTGCAGAGAGCTTGGAGTAAAGACTGTCGCGGTATATTCTACAGCCGACAAGACGGCGCTCCACGCGCAGATAGCGGACGAGGCGGTATGTATAGGACCTGCTCCGTCAAAGGACAGCTATCTTAATTCAAAGGCACTGCTTGCCGCGTGTGAGATAACAGGCGCGCAGGCAATTCACCCCGGCTTCGGTTTCCTTTCCGAAAACAGCCACTTTGTACGTCTTTGCGACAAGTGCGGAATTAAATTCATAGGTCCGGGCGCTGACGCTATGGACGCTATGGGCGACAAGGCAAACGCAAAGAAAACAATGATAGAAAATGACGTTCCTGTAGTACCCGGCTCGGACGGTGTTGTTGAAACGCTTGAAGAGGCTCAGGAGATCGCCGCAAGGATCGGTTATCCTATAATGGTAAAGGCGAGTGCGGGCGGCGGCGGACGCGGCATAAGACTTGTTGAAAAGCCCGAGGAGCTTGAAGCGGCAATGACCGCCGCAAAGCAGGAGGCTAAACAGTTCTTTGCAAACGATGATATATATATCGAGAAGTTTATAGTAAACCCCCGCCACGTTGAGATACAGCTCCTTGCGGACGAGCACGGAAATGTAATTTATCTCGGTGAGCGTGACTGCTCGTTACAGCGCCGCAACCAGAAGGTGCTTGAAGAAAGCCCCAGCCCCATAATGACGGAAGATCTCCGTAAGAGAATGGGTGAGGCCGCGGTAAGAGCGGCAAAGGCTTGCGGTTATGCAAACGCGGGTACGGTAGAGTTCCTTGTAGATAAGGATCTGAACTTCTACTTTATGGAGATGAACGCGAGAATACAGGTCGAGCACCCGGTAACCGAAATGGTAACAGGCGTTGACCTTGTAAAGGCGCAGATAAACATTGCCGCAGGACTCCCCTTGCAGTATAAGCAGGAGGATATAAAGCTCACGGGTCATGTTATCGAGTGCCGCATAAATGCGGAAGAGCCCAAGAACAACTTCCGCCCCTGCCCCGGTAAGATAAAGTCAATCCATATGCCCGGCGGTTTCGGCGTGCGTATTGATACGGCGGTATATCAGGGCTATGAGATACCCCCCTACTATGACAGCATGATAGCAAAGGTGCTTGTAAAGGGTGAGGACAGGAAAGAGGCTATACAGAAGATGAAGGTCGCACTCTCCGAATTTCTCATTGAGGGTATCAACACCAACATTGATTTTCAGCTTAATCTCCTGCGTGACGAGGATGTCGAAAGCGGCAATTTCGATATAGGCTTCCTCAACCGCAAGGATCTGACGAATTATTGATAATGCCACAAGCAAACGAAAAGGCGGTGCTTTAATTGTTAGAAGATCTGTTTAAAATGGTCAAGGACCGTTTTAACGAGGAACAGAAGGACGAGGCGCAGACCCCTGCCCCCGAAATACCCAAGGACCTGCTGTTCAAATGTCCGCGCTGTCAGAACGTGTTTTACATGGACGAGTTCGAAAAGCGCAAGAAGACCTGTCCCGTGTGCAACTATCACGCAAGACTTTCCGCCAAGGAACGTCTTGACATAACGGTCGACAAGGACAGCTTCAAGCCGTTTGACGAAAACATGGTGTCATTAAACCCTATCGGCTTCCCCGACTACGAGAAGAAGATAAAGGGTATGCAGGACAACACCGGACTTAAGGACGCTGTTGTTACGGGCGAATGCACGATAAGAGGTTACCGTGCGGTCATCGGCATTATGGACTCAAACTTTATGATGGCGAGCATGGGCAGTGTTGTCGGCGAGAAGATAACAAGAGCGTTTGAGTATGCCACCGAGCATAAGCTCCCTGTTATACTGTTTACGGCATCGGGCGGTGCGAGAATGCAGGAGGGTATAATCTCTCTTATGCAGATGGCAAAGACCAGCGGTGCGGTTAAACGTCACAGTGACGCGGGCGGACTTTATATCACGGTGCTTACCGACCCCACGACAGGCGGTGTTACGGCATCGTTTGCGAGCCTTGGCGATATAATCCTTGCCGAGCCTAAGGTGCTTGTAGGATTTGCGGGCAGACGTGTTATCCAGGATACTATAAAGCAGAAGCTGCCCGACGACTTCCAGACGGCGGAATTTTTGCTTGAAAGCGGCTTTGTAGACGCGATAGCGGACAGACGTTCTATGCGTAAGACACTGTCGAATATACTAAGACTGCATAACTATAAAAAAATCGGTGCTAACTGGCAGCACGGTTGAAAGGACGGTAAGAAACAATGTCGAATATGACTGCTACACAGCATCTTGAGATAATAAGAGAAAAGAACCGTCCGACGGTAAATGACTATATACCCGCTATATTCAATCATTTCACCGAGTTTCACGGTGACCGTCACTACGGTGACGATGCGGCTATAATGTCGGGTATAGCAACGCTTAACAGCACACCTGTTACGGTTATAGCGCAGGTAAAGGGCAGAAACTTAGAGGAAAACAAGAAGTCGAATTTCTCAATGCCGCACCCGGAGGGCTACAGAAAAGCGCTCAGGCTTGCATATCAGGCGGAGAAGTTCCACAGACCTGTTATCTGCTTTGTAGATACGCCCGGTGCATTCTGCGGCGTAGAGGCTGAAAAGAGAGGTCAGGGCGAGGCTATAGCAAAGAACATAGCCGAGTTTATGACGCTGAAGACACCTGTTATATCGGTAGTGCTCGGTGAAGGCGGCAGCGGCGGTGCGCTGGCTCTTGCGGTATGCGATGAGCTTGCGATGCTTGAGCACGCTTTATACTCGGTAATTTCGCCGAGGGGCTTTGCATCTATCCTGTGGAAAGACCCTTCAAGAGAAAAGGAAGCGGCAGATCTTATGAAGATCACCGCAGATGATCTGTACAACTTCGGTGTATGCGACAAGATAATCCCCGAGCCTGTGGGTGGTGCTCACACCGACCCTGCGCAGACGGCGGATAATATTTCGGAATATCTTATAAGTGCGGTTGAAAGGCTGTCAAAGCTTGATATCCCGACGCTTCTCGACAACCGCTACAAAAAGTTCCGCAAAATCGGCGTATTCTCCGAGTGAGCGGGCGGCGGGTCGCCGCTGACAATTCGCCGTTCTGAATGTCGGCGGTTTGTGTGACTTGCGTTACCGGCGGTGGTAATATGCTAATGCGTGTTTATTATTTTGAACGGTATTGCAAAAGCTTTCGGAAAGCGCTTGAAAGTTGTGCAAAGTGTAAAAATAAACCCTGCAAATTTAGACATTTTTTTAATGTATTTGTTGTAAATACGACTTGATTATTTCGGCGTAATGCCGTATAATATTAACGAAAGAAAATTTCTTTTACAAAACACGGAGGAGATTTCAAATGGTATTTGATAAGGTAAAGAAGATAATCGTTGACCAGCTCGACGTTGAAGAAGACAAGGTTACAGAAGCCGCAAGCATCACAGATGACCTCGGCGCTGACTCACTTGACGTTGTTGACCTCGTTATGAGCTTTGAAGAAGAGTTCGACATCGAGATCCCCGATGATCAGGTTGAGAAGATCAAGACTGTCGGTGACATTGTTAAGTTCATCGAAGAAAAGGTTGACTGATCTTACATCTTGCTTTAGCATAATCAGCCGTATTTGTTAAACGCAGATACGGCTTATTTTTCTTTTTTGTTGTTTAAGGTTGATAGAATTAACTTAAGAATTTTATTCTGATATCGGTGCGGGAAACGGTAGTATGCTACCGATAGTTCTGTTTTCTGGATAGCACTTCTCGGGTTCGCTATTCTGTGCGATAACGTTGCTACTATGTACGAGGAAGACAACCCAAGGGAAGAGGGAAAGGCGCTCCAAAGGCGCTTTCCCCTCTCCCCTTAGGTTTTCTCCCTCGTGGCTCCCTCTTTCCTGACCTCTCTCCTCTTCTGCCATAAAGGGGTGTTGGCGATAAGACACACAAACGATTGCGTTTTAAAAGTCGCCGTAAGCGGGACGCTGGCGCTCTGTTCGACCCGGGGGACTGTACAGATATCTCAGGATAGTGCGTTTTTTGGAAGTTTCGGTGATAATGCAGTTGTATTGATACACTCACGAAATTATTAACACCTTGTCAGAGCGGTAATTGTTTTTGGCGTTGTTTCATCTTAAGTTGACGATATTATTTCTTGCGGAGAGGAAAGCTTCGCAAAACGCGAACAAATATGTAAGCTACGGCATTGAATTTATAATATGTTTAAAAGGGGGCTTTGCAATGACATCTGTCTGCTTTACCGGACACCGTAAGATAGAATGTGCGGATATGTACGGTCTTAAGACACTTCTCGACAGCACGATATGCGGACTTGTAAAGCGTGGCGTGACCGATTTTTATTGCGGCGGCGCGCTCGGTTTTGATACAATGTGCGCGCATATGGTGCTTTACCTTAAAAAGCGCAAGGCGCTCGATATAAAGCTTCATCTTATACTCCCCTGTTCAAATGAGGAGCAGACAAAGAACTGGAGCTACAACGACAAGCAGGAGTTCTACGGTATACTTATGGCGGCTGACGATATTGAGTATATCGGCTCACAGTACACCAAGGAGTGTATGAAAAAGCGTAATGCGCGAATGGTGGAGCTCGCCGACGGCTGTGTGTGCTATTATGATGAGAACATTGCCAGAAGCGGCACGGGTCAGACGGTGAGAATGGCGAATTCTAAGGGGATCGAGGTTATCAATCTGTTTGATATGGCGTGAGAGAATATAATTAACAGCCACGGCGAAAAGTCGTGGCTGTTGCTGTATAAACCGAACGAAACAGTTTTGGATTAAATTGTTTTTGTGCTTTGCGGCTTTTGCTTTGCAATTTTATAATCCGACTCAGCAAATAAAAATTATAAATAAAGAACAGGTGCAGACAAGAGAGAGGAAAGTGTCTGCACCTGTTATATATGTCAATGCTTTGCCGCTTTGTGGAAGGATTACCGCTTACTTTTTAAGGAGAGAAAATGAGTATGGCAGAAATTTTAAGGCAAAGCAGGGATAGTTTAACTTATTTTCACCACATTTTTATCAGTAGAAAAACCCGATATGTTATATAAAACCAACACTTCGGTTATACCGTTGTCACTGATGTATTTGCTGACTGAGGTTCTGAAAAACCTTGGGTCAATCATATGAGTTTCACTGTACTCATCAACAACAAATTGCGAAAAGGTATTGGCATACGAATCTTTAAGTATCAACAGTTTTCCGTTACCACTGCCGTTTATTACCGTGGTTTGCTGATTTGAATTGAAGAAAACGGCATATTGGTCGGTCGTGTCGAGATACTTTCTTTCATATATGCTGTTGGTAACATATGCACCGTTGTTGTAGTTTACCTTATGCTGTAACGGCTTGTAATAAGCCGTTATTGTGTCATACGGCGCGAAAGGATAATTTACTTTGGAATAAGTCGTTCCGCGGAAGTTATCGCAGAGCGTTTCGCTCTTCCATGAAGAGAGAGGAGAAGCTGTCAGCCCTTTGTCGCTTTTCCACTGTGAATAACAGTAGTATGCACCGAGGCTTGTATAGTGGTGATCGGTTTTGTAGTAGATATATTCATTGCTGTGCGATTTCAGAATATCAGTCACATCCACCGTATCAAGTCCCTGATTTTTTGCATACTCAATCACTTTGTGCTGTTCACAGACGGAAGCAAACACAGGCAGTTTATCCGAAAGGATCTGATCAGCAGTCGGCACAAGCATAACCTTCATATTTATGCCGTCGCGTTTCAGCTTGTCCGACAGCTTTACAAGTGCGGATATATTGGATCTGACCTGTTCGTTTACATTAACATCTGTTTTATCAATAAGATAACCGTCTTTTGCAAAGTAAACACCCGATATTTCTTTTTTGCCGAGAGCTATCTCCGAAACGGTTTTAATTGTTACCCAGCTGTCACGGGCGGGGAACTGATCGGCAAGATATTTTTCTATATCGGTTGAAAGCTCACCCGAAAATATTTTATCGGCAGATATTGACGGCAGCTGCTCAAGCTGCCTTTTTTCGCTTGCCGAATAGTCCTTATCGGGTGTGGCAATACTTATGACAAGTCCGCTTATAAGCAGAAGGCAGAAAAGCATTGATACTAATTTGTTTTCCATATTTTCCGACACCTCCTCAGAAACGGAAATACAGGAACGGATTGTACGAACCGCTTATCAGATACGCTGTTGAAATCACTGTTACGGCAAGCATACCCGAAATGCTAACAAGACTTGTCAGCTTGTTGTTTTTTAGTTCTTTCAGCTTACTGTACAGGATTTTTCCGACGGGGGTAGAGGCAACAAGACAGATAAGCAGTAACGGAAGGTATGAAATCAGTTGATACAGCGTTTCATTTGTAATAAATGCAGACGCACCGCCGAACATGACTTTCAGATAATCAAGTCCCTGCGATATGTCTTCAAAGGCAAAGAACACCCAGCCGATAAGAATGCAGATAACCGCATAGATATGACCTACAAAGGGTGGTGCTTTATTCAGATATTTCAGGAGGAAAAGCTTTTCGATTATCAGCAGGATCCCGTAAAAGACGCCCCACAGCACATAGTTCCAGCTTGCCCCGTGCCAGAAGCCAGTAAGTAGCCATACAACAGCGATATTCCTTATCTGCACGGCAAAGCCTTTGCGATTGCCGCCCAGAGGAATGTACACATAATCGCGGAACCACGTTCCCATCGAAATATGCCAGCGCCGCCAAAATTCCGTTACGCTCTTTGAGATATACGGATAATTGAAGTTTTCAAGAAAGTCAAAGCCGAATATCTTGCCCAGTCCTATTGCCATATCCGAATATCCGGAAAAATCAAAATATATCTGAAAAGCAAAGGCTATTGCACCGAGCCACGCCGATACTACGCTCAGTTGCGAAACATCGATCTTTGATACAGTGCTCCAGAGTAAGCCAATATTATTGGCGAGGAGCACTTTCTTTGCAAGTCCTACAGTGAAACGTTTTACTCCGTCACCGAATTTATCAAACGAATGTGTACGCTCGTTTATCTGATCGGCTATTGTCTGATAACGGACTATCGGTCCTGCTATAAGTTGAGGGAAGAGCGAAACGTATGCGCCGAATGAAATTATATTGTTCTGTACCTTGGCATCCCCGCGGTAAACGTCTATAGTATAACTCATAGTCTGGAATGTGTAGAATGATATGCCGATAGGGAGAGGCAGGTTGAGCAGTGGAATAACTGTGCCTGCTATACTGTTTATTGTTGTGATGAAAAAATCCGTATATTTAAACAGGCAGAGCAATCCCAAATTTACAAAAACCGAAACCAACAGCCCGATTTTCGCCTTTGGTGTGCCTCTGTATCTGTCAACCGCTTTTCCGCACGAAAAGTCGAGGACTGTCGAAAACAGCATAAGAGCAACATATACAGGTTCTCCCCACGCATAGAAAAGAAGGCTGAAAAGAAAGAGTACAGCGTTTTTAAAGCGTTTCGGAACGACAAAATATACAAGCAGTACGGCGGGAAGAAAAAGCAGAAGAAAAGTCAGCCCTGAGAAAACCATATCAGCCGCCTAATATCAGTCCGCCGTTGTCGGAAGAATTTTCGTCCTCTTCGGGAACTATGGCGGCATTTGCCGGGACTTCACCGAATATGCTCTTTACGGCATTATCTATCTTTTCGTATTCACTCTTCGCAAGCTTTACTTCGGCATCGGAATCTTCACCGTCATAGCTTGCTCCGGCAAGAATGTACATTACATAGTTGCCGCTCTGATATATCCTTGCGTTCATGACTTTCTGCGTGCCGAAAGGGTACTGACGGATGTAATCCACCATCTGTGAGAAAGACTCATTGAGTGCTTCGACCGCTTTTCCTGCATAACCGTTTTTTACTTTAAGAATTACAACGGTATCGGGATTTACACTTGAGATTGAATTCTGCTTTGCGGTAAAGCTTTCGACCTTGGTCATATCAAGACCGTAGTAATTAGTCATTGTGTCCTTATCAATCTCCGTATCACAAAGGTAATTGTCCTTGCCTACTGCATCGGCGATCTTCTTTTCAATTTCATCGGTCGTTGCCTTTACATCGGTCTTGTTATCGGTCTTGCTATTATTCTTGTTATCGGTTTTGCTGTTGTTTTGTTGTCATCTTTTTTTGTGTCGGACGATGAGCTTGTGTTGCCGGAATTGTTGTTTGATGCGTTTTTGTTTGTGTTACTGCAAGCGGCACAGATGAATGCCATTACCAGAGCCATAAGTATAACTGTAAACTTTTTCATTTTTATTTTCTCCTTCATTGTCGATCTATAAAACTACAGAAACCGTAAAGTCCGAACCCGTACGCTGTTCTTTTTTACGCTTCTGTATATATAACGATCGAGAAAGAGAAAATGTCGGGAAAATTTTTAAAAAATTTTCCCGACATCTGAGAAGAGCTTATATGATTGTTATTCTGTCATCATTTCTGCCGTTTTTTTCACTGTTTCGCTGTCAGCGTTATCACTGTTGCAAAGATAATAATGTATATCTCCGTTGTTCCAGCTGACTTGCGTTGTCAGTACCGAACCGTCGTCAAAAACAGTAAGCACTGCCTCTGTTCCATTTCCATAAGTGATTTTTTCACTTGATCTCTTGTCGCCGAAAGGTCCGATCACTCTGTCTTTTTCGGCATACAGCAGATAATTATGTCCGCCCGATGTAAAAGCAGCACAGGCAACACTGTCATATACGCTGTAGGTGATATCTGTTGAATCTGCCGGCATAGACGGCAATGGAGCAATCTGCTCAAAGCTTTCTTTTCCCGATGTATCGGGTGCTGTCTGCTCGTACTGCGGAGGTGCTGTCACCTGTACAAGCGGTTCGCTGTCACTGCTTTCAACTGGTACATTGTTTTTGAATAAAACCGTCGTAAAGACGGCAATACACAGGCAAGCGGCTACAGGCAGGGCATAGTTTATAAATCTGAGTGCCGTTTTTCTCTTGGGACTTTCTTCGGTCTTCTGCTGTTGAGCCTTTTTCATGATGTTGGCATACATACGCTCTTTTGCGCTGTCGTCAGGCTCAATGTTGTCAATTGATTTCTTTATTTTATCGTCCACTTTCTCACCCTCCTAACCTGCGTTTCAGCAAGGCTCGTGCCTCGCTTAAATAATTTCGGATCGTAGACGGCGGCTTGCCGAGCATTACGGCTATTTCGTCCGTCTTGTAATCCATGTAGTAATGCAGATATACGACATCTTTGTATTTTGTCGGCAACTGCATCACAATTTCAAGAGTTTCATCTGTCTGCGGTGCGTTCTCGTCCTTTATCTCCGGACACTCGTCAATATCTGTTTTTTTACGCCACCAATGTTTCAATCTGTCCTTGCATAAATTCATTGAGGTAAGCGTCAGCCATTTCTTTTCGTGGTCTTCATCATTAAAAGTAAAATCACCTGTGAAGACCTTGACAAATACATCTTCTGTGCAATCTTCGGCATCGGCACTGTTCTTCATATAAGTAAAGCAGATACGATAGATAAGCTTATAGTTCCGGCTGTAGAATGACTCGAACCACTCCTGTGAATTCTGTTCCGGCATATTATGATACTGCTCCTCTCATAAGTATAACGATTCGGAAAGAACTTTTGTCGGATTATTCCGTAACATTTTAAAAGGCGGTGAAAAATCATCGCCTTTGTCTGTGAAAATTCAGTTGTATAAGCGCCAAAAAGTGTGCCGTTCAACGAATATGCAGTACACATTGTTACCGCCGATAACGGAGATTGTGCAAATTGCCGACTGTCGGAACGGCGGAACTTGAAGCGGCACATTGCCGCACGGCGAATTTACAGTGGCTTTCAGCCACCCGCTCAGGCTCTGGATTTTATTATGTCGACCATTTCGCCGACGTTCTTCATTGATGAAACCTCGCCCATCTTGAAGCGGACACCGAATTCATCTTCTACAGCCGCGATAAGGTTGATGTGTTCAAGGCTGTCCCAGTCCTCAATATCGTCTGCGGTCGTACCTGCGTCTACGGTGATCTCGTCATCGTCAAATACGTTTCTGAAAACCTCGTTTAATCTGTCGTAAATTTCCTGCTCGCTCATGTTATTTGTTCCTTTCTACAGTGATATATTTATTCTTAGGCTTATAGCCCGAAAGCTCAAGCTCCCATACGGTGTTGCCGTCCGCGTCCTCGCTGATTTTCGTAAATCCGAAGTCGCTGTACAGCTCCTTTACCATCTTATTCTTTGCGGTGGGGTAATAGTAGCCCTTTACCGTCTTAAGTCCGCGCTGTTTTGCTCTTTCGCAAAGGCTGTCGAGCATCGCGTATTCCATATCACGCTTTAATACACGGCAGCTCATCAGCCATAGATCTATATCAAGCGTATCGCCGTTTACCTTACCGATAACTACAGATACAATGCCGTTGTCACCGAACTTGTCGGCAAGCCTGCCGTACAGTCTTATATAGCTGTCATCTGCGAATACCTGCTCCATCTCGGCTGTTGTAAAGCGCTTTGTGGTGAGGTTGAACTGGTTGCTCTTGTTTGTAAGCTGTGTTATGCGCGGAAGATATATCGGCAGGAAGTCGTCAATTACGCCGACCATATCAAGGCTTTTAAGATACTCGCCATAGTCTGAGAACTGTGCCTGCTGTGCGGCTCTTACCGCATTCTCCTTGTACATTTCGTTACGCTTTAAATCATCGCTTGAAAAAGCGGTTATCTCAAAGAAGCGTGAGCGATCTACCACTCTTATATAATCCTCGGGGCGTTCCATTTCGGGAACGGCTACTGTAGGCAATTGTGCGGAAACTATCGCGCGTTCGGCGGGATTGTCATCAAGGAATACGAGCGCGTCCTGTCCTATGTTGAGTCCTGTCGCTATAGCCTCTATATTCCTGTCCTTGTTGTCCCAGTTTGCCTTTATCATTATGAAATCATCGGGCTTTAAGCTTCCCTCCGGGTGGTTAAGTCCCGCGAGGGCGTTCTCCTCATCGTTTTTTGAGCAGACGGTGAGCATTACGCCTGTGTCTTTTACAAGTCCGAGATACTTCTGAAATTCGGCATAGACCTGTCCCATGTGGGTTTCCTGTCCTATTTCTATACCGTCAACGCCGTCATCACCCACTACTCCGCCCCAGAGCGTATTGTCAAGGTCGAGCACAAGCGCTTTCTTATTCTTGCCGAATACGGATTTTACAATAGCGGCTAAGTTGAAAGCAAAGTCGGGTATAGCGGGTACGCACATAGCGTATTTGTATAAATGCCAGTAGGACGGCTCGCTCCACTTGTCAATGCCGTAGCAGGCACTGACATAGTTTATATCGTTGATATAGAAGCTCTCGTGCGACGCGGCATAGTCCGCAAACGCAGTGTTGAGCCTGTTTATGAAATTCACTCTGCCGCGGCAGTCGAACGCGTCACGGTTGCCCATAAGGCGGAAATACGGCTGTTCAAAGTTATTCTGGATTACGGGACAGTGATAACGCTCGGCTATCTTTTCCCACATTGTTTCAAAATACTTCATCTGCTCGGTAAAAAGCGCGTCTGTCTGCTCCTTGCTGTCGGTTATTGCAGGGTATTTCAGTATGTTGCGGTTGGACGTGTGAATGAAGATAAGGTCGGGAGAGAAGCTGTCGAGCTCCTCGTTTCCGAATACTGCGTCCTGCCAGTAGCGGTTGTATTCCGACTCATAGAAGGTCGGCTCAATGCCGTAATTCAGCAGGAACAGCTCCAGCATATTTATGATGTCGTTCGTTGTCGAACCGCCGAGAACGGCGATTTTTTTCTTTATACGCACACTGCCGTCAGACAGGAGCTGTTTTTTTATAGAGCGTTTCTTTTTCAGCAGATAACCGCTGTCGAAGGGGTATTCAAGTTCTTTCATAGGTGTGTCCTTAAAATAAATTTAGCTTAATAAGACATTCGATGTAAAAAGCAATTGTAGTGCTTGTTTTGCGGGAGGGGCAAGTTAGGCAAGGATGCCTAAAGTATGTACCAAAAGTTTTGCAAGGACGCAAAACTAAAAAAGTACATATAGCCCCTCCCCTACGAATAATTCTTGTTGTTATTTTTGCTATCCATACCACTGCTGATATACAACGTTATTCAAACGACAATTTTCAGATGTTTCTTATATATGAGAAATAGTCGCAGTTGCCGCCTGCTACGGTATAGGCGCAGTTTGCAAACAGCAGATCGGTCGCATCGACCTTTTTACAGAAATCGATCGCGTTTACCTCGCAGTAGCGCAGGTCAAGCACATAGATATCATCAAAGCTCTCGGTGAAGAACGGGATAAGTCCGTTGCCGTAGCTTTCCTTTATCACGACTAAGTTTCTGCCTGTCTTTGCGTTGGTCTTTATGTGTGCGATGAGGTCGTCACTGCCTAAAAACGACAGGTAGTAATAGCTTGCGTTGTCGCAAAGGAAAAGGTTGCTGTCATAGCCGTTGCTGTAATAGCGGTCGTAATATGTGGTTTTCAGCTTATCCTCATTCGGGGAATAGTAGACCGCATAGGTTTCGGGGTCGTTGTTCAGGTGCTCATCGGACGAATAGTAATACATTGAGCCGACATAGCCGCCGCAGGTTTCCTTGCGGTAGTTTTTGATATCGGGGACTTTTACGCCGGCTGTCTTGCAGAACACCTGTGCGGCATAATATGCGCCGAGCGGCATCCAGTGGTGGTCGGTCCTTGAATATATCTCCTCGGACGTGTGCTTTGAAAGCGTATCGTATACGCTGACGTTGGTTACGCCTGTATTTTTAAGCTCGCTTTCGATATAATCTATCTTATCCTTCTGAAGCTCGGTGTAGCCCTTATACTCTGTAGGGTTATAGAAATCGACAGAGGTCGGTATAACCATGGAATATACCGATACCTCGGGGAGCGCCGCCTGAAACGACTTCACGTCCGTGACGTATTGGTCGCAGTAGCCGTATGTGCCGCCGTAGAACATAATCCCGCGGTAGTGGTTATCCATTCCCGCAACTAATATTCCGTTGTCGCCTATCGCTCTGTAGCTGTTTATATCGCTGTTGCTTACGGGGACGGAGCTTTCGGGGGAAGATGTTGCGGCTGAGGAGCTGTCGGGGCTCGTTTCGGGTTTTGACGCGGCGGTTTCTTCCGATGTTTCCGCAGCAGATGTTTCCGGCACCGATGTTTCGGGGGCAGAGGTGTCGGGCGGCTCGGGTTCGTCGTTTTCTGTGTCCGGGGGAGCTTCAGATGATACCGGGTCGGGGGCTAAGGTATATGCGGATGTATCTTTACTGTTCGAGCCGCTTTCGGGGATAATATCGGAGCAGCCGCAGGCGAGCATTGAAACTATCAGTGTAAGTGCTGTTATCTTCGGGAGCTTTTGCATATCGCTCCTCCTTTCGGAACACTGCGTTTATTCTGAAAGCAGGTTGTTCTTTATTCCCTCTGCGTTTTCGCCTACTGCAGAGAATGTGCACATTGTAAACAGAACGTCCGTAATACCGTTTTCCTTGATGAAGTCGGGCGCATAGAGGTCGAAGTAACGGATATCGCAGACATATATTTCTTCAAATGAGTCTACATAGAAAGGAACTTCGGCGTTGCCGTAGCTGTCCTTGAATATGCAGAGCTTTCTGCCGTTTTTGTTGGCGGTTTCTATCTTTACTATCTTCCGGTCGCCGCCCATAAATGTCGAATATGCACCGCTTGCGGGCTGGTCTACAAATATGCTGTGGAACTGCGTGAACTGCTCGTCAACCTTGAAGTCGGTCGTGTAGTAGGTCGCAGTGTACTCTGTAGAGGGGATATAGTAGGTGAATGTGTCGGGGTCGTTCTTGATACGTTCGTTGTAGTCTGTGAACGCGTACATTGTACCGACAAAGCCGTCTATGGTTTCTGTCTTGTAGGTCGAAAGCTCCTTTGCGGGTGTCTGTGCGATATCACAGAAAGCTTTTGCCGCATAGTATGCGCCGAGGGGTTCCCAGTGGTGGTCGGTACGGGTATAGATGTACTCATTTGTGTGTGCCTCAAGTGCGGCATAGCCGTCAACATTGATAACATTCACAAGCTTGTTTGCTATGCTGTTTATAGAGTCACGGTGGCTTGCGTTGTATTTTTCATAGCCTGCGGGGAGGTAATATGCGCCCGCTGTCGGTACTACCATATTGAATACGTTTACCGATGAGCCGACTTTTTCCTTGAACTCGTTAAGGTAGGCAGCATAGTTTGCGCCGTCACCGCCGCCGTAAAGCGAAATGCCCCATGTGTGACCGTCTATATCAACGACAAGCTGACCGTTTGTCTGAACACCGTCTACGCCGACAGGCTTGTCGCTTTCCGATGATGCTGCGGGGTCGGTGGAAGAAACCGAGCTGTCGGTGCTCTCCTTGCTGTCAGAGGAGCTTTCGCTTTCCGATGTGCTGTCGGTCGAGGAGCTGTCTGTGCTCTCTGTGGCACTGCTCTGCACAGCGCTGCTTTCGCTCTTGCTGTTCTGCGAGCTTGTATCCTGTGATGAGCAGGCAGAGACTGATGCGAGTATTGTGGCGCAAGTCAGGATCGCTGAGGTTATTCTGATATTGAGCTTCATATTATGTCCTTTCTTAATGCGGGCGACTATCTTTATATTACCCGTAAATGTAAATTCTTGTCCTATTGTAGTATATCACACTATCGTGTCAAGTTCAAGGATTTTCACTTAAGTTTCAGCCGGTAAAACGTTATATTTACTGTAGATGTCACGGGTTATCACTATTCCGCCGGGGAGGGCATATTCACTTTGCATATAGTCGTAATAGTCGCCGGGGGTGATTATGCCTGCGGTCTTTACTATATCCGTTCCCGCCTTGCTGAGAATGTAATCCGCAAGGAAAACGCAGTTTGTACTCATTACGAAATACGTTTTAAATCTGCCGCTTTTGAACTTATAGAAATGCGCGTGAGTGCCGTTCCACAGCGAGCTGCAATAATCGTCAAAATCCGAAATATCGGCGGTGGGGTTGTTTTCAAATGCAAGCTGATACGGCGGCTTCCAACGAGTAACGTTACGCTCGAGCTTTGCTATGCCCTTTCTTACCTTGGCGAGCTGTTTTTCGGTAAGCTTTATGCCGAAATCGAACACCATCTGCAAATCGTGATAGACGCAGAAATTTATATATTTGTCAAAATCGGCTTTGAACAGTACGCCGTCACCGATACCGCCGAACAGTCGCTCGGACGCTTTATCGTAATTACCGTAGGATATTACAGTATCGTTCAGCACTAAGTCGCAGTGCCCTATAGAGCCTACGCCGTCGGCGCTGACGTGGATAAGGACGTGGATATCGGGTGTTTCGTCACCCTTGTCGAAGCGCTCTTCATTCTCCAGCTTTTCAATATCAATTTCGCGAGAGTCAAGGCGTTCGGTATAATCGCGCAGAGTCTTCAGCGGAATGAACGTGGTTATGATCTGCGGAAGAGATAAGCGTATCCTGCGGCGGATAACGCCCTTTGCCCTGTTCGGCATAGCTTCACGGATAAACAGTCGCAGTTCGCCCGCACCGTAAATTATGCAGTATATTCCGATAACTATCAGCATACCCTGACTGCCCATAAGTGTGCCGAACATCATAATTATACCGAACACGGTAAAGAATATTCCTGCAAAGAGGTCATAGAACGCATCGGGAACGGCATTTTTCACAGCCGAGCCGAAGTCGATGAATTTGACAAGCGCGTTGAGAAAGACGTACAGCGAGAATATAAACGACAGCAGAGCTAATGTCGCGGCGGGGAACAATAACGATATCAGACCGATAATAATGTTGCTTATGCCGCTGAGTACAGGGAGCTTCTGCTGTCTTGCGTGGGCGCGGATAAGGCGGTGAATGCCGTTAGCGACAATGAAGATGCCGCCGAGCCTTGCGGCAGGCTCTGCAACTATTCTGCCGTGTACAAGCACAAGTATACCGACAGCGATAAGTCCTGCGCCGTAGAAGAACAGCCATGTTATATTGAATGTCTTTTTTATGGTCTGCTTTTTTGGCATAGGCTTGTGCTCCTTTCTGTAATAGGGGTTTGGGGCGTAGCCCCAATGCGGGTTGTCAGTCGTTGGTGTCGCTACATCTGTGCATTGACAGCCATTTGTGCCGTTGCATCGTGCAACGGCTTTGTGTGGCTGTCATTATGCGTCCTTGCATAGCGACTGTGTGCGACTGACTTCAAGCGTCCTTGCTTGGTGGGGCGGCAGCCCCACACTCAGCCCCGGCACGGATGCCGGGCGTGTATGACCAAAGGCTCTGCACATTGAAAATTACGCTTTTTCTACAAACCTATCGTTTGTAAAACCATCTTGATTTTTATAAAAAAATATGCTACAATAACTATCGCAACTTTACTGTGCGGTCGCGGGGTGTAAACCGTGAGGAAAGTCCGAGCATCACAGAGCAGGGTAGCTGTTAACGGCAGCCGGAGGCGACTCCAGGGCAAGTGCAACAGAAATATACCGCATTGTTTTTACAGTGTAAGGGTGGAAAGGCGAGGTAAGAGCTCACCACGGGACAGGAGACTGCTCCCGTCTGTAAACCCTATCCGGTGCAACGCCGATTGGTTTCAGGAATAAACCGTCTGCTCGGCGGTCCTGATTTAAGGCGGCTTGAGGTCTGCGGCGACGCAGGGCGTAGATAGATGACCGCGCACGACAAAACTCGGCTTATAGGTAAAGTTGTGTATGGATATTATGCCGACCCGAAAGGGTCGGTTTTGTTTTGGTTACAGAAAGCCGCTCGGTTTATCGGGCGGCTTTGCTTGTGAGAACAAATTTTATTCTGATTGAAAATAAACTATAACAGCAGACTGCCGATAGTGCTCTTTGCGGGATAGCACTTCTCGGGTTCGCTATTCTGTGCGATAACGTTGCTGCTATTAACGAGGGAAAGCACCAAAGGGGAATGGAAAAACAACTTCTGGGCAATTACAATCCCCTCCGTCACGGCTCGGAAGTGTCTGAGATATATAAAAGTCAGATTTTCTGAACTTATATGATAAAGAACGATGAACTTGTATCAGCCGTGCCACCTCCCCTTTTTCGAGGGGAGGCAAGTATGGTGCTTGGCTGAATTAACGTTCCTTTTAAATAGTTATTGGGTTTTACTTTTTTACTGTCTTTTCCGCGGCGGAGGCAAGGTATAACGAGCCGGTTATCATCGCTATGTCCTTTGAGCCTGCTTTGAGAAGCGCCTGCGATATTGCGCTGTCAAGGTCGGCGCACGATGTACAGCGTACTCCCTGCTCGATAGCAAAGCGTGTAAGCTGAGAGGCGGGAACACAGCCCGGCATAAAGCCGTCAACAAAGATAACGTCCTCAAAGCGCGGTAGTATTATCTTAAGCGCTGTCTGCCAGTCCTTGTTTGCCATCATTCCGACTACTGCGTGTATCCTGCGGCGATCGAGCTCAAGGAGCTTTGCTGCCGCTCTCATCGCGGAGGGGTTATGCGAGCCGTCTATAATGCACGATGTGCCGTTTACCGTGACCGACTCCATTCTCGCTCTGAGGGCGGATTTTTCAAGTCCTGTGAATACACTGCTGTACTCGATCTTAAGTATGCGGCAAGCCTCTATAGCGCATAGCGCATTCTTTATCTGATGTTCACCCGACATAACAAGGTGATAATTCATACCCTTGTACGAGAAGAAAACATCGGTAGTATCCATATGGAGCATCTGAACTCTTGACATATCGGGGACTATCTCTTCACAGTTATACTCTCTGCACTTGTCGTCAATGACGCGCATTACTTCTTTTTCCTGTCCGGGAGCTACTACGCAAGGAACTGACGGCTTTATTATGCCTGCTTTATGGCGGGCAATGTCGGTGAGCGTTTCGCCGAGGATATCGGTATGGTCGTAATCTACCGTTGTGATCACGCTGACAACAGGATTTACTACATTTGTGCAGTCAAGCAGTCCGCCTATGCCTGTTTCGATAACGGCAACGGATACCTGCTCCTTATAGAAATAAAGCAGGGCGATAGCGCACAGAATTTCAAACTGAGAAAATCCCTCAAAGCCTGTCTGTTCGACCGCGCTCTTTACCTGCTCGCACAGCAGAGCGAACGCCGGGCGGGAAATATATTTTCCGTTTACCTGTATGCGCTCCTCAATGCAGTCGATGTAGGGAGAAGTGAACTTTCCAACGCTCTTGTTGTCTGACCTTACTGCATTGCTTATATATTCGCAGACACTTCCCTTTCCGTTTGTGCCTGCAACGTGAACTATCTTTAATTCGTTATGGGGATTTCCGAGAAGACGCATAAGGATAACAAACCTTATAAGATCCTTTACCGGTTCTCCCGATTTTGTGAAAGAACTAACGTATTCAAATGCCTGTTCGTATGTCATGCGGCTTTCCTTTCGCATTTTCTTCTTTTTTACTCAAAACACAATCACTTCATAAGCGCAATAAAGCCCTTTGCTTTATTGACTATCAATTTATCATTATCATAGACAAGCAGATTATGCGCTTGTCCTATCCCGACCCAGCGGATATCCGAAATCTCTTCGAGCTGAGGCGTGTAGTCATAATTTCTCGCGCGTGCGACAAAATATACAACATCTTTCTTTGCGTCCTTGCGCGGCGAATATGTAACCGTTTCTCTGAAGCCCGAGTCAATATAAACGTCTATTCCGGTTTCTTCCTTTATTTCACGCTTTGCGGTTTCTTCTTCCGTTTCACCGTTCTCAACGTGTCCTTTCGGGAAAGACCAGTAACCTGATTTGACGTGTTTTATCAGCAATATTTCGGTATTGCCGTGAAATTTTCTGTAAACTATTCCTCCGCAGGACTTTTCGTAAGTCATCTGCTACGGACACCTCCTTGTGTCTGCCCTCCGTCTGTGCGGCAAAGTTATTTATAATCGTTTATATTATAGCACATTTTTCACTAAAAGTCTATAGCGGAGGGTGGAATTGTAAATAATTTGGGAGTGGAAAGCGCACATATATCCTCAATCCTGCAAAAAAGAAAAAACCGACATATTTTGCCCGCTTTATTCCGGCAAGTTCAGAGAGTTTAAATAGACCTGTAATAATTTTAAGGCAGTGTCTTTTTGAGATGGAGTGCATTTTTCAAATAGATTTGATATTTCTTCTCGCTTTGCCGCAATATCGGGATTTTCCGATGTAAGAACTGTATCGGGAGTGATATGCAAAGCTTCGCAGATTTTCAGTATAGTTTCTATTCTCATATTTACTGTTCCGCGCTCTATATCTGCATATGTTCGGTCCGACAGGTTTGCTTTTTCGGCAACTTCACTTTGTGTTAAACCCGCTTTTTTACGAACGGCAAGTAGTTTATTTCCTATTGTTCTGAAATCAAAAACAAGCATTTTAGTTCCTCCAAATTGCTTTATATATGAATTATACTTCCTATTTTGCTTGACAAATAGGAAGTATAGTGGTATAATTACAGGCAGAATAGTTCCTGTAATTACTTTGCTCATTAAGGAGGACTTTTATGAAATCAAAGGTAATTGTTTTATCAATTTGCGCTTCTGTTGCCATATTGCTTGCCGCCTGCAAGTCATACGGTGATCCATCAGCTTCGGAAAAAGCACCTGATACGCTTGTTTCAAAGAGTGAAAGCGAAATCAACGATAAACAAACGAGTGATATAAGCTCCGATGCTGTTGTGAATTCAGACGACGGTTTTTCATCATATTCCGTCAACACTGATAACGGAAATCCAATCGACAGCACTATTTTAAAAATTAAGGAGGCGGGATTTTCCCTGGACATAACACAATATTATGATTTTGAAAAAGCCGAATGGAAGCAAGGCGCTGAAGCCGAATTACAACAGATGCAAATTAACTCACCTTCGCAATTTTCCCGTATTGTATCAAAGGTTTATGCCATATTGAATGACTATGAACAGAGCGTACAATCCCGTTAATTGTATCTGACTGTTATGCTATCATCTTATCTCCTATAAAACTTGAACGCCCACTGACATAATAAAGTGGGCGTTCGCTCTGTTAAATTTTAATTCTGTTGTTTATGACGGCGATGAATTTTACAGGTTGTAGAAAAAGTTTGTTTTTGAAATAAACTTCTGATTTATTATCCCTATCCCCAAACCCCTTTCCCCCGGAAAGGGGCTGAATGTGGGGCTGCCGCCCTCACCCTGCTTGGGGCTACGCCCCAAACCCCATTTTTATAAGTTATGTAGGTTTATCGGCAGACTGGAATTTTATTCTTCCGCTTTTATAAATCTGAACGATGCCATATCGAACTGTGTACCCGGCAGGAATACGAACGCTATATTGTTCTTTCCGCAGATACGCTCGATATCGAATGTTACGGGTGTATACTCGTCTGCGTGAGGGAACTCAAGCAGGCGGGTTGTCTGGTTGCCGTTCTCATCGTTTACTCTGAGCTGTATAGTGCAGTTGTCAAGCGGTGTTCTGCCTGTTACGGTTATCTTATCCGTGCCGTCTGCAAAGTCGAGGTTATTGAACTCAATAACAACGTTGTTGCCTATTTCCTCAACGCATGAGCCGCTTACCTTATAATCGTCGCCGTAAAGGTTGTCATTGTCAGACGCCGCATTCTCTGCATAGGTGCGGTCGTACTTTGCAAATTCAAAGCCGCCGAATATGCAGGAATTATTGATAACAAAGCTGATATCGTGTATTCCGCTTATTCTGCGCGGGAGGTCGAACTCCTGAGGATATGCCCTATCCCAGCCGCCGTTATTCTTTATGCCGAATGTGCCGATATATTCGCCGCCGTTGTCGGCATCGCCGAGATACAGCTCAACGGGGTAATCTTCACCGCCGCCGCAGTTTCCGACGCTTATTGTTATACGCTTTGTGCCGCTGCCGAAATCCATTGAGCTGAAGCCGACTACGGTCCTGCCGTCAAATCCGCCGAGAGAACCTCTGTCTATCGTTGTAACGGGAACGCTTGAGAAGTCGCAAAGGCAGGCGGCAGTAAAGATATACGGGTCTTTTTCTGCCTTGCCGAGCCCCTGAACGGTATATTCAAGCTCGGAGATCACCTTGGGGATATCTGTGCCGTTCTTCGAATAAGCGCGCAGACGGAAATTTCCGTCACCGAACGCCTTTAATACGGCTGTATTACCGTCAAATCCGGTCACCTTAGCAAAGCTTATCTCAACACCGTTATCGGCGCAGCATTTAAAATCTATATCGTGGAATGTTGCGTTTTCAGGGTATATCTTCACGTTTATTTTTGCGGTATCATTGTCCTTGCCGAGCTTGTGTGTGCCTTTGTCGATGAGCTCAATTTTTCGGATCGGCACTTCATTTGTATACGGTGTTGTCACTGCGGGGAATATGTTTTCTGTTACCACGCTTACGCCTTCAGGTGCTGTGTCGGGAGCAACGGTGTTGATCATTAACGAATCGGGTTGTAAGCCCTCGCTTTCGGCGGTGACTGTGATACTGCCTGTTTCAAATGTTGAACCGATGATCGCAAGCAGCTTGCCTGAGAACAGCTTGCGGTGATCGCCCTTGTAGCTGTCGTAATCGGTGCTGTCGCCGTTATCAAGTCCGAGCAGTCTGCCCGCACCGCTGACGGTGAATTTAATCCTGTTGACAGCGTTGAGAACATTCTGACCCGTCTTATCCTCTACTGTTATTGTTATGAATGCAAGCGACCTGCCGTCAGCGGTTATCTCGCTCCTGTCGCTGTGCATACGGATTTTATAGGGGTCGGAAGGAGTGAAAAGCACCTCTTCAACTGCATAGTTATCGATTATACTGTTTTCGTTGTAATATCCTCTTACAGATATCGGCAACTGCTTGTGGTAGGGCACGCGGAAATGTGCACACAGCTTGCCCTCGCTCTTGTGGTCGAGTGTTTCGCCCAGATATATTTCTCCGCCGTAACGGAGCTTAAGAACAGGGAGATTTGAATATGCGATGATGTCAATCATCTGACCCTCATTGAAGTCCCAGTAGCAGGGCGAAATATGGATAAAAGGCTTTTCGCAGGCAATATCCCACACCGATTTATAGAACCAGAAGGAATCTTTTTCAAAGCCTGCGGTATCCACAATGCCGAAATATGAGTTTTTGGTGCTGTAGGGAGTGGGCTCTCCGATATAATCAAAGCCCGTCCAGACAAACTGTCCCATAGAATAGTCGGCGGCTGTATCCATAGCATAGGACTTAAGCGGCGAAGCACCCCAGTTTACAACGCTGTTGCCGAGATCCGAGCACTGCAGATCATCATACACAAGCAGTGACGTGTCGTATGGGAAGTGGTAAATTCCTCGTGAACGGACTGTTGATGCCGTTTCACTGCCGTATATCACCCAGTCGGGGTGCTTTTCATGGTGCTCGTCATACAGCTTTTCGGCGTAGTTATAGCCGGCGAGCTTAATGAAGTCTGCTACATTCTGCGCATTCTCCCACTGCATATAGTTTGACGCAATGGTAGGAAGAGCGTTGCGCATAGGGTCGTTCTTTTCGACCTCGGCGCTCAGCATCTGCGCCACCTCAAGACCTCTCGGACTCTTGTGGGTATCGTATATTTCATTGCCTATGCTCCACATAATAACCGAGGGACGGTTACGGTCGCGGCGTATCCATGCGGCAACGTCCGTCTTATACCACTCTGGGAAGAAACGGTGATAGTCGTTTTCGTTCTTTGCAAGCTCCCACATATCGAATATCTCGCTGTCGACAACAAGACCCATTTCATCGCATATATCCATAAGCTCTCTCGAGGGAGGGTTGTGGCTAGTACGGATAGCGTTGACACCCATTTCTTTCATCTTTGCAAGTTGGCGATATGTTGCGTCATAATTTACAGCCGCGCCGAGTGCGCCAAGGTCGTGGTGCATACAAACGCCGTTTAACTTAAGGCGGATACCGTTGAGCAGGAAGCCCTCTTTCGGGTCGAACTTTGTAGTTCTGAAACCGAACTTTGTCTGAACGCAGTCGTACTGTGTTCCGTCCTCGGCGCACAGCACAGCCTTTAATGAATAAAGGTTGGGGGTGATGGTATCCCACAGCTTAGGTCCGTCAATATAGAATATCAGCTTGTCGCTCTTTCCGCAAATTCTGCGTTCACAGCTGTATGTTTCACGTCCGAACGGGTCGGTTATGTCAAAAGACAGAATCCCGCAGGTGGGAACGGACAGCTCTGTCTGTATAGTAACTTTCCACTTGCCGTGCTCTCTGCGGTCGCTGTCGTTGGGGCGTGCATTTATATAGATGCCGTCCTGTGCAATATGATTGCGTGAGGTCTTTCTCAGCCACACGTTGCGGTATATGCCCGCTCCGCTGTACCAGCGGGTATTGGGTGCTTTATGATTTACCCTTACCAAAATGCGATTGTCGCCCTCGGTAAGGAAGTCGGTTATATCAAAGCTGAAAGAGGTGTAGCCGTATTTCCACTCGCCGACTGTTTTTCCATTGACATAAACGGTTGTATCCATATACACGCCGTCAAACATAAGTATATAGCAGTCCTGTGCGTCAAGCTTGTCTATCGAAAAATGCTTTTCGTACCAGCCGCAGCCCGATTTATAAAGGTTTGCGGTATCGCCGATAAGCCAGTCGTGAGGAATTTCTACATTGTACCAATGTATATTCTGAAGAGCCGATTCGTCACTGTCGGGTTCGGTAAGTGCGAATTTCCAGTTGTCGTTGAATAAGACTGTACGTTTTTCCATTTTATTCTTCCTTTCGGCTTCATAGCTGAATTTGTATATTTATATTGTAGCAGTTTGAATGATGAAAATCAAGATAAATCAGGCTTTCGGTAAAAAGATTTTGCCCCTCCGCAAATGCGGAGGGGCAGATATATAAGAGAGGAGAATTGCTGCAATGCAGCCGGGATTGAAAAACTGCTGTGATGATTCGGAGATGTTTCGTAACGTTTGCGGGTATTAAAAAAGCGATGCAGAAATATTACTCGGCGTAGTCTGAAATGTTATTGCGGTTTTTGAAAACATTGGGGAAATTTTGTAGTTATATTCTGTTGTGCTGGTAAGGCTTTGTGATGATTGTGCAATAAAAGCGTTAACCCACTCTTACAGCCTTAAGGAAGTTGTCGATATAGTATATCGACTTGAGATTGGCGGTGCGCACCTTCTGTCCGGGATAGGGACTGAAAACCATTGTGTCGTCACCTGTGTATATGCCGCCGAAGAAGGATTCGCCGTCTTTTATAAAGACGATATCACCTTTCTGAAGCTCGGAGAGCTTGACCTCTTTACCCATGTCTTTCTGCGCGGTAAGACCTCTCGGACACTCAATGCCCGCACTTGTCAGTGCATAATAGATAAGACCTGAGTTGTCAAAGCCTGTTTCGGGTGTGTATCCGCCGTCGGTGAACGGCTTATCAAGCATATCGTATGCCGTTTTCGCTATAGCGTCACCTTTTTCGGACGGTGCGGCAGGCTCGGTATCGCTTGACGTGTCATCGGTTGAGTTGTCGCCTGACGACGTATCATCTGTAGAACTATCGCCTGACGATGTATCATCGGTTGAGTTGTCGCCTGACGACGTATCATCTGTAGAACTATCGCCTGACGACGTATCATCTGTAGAACTATCGCCTGACGATGTATCATCGGTTGAGTTGTCGCCTGACGACGTATCATCGGCTGAGCTATCACCTGACGATGTATCATCGGTTGAGCTGTCGCCTGACGATGTATCATCGGCTGAACTGTCATCTGAAGATGTGTTTTCGGACGAGGAGTTGGTGGAGGCTTCTGAACTGTCGTTATCGGAGTTGTCGGTGCTGTTTTCTGCGCTTGAGCTTTGCGGCGCTTCACTGCTTTCTGTCGGCTGAGAATTTCCCGAGCAGGCGGTAAGCGATGCCACAGCGGCAATTGTTAATATCGCTAAAATCAATGATAATTTCTTTTTCATAGTATCACGACCTTTACTTGAACATCTCCTGTCCTTGACTTAAGTATATCATAAAATAAGCAAAAAGCAATTAAAATTCGGTTACAATACGGTAACAATTCGGTTACAAATGGTTACAAAACGGTAACAACGGTAACAATTCGGTAACAAACGTCGGAAAACAAAAACACCGTCTGCTTTCGCAGACGGTATTCTTGTAGTTTTATATGAAGGACAATGTCATTATCAAGTTTAAGCAATGCTTATTGCAACACTGAAGCTGTTTTGCCAATAAGCACTGTTGATGTCGGCGAACTTTACCTTTTCGCCGGGATAGGGGCTGTATATCAGCTTTCCGTTACCGATGTAGATGCCGCCGAACTCTATCGTTTCGTCCGTTTCGCTGTCTTTATCGGCAAAGAAGAGCAAGTCGCCCTCTCTTATTTCGTCAAGACCTATTGAAGTACCCATTTCTCTTTGTGCGGCTGTACCTCTCGGACAATTTATAAAGCCGTTTTCGCGGAGAACGTAATAGATCAGTCCCGAATTGTCGAAGCCCTGTTCGGGAGAAGCCATACCGCTTACATAATCTATGCCGACGAGTGCTTCTGCCGTAGCTACTATCTGGCTACGCAGATCGGTCACTGTAGTGTCGCTGCTTTCGCTGTCGTTACTACTCTCGGCATCGCCTGAGCTTTCAGGGACGGATATGATATCCGATACCGTTGTCTGTTGCGACGAAGGTTCTGAATCTTTGCTCTCTGATGTGGTTGGTGGCGTGTCAGGGGTCGTGTTGTCCGAAGATGTTGTATCTGAGCCGCATCCGCTCATTAAGGCGGCTGTTGTGACAGCCAAAGCCGTAATCAGCAGTATGATGAAGCTTTTTTTCATTTTTTCCCTCCGTGCGACAGCCTGTTACTGTCGTTTGAGATGTACAAATCTATATTTTCTTGTACAATAATAGTATATCCTATCGGGCACTAAAAGTCAAGTGAATTTTTACCAATTTATGCTGATAAACAGTAAAATAGGGTGTATCTTTGCTGAAAGATTGTGGTGATAGTGTGAAAAAAGGAAAGAAGCCCCGCGTGGGCGGGGCTTCACAGGTTGTAGAAAAAGTCTGTTTTTGAAATAAACTTCTGATTTATTATCCCTATCCCCTTTAGGACACTCTGATGGCTTTGCATCGTGCAAAGCTTGGTGTGTCCTTATTTCGGCATCCTTGCCGAAAACCCCTTTTCCCGGGAAAGGGGGAGAATACGGGGACTGCCGTCCCTGCGACCTGCCTTGGGGCTACGCCCCAAACCCCATTTTTAACAACGATAGAGGTTTTTCGACAGACTGAGAAGCCCCGCGTGGGCGGGGCTTCAGTCATAATTACTTATTGTTGCCGTTCTTTTTCTTCTTGCTTACAACAGCTGTGATAACGCCGACTGCGACTACAACTACAAGAGCCACGATGCAGATAATGATCGCTGTCATATCAAATGTAACGCCTGTGCTTGTATTACCGCTGCTTGCGCCTACCGTTGTTTCGGCAAAGCAGGTAATACCGAGTAATATCGACATTGCTGCGGCTGTTACCGCAGAAGTAATTTTTTTCATCATAAAATATCATTCCTTTCTGTAAGGACTAATATACTACATTTCTGCTCAAAAAGCAAGTGGAAATATATACAAAGTTATTGCACAATATGCCCTGTTATTCCGTAGGTGCTGTAGGAGCTTTTGTAGCCGAAGCGCCGTCTATTATACCCTTGATTATCTCGGGCTGTGTTACTGTGCACTTTGTACGGTCAAACAGACCGAAGCCGTGCTTGCCGTTATATCCGTTGTCCCAGTAAACGGTTACAATGTTACGCTGATGAGCCGCATAGTTTACATACTCTGCAAAATAAGCACGGTATGTAGTGTTACGCTCGTCCTTGTAAGTCTTATCGATAGAGCCGTACTCACCGATAATTACGCCGTAGCCGTTCTTGATATAAGCGTTGTAAAGCTTGTCAAACTGAGCGTCGGTGTATTTTTCGCTACTGTTCGGAATTGCCTGACCCTTTATACTGTCGCCCCATCTGAAAATACCGGGCGCACCTTCATCTCCGCAGAATTTCCACGGATCATAATAATGAACTGAGATCATAATTCTGCCGGTGCTGTCATTCGGGATAACAAAGTTTCCTGCCAGGGTATAGCCGACATCGCCTGTAGTATAGTTGATGTTGGTGTTCCAACCGGGAACAAGAAGATAACGTGTGCCGTTATTGCCGCCTGCACTTCTCACCGTATCAACAAAGATCTGGTTGTAGGCATTGATGTTGTCATAATATTCGGCGGTAGGATCGCCGTATGTATTGTCGAATTCTTCGTTCATAGATTCGAACACGAGGTGCTCGTCATAATTCTTGAAGCGGTCTGCTATCTGAGCCCATACCTTTTCGTACTTTGCCTTGATCGTCTTCTGCTCGGAAGCGGGTTCGCCGCAGAGAAGCCAGCCGCCGTTAATTGTATAGTAGCCGTCGCCGTGTACGTTGATTATAGCGTAAAGTCCGTTGTTGACGCACATATCGACAACCTCCTGAACTCTGTCGAGCCATGCGGAGTCGATAGTGTAGTCAGGACCGTCGCCGATCTTTGAAAGGTAAGATACGGGGATACGGATAGACTTGAAGCCCTGAGCCTTTACAGTCTTGATAAGGTCTTCGGTTATGACAGGGTTGCCCCATGCGGTTTCACCGGGTGTGCCGCCTGAGTTTGCTTCAAGCTGGTTGCCGAGATTCCAGCCGGGCATAAGGTTCTGTGAAAATTCCACCGATGCGCCGCCTGTCGTGACCTCAGGAGCGGGAGCGGGAGCTTCTGTTTCAGCTTCGGTTGTGGTAGCTACAGTGGTTTCGGGTGCGGGTGTTGTAGCTTCCGTTGTTTCCGGAGCGGGGGTTGTAGCTTCTGTTGTTTCCGGAGCGGGGGTTGTAGCCTCTGTTGTGGTCGCTGCGGTAGTTGTTTCTGTAGTTGTTGCGGCAGTTGTCGTGGTTGTCGTTGTTTCTGCGGCGGTTGTAGTTGTGGTGGTCGAAGCTGTAGTTGTTGCCGAGCTGCTGTCAACGGACGAATTTGCTCCGCCCGAGCAAGCAGAGATACCGGTAACGACCATTATACCGCTGATAAGAGCGGCAAGTATTCTCTTCTTCATAAGATACCTTTCTTTCCTGTCGGCTGACGCCGTTTTTGTTGTTTTAATCATATTGTAATGGTTTTCACGGAAAAAGTCAATAGCTTAATCGGTTTATCCGAAAATTTTGTTAAAACGATTACATCAACTGCCGATCAAACAAAAACCGCCTTTCGGAAACGGTGCTCCGAAAGGCGGTATACTATTTAAATATATAAAGGGATCATTCCTGAGGGTTTGTTGAGTCGCCGGGGGTCGGCTCGGAATTGTTGAAGTCGGGATAATAATCGTAATCACTGCTTGTGTCGATAGCGCAGAAATCATTTTCTTTAAATGTGTCTTCGGTTTCTACAAGATAAACACCGTCAAGCGCAGTCAGACGTTTAAGGAAGTTTCCGGGGCAATAAATCTTTACCGCCGTTATGTTTTTCTCGTTTGCGTCAAAGAGTGAAGCAATATTACTGCTTCCGCTCACTGCCGTATCATCCGAAAGGTAAACCTCCGTCACACGGATATTACCCTTGTTGTCTGCCTTTGCAAGCAACTTTTGCATATCCTCGGGTGTTTCATTCTCTTTGAATGTAACATAGAGGAAAACCTCTTCGGTGTTTTCGTCAGCCTTGTTATATGCTTCCATTGCCATTTTAAAACGATCTTCGGCACTTATCGAGGTGGTCGGAGTAACGCTCACGGGACTGCCCGTGTTGAGCATTGCCACACTGCCGAAAGTTATCGCGATCGCCGCAGCAGCACCTGCCGCCGAGATCCACGCCGCTTTAAGTCTGCTTGTTTTTCTGCTTACCGACTTACCCATAGCGGCTTTTTTGATTTTTTCATGGTCAAAGGAATACTCGCTCATAAGCTCTTTGTAGAACTCGTTTGTATTCATTTGAAAGCCCCCTTCCGTAAGTCACAGCTTAAATTTTTTCTTTTGTCGTTCTATTGTGCGGTAAAGTTTGTTCTTGACTGTCGAAAGCTTCACGTCAAGAGCCTTTGCGACATCTTCAAGCTTCATATCGCACGCAAAATGAAGATAGAATATCTGACCTGTCAGCTCATCGGTCTTCATTATGTCATCGAATATCTGTTTTGCAACTATCTTGTTACTTATAACGTCCTCCAGCCTTGGCTGAGGCTTGGACATCTCGCTCTCTATTGCCACCATCTCTTCCTCGGTGTAATCCGAGAAAGACGAAACCTTATCGTTTTTCTTTCGTCCCGAGAAGTATGTGCGGCACTCGAACTTTGCAATGTTGATAAGGAAAGCCTCGGGGCTTTCGATATCCTCGTGACCCTTCTCGCTTATACGCTTGAAGAAGCGGGTATATACATTCTGAATAATATCTTCCGCATCGTCCATATTTCCGCATTTGCTGACTACGAACCTTGAAACCGATTTGCAGGTTTCATTATATACACGGTTGAAATATTCTTCGTGACCGCTGTTGCCCATTGGCTCACCTCGCTTACGTCACCTACTTTGTAGTAGGCGGAATTTCAGAAAAAGTTTCACTCACAAAGAAAATATTGTGTATCGGATAAGTAAAATTCTTCTGCCTGTTTTTGTGCAGTATAACAACATATCGGGCATCGGTACAAAATGCCGCATATATACGGTTATTTTTTGCCTGACGGCACACTTACTCTATTATATTTTACATTATTGCGTGCCGTTAGTCAAGCAAAACTATATAATATGACGTGTAGCTGAGTAAGGGGGATATATGTAAACATTATCCGCTAAATCTTACTGTTTTAACAGAATTGTTATTGTGTTGGATAAAATCTACAATTATGCGTGCAAAATTTGTTCAATTTGCCAATTGCAAAGCATTCCGAAATATAGTAACATTAAAAATAGCTTAAAAGCTGATAAAATTTTAAACGGAGGACAAAAAAATGAAGTTTAGAAAAACTTTAGCAAGTGTTTCTGCAGTAGCTGTTGCAGTTTCATCACTTGCAGTAAGCGCTTTTGCAGCTCCTTTAGCTGACAAATTACAGAACGACGACTGGAAAGATCCCAGAAGCTATTCTGTAAAGAGCGCTGATATAACATCAGATGATTTATCTGCTGTTAACAAGGTCGTATTCAACATGAGCGTATACGACACAAACTGGGGCTGGAACAACGGTGCGGTTGTAGTAAAGACAGACGCTGATAAGGACAACTGGTATCAGGTATCATTCGGCGGTACTAATGCCGGCAGTGATGTTACATTCACCGATATAGGTGAATTTGAAGTTCCTGTTGAGTTCACACCCGGACCTAACGGCACATTTGAGCTTATGGTAACAGGTGTTGCAAGTGATGCTTTTGCAGTTGAATCAATTGCATTATATGCCGGTGCTGAACTTGTTGGCACATATGGTGCTGACGGTTATGTAAAGGCTACAACTCCTGAAGAGCCCACACCCGCTGAACCTGCAGAACCCGCAGATCCTGACAAACCCTCTGATGTAGCACCCGGTACATCAGAAGATGTTGAAGAAACAGTTGACGTTGCAATTAAGGATGCAGGTCGTACTGTAATTGACAAAGGTCTTGTTCGTACAAACATCATCAATGCCTGGACAGGCGACGATGCTGATGTAATCGCTGAAAAGACTGATTTCAAGAACGCTGTTAAGGTTAAGGTTAAGTTCACAGTTTCTAACTTCACAACTCCTTTCAAGGCTTGGCTTTCATTCGCTAACAACGATTGGTCAACTCAGTTCTGGGGCGCAGACAACGAAGGTAATCTTAACGCAACAGGTACTACAGTTGAAGTAACAGGCAACGATACATATGAAGTTGAACTTACATTTGCAAACAAGGTTGCAGCTGCTGAATTCATCGCAGTTTGCACAGACCTTCAGGCAGCTGACGGCGATGCTATTCCTACAATAGCTATCGACAGCGTTAAGGTTGTTGTTGACAACACACCCGCTGTTAACCCCGGCGACAACTCAGGTGAAAAGCCCGAAGAGCCCCCCGTTAACCCCGGTGATAACTCAGGCGAAAAGCCCGAAGAGCCCCCCGTTAACCCCGGTGATAACTCAGGCGAAAAGCCCGAAGAGCCCCCCGTTAACCCCGGTGATAACTCAGGCGAAACTCCTGATCCCGACAAGCCTATCGTAAATCCCGATGATAACAAGAAGCCTGACGACAACAAGAAGCCTGACGACAACAAGAAGCCTGCAAACCCCAATGCCGGTGTTGCAGTAGCAGTTGTTCCCGCAGCAGTTGCAGCAGCTTCACTTGCAGTAGCAGGTATTGTTCTTAAGAAGAGAAAGTAATCACATAAAGTGAATATTTGCTTAATTTAAGTGCACTGTCCCCTCCGGAAACGGAGGGGATTTTGTTGTTCCGGTAAAGTTAAATCTGAATGTAACAAATCAAAACAGCAGGAAATGCGGCATTTATTATATTGTTTCACCAAATCGAAAAAAGTTTTTTGTGAAAATTGCCAATTGCAAAACATCCTGCGATATAGTATGATTATAGGTAGCTAATGAGCTAACAAATTTTTATGGAGGACAAAAAAATGAAGTTTACAAAAACTTTAGCAAGTGTTGCAGCTGCAGCTTTAGCTGTATCTTCACTTGCAGTAAGCGCGTTCGCTGCTGAACCTTTACTTAAGACAGAAGTAAAGGAATCATCAGGCGTTAACAAGGAATGGTCACTTGAATTTGACGAAACAGTTTATGAGTGGGCTGCTGACGTTGATAAGGCAGTAGCTACTGTTACAACTCAGGATTTCCTGAATGGTTGCCTTGGCGGTAACACAATCAAGAATGACGGTTGGGTTAAGACAGGTGAAAGTGGTTATCCTGAAGTTAAGAGCGATGCTGCCGGCACAACTGAGTGGGTTTGGGACGGTATAGGCGGTCTTAAGAGCGGTCTTGGTGATGACGGTAAAGAAACCGGTACGTTCCAGGTTCAGTTCTGGTGGCAGAATGCTATCACAAATGAAGACAAGTCTGTCTCACCTACAGTAGCAACTCTCGACAAGGTTGATTTCTACAACAAAGCCGGCGATTTACTCGCTACATATCCTGTAGCTGATGAAACACCTGCAGACACAGATACAAAGCCCGCTGACACAGTAACAGAAAAGATGGTTAAGGTTGAAGCTAAGAAGTCTACACAGAATTTCGATAACGGTCTTCGCGTAAATATCGTTCATCCTTGGGCTGGCGATAGAATGGAAGAATTCAATATCGTTAATAAGGCAGACTTTGAAGGTACACAGAAGATTACAGTTAAGTTCAACGTTTCTGAATTCAAGTCAGATTTCGCAGCTTACCTTTGCATCGCTACAAACCTTGATGATAAGGTATATCCTGATTCAAACGTATCATTCTGGGGCAAGGCTGAAGATGCAGTAGGCGTTACAGAAACTCCTTTAACAATCACTAAGGATGGCGATTATGAGCTTACACTTGAAACAGCTGTTCCGTTAGTAATCGGTGACAACTTCTTCTTCGATCTTCAGACTGATATTCAGGGTAAAGATGAAGAGATGGATAAGGCTCCCGTAATCACAATTACATCTATCGAAAAGGCTGTTAAGGTTGCTGATAGCAACGGTGACAAGACTCCTGACGACGATACAAAGAACGACGATACAAAGAACGACGATACAAACAAGGAAGATCCCGTTAAGCCCGGCGAATGCTCAGGCGTTGTTATCGGCGACTGCTCAGGCAAAAAGCCCGAAGAGCCTCCTGTAGTTGGACCTACAGAAGATCCTACCGAACCCGGTAAGTCTGATACAAAGCCCGCTAATGACAACAAGAAGCCTGCAAACCCCAATGCCGGTGTTACAGTAGCAGTTGTTCCCGCAGCAGTTGCAGCAGCAGCAGTTGCAGCAGCAGGTATCGTTCTTAAGAAGAGAAGCAAGTAATCATTCGTGATTAGTTGTGCTTTGAATTAAAGAGCATATCGACCCCTCCGCTTTGGCGGAGGGGTTTTTGTATATGTGGAAAAATGCCGTTATTGCGTATAATAAGAGAAGCTGTGATGAAATTCTTGTATTTCATCACAGCTTCTCCATTTATTAAAGTTTCATTGAAATTGCGGATTATCCGGCTTACGACGAGCTTTTAAACGCAATCGATTGTGTGTCGAAGCATTATCACACTTGCCTCCCCTCGAAAAAGGGGAGGTGGCACGGCTGATACTGGTTTTTCGCTTACGGTATGCACTAGTCAATAAAAACTGGACAGAAAAAATAAAGATTTGTACAACAAAAACAAAAATTTAGACAGATTTAGAA
>CAKSTB010000019.1 GCA_934490165.1 uncultured Ruminiclostridium sp. | reverse complement strand
CTTCGGCTCGTACCGAGCCTTGACATTCCGACCGCTGCGCCAAAAAACGCTCGCTTTATCTGCCACCGGCAGCGCTCACGTTTTTCGCCCAAAACAGGCGCGCTACCACCTGCGCTACACCTCGATATGACTATAATATATTAAATTTTTTATATACTCAGTTTCTTCGCTGCTTTGTTCGCCCTCTTGCGGTGCCCGTAATCTCTTCGGCTCGTACCGAGCCTTGACATTCCGACCGCTGCGCCAAAAAACGCTCGCTTTATCTGCCACCGGCAGCGCTCGTGTTTTTTGCCCAAAGCAGGCGCGCTACCACCTGCGCTACACCTCGATAATATCTGATGCGTTTTCAGCGTAAATATTATATCATATCAATTCTGAATTGTCAACTGATATTGCAGGATTACAAGATATTTTGTGTAGCCGTTGATAAACACAAATGGCGTAATTGTGGCGTAATCGCCGATTACAGCACAAAATCACAAAAAGGAAAAATCCACTCAATCGTAGTCACAGAGAGGATTTACATTTGGCTGGGATAGCGGGATTTGAACCCACGAGTGACGGAGTCAAAGTCCGTTGCCTTACCGCTTGGCTATATCCCAGTATATAAACAAATGCCGCCGGCACTTAAGCCCAGCGCAGGCGGCATTTGCTTGTAATAAATATGGGGTGGGAGATGGGACTCGAACCCACGATCTTCGGGACCACAATCCGACGCGTTAACCAGCTACGCTACACCCACCATAAATGGCACGCCACACAGGATTCGAACCTGTGACCTACCGCTTAGAAGGCGGTTGCTCTATCCAGCTGAGCTAGTGGCGCATGGTCATCACATTTGCATATTTATTATCATATTAAAGCCCTTGCTGACGCAAGAACAATGGAGCGGGTGATGGGAATCGAACCCACACAACCAGCTTGGAAGGCTGGGATTCTAGCCATTGAACTACACCCGCGTATCAGTCAAAATGTGCTGCAACAAATACACACATCTCTTTGACGCTTGTATATTATAACACAGTAAATTTACGTTGTCAAGACTTTTTTAAAATTTTTTCTTTTTTTAACCCTGTTAAGTAATTATGTGGCAGGGATATTTCTGTTTTTACCTTTTTGCTTGTATTTCCGGGCTTTATTTGTTATAATAGTGTATATAAACACATTACTGCGTCCGATGAAAGGAGAAAGCAACATTATGGCATACGAAAAGCTTACCGGCACTTTTGAATCCTCAAACGGCACGGATAACTGTGCCTATTATATTTATGTACCGACAGCTCTTGTAAACGGCGGCTATAAAGGCATTATCCAGATCTCCCACGGTATGTGCGAGTATATAGAACGTTATGAGCACTTTGCGGATTTTCTTACTTCCCACGGATATATAGTATGCGGCAACGATCACCTCGGGCACGGAAACAGCGTGAGATCCAACGATGATCTCGGCTACTTTGCTCCTAAAGACGGCTGGAGCCACCTTGTAAACGACCTGCACCGCATGACTATGATAATGAAAAAGAAGTACCCTGCTCTCCCCTATATCCTGATAGGTCACAGTATGGGAAGCTTTATCGCAAGGCTGTACCTGACACGTTTTCCGAATGAGCTTACCTGCGCAGTGATCATGGGCACAGGCGATGACAAGGCGCTTTCCGAAATAGGTGTCAGAGCGACCCGCTCCGCGGCATCTGTAAAAGGCGAGCGTTTCCGCAGCGATAAGCTGAATACTCTCATTTTCGGCGTGTACAACGACAGAATAAAAGACAGTCAGACCATCTACGACTGGCTCACGCACGACAGAGATGTTGTCAAGAAATATATTGATGATGAAAAGAGCAACTTTGTTTTCACCGCAAGCGGATTTGTTGACCTCACTACCCTTCTTCGCAGAGTATCAAGTCAGCAGTGGGCTGAGAAAGTTCCGAAAAAGCTCCCGATCATATTTATGGCGGGAACAGCCGACCCTGTCGGAAGCTACGGCAAGGGTGTCAGAAACGTATACACAAAGCTGATAAACGAAAACTGCAACGTGGATATCAAGCTGTACCCCGGGGCGCGGCATGAGCTGGTAAACGAAACTATGAAGGAAATAGTTTTCGACGATATAATTACATGGATAGACAGAAAGGTCGGCGGCATGACTGGGAATTATGAATTTTAAGCCATGTCTCCGAAAAAAACAATATGAAAGACGGATTTATCAAGGTTGCGGCGGCAACACCCGAAATCAGGGTTGCCGACTGCTATTACAACGCAAATCAGATAGTTATCCTCGCAAAGGAACTAGCCGCTAAAGGCGTAAAGCTTGCGGTTTTCCCCGAGCTGTGCATCACAGGCTATACCTGTCAGGATCTATTCTTCCAGGCGACACTCCTTGACGGTGCTAAGAATGCACTTATAACTGTTCTCAAGGAGTTATCGGAACTTGATATGATAACTATAGTCGGTCTGCCGATGCAGTTTGAGAGCAAGCTGTACAACTGTGCGGCTGTAACCTATCACGGAGAAGTACTCGGATATGTCCCCAAGCAGTATCTTCCGAACTACAACGAATTTTACGAGATGCGCCACTTTACCGCATGGGACGGCGACAAATGCGAATATTATTTAAATCATTATAATACAGACAGCGACTGTGAATGTGACGATTTACTGAGCGCTTATTTTGGTTCGGGACTTGTGTTCACTTGTAACGATATGCATGATTTTTCGTTCGGAATTGAACTCTGCGAAGATCTGTGGTCGCCCTGCCCTCCCTCGACATATCTTGCTCAGGACGGCGCAAATATCATCGTGAACCTTTCCGCAAGCAACGAGATGATAGGAAAGTCGGAATACCGCCGCTCGCTCGTTCTGAACCAGTCCGCAAGACTTATTTCGGGTTATATTTACTGCTCCGCAGGAGAGGGCGAAAGCACACAGGACTTAGTATTCTCGGGTCATAATATAATCGCGGAAAACGGCACGATGCTTGCCGAGAGTGAGCTTTTCTCAAACGATTATGTTATCAGCGAGATAGATGTAAACAAGCTTGCCTTTGAGCGCAGGAAAAATACATCTTTCAGAAACGATTTTAGCGATAAGCACGAAACAGAAACTATATGGTTTGATATGCCGTTTACCGAAACAAAGCTCACTCGTTTTGTTTCACGCACACCGTTTATCCCCTACTCTGCCGATGAAACCGACAAGAGATGTGAGCTTATTCTTTCAATGCAGGCACACGGTCTTAAAAAGCGACTCGCCCATACTTACGCCAAAACCGCCGTTATCGGTATCTCAGGCGGACTTGACAGCACACTTGCACTTCTTGTGTGCGCCAATGCAATGAAGCTTCTTGACAGACCGATGACCGATATCGTAGCGGTAACAATGCCCTGCTTCGGCACAACAAAGCGTACAAAATCCAATGCAGTGAAGATATGCGAGGCGCTCGGCGTTACACTGCGTGAAATCGACATCACCGACAGCGTAAAACAGCATTTCAAGGACATCGGTCACGACATAAACGATCTGTCTGTGGTATTTGAAAACGGTCAGGCAAGAGAACGCACAAAGGTACTTATGAACGTTGCCAACCAGACAGGCGGACTTGTCATAGGCACAGGTGATCTGTCGGAGCTTGCTCTCGGCTGGGCTACCTACAACGGCGATCATATGTCGATGTACGGCGTAAACAGCTCGATCCCTAAAACACTAATCAAGCACCTTGTAAGCTACTACAGCAAGACGACAGGTAATAAGCTGCTTAAGGAATCGCTTGAGGATATACTTGATACTCCGGTAAGCCCCGAGCTTCTGCCGGCAAACGGCGATGAAATTTCTCAGAAGACCGAAGACCTTGTAGGTCCTTACGAGCTGCACGACTTCTTCTTATACAATGGAATAAGATGGGGATTTACCCCCGAAAAGGTATTCAGACTTGCGCTGTATGCGTTTGACGGTGCATATGACCGCGAAACGATACTCAAATGGCTCAAGACCTTCTACCGCCGCTTCTTCTCACAGCAGTTCAAGCGCTCCTGCCTGCCGGACGGTCCTAAGGTGGGCTCGGTAACACTGTCACCCAGAGGCGACTGGAGAATGCCGAGCGATGCCTGTGCGTCACTGTGGCTGAGTCAGATAGAAAATCTGAAATAAAATCGGATCAACGAATAAATAAAATTAACCTGTCAATAATTACCTCACAGAGCTAATGCTACGGAGGTACTTATGACAGGTTTTTTTAAACGTAATATTCTTGATAAAGCTATGATTATCGGTGCAGTGTTGAGCCTTATAATAACAGGCTTTACAGCATTTGCCGAAGACTGCGAGGAAAAGCCGCAGGAGGTGCTCAGACTTCACATACTCGCAAACTCGGACAGTGAGGAAGATCAGACGCTGAAATACGATCTGCGCGACTATATGCTTTCTGAGTTTTCAGACGTTTTCGGCAGTTGTGAAAGCTTCGAGCAATCGATGTATGCCGCAACCGAACGCAGGACAGAAATAGAAGAAAAAGCGAACGAATTTGTACATTCAAAGGGTTTTGATTATAACATAAAATGCGAGGTCGCGAAAACTTATTTCACGACCCGAAAGTATGAAAATGTAACGTTGCCCGCCGGTGAATACACCGCAGTACGCCTGCTTATCGGAAGCGCCGAGGGCAGAAACTGGTGGTGCGTTATGTTCCCTCCGCTGTGCCTGCCCGCCGCAGGAGAATTCTTCACGGAAGAAGAAAGCAAGCGTGTTGAAGAAAGCCGCGATTACGAAGTCAAGTTTGCCGTATTTGAAGCATTACAGGGATTGTTCGGTACAGCCGATGAAAGCAACAACGAAAGCAAAGAAGAAGCAAGCACCGAAAACGACAGTAAAAGCAACGATTTTGCGCAGATGGCGCTGTTCGGGGCTATGAACTGTGTAATGTAAGGCCGACTGTAAATTCATAAATATAAATGCCGCTTGTTATGCGCTCTGCCGTTATAACGAGCGGCTTTCTTTCTTAGTACAGAAATAAACCGCGAGGAACATAAACGCAAGTCCCCATGTTTCACCGCCTGACAGGAACTTTCCTATAAGAGCATTTCCCGTAACAGCCGTAATAATAGCTTTCAGGATATTGAATATAACATACAGTACAAGCGGGCCGCAGATAAGCCAGAGCTTTGATACCGGGATAACCTTTTTGAAAGCGAAAACTATGTACGCAATGCCGACTATAAGATCGGCAACCGTCTGCCACGTTGTTGTAACAGCAAAAGGTATCATCATCGGGAGTGCGAAATGTTCATTGATAAGCTCAGGAGATAAGCCCGCCTCGGCGGCACATCTTAATGCTATCAGCGCCATAGAGCAGACGCTGTGTATTCCGAAAATTCCGAGCGACATCATAACCGCTCCGAAATTGTACGCTTTAAGCGCTTTTGCCGGCTTTCCGAGGCGATCAAGGCAATACGAATACATAGCCCTTGACCCGAAGAAATAGCCAACCATAGCTATTATTCCGATAAAGAACGAAATGAAGTAAAAATACAGCGGCACTTCGGTAATATTCATACTCATCATTCCGCTGACTGCGGTAGGCTCACCCTCACCCCTGAACGAAAACAGGATATCACCTATTCCGCAAAGGAACATTCCGACAAATCCGATAAGAAGATAAAGCGGTCTTTTGCATTTTTCCGCATAAGGCATATATGATCCCTCCATAGGTTAGCTTTGCTTAACTTGATTGTAGCACTATCGGTAAACGATGTCAAGAATTATAACGAATTTACGAAAATGTTGTGTACTGTTATTGCATATCCGCTTTTGCTGTGATACAATAAGCATAAGACGAAAGGACAGGATCATGAGCAACATAACATACGAATATATAAGACGAAACAAGGACATAAGGACATATATAAGCAGTGCCGACGACGCGCTGAGCAGTATCGGATACACCGAGCATTCACTGGCTCACGTTGAACGTGCGGCAGATACGGCATATATGATACTCAGCACGTTAGGCTACCCCGAAAGAGATTGTGAGCTTGCACAGATAGCGGCATATATGCATGATATAGGAAATGTGGTAAACCGCAACGACCACGCGCACAGCGGCGCGATAATGGCGTTCAGACTGCTTGATAAGCTCGGAATGCCCGCAAACGAAATAGCGCTGATCATTTCCGCAATAGGGAACCACGATGAAAGCACCGCAAGCCCCGTCAACGCAGTAGCGGCGGCGCTGATAATCGCGGACAAGTCCGATGTAAGACGTTCAAGGGTACGTCCCGCAGAACAGGAAAAGCAGAGCCACGGCGAAACCCTATCGGATATCCACGACAGGGTGAATTACGCTGTAGAAAAGTCGGAAGTTTATTTTTCTGAGGACAGGAAAAATCTGATTCTTGACCTCACCATCGACCTTTCGATAAGCTCGGTGATGGAATATTTCGAGATATTCCTTACACGAATGGCTCTTTGCCGAAAAGCCGCAGAAGCGCTGGGCGTAAAATTCAGCGTAGTTATAAACAAGAACAGGATTTTATAAGGAGCAGATTATGGCATACGATAATTCCAATGTAAAACCACCGATAGTTGACCTGCTGTACCCGAGTGAGGAACAGCGCAGAGCCTGCCTTAAACGAAAGGCTCAGCTTGAACAGCTCCCTACAGAATTTGAGAAAGACCTGATGTTAGCACAACTGTCGGAACAGCTAACACCGCATAACCAGTACAAGATGACTGCTATTCTCGGTGAGCTTTGCAACGACCCTGCGGTCGCCGAGTACCGCCTTGATATAATAGACGATCTGCTGGCTGATGCATCGCTTACGGCTACTCTGCGCAAGGTAGTCAATAAGATGCTTATAAACGACAGGACGAATATCTATAAGCTGACAACTCCCGACAGCTTCACAGTACTTGACACGGCGCTTATAGCATTTGAATCATACTGCGAGTGCATGGAAATGCTCCACGAGCTGTATACAAAAAAGTCCGGCAACATAAGATCGGCAGGTCTTAAAAAGCTGTTTGACTTCTTTGAGGGACACTACAACAGCAATCACTATAAGAAGCTGAAAGCCGAATCGGAAGAACTGCGCAGTGCAATGACAGGCAAGATACGCAGTGCGACTATCGGCATAAATTTTGATGAAAACCTTGTTCCGATATCGATGGGTCTTGTCGGTTTTTCGGATAAACGGTATGAGGGAAACGGCACGGTTATCGACAGAATATTAAGTTTCGGTTCAAAGGACAACGACCATAAGGTCATGCGTGACCTGCATGAGCGTTTTGACGACCCTCAGTCTGCAAAGCGTGAAGAAATAGTAAATAACCTCGACAAGGCATTATTTGCCGAGCTAGACAAGGTGACTAAGAAATACGTTAAATCAATTGACGATATTCTTAATGAATACCGCGCAATAGGCTTTGAGGATATGTACGCTATTGAATATCAGCTTGACTTCTACAGCGGAGCTGTTATGATGATTGAAAATGTGCGTTCAAAGGGACTTGAAATGTGCCGCCCCTCGTATCTCCCCGAGGCTGAAAGAAGAGCCGATATAAAAGGTCTTTTCGACCCGATATATTTCAAGGAGGCTAATGTCTGGAACTTATCCAACAAGCCGCAAAAGCAGGTCGTAACAAACGATATAACCTTTGATAGCAATGCCGGCTTCTACATACTTACAGGTGCGAACAACGGCGGCAAAACGACCTTCGTCCGTGCGGTCGGAATATGTCAGGTCATGGCTCAGGCGGGGCTTTACGTTCCCGCAAGCAGCTGTGAAATATCGCTTGTTGACTGCATATACACACATTTTCCGAAAGAAGAACAGGTCGGCATAGATGCGAGCCGTTTCACTACAGAGGTAAAAGAATTTAAGGCTATAAGCGACTGCATAACTAACCACAGCCTGCTTTTGATGAATGAGTCGATACAGAGTACCACACCGCAGGAATGTACAGATATAGCCGCACAGCTTATGCGTATTTTCTGCATTATCGGTGCAAGAGGTGTATTTGCAACTCACCTTACACCGCTTGCTAAAACAGCGCTTGAGCTTAATTCCGACCCTAAGCTGAACACAAGGACCGAAAGCATAATCGTAACTGTTGATGAAGCAACAGGCGAACGCAGATACAAAATAAAGAAAGGTCTGCCCGGCGCTAACAGCTATGCCGCAACGATATTTGAAAAGTACGGACTTGATATCAAGGCTCTTGAAAAAAAGGCAGAGAAGATGAACAGCTGATACATATCAGTATAATTTCAACTTTATTTTCTTCTCCCCCTTGACAAAACAGCCGCGCAGGCATATAATATAATCGTAATCTGTTTCAGGGCGGAGTGAAATTCTCCACCGGTGGTAAAGTCCACGAGCGCAAAACAAAATGCGCCGATTCGGTGAAATTCCGAAACCGACGGTATAGTCCGGATGAAAGAATCAGAAATGCTTGACCGCAAATCTTTTATATATAAGCGGTTCAACACTTTTGAGATAAGGTTAAAGCCCCGATAATACGGGGCTTTTATTTTTTGGCGAAAAGCTGAAAGTCACCTTTGGAGCAGATATAGAAAGGATGATTTTTATGCAGACACAAACAACAGGAAACAAGGCACATATTGTCTTTGATGTAAGAAAGCTCGTTTTTACGGCACTTCTTGCGGCTATATCATCGGTACTTATGCTGTTCAGTATCAAAGTACCGCTAATGCCGAGCTTTATCTCGTTTGACTTCTCGGACTTCCCCGCAGTAATGGCTTCGCTTACTATGGGCCCTGTGGCAGGCGTATTCGTATGCCTGGTAAAGAACATAATCAATCTGTTTTCAAGTATGACAGGCGGTGTAGGTGAGCTTTCCAACTTCATCTTAAGCTGTTGCCTTGTTATCCCCGCAGGCTTAATCGGCAGAAAGATAAACACCTACAAGGGTGCAATAATCGGTTGCGTTGTAGGAAGTGTTGTGATGGCATTGCTCAGTATCGTGTCAAACTATTTTCTGGTATACCCGATATACGAAAACATTATGCCAATCGAAGCTATCATCAATATGTACAAGGAAATAAATCCGAATGTAAACGGACTTCTCGAATGCCTTATCGTATTCAACTGCCCGTTCACTCTTATAAAGGGTCTTGTGGCTTCAGTGCTCTGTATGCCGCTTTATAAGGTGTTAAGACCTGTATTCAACTCGTACTACAGAAAGTAAACGCCGACTTATTTTAACATACACAAAACAGCCCCGTGCAATTATACTGTACGGGGCTGTCATTATATTGCTGTTATACTGTTATCAAAAGGTCGGAGTTAATTACTTCAATTTCTCTTGATATTTCTTTGAATCTTACGAAAATGTAAAGTGGTCAAACGCCTTATTTATCTGATTCGTATTTTTGAAAGTACTCAAATATAAGCGACTCAATTTCATCACGGATGTTATTACCACTGCCGAAATTATCATAATCGGCATATGTATTCTGACCGTCCTTAATTACCTTAAGCTTTCCCTCAAGCTGCTTTGTTCCGTACCACATATTAACCGGGAAACCGTCATTAAAGACGATATTGTGTCTCTGTGGTCTGATATCGGCGTACTCATCGGGAATATCAACAAGCTCATCGTAAAAGTCGGGCTCTTTAGCCGTCATAAGCGACATAGGTGCACGCTGTGCCACAAAACGCAGTTGGGTAAATTCTTTATCGGTTGTGGTAAAAGGAATGTCATAAAGCTCCCAGCCCTTATAATGTTTAATCGGTGCAATAAAAGAACGGTTAAGCTTGTATACGAGCTTTGATTCCCAATCTGACCGCGGAACAGTAAGATTGCTGTCGGTAAACATAACCTGAAGCTGGCAGATTTCGTTTGAGATATCATTTTCGCCGCCGTTGAGCCAGAACACTAAATGATACTCCGTATTCTTTTCAAGGCTCAACATACCGCAAGTAATCTCGCTCCAGTTATATTGCCAGTCACCAATAGTCACTATTTCGATAAGCTCGTTGTCAAACACGCTGTTAATAAAATAGCGGTCATATACGGTGCTTTCAACGTCGGGATGCTTTTGCCAACGTTTAGGTTCAAAGAAAATATAGTTTGCTGTATTTGTATTATTACTCATCTTAAACTCCTCGGATATTTCATTTACATCGTCGGACACATTGTTAAGACGAATTACAAAGTCGTTCACATACTGTGCCCGACCTTTCTTTACAAGCCCTGCCGCCCTTTTGGGATAGGTAGCGCCTGCCCCACTGCCATCAGCATTTATTACGCTGACAGTTTGTTTTAAAACGGAGCTTTCTTTTTTTGTCATGGGTTTTGTCCCCTTGTTCCGAATTTTTATTTGCAGTTTTTTGTTATGGGTGCCGTCCCCATTCACATATTACCATAATGTAACACAAAAGTCAATAGTGATGAGCAAGACAACACAAAAAAGCCGATGATCTCTCATCGGCTTTACTTGTGTTGTATCGTTAGTCGTAATCGTGTTAATTAAACACCGTACTTAGCTGTGCTTACCTTAACGCCGGGGCCCATTGTTGAAGAAACTGTGCAGCTCTTCAGATATGCACCCTTTGCAGCGGCGGGCTTAGCCTTAACTATAGCGTCCATCAGTGTGTTGAAGTTCTGCTCGAGCTTCTCCTTACCGAATGATGCCTTGCCTATGGGGCAGTGGATTATGTTGGACTTGTCAAGACGGTATTCGATCTTACCTGCCTTAGCTTCTGAAATTGCCTTAGCAACATCAGGAGTAACTGTGCCTGCCTTGGGGTTAGGCATAAGACCACGAGGACCGAGAACCTTACCTAAACGTCCTACAACACCCATCATATCGGGAGTTGCGATTACAACGTCGAAGTCCATCCAACCGTCATTGATCTTCTTAACTGTATCATCGTCAGCAACGAAATCAGAACCTGCGTCGATAGCAGCCTGGATCTTATCGCCCTTAGCGAATACCAGTGTGCGTACAGTCTTACCTGTACCGTTGGGCAGTACAACTGCACCTCTTACCTGCTGATCAGCGTGACGTGAGTCAACACCGAGTCTAACGTGAAGCTCAACTGTTTCATCGAACTTAGCCTTTGCAGTCTGGCAAACTAAGTCGAGAGCTTCGCTTGAATCGTATGCTTTAGTGCTGTCGATCAGCTTTACGCTGTCAACGTATTTCTTACCTTGTTTCATTCATTATCCTCCTTGTGGTATAACGGAAATTATCCTCCCACCGTCTTAATTAGTCAACTACTTCGATACCCATTGAACGAGCTGTGCCTGCGATCATAGACATAGCAGCTTCCATAGAACCTGCGTTTAAGTCACGCATCTTTGTTTCAGCGATCTGCTGAACCTGAGCCTTAGTGATCTTGGCAACCTTTGTCTTGTTGGGTGTGCCTGATGCTGTTTCAATTCCGCAAGCCTTCTTGATAAGAACGGCAGCAGGCGGAGTCTTTGTAATAAATGAAAAGCTTCTGTCAGCATAAACTGTGATAACAACAGGGATAATAAGACCTGCGTCATTCTTTGTGCGCTCATTGAATTCCTTTGTGAACGCCATGATGTTTACACCGTGCTGACCTAATGCAGGACCAACCGGGGGAGCTGGTGTTGCTTTGCCAGCAGGAATTTGTAATTTTATAAATCCTGTAACCTTCTGAGCCATTTTACTCAACCTCCAAAATAACAATTAGAACTTAAATTTCAACTTTCTGCACAGCGGATATTTCAACCGTTGCGGGTGTAGGTCTTCCGAACATGGAAACCGTAACCTGAGCAGTACCGTTCTCTTCATCGATGGAATCAACCGTTCCTTCAAAGCCTTCAAGAGAACCCGATACGATCTTTATCGTATCGCCTACTGCAAATGAAATCTCTGCGACCTTTGTCGTAACTCCGAGGTTCTTTACCTCTTCGTCTGTCAGCGGTATGGGCTTCGATCCCGGACCTACGAAACCTGTGCAGCCTCTCGTGTTACGGCAGATGTACCATGACTCATCGGTCAGTACCATCTTAACATAAACGTAACTCGGGAAAAGCTTGCTTTCATAAGTTTTCGTCTTTCCGTCGTGTTCCTCAACCACTGTTTCGGTAGGAACCATAACTTCTTCGATTAAATGGTGCAGGTTATTGTTGTCAACAATCTTCATTATGTTGTTGGCTACCTTGTTTTCATAACCGGAATAGGTATGGAGAATATACCATTTTGCCTCAGACATTCCTTAGTCCCTCCTACTTGAATAATACTTAGCCTGCGGCACTCATATTGAGCGCTAATCTTAACAGAGTAGCGAACAGAGTGTCAAGACCCCAAACACAGATACCCGATACTATCAGGGTAACCAGTACAACAACTGTGTTGTTGAATACTGTCTTCTTGCTTGGCCACACAACCTTTTTGAACTCGGACTTTAAATCCTTGAAGTACTTTACGATGGATTTCTTAGGCTTCTTTGCAAGAGCAGCCTTTTTGCTGTTCTTTTCATTGGCCTTTTTCGCTTTCGCTGCTTCTTTAGTCAAGCTTGCATCCTTAGCCATCATAAACCTCCTTACTTAGTTTCCTTGTGTGGAGTATGCTTCTTGCAGAACCTGCAGTACTTATTCATTTCAATTCTGTCAGGATCGTTCTTCTTGTTCTTCTTGGTGTTGTAGTTGCGCTGTTTGCACTCAGTACACGCAAGGGTAATTTTAACTCTCACTTTCGGCACCTCCTATTTTTTTGCCCTCAGGGCTTTAGCCTCCCTCGTTGCCTCGGACTTTTTCCTTGGCGGGGGTTATTATGTCTTTTTGAAAAAAGGCACAAAAAAATAAACCCCTAATGAGGTACTATAATCATAACACATTATGATAGGTTTGTCAATAGGAGTTTATTAAATTTCTGTATTTTTTGCGGGGTTGAAGCCGCAATGCTACTTCAGTTTAAAATAAAGCACAACTTGAAATGCGGCGAGTGCGGCAAATAGCACAAGCACCACTACCTGTGCAACGCCCCACGTCGGCATTCGGAGTATCACAAGCAAACAGCCTGCGGCAAGTATAACGGCATTTATAAGAAAACGCTTGTTGCCGCCCTGCCCTGCTTTTTTAAACGGACTATTTACCTGCTTATTCATGCTTTTGCCTGTATGCGCTTTGCCATAAGCGTGTTCTTCATAAGCATAGCTATCGTCATAGGTCCTACACCGCCGGGAACAGGTGTTATGTACGAGCACTTGGAAGCTACCTCATCGAACTTAACATCACCGCAGAGCTTGTTTTCGGCGTTTCTGTTCATTCCGACATCAATTACCACTGCGCCATCCTTTACCATATCGGCTGTAACGAAATCCGCCCTGCCGACTGCGCTGACTAAAATGTCGGCTCTGCGGCAAACTTCTGCAAGATCCTTGGTTCTCGAATGGCATACGGTAACTGTTGCATTCTCGTGGAGCAAAAGCATAGCCATAGGCTTTCCGACTATATTGGATCTGCCGATAACAACGCACTCTTTGCCCTCGACCGATACGCCTGTGCTGTGAATAAGCTCCATAACACCTGCGGGTGTGCATGGCAGGAACGCATAATTGCCTATCATTATCTTACCGACATTAACGGCGTTGAATGCGTCAACGTCCTTGAGCGGTGAAATTGCTTCGATAACCTTTTCTTCATCAAGGTGCTTTGGGAGCGGTAACTGACAGAGTATGCCGTTTACCTTATCGTCCTTGTTGAGCGTATCGATAAGCTCCATAAGCTCGTCCTGTGTCGTATCCTCGGGCAGAGCATACTCGTATGACTTTATTCCGCATACCTCGCAAGCTTTTTTCTTATTGTTTACATAAACACGGCTTGCCTGATTGTTGCCTACTATTATAACTGCAAGTCCGATATCAAGCTTGTCGCGCTCTATCTCGGCACGGATCTGCTCTTTAACTCTTGCCGATACTGCTTTTCCGTCAATAAGATTCATTATTCTTCCTCCGTTTTATCAGGGGTATCCGACTTTTCTTCTTCGCTGTTTTCTTCGGGTTTTTCAGCCTTTTCTTCAGACTTATCGGCTTCGGCAGGCTTTTCTTCCTTTTCGGATTCTTCATCATCGCCGACGATTATGCTCGGAGCGGCTTCTCCCGCCTGCTTCATAGCCTTCTTAGCCTTAGCCTTTTCCTCAAGCATCTTCTGACGCGCATAATAAGCCTCGTTCTTTTCCTTGCAGGCATCGCTGTCCTTATACATAACATAGCCGCGTTTCTTCGTCTTGAAAATCTTGCAGAGAATGAACAATGCAAGTCCGACAACAACGCATACGCCGGCTACTATCTGGGATACCTTGAAAGGTCCGATGAACAGGCTGTCTGTACGCATCGCCTCTATCCAGAAGCGACCTAAGCCGTACCATGTTATATACAGCAGGAAAATCTCACCGTCAAAGGTTTTCAGCTTCTTTGAATAGAAATGCAGTGCTATAAATCCGATAAGGCACCATAAGCTCTCATAAAGGAAGCAAGGGTGAACGAGCGCGAACAGACCGTTACCCGCCGCGTCAAGCTCTGCCTGCTTAGCTATTACCACAGGGTCGTTTATAATAGTCGTACCTGTCATGCCCCACGGCAGTGAGCCGGCTGTAGGAGCGCCGTAAGCTTCCTGGTTTACAAAGTTGCCCCATCTGCCTATGCACTGTCCGATAAGCAGTCCAAGACCGCCTACATCGAACATTGCAGGGAGATTTACCTTGTGGATAACGCAGGTAATAGCCGCCGCAATTGCTGCCGCAATTATACCGCCGTATATTGCAAGACCGCCGTGCCGCAGGTCAAAGAAATTGATATCCGTGTCAATAAATATACAATAGTACGCTCTCGCTCCGATAAATCCGAAAATGATAGCCACAAAAGCCACATCAAAAACGTGGTCGGGGATAAGACCGAACTGCTTGCACTTATGCATTGCATAGACGAACGCAAGAATTACGCCTACCGCAATAATAACTCCGTACCAGTAGATATCAACGCCGAAAAGGTTGAACGCCACCCTGTTTACGATGATCGACTTGTCGAACAGATTGGGAAATTCAATTCTCGGAACTTCGTTCACCGCCTCGGTCATAATGTTTAATAAACCGCTCATATTATAATTCCTCGCTTATATTTAATCGGCAGGCTCGATTATGGATATTGAGTTATTTTCGATATCCAGGCTGTCAAGCGCCGATTTTATGTCGGCAAATGTGGTGTTTGCCGTAATTTCTATACCGTCGTATATTCCTACGCCGTTTATCTCATTTGAAAGCATTGCGTTTGCAACCGATTCAACATTGTTAAAGCCTGCCGCAAGCTCACCGTAAGTCTTGTTGCGGATAGTGATGAACTCTTCCTCGTCAAGACCCTCTTCTCTCAGGCGATGAAGCTCTTTTTCTATCTCCGCAAGCACCTTGTCGGGATCGGAAGATTCACCGTCGGCTATTACGCTGAAAAATCCTCTGCCGCAGAAAACGCCGACATTAAAAGAGTCGTTGAGCAGTCCGCTCTCATACATTCTGTTGTAGAAATCCGATGTCTTTCCGAGACAAAGCTCCATAAGGATATTATAGATGATATAATTCTTATGCTGTTCCTTTCCCGAGTAAGGTGGGAACTTCCAGCCGATATTGAACAGCGGGATAGCACAGGAAAGCTTCTGCACATTTCTCTTTTCGTGCACTGTAACAGGTTCTTCGGGAACGATAACCTGAAGTCCGTGATCCTCAGAAGGCTTCAGCAGCTCATCGCAGATTTCAAGCGTCTTGTCAACGTCGAAATTGCCCGCAATGGCGATAACCATATTATTAAGGTTATAGAATGTGTTATAGCAACGGTAAAGCAGATCCTTGTCTATCTTTGCTATACTCTCGATCGTACCCGCGATATCTATTCTTACAGGGTTCTTTTCATACATTGCCTGTAAGCAGTTGAAAAATACTCTCCAACCGGGATCGTCCTCATACATTCTTATTTCCTGTCCGATAATTCCCTGTTCCTTGGCAACGGTCGCATCGGTGAAATAAGGCTCTTGTACAAAGCCGAGCAGTATACGCAGATTTTCCTCAAACTTCTGTGAACAGCTGAAAAGGTATGCTGTCTTGTCAAAGCTTGTATATGCGTTTGCGTTTGCGCCGGTCTTAGCATAAAGATCAAATGCGTCACATTCGTCATTCTCAAACAGCTTGTGCTCAAGATAGTGCGCTATACCCTCGGGAACTGTTACAAAATCGGGGTCTTCGTCTGTCTTGAATGTCGTATCGACCGAGCCGTACTTTGTGCCGAACAGTGCATACGCGGTCGAATAGCCCTTCATCGGATATAAAAGGATAGTAGCACCGCTCTTATGCTTTATTCTGAGGTATTCTCCTTTTATGCGTGAGTTTGTTATCTTTTCCATTATGACAGCTCCTTTCATTATTCTTCATTTCCTGTGAGTACATAGACGCTGTCAAGTACCATAGATTTTGCGGCATCGATTATGCGTTCTTTCGAAACGCCGAGATAACGTTCAAGCTTCTCTTCGGGAGTTACGATATCATTCTTTCTGATACAGTCAAAGTACCAGTTGCTGACGTTTCCTGCGCTGTCCGCAACACTCTTGAAATCATTTTTGATAGCCATTTCGGCAAAATTGATATCTTCGTCGGTAAAGTTGCCGTTCTTTATTTCATCAAGCTGATCTACAACGGCATTCCTTGTCTTTTCGATGTTCTCGTTTTCAACGCCGCTGTTTACAAGCATTATGCCCTTAAGGTCATTTCTTGCGGCTGAACAATAATAGCACAGCGACATTTTTTCTCTTACGTTCTGGAACAGCTTTGATGAAGTTGTGCCGCCAAAGATCTTCTGAAGTATAACCAGTGCGGCGTCATCGTCCGAGTGCGACTTAAATCCGAGAACGAGCTTGCTTTGATTTACGGTAAGACGCTCTGTAACCTCTTCTGTCTTGTCCTTTATCGGGCTTCTGCTTATGGAAGTTGTTTCGATATCGTGTCTGCCTGCCTTTTCAAATGCTGCGGCGAACTTTTCCGCTACTCCGTCAAAGTCGCTGCAGCCTGTGCAGATTATCTCACACGGCATAGTTTCAAGCATACGGCGATAAGCCTTATATGCGCTCTCGGGAGTTATCTGCTGTGCTTTTTCTATTGTACCGTATGAGCATACGCTTGCAGGCTCACCCTTACAGATAGTCCTCATCGCGCGCTCTATAGCATAAGAACGCTTATCGTTGATAGCGGTTTCGATATTGTCGATAGCCGTCTTCTTTTCGAGCTCGGTAAATTTAGCGGAGAACGCTCCGTTTTCCGTAACGGGCGAAGTAAGGCAGTCTATCAGAATGTCGGTCATTATATCCGTCATTTTTTCGCCTGCCAGAGCGTAAACATCATCGAGATAGTACGCACCGAACGAAATCGTCTGCAAGTCGTACTGTCTGCCTGTCGTGCCTCCGATATTTGACGCATACAGTCTTGACATTCTGTTGTTGAAAGCCTTATATGAGGGGAGCTTTGAGTTGCATTTGGTAAGCATGAGCGGAACGATCACGTTCTCGGTTGCCGTATCCTCGCTGAGCTGTGTTGAAAATGCCACTGAAATTAAATTCTTTTTATAGCGCTTGTCGGTGATACTGCTGAAGTACACACCGTCTGCTATTTTTCTGCGGTTGATTATATTACTCATCTGTTCATTCCTTTCTCGGTTTTAAACACTGTTTTATAGTATACCATATTCTGAGCACAAATTCCACACTTTTCACAAAATATTCATACGGCGGCGGGTCGCCGCTGACAATTCCGCCTACAATAACGATATTGCTATACTCAGGATAGCGAAACGGCGGGATTAATTATTTTATGAAATTTATAATGTTTCTTAATGCGGGTCGCCGCTGACAATTCCGCCTTGCGCCGATGCGGCGCTCCAAATTCCGCCTACAATAACATTTCTGCTATACGCAGGATATCGAAACGGCGGGATTAAACGTTAAAAGTAATTTACAATTGTATTTATAACTGCGATGCGGCGTTCCAAATTCCGCCTGCGCCGATGCGGCGCTCCAAATTCTGCCTTTAATAATGCTACCACTATACTCAGGATATCGAAACGGCAGACTCATGCGGTAACTGCGGTTTAAACGAACTGTCCGTTATGAACAGAACACATCATACTTTGCTCTTATATTTCAGGATATCACAGCAACATTTCCATAATATGAATAAAAAAGGACAAAAAAATTGAGCGTGACAAACTCACGCTCTCAAATCAAATAATGTATAATGTGTAGAACAAAAGAAAGGAGACAACTAAAAAACTAAAACCTCGTAAGCACCAATTCATGTGTCTTACGATGGCTTTATTATATCGCAATTTTACCAATTTGTCAATCGCTTGCTAGCTGATTTTTGTGTAGAAACGCAAAAATTGTGAAAAATTTATAAGATATCAGATTTGTTTTGTGAATGTTGCACAATGAAATACAGAGATTTTACAGTTTCCCGACACTTTTCTGCAATTATTTTACTGTAAATTGAAACAGAATCGGGTAAACGTTTACTTAAAACTCTACAGATAAAATTTCCCGACGTATTTAATGTCGGGAAATGCGGTTATTTATTTGAACACATATCTTTGAAAAGCAGTTTGATCTTTTCGAGCTTGCCCGGATCAATAGGCTTTGGCGAATGGTAGGTACGCAGAAATTCAAGCAGTTCCTTTTCACTCGAACATACATTGTCGCTGTCATTGAGGTCAAGATAGAGATGAACGGTAGGAGCGGAAAAGTAGAGCACCGTATCCACCCACTGATCAAGGTCGTTTGCTCTCAGTATCGATTTTATGATATCACGCTGACGGCGCATCTGACGGATAGGACTTGTCATGCTTGTTTCCGTGGTCTTTCCTCCGCGGTATATCTTTCTTTGGATCCACGCTTCGTCCTTATGATTACCGTAGATATAGCCGGAGTGATTTTTCACTTCTATTATAATAATGTACCTGTCGCACAGAACCAGCAGGTCTATCTCGCTTCTGTTTTTCTTATACCTGACAGGAAGATTTGAAAACACGGTGTAACCGCTTCCGAGCTTTTTCACTGTTTTCATAAGCGATTTTTCGCCGCGGAAGCCTGAAAGTAATGCGTTATAGCGCTTGGTTATAGTAAAATTCAACGCGGCGGTAACCGCCATTACCGCGATAAAAATGTATCCGAGTATAACATTCGTATACAGTGAAAATCCGATGTAGACAACAAGCAGGATAAACGGCAGAATGCCGAGAATTATCTGTAATATGAACAACATCGTTATCTTTTTGAAATTTTCGTAGCCGTGCTTATATATGTCAGGCAAAAAATCACCACCTTTGCTGTACCTATTATACTAAACTTTACACTTCAAGTCAATAAATTGTCTTTTACTACTTGAAAAAAGTCGGATTTAGTGTTATACTGTATTGGATTATCACAGCGGTACACCGCTTAAAGAAAGGTTGACTATATAAAATGAAGCTTGGTATGGTAGGTCTGCCGAACGTCGGCAAAAGCACCTTATTCAACGCACTTACAAACGCAGGAGCAGAATCAGCAAACTACCCTTTCTGCACAATAGAGCCGAATGTCGGCATAGTATCTGTTCCCGATGAACGTCTTGACGCACTTGCTAAAATGTACAACCCCGAAAAGTTCACACCTGCAACACTCGAATTTGTAGATATTGCAGGACTTGTAAAGGGTGCTTCTAAGGGTGAGGGTCTCGGAAACAAGTTCTTATCAAATATCCGTGAGGTCGACGCTATCGTTCACGTTGTACGTTGCTTTGAGGACGACAACATAATCCACGTTGACGGCAAGATAGGTGCGGCAAGAGATATCGAAACGATCAATCTTGAGCTTATCTTCTCCGATATCGAAATAGTACAGCGCCGTATCGACAGAGAAAAGAAGCAGATGAAGGGCGACAAGAGCCTCGCATCAGAAGTAGAGTTCCTTGAAAAACTTCAGGCTCACCTTGAAGAGGGCAGATCCGCAAGATCCTATCCCTATACCGAATCTGAGCTCGAAATGGTAAAGGCATCTCCCCTGCTGTCAAACAAACCCGTTATCTACGCTGCAAACCTCTCGGAAGCCGATTTCACAGGCGATATTGAGAAAAACGAACAGTACAAAGCTGTATGCGAGATAGCAAAGGCTGAAAACAGCGTAGTACTTCCTATCTGTGCACAGATCGAAGCTGAAATTGCCGATATGTCGGCTGAAGACAAGGAAATGTTCCTGTCCGAGCTCGGACTTAAAGAATCGGGTCTTAACCGCATCATAAAGCAAGGCTACAGCCTGCTCGGTCTTATTTCATATCTTACCGCAGGCGTTCAGGAGGTCCGCGCATGGACTATCACGAACGGCACAAAAGCTCCTCAGGCGGCAGGTAAGATCCACACAGACTTTGAAAAGGGCTTTATCAGAGCGGAGATCGTTTCGTTTGACGACCTTATGGCTTGCGGCAGTATGGCGGCGGCTAAGGAAAAGGGACTTGTCCGTCTTGAGGGCAAGGATTATGTTATGCGTGACGGCGACGTTGTACTGTTCAGATTTAACGTTTAATTAGTAAACCGATGCACAAATACCGTGAGCATCGGCTTCATATCATAAAAATCGGAAGAAAACGCTTGACAAAGCGCTTTCTTTTTGATATAATAATATCGCCGCATGTGCAGGGTTATAAAGAAAACGGCTTAATATAGCGGTTTCACCTCAAGCAGCGAGAATTTTACAAGATGCCTAAGGGCAAGAAAGGTTTGAAAAAATGTACGCAATTATCGAAACAGGCGGAAAACAGTATCAGGTAAAAGAAGGCGATGAGATCTTCGTTGAAAAGCTCGACGTTGAAGGCGAGTTCACGATCGACAAGGTTATCATGGTTGGCAAGGACGACGGCGCAGTAGTAGGTGCTCCCTACGTTGACGGCGCAAGCGTAAAGGCTTCTCTCATCAAGAACGGCAAGGCTAAGAAGGTTACAGTATTCACATACAAGCCCAAGAAGAGCAGCAAGCGCAAGATGGGTCACAGACAGCCCTACAGCAAGATAAAGATCGAAGCTATCAACGCATAAGTCTTATGATAAAGGCTGTATTCGCCGTAAAGGGCGAAAAATTCATCGGGTTTACCGTTAAAGGTCATTCGGGTTACGCAGAAAGCGGAAACGATATAATCTGTGCAGGCGTATCAAGTGCGCTTATGCTTACGGTAAATACGATAACGGATTTTTTCAGTGTAGCCGCCGATATGGACATACGTCCGGACAAAGACGGATACGCAAAGTTCAGGCTGAAACCTCCTTATGTTGATGATGCCTGCACGATGTTAAGATCCTTTTACACACATCTTACAATTCTTGAAGAAGAATACGGACATATAGATGTCCGCACCGAACAGTGTTAATAACACAGGATGAAAGGAAAACAGATATGATTAAAATCAGCTTACAGCACTTTGCTCATAAAAAAGGTATGGGTTCTACAAAGAACGGTCGTGACAGCGAATCCAAAAGACTCGGTGTTAAGCGTGCAGACGGTCAGTACGTTCTCGCAGGCAACATTCTCGTTCGTCAGAGAGGCACACACATTCACGCAGGCAACAACGTAGGTCGCGGTTCTGATGATACATTATTCGCTCTTACAAGCGGCAAGGTAAAGTTTGAACGCCTCGGCAAGGATCGCAAGCAGGTTAGCGTTTACGCTGACTAATCTCAAATCAATCAAGGCGGGTATATTCCCCGCCTTTTTTGTGTATTAAGCGGACTTGCATTTTCTGTACATTTCGGTACAGAATAAATGCAGAAGTGACTACCCTGTCGGCAAAAGCGAGGTAAAAATGTTTGTTGATATTGTAAAAATTTATATTAAAGCCGGCAACGGCGGCAATGGTGCCGTATCGTTTCACAGAGAGAAATATGTGAATGCGGGCGGTCCTGACGGCGGTGACGGAGGTAAAGGCTCGGATATAGTTTTCGTAGCCGATGATAACCTGTCAACGCTGATAGATTTCAGATACAAGAAAAAGTATATAGCGCCAAACGGTGAGAACGGCGGAGCAAGACGTTGCACCGGCAAGAGCGCAGAGCCTACAATTATCCGTGTACCGCGTGGTACGCTTGTAAAGGACAGCGACACAGGCAGAATTCTTGCGGATATATCCGATGATGAGCCCGTTGTAGTCGCAAAGGGCGGCAGAGGCGGCAAGGGCAATATGAACTTTGCCACACCCACACGTCAGATCCCCCGATTTGCAAAGCCCGGTTACCCCGGCGAAGAGTTCAACGTAACTCTTGAACTCAAGCTCCTTGCAGATGTCGGACTGGTCGGCTTCCCTAATGTCGGCAAATCAACGTTTATAAGCGTTGTCAGCGCCGCAAAGCCCAAGATCGCAAACTACCACTTCACTACTATAACCCCTGTACTCGGTGTCGTTACAGTCGGTGAAAAGTCGTTTGTAATGGCTGATATCCCCGGTCTTATCGAGGGTGCAAGCGAGGGCATCGGTCTTGGACATTCGTTCTTAAGACACGTTGAAAGATGCAGACTTATAGTTCACGTTGTTGACGTGTCGGGCATTGAGGGCAGAGATCCCAAAGAGGACTTTGAAAAGATAAACTACGAGCTGAGAAACTTCTCAGAAGAGATATCCGAGCGTCCTCAGATAGTAGTTATGAACAAGTGCGACCTTGCAAGTGAAGAACAGATCGCGGATTTCAGAAAGTACATCGAAGATAAGGGACTTCCCTGCTTTGAGTGCAGTGCGGCTACTACAAAGGGCACAGCACAGGTAATAGAGTATATTGCAGGCGAGCTTGACAAGCTGCCGCCACCGATACGCTTTGAAGTTCAGCCGCTTACAGCCAAAGAGCTTGATGAGCAGGAGCTTAAGAAAAAGGAATTTACTATCACAAAGCAGGACGGTATATTCATTGTCGATGCACCGTTTATGGTTCCTGTGCTTTCAATGGTCAATATGGAGGACTACGAGAGTCTTCAGTATTTCCAGAGAGTTCTGCGTTTCAGCGGAATTATCGATAAGCTTGAAGAGATGGGCGTACAGGAAGACGACACCGTTTCTATCTACGACTTTGAATTCAGGTATCTGAGATGATGTATGAAATTATGACACCTGCCGAGGCAAAAGCGCTCGGAGGGCTTACACTTGCATTCTTCGGCGACAGTGTTTACGAGGTATTTGTGCGTGAGCAGATAGTAAAGCTCGGCACAATGCCTGTTGACAAGCTCCATAAAAAAGCTGTACAGTATGTAAACGCAGGATTTCAGTCCTATGCATATGATGTGATAGCTGATGAGCTTACCGAAGAGGAAACAGAGATATTCAAGCGTGGCAGAAATGCCACAGGCAACAATGTCCCCCGCTCTTCCAATCCCAAGGATTACCGCAGAGCAACGGGAGTAGAAGCTCTTTTCGGCTATCTGTACCTCACAGGTCAGAGCGACAGAATGAAAGAGCTTTTCGAGAAGATTTACACAAGCGAGCGTACATAATTTGCGAGAGAAGGATCACAATGAAAGCAACAACAAAACGCACGCTGATCGACATTACGGTCATTATAATTTCAAGCTTTATATTCTCATGCGGTCTAAAGACTTTCACCGCACCCAATGGCATTGCACCGGGCGGCGCATCGGGAATATGCGTCGCTTTGGCTCATATTACAGGGCTTAACGAAGGTGTGCTTTACTTCATTGTAAATATCCCGCTTATTGTGATAGGTTTCATATTCCTCGGCAGAAAGCTGATGTTCAAGACATTGCTTTCAATCGTCACTATCACGATCGCAACCGACTATGTATTCGCTTATCTTCCCCATTATGAGGGAAACGAAATGCTTGCGGCTATATTCGGCGGACTGCTTATCGGCGCGGGTCTTGGTCTTTGCTATTCACGCGAGGGCACAGGCGGCGGCACTGATATCCTGAACCGCCTTATATACAAGCGCTTTCCGCATATCAGCATAGGCGCTATAACCTTTGCCACGGATTTTGCGGTCATAGTGTTTGCAACATTTGTTTTCGGCAAAATAGAATCGGCTCTGTATGCCATAATCGCTATCTTCGTATCATCAAAAGTGATCGATATCATCGTATACGGAAGCTACGAGGGCAAGATGCTGCTTATATTCAGCGACAAGTCCGAGGAGATAGCACAAAAGATAATGACCGCAGGCAAAGGCGTTACTTTCCTCAGCGGAAAGGGCGCATACAGCGGTGACGACAAGCAGGTCATCTGCTGTGCCGTAAGAAAAAACGACTATGTTAAAGTCAAACGTTATGTAAAAGAAGTCGACGAGTCGGCTTTTATGATAATCACGAGTGCTAAGGAAGTACTCGGAAAAGGTTTCAAAGAGATAAATTGATATAACAGAAAGGAAAAACCGATATGTCAGGACACTCAAAATGGAGCACCATCAAGAGAAAAAAAGGTGAAAAGGACGGCGCAAGAGCTAAGGTATTCACCAAGATCAGCCGTGAGATAATCGTTGCCATCAAGGAAGGCGGCGGAGATCCCAACAACAACGCAAAGCTCGCTACACTTATCCAGAAGGCAAAGTCAAACAATATCCCCAACGATAACATCGACAGACTTATAAAGAAGGCTGTAGGCGGCGGAGAAAAGAACGACTATGAGAACTGCGTATACGAGGGCTACGGTCCTAACGGCGTAGCTGTTATAGTTGACTGCCTTACAGATAACAGAAACAGAACAGCAGGCGAGATCCGCCACTACTTTGATAAGTTCGGCGGCAATATGGGTACAAGCGGCTGTGTATCGTTTATGTTCAGCTTAAAGGGCATTATCGTTCTTGATAACGAAGAAGGCACGATCGACGAAGACAAGGCTATGGAAGATATCCTTGAAGCAGGCGGAGATGATTTCAGCTTTGAGGACGGCTGTGTTGAGATCACAACAGATCCCAAGGAAGTTGAAAACGTTGCAAATGCACTGAGAGATATGGGCTATACAGTAGTTTCTGCCGAGGCTGAGCAGGTTCCCTCTACATACACTACTCTCACAGATGAAGAGCAGATAAAGAAGATGGGACTTCTCCTCGAAACACTCGATGACAACGATGACGTACAGAACGTATGGCATAACTGGGATATGGACTGAAAAGCTGTCCTGTCTGAAGCATATAAAAAATTACACCGTATGGATTTTAACCTCCATACGGTGTTTCTTTTACATTTTTACTTTCAATAAAGCGGCATAAACACTCTCATTGCGTTCTCTCCCCTGTTACCCCATGTGTAATAAGGAATAGCAATTGCAAGAGTATCGCTTGTTTTCGGCTCATCAAAGCTGTAAGGCTTGCTGTTATCGTCAAATCTTACCGCCTCGACCTTAAGCTTTGTAACACCGCTGAGCTCATTTTGATCAGGCTCGCAGACCGTGATCTTACCGCCGCGCTTAAGTGCCAGTGACAGCACATCGCCGTTATCCGCATCCTCGAAGCAATATACAAGCGGACCTCTTCTGATAGCCGCCATACCGCTTACGGCGGGGATCTTAACAGACGGATATACAAAGTGAGGAGTATCCGAGAGCACAAGCTTCACCTCATCGCCGTCCTTTACAGAAAGGATAACATAGCCGTTTATAGGCTTAAGATCCTGCTTTTCGTTGTTTAAAGTAAGCGTAAAGGTATCACTCCAGCCGGGTATTCTTATAGCAAGTCTGCCGCCCTTTACGATCGAATATTTAACCGTCATATCGTAAGGATAATTTGTCTTGCAGACAAGCTCCATACCATTCTCAAACTTGACCTCGCCGTCCGCATACAGATGACAGAAGCTCATATCACTGTTTTCACCGTAAGCATAACAGCCGAACGAGGTTATAAGCCTTGCCACGTTGGGAGGGCAACAAGCGCAAGCGTACCACTTGGGTCTTACAGGAAGGTCATGACGGTGAGTAGGCGATACTCCCGAAATGCCGGGCACGACCTCAAGCGGATTTACATAGAAGAAGCGCTTGCCGTCAAGCTGCATTCCGCCGAGAACCGTATTATAGAACGCGGTTTCCATAACGTCCGCATATTCGCCTATAAGCTCATTTTTAAGCATTGCGTTTGCAAAGAACATAAGTCCTATAGAAGCGCAGGTTTCCGCATAAGCCGTATCGGGCGGCAGGTCATAATCAACGCTGAACGCTTCTCCGAGAACTGTAGAGCCGATACCGCCAGTAACATACATTCTTCTGCGTGTTATGCTCTCCCAGAGCCGCTTGCAAGCGTCATAAAGCGCATTATCGCCGCTCTTTGCGGAAAGCTGTGCCATACCTGTGTACAGATATACCGCTCTTACCGCGTGTCCTGTAGCGTCGCTCTGCGCTCTTACAGGCTTGCCGCTCTGCTGATAATCGCGTGCTGTAGGATCGTTGCCCCACACTGTCCAGTCACGCTTTGCCGCTTCCTTTTCATAGAAATGAGGATCTTCGCCGCGCTCGTTTATAAAATGCTCCGCTAACAAAAGCCACTTCTTGTTGCCTGTCGTGCGGTACATCTTCATAAGCGCAAGCTCAACCTCGGGGTGACCGGGTACGCCCTCGTTGTGCTCCGTAATAAAGTGCTTATATATATGCTCCGCGTTCTTCTCCATAACGTCAAGGAGCTTTTTCTTGCCTGTAGCTTCATAATAAGCGCAAGCCGCCTCCATCATATGACCCGAGCAGTACAGCTCGTGACCCTCGAGCAGGTTTTTCCAGCGCTTATCTCTGTCCTTAATTGTGAAATATGTATCAAGATAACCGTCCTCGTCCTGCGCATCGGCGATTTTGTCAATAAGTTCGTCAACAGTTTCCGAAAGCTTTTCATCGGGATAAAGTGCAAGCGAATAAGCCGCCGCTTCTATCCACTTTGCCGCGTCGCTGTCCTGGAACACCATTCCGTAAAAGCCGTCGCCGACATCTTCACCGCGGAGTGCCTTTGCCGCATTCTCAAAGTTCTTTACAACGTGGCTCTTCTCCGTATCGGGTGCATTGTCGCACAGTACGCTGTACTGATAAGGGATTACCGTATCGCGTATCAGCTTCTGATACTTTCCGATAAAACCATCTGACTTATATCCGGTGACTTTTATGTTTCCCTGTGTTATCATGATAATTCTCCGTTCTCAAAGCAAACGCTTGACTTACTCTCATATATGTATTATAATCTTATCGACAAGCTAATCAAATAGATAAAACGCACAAAAATATGGAGAATATTCATGAACGAGATCGTTGTTACCAATACTGCTCTTCCTACGCTGTGCGGATGCGGTTTATTTGCCGCTTCTGAGAGCTTTATCCACACAGACAGAATACCGGATTTTTGCATACTGATATATGTAATTGACGGCTGTATCTATGTCACGGAAGACGAAACCGACTATGAAGTAAAGACAGGCGAACTGCTGATACTTAAAAACGGTGTACATCACTTCGGCAAGAAAAAGATACAAAAAGGTACAAAGTGGATATTCATACACTTCAGAATAAACCGACACAGCGACGGAACGCCGTTTTATCCCGACGCTTCCCCGCTCGGAACTTACGACGCTACAGCCGAAAACAGCCTTACCCTCCCGAAATATCTGCACAGCATTTCTTCCCGCACCGAAAAAGAGCTGAAAGCATTTATCGAGTACGCCCACTCTGACGATGCATATAAGAAATGGTTTATCAATCACAGGCTGTTTTCTCTGTTATCATCGCTTGCGATAAGCGCACACGGCTTTTCAAACAATCTCACACTCAGCGACAGGATCTGCCGCTATCTTTCAGACAACCTCGCCGTGCCGTTCAGCTCGGAAAACGTTGAAAAGGAGTTTTTTCTCAGCTACAAATATATGGCCAGCCTTTTCAAAAAAGAAAAGGGTATGACAATGCAACAATATCACAACACGGTAAGAATGGAAGAGGCTTGCAGACTGCTCTGCTCCACTCTTATGAGCATAAGCGAAACCGCCGACAGGCTCGGCTTTTCCGACGCATTGTATTTCAGCAGATGTTTCCGCAGTTTCACAGGAAAAAGTCCAAGCGAGTACAGAAAAGAAAGCGCAAGATATTTTTAACGGAATATACTTTGCGGTCTTGACAAAGACACATCTGTATGCTATAATATCTTCGTTCTAAATAGAACGATTAGCTTGCTAAGGAGCTGAGAAATTGTTTTTTTGGGATCACCACAGGACTATCACCTGCTATTATGAAAAGCTCACCGGTGCGGTCTGCGATAAATACGATCTTACGCAAATGGAATATGACATATTGATGTTTCTGCACAATAATCCGCAATATAATACAGCCGCCGAAATCGTCAAGATACGCAAATCCACCAAATCTCACGTTTCCACTTCTCTGAGAATGCTCGAAGAAAAAGGACTAATTGAGAAAAGACAAAGCGAGGATAACAAAAAGTACATTGCTATTATTCTTTTGGATAAAGCGGAAACAATAGTAAATGAAGGTACAGCCGTTCAAAAACAATTCGCAAAGGATATACTGGACGGACTTTCCGATGAGGAAATGAATATATGCAAGGCGGTATTTGAAAAAATTTACGAAAATGCGGAAAAACGCCTTAAAAAATTGAAATAATCGGAGAAGATCGAAATGTTTAAAGTTAAAAAGAGGACGCTTTTATTGATAGCAGGTATCGTATGGCTTATCGCCGGCTTCAATGTTGCAAGACTCGGCGTATTGTCTTACCTCGTTATCGAGAGACAATGGTTTATGTATCTGCTGTCGGTAGTTGTATTTGTCGCTTTCGGAATGATGTTTCTCAAAATGAGCGGTAAACATACAAAAAGAATACTCGGGTATGAAGATCGCCGCCCGTTCTGGCATTTCTTCGACCTTAAAGCATATATAATTATGGCTTGTATGATGGGCGGAGGAATAGGACTCAGAGAGGCGGGAGTATTTCCCGATATCTTTGTGGGATTTTTCTATACCGGACTCGGCTGTGCGCTGGCATCGGCAGGAATATCCTTTATCGTCAATTTCATACGATACGACAAATTAGTATAAATTGAGGCTGTGACGTAAGATCGGATTTCGCCACAGCCTCTTGATTTTTTTCAATTCGGTTTACTATAATTTATAACATTTATTCTCCGACATTACAGCTCATTATTCCGAGTGCAAACGGCAGATATGCCACTCTGTGTATCTCTTTTTGCTTAAAGCCGTTCTTCTCGTACCAGTTACGCACTCTTACGCTCTGATGTATCGCGCCTGCGTTAAGTACCGTACCGCCCATCGAGAATACCTCGTTTTTGGCAAATTCAAGGCACTTTGCTCCTACACCGCCGTATCTCTTGTCGGGAAGGACCGAGAACAAGTGCAGTTCGTACACGCTGTCGCCTTTATTTTCAATGGCAAAGCAGGCTATCAGCTCCTCTTCCTCAAACGCTCCGTAGAAAATATAGCCCCACTCCGCAGACAGCTGTAAACGGTCAAGCGTAATAAAGGCGGCGTGCTGAGGGCAGTTCATTTCGGTAATGCCGAATGCAATAGCCTCTGTTTCATAGCTTTTGCGAATGACATCTACGCACTGCGGAAGTTCCTCGTCTGTTAATTTTCTGATAGTCATACTCTTCACCCTTTCAATTTATTACATCAGTATTATAAAGAACGAATATTAACCTTATTTTAACAAAAATCACATCAGAAAAACGATAACTGTTCGTCCTTTTCGGGAAACTCTTGAAGATATGCAAACACTTCACCGGGATCATACATAACGCCGTGCTTTTCGCACTCATTACAGAATATGCTCATAAGCCTGCCGTTGTTAATACTGTTACAGATATACTCATTACCATACTGCGCTATATACCGCTGTTTCATACCTAGAAAATGCCTGTCAAGCGCAGAGTAGAAATGCTCCCTGTCGCCGTCACGCATTGTAGTGCCTATCCCCATGCAGATAATACCCTTTACACCCGCGTCAAAACAGTACGACAGTATTCCGCGCAGGTTCTCCTCGGTATCGTTTATGAACGGCAACACAGGACTAAACCACACGACGGTGGGAATGCCGTTTTCCTGCATTTCTTTGAGCACTTCATACCGCCGTTTTGTCGTGCAGACATTCGGCTCTATAATGCGGCATAAATTCTCATCGTATGTTGTCAGCGTCATCTGTGCGACCGCCTTTGCCTTGCCGTTGATACTGCAAAGCAGATCAACATCACGCAAGATCATATCCGACTTTGTCTGCACCGTCACTCCGAAGCCGTGCCTGTCGATTATTTCAAGGCATCGCCTTGTAAGCCTTAGCTTTTCTTCACAGTGCATATACGGATCGCTCATCGCACCTGTGCCTATCATACACAGCCTGCGCTTTGAAGTAAGCGCTTTTTCAAGAAGCTCCGGGGCATTCTGCTTTACCTCTATATCTTCAAAATTATGTTGCATATTATAGCAATTTGAACGTGCGTCACAATAAATACAGCCGTGAGTACAGCCGCGATAGATATTCATTCCGTTTTTGACCGATAGTATTGATTTTGCGTCTACAAAATGCATAGCAAGCTCCTTAATAGCATAATACCGCACAGTTACCCTGCGCGGTATGTTGTTTATTACGTCTTTATGCCCGCAAACTGAGTGTTGTACAGCCTTGCATAAGCTCCGTTTTCGCTGAGCAGCTTTTCGTGGTTTCCCGCTTCAACTACCTGTCCGCCGTCAATTACAACGATCTTATCCGCGTCACGGATAGTAGACAGTCTGTGCGCTATGATAAGGCTTGTCCTGCCTTTCATAAGTGCAAGCATTGCCTCCTGAATATGTACCTCGGTACGCGTATCAATGCTTGATGTTGCCTCATCGAGAATGAGTATCTTCGGGTCGGCGAGCACAGCTCTTGCAATAGCTATAAGCTGTCGCTGTCCCTGACTTAAATTTCCGCCGCCCTCGGTCAGCATTGTATCATAGCCGTCAGCCATCTTTTCGGCAAAATCGGCAACCTTAGCGGTCTTTGCCGCCGCAATTACTTCCTCATCGGTAGCGTCAAGCCTGCCGTAGCGGATATTCTGCATTATCGTATCGTTGAATATTACGGTGTCCTGAAGCACTATGCCTATCGAACCGCGTAGCTTCTTTTTCGGGATATCGTATATGCTCTCGCCGTCAAGAGTTATGCTTCCGCCGTCGATGTCATAAAATCTCGTCAGCAAATTTACGACCGTGGTTTTGCCCGAGCCGGTAGCACCGACTATAGCCAGCTTCTGACCGCTCTTTATCCAAAGGTCAAAGTTATGCAGTACCTTTTCACCGGGAACATAGGAGAAGTCGATATCCTTGAACATAAGGTCGCCCTTTACGTTATCGATCGAGAAATCCTTATCCGTTCCCTCATCGCTTTCGGGCTCGGTATCCATTATCTCAAACACACGCTCCGCACCTGCAATAGCCGTCTGTATTGAGGAATACTGCTGTGCTATCTCGTTTATGGGACGTGTGAAATTCTTGGTGTACTGCAAGAATGCCTGTATCGTGCCGACTGTCATAACACCTTTCAGCGCAAGGGGATTGAAGTCGATTATAAGGAAATATGCGCCGAAGCCCGCAACAAGCAAAAAGCTTATATTCGATATTACATTCATACACGGACCCATTATACCGCCGCATATCTGCGCCTTTATCGCCGCTTTCTGAAGCTCATCGCTTATCTCGCCGAACTCCTCGCAGGCCTTCTTTTCCTTTGAGTATGCCGCTACCGTTCTGTAGCCTGATACCATTTCTTCAATATGACCGTTCAGTCTGCCTAAAAGCGTCTGCTGCAGAGGAAAATACTTTCTCATAAACTTTGTAAGATTTTTTGTTACAACAAGCGTCAGAACGACAGATGTAAGGCTGACAAGCGTCAGCATAGGCGAATAATACAGCATGAACACAAGACAGCCGACAAGCGTCAGAACGCCCGAGAAAAGCGAGGCTATCGACTGCGAAACGGTGTTGGAAATATTCTCGACATCGTTTGTCATACGGCTCATGATATCACCGTGCTGATGAGTATCAGTATACTTTATCGGCAGGTATGAGATCTTGTCGAAAAGATCCTTACGCATAGCCTTGACTGTTGTCTGCGACAGCTTTGCCGCAAATATACCCTGAAAATATGTAAGCAGTGAATTGACAAGATACACACAGCCGAGCGCTATAAGGCAGTAGATCATACCGCTTATATCGACATTCAGCCGCTGATCCGAAATCGTTATCTTGTCTATCGCAAGTCCCTGTAAATACGGTGCAACGAGGTTTAAAACCGTTATTATCAGCATAACCGACAACAGCAGTATCATAAGATACCTGTTCTTGCCGATATAGCCGACAAGCCTTTTCAGCGTGCCCTTAGCATTCTTCGGCTTTTCAGCCATCAGCATTCTTTCGTGAGGCGGAGGACCTCCTCTGCCCATCATTCTCATAGGAGGACGTTCGTTAGCCATTTACCGTTTCCCCCTCTCCCTGCTTCATCTGCGAATAGTAAATATCTTTGTAGACATCGCTTGCTTCCATAAGCTCCTTATGCGTGCCGAAAGCGCATATTGAGCCGTTTTCAAGCACCGCTATCTTATCAGCTCTCATAACGCTCGCTATTCTCTGCGCTATCATTATAACGGTAACACCACTTAAGCTTTCGCGCAGTGCCATATGGAGCTTTGCTTCGGTGCTCAGATCAAGCGCCGATGTACTGTCATCAAATATCAGTATCTCGGGCTTTTTGACAATGGCTCTTGCTATCGCCATACGCTGTTTCTGACCGCCTGACAGTGACGCGCCCTTTTCGCTTATCATCGTATCATAGCCGTCATTGAAACCGCTTATAAACTCCTCCGCCTGCGCTATTCCTGCGGCGGTCTTTACTTCTTCGTCAGTCGCCGTTTCACAGCCCCAGCGGATATTCTCGGCTACAGTGCCCGAGAAAAGCTCGCTCTTCTGCAATACTACACCTATCTTACTTCTTAACGTATCAACATTGTAATCCTTGACGTTCACACCGTCAACAAGCACTTCACCCTCGGTCACGTCATAAAACCTCGGTATGAGATTTACAAGCGAGGTCTTACCGCAGCCGGTAGAGCCAAGTATAGCTATCATCTGACCCTTTTCGGCTTTCAGATCAATGCCCGAAAGCACCGGCTTTCCCGACGCACCCGGATATGCAAAGCTGACATTCTTAAGCTCGACCGTACCGCTGTTGTCGCCGTCTGCATTTTTCTTACCGTCAGCGATAACAGGGGCTGTTGAAAGCACCTCGTTCACACGCTTCATAGATGCCGTTGCTCGCGAAACCTGCTGGAACATCATACCGACCATCATCACCGACATAAGTATCTGTGTTATGTAGGTCACAGCCGCCATTACATCTCCGACCTGCATTGCCTTAGCATCGACCTGGAAGCCGCCTATCATTATAATAGCGATAACAGACGCGTTCATAATGACCATAAGTATGGGGTTCAGTGTTGCGAGAAGCTTCTGAACCTTAAGATTTGTCGACATAAGGTCTGTGTTTGCATTGTCAAACCTGTTTATCTCATATTCCTCACGGGTGAAAGCCTTAACAACCCTCGCTCCCGAAACGTTTTCCTGTACCACGCTGTTCACCTTGTCAAGTCTTGACTGAACGATACTGAAAAGCGGCGAGGCTTTCTTCATTATTATTGCCACCGCAATAAGCTGAACAGGCAGTGAAATGACAAGCACTATGCCGAAATTCACATTAAGTGTGAGAATTACCGCAATGCCGCCTATAAACTGCATTCCCGTTCTTACAAACATTCTCAGCGACATTGCCACAAACTCCTGTATCGCCGTTATATCGTTTGTAAGTCTGGTAACAAGTGAACCCGTAGTAAACTTGTCCGTCTGCTGAAAAGACATATGCATTACCTTTGCAAACGTGTCTTTTCTGAGATCGTTACCCATCTTCTGAGCCGCAGTCGTACCGAATGCCGCCGAGGCTATACCGCCGAAACAGCCGATAAGCGAAAATACCAGCATTTTAAGTCCCGTTGTCAGAACATATCGCAGGTTTTCATCGGCAGCCGCATCGCCCAATATACCGTTATCCACTATGTCCGACATAAGCGTGGGCTGTAACAGATCCATACTTACCTCAAGTATCATAGCGAGCGGACACAGCAAGGCGAAAAGCCAGTACGGCTTCAAGTACTTAAGTACCTTCATCTGTGTTTCTCCTTTATTCTGTTAAAAATATCAGATAAATTATACACTTTTCTTTTCCGTGATGTCAACAAACAGTTAGGAGAGGTCAATGCTTTTTCAGCAAATTTTCACATTCCGACTTGAAATTGACCGCCCGATAAGATATAATAGACTATATACGTTTTCAAAACGCACCGAAAGAAGGACAAAAATGAAAATAGCAATAGTAGGTCTTGGTCTGATAGGCGGTTCTGTCTGCAAGGCACTCAAGAAAAGTACATTTCATCATATAATGGGACTTGACGCTGACGGCGAGGTATGCAAAAAGGCTCTCGACAGCGGCGCAATAGACGAGATAATAACAGCGGATGGTCTAAATGAAGCTGATATGACGATGCTCTGCCTTTATCCCGAAACAATAGTAGAATTCGTAAAACAGCACAAGGACAAGTTCAAGCCCGGCTCGATAGTTACCGACTCCTGCGGTATCAAGGAGTATGTCGTTACCCGCTGTACCGAGGTTCTCGAACCGCTTGGCGTTATCTTTGTCGGAAGTCACCCGATGGCAGGACGTGAGTTCTCGGGCTTTGACTATTCTACCGATGACCTTTTCAAGGGTGCAAGCTATATAATCACCCCCTCCGAAAACACACCGAAAATGGCGATAGATCTGCTGTCAACACTTGCCTGCTGTATGGGCTTCGGCAAAGTCGTGACCGCTACACCCAAACAGCACGATATAAATATTGCGTTCACCTCACAGCTGGCTCACGTTGTATCTAATGCCTATGTAAAAAGCCCCTCTCTTTTCAATGCCGACGGATTTTCCGCGGGCAGCTTTATGGATCTTACCCGTGTCGCAAAGCTTAACGAATATATGTGGAGCAGTCTGTTCCTGTGCAATAAAGAAGCTCTGCTGTTCGAGCTGAACACAATAATTGATAATCTGTGCGAATACAGAGATGCTATAAACAATGATGATATAGACACACTGCGCAATATACTCCGTGACGGCAGAGAGCGCAAGGAAAAGAGCAACGAGCTTTACGCCGAGCACGCAAGGAGAAAGGTTTAAAATGCCCTCAAACAAAAAGACAAGGAGCTATGCGATAGCACTGAGCGGAATACTGAGCGCGATATGCATAGTGCTGATGTTCTGTACAGGCTTTATCCCCATCGGCGTATATATCCTGCCTGCCGTGGCGGGACTTGTAGTATGGATAATATACCGTGAGATAAGCAGAAAGTGGGCGCTTTTGTGCTATGCGGCGGTGGCTCTGCTTGCACTGCTTCTCACCCCGGATATAGAGTCAAAGCTTCTGTTCTCGGGATTTTTCGGCTACTACCCCGTTATCCGTGATCTGCTTACAAAAGTAAAGCCTGCGGTACTGTCATTTCTACTGCGTTTTCTGTGCTTCAACATTCCGGTCATCGCGATATACGCCCTGCTTCTGAATGTTCTCGGTATGGGACAGCTTATTGAAGACTTTGCAGGCTTCGGACAGTTTGCAGTACTTGTTTTCTGGCTTATCGGTAACTTCACATTCGTCTGCTATGACGTTTGCCTTAGCCAGTTATCTTACGTTTACGAAAAGTGGCTCAGGAAGAAAGTCCACAGACTTATACGGTAAATAAATTCTTATCCCACATTAAAACGTGGGATAAATTTAGTTTAGAAAGGATACAAAATGAAAGTAGCGCTTATATATCAGGCTCACGAACCTCCCGCGATCGGCGGTATCAAAAAGCCGATGAAGCCCGGCGGTTACAGTGACGGCTGTGCAGATATTGCATACTGCCTTAATAACGGCGGTGTCGATGTTATAACACCTGTAGATGATCCCGATGTGTACAAGGACACCGACTGGTGTTTTCCCGATACACACGAGGGGATACAACAGGCGATAGACAAAGGCGCGGACACGCTGTGGCTCAACACCGTGCTTTACAAAGGTCACCCGATAGACGATTTCAGCGGAATATATGTTGTCGGACACCGCACCGAAGACGTTGATATGTATGACGATAAATTCAGCACCAATACTCTGCTCTTGCAGAACGAACTGCCCGCCGTGACAGACTATCTTGTCACCGCCGATACTGTCTACAACGGCGAATATCCGTGTGTATTGAAACCTATCCGCGGCAGAGGCAGTCAGGGTGTCATAAAGTGCGATACCCCTGAAGAATTTATCCGTGCCCGCGATGAAGCGTTCGCGTCCGGCAGATACGGCGATACTATGATGGCTGAAGAATATCTCAGCGGTACGGAAGTCACACTCACAGTCTTCCCCGACGGCACTTCTCTGCCGTTCATTGAGCGTTTTGACCAGAAAGACGGCATTGCTCCCTACAACGGCGATGTCCCTGTAGTAAAAAACAGCCGTGTGATCCCGGACGACCCTAAGCTTGCCGCCCTCAGAAAGAGCTGTGAGCTTGCCGTATGGCTGCTCGGTCTTAAGGCTATGGTGCGCATTGACTGCCGAGCCGATAAAAACGGTAATTATAAAATGTTCGATTTCAATCCAAAGCCCAATCTCACAGGCGCGTCACGTCCTCACCGACCCGACCTTAATTGTCTGTCACTTATGGCGGCTGAAGCGGCGGGAATGGATTATTTCGGGCTTCTCACAAAAATGCTTGAAACAAGATATTTACCCGATTAGCTCACACAAAACGATAATGTGTTGTTGACATTCGTGTCAGGTTAAGGTATAATAGTGGTATTATAAACCGCATGGCTTCTGCCTATGCGGTTTTAAGCGTTAAAAACGCTTATAGAAAGGTATGGAACATATGCAAAACAAAATACTGTTTACAGCTCCGGGCGAATTTGACAAGTGGGAGCAGCAATGCCAGCCTATCGGAAACGGCTATATGGGCGCAAGCTTCTTCGGCGGCATTTCAAAGGAAAAAGTAGTGCTTAACGAGAAAACGCTGTGGGCAGGCGGACCTTCCGAGAGCCGCCCGGATTACAACAGTGGTATTATAGAAGGCAGCTATGAATATGTAAAGCAGGTTCAGCAGCTTCTCTATGACGGAAAGTATGACGATGCAGTAGCACTTCTGCCCCATCTGACAGGTGCGACTGACGGCTTCGGAGCATATCAGCTGTTATGTGATCTCATGCTGACTTTCTCAAATATTGATGAAACTCTGGCAACAGATTACACAAGGACGCTCGACCTTGACAATTCGATATTCACTACACAGTTTACTTATCAGGGTGCAGTTCATAAAAGAGAAGCTTTTGCAAACTACCCCTCAAACGTTATCTGTCTGAAATTAAGCTCGGACAAGCCCCGCAGGATCTGTGTAAGACTGTCACTTGACAATCTCCAGTGCGGCAGTGTTACCGCAAACGGCGATACTCTGACATATGAGGGTGCATTGTGGGACAACGGGCTTCGCTACTGCACCGTATTCAAGGTGGTAAACAAGGGCGGCGAGCTTATCGATGCCAAGGACTGCATAATGGTCGAGCACGCCGATGAGGTATATATTTACCTTACAGCGTCAACCGATTATTCAAACAAGTACCCGACCTTCAGAACAGGTGTCAACCCGGGGATCGCGGTAAAACAGCGTATTGAAAATGCTGTAAATAAAGGCTTTGACGCACTTTACGAAGAACACCTCGCAGACTACAAGGCTCTGTTTGACAGAGTAACGCTCAGGATAAACGAAGACGCAAAGGACGTTATCCCCTGCGACAAGCTTATAAGCGAATATAAGGAAAGCAGTTCAAGGAGCATAGCAAACCGCCTTGAAACGCTTTACTTCCAGTTCGGCAGATATATGCTGATAAGCTCATCAAGAGCAGGCTCGCTCCCCGCTAACCTCCAGGGCGTGTGGAATGAGAGCAACTGCCCTCCTTGGTGCTGTGACTATCACATTAACGTAAATCTCCAGATGAACTACTGGGGTGCATATAACACAAACCTCAGCGAAACAGTACCTCCTCTTGTTGATTTCCTTGACAGTATGCGTCCGTCCGGCAGAAAGTCCGCAGAAGCATACTACGGCATAAAGTCAGATGAAGAGCACCCCGAAAACGGCTGGTGCGCACATACACAGAGTACGCCCTTCGGTTGGACAGCTCCCGGCTGGGACTTCTACTGGGGTTGGTCGACAGCGGCTGTGGCATGGCTTATGCAGAACATATACGAATACTTTGAGTTCACAGGCGACAAAACGTACTTTGAAGAACACATATACCCGATAATGCGCGAAAGCGTGCGCTTCTATACACAGTGGCTTATATATGACGACAAGCAGAAACGACTTGTTTCTTCGCCTACCTACTCTCCCGAGCACGGACCTGTTACGATAGGCAATACCTATGAGCAGAGCCTTATCGAACAGCTCTACAGCGACTTTATCACAGCGAGTGAAGCACTCGGCAAGGACGAAGAACTGCGCGATACCGTAAAAGAGCAGATAGTACAGCTCAAGCCCTACAGTGTCAGCAAAAAGACAGGTCTTCTCAAAGAGTGGTTTGAAGAGGACGATGATAATTTCGACCACAGCAAAACGCAGAAGAACCACCGTCATATCTCCCACCTGCTCGGACTTTACCCCGGCAAGGGCATAAATTCAAACACACCCGAGCTTATGAAAGCCGCAATAAACACCCTTAACGACCGCGGCGATGAGTCGACAGGCTGGGCAAGAGCTTACAAGCTCAATCTCTGGGCAAGAGTAAAGGACGGCAATCGCGCCTACTCAATTTTACAGGGACTGCTCAGAGGTTGCACATTTGACAACCTTTTCGACTTCCACCCTCCGTTCCAGCTTGACGGAAACTTCGGCGGCAGTGCAGGCATTGCTGAAATGCTGATACAGAGCCACGAGGGCTATATAGAGCTTCTTCCCGCGTCACCCGACGCATGGAGAAACGGAAGCTTCAAGGGTCTTTGCGCAAGACACGGCTTTGTTGTTGATGCAAAGTGGGAAAACTTCAACACGACAGCGATAACGATAAAATCAACCTGCGGCGGCATCTGCCGTATCAAGTCCGACTGCGAAGCTGTCCTCTGTGACGGCAAATCAGTACCGATGATGTCAGATGACGGTATAGTTTCGTTTGATACGCTCCCTGACAAAACATATACTCTTGTGTTCTGATTGCACAAAAGCGCAGAGAAACAGTCGATATAATTGTACAAGTTGTTGATATGCAAAATTTTTTCAGAAAAATATCAAAAAACACTTGCAATTTGCTCGGCTTTCTGTTAAAATATTAATGTTGTATCGCTATATGTTAAATAGTGAATGGCAGATTTGCTGTCTGCCGCAAGATAAAAGCAAGTATTGAAGGAGGTGCAAACCCCATGGCAAAATGTGATATCTGCGGAAAGGGCGTAACTTTCGGCATTAAGGTTTCTCACTCACACAGACGTACAAACAGAGCTTTTAAGCCCAACGTTCAGAAGGTTAAGGCTATCGTAAACGGTACTCCCTGCAGAGTACACGCTTGCTCACGTTGCCTTCGTTCAGGTAAGGTTCAGCGTGCTAACTGATTTCGGTCAATGTTACGATAAAGATTGCTCCCCATATGGGGAGCATTTTTATTTATATCAACAGATTTTGCTTATCCGTCTGCTATTATCTATTGACATGAAAGCTAAATTATAGTAAAATTAACGGGTAAGGCTTTGCCTTAAATCAACCTGAAGCAATTTTGGAGGAAATATAATGGTAACTGATGTACTTTTACGTTTAAAGCCTGAGCTTGCGCTCACTCTTTATTCCGAAGATTATGCCGGCGGCACTTATGTAGGATACGGTTTCACGCTCAGAGCGCTGAGCGACAAGAGCTGTATCATATTCAACTCATGGGTAAGAAAAAGTGCGCTTACATCAAAAACGGCAGACGGCTTTTTCACCGAATATATGGCAAAGCCCGAAAACAGCTTTGTAAAGGCTTATAAGGCGGGCGACCCCAACATATCCGCCGTTCTTTTCGCAGGAAGCGACGACAATCAGACAGCGGCTGATATAAAGCGCTTTATCACCGACATAGTAAAGTACTATTCGGCTAATTATTACAGCAACGCCTGCGCAAAGTGCAATTCTTCGATCGGTCTTACCTTTGCCAAGGCGGCTGACGGCAATATAAAGCAGCTGTGCAAAATGTGTGTGCAGAGCGAAGAAGACGAGGCTGAAAAGGCAATGTCCGCAGGACAGCCGACACCTGTACAGCCCGCTGTAAACAATCAGCCCGCATTTAACCCCGCACAGCCCGCGTCTATGCAGAGTGCACCTCAGCAGAACACAGGAATGTACGGTATGCCGACAGGCGGCGCTCCCGCACAGCCCACGCCTATTCAAAGCGTACCTCAGCAGAACACAGGAATGTACGGTATGCCGACAAGCGGCACTACCGCACAGCCTGTTATGAATAACAGTCAGCCTATAAACGCTGTATCGCCTGCCGTTGCTCCGATCCCTGTTCCTGATACGGGCAATGATACTATGGCGGCGATTGACCCCGCTACCGCTCCGGAAAGCACAGGATACTCGACCGCCCAGTCGCTTGCAGAGCTTAAGCCCCCGACAAACGGCAATCTCCCTCCCATAAACGGAGGATTTTCACAGCCCACACCTATGCCGATGAATAACGGCGGCTTCTCACAGCAGCCCATAAACGGCGGTTTTGTACAACAGCCGATGAATACGTTTGGCAACGACGGTCGTTTTGTTGCAGGCAGACCCACAGCGATAGTCCAGGAAAGCAAGCCCCTTATGGGTATACTCGGCGCTATACTCTTCTCGCTTATCGGCTGTGCCGTGTGGATACTTATAGGAAAGCTCGGATATATTTCATATCTCGGCGGCGTTGCAATGGCGTTCTCCACAATATTCGGTTATCACCTGTTCGGCAAGAAGTTCGATGTTCTCGGATTGATTACATCTATCGTAATAGTGCTTATAATGGTACTGCTGAGCAATATGTTCATATGTGCATGGCAGATAGTAAGCGAACCGGGAATAGACGAGGCTCTTTCTCTACTGGGTTATGAAGGTTTCTTCAGTGTGTTCTTCGGTCTGTTTGACCTTATGAAACAGGTAGACCTTCTGACAGGACTTGAAGGTATGGACTCAATGACAGGTTCATTTATAAGCGATCTGGTCATCGGATATGTCGTTTCCGGTATAGCAACAGTTGCAATTGGTGTTTCAATGCTTAAAAAAGAAAGATAAACCACATAAAATCACCCCGTTCATCGGCATGATGAACGGGGTTTTGCTATATCCTTATTACTCTTTAATAAGCATTTCGGCGAAGTATCCGCACAGCTGAGGATTTCTTATCAGCACAGGACCTATAAGATGAGTGCCGTAGAAATTGCCGTAATGAACACCCTCTTTGCCGTCGTCCCTGCCGTTGCCGTTACCCTGCTTTACATCAAACAGCGGTGAGGTGACACCTGTCGTAATACTTGCCTTGTTTACAAAGCCTATTATATCGCCGCCGCACAGTGATGTGCCGCAAAGGCTGTCGGTGACAATTCTTTCTTTTCCCTCTGTGGTTTCATACGGGAAGAATGAAAGTCCGTCATATTTAGTACCGTCGCAGTCGGTAATGTTCTGTCCGAACATTTCGAACGAATTACCCGTTGCAAGTATAACAGTACCGTTATCAAGAGCCGCTTTGATGTTGTCCTTATAGTCTTGCAGATACTGAAGCGCTACCTTCTGGTTTCTTTCGGTCGCAGAACCTATAAACACTATATCCGCACCCGAAACATCGATCGTGTCGTCTATCGACTGATATTCAACCTCTACAGTCTGTCCCTTGTTTTCAAGCGCTCTTTTTAAAGCGCACACATTGCCGTAATCTCCGTAAAGATTGCACAGATCCGCAAATAAATGAATTATTCTCATACGTCCTCCTCCGCAGGTGTAAGCTCTACCTTTGACAAGAACTTTTCCTTATCGGAAAAGCAGGTAACTGTATACAGCTTTCCGAGCGGCTTCGCGCCTATCTCATCAAGTGCCGTGGGAATATCCTCGTTCACCGTGACCTTACCCATATCAATATCTGTGTATGAAAGTCTTGTTTCGAGATCCTTTGCGTGTCTGCCAAGAAGATACAGGTGCTGTATGCAGTCAGCTTTTAGCACGCCGTAATCTATATCCCACAGCCAGCTCGTTTCACCGGTCGAATAACGGCGGCTGACGGAATCGATTATTATGATCACCGAGCAGGGTTGATTTTTTCTTATGATATAATCATACACGCGGTCGCTTGCCACAGAGTTTTCGTGTTTTGCGATAAGGAATGTACCGTTGTTCATACCAAGTCTGAACTGCAAAATACGTCCGCTCTTAAGGAAATAATGTGACAGTTCATCTGCTATAACATCGCCGTCAATCCCGACAATAGAGCAAGCCGCAAAGCAGGCAAGAATGTTATACACGTTATAAACGCTCTTGAACAGCAGTTTTATCTTATATTTGCCGTTTATCGTAACAATACCGCTGTCATAATCGACATTCGTTACAGTGTACTGCGTATCGTGTTTTTTATGCCCGCAGTTGTCGCAGTGATAGCTTCCGATATGTGCATAGTGATAGTAGTCATAACTCATTCTGTGCTTACATTCGGGGCAGAACGCACCGTCATTATATACGCCTGTAGCGTGGTCGGTGCTGAAATCCTGCTTATCCATACCGAACCATATCACATTATCCCTGTCCTTACCGTATCTCGAAACAAGCGGATCATCGGCATTCAGGATAAGCTGTGACTCGGGTCTGATACTGTCCTTAATCGACTCGTAGACCCACTCGGGATGTCCGTTTCTCGTGAGCTGGTCGCGGTAAAGGTTAGTTATTATATAGTGTGTCGGTGCGAAGAATTTGAACGAATATTTGGCGTATCTCTCGTCCGATTCAAGTAAAAGCACATCGCCCTTTACCTTACCGCCGAATGTGCTGTTGGATAATATTATCGCAGTAACACCGGCTATCTGGTTTGAACCCTCTTTATTCCATATTACCTTTTTGCCAGATCTGCGCATTACCTGCGCTATCATCTCAACGGTAGAGGTCTTGCCGTTGCTTCCGGTGACAGCTATCACCTGCTCGGGGAGCTTTACCCTTGACAGTACATCGGGGCAGATCTTAAGCGCTATATCGCCCGGCAGACTGCTACCCCTGCCGATAAGCTTAAGCAAACATTTCGACACTTTACAAGCAAGTATCGCTAAGAACATTCTCATACTTTTTATCTCCTTAAAGAAACCGATTCTAAACAATATAATTTAATTATATCACAAAAGTGAGCTCTTTTAAAGCGATTTTATAAAATTTTAGTCTGCACTTCAAAAATGTCAATATTGTCATATAATTTCTGAGAATAAAACAAGACGAAAAGGCAACAGAAGTGCTAAAATAATGGCAACGGTGCAAAGCACCAAAAACGTTTTCTATTTTACAGAAAGGAAATATTTTATTATGAGCGAAAACAGACTTATAGGCGATTATCCCGTAATAGGAATACGTCCCACGATCGACGGCAGAAGAGGTGTTCTCAAGGTAAGAGAATCTCTTGAAGAGCAGACAATGAATATGGCAAGATCCGCCGCAAAGCTGTTCGAGGAAAATATCAGATATTCTAACGGCGAGCCCGTAAAGGTAGTTATTGCCGATACAACCATAGGCAGAGTTGCGGAAGCGGCAGCCTGTGCAGACAAGTTCAAGAAGTGCGGCGTTGACATTACGCTCACAGTTACTCCCTGCTGGTGCTACGGCGCAGAAACAATGGATATGGATCCCATGACAATAAAGGGCGTATGGGGCTTCAACGGCACAGAGCGTCCCGGTGCAGTTTACCTCGCGTCAGTACTTGCGACCCATGCACAGAAGGGTCTGCCCGCATTCGGAATCTACGGTCATGACGTATGTGAAGCAGATGATACCTCTATCCCCGAGGACGTTAAGGAAAAGCTCCTGCGCTTCGGCAGAGCGGCTGTTGCCTGCGCTACAATGAGAGGCAAGTCATACTTACAGATAGGCTCTATCACAATGGGTATCGGCGGTTCAATAATCGACCCCGCATTTATAGAAGAATACCTCGGTATGCGTGTTGAGTCTGTTGACGAGGTAGAGATAATCCGCCGAATGACAGAGGGCATCTACGATGAAGCCGAGTATCAGAAGGCTCTCAAGTGGACGCGCGAAAAGTGCAAGGAAGGCTTTGACAAGAACCCCGAAGAGTTCCGCCGCACCCGCGAGCAGAAAGACGGAGACTGGGAATTTGTCGTTAAGATGATGTGCATCATAAAGGATCTGATGAACGGCAACAAAAATCTCCCCGCAGGCTGTGAGGAAGAAGCTGTAGGTCACAATGCGATCGCCGCAGGCTTCCAGGGTCAGCGCCAGTGGACAGACTTCTATCCGAACTGCGACTTCCCCGAGGCTATGCTGAACACCTCTTTCGACTGGAACGGCGCAAGAGAGCCGTATGTTCTCGCTACAGAAAACGATGTACTGAACGGTCTTGGAATGCTGTTTATGAAGCTGCTTACAAACCGCGCACAGATATTTGCCGATGTCCGTACATACTGGAGCCCCGAAGCCGTAAAGAAAGCTACAGGCTATGAGCTTGAGGGCGTTGCAAAGCAGAGCGGCGGCTTTATCCACCTTATAAACTCGGGTGCTGCCTGCCTTGATGCCTGCGGTAAGGCTACAGACGAAAACGGCAACGGTGTTATGAAGCCCTGGTACGATGTAACAGACAAGGATATCGACGATATACTTGACGCTACTACATGGAACTATGCAGATCTCGGCTATTTCAGAGGCGGCGGATACTCTTCAAGATTTGTAACAGAAGCAGAAATGCCCTGCACAATGATAAGACTTAACCTTGTAAAGGGTCTTGGTCCTGTATTACAGATAGCAGAGGGCTGGACGGTTCATCTTCCCGATGAGGTTACCGACAAGTTGTGGAAGCGTACCGACTATACTTGGCCCTGCACATGGTTTGCTCCGAGAACAACAGGTGAGGGCGCATTCAAGACAGCCTACGATGTAATGAACAACTGGGGCGCAAACCACGGCGCTATAAGCTACGGTCACATAGGTGCTGACCTTATAACACTCTGCTCAATGCTGAGAATACCCGTTGCTATGCACAACGTACCCGAAAAGGATATATTCCGTCCTGCCGCATGGAACGCATTTGGCATGGATAAGGAAGGTCAGGACTTCAGAGCTTGCAATGCTTACGGTCCTATGTACCGCAACATAAGATAAGGCGGCAGTATGAAAAACGTACTTGCCATTGACTTCGGTGCGTCAAGCGGAAGAGCCGTTATCGGCTCTTTTGACGGCACTGTAATAAAGCTCACCGAAATTCACCGTTTTTCTAATGATCCCGTAACGCTCGGCGGAACAATGTACTGGGATTTTCTCCGTCTGTTCCACGAGATAAAGCAGGCGCTGATAAAATCGAAGGAATACGGCGAGATCGACAGCATCGCTATAGACACATGGGGCGTTGATTTCGGCATAATTGACAAATCGGGCAGACTGCTTGAAAACCCTGTGCACTACCGTGACGGCAGAACAGCGGGCACTTATGACTACAGCAAGCGCTTTATCGACCATAAAAAGCTGTACGAAAAGACAGGCATTCAGATAATGGAGATAAACACCGCATTCCAGCTGTTAAGCATAATAAGGGATCGCACGGAGCTCCTCGACAGAGCCGACAAGATACTTATGATGCCCGATTTGTTTGCTTATTATCTCGGCGCAGAGCCTGTTGCCGAAATGTCGATAGCATCAACTACACAGCTGTTTAACGCCGAAAAGAAAAACTGGTCGGAGGAATGCTGTGAATGTCTTAAAATAAAGCATTCTTTCCTGCCGAAAATCGTAAACAGCGGAACGTTAGTCGGCACACTGTCAGATGAGATATGCAAGGAGCTTGACATAAAGCCCGCAAAGATAATCGCCGCCTGTGGTCATGATACACAGAGCGCAATGGTCGCCGTACCCGCAAGCGAAAAGGATTTTGCGTTTTTATCCTGCGGCACATGGTCGCTTCTCGGCACAGAGCTTGACGCTCCCGTAATAAACGAAAAATCGGCAAAGCTCAATATTTCCAATGAAACAGGCTATGGTGCAAAGACTTCATTCCTTAAAAATATCATCGGCTTATGGCTCATTCAGGAAAGCCGCCGCCAGTGGATAAGAGAGGGCAAACAGTACAGCTTTGCCGAGCTTGAGGATATGGCGCGAAAGGCAGAGCCTTTCAGATGCTTTATCGATGTGGACGCTCCCGAATTTACCCCCGCCGGTAATATTCCCGAAAGAATAAAGGAATATTGCCGGAAAACAGGACAGTATGTACCCGAAAATGACGGCGAGGTCATGCGCTGTATCTACGAAAGCCTTGCGATGAAGTACCGCACCGCAGTAAGGGAGCTTGAAGACTGCACCGATAAGAAGTTTGCAAAGCTCTATATGGTCGGCGGCGGCACAAAGGACAAATTCCTGTCGGAGCTTACCGCAGACGCGCTCGGCATTGAGGTATCAAGCGGACCTGTCGAGGCTACCTCTTACGGCAATATAGCAATTCAGCTGATGGCAAGCGGAGAGATAGCGGACATTGAAACGGCAAGAAAGATAATCGCCGCTTCCGAAAAGCTGTATACATTCACTCCGAAAAATGCTTCGGAATGGAACAAATACTACGAAATATATCTTGAGAAGGTGAAATAATGCTTAAGAACATTCCCGCGATATTATCGCCCGAGCTGCTCAAAACCCTGTGCGAAATGGGTCACAGCGACAGGATAATCATTGCAGACGGTAACTTCCCTGCCGAAAGCATGGGCAAAAACTGCAAGGTGATCCGCGCAGACGGCCACGGCGTACCTGAGCTGCTTGACGCAATACTGACGCTCTTCCCTCTTGACACCTATGTTGACAAGCCTGTAAATCTTATGCAGGTAATGCCCGGTGACACCGCAAAAACTCCTATATGGGACGAGTATAAGGCGATAGTCGCAAAGCACGACGAAAGAGGAAACGACGCTATCGGACAGATAGAGCGCTTTGAATTCTACGAGCAGGCAAAGACCGCCTATGCGATAATCGCAACAGGCGAAAAAGCCGTATACGCAAACATAATGCTCCAGAAGGGCGTTGTATAAACGCAGATAAAATAAACAACCGAAAGGATATAAATATGTACGAAGAAATAAAAGAACAGATGGTCGATATCTGCCACAAGCTCTGGCAGAAAGGCTGGGTCGCCGCAAATGACGGTAATGTAACGGTAAAGGTAGCCGAGGGCAAGTACCTTGCTACACAGACAGGTGTCAGCAAGGCGTTTATCACTCCCGAAAAGATAGGTCTTATAGATGACGATTTCAACGTTCTTGAAGCCGCTGAGGGCTTCCGTCCCTCATCGGAGGTAAAGATGCACCTGAGATGCTATAAGGAACGCCCCGATGTCGGCGCAGTAGTACACGCTCACCCTCCTGTTTCGACAGGCTTCGCGTGCGCTCATCTGCCTATGGACGATTACTGCATGATCGAAACTGTTATTGCGGTAGGATCAATACCGCTTACTCCCTACGGCACACCTTCGACCTATGAAGTGCCCGATGCTATCGCTCCCTACTTAAAGGAACACGACTGTATGCTCCTTGAAAACCACGGTGCACTGACAGTAGGTGCGGATCTTATCACGGCATACTACAGAATGGAAACAATGGAGCTTCAGGCTCATATTTCTCTTGTAGCAAGACTGCTCGGCGGCGTAAAGGATATCACCCCCGACAATATCGAAAGACTTATCGGTATGAGGGAGCAGTACGGCGTTACAGGCAAGCATCCGGGTTACAAGAAATACCTTTAATGTAACTTTTACATATATTGCCCGAGATAAATGTAAAACTTTTGTGAAAAGTGTTGCATTTTCTATCCAAAGGTAGTATAATGAATACAGCAAACGGAAATATATATTCCGTGCTTTAAATTCAAAGAACAGGATGGTAAAGACCAATGGCTAATCGTTTTATACTTAACGAAACTTCATATTTCGGCGCAGGCGCAAGAGAAAACCTCGTTCCCGAGCTTACAGGCAGAGGACTTAAAAAGGTAATGTTCGTTACCGATAAGGTACTGCTTGAATGCGGAGTGGCTACAAAGGTTACGGCAGAGCTTGACAAGGCAGGAATTGCCTATGAAATATACAGTGACGTTAAGGCAAACCCCACAGTAGCAAATGTTCAGGCAGGTGTTGCAAAGTTCAAGGAGATGGGCGCTGACTCACTTGTAGCGGTAGGCGGCGGCTCAGTTATGGATACAGCAAAGGCTGTAGGTATTATCATAGCTAACCCCGATTTTGCAGATGTCGTTTCACTTGAGGGCGTTGCAGATACAAAGAACAAGAGCGTTCCGCTGATCGCACTGCCTACAACATCCGGTACAGCGGCAGAGGTTACTATCAACTACGTTATCACAGATGAAGCAAACAAGAAGAAGATGGTTTGCGTTGATCCCAAGGATATCCCCGTTGTAGCTATAGTAGACAGCGATCTTATGATGGGTATGCCTAAGGGTCTGTGCGCGTCAACAGGTATGGACGCACTGACACACGCTATCGAAGGATATATCACAAAGGGCGCGTGGGAGCTGTCCGATATGGTTGAGCTCCGTGCTATCGAGCTTATAGCAGGCTCACTGTACGACAGTGTTCAGGGCGACCCCAAGGCAAGGGAAACAATGGCGCTTGCTCAGTACATAGCAGGTATGGGCTTCTCGAACGTAGGTCTTGGTATCGTTCACTCGATGGCTCACCCTCTCGGTGCATTCTATGATACACCCCACGGCGTTGCAAACGCACTTCTGCTCCCCTATGTAATGGAATATAACGCAGAAAGCCCCGCAAAGCCCAAGTACAAGGCTATAGCAAAGGCTATGGGCGTACAGGGTACAGAAAATATGACAGATGAAGAGGGCGTAAAGGCTGCTGTTGAAGCTGTACGCAAGCTGTCACTGTCTATAAACATCCCTCAGAAGCTTCACGAGATAAACGTCAAGGAAGAAGACCTCAAGGATCTGTCCGTAGCAGCATTCAATGATGTATGCACAGGCGGTAACCCCAGAGAAACAAATCCCGATGAAATCCTTGAAATATACAAAAAGGCATTCTGATATCATTTGCATCAAATCCCCCTCCGGTTATCCCGGAGGGGGATTTTTGTATGTATGAGCAAATCAGCTTAACATAGCAATTCCTCGATGAAGCTCTCAATAATTTTAAAAATATTTTCATAACTCGTAAAAATATTTATATAAACCTCTTGACAAGTTGCTAAAAGTGTGCTACAATATGTTCACAGTCAGAAAAGGCTGTTAAGATAGATAGCTTAATCGAAAGGAATGGTCGTCAAAAAATGAGTAAAAGTGTATACAGCCTGGTGCTGTCAGATGAGATAGTGCGTGCGATAGATTCGTTGGCGTACAGAATGAATACCAGTCGCTCGGCGCTTATAGACAGGATACTTGCCGAAAAGCTCTCAATGCAGACACCCGAAATACGCATGCGTAACATAATAGAGAATATCAGCAGTTTTTTTGACGAGGAGATATTCCGCTTGCAGACTGCGGCGGGCGATGGAGGTATGCTTATCAAAAGCCCGCTGCCTTATAAATACAAGCCGACAATACGTTACTCCGTTGAGCTTTTACGCGAGGGCAAATACCTCGGAAGACTGAAAGTGAGCTTCAGGACACAGAACGCGGCGCTTGTAGAGCTGATGAACGACTTTCTCACCTGCTTTGCAAACATCGAACACCGAAATCTGGCACAGTTCGCCGATGTTGATATAGTTATGCAGATAGATAACGACAAGATGGTTAGAATGCTCAATATGCCGATACTTAAGGACTCCAGAAAAGTTACCGACCCTAATCTTATCGCCGAGGCTATTGCGGATTATGTCAACTTCCTCGACAGAACCATCAAGCTTTATTTTGAAAACGCAGACAGCAGAAAACAAGCGATATCGCTTATCGATGCCGCTTATAAGGAGCATATGAAGGCTGTGAAAGTCATTGTATAACAGCCCGCTATGCCGCAGAACATAAACACAGGCTCTTAAGCCAAAAGGAAAGGATGATCTTGATATGCTGAACACTAATAACCTGACACAAAAATCAATGGAAGCTATAAGCACAGCTCAGAGTATTGCTGTTTCGTATCAGAACATGAATATAGAACAACAGCACGTTTTACTCGCACTGCTGCAGGCTGAGGAGGGGCTTATCCCTCAGCTTATTAAGAAAATGGGGGCTGACGCTTCACAGCTGACAAAGCTTACCGAGCAGAGCGCCGCAGGTATACCTAAAGTAACCGGCAGCGGCAGAGATCCCGAAAAGGTATATGTATCTCCCGATGTCGATAAGGCATTCACCGCCGCAGAAGAAAAGGCTAAGCAGATGAAGGACGAGTACATCTCGGTAGAACATCTGTTTATCGGACTTCTCGAAAAGCCGAACTCACAGTTGAAGGATATTTTCGCAAAGTGCGGAATTACCGAAAAGGCATTCTTACAGGCACTGGAGCAAGTAAGGGGCAGTGTGCGTGTTACCGGACAGAACCCCGAGGAAACCTATGACGTACTCAAAAAGTACGGTCAGGATCTGACAGAGCTTGCACGTCAAAACAAGCTTGACCCCGTTATCGGCAGAGATACGGAGATCAGAAACGTTATCCGTATTCTTTCCCGTAAGACAAAGAACAACCCTGTACTGATAGGCGAACCCGGTGTAGGTAAGACGGCTATTGCAGAGGGTCTGGCACTGCGTATAGTGCGCGGTGATGTACCTGAGAACTTAAAGGAACGTCAGATATTCTCACTGGATATGGGTGCGCTTGTAGCGGGCGCAAAGTACAGAGGTGAATTTGAGGAACGACTCAAAGCGGTATTGCAGACTATAAAGAAGTCAGAGGGTCAGATAATACTGTTCATAGATGAGCTTCATACTATAGTCGGCGCAGGCAAGACGGACGGCGCAATGGACGCAGGCAACCTGCTGAAGCCTTTGCTTGCAAGAGGTGAGCTCCACTGCATAGGCGCGACAACGCTCAACGAGTACAGACAGTACATTGAAAAGGATGCCGCTCTCGAAAGACGTTTCCAGCCGGTTATGGTAAACGAGCCTACAGTCGAGGATACTATATCGATACTGCGTGGACTAAAGGAACGTTACGAGGTATTCCACGGCGTTAAAATTCACGACTCGGCGCTTATTGCCGCCGCTACCCTGTCGGACAGATATATTTCGGACAGATTCTTACCCGATAAGGCGATCGACCTTGTAGATGAAGCGTGTGCACTTATCAAGACCGAAATGGAATCTATGCCGTCCGAGCTTGACGATATCCGCAGAAAGATAATGCAACATGAGATAGAGGAAGCCGCTCTTAAAAAGGAAACCGACCGTATCTCAGTCGAACATCTCGCCGAGGTACAGCAGGAGCTTGCCGAAATGCGTTCAAAGTTCAACGAGATGAAAGCAAAGTGGGAGAACGAACGTAACGCTATCTCCAAGGTGCAAAAGCTCCGTGAAGAGATCGAAAGCACAAACGGTCTTATCGAGCAGGCTGAAAGAAGCTACGACCTGAACAAAGCCGCAGAGCTTAAATACGGTAAGCTCCCTCAGTTACAAAAAGAGCTTGAGGAAGAGGAAAAGCTTGCCGAACAGTCAAAGTCGGCATCAATGCTTCACGACAAGGTAACAGAGGAAGAGATCGCAAAGATCATCTGCCGCTGGACGGGTATCCCCGTTGCAAAGCTGATGGAGGGTGAGCGTGAGAAGCTGCTCCATATGGAGGACATACTGCACAAGCGTGTAATAGGTCAGGACGAGGCTGTCGAAAAGGTAAGCGAAGCGATACTGCGTTCAAGGGCAGGCATCGCAAACCCCGACCAGCCTATAGGTTCGTTCCTGTTCTTAGGTCCTACAGGTGTAGGTAAGACAGAGCTTGCAAAGGCGCTTGCCGAAGCGTTGTTTGACGATGAGCACAGCATGGTGCGTATCGATATGTCGGAGTACATGGAGAAATTCAGCGTGAGCCGTCTTATCGGTGCGCCTCCAGGATATGTCGGATATGAGGAGGGCGGTCAGCTGACCGAAGCTGTAAGAAGAAAACCTTACTCGGTCGTACTTCTCGATGAAGTCGAAAAAGCTCACCCCGATGTATTCAATATACTGTTACAGATCCTCGACGACGGCAGAATTACCGACTCTCAGGGCAGAACGGTAGACTTCAAGAATACCATTATCATTCTGACAAGTAACCTCGGTTCGTCATATATCCTTGACGGTATCAACGACAAGGGTGAGATCTCGGAAGAGGCTAAGAATGAGGTCAACAAGCTGCTCAAGACGCAGTTCAGACCGGAATTTCTCAACCGTCTTGATGAGATCGTATTCTACAAGCCGCTCCGCAAGGACGAGATATCAGGTATTGTTGATCTTATGCTCGGCGAGCTCAGGAAACGTCTTGCCGATAAGGAAGTAGGCTTTGCAATTACAGATGCCGCTAAGGATTATGTAATCGACAACGGCTTTGACCCGAACTACGGCGCAAGACCGCTCAAGAGATTTATACAGCGTAAGATCGAAACGCTTATTGCAAGAAAGCTTATTGCGGACGATGTAGCTCCCGGCAGTACGCTGACGGTGGACTATGACGGCGAAAAGCTGATATGCAAATAATCATATAGATATATCGGCGGTTTGCCGATAAGCAAGGGGTTGTGACACAACCCGAAAAAGAAAAAGTGAGCCGAAGCGCAAGAATAGTGCGCTCGGCTCATTTTTTTGGTATGCGGAGAAAGGTTGCCTTTAGTACGTTTCTGTTATACCGTTTTAGTAATTAACTTTGATAGCAGGCTACCGATAGTGCTTTTCGTGGGACAGCACTTCTCGGGTTCGCTATTCTATGCGATAACGTTGCTACTATGTGTGAGGGAGACAACCCAAGGGGAGAGAGGAAGGCGCTTGAAGTGCTATACTAAAACTGGACACAAGGGGGTAGAAAAAC
>CAKSTB010000018.1 GCA_934490165.1 uncultured Ruminiclostridium sp. | reverse complement strand
GGAGCGGGAGCATTGCTTATGCAATGCTCAGACGTGCATCCCACTTTCCTTACTCACACCCGTACCCCGCTAGGGTGCTGGCTGAACTCGTGCGACCTCCCGAATATCGTATATCCTGTAAGTTCTGGAACGCTTAACGCTACACGTCCGCAGTTTTAGTACATATATCTTAGGTTAGTAGCGTTTTTTGAAAGGTTAATGTTAGCGCAGTTGCACTGATACACTCACGAAATTATTAACACCTTGTCGGTATAGGAACTGTTTTCAGCGTTGTTGGCTGTATATTTATTGCTCTGGTTTTTTACAATATGTTGCACTGCAATTTCAATCAAGCTTTGATAAACAGAGAAGCTGTGATGAAATTTTGCATTTCGTCACAGCCCCTTTAATGTTATGATATTTGCTTTTGTTACTGAGCGGAAGCTTCAGACTTCTTGCCTTCTTCAACCTTTACGGTATCCTTGCTGTCAGCCTTGTCTGTCGCATCAGCCTTTTCCTTGCCCCAGCTGTCGAACATATCGATAACCTTATCGTATGTATCATAGCATACCTGAGGAAGCTTGCCCTTGCCGCCGTAAGCCTTTTCGGCAAGTCCAAAGCCCTTTATGAAAGCGTCTTTCAGATTTTCGGCATACTTGCTGTCATTGCCTGCAAGGTTCTTTGCAAACTCGAACATACGCTTTGCGGTAGCTTCTGCGCCCCAGTAGTCTTCACTGTTTTCCTTGTCGGAAACTTCATCGCTCTCAAACTTTTTGCCTGTAGCCTCTTCTATCTGGCTCTTGAGGTCGTCGGAGAGCTCTATCTTCTTTGAGCTCTTTGAGTCGGCATTTGATGCCTGATGCGATATAAGGGTTTCAACTACGCTTGCAAGGTGGTCTGCCTTTGACTGTGCCACGGTTCTGAACTGTGACTTGTCGGTATTATCGACCTCTTTTTTCTGAGCGGATTTCTTTGTGTATGCGGGAGTGAAGGTTTCCTCGCTCTTTACATATTTATCGGCGTTGTCTGCCGCAAGTGTGCTGTTTGTCTTTTCAGCTGTGGTCTGAACGCTTGTTTTCGGCACTGTCTGCGCTGTAACTGCTGCCTGTTCTGCTACTTTTGCTATTTCCATATCAGTCTTTCCTTTCCTGATTTTCGGTTTACGGCAGTGTATACACTGTCTTTTATATTTATATCGGCTGAAATGTGAAAAACTTTAGTTTTACTTAAATAATACCTGCGGATAATTGAAAAAATTTTGAAAAAGTATTGACAAATCGCTTCCGAGTGATTATACTGTTAATATAACACATATACAGTAGGGCGGCTGACGGGCTGCAGCGTATTTACAGTTGCTAAATGCTGTGATTTGTGATATACTTAATCTGTCGGAAAATTATTTGTGACAGAGATGTAAATAAAGAAACGAAAGGGAAATATTTTGATATGGCACTTGAAGTTAAGGAAATATCAAAGCAGTACGGTAGCTTTACAGCTCTGCACCCGCTGAGTTTTACGCTTAGCGAGCCGGGCGTATATGCACTGCTCGGTACTAACGGTGCGGGTAAAACTACTGCTATAAGGATAATACTCGGTATGCTCAGCCGCAACAGCGGTGAGGTACTGTGGAACGGTAAAGCTTTATCGCCGGTTACGGAAAAGGTCGGTTATCTCGCGGAGGAAAGAGGTCTTTATCCCAAGTATAAGGTGGGAGAGCAGCTTACATATTTTGCGAAGCTCAGAGGAATGCAGAAAGCGGATATAGAAAAGTCGCTCGAATACTGGTTTTCAAGACTTGAGCTCAAAGATTACACGGATAAGAGGGCTGAACAGCTGTCAAAGGGCAATCAGCAAAAGGTACAGCTTGTGGCGGCGCTGATATCCGAGCCCGAACTGCTGATACTTGACGAACCGCTCAGCGGACTTGACCCTGTGAATGCGGATCTTTTCAAGAGCGTTATAAAAGAGCAGATCGAAAAGAAGAAGTACATAATAATGTCCTGCCATCAGATGCCTGTTATTGAGGAATTCTGCAAGGATATAACGATACTGCACCACGGCTGTGCGGTGCTTCAGGGCGATCTGAACGCGATAAAGAAGAGCTACGGCAGAGTAAATCTTTCTGTGAAGTGTGACGGCGATGTCCTGCCGCTCGCGGCTCAGTGCGGGCTTATCCCCGAGGAGATCACTCCTGATAAGCTGACATTCAAAATACAGTCGGAGGAGCAGGCGGGAAGGCTGCTTAAGCTGATAGTCGACAGCGGTATGCCGCTTGTGCACTATGAGCTGAGAGAACCCAGCCTGCATGAGATATTCGTTGAAAATATTGAAAGAGCCGATAAAGAAGCGGGAAGGAGCGATGAAATATGAATACATTCGGTTGGAAAAGCGTATTTTCATTCACCTTCACCCAGACCGCAAAGTCAAAGGCTTTTAAGGTAAGCTCGGTCATTATCATCATACTGGTATTCGCAATGGCACTTCTTGCCGGCGTGCTCCCTGCAATAATAGGAAGCAATCAGACATCGGGGACAGATATAGCTGTTGACGGTGAAGCTCCGGTCAAGACAATGTATATTGCCGATACGACAGGCATATCAACCGGAGCGGATTACGAAAAAGCATTCTCGGTGCTCAGCGTAAAGATAAACGACTGTGGAAAAGACGCGGATATCGAAGCTTTGACCGAAAAGGTAAAGAGCGAAAGTATGTCACTTCTTGTAACTGTAAAGGAAAGCAAGACAGGCTATGAGATATACGCATCGCGTCCCGGTGACGATTCTGTTTCATCGGGAACGGCAAGCGATTTCGGCGCTATTGTCAAAAACGTGTTTGACAATGTAAGATTGACAAAAGCGGGACTGTCGGGGGAACAGATCACGGCTGTGAATAAAACCGTTGATGTGTACCAGTCGGTTGCGGGAGAGCCTACCGAAAATAATTTCGGCTACGTTGTAAAAATGGTGCTTCCGATGCTGTCGTCACTGATACTGTTTATGCTGATATTCATCTACGGTCAGATGGTGGCGCAGTCAATAGCACAGGAAAAGACATCAAAGGTAATGGAGCTTTTGCTGACATCGGTAAGACCGCTTGCTGTCATTATCGGTAAGATACTTGCCATGGGCTCGCTTGCACTGTTACAGTTTATCATGATCATTGTGTCGGGTGTGCTCGGAATAATTGCCGCGTCACCGCTTTCTTCGATGATAATCGGCTCTTCGGAGGAAACCGGAGCTGTAACAAGTCAGCTTATGGCTGAGATAGGCGACGCACTGGGCGGTTTTTCGCCGATAGTTATCCTGCTTGTGTTCGTGGTATTCATTGTCGGATTTGTATTCTTTGCGCTTATAGCGGGACTTATCGGCGCTACCGTAAGCCGTATGGAGGATCTCAACGCGGCAATGCAGCCTCTGGCTGTTATCGGAGTGCTCGGCTTCTACCTGGCATATTTCCCTTCAACATTCGGGGGAGAAGCTGGAACGCTTACCTTATTGTCGTACTATCTTCCGATATCATCGCCGTTCGCAATTCCTTCTGCACTTCTTACGGGAGCTATTGATATACCTCAGGCGCTCATTGCCGTGCTTGTGCTGTGCGTATTTGTAGTGCTTATGGCTCTGCTTGTTGCGCGTGTGTATGAGCAGATAATACTCCACAACGGAAACAGGCTTAAGCTTGGTGATATAATCGGACTTGCGAAAAATAAATAAATCCGTTTTCTTCGGTAAAGGTAAATAAAATGGACAGTATAAAAAGCTTACCTAAAATTCTATGTGTTATATTCACCGCCGTGATTTTTATTACGGCGGTATCGCTGTTTGCGAAGCCGACCGATGCCGCTGATGCGGTAACATCGATAAGCGTAACGCCGGTGCAGTCTTCACTTGACAAGTCGGATATAAGAAAAGTTTACCGCTATGACAGTAACAAAGGAAAATATGTTTCGCACAGCTATTACGATGTGTATGATTATGATAATATAAAGCTCACGGTAAATTACGGAAGCACTAAGAAAACCTATACCGGAAGCGAAATAACGCGCCTTACGGCTGCACTCGGAAAGCCGCTCGTAATATCAGACGGACAGGCTGACAAGGCATGGGGTAACGGAAGCCATACTGTAACTTATAAGCTCGGAAACGCCGAAGCAACGGCAACGTTCAAGGTAGTCGACACCAAGATAGCGTCGCTTACAGTTACACCGATGTATACGATAAATGCGATACATAACGTTGACGGAAGCTACAGAACGTTTGCGGACAGTACGGGAAAAATATCTCAAAGGTTTGTATACGATCTCGGCGGATATGATTATAATATAAAAATAATCTATCAGGGCGGTTTGACTGTAAGCTGTACTGCCGCAGATCTAAAGCAGAAAACAGGTTATGAAGCGGTATTCTCACAGGGCGACGGCACACTGTCGAAAGGTGCGAATAAGGGTTATTGCACAATAGGCGGAGTGACGGCATCGTTTAGCTTCAATATAGTTTCAAATCCGATAAAGAGTGTACAGCTTTATATGACAGACAATGCAGACAAGCTGTATACGTCAACCGACGGATATTATGACAAAAAAAGCAACGGAAACACTTATTTCCGCTTCATATATGACCGCACGAAGATCAGGGCGAAGGTCACATTTGCAAGCGGCGGCACTGCGGATTATCCTATAGGCGAGCTTTGCGCAAAGCTTCACAGCGAGTTGTATATAGAAGACTTGCAGAGTGTTAAGCCGTGGAAGGTGGGAGAGGTTACACTTCCGGCAACGATAAGCGGTATTAAGACTTCTCTGGCACTTGATATAAGCGGAGCTGCGCCTGTAAGCGGACTCAGAGTGGAAAATGCAAGTGATACTTCTGTAAAAATAGCATGGACAAGCGGATACTGTACCGGATACATCATCAAAAAATATGACGGTGAAAACTGGGTGAAGGTAGCGGAGCTTGGCGGCACGGCTACGTCATATACATTTACCGGACTTAAAGATACAACGAAATATTATTATGCGATCAGGTCGTATTATAAAGGCGATGCGGGCTCGGAATATACAGATTGGGCGTATATAGATGCCGAAACCACTATGCCGATCGTGAGAAACTTCAAGGCGGTAACGAGGACATCGAATTCTTTGTCGCTTTCGTGGAATAAGAATTCAACTGCAAACGGATATATCGTTGAACAGTATAAAAGCAAAAAATGGACACGCATTGCAAAGACATCGTCTGCATCGACTTTGAATATAACGGTAAAATCGCTTTCGGCAGGGACATCGTACCGCTTCAGAATTAAGACCTACAAGGGCAGTAAAAGCGGCGGTTACACATATCTTTATGCCGATACACTGCCAACTGCGGTAGGCGGCTTTGAACGCAGCGGACGCTCAAGCAGTACTGTAACACTCGGCTGGAACAGAAATACATCAGCAACAGGTTATGAAATTCAGCAGTATAAAAACGGAAAATGGGTGAAAATAATCGGCATCAGCGACAAATCCGTAACAAGTTATAAGGTGGGTGGTCTTGCGGCAGGCACTACGCACAGGTTCAGGATCCGTACTTATAAAACTACAGGCAACGGCACGTCATACAGCGGATATAAATATGTAACGACAAACACGCTTCCCCGCAATGTCAGCGGTTTTACTTGCTCGGGCAAAACAACGGATACGATTACTCTTAAATGGAACAAAAACACATCTGCTACAGGTTATATAATTGAGCAGTACAAGGGCGGAAAGTGGATAAGTATAAAAAAATTTACTTCTCTGAACAGCACAGGCTGTAAGATCATAAAGCTGTCCGTCGGTACTTCGTATAAATTCAGAATAAAAGCCTATAAAGTCATAGGCAAGAATACGGTGTACAGCGGATATTCGACTGTGACGGTTTTGACAAAGCCTAAAAATATCAGTGGTCTTAAATATACAAAGAGAACAAGCAGTACGGTTACTCTTAGCTGGAACAAAAATAGCTCGGCAACGGGCTATGAGGTTCAGGTATATAAAAACGGCAAATGGACAACCGCGGCAAAACTTACTTCTTACACTAAAGCTAACTGCACTGTTTCAAAGTTATCGGCTTCAACGGTAATAAAGTTCAGAGTCAGAGCGTATAAGACGGTCGGCGGACAGACTTCATATAGTGCGTTTTCAAATATATCTGTGCGTACATTGCCGGCAAATGTCAGCTCGTTCAAATGCAGTCAAAGCACAAGCAGCACGGCAAATCTCACATGGGCAAAGAACGGCTCTGCAACAGGATATATTCTGGAGCAATTCAGCAACGGAAAATGGGTTCAGATTGCTAAATACACTTCAAACAGCAAAACAAAATGTCAAATTATAAAGCTTGCTTCAAGCAGAGCGTATAAGTACAGAATTCGTGCATATAAGGCAGTCGGAAAGAGTGTGTTATACAGCGGATACACAAATCTTACCGTAATCACAAAACCTGTCGCTGTTACCTCGTTCAGATGCAGTAAGAAGACAAACAGTACATTGACATTGAACTGGAGTAAAAACAGCTCTGCATCTGGATATATAATTGAGCAGTACAAGAACGGTAAATGGGTACGGATATCTAAAATCACCCGAAATTCTGTCGTGAAGTATACAGTCGGAAATCTTAAGAAGAATACTGCTTACAGCTTCCGTATAAGGGCTTATGCAACGGTAAACAAATCGACTGTTTACAGCGGTTATAAAACGATCAAAACTACAACATCAAAATGAGAAAGGGATTATAAATGGAAATAATTGTTGCAGTTGACGAAAACTACGGTATCGGAAAGAACGGCGATCTTCTGGCACATCTTTCGCCCGATCTTAAGCGTCTTAAGGCTATGACTGTGGGAAACATAATAGTTATGGGAAGCAAGACATATATGAGCTTTCCAAAACGTCCTCTGCCCGACAGAGAGAATCTTATAATCACGCATCACCCCGAGGAATACCCGGGCATCAGGTGCTTTACATCGACCGAAGAATTTGTTGAATATTCAAAGACGGCTCAAAAGCCGATATTTGTACTCGGCGGCGGAAGCATATATGAACAGCTTCTGCCTTACTGCGACAAAGCACACGTTACTAAGATACTTCATCGCTTTGAAGCCGATACATATTTCCCTGACCTTGATAAAAATCCCGAATGGGAGAAAGAACACGAAGAAGAGGTTATCGATACCGAAAAGTATCCGTTTAAATACGTCACTTATGCTCGTAAAAAGTAAAACGAAAAATATATGCTGAAATACTGAACCGTCGGGCGCACCGCCCGGCGGTTCAGTGTGTTACCCCCCATAAAAATAAAATAGTAACATTATATGTTATCAATCAGGCAACACAATGAAATACAGCCAAAAACGCCGGAAACAGTTTCAATACCGACAAGGTGTTAATAATTTCGTGAGTTTAATAATGCAACTGCACTGTCACCGAAATTTCCAAAAAACGCACTATCCAAAGATATCTGTACAGTCCCCCGGGTCTAACAGAGCGTCAGCGTCCCGCTTATAACGGGATTTGAAACGCAATCGTTTGTGTGTCTTATAGCCAACACCCCATTATGGCAGAAGAGAAAAGGAGTCAGGAAAGTGGGAGCGTGAGGGAGAAAACCTAAGGGGAGAGGGGAAAGCGCCTTTGGAGCGCCTTCCTCTCTCCCCTTGGGTTGTCTCCCTCACACATAGTAGCAACGTTATCAAATGGAATAGCGAACCCGAGAAGTGCTATCCGACAAACAGAACTATCGGTAGCCTGCTATCAATGTTAATTACTAAAGCAATATAATAGGAGCAAACCATACAAAAAAGTGAGCCGAGCGCACTATCCTTTGCGCTTCAACTCACTTTTTCTTTTTCCGGTTGTGTATATCATACATTGTCCCAACCGCTCACAATATGTCATTTTTACCACTTTTCCAAAATGTAGTGTGTTTAAATTCACACAGCACAATATGTTGAAAATCAACAATAAGTACTAAATTTAGCCCCTCTATGAGGGGTTATTTTTTGTGCAAAATATACTAAATATAAAAACAGTATTTAGCTACTTTTTCAGAATAAATGATAAAATTTCCACTTGCATTTTTTTGCTGTGGGCTGTATAATATAAATGTACACTTTTTGACACTTTGGTGGGGCTTTGGACACTTATTTTTCATTAAAGTTCAACTTTTTTGAAAAATGTGCGGGGTCGCACCTATTCGGCGTATCTTTTTGCGAAAGGAGGGACAGGCTCGTGATAGGCGAATTTAAATCTACACTTGATGCTAAAGGCAGAATGAATATACCGCTGAAACTCCGTGAAGAAATGGGAAACGACCTTGTCCTCGCAAAAACCATAGGTACAGCCTGCATAAAGGTGTACTCAAAAGAGGATTGGCAGAAGCTGGTCGAGAGAATAAATGAGCTCCCGCAGGTAAAAACTCAGAGCATAAAACGATTTTTATTCGGCAGTGCTTATGAGATATCGGCGGACAAGCAGGGAAGAGTTTCTGTTCCTCAGCCGCTCAGAGAGTACGCCACGCTTACGTCCGATGTAGTTGTAGTAGGACTTGAGGGTACGGCGGAAATATGGGACAAGGCTTCATGGATAAAGTTCAACGAGAATACAAACAATGAAGATCTGACAGAGCTTGCTTTAGAGCTCGGAATATAAACGGGAGGAAATATGAGCGAAAAACCTGTTCACATACCCGTTTTACTGAGCGAAACCATAGAAGCGCTGAACATAAAGCCGGACGGCATATATGTAGATTGCACCACAGGCTTTGCGGGACATTCCTCTGAGATAGCAAAGCGCCTGACAAGCGGCAGACTTATAGGCTTTGACCGCGATCCCGATGCGATAAAGGCGGCAGACGAAAAGCTGAAAGAATATCCGCATACGCTTATCAACCGCAAGTTTTCGACATTTGATGAAAGTCTTGACGAGCTTGGGGTAGAAAGGGTCGACGGAGTGCTGATGGATCTCGGCGTATCATCGTATCAGCTTGACACAGCCGAAAGAGGATTTTCATACCACGAGGACGCACCGCTTGATATGCGTATGAGCAAGAGCGGGCTAAGCGCTTATGACGTGGTGAATGAATACAGCAAGGAACAGCTCGAAAAGATTCTTTTTGAGTATGGTGAGGAAAAATTTGCTCACGGCATAGTTGGCGGAATATTGAGAGCAAGAGAAGAAGCTCCGATAAAGACGACTCTTGAGCTTGCGGAAATAGTAAAAAGAAATGTACCGCTTAAGGTCCGCAAGGAGAAAAATCCGTGCAAAAAGACCTTTCAGGCGATAAGAATAGAAGTAAACGGTGAGCTTGATGAACTGCGCAAAGGTATGTCAGAGGCGTTTGAAAGGCTTTCGGCAGGCGGAAGACTGGCGATCATCACGTTCCACTCTATTGAAGACAGGATAGTAAAAAACACGTTCAGAGATTATTGCACGGGTTGCACCTGTCCGCCGGATTTTCCTGTATGCGTGTGCGGAAAAAAGCCGAGAGGCAAGCTTGTATACAGAAAACCCGTAACAGCGGGAAACGGGGAGCTTGAAATGAACAATCGTTCAAGAAGTGCGAAGCTCAGAGTCATAGAAAAACTATAAAAGGGGGATAACATAATGACAACACCACACAACAGAACAAGCGCGGCTTATGACTTGTCGCTGTTTGATACATCTGCTAAAAGAAAAGAACATAATACTCCCGAGAAAAAGCCGGAGCTTAAAGTAGCAACATCGTCTGTCGCTAAGGCAGGCAAGCCTGTTGCACTGGTAGTTATCGCGGCTGTTACGCTTACTGTGTTTATTATGTTTCTTTACAGCAAGGCTACACTCAGCGAGGTAAACCTCAGAATAAGCAATGAAACTCAGGCATTACAGAGTGCACAGAACATAAACACTGCACTTAACAATCAGCTCAGCGGTTCGGTATCGCTCGACAATGTAGAGCAGTATGCGGTGAGTGAGCTCGGTATGCAGAAGATAAACGCATCTCAGGAAAGATATGTTGAGATGAACACAGGCACTATGACAGAAACCGCGGAAAAAGGCGGCGACAATATATTTGTGGATATTCAGGACTGGTTTAACGGTATATTAGAATATCTCGGATTTTAGGACATATAAATGAACAAGCAGGGCTCCTTTCCACGTTGATACGGCTGTGTTTACGAGGAAAGGATAATGCTTTTTTATCGAAAGTTATTTTTGGCATCATCTACTTACAGCAAAGGAGCAGCCGATGAACGTAAAGACCACACGGAGCATGAGAATACGCATTATCGTTGTAATAGTCGCAATGTGCGTTTTCCTTACAGGCTATGTAAGTATAACTCTGTTCAACGCCTCGGTAGTCAACAGCAAGGAAATGTCTGCAATGGCGAACGATCAGCAGCAGAGCAGCTTTACTATCAAGGCAAAACGCGGAACTATATATGACCGCAACAATAAGGTTCTTGCACAGAGCACCACGGTGTGGGATATTATAATATCCCCCGGCGATATCGAGGAGTACGAACCGCAGAACCGCGAGTTTATATGCAAGGGGCTCAGTGATATACTTGACGTAAAGTATGAAACACTGCTCAAGGCGTGCGAGGATACCGAGAGCCGCTACTATGTGGCAAAGAAAAAGGTCGACCGCGATACAGTCGAGAAGATAAACAAGTTTATTCTGAAAAACGACCTTAAGAACGTATCGGTATATTCTGTCGAAAACAGCGAGAGAAGCTACCCCAACGGCACGCTTGCGGCGAGCGTTCTCGGATTTATAAACGAGAATGAAGAGGGTTACGGACTTGAAGCCTATTACAACTCGTACTTAAAGGGAGTTGACGGCAGAGTGGTATCCACTACCGATGCAGACGGCGATGCAATGCCGTATGATTATTCATCGCGCTTTGCGGCAAAGGACGGCAACAGCCTTGTACTGACAATCGATGAAACATTACAGTATTATCTCGAAAAGAACCTTGAGATAACCGTTTCACAGCACAAGCTTGCTAACCGCAGTACAGGCATTATTATGAATGCGAAAACAGGTGCTATCGTGGCGATGGCTACAGCACCCGGATTTGATCCGAACGATCCGTCATATGTCTATTTTGAAAACGACAGACTGACGCTGGCTCAGATGTCGGCGGACAAGAAGACCGAGGAAGAAATACTTAAAGCAAAACAGGATATATGGGGCAAGCAGTGGCAGAACAAGGCTGTAAGCGAGCTTTATATCCCGGGATCGGTATTCAAGATGTTCACCTGCGCGTCGGCACTTGAAGAAGAAGCAGTATCGCTTGACAGTACATTTGAGTGCTCCGGCATTGCAGATGTTGCAGGCACAAAGATACGTTGCTGGAACGTAGGCGGTCACGGTGTGTCAACTCTTACCGAGGCTATGATCCGCTCGTGTAACCCCGCATTCATCAAGATAGGACAGCTCCTCGGAGTTGAGAAGTTCAGCAGATATTTTGAAGCATTCGGTTTTACCGAAAAGACAGGTATCGACCTGCCGGGCGAAGCTGATTCGCTTTATGTAAAAGAGTCTGATATGGGCATAGTTGAGCTTTCAAGCTCGGCTTTCGGTCAGACAACAAAGGTCACTCCCATACAGATGGTTACAGCGGCGGCGGCTGTCGTAAACGGCGGCAAGCTTGTTACTCCTTATGTCGTTGACAAGATAATCGACGGCGAGGGTAACGTTGTAAAGTCGGCTCAGACAGTTGTAAAACGTCAGGTAATAAGCGAAGAAACAAGCGCTACAATGCGTCAGATACTTGAAGATGTCGTAACGGCTAACGGCGGCGGCAACGCTTATATGAGCGGCTACCGTATCGGCGGCAAGAGCGGTACATCGGAAAAGATAGATGACTACAACAGCGGAAAAACTCCCGAGCTCAGATATGTCGCTACATTCTGTGCGATAGTTCCTATAGACGACCCCGAATATGTAATGCTTGTTGTATGCGATGAGCCGACATCGGGTTACATTTACGGCAGTGCGATCGCCGCACCCGTTGTATCCGCTGTGTTCAAGGAAGGTCTTGAATATATGGGCATCTATCCGCAGTACACGGCAGATGAGCTTGCTCAGCAGGACGTAACAGTTCCGTGGGTAGGCGGATATAACAGTATCCGTGCAGAGGCTCAGCTTACAGCCGCAGGACTTAAGGCTGAGTACATCGGCAGTACGGATGGCACGGAAGTAACCGGTCAGGTTCCGTCAGCCGGCACGGTAATGCCGAACGGCAGTACTGTAATGCTCTATATGGGCGATATCCCGCTGTCGGATTACAGAATGTCAACTGTACCGAACGTTATCGGTATGACAGTAGAGGAAGCAAATAAGGCACTCAGCGATGCGGGACTTAACATCAGCATAAGCGGAGCGGCAACCGGCAGTGAAGCAAAGGCTGTAAGCCAGAGCATAAACTCGGGACTGTCCGTATACAGAGGTACTGTAATAGAAGTCAACTTCCTTGTCAATAATGAAACAGGCTGATAGGAGAGGGTATTATCAAACTGTATGATATCTGCCCGGCGGCTGAAACCGCGGGTATAGAAAACGCAGAAGTCACAGGCGTTACCGACAATACGCGGGAGGTCACCAAAGGCAGTATATTTGTCTGCATAAAAGGAGCAAACTTTGACGGTCACAGCGCAGCGCAGAAAATGCTCGACAGCGGCGCTCAGTTGATCGTTGCCGAACACGATACAGGCTGTGAACGTCAGGTCATAGTTAAAAACACAAGACTTGAGCTTGCAGATATGCTTTCGCGCTTTTACGGCGAACCGACAAAAAAGTTCGGACTGCTTGCCGTCACGGGAACTAACGGCAAGACCACAACCGCGCACTTTGTAAAACACATACTCAATGTTCTCGGCAAGAAATGCGGCTGTATCGGCACGGCGGGAAATGACACCTGCTCGGGTGAGCTCAAACCCTCACAGCACGGAACTCCGACAGTACCGAGAGCTACGGTGCTGTATGAGTGGTTTAAAGAAATGGCTGATAACGGCGCTGATTACTGCGTTATGGAGGCAAGTTCACAGGCGCTCGACCAGTACCGCATAGGCGATGAAAATGTGGCTGTTGCGGGATTTACAAATCTGACGCGCGATCATCTTGATTATCACGGCACAATGGAAAACTACTTTCAGGCAAAGCGCCGTGTGTTCACGATGTGCAAAACTGCGGTAATAAATATTGATGATGAATACGGCAAACGGCTTGCCGATGAATTTTCCGACATTGCGGTGACCTACAGTGTAAACGGCAAGGCGGATATATATGCCGGGTTTATAAAAATGAACGCGCACGGCTCGTCATTTATGATAGTCAATGAGCGTGAGCACAGAGCCTGCCGTGTTGATATACCTATGGCGGGGCTTTATAATGTACAGAATGCCTTATGCGCAATAGCTATGGTAACGGCGCTCGGTTACGATATGACCGAGTGTGCAAAGGCGCTTGCAACGCTTGGCGGCGTTGACGGCAGAATGAATGTCGTGTACCGCGGCGATTTTACCGTAATAACCGATTATGCGCATACCGATGACGCACTTATAAAAGTGCTTTCAACGCTCAAAGGGGTAACAAAGGGCAGGCTTATATGCGTGTTCGGTGCGGCAGGCGACAGGGACAGAGAAAAGCGCCCGATGATGGGAAAAGCCGCCGAAGAAAACGCCGATATGCTTGTCATAACATCGGATAATCCGGCACACGAAAACCCCGATGATATAATAAAGTCGGTATTTTCGGGCACTACAGGTGCAAAGCCTTGCAGGTGTATTGCCGACAGATATGAAGCTATCAAGTACGCGCTTGATATCGCCGGCAAGGACGATGTGATCGCGCTGTGCGGCAAGGGTCACGAAACCTATCAGATAATCGGCGATGAATATCTGCCGTTTAGTGAAAAGGACATAGTAAAAGATATAATGAAGAGGAAAGGAAACTGATATATGAATATTCCTGCTACCGTGATAACCGCAGTGATAAGCTTCGGCGTAACCGCACTGCTCGGATTTGTGGCGATACCTGCACTGAAAAGACTGAAATTCGGTCAGACGATACTTGATATCGGTCCTGCATGGCACAAGTCGAAGAACGGAACACCGACAATGGGCGGTGTTATGTTCATCGCGGGCGTTATAATCTCGTTTGTTGCCGGTCTTGCGATAATGTGGGCAAGCGGCAATATAAATATGGATGAGGTAGGCTCGCAGAAGCTTGCAAAGGCGATATCCGCCGTTATTATGGCTCTGCTGTTCGGATTTGTCGGCTTTGTTGACGATCTTATCAAGGTGAAGAAAAAGCAGAACGAGGGCCTTAAGCCCATGCAGAAGATAATAATGCAGGTGCTTATTATCGCCGCGTTCTTCACCTCTCATATCATTGCGGGTGATACTTCCACGGTAATAACATTCCCGTTCTTAGGTCAGATAGACTTCGGAATATTTTATTATATCGTAATGGGACTGGGTATAATCTACCTTGTCAATGCGGTAAACCTGACAGACGGCGTAGACGGACTGTGTTCATCGGTAACGCTTGTTTACTGCGCGGCTTATGTCTTAATTTGCTCGCTTCTCGGTATGAACGAGATGGGACTTGTTTCGGCGGCGGCAGGCGCGGGCTGTCTTGGCTTTATGGTTTGGAATTTACACCCCGCAAAGGTTATGATGGGCGATACAGGCTCGATGTTCCTCGGCGGTATCGTTACCGCAGTCGGAATAGGTACAGGCACTGAATTTGTAATGGTAGTATGCTGTGCGGTATATATCTGGGAGGCGCTCTCGGTACTGATACAGATGACATATTTCAAGATAACTCACGGCAAGCGCCTTTTCAAGATGACCCCCATACATCACAGCTTTGAGATAAGGGGTTGGAAAGAGGGCAAGATAGTTGCCGTATTCTCACTGCTTGAGCTTCTTGCGTGCAGTGTCGGAATACTTCTTCAGTATTTCGGAAACTGAGATAAATAAAAACGAAAGGGGGATCATTCGTGTCGGAGAAAAACGGACTCAGCTATGAACAGCGAAAAGCAATGTACGAACAGAATATCCGCGACACGGACGGCAGACGTCATGTTGACAAGCTTCGTGACGTTCCGCAGGTAAACAACGGAAGTAAAAAGAAAGTCCCCTCGGCAAAGCACAGAGCACAGAGGATAGAGCTTAAACCACCGAAGCGCGAGCCCGTTGAATACGAAAGCGTGCATAACGAGCCCGAAAAACACAGCGGCGGTTCAAAACGCGAGAGCTTTATGGTAAAGTTCCGCAGAAAATATCCGAAAGTACAGATAGTACCTCCTTATATGGAGTGCGTTTCACATAAAAAGCGCGGAAAGTTTGATATGCCGCTTTTTACCGTTACGCTTATACTGCTCGTAATGGGTATAATAATGATGTCCTCGGCAAGCTACGCCTATGCTCTTAAGGAAGAGGGCAACAGCTTTGCGTATGCCGAAAGACAGCTTGTTGCGGCGATAATCGGATTTATCGCAATGATAGTATGCTCATCGTTTGACTATCACTGGCTTGTACGCCCGATAAAGACGTTTTTCAAAACCGATAAAATGAAGCCCGAAAACGGAAAAGGAATGAATATAGCGATACTGTTCTTCCTGTTCTGCGTTATGCTGATGGTTGCAGTCGTATTTGTCGGTGATGCGGTAAACGACGCAAGAAGATGGATAACTATCGGCGGTATACAGTTCCAGCCGTCGGAGCTTTTCAAGATAGGTATGATAATACTGCTTGCCTATATGCTTCAGAACAGCTACGAGTATCGTAACAGACTGTGGTACGGCTTCGGTAAACAGGCGTTTATAGCGTTTTTCGCGGCGGCACTGTGTATGGCTCAGCGTCACGTTTCGGCAATGCTTATCATTCTTGCCATCGCATTTGTGATGATGTTTGTCGGCGGCTCAAACAAGGGCGGACTTATAGTGCTTGTGCTTGTTGCGGTTGTCGGATTTATAGCGCTTGTATATGTGTTCAAGTGGGAGTACCTGACCGACCGTATAACAAGCTGGCTTCACCCCTTCTCGGATGCGGGCGATACCACCTATCAGACCTCGCAGTCGCTGATAACTATAGGCTCGGGCGGCTGGTTCGGACTGGGGCTCGGAAACTCAAGACAGAAATATTACTACCTACCCGAGAGCCAGAATGACTTTGTATTCTCAATAATATGCGAAGAGCTCGGCTTCTTCGGTGGTATGACGGTAATACTGCTGTTTGTACTGTTTGAAGTAAGAGGCTTTATAATAGCAGGCAGAGCAAAGGATAAATTCGGCTCGCTGATGGCGCTCGGAATAACGCTGCAGATAGGACTACAGGCGATACTGAATATCGCCGTTGCGTGCAATGCGATACCGAATACCGGTATTTCGCTCCCGTTCTTCAGCTACGGACGTACAGCACTTATAACACAGCTTGCGGAAGTCGGATTGTTACTGAATATATCAAGAGATGCCGATACCTGATACCGAAAGGAAGAGTACAATGAATGTTGCATTTGCGGCAGGAGGTACGGGAGGACACATAAATCCCGCACTTGCCATAGCAGATAAATTAAAGGAAGTTTTCCCCGATACAAAGATACTTTTTATAGGCTCGCCCGACGGACTTGAGGCAAAGCTTGTAAAAAAGGCAGGCTATGACTTTGCACCTGTCAAGATGGCAGGCATACAGCGTAAGCTGACACCGCATAATATCAAGCTCAATTTTCAGGCGGTGCACTATTATCTTAACGCAGGAAAGTGTATAAGAAAGATATTTGACGGCTTTAGTCCCGACCTTGTTATCGGCACAGGCGGATATGTAACGGGCACGGTGCTTAAAACCGCACTGAAATGCAAAATAAAAATAGCGCTCCATGAGAGTAATTCTCTGCCGGGTGTATCGACAAAGATGCTCGCGTCAAAGGCTGACCTTGTAATGCTCGGCACAGAGGACGCAAAAAAGCACCTCAGTGAATGCAAAAGGTGCGTTGTCACCGGAAATCCGCTGAGAAACAATATCCCGATAGAAGAAAAATCTGCGGCAAGAAAAAGGCTCGGACTCCCCGACTGCCTTACAATTCTATCTGCGGGCGGCAGTCAGGGTGCGTCAAGGATAAATGAAGCTGTCGTACACTTGCTTTCATACGAGCAGAAGAAAGGCAACATAAATCATATCCACGGCTACGGCAAGCACGGCAAGGATACATTTATGCAAAGTCTTACCGAAAACGGAGTAGACCCGGATAACGAGCATTTCATCATCAAGGAATATATCGATAATATGTACACCTGTATGTGTGCAAGCGATCTTATCATAACAAGAGCGGGAGCTATGACGCTGACCGAGCTTATGGCTATCGGCAGGGCATCGATACTGATACCTTATCCTTATGCGGCTGAAAATCATCAGTATTATAATGCGCTGACGCTTCAGAACGCAAACGCAGGCAGGATAATCGACGATAAAGAGCTGACCGGCGCAGTGCTCATAGACACTGTAACAAAGCTTACGGATGACCCCGAGCTGCTGAAGCTTATGAGCGAGAATGCGGCAAAGCTGTCAAAGCATGACGCGGCAGGCGTAATACTGCGTGAAATAACCGACCTTATGGGTCTTTAAAATCGCATTTCACCTATTCACCCCGAATGGCATAATATGAAGAAAAGCTATGAGAGGGTGATACTTTGGATAAACAGAAACTTATTATAAAAGGCGGAAACAGGATCGAGGGCGAGCTTGCACTTCACGGTGCAAAGAACGCCGCATTGCCTCTCCTTGCGGCAACGGTACTGATAAAAGACGGTGAGTGTATCATACATAACTGTCCAAGACTTACCGATGTTGACGCGGCACTGCGCATACTGTCGCATATCGGCGTGAAATGCAGACGTGACGGCGGTACGGTGGTATCCGATGCGTCCGCGATAGGCAACTGCGAGATACCGGTAAGCCTTATGCGCGAGATGCGCTCGTCAATAGTTTTCCTGGGCTCTGTACTCGGCAGAACAGGGCATTGCAGAATGTCGTATCCCGGCGGCTGTGAGCTTGGTCCGCGACCTATAGATCTGCACCTTGCGGCACTTCGCAGTATGGATGCGGTGATAGAGGAGTCGCACGGCTTTCTTGACTGCACAGCACCGAAAGGGCTGAAAGGTACTTCCGTTTCACTGTCATTCCCGTCTGTAGGCGCTACAGAAAACGTAATGCTCGCGGCGGTGACCGCAAGCGGTGTTACCGAGATCGAGGGTGCGGCAAAAGAGCCGGAAATATGTGATCTTGCTTCATTCCTTGTTTCCTGCGGAGCGGATATAAGCGGCGCGGGAACAGACAGGATAATAATACGCGGCAAGGATAAGCTTTCGGGCTGTGAGCACAGAGTAATGCCCGACAGGATAGCCGCAGTGACATATCTTTGCTGTGCGGCGGTAACAGGCGGCGAGCTTATTCTTACAGGCGCGGATATAACGCATATCGGAGCTGTGATACCGGTTCTTAAGGAAATGGGCTGCCGTATTTATTCATTCGGCAGGGACAGCATTTATATAAATGCACCCGAAAGACTGAGAGCACCGCACACGGTGCGTACAATGCCGTATCCGGGCTTCCCTACTGACGCACAAGCGCCGCTTATGGCGACCTGTACGGTAGCGGACGGCACGGCGGTTTTCGTGGAGAACATATTTGATAACCGTTACCGCCATGTGAGTGAACTGCTCCGTATGGGAGCGGTGATAAAAACGGAGGGCAGAGTGGCTGTCGTACAGGGTGTACGCAGACTGTCCGCGGCAGAGCTGGTTTCTCCCGACTTGCGAGGTGGCGCGGCACTGGTCATAGCGGCACTCAGCGCCGAAGGTACTTCTTCGATAGGCGGGATATCGCATATCGACAGAGGTTATGAATCAATAGAAAAAGCGCTTTACAGCGTGGGAGCAGATATAAAAAGAATTTTAAAATAAAAGGAGGTGCGAAAATGGCTGACATAACCGAAAGAGATAAGAATAACCTGTGGGCGGAAATGCCACCGTCAGGCAAAAAGCGTTTACAGCAGGAAAATTCACAGCCTGAACCCGCACCCGAAAGAAAGCCCGATAACAATAAGGGCGAAAATAAAAAGTCAAAGCCCGATAATAAAAAGCCCGCAAAAAAGCGAAAGAATAAAAAGGGTAATACAAAGACCAAAGCGGCAAATAAGCCGCCTGAGCCCGCAGACGATAACGCAGGTACTTCACCGAAAGCACAGCGTATGCCGCAGTTCCTGAGCGAGAACACAAGGACGGATATACCTGTAGTAAAGCCTGTGGATATACAGAACCGCGTGCTTCGCAACAAGTCGAGATCCAACGGCGATACACGCGAAAGAAAGCGCAGAAAGCGTCTTTCCGCCTATATCGTTTATTATGTTATATTTGGCATACTGGCGGTGGTAATACTGGCGGTGCTGTCAACAACCGTATTATTTAATCTTTCTAAGTACAGGATAACAGGCGACACGGTGTACACCGAACAGCAGATAATAGATGCAACGGGAGTTAATGTCGGCGATAACCTGATACTTATGGACGCGGGTGCGGTTAAGGACAGACTGATAGCGGCGCTTCCGTATGTGGATAAGGTAGAAGTCAGCCGCAACATTTTCACCTGTGCGCTTGAAATTAAGCTCAATCCCGCTACTGCTGTGGCAAACGTCAAAAAAAACGACCTCTACTATCTTGTCAGCGAAAACGGCAGAATAATGGACGCGGAGCTCAAAACCCCCGATAAGAACTGTGTCGTTGTACTCGGATTTGACCCCGAATATGCAAAGTCGGGCGATTTTCTGTCCGTAACAGATGAGGGAAGCCGCAATATGCTGACAAAGCTTCTGAGAGCAGTAAAGACGTATGACGAAATAGATGATGAAAACGAGTATGAGGCACAGCAGAAATATGACTGTGTGTTCGCGCTTATTGAGCTTTGCAATGAGCTTGGCATAAGTGAGCATATCAAGACGATAGATGTATCAAGTATATACGGCATAAAGCTGAGTTATGATAACAAGCTCACACTTGAGCTCGGAGATATGACCGACGCTAAGCTGAAGCTGACAGTAGCAAAGAACCTTATAGAAAAGGGCGAATTTGACGGAGAAAAGGGCATTCTTGTCCTGTCACAGCTCAGCGAAAACACATACAATATGAAGGTAACATTCAGACCCGAGTATAACGACACGAGCAAGGACGATACAAGCAGCAGCGAGCCTGAACCTACACCCGACACTCCCGATAACAGCGAACCTGTGCCTGGCGATACGACAGACCCGTCCGAACCTGCCGAATAAAAGTCAAAAACGCAAGATATTGTGGTAATTTATGTTCGCCGTTCAAATTATGACGATATTTTTTATCAAAACGCTTGCAATTAGAAAAAGAATCTGTTAAAATATTATAGTAGACAGTTTTATCTGTAAATTATACGGAGGAATGCAAAAAATGAACTTTGATTTCGATGATGAAGAGTTTGAGCGTGACGTCAAAATAAAAGTTGTCGGCGTTGGCGGCGGCGGCGGAAACGCAGTAGAGAACATGGTCAGAAACAACGTAGAAGGCGTTGATTTTATCATAATAAACACGGATGTAGCGGCCCTTAAGTCTAAGGACGGCAACACTATGGAGCGTGTACAGATAGGCAGAAAGACCACAAAGGGTCGTGGTGCAGGCGGAAAGCCTCCCGTAGCCGCAGAGTCAGCTAAGGAAAACAGCGATGATATCGCCGAAGTACTCAAGGGTGCTTCTCTCGTATTCGTAGCGGCAGGTATGGGCGGCGGCACAGGTACAGGTGCAGCTCCTGTTATAGCACAGATCGCTAAGGATATGGGTATACTTACAGTCGGTGTTGTTACAAAGCCTTTCGACTTTGAAAGAGAATTTAAGATGAACCTTGCGTTGCAGGGCATAGCAGAGCTGAGAAAATTTGTTGATGCACTCATCATCGTACCTAACCAGCGCTTACTTTCAATAAAGGAAAAGAATATTTCCATCAAGGCGGCTTACGCTATGGTAGATAATGTGCTTTACCAGGCTGTAAAGGGCATATCTGATCTTATCACTCATGACGGTGTTATCAACATCGACTTTGAGGACGTAAGAACGACCCTTGAGGGTGCAGGCGATGCACATATGGCTATCGGTCACGGCTCAGGCGATACACGCGCAGAAGATGCTGTAGCAGAGGTTGTCAACAGTCCCCTGCTCGAAACATCGATCAAGAATGCAGGAAAGCTGCTTGTCAACCTTACTATGTCAGAGGATACACCTCTTGATGATGTTGAAAAGGTAATGCAGCTGCTTACTCAGTCTGCCGCTCCCGATGTACAGGTTATCCACGGCGTTGATCTTGACAGCTCGCTCAGCGATGAGATGGTGATCACGGTTATTGCTACTTGCTTTAAGGATAACGCAGGTCACTCGATGGTAACGTCAGACGAGGCGGTCGCAAAGACTGTACTCGCTTCAACCTCCACAGATGATGCAGGCTCGGAAAACAAGATAGAAAACTCTCTGACAGAATCTCTCGTTTTCCCTGAAACACCCGCTAACGCAGGTGATATAGCTGACGATGATCCTTTCTCGGAGTTGTCTGAACTTCTGAACAACAGAGGCAACTGATAATATTACATTACATATCGGCTCCCGATTTATGGTCGGGAGCTTTTGTATATCTGACTTGATTTGTACCTGAATATTAAAACTTTCGGCAGGTGAATAATGGAATATTTATACGATCTCTTGTTCTATTTTATGATATACTCATTTGCGGGTTGGTGCGGTGAAGTTGTTTTCGCAACAATACGGCACGGAAAATTTGTGAACCGTGGTATGCTCCATGGTGCATATTGCCCGATCTACGGTTTCGGGCTGATAATCGTCATTGTCTGTCTGACCCCGATAAAGGATTCTTGGCTGTTGCTGTTAGTCGGCTCGGCGGCGCTTACGACCGTGCTCGAATTTGTCACGGGCTTTGTGCTGGATAAGATATTCGGCAGACGCTGGTGGGATTACAGCAACAAGAAGTTCAACATCGGCGGATACATCTGTCCGCAGTTTACTGTCGTTTGGGGTCTTGCTTGCCTTGCTATAATGAAAGTCGTACAGCCTGCTGTGGCATTTGCGGTAGGTCTTATCTGGAAGCCGCTCGGCATAATCATTCTCTGCCTGTTCTATGCGGCTATAATCACGGACGTTATACTGACATTCCCCGAGGTAAAGAAGCTCAGGAATGAGATAAGGCTTATTGATGAGCTTGAAAAACAGCTCACAGCGGTATCCGATGCCATAGGCTCAGAGCTGTCAGATAAGGCTTCACAAGCGGTCGAGTTTTCAAAAGAGCACGGAATTACTCCCGATGAAATGCAGAAGAAAGCCGATGAACTCAAAGCAAAGCTTGAAACCGCCTCGGAGGGCGTTAAACAGCGCAACAGCGAACGCATGAGCGAGCTTAAGGATAATGCGGCAGAACGCCGAGAGGAACTTACGGCGCGCTTTAATGAGCTGAACGAGAAGCTGTCCGAACTTAAAGCAAAGCATAAACGTTTGTACAAGGCTTTCCCCTCACTGAAAGAGGGCAGGGAGAAATTGAAACAAGCTGTTAAAAGCAGGAAAAGATAAATCTGTATGTATTTGAATAAGCTGAAAATGACCCCTTTGCCGGCGGCAGAGGGGTCTGCTGTTATATTATCAGATCCGTATCTTCAAGCCGCTTGTTAAAGAACTTCATTATCCTTATGCATGGCTTTCTAAGCACTATTCCGATGAAGAGGGCTATCGCAACGTAGATCAGCAGATAGAGCAGATCTTCTATATAGCTTTGTGCATAAACGCCTGCGACCGCTTCACGCATTGCGTTGATGCTGTATCTGAAAGGCAGATAGGGGAGAATGTTGCGGAAAAATTCGGGGAGAACCTCGGGAGGGAATGTGCCGCCCGAGCCTGCAACCTGGAGTACCAGGATAATTACCGCGAGAGCCTTTCCTATTACGCTGAATGTGATGGTCAGCGAGTAGATAAGCAGTGAGAACACAATTGATGAAACAACGGCGGCGATGATGAACAACAGCGGGTCTTCACACTGGACTTTCAGGAACAAAAGATCGCCGAGTGCGATTATTATCGCCTGTATTATCGATACCATAAGATATATCAGATATCTGCCGAAATAAGCCTGTATCGGTCTTACATTACCGCCGAGCCTTTCGATGTCACGGCGGCTGATCTCTGCTTTCAGTACGGCGACAAGCACGATCGAGCCTACCCAGATAGCGAGTATCGTGTAGAACGGTGTCATAGCCGAGCCGTAATTTTCTACAGGATAAATCTTGACGGTGTTAATTTCAACGGGTGAGCTCATAAATTCGCCGAGAGATGACGGGTCGCTTGAAACCTCTTCGATAAAAGATATAAGCGCCTGGTCGTTGCTTATATCATCGACCTTTTTCTGCATATCGGTGAGCTTGTCCTTTGCGTTGCCGATTATTTTATCGAGGTCGGTAAGGCAGGATTTAAGGCTTGTGAGCGAGTTCTGAGCATCTGAAAGTGCGGTTTCGATATCGGGTACGGAAGCCCCGGCGCTACCGAGCAGTGCGGAAATTCCGTCAAGCGTCTTGAATACTTCATTTACGGCGGTATCAATTGACGATTTTACCGAGGTGTTCCAGGTGTTTCTGATGCCGTCAAATTCGTCTGCAGCTTCTTTATTGAGCGCGTTTACGTCCTTTTCAAAGTTGTCGGGAGCGTGACCCGTACTGCTGATTGTATCGGCACCGTTATTCAGCTTGTCGATTATAGCGTTCTGCTTTTCTATGTTGCGGTCAATCCTGTCGGTGAGGAGCGTTACCTCTATGCCGAGCTTGTTTCCGACTGTTACTATATGCTCTCTGAGGTCTGTCAGCAGGTCAATTTTCTTCTGATTTATCTTGGATATATTTCTTACCTTTTCTGCGGCGTTATCGGCGTTTGCGGCTATTTCTTCCGTAATGCCGGATATGTCGCTTTCAACCTCGGTGTAAAGAGCGTCTATCGAGCTTAAGACCATATCGGTGCTTGCGGTTATCTGCTGTGAAACCGCCTGAACTGCCGTAATGCTGTCCTTTGCCGATGTGGTGAGTGTACCCGACTGTGCGAGCAGTTGCTCAAGATCCGGGATAGACTTCTTTGCGTTTTCAACCATAGTATCTGCGCTGTCAAGCGTTGTGCTTATCAGTGACAGAGAACTCTGAAAAGCGGAAAGATTGTCGATAACGTCGCCTATAGCCGATTTTATGTTGTCTGTTATTTCGGTGAATTTCTTGCCGCCCTGTTCTGAGGTGTAGTTGAGTATTCCTGCAAGCTCGGTTGTAACTGTATCAATAAAGCTTTCGTTTACTTGAGTTTTGATAGCCTCTGCGCCCTTGTCTGTGATTTTCGGAGCTATAGCGTTTTTCTTTTCATTGAGCGTGTAGGTTATCTGCGGACGTGTCAGCTTGCCCGAAAGTATGCTTGTGAAGCTCGCGCTGAAATTCTCGGGGATAACGACGCAAGCGTAATATTCGCCTGTTACTACTCCGTTTTCAGCCTGCTCTTTATCTACGAATGTCCAGCACATCTGCGTGTTCTTTTTCAGATTGTCCACTATCTGATCGCCAATGTTGATTTCCTTTGAAGCAAGCTTTGTGCCTTTATCGCAGTTGGCGACTGCGACCTTTATATTGCCTGTGTTTGAGTACGGATCCCAGTTTGCCGCAATGTTGAACCATGCGTACAGCGCGGGAAGTATGCAGATACCTATCATTACAGCGAACGCCATAAGATTAGTGCGTATCTTTTTTATGTCGCTAAAAAATATCCTGAATATTGTCTTCATCTTTTCTCCTGCTCCCTTGTTCTGATTTCGGCGGTAAGGCGGTCAATGTTCTTCTTCGTCGACTCTTTCGCCGCGTCCAATGAGGTCTCAATTTCCGCCTTTGCGTTTTCAAGCTCGGTTTTCGCTTCACCTATTGTTTTATCAATATCGTTTTTCATCTTTTCAAGGTCGTCTTCCTTGTCGGTATTTCTGATACCGAGTATCTTTTCGTACTTGTAGCAACGATAATCTATCCGCGTCATTACCGCAATGCCCGAAATTATAAAGATTATCCAAAGCGACAGGAAGAACGTCTTGCTGTCAAGGCTGAACATCAGTGCGAGGAATACTACAGCACTTATGATGATAAGCAGTACACCGACCTTTATACATCTTTCGCGCTTTGCGTATTCCGCCTTGTATTCGTGCATAAGGCGCAGATATGCGTTATGCTCCTTGTCCTGCGTTGTGACAGGGTCTTTTATAAGCCCGTCTATAAGGTCAAGCTCGTCCGGTTCTTCCTCGTGACCCTCTTCAAAAAGATCAATATCGGAAAACTTCGTTTTCTTTATCTGCTCTTTTCCCTTTTTATCTTTATTCTTCAAACCGACACCCCGCTTATTAAGTGTATTTTTCTTGCGATAACAACCTCAGCCTGAAATCGTCATAAGACGATTTCGCCGCATAAAAATGCGGCTTTGCTACGCAATGGCTGAGAACGTTTTAACATAAAAACTTTTGCCAACAGGCAAAAGACGGCGTACCGCCGTGTCGGCTTTCACCGACTTGTTTTATGTTATAATATGATTATACTATTAAAAAAGCGGTTTGTCTATTGACATTCTGACAAAAGCAGTACACTTAAATATGCGGAAATTGGGAATAATAAGAGATTTCAGAGCGGAAAAGAAAAATTCTGAAATGAAAATTTATTTTGAGAAATTCGGAAAAAGTGCTGAAATGAGAATTTTTCTTGACAATTAGAGCATTTTGTGCTAATATGAGCATATAATAATAGTACAGAACGATAAGAGGATGATTTTTTGGTTGAAAGAAAAGAATATCTTGAAAAGCTGAAGCTCTGGAAGGACGAACAGGTCATAAAGGTAGTAACGGGAATACGCAGGTGCGGAAAATCAACATTGCTTATGCAGTATCAGGAGTATCTTAAACAGAGCGGAGTTGACGCTGACAGAATAATTGCGATAAACTTTGAAGAGTTGGAATACGAAGAACTGTGCGACTATAAAAAGCTGTATGAATATATAAAGGCTCGGCTAAGCGTTGATAAAATGACGTACATTTTTCTTGACGAGATACAGAAAGTGCCTTATTTTGAAAAGGTAGTAGACAGTCTTTATGTAAAACAGGGTACTGATATTTATATCACCGGCTCAAATGCATATATGCTGTCGGGCGACCTTGCTACGCTTCTCAGCGGTCGTTATGTGGAAATATCAATGCTTCCGCTGTCGTTTGCAGAGTATTTGCAGGTAAACAGCAAGGAAAAGGACAGCGCATTTGCTGACTATATGAGATACGGCGGTATGCCATTCATTGCAACGGCAGAAAAGACAGAAGAGAAGATAACTACCTATCTTGAGGGTATCTACAATACGGTTATCGTAAAGGATATTGAGGACAGGCAGAAGCGTAAGGAATGGGATAACAGCGATACAGGCAGGATAACGGATATATCGCTTCTTAAAACTATTGCAAAGTACCTTTCAAGCGTTATCGGAAGTCTTGTGACGGTAAGGAGCATTACAAATTATCTTGTTTCATCGGGACGGAAAATTTCTCCGAATACGGTGAGCGATTATGTTAATGCACTGACCGAATCATTCATATTCTACCCGGCGGAACGCTTTGACATTGTAGGAAAGCAACTGCTTAAAACCAACACGAAGTATTATATGGTTGACCTCGGCATACGAAATCTTATGCTGCCTAAGAAAAGCTACGACCTTGGCTTTTCGGTCGAGAATGTAGTGTATTTTGAACTGCTCAGACGCGGGTACAAGGTGAGCGTTGGCAAGTACGGAAATACCGAGATAGATTTTGTTGCAGAGAGAAACGGAGAACTTGAGTATATTCAGGCAACTGCCGATATGACCGCTAAGGAAACTTTCGACAGGGAGCTTGCACCGCTTACAGCAGTAAAGGACAACTACCGCAAGACTGTTCTGACACTTGATAAATTCACTGTCGGAAATTATGACGGCATTGAAGTGAAGAATGTTGTCGAGTGGCTGACGGATAAATGATAACTTAACAGAATAATAAAGCCGCCCGTTTGCACAGTCAAACGGGCGGCGTTTTATATTAGTTGTTCTCAATTTCGGTGATAAGCTGTATCATACCGCTGATAAGCCGTTTATGTTCATCTGTCATAGGTGATATCTTTGAGGCGATGTCATTGTCATAAAGCTCTGCGGAAGCAGTGCCGAGCAGGAAATAGTCGGGTGTCGTATTCAGCACGGAGCAAAGACTCATTATAAGCTCTAGGCTCGGTGCGCTCCTGCCGGTTTCGATATTCGAGAGATATTTATAGTTTACATCTATCAGCTCGCAGACCTCGTACTGCTTCAAGCCGAGTTCCTTTCTGCGCTTTGCTATGCGTTTTCCGAGAGCGGTATAGTCAATTTTCATAGTATCACCTCAAGACAATAATAACAGTTTTTGAGAAAAATAAAAACCGCCTGTTAAATAGAATTTCTCATTGACAGATAGAAAATTCTGTGTTATACTAAGAAAAACGATGAATTTCTACAAAATATGTGGAAATTTGAAAGCAGAAGGGAATGTTATATCTATGAAAGTCAAAAGCTTAGTAGCGGTAGCTGCTGTTATGTTATTTACGGTATTACTTGCAGGTTGTCAGAACGGAAAAAAGTTTGATTCTCCTGAGGAAATGATTTCTGAGCTTGTCGGCACTTATGAGGGTACAGGTGAACATTCCGGCGAGCGCGTAGTTATAACTAATGACAGTATTATAAAATTCAATATCAACAATGTTTATAAAACACCGAAGGAGCAATCGTTTTTTGAGGAAAATTACGGAACTCAGGACTGGAATATGTTTGATTTAGATACGTTGCTGAGTAAGGATTATGTGAGTATTGTCAAGGAACCTGTTTCGGCGGATATAAATAATTCGTCATTATCAGGGCTGTGGGTAGACAAGGACGGTACGGTATTCAGTCAGAGAGAAGAAGGATACGAATTAAAAAAAGTATCTGAAGAAACAGATTTCCCGACTGATGAAATCAAGAGAAGATTTGATTCATACTGCAAACGTCTTAAAGAATATGAGCATTCATCGGTTATAAGCAATGCAGATATATATATTACACAGAAGAAAACAGCTCTTGATACGGTGCTTTCATCTGACGAAAAGGCAGAATCACAGAAATGTACAGCAAGTGCGGAAACAATTGCAAAATGTGCATTTGAATCAATTAAAGGAGGATTTGGTGTTAATTGCACTGATTTTAAATTGGATGATTATATAGAACCACAGAGGGATTCGTATGGCAGAGTTTTGACCGGAATCGAATTTACAGTTTCATATAGATATGACGATCCAAAATCATTTAGATGGCTTGTAATATTACAGTCATGTTCTCCGTCCGGTGAATACTCTTACTATAAAGATAAACTTTATCATTTTCCATATAACGTTTTTAATAAATCGGATAATGTTGTAGCTTCTGAATTGTCGGTAACTTTTCTAAAAGATAATAATTGGGAAGTTGATCCAAATGCCGATTCTGCTAAAGAATCATCATATTCAGAAGCGTTAGAGCTTGCAAAAGACGGAAAATATGAATCGGCAATTAAAAAGCTGGAAAAGCTGGACGGCTATAAAAAATCTAATGAGATATCAGCTGCATGCAATGAGTGTTTACTGGCAGAGAAATATTCATCAGCAATAAGTCTTTTTAAAGAAGAAAAATATGATGAAGCAAAATCAAAATTAGCAGATTTTGAAAGCAATACTGATGTTGAGTTCTGGAAAACAAAAGCCGACAGGGCAATTTATCTGTGTGATTACAGCAATGCGGAGTCAAACCCGGAACAACAGCCTTCTTCGGATAACAGTACATCAGACAACGAAAGCGGCAATTCTTCAGTAGCTACTACAAAGGCAAACACAACAAGCTCTGTAAGTAAAAAGAATGAAACTGACATTAAGCCTGCGCAAAGCAGCAGTAATTCTGATACTGAAAATGAAGAACCTGTTGAAAGTAACCCGCAGACTGCTCAGAGTACAATCAAGAAAGCTCCTGATGATGCTGTTAATACTACAAAAGCGACAACCAAAGCGCCTGCTACCGAAAAACCTGTTGAAAGCAATCCCCAGACTGCTCAGAGTACAACCAAGAAAGCTCCTGATGAAAATAAACCGTCTGCTGTTAATACTACAAAAGCGACAACCAAAGCACCTGCTACCGAAAAACCGGTTGAAGATCCTTGTGCAAACGGTCATTCATGGATGCCCGCAACCTGTACAAGACCCGCAACCTGTTCGGTTTGCAAAAAAACATCCGGCAAAGCATTGCCCCATGAAATTGACATTACTAAATGTATTAATTGCGATTATACCGATTTCAGCCTGATAGCCAAAACATATAATGATATTTCTTCTTATGATTCAGTAACCGGCGAAGAATTTGATGTTAAAAATTTCAAAATAAGTTCTTCCGGTATATTATCTTTTACATTCAACGGCAAAAAATACAGTCTGAAATTAGTGCAGAAAACATACAGCTTTGATAATTACGACGGAATGGCACAATTTGATTGTTATATCGACGGAAAGAAAGAGCCTGACGCTCTTGTAGAAGTTGATGCAGATTATCATATTCCTCGTCTGGAATGGAATTATTTAGACGGATACAATTTTTATGTTTTTGCGGAAGAGTAATAGATTTCCGAATGGTGATACCAAATAGTTAAAGAAAATTCACAGTGGTAAGCCTTTACAGATAGTTAATAAGGGAAGAATTATGAAGCAATTAATATGTGAAATGTGCGGAAGTACAGAACTTATCAAACAGGATGGTTTATTTATTTGTAAATTTTGCGGCTGTAAGTATACAGTTGTAGATGCAAAGAAAGTTACTAAATATAGATGTCCCTTGTGCGGATACGGAAGCGACAATGAATACAGTTCGTTAGACGCTTATTATAAACACTTTGACGCAAAGCATGGTGATGATAGTCTTTCAAGCACTTTTAGAGATAGCTATGAAGAAGTTGAACGCTGGGAAGAGTATGAAACCAAAGAATGGATCGTAGATTCCGAAGCATACGATGAAACGGTTATCACCGGGTATAAATGTAGCGTCTGTGGTGCTAAAAAATAGTGCGTAATGATCAAGGAGAGAAAATAATGGAACAACAAAACAATTCTAAATCAACAAAAGTGATGAGCACTGTAATATCATTGCTTGTTATAGCAGCCGCTGTGTTTTTAGGGTCGAAACTGCTAAGCGGTGATCTATTTGGAAACAAATCTATCGATGCAGCAGAAAAATATGTAAATCATCAGGTATATTCGTCACTGGGTTTGCCATGTGACAGTTACAAATCAGATGTTATTTACAGTGATGGAAATACTCAGCTTATTGCTGTTAAATTCTATATTTCAGGTTCTGATTATGTTAGCGGTTCATACTGCGTTTATTGCAACAGAGGCTATGTAGTTTCAAGCACTAAAATGATGGCAGCAGAATATCCGTATAAGAGCAATATTGAAAGCTTAAAAGCAATGTTCGGAATATAAAATAGTACATATACTCAATTATATTTCGCAAATATATTTAGATAATCAAAAAGGAGTTTTTTAAGTGAAAAAAATAATAGGTTTAGTTGTTATGATTTTGATGTTGTTTTCAATCACAGCCTGTGCCGACAGTGATGATACCCTTCAAAAACACAAATATGATATTTGGACCAACAGCTCGTTAGACCATGATATAGATAAATCTGATATCACTGCTGACAGTTGGTATCACTGTGATGATAATCCGTACTTCAATTTTGATTATCAAAATTGCCTTATAGTAAATATGAACAAATATAAAGTCGGATATTATCCTGTTTGCAAAAGATGTCATAAGGTGTCCAATGGTTTAGTCCTAAGATCGCCTGAATATGAGGAAGAAAGAATTTATGATTATACATGTTGGTCTTGCAAAGAAATAACGCGTGTTGAATTAAAATTGTCAAGTTAAGAAACGCGTTAGTTTATTGATGATCGAAAGGAAAGAGGTAAAATTATGAAAAGAATTATATCGTCGGTTTTGGCAATATCAATGTTAACATTGATAATATCAGTTTGTGCAGGCTGTTCTAAAAATGATAACTCCTCAGACAATTCTTCACAAACAGCAATAGCGGAAAACAATGCAAAGCAAAACGAACAAAAACAATTTATTGAAAAAATAAAAGATCTTATAAGAAACGGACAGGCATATGATGCAGGCGAATACGAAATGTTAGAAATTGAAAGCGGTCAGTATGCTTTTATCAATTTTAACGGTAACGGATATTGTAAAATCAATTGCTATGACGAAACAAGAGGATGGGAAAATTTCGACAGCTTCGGATATGCTTCAATTAACGACTCATATACGGTAAAAACCAATGGAATATTGATAAATTGCGAATCGTTCGAAGAGTTAGGGGTGAGCGGAGCAAAAGAAATCTATGAAAAAATGCATGGTATAGAAAATTATGATGGACCGGGGATGTACTGGATCAATCACGATATACCGTCCGGTGTTTATAAAATCGAAAGCAAAAGTGGCGGAAGTTATAATAAATGCGATGGCGCTCTTGCCAGTACCGTCTTTTGGGGCAGCATGATAAACCCTTATTTAAAAGAATATCAGGATAGCTGTATAGTAGATTGTAACTATAAATATATCATATTCAAGGGCGATAAAATATCGCCTTATAAAAAAACAACCAATGAATAAAATCAGGCAAGGAAATAATAACTATGAGCATTTTAAATTCATCGGTAAGTAAAAAGATTTCTGTAAAGCTCAGCTTAAACGAAATCAATGAAATAAAGTTATACATAAAGGGTGCGGTTGACGGTTTTTGCAATATAAATAACGGAGAAACGTTTTCAGTACGTCGCTTGTTTGGGGGCGATAACGGTAACTGGAACGGCACACCCTTGCAGGTGATATATAATTATTATGTTTCTGTCGGTGAAGATAACGCAAAGGAAAAGTCGGCAATTGATGTCGGCGTGCTCCTTAAGCAGGTACTTTCCGATGATGTATATTGGGAATATGAGCTGATAAAGGGATATACTAACGAGTATAGGAGAATCGGAAGGAAATAAGCAAATAGCTGTACAGATGAAACCAACAGTAAATTTATGCTTAATTGGTTTTAATATTGATGTTATATCAACACAAAAACTCCCCGCCAACCCGGCGGGGAGCTTTTCTTATATTACCTGTAACCCTTAGCCTAAAACAACCTCAACCTTGTGAGTGCCGTTTTCAAATACGGGGATAACGTTGCTGTCAACAGCCTTGCCGTCAACTGTAACGGACTTAACGCCGTGGCAAACGTGATCGGGGTTCTTTACTGTGATCTCGTAGGTTGCGCCTCTGAACAGTCTTGAAGCTGTGAAGCCGTCCCATTCGTGAGGAATTGAGGGATCGATCTTCAGACCGTTGTATTCGGGCTTGATACCTAAGATGTACTGAGATACCGCAACGAAGTTCCAAGCGGCTGTACCTGTGAGCCAGCTGTTCTTAGCTTCGCCGTGACGCTTAGCATCCTTACCTGCGATCATCTGAGCGTATACATAAGGCTCTGTGCGGTGCAGATCGGAGATATCCTCTCTGAATGCGGGAGCGATCTTTGAATAATACTCGAATGCCTTGTCGCCTCTGCCTACTGCGGCTTCTGCACAGATTATCCAAGCGTTGTTGTGGCAGAAGATACCTGCGTTCTCCTTGTAACCGCCGGGATATGTGGAAATCTCGCCGTACTGGATGTAGTAGTGTGTGAATGCAGGGTTGTTCAGAACAAGACCGTGCTTTGAGTTAAGATACTTGTCTACGCTGTCAAGAGTCTGAATGTCATAGCCCTTGTCCTTGCCGAGACCTGCAAGAACGCACCAGCCCTGAGGCTCGATGAATATCTTACCTTCTTCGCACTCGTGTGAGCCGACCTTCTTGCCGTAGTGGTCGTAAGCACGGAGGAACCATTCGCCGTCATAGCCGTATTCAAGGGTGTTCTTTCTCATCTTTTCGATCTCAGCCTGAGCCTTTTCAGCTTCTGCCGTGTCACCCTTCAGCTTGCACATTTCAACGTACTCGGGAGCTATTGCACAGAACATACCTGCGATCATTACAGATTCTGCAACCTTGCTGTAGTAAGGAGGCTCCTTGAACATTTCCTTGTTGTTGTATGTCTGGAATGATTCACCGGGCTTGTCTGAGAAGCAGGAGAGGTTAAGGCAGTCGTTCCAGTCAGCACGTCCGCTGAGCGGAAGTCCGTGAGGACCTACCTTCTTAACAACGTGGTAGAACGCTCTCTTCATGTGGTCGAGCATTGTGTCTGCAAGCTCGTCACGGTTCTCATAAGGAACTTTCTCATCGAGGATAGAAACATCGCCTGTTTCCTTTATGTAAGCCGCAACTGCGAGGATCATCCACAGCGGGTCATCGTTGAAGTTAGAGCCGAGCTCGTGGTTACCCATCTTTGTAAGGGGCTGATACTGGTGGTAAGCACCGCCGTCCTCAAGCATAGTAGCAGCAAGGTCGATAAGTCTTTCTCTTGCTCTTGCGGGGATCTGGTGTACGAAGCCGAGTAAGTCCTGGTTGGAGTCACGGAAGCCCATACCTCTGCCGATACCGCTCTCAAAGTAAGATGCGGAACGTGACATATTGAATGTAACCATGCACTGATACTGGTTCCAGATGTTTACCATTCTGTTGAGCTTTTCATCGGGAGAATCAACGCTGTACTGACCGAGCAGGCTGTTCCAGTGAGCCTTAAGCTCCGCGAGGAGCTTGTCAGCCTTTTCGGCTGTGTCGCACATAGCCATCATAGCCTGAGCCTTAGCCTTGTTTACGATGTTCTTCTTTCTGTCGCCGCTTGTTATGATCGTGCTGTTCTCGTCAAGGTCGGGAGCAAACTTTTCTTCAACCTTGTTCTCAACATAGCCAAGGCAGAATACAAGATCCTTGCTTTCGCCGGGCTGGAGCTTGATTTCGATATAGTGAGAAGCAACAGGTGACCAACCGTCTGCAACAGACATATTGGGTGCGCCTGCGAATACTGTCTGAGGAGCGTCAAAGCCGTTGTATAAGCCGAGGAAGCTCTCTCTGTCTGTATCGTAACCGTTGATAGGTGCATTTACAGAATAGAATGCGTAGTGATCGCGTCTTTCCTTATATTCGGTCTTGTGGTAGATAACAGAGCCGTCAATTTCAACCTCACCTGTGTTGAAGTTTCTCTGGAAGTTTGTGGTATCATCGTTTGCGTCCCACAGACACCACTCAAGGAAGCTGAACAGCTTTAAGTTCTTTTCCTTGTCGCTGTCGTTCTTTATTGTAACCTTCTGGATCTCTCCGTTGAAGTTCTGGGGAACGAAGAATGTAGCTGTAGCAGTAACGCCGTTTGATGAGCCCTTGATGATAGTATAGCCCATACCGTGACGGCACTCGTAGCTGTCAAGCGTTGTCTTTACGGGCGACCAGCCGGGGTTCCATACATGACCGCCGTCGTTTATGTAGAAATAACGTCCGCCCATATCAACGGGAACGTTGTTATAACGGTAACGTGTAATTCTTCTCAGCCTTGCGTCCTTGTAGAAGCAGTAACCGCCTGCTGTGTTAGAGATCAGCGAGAAAAAGCCCTGTGTGCCGAGGTAGTTTATCCACGGATAAGGGGTCTTGGGAGATGTAATGACATACTCTCTGTTCTTATCGTCAAAATAACCGAATTTCATAGAATCCTCCTAATGTTTTTGTTTCTGTAGCAAAAAAATTACAACGTTACAGAAAACGTCTATGATAATTATATCTTAAATGAATTTTTTTAGCAAGGGTTGTAATCGTTTTAAAAACAAAAATTTTTGTGAAAAGTAAAAATCCGCAATCTGCACAAAAAAACGGGCTGTGTTAGTGCATTGTGACGATTAGTAGCACTATATTGATATTTGGTTTCCCGACTTGCTTTACAATATGGCGGAAAAATGATATAATTATTGTATTATCGGGACGATTTTGTGATTATTTTAACTTTATTCCGATTTTTGATATGACGATTTTGACAAACGAGCCAAAGGACGTAATATGAAATATATTGAATACCGAGAAAAACGCGAGCACGGAACTCGTGAATTTCCTTATGCGTGCTACAGGGTAACCGAGAATTTTCCACGCTACAATATGATTCCGCACTGGCATAACGAGTGCGAGATCATCTATGTCAGGAGCGGATATTTCGAGCTTTTCCTTGACGGTCATACACACAGGATAGAAGCAGGGTGCTGTTCGCTGATAATCGGCGGAAGTATGCACGGCGGTACGCCTAAAGATAACTGCCGCTATGACTGCCTTGTATTTGATATGGCGGCTTTGCTTAAGTCAAGTCAGATATGCGCCATTCATCTGCAGCCGATAATCAATCACGAAAAGCGGCTGATAACGTTTTTTCCTGCAAACAGCGAGCCCGCAAAGGACGCAAGGGCAGTGACAGACGCGCTGCTTGAAAAAGAGCCGGGATATGAATTTACAGTACCCGGACGGCTTTTGTGTATGCTCGGTCATATTGTGGCAAGGCAGGAGCATTATCAGAGCGGTGAAACAGCGGCAAGCGATATAAAGAAGGTTCGCCGCTTCAAGAATGTTATAAGCTATATCGAGCAGAATTACCGTAAGAACATAACGCTTGAAGAGCTTGCAAACGAGTGCGGAATGAACAGAAATTATTTCTGCCGCGCATTCAAGGAATATACGGGCAAGACACCTGTTGAATATCTCAATTATTTCCGTATCGAATCCGCCTGTGAGCTTATCGCAAGTACCGATGAGAAGCTGATAGATATTGCGATGAAGTGCGGATTCAACGATTACAGCTATTTTATAAAGGTGTTCAAGAGCATGAAGGGCGTAACACCGAGAGATTATTGCAGGAGAAGCTTCTGATATGATGTACATATTTATTGCACTGTTATCCGCTTTATTTGCGGCTATAACAACGATACTGTGCAAGTGCGGACTGCGTGATGCTGACTCCGATGCGGCAACGGCACTGCGTACAACGATAGTGCTTGTGCTGTCGATAGCGGTAGTATGGATAACGGGAGAGTGGCACGATCTTCCGAATGTCACAGGAATGACGCTGTTGTTCCTTATACTTTCGGGCTGTGCCACGGGCGGTTCATGGCTTTGCTATTTCAAGGCGCTGAAAATGGGCGATGTAAACAAGGTCGCACCTATCGACAAATCCTCGACCGTCCTTGCTATGCTGATGTCGTTTATTTTCCTCGGCGAACAGCTTACGATGTATAAGATAATAGCGATGGTGCTTATCGGCATCGGTACGCTGATGATGAGCATACATACCGGAAAGAGCGGAACGAAAGCGGGCAGGTGGATGATATTCGCGTGGATGTCCGCAATATTCGCCGCCCTCACTTCAATTCTTGCAAAGATAGGTGTTGAGAACGTAAACTCAAACCTCGGCACTACCATAAGAACGGCAGTCGTGCTTGTTATGGCGTGGATAGTCGTAGCGGCAAAGGGCAAGAAGAATGTATTTTCAGGGCTCGGCGGCAAGGCATTTGTGTTTATCGCACTCAGTGCCGTATCTACTGCGGCATCGTGGCTATGCTATTATTACGCGCTGAAAATAGGTGATGCATCGGTAGTTGTGCCGATAGACAAGCTGAGTATACTTGCTGTCGTGCTGTTCTCAAGGATATTCCTTAAAGAAAAGCTCACGGCAATGTCGTCTGCGGGGCTTGTGCTTATTGTTGCGGGTACGGTGTTTACGATACTTTGATTATAAAGAATATGAAGAAAAGCGGAACGTGGATTTTACGTTCCGCTTTATCATATTTATCTTGCTATTCTTGGGTTATCAAAATCAGTATATCCGAAATAATTTATTATAGCTGTTGTTTCTTCGGTTTCACCATATTCTGCTATCATATACTTTATGTGCTCGGTTTTATTTTGTGACTGTTTTGAATATTTGTCATAATCGATGGGGATACAATTAAATTGTAGTATAAGCGAAGACATCGCCGAAGCGATGTCTTGCAGTGATCGCTTATCTTTCCACAATCATCAGAACGCCTTCTGCACCGACCTTGTTTTCAGGTTCTACAAGCAGATTTTCGTTAATACATTCCTCAATTGTTTTTGCTAATATTCTGACGCCTGCTATAAGTTGTGTATAGATTTGATACTCGTTCATCAGGTGTTCAGGAATGTGTGCTTTTATAAACACAGAAAGCTCAGCAGCAATTTGTTCAATAACAGTTCCCATATCATTATTGAAATCAAAAGAAAGATTATAGAAGTCCATATCGTTCTTTCTGTCAATCACAATGATCTTGGGTTCAATGACATTTCCGTTCTTTCGAAGATAGCCACATTCAAGAGCTTTGGCTGCTATTTCTTTTTCACTTTCGGACAGGTCGTCAATAGCAATTCCGCCAATGGTTCTGAGTACCATTAAGAGTTTGGGATCATGAGATAGGTTGTGACCACAATGGAAATGTTTATCAATACGCTTGCCGCAAATATTGGATACAAATACCGACTTATACCCGCCGATTGAAGTTGCATCTATATCTTCGCTGCCATAGAAATCAAACTCAGGATACTGTTCATCTGTAAATGCAACGGCAACACAAGAAAAAGGTCTATTAACAGGAACTATATCAGCGAAGTATTTGTCTGCAAGAACTTTATTTATTCTTTTTTCAAAATCCCAAACTGTTCTTGAGATCAAAGACCACATAATAAAACGTAAATCTTTCTGTTCGCTTAAATAAGGGAATGAAAGTATCTTTTCTCCATTCTGTTTTAACGTGTTTTTGATAACTTCGCAAAATTCAGGTAAATGCTTTTCGTAAATTTTATTGGCTTGGTTGTACTCATCATAATCCACCAAATGAATATTCACTGCATACTTGCCGTTCTCAAGTTTGCGGAGCATACCATATTTCCCGTTTTCGCCGTGACATTGAATTTCCAATTCTTCTTCAATATAGGGCATAGGCACACAAAGTTCTTCAGATAGTTCTTTGGCTGACTTTGGCTTGTCTTTGCACAAGTAAATTAAGTTTTGAGAAAACATCCTTTCGGTTTTAGAACGAGGATCGTTGCCGCAAGGATTTCCGGTTCCTGAAGGATTTCCGATTCCTGAAATAGCCAATTTGATAGGCTTTAATACATATGTTCTTTCACTCATAGTTTTAACCTCTTTTCTAACTGAATTTCGTGCAGAAAACAAACGTTGCTTTACGGTGGTTTCATTGATGTTAAGTCTTGTGGCTATTTCTTTCACTTTCAGCCCATCAATGTAAAACATTACCATTACCTCTCGGTATGCCTTTGACAAAAAAGCAATTTCCTTAAAAATCCTGCTTATTTGTTCTTGTTCGGCTACTTCCTCAACAAATTCTTCTATTTCATTTTCTTTAGATGCTAACATCAAATCGCTGTTTTCAATGCTGAACACTTGGCGTTCCGAATTTCTTTTCTCACAATAATCAGCATAAACTCTGCGAGCAACAGTCCATACAAAAGCGTAAAAATTATCAATACGTTTTTGTTTATGTATGGCTGATATTACTGCAAGAACTATATCCGAGCACAGATCTTCAGCTTCAAAAGATGTATTGCACCTGTGATAAGAAAAATGATAGATCTTATCGAGGAGATTTTTGTCATCAAGTAATTTAAGTGATTCGTTTGTTTCCATATTGCACCTTTTTTTGTTTCAATCATGATTGTTACGCCTATATAGTCGGAACAATCTGAGGTTGGTTAGGTGGTTTTATAATTTTTTACGTGGATGTGCTACTATTATGTGCTTAAAATCGGAGACGTGCGGGTACGGTTTTTACGATACTGTGATTTTAACAGAATATGAAGAAAAGCGGAGCGTGGGTTTTACGTTCCGCTTTTTATGTTGCTTTTTGTAGGGAATAATCCCGTGCTTTTGAATTTAGTGATTTTTTGTTTGCAAAAAGCGTTAAGAGGGTGTGCGTAAGCACTCGCCGGTAATGTAAGTTACACAAGTCACAAACTTTCAGAACGGCGAATTACTTGTGTCATTATGACACTGCTTTGGTAACGTCTACCCACTTCTCATATCCCGAACACTTTTCAAGCTCAGAAATAGTAAGCTCGATAGCACTGTTTGAACTGCCGCAGGCAGGGAAGACCGTTTCGTACTTGTTCAGCGACTCGTCAAGATAAACGGCTACTCCGTCATTTACAGCAAAAGGGCATACTCCGCCGACAGCGTGACCGATAAGTTCTGCCGCCTGATCTGCGGTAAGCATTTTTGCCTTTGCGCCGAATGCGTGGCGGTACTTGGCGTTGTCGATCTTTACATTGCCTGCCGTTACAACGAGAATCGGGCTGTCACCGAGCATAAACGATAAGGTCTTTGCTATTCTGCAAGGCTCGGTGTGAAGTGCGTGAGCGGCAAGCTCGACTGTTGCGCTCGACTCGGACAGTTCTATTATTCTGTCCTCTATGCCGTAAGCCTTGAAATATTCCTTTACTTTTTCAAGTGACATTTTAGTTTCTCTTTTCTTTCTGTTCTTTTTCTTTAATTTTTTGCATAAGGAAGCAGTGCGTCAAGCAGCATATTAAAATTTGCGTATTGATGTGGGAATGCTCCGAAAGCCATTTTCGGTGCTACCTGCACTGTCGTCCTGTAATCCTTACCGTCCGTCATAAGCGTAAATTCGAGCTTGTACTGACCGATAAGCAGCTTCTTTATCTTAAGCCTCTTTATAGCGGTGAGCGGACACGAACCGCAGTTGCCGTCGCCTATAAGATCATAGCGTATCATAAGCAGTCTGCCCTTGTCGGTAACGGCTAAATAGCCGTATTCCATAGCACTTCCCATAAAGGATCTATCGTTGTATACGCAGTATACGGGGAACATTGCGGTTTCATCGGGATACAGCACCTTTACAAGCTGTGCGTGCATATCCGCTTCATCGTATTTCAGCTTCATATTACTTGTTGCGAAGGTCGATTACGCGCTTTGCCTTGCCCTCAAAACGCTCAATTGTCTTGGGCTCAACAAGCGTAACCTTTGTATCGATGCCGAGTACGGTCTTAAGGTTGTGATGAATATTCTTCTGTAAGTTCGACAGCGATTCAAGGCTTTCGAGTACGCTTCCGTCAACAAGCTCGCACTTTACTTCAAGTCTGTCACTGCTTCCCTCGCGGGTAACAACGAGCTGATAGTGGGGAGCTATCTGCGGGATAGTCATAATAACGCTCTCGATCTGTGAGGGGAATACATTTACGCCTCTGATCTTCAGCATATCATCGCTTCTGCCGGAGGGCTTGCTCATACGCGCGTGTGTTCTTCCGCACTCGCACTTTTCGTAAGTGATAGAAGTAATATCCTTTGTACGATAACGCAGAACAGGGATAGCCTCCTTTGAAAGCGTTGTTATAACAAGCTCGCCCTTTGAGCCTTCGGGGAGAACCTCGCCTGTTTCGGGGTTGATGATCTCGGGGAGGAAGTGATCCTCGTTGAAGTGCATACCGCAGCGCAGTGAACATTCGCCCGAAACGCCCGGTCCCATAAGCTCGCTCATACCGTAGTTATCGGTAGCGAGCAGATGCAGATAATCCTCTATCTGCGCTCTCATCTCGGGTGTACAGCCCTCAGAGCCGAACAGACCGAGTCTCAGCTTGAGCTCATCTCTGCCGATACCCATTTCTTCTGCGACCTCGCCTATTCTCATAGCGTATGAGGGGGTAGCGACAAGTGCCGTTGTGCCGAAGTCCTTCATCAGCATAACCTGCTTTTCGGTGTTGCCCGATGAGCAGGGAACTACTGTAGCGCCTATCTTTTCAAGACCGTAATGCAGACCGAGCGCACCCGTGAAAAGTCCGTAGCCGAATGCGATCTGCACTATGTCTTCATCTGTAGCGCCTGCGGCTGTAACAAGTCTTGCAACGCAGTCGGACCACATATCAAGGTCGTTCTTTGTGTAGCCTACAACGGTGGGCTTGCCTGTTGTACCCGATGAAGCGTGCAGACGTGTAACGTTTTTGAGCGGTGTTGCGAACATTCCGAAAGGATAGTTGTCGCGGAAATCTGCCTTAGTAGTATAAGGTATGTACTGTATGTCCGACAGCGCCTTTATCTTGGTGCAATCAAAGCCGATTTCATCAAACTTCTTTTTGTACAGCGGAACATTGTCATAGCAGTATTTTGTTATGCGCTTCAGTTTTTCAAGCTGGAGCTTTTCAAGCTCGGCTCTCGGCATTGTTTCGATGTCTTTCTGAAAGTAATTCATATTATAACCCTCTTCTTTATTCTTCGCTTTCGGTGTATGCACAGCTAAATTCGGTAAACTGTGCCGTGCCGCCTACAGCGTATAATCCTGTCATAGTACCCGTGAAACCGCCCGAAACCTCGCTTGTCAGATATTTCACCTGACCGCTTCCGAGATGTGTTTCGGTGTTGCCGCATTTCACAAAGAAATTGTAATTATAATGGTCGGCTCTGACGATAAGCGTTGCGTTGTCGGCATTTACCGCAACTCTGTTCTGCTCGTGCTTTATTCCGCCGATGTTAAGCTTCAGTATTGCAAAAGTACCGTCTGCCGTCTTTTTAAGCGCAATGTCGTAATGCTCGTTCTCGCACATATACATTGTGACACCGCCCTCGCCGTCACCGCAAAGCTTTACGTCAACGCAAAGCTCCATATCAAAGTCACGCTGGCGCAGTGCTATAAATGTAGGCGAGTCTGTATCATCAAGCGTCAGATCAGTGCCGCAAAGCTCGTATTTGTCCGCCGACAGCCTGTAGTTTTCAGGGTGATACTTACGCAGATAGCACCAGTCAACAGCAGGATCGGTATTGCCGAATGTGAACACGGGTAATTTATTCTGAACGAAATCGCCCTTAATTTCATACTGTGCGTCTGTCGTGCCGTCAAGACCGGCGAACAGCCTGCCGCTTTCGTCAAAGTGTGCAGGGGAGAGGAAAACCTCTCTGCCGAGGCTGTGGAACGGCATCCATATGCCCATCTGTCTGAAGCCGAGACTTAATATATGCCAGTCGCCGTGCTTGTCCTGTATCAGGTCGCCGTGACCGATACCTTGTATTATGTACGGTGCTTTGTTGCGGTTTGTGAGTATGGGGTTGTTGTCGCCTGTGACATACTCGCCCCATATATCGTCCGATACGGCGTATGTTATCATATGACCGTACTCTGTGCCGCCCTCTGCCGCCATAAGATAATATCTTCCGTTTATCTTATATACATGGGGGCTTTCGAGATAACGCCCGCCCGAGCCTTTCCATATTGACTTGCTGTGTGAAAGCTTCTTACCGGTTGCAATGTCGATCTCGCACTGTACAACGCCGCCATCGCCGTAGTCGTCCTGTCCGTTGCTGATGAAGAACGTCCTGCCGTCCTCAAAGTACAGTGACGGGTCGATACCGCCCTGATCGACTTCGATAGGGTCTGACCATTCGCCGTAGATGTCATCGGTATAAACATAGAAGTTTCTGTGAGTGGTGTCGTTGGTCGTCACCATATAGAACCTGCCGTTGTTATAGCGGATAGTGGGTGCGAATACACCGCCTGACGCAGGTATCTTATCAAGCATTACCTGTTCGGGACGCGTCAGCACATAGCCTATCTGCTTCCAGTTCACAAGGTTATCGCTCTCAAAGAGTGCAACACCGGGGAAATACTGAAATGTGCTTGTTACCAGATAATATTTTCCGTTTGCAAAACAGACGGAGGGATCGGGATAAAAGCCTTTCAGCACGGGGTTTTTGTATATCATGCTCAAATTCCTTTTCAAAAATCTAAAATAAATTTATGTGTACTTTAATAGTATACCGCTTAAAAGTGCGAATGTCAATACATAAATGCACGGTACAGAAAAACTCCCGGACGGAGCACCGACCGGGAGCAGAATATTCTATTTTTCAGCGGAGCTGTCTTTTTATCAATACATTCCGCCCATACCGCCCATGCCGCCTGCGGGCATTGCGGGAGCAGGATTTTCTTCCTTCTTGTCGGCAACAAGGCTCTCTGTTGTAAGAACCATAGATGCAACTGAAGCGGCGTTCTGTAAAGCAGAACGTGTTACCTTTGCAGGGTCAACAATACCTGCGGCGATCATATCACCGTATACTTCCTTCTGAGCGTCAAAGCCGTAGCCTACCTTGCCTTCACGACGGATAGTGTCGATAATAACAGAGCCTTCAAGACCTGCATTTACTGCGATCTGACGAACAGGCTCTTCAAGAGCACGAAGAACTATCTTAGCGCCTGTCTTTTCGTCACCCTCAAGAGTAGCGATAAGAGCTTCAACAGCGGGCATAGCGTTGATAAGCGCTGTACCGCCGCCTGCTACTATACCTTCCTCTGCGCCTGCCTTAGCGGCTGCAAGAGCGTCTTCGATACGGAGCTTCTTTTCCTTCATTTCGATTTCTGTAGCAGCGCCGACCTTGATAACAGCAACACCGCCGGCAAGCTTTGCAAGTCTTTCCTGGAGCTTTTCCTTGTCAAACTCGCTTGTTGTATTTTCGATAGCGGCTCTTATCTGAGCAATTCTGGCCTGGATCTGTTCTGTTGAACCTGCACCGTTTACGATCGTTGTATTTTCCTTGGAAACTGTTACGCTCTTAGCACGACCGAGCTGATCGATCGTTGTATCCTTAAGCTCAAGGCCGAGCTCGGAAGTGATAACAGTACCGCCTGTAAGAATTGCGATATCCTGTAACATTTCCTTACGTCTGTCACCAAATCCGGGAGCCTTTACACCTACGCATACGAATGTACCACGCAGCTTGTTGAGAATAAGTGTTGTAAGAGCCTCGCCCTCGATGTCCTCAGCGATGATAAGGAGCTTCTTGCCTGCCTGTACGACCTGTTCAAGTAAGGGCAGAACGTCCTGAATATTGCTTATCTTCTTGTCTGTGATAAGGATATAAGCGTCATCAAGGTTAGCTGTCATCTTATCTGTATCTGTTGCAAAGTAAGGTGAAATGTAGCCTCTGTCGAACTGCATACCTTCAACGACTTCGCTGTAGGTTTCTGCTGTCTTGCCTTCTTCAAGAGTAACAACACCGTCTGTTGTGACCTTTTCCATAGCTTCTGCGATCAGCTTACCTACATTCTCATCGCCCGATGAAACTGTAGCTACACGGGCAATGCCCTCGCTGTTCTCAATAGCCTTTGAGTTCTTCTTTATCTCAGCTACTGCTGTGTCAACTGCCTTTGCGATACCACGCTTAACGTCCATGGGGTTAGCGCCTGCGGCGATATTCTTCATACCCTCTCTGATAAGAGCCTGAGCGAGCAGTGTAGCTGTTGTTGTACCGTCACCTGCGGCATCGTTTGTCTTTGTTGAAACTTCCTTTACGAGCTGTGCGCCCATGTTTTCGAAAGGATCTTCAAGCTCGATCTCCTTGGCGATCGTAACACCGTCGTTTGTGATCAGCGGAGCGCCGAACTTCTTGTCGAGCACTACGTTTCTGCCCTTAGGGCCGAGTGTGATTTTTACTGTGTTTGCCAGCTGGTCGATACCTGCCTGTAAAGCCTTACGGGCTTCTTCACCGTATATGATCTGTTTAGCCATTGTGAATGTTCCTCACTTTCAATTATTCTACAACTGCGAGGATGTCTTCCTCACGCAGTATTGTGTATTCTTCGCCGTCAACCTTGACTTCAGTTCCTGAGTACTTGCTCATAAGAACCTTGTCGCCGACCTTAAGCTGTACGGGAACGAGCCTGCCGTCAACTGTCTTGCCCGGACCTACCGCAACAACTTCGGCTACCTGGGGCTTTTCCTGTGCGGCGCTTGTAAGAATTATGCCGCCCTTTGTTGTTTCTTCTGCTTCGAGCATCTTTATAACTACTCTGTCCGATAACGGTTTGATCGTCATTTTGAATGACCTCCTTGTTATATTTGCTGTCACATTTTGTCTGTGACGGTGCTTTTGATTTTTAACCTGTTAGCACTCTTTACGTTTGAGTGCTAACCGCTGATTATTATTGTAATCACTTTACGCATAAAAATCAAGGGGTAAAATGTGAAAAGTGATAATTTTGTTACATTGATATAAAAGTCGTTGCATGGATTGATAATTATTTAGGCAAATTTACACATAAAATTGACGGATTTTTTGAAAAAAGTGTTGAAAAAAGGTGCAGAGGGCTGTATAATATATAGAGATATCCGGCGATGCGTTATTTATCGCCTTAATATTTAATATTGTGTACTTTACGGAGGCACGGAAATGTCAAAGAAGATCTTTATAGCCTGCGACAACGAGCATATATCGGATTTTATATCGAACTATGCCGCAAAAGAGGGCTTTACTGTAAGAGCAATATGTGATATAAGCGAAGACACACAGCACGTTGTGCGCGAATGCTGTATGCTGCACCCCGATATTATCATACTCGGCGGCTGTTATCTTGATGCAGAGCAGGAGTGCCGCCTTTCTTCGCTTATGTCCGATATATATACACTGAAAAACGACGGTAGCGAGCATACTCTGTCACTGCCTCTTGACATAGCACAGCTTTCAAAGGTGTTTGAAAAGTACGACAAAAAGAAGGCGGGAGAGTACGGTACACTTGTAATTGACAATGAGCATAATTGTGTCAGGGTAGGGAGCAAGGAGTATCAGATAGGACTTAACGAGCTTGAGATACTGCGTTGCCTGATAGCTAACCCGAACCGCGTTTTCAGTAAGGAACAGCTGGCGTATGAGGTGTTCGGTCCTGACGCAAAGGGAAGTGACGCACTGGTCGAAGAATCGGTCAGCCTGCTTAAATCAAAGCTTGACGGCTTATCATCAAAGTGGAGTATAAGGCTTATTTGGGGCGTAGGTTACAAGTTTGAGGTGAATGATTAAAATAAATCCGGGAGCGTTTTATTTTGAAACGCTCCCGGATTTTATATCTTGCGATTTTTATTCAAATAACTTTTCAAATTCAGCTACACATTCCTGATTGTAAGCTTCGTAGTCAACATTTATCGGCTTGATTTCGTTGTTATATAACATCTCAAGTCCTCTGTAAACACCGTCCTCAGAATCTTCTACCAGTGTTCCGCCGTACTTATTCATGAATGTTCTGGGTCCTGTAATATCTGTTGAAACGATCGGCAGACCGAGAATATCCGCTTCGGCAAGAACCAGTCCGAAGCCTTCATATAACGAACTTAAGATAAATCCGTCACAAGCTTTTATTATAGGATAGGGATTGCTTACAGCGAGGAGCAGTATGACATTGTCGGCAAGACCGAGTTCTGCAACCTTAGTCTTAAGTTTGCCGTACATACCGTCCCTTGAATTGCCGCCCATAATTATGAGATAAATATTATTATCCTTTTGCCAAAGTTTGTAAAAAGCGTCTATAAGCCTTTCGTGTCCCTTTTCCGGAGAATAGCGTCCGACATTGATGAATTTCAAAGCATCGGACTCCATAATTTCAGCGAATGCATCAGTGTTAATAGAACACTTTGTTGTAGGATCAAGCGTTATCGGCATATCACCGTTTGCGCGTATGGTTCTGTAATCAATGGTATTTTTAACTACATCAATTTTTTTATCTTCACCGGCAAGTATGCGTGTAGGTGCTACGATGTCATCGGTTACTGCTACAACCCTGTCATAGGTATGATATGCGTATTCAAGCAGGTCACGGCGTTGATTACTTCTGGTTTTGATTTCCGCAAGCATATCATTATGAACCCATATTGCCTTTTTGCCTTTAAATCGGCTGTAAAGCATTATAATTTCGTCTTCATATCCGCAGAATTGTATTGCCATATCAAATTTCGCATTTCCGTATGAACGGATAAAATTCTGCTCAACACGTTTACCGAGAAGCTTGACATATTTTTTTGTGGAAATCACTTTTTCTTTATATAGTTTATTATAAGCTTTATCCTTTGTTGTGAGGTTAAAGTTTTCTGCAACGGCAAAAAAATTTACTTTATCGTTGAATGTTATCAACTGATCTCCGTGTTTTTTAGCCTTGCCCTGACAGAATGAAATGTAATAATTACGCTTGTCAAGATCAATTGAATTAGTTAATGATCTCAGTGAAGTTGTGATACCGTTTTTGTCAAGGTTACCGCCGTATATAAGAATATTCTCTTTGCCATTGTTAGGTACGGGTGCTACAGTAAGACCTGTATCAATACCGAGTATTGTTCTGTCGCAGAGCTGCTGTGTTGCGTTTCCATTATCCCATGTACAGAACTCATTTATAAACTCGGCATCATCATAGTTCTTGGGTGTTCTTAACTCATTTACAAGGTCTTCTGCATTGAATACCTGCGGGAAAGGAAGATCATCCATATCCATGTACATACCTCTGTCACACAGATATTCTTCTTTATCATAAGGAAAAAGAACTATCTTCTTTCTTGTACAAGCGTAGTCAAAGAAAACGCTTGAATAGTCGGTAACAAGTGCATCGGCCATGTTAAGAAAATCATATGTTTCATATTTCTGCGGGAAATTTCTGATATGCTTCAGCTTTTTGACTTCCGCTTTGTTATTTGCGTGCATAGCCATGGGATGAATATTCATATAGAATATTTCATCGTCATTTAAAAGTCTGTCGATCTCATAAAGATAATACATAAGGTAGATATCGTTTTTGGATACTCCAACTTTATCTACAGTACCTCTCCATGTAGGCATATATGCATATATTTTTTTATCGGTAAGCCCCATTTCTTCTCTTATTCTGCTTTCGGATTCGGGATCAAAGAAAGCGGTATTTCTCGGATATCCGCCGAGAATATAAGAGCCAGAGGAAATGTTTTCTAACATATAATCTCTTATCATCACATCTTTGGTAAAGATATTCGGATATAATAAATAGTCTGCGTTGACAAGATTTTTCTGAACATTGCCGAAAAATACGTCATTATGCACTTTTCTGCCCATGGCTTTTAACGGAGTACCGTGCCATGTGTTGATATATACCTGTCCTTCTTTTTTTATCCAGTAGTTAGGAAAGGATGCATCGTTGATAAGATACTTTGCGCTTGCGAGTAAACGTACATACTCATCCGATGCATAAAGAACCAAGTGATAATTTTTAATATCATAGTTATTCAGAATATTCCTTAGACTTTTAAAATATCTTCCCCATGAGGAAATGTAAATTTTATATTCGGAATATTTGCTGTCAGTAAGCAGGTAACGAAGTATATAAAACAAATTTCCGCTGATTTTTGTCGCAGTCTGTGATTCAAGCAGTATTACTTTTTCATCTATTGGCAGTTCTTCATAATATGTTATATATTTTGACTTTGCTACCCAGTAAGGATCTTTGAACTTTTTTCTTACTCTGTTAGCATATGCAAATGGATTTTTCATTTTCCTATTTGTCTCCTCATTACATTCCTTAGTTTTCGCTGAGATCGTGCTTTATCTGTGTAGTTGAGATCTCAGGAGTTCTGGGCAAATAAACTACTTCGCAATAATCTTTCAGAAAGTCGAATTTGCCCTTCCAGTCGTCACCCATTACAAAAGTGTCAACATGATATTCTTTTACATCGCTTATCTTCTGATCCCAGCAGTTTTCGGGAATAACAAGATCTACATAACGGATAGCTTCAAGAAGCTGCTTTCTTATTTCATAGCTGAAATAGCACTTCTTCTGCTTTTCATTCCAGTTGAATTCGTCTGTTGAAAGCACTACGATAAGATAATCTCCGAGTGCTTTTGCTCTCTTAAGAAGCTCAATATGACCGTAGTGGAGCAGGTCAAATGTGCCGTAGGTAATTACTCTTTTCATATAATTTGTCCTTTCAGTCAGGTTTATATACAAATCACTTATTTTCAGCTTTCAACGCTTGTGAAGTGACCTTCCCTGTCGTTTTCTTCCGGCGGTTTCATATAATCACCGTACATATTTGCAAGCAGTCCGTCATATCCCGAGGGTGCCGGATATTCACCATCCTCAAACGGGAGCATTACGGCTTTTTCAAACCATTCACCGCTGTAGGTTTCTCTCGGAAAGCCGTGTGCACCGCTGACAGTGCATAACTTTTTTCCCGAGCAGAAAACATTAAAAATTCCGACTGCAAAATCACGCATTGCTATTACAAAGCCTCTCGGCATTTTTATCATGAAATGATAGAGCATACGTGCCGACTTTTTTGTGTAGTCAAAATCAAAATCCGAATCCTGTTTTGCTATAAGTGCATAAGATGTTGTGCTTACCCACTTGAACATAAACCGCGCAAGCTTGTCGTTTGTCGGGCATTTATCCACGGGAAAAACATCAATGTAAATGCCCTTGTGTATATCAACGCCTTTCAGAAACGGATCTACGACTTCGGTATTGTCAAGCCTTATCTTATCAAAGTGGAAAGGATAACCCTTATCATTCCGCTTATCCTGCAAAAACAGTCCGTCAGGCAGAGCTTTTTTGCAAACTTTGTTCAACTTTTTAAAGTCTTTTCTCAGCATTACTACGTCAATATCATCGTCCCACGGAATGAAGCCTTTATGTCTTACCGCACCGAGGAGCGTTCCCGCAGTAATAAAATATTTCAGATCGCTTTCTCTGCACATTTTATCAAATGCTTTGAGTATTTTCAGCTCTTTGGCTTTAAGTTCTGCAAGCTCTTTTTCAGTAAGCTGTCCGGTCACAAATTCACCACCCTGATATTGAAAGATTATCACACCATCAGGTTGCTTAAAAGAATTGTACATACAGCAAAGCAACACAGTGTTTTTCGTAAATAATTTGTAAAAAGCAAGCACATGTTATTATACACTTAAAATGGCTTTTTGTCAATATTCCGAGCCGTTTCGACGTTTGTCGTAATGCACAATAAATAGTAAAGTTGAATTAAGTAATTTTACAATTATATTATTTTCGGAATCAGCGGAATAAATTATGACAAAAAATAGCAGTACGGCTGTAACTTACAACCGTACTTTCGATGTTATATCAGACTCCCATTTTTTTGTTATACGCAGCACAGACTTCTTTTGCCGTTCCCTGCATTACGGGAGTACCGTGGTCAAGCCACAGAGCCTTGTCGCAAAGGTGTTCGATAGATTTCATGTTATGTGATACATAAAGCAGGGTAGTGCCGTTCTTAAGCATATTCTGCATACGTTCGGAACACTTTTTCTTAAACCTTACATCGCCGACCGACAGTATTTCATCGGCGATGAGTATATCGGGCTGTACAGATGTTGCTATTGAAAAGCCCAGTCTTGCTTTCATACCCGAAGAAAAGTTCTTGACAGGCGAGTCAAGAAAGTCCTGAAGTTCGGAAAACTCGACTATCTCATCGAACTTTTCCTGTATAAAGTCTTTTTTATATCCGAGCAGCGTTCCGTTAAGATAAATGTTTTCTCTTGCGGTCATGTTCGGGTCGATGCCTGCACCGAGCTCTATCAGTGCGGCTACCGAGCCTTTGACATCCACAGTACCCTTGTAGGGCTTAAGTATACGGCTGATAACTTTCAGCAGAGTGGATTTGCCCGCACCGTTTGTGCCGACAAGCCCCCACGCCTCGCCTTTTTTAACTTGCAAATTGATATCTTTAAGAGCGATAAACTCCTGGAACATAAGCTCACGGCGGAGCAGTCGTACCACATATTCTTTTATATTGTCAACTTTCATGTTCGCCTTGTTGAAGCGGACGGTAACATTGTTTACGTCGATTATATAATCTTCCATACCGATACCTCCGTCAGATGTACAGAATGAACTTGTCCTGTTTATCCCTGAATATAACAGTACCAAGTACAAAGAACAGTGCGGCATAAGCAACACCGAGTATTATCGATTTCATATCGGGGATACAGCCTGTATAAGCAATGTCCCTGAACTGCTTTATATAGATATAAAGCGGATTGAGATTTTCGACTATGAATTTAAGCCAGTCCGGCAGAATATCAACGGGATAGAATATTGCCGATGCGTACATCCATGCTGTTGTAAATGCATTATATATATATCTTGTATCACGGAAAAAGACGTGCATCTGTGCTAAGAAGAAGCCCATTCCGCAGGCGAATATATACGCTTCAAGTGTGATAAGTGGGAACAGCAGCATAGTCCAAAAGAACGGCGAACCCGTGAATATGAGAACTATCAGCAGTGCGCCGAGCGAAAGGACATAGTCAACCATACAGCTTGTGACTTTGGCAAGCGGGAACATATATTTTGAAACGTATGTCTTTTTAAGCAGTGCCGCATTTGATGTAATACCGTCCATTGCTTTGTTGGTAGCGCCTACGATAAAGTCGTACATTGTTCTGCCGATAAGCAGATAAACAGGGAAGTTCGGTACATTACGGTTGAATAGCTTTGAAAATACAACATACATTACAAGCATTATAAGAAGCGGATTAAGTACGCTCCATACATAGCCGAGTACACTGCGTCTGTATTTCAGCTTAAGATCTCGTGAAACGAGCTGGATAAGCAGATCTTTGTAGTGTCTTACTTCAAAAAATCCGCCTGTTTTATCCTTGCGAACAAGTGTCATTTTTACCTCCGTCAATCAAAGCTCTTGTTATGTCTTACTTTGTTATAGAGCTTTGAATTGAGAATTTTGTTGTATCCGTTAAGTCCTATGTGCAGTCTGTTGAGCGTCTTTAATATCTTACAGTGCTTTTTGCTCATTTCATATACCGTATGATATTCTTTATCCATAAAGCTCATCATTTCATCCGCTCTTTTTCTGCCAGCCTTTCTGTCCTTGTCGCAAAGCAGGGAAGTAACAAGAAAGCTAAGCAGGAGCAGATGCGTTTTCTTTGCACAATAAAGAGCGGCAGCACCTGTAAAGTCTTTGCCCTCTGCGGTCATACGCTTAAGCACGGTTTCGGTGTGTCCTATGCGTTTGAGCTGATTTTCGGCAGACACGCTCTGCGTAACATCGCCTATACGGTATTCATAAATGAACAGATCGAGCGGAAGTATTGTTTTTGCCTTACTGCAAGGGAATGTAGCGTACTCGTGATCTTCATAGAACACCTTTTCGCTCATCTTTATTCCTTCGCTCCTGTAGAAGTCTGTGCGGTAGGTTATACCGTGGAATGTCAGACTGCGGTCAAAGTTTTTCCACTGGGTCATGACCTCGTCCATAGTATATTCTTTGCCGAATCGCGGCGGGAAACAGCGCCATTTTTTAACTTCGCCGTTTGAAATGTTTATCGTATGGTGAGGTGTCAGCACAACGTCCGCCTCAGTGCTTTCAAGCGCCTTTACAAACGCGGGTATATTATCGGTCAGAAACCAGTCGTCGGCATCAAGTACCTTAAGATATTTGCCCCGTGCCTTTTCACTTCCGGCATTTATGCCCGAGCCGTGGCCGCCGTTTACCTTATTTATAAGGCTTATCGAATCGGGGTATTTTTTCGTGTATTCTTCTGCGATCTTTTCGCATCCGTCCGTAGAACCGTCATTGACGACTATTATATCAAGCTTGTCGATACATTCGCATAAAAGCGAATCAAGACATTTTGCGAGAAACGGTTTGCTGTTATAAGACGGGATTATAATACTGAGTATCTTATCCATTATTTTTTACCTTTTTTAAGTTTAGTCAGTCTGTTTTCCTTGATACCTTTTACTGTATATGAAAAAGCCCTGAACATACTCATACCCGAGAGCTGTTTCCTTTTTGCAAAAGCATAGTACGCGGCATAAAGTACCGACAGCGGCAGACCCATTATATAGCGCGTTGTATTTCCGCGGTTGACAAAAAACTCCTCATCAAAGCCTTTGAACCATGTTGACTGCGTCTGTGCCACCGATGCCAGTCTGAACGGGTAGTGATATATATTGAGCTTTGCTTTACGACACTGCGTCAGAAAGCGGAACTCCTCCTCCGCACCGTTGCCTGAGCCTGCTCCCATGTTTTCATCAAACAGGACGCCCGAGGCAAGCAGTTTTTCGCGCCTGAATGTTATCTGCCACGAGCTTACGCTCATAAGGTCGATATAACTGAGCTTTTTTATGCTGTCGCCCCATTTGAGCGGGCGGTCAACCATATCAAAAATTATGATATCCGCATCGGGAAGAGCGTCATAAGCGTCCGAAACGGCTTTTTCGTATCCGTCGCTGAAAACCTCGTCATCGTCACAGATTATGCAGACATCTGCCTGCGATTTCGATATAGCATAGTTGCGGCTTTTTGTAAGTCCTCTGTCGGTTACAGAAAATGTGCGTATAACGGCACTGTTGATATTTTCTTCTTTATAGCTGTCCTCATCACACTGATTTACTATAACGGTGTCCGAGGTAATATGAGAGCGTTTTATCATTTCTTCGCTGTCGGAAAGAAACATACACGACAGAAGTATCTCAGTCTTAGTCAATATTCAGCTCCTTAGTCCGGTAACACATGATTTTGTTGTAAACAACATTATTCTATTATACAACTGTTACTTAAAAAAGTCAATCGACATTATTTGATAGTATTTTGCCGCACAGACGGCTGATTATATGCGTTTTACATAAAAAAGACCGCTGTATTTCTACAGCAGTCTTAATAATTAACGTGCTTATTTACCACTTATGGGATTGTCCTTGTTGTATGTGAAAAGCATTCTGGTCCTCTTGTGAGTTTCCTTGTCGACATACATCTTAGAGTCTGCGGCATTTATATAGTAGTCAATGTGCATTTTTGAACCTTTGGGCATTATACAGCCGCCGAAGCTTGCGTGTACATTATACGGCTTTTCGCTTGTCAGATTGTATTTTGAAAGATAGTCGTTTACCTTATCAATGTACATTTTCATTTCTTCTTCATCTTTGCCCTTACCGAATACAACATATTCGTCACCTCCGAAACGGGCGCAGATGTCATTTTCATCGGCAGAAGCCTTAAGTGCATTCGCCATAGTAAGGATTGCATTGTCGCCCTCATTATGCCCGAAATTATCGTTTATCTGCTTCAGGTTATCAAGGTCGACAGAGATGACCATACAGTTATCCTTTAATCCGTCCTCAATATATTCGTTATACGTTCTGAAAAAGCCTCTGCGGTTATACAGCGATGTGAGCGGGTCTGTAACATACAGCATATCTATCTTCTTTGCATAAGCGTACAGTTCATTTTGTCTGCGTACTGACTCCAGCAGCTGTGATATAGCCATAGTAACGAAGTTGAGCAGATAGTTCATACTGCTCCATGGATAAAAATCGAACGCCAGATAACCGAGCGTGTTATCTCTTATGTGAATTGGAGTATAAAGTATAAATTTGCTGCGGTCTGCCATTTCATAAAAGTCGGGCAGCATTTCCGAGGTCGGAAATTCGGTTTCGCTCTGCGGCTTTTTATCCGTGTATCTTGCTATGCACTTCATAGTGTCGCTGTAACCTGTTTTATGTACGGGACAGTTATTTTCCACATCATTTATAGAATCGTTCACAAGTGAGTTTTCCATGAAGTCCTTGCAGATACATATACATGAATTATCACACCATATTTTTGACAGTGTGGCTGAAATGTTTTTGCTCGCATCGTCAAAAGTCGAGCAGTTTGCAAGCTCCTGAGCGATAGCGGCGGTTCTTATCGAAAAACGCCTTGCGTCATATAATTCCTCAAACAGATCGTGCCTTTGCTTCGGCAGAATATCAAGATCGTTCTGCATATTCGTGCAGCGGCAGGATATACCGTAAATTATGTTGGGCGGTATTATACCGAGCTTTGCAGGCTTCTTGTCTCTGAGAAGAAGGTTAGCCACGATGTTGGCGGCCTCTTCACCCGCTTTATCCGCAAGTATCTTTGCAGTCGTGATATATCCGTCAGCCTCGTCTGTACCGTCCATTCCGGTGACGGCAATTTCGCCCGGCATATCAAAGCCCAGCTCAGACAGCTTTATCATAACAGCCGATGCCATTGCATCATTTGCGCACACAATAGCTCCGCAGTCAAGGTTGCCGTCCTCGTTCATCTTTTCTACCTGTTGTATGGCAGGAGTGCTCCACAGATTGCCGTAATATATTCTTGACGGCTCTATAGGTATGTTGTGGCTTTTGAGTGCGTCAAGAAAGCCCTCAAGCCGTTCCTCACAGGTGGAATTATTCTTGTATCCGCCGAGAAAATTCAGCTTTCTTATGCCGTGTCTTTCTATAAGATGATTTGTTATCATCTCTATCTGGCGACGGTAGTCCGGCATTATGCAGTAGCAGTTGGGGTAATCGTACTGCTCTCCGATAGTCAGCACGGGTATGTTCTTTTCTACCGCACGTTCAATAGTATACCGTATCACTTCTTCGCTGTTGCTCAGATAAAAAGGAGCAACGACGAGCATATCAATAATATCGTAGTTAGGCAGATTGAAGATGTTTGTCTGACCTATATTATGCGGCGCACCCTCATAGTAGCAGGTACAGCAGTTGAAGATATGTACATTTATAAGATTATCGCCGAGTATGTTACAAAAGCCTTGTAAAAGCATTCTTCCGCCTTCAAGATCACCGATACAGAAGGCAACATTTTTTCTGCCGCTTTTATTTTCCACAGATACGTCCTCCTATAAATAATTCTGAAAGTTTCCTCAAATCAAAACGTGTCACACAATGTTTTTTCGGGGATATAATATAAATTCAGTATACCACATTTGTATGCAAAAATCAAGAAGAATCAATAAAAAATGAGCGTATGTGACACGGTTTTCTCGGTTTTGAGCCGCACCTGTCCGGACTTTACTTTTATAGCACAACGAATTTAGGCGTACCGCCTAAAATCACACAAATTTATTGCATTTTCCGCTGATATGTGATACAATAAATTCTATAAAATTGTATAAACTTCATCGAGGAGTGTTGAAATTGGAAAACAACAACAAAAATAACAATAATTATAAAAGCAACAAGCCGTCAAAGGATAACAGACCGTCCTTTCCGAAAAGAGCGGTAATAACAGGCGGTATGCCCTACGGCAATAAACAGCTTCATTTCGGTCATGTCGGCGGCGTGTTCGTTTTCGCTGATACCTACGCAAGATTTCTGCGCGACCGTATAGGCAAGGACAATGTAATTTTCGTATCCGGTACGGATTGCTACGGCTCACCCATAGCCGAAAGCTACAGAAAGCTTAAAGAGAGCGGCGAGTTTGACGGTACTATTGAGGATTTTGTCAGAAAGAACCATGAGAGCCAGGAAAAAACGCTCAGAGATTACGACATAAGCCTTGACCTTTTCGGCGCGTCGGCACTTGACAAGCCTGCCGAGATACACAATACCGTGTCCGACCGGTTCATCAGAAGACTGTATGAAAACGGTCAGCTTGAAAAGATCACCACCTCACAGTTCTATGACGAAAAGGCAGGCGTTTTCTTAAACGGCAGACAGGTAATAGGCAAGTGCCCCGTTCTCGGCTGTCAGTCCGAAAAGGGCTATGCAGACGAGTGCGACCTCGGACATCAGTATATGCCGTCAAGCCTTATTGATCCCAAGAGCACGCTTACAGGCGAAACTCCCGTAATGCGTGACGTTGTGAACTGGTACTTCCGCCTTACCGAGTACACAAAGCTCCTCGGCGAATACGTTGACAGAATAAAGAAGATGCCGAACGTCCGTTCGCTCGTTTCAAAGACTATCGGTGAGTTCCTTGAACCGCCTGTAGTTCATATCAAGAAAGAACTGCGTGAGGATTACGAGAAGATCAAAGACCTGCTCGCACATCATACACTGACAGACGACCCCAAGAAGCCGTCATTCACGATATGTTTTGACACTCTTGACGAGCGTGACACGGCAACCGAAATAATGGCACACCACGGTCTGCGTTTCAGAACAGGCAAGACGCTTGTTCCGTTCAGACTTACAGGTAATATAGAGTGGGGCGTAAAAGCTCCCGACCTTGAAGATGAAAAAGGACTTACCGTATGGGTATGGCCCGAATCGCTGTGGGCACCTATCTCATTCACCTGCGCTTATCTCAAGAGCAAGGGTATAGATATGGAGCACTACAAGGATTACTGGTGCTCAAAGGATGCACAGGTATATCAGTTCATCGGTTCGGATAACATCTACTTCTATGGCGTTGCCGAAATGGCAATGTTTATGGCACTGAAAAAGGGTGAGATAACCTCAGACCCCGAGGACGGCGAGATGCAGTTGCCTATCCTCGTTGCCAACAACCACATTCTGTTCCTTGACAAGAAAGCAAGCAGCAGCGGCTCTATCAAGCCTCCTATGGCGGCAGACCTGCTGAATTACTACACAGCAGAACAGCTCCGTATGCACTGGCTCGGACTGGGACTCGGCACAAGGAGCGTAAGCTTCCAGCCTAAGCCCTATAACCCCGATGCAAAGCCTGAGGATAACGACCCCGTTGTAAAAGAGGGCTTCCTGCTTTCAAACGTATTCAACAGAGCGATCCGCTCCTGCTTCTATTACGCTCAGAAGTATTTTGACGGCAAGATGCCTGTAGGCACACCCGATGCCGGTGTTATCGCCGAGTGCGAAAAGGCTATTCTTGAATATGAGCGTTATATGTATAAGTTTGAGTTCCACCAGGTGACCTATGTACTTGACTCGCTTGTAAGAAAGTCAAGCAAGGTATGGTCAAAGCTCAGCCGTGAGGCTGATGCGGCAGATGATAACGAGCTTCGTAAAAAGACGCTTATCAACGTGTTCCACTATATAAGAACAGCCGCACTTCTCCTGCACCCCCTCGCTCCAGAGGGTACGGAGATGCTCCGTGAGTACCTCGGATTCGGTGAGGATTTCTGGAGCTGGGATCATGTCTTTGAAGGAATGGACTACTTCTGCAAGGGTGAGAGCGAGCATCAGCTTAAGTTCCTTGAGCCTAGAGTTGACTTCTTCAAAAAGCACCCCTCACAGCTTGCGGGAAACGAAGAAAAGTAAATAATCACAACTGCACCGCCGCCGTGAAAAACACAGCGGCGGTAATTTGTAAAGGAGAATTAAGTGGATATCACCGACAGCAAAATCGACAACGGTAAAGCCTTCGACTGGGGCAGAACATCGCAGGATTACGCAAAATACCGCGATATATACCCCGATGAGTTTTACCGCAGAATAACCGACAGAGGGCTTTGTGTATCGGGACAGAATGTGCTTGATATCGGAACGGGTACAGGTGTAATTCCGCGTAATATGCTCCGTTTCGGCGCAAAGTGGATAGGCGTGGATATTTCACCGGAGCAGATAGAGCAGGCAAAACTGTTGTCACAGGGTACGGATATAGAATATTTTGCTTCGCCCGCCGAGAAATTGTCGTTCTCCGACAATTCGTTTGACGTTATAACCGCCTGCCAGTGCTTCTGGTATTTTGATCACGAAAAGCTTATACCGAAGTTCAGGCGTATGCTGAAACCCGGCGGTAGCCTTGTCGTGCTCTATATGGCATGGCTTCCGTATGAGGATAAGATTGCGGGTATGAGCGAGAAGCTTGTGCTTAAATATAACCCCGACTGGAGCGGCAAGGGCGAAACAATGCACCCGATACATATACCCCCATGCTATGACGCTTATTTTGAGAAGGTCTACAGTGAAGAATATCCGCTCGATGTACATTTCACGAGAGAAGGCTGGAACGGCAGAATGAAAGCCTGTCGGGGCATAGGCGCTTCACTGTCGGAAGAAGAGATAAATTCATGGGAAAAAGAGCATTTGAAGCTTCTTGAAACCAACGCACCGTCCGAATTTGACATACGTCATTACGGCGCAATAGTACAGCTAAGACTTAAAGATAAAGGATAATATTATGGAAAAATTGGCAATAGCGATGAGCGGCGGAGTAGACAGCTCGGTAGCTCTGGTGCTGTTAAAGGATAAATACGATGTCAGCGGCTACACGCTGAAGCTTCACGACAGCCGGGCGGCTGACGATACGGGACTTTGCGGTTCGGCAAGCGACATCGAGGACGCAAAGGCTATAGCGGCAAAGTTCGGCGTACCTCATTATCTGCTTGACATGAGGGAATTGTTTTCCGCGACCGTGCAGAAAAGCTTTACCCAAAGCTATCTGTCCGGCAGAACTCCTAACCCCTGCGTTGAATGTAACGAGATTATCAAGTTCGGTGCACTGCTTGACGCAGTAAAAAACCATGGTATTAACCACATTGCCACAGGTCATTATGTCCGTAGCTGCTATGACGAAAAAAGCGGCAGATGGCTGTTAAAGAAAGCGATAAACGCCGATGGCACAAGCAACGCCAAGGATCAGTCATATGTACTGTACCGCTTAAGCCAGGAGCAGCTCGCCGCAAGCGTTTTCCCCCTCGGCGAAATGACCAAGGACGAGATAAGGCGCATAGCCGCCGACAGCGGGCTTATCAACAGCAACAAGCCCGACAGCCAGGATATCTGCTTCGTTCCCGATGGTGATTATGTCGGCTTTATCGGGCGCTATACAGGCAAGGCTTACCCCGACGGCGATTTCCTCGATGAAAACGGCAACGTGATAGGTCACCACAAGGGCGTTATATTCTATACGATAGGGCAGAGAAGAGGCATAGGCACAGGCTTTGGAAAGCCGATGTATGTTATCGGAAAAAATGCCCATAATAATACCGTGACCCTCGGCGAAAACGAGCTTCTGTTCACTGATACTCTGTACGCAGATAACCTTAACTGGATAGCGTTTGAATATCCCGCGGGCGAGTTTAAATGCAAGGCAAAGACGCGCTACAGACAGACCGAACAGCCGTGCACGGTATACCCTCAGGATAACAATACGGTCAAAGTAGTGTTCGATGAAAGAATAAGAGCGGTAACGCCCGGTCAGCACGTTGTGTTCTATGACGGCGATACAGTGCTCGGCGGCGGAGTAATAATGTAGAATTGTGAAACTCTGACAAAAAACGAGTTCACTTTTCATCTAATTTACACAAAACTATTCTTTTAATTTCACGAACAAGCTTTATTATATAACCACAGTCAGCAAGAGAGTAAAACGAAAGCGCGAGAGATCGGCAGAAGATAAACGCTGACATTATAATTGCTATCTTCGATTTTCATATATATTTCCCCAAAGCAAAGGACTCCGGTGTAACAGCCGGAGTTCTTTGTGTTTTATACAGGCTTTACGGCATTATTGCGTTGCAATATTTCGCCTTTTTTTCAATATATCAACATACAACCACTAGCCAATGCCGCTGTTAAAATTGTACTAAGGTACATTGTAATATAGACAGTACAATAGAATATATCGCCAACACCGCTGAAAACATTTCCGTATCGATAAGGCGTTAATAATTTCGTGAGTAAATCAGTGAAACTGCGCTAACATTAACCCTTCAAAAAAACGCTACTAACCTGAGATATATGTACTAAAACTGCGGACGTGTAGCGTTAAGCGTTCCTGAAATGACAAGATATACGATATCCGGGAGATTGCACGAGTTTAGCCAACACCCTAGCGGGGTGGGGGTGTGGGTAAGGAAAGAGGGAGCACGAGGGAGAGAATGCACTAGTCAATAAAAACTGGACAGAAAAAATAAAGATTTGTACAACAAAAACAAAAATTTAGACAGATTTAGAAC
>CAKSTB010000017.1 GCA_934490165.1 uncultured Ruminiclostridium sp. | reverse complement strand
GTTATGCAAGGATGCATAAAGACAGCCACACAAAGCCGTTATGCAAGGATGCATAAAGACAGCCACACAAAGCCGTTGCACGATGCAACGGCACAAATGGCTGTCATTGCACAGATGCAACGGCACAAATGGCTGTCATTGCACAGATGCAACGGCACAAATGGCTGTCGATGCACAGATGCACCGACCACCAATGACCGCAATTCGACACCCCGCCACATTTCCGTTATCTCAAACGGTCATAGTCCTGCTTTTTGGTATGGGGGCGAACACGCACCATTCGGGTCGTACAAATGCCCGATAGCATTCTTCCAAAGTTTTTAAATCAATATTCTTCACTCAACAAAAAATCCGCCAGATGAACAATTCTCACACCGTTTATGTTACCTCCCGCCAACTCATCAAGCGTTACCACATATTTCGGGTAATGATCATTTATCTCGAGCAGATTGGCAACCTCTCTGTCCGATTCTTCGGGCAGATTGCGGCACACCTGCACATATATACGCTCATCGCGCCGCACAGCTACGAAGTCAATTTCCTTTGCGGCGTTTTTGCCGATGTACACATTGTAGCCTTTCCGCCTGAGCTCAAAATACACGATATTTTCGAGCATCGCGGCAACGGATTTCGGATTAAAGCCCATAATGCAGTATTTCAATGAGGCATCGGCAAGATAGAATTTTTCCTGCGTTTTCAGAACGCTCTTCCCCTGCATATCATACCTTTGGCAACGATAGATCACAAAAGCTTTTTCAAGCCACTCAAGATAGTTATACACCGACTCTACCGACAACGAACGACCCTCGCCCTTGATAAATTTTACGATAGAATTTGCGGAAAAGGTTTTTCCGACATTTTCAACGATATATTTTACCACACGGTTAAACAAATCAAAGTTTGTAATGTTATGTCTTCTTGTGATATCGCCGTTAATGACGGAATTGTAAATACCTTCTACGATCTGATATGATGAATGCTCATCAAAATTTCCGAGCGCTACAATAGGGAAACCGCCCATGCGTATATATTCGTTCAAAAGCTCTTTTGTCGTATGACCGTCCTTTTTCCTGAACTCTATATATTCGGCAAAAGACAACGTAAATACCGGGATCGAGATATAGCGCCCTGTCAGATAGGTTGATATTTCCCCCGACATCAGCTTGGAATTTGAACCTGTCACATAGATATCGGTATCGGTATCTTCAAGCAGACTGTTGACCGCTCTTTCCCAGCCTGCGACCTCCTGCACCTCGTCAAGTAAAAGATAATATCGCTTGTCGTCAGTTATCCTATCTTTTATATCACGGTACATCTGCTTTGCTGTCATGTCCTCGTCCAGTTCTTCCGATGTATAGCGCAAATGAATTATATGGTCGGCAGAAATGCTGCTGCCGATCAGATCCTCTTTCAGCATATCAAGAATGGTCGATTTTCCGCAACGGCGGATACCGGAAAGTATCTTTACAAGCGGAACATCACGATAAGTTTTCAGTATGTTCAAATAATGCGGTCTTACGATCATAATATCGCCTCCTTATATCTAGTATACCCAAAAACTTCATAAAATTCAATAGTTTTTACTGAAAATCCGTAAAAACTTTAGAAATTCGCTGACTTTTTAGGTTCGTTGAAATAAAGATCCGTAATTTACAAAAACACGCAATAAATTCGCAACTCCTCTTTGGCTCAAGCATCAATTTCCACAATTTTTTCGATATCTGTTGACAAATAGCGACAAAATATTGCAAAATCCTCTTGATTTTGTTATACTATAATCAAATAGCGGTTTACCGCTTTGAAATGAGGAAACAGATATGAGTACAAAATACATATTATACAACCCCCTTGCGGGTAACGGAAAAGGTGAAGAGCAGGCAAAAAAGCTTACGGAAATATACAAAAATGACGAGCTGAAATATTGTAATATGACACATATAACAAGCTATGGTGCATTCTTTGACAGCATTTCCCCCAAAAGCGATATTATAATCTGCGGCGGCGACGGCACGCTTAACCGCTTTATAAATGACAGCGAGGGCTATCCGTATGAAAACCCGCTGTATTTCTATGCAACGGGCAGCGGTAACGACTTTATGCGTGACCTTGACAAAGAGCCGGGTTGCGATCCGATACCGATAAACGAATATATCCGGGGTCTGCCGACCGTAACGGTGAACGGTAAGAGCTACCTGTTTATCAACGCGATAGGTTACGGAATTGACGGCTATTGCTGTGAAGTCGGTGACGAACTGCGTGAAAAATCGGACAAGCCGATAAATTATACTTCTATAGCAATCAAAGGGCTGCTGTTTCATTTCAAGCCTGCGAATGCGGTAATCACTGTTGACGGCAAGGAATACAGCTTCAAAAAAGTGTGGCTTGCCCCGACAATGCACGGCAGGTTCTATGGCGGCGGTATGATGACCGCGCCCGCACAGGTGAGGAATAACCCTGACGGCACTTTATCGGTCGTAGTAATGCATGGAAGCGGTAAGCTCAAAACCCTTATGGTTTTCCCCTCGATCTTCAAGGGCGAACACGTCAGTCATACAGAAATGGTAGAAGTTATGACCGGAAAGGATATCACCGTGCGCTTTGACCGTCCTACCGCGTTGCAGATAGACGGCGAAACGATAAAAAATGTTACGGAATACTCGGTAAAGGCTTACGATAAAGCAGTTATTGCAAAGCAGGATAATATTTCTATAACCGAAAAAGAACCCGAAACAGTGTAAAAGCCGGAATACAACACAGTCCCGCAGGTAAATCAAACCTGCGGGACTTACTTTTTATTCGATTTTGCTCTTAAGCGCGGAAAGATAGGTTATTGCACTGTGCAGTGCGGTATTGCCCTCACCTACAGCTTTCGCTATCTGATACGGCTTTCCTGTGCAGTCGCCGCAGGCAAAACAGCCTTTTACGTTGGTCGACATATCGTGATCTACCGCTATACTGCCGCCGTTCATCTCAAGACCGCCGAGCAGTACATCGGCTGAAACAGACTGCTTTAAGAAGAATACACCGTCAACGGCAATTTGTGTGCCGTCTTTAAGAGTTATCCCATCTGCGTGGCGCTCACCGTCAACACTTACGACAGGCAACGTCAGTCGTTCGACATTTTCCTTTGAATGATCAGTCTTGTATGACGGGTAAAAGTAAACCTTCTTCGCAAGCCCCGCCAGAAAATCGACCTCTTCCTCGCTCTCCTTGTTATCGCTGATAACCGCTATCGTCTTATCCTTGTAAAAGTTGCCGTCACAGGTGGCACAGTAGCTCACACCCCTGCCTAGGAGCTCACGCTCTCCTTTGATCTCCTTTACCGTCTGCGCGCCTGTTGCTAAGATCACAGCGTCCGCCTTGTATTCCTTTTGGTCGGCAAGCAGCATAAAATACTTTTCCATATTATATACGCCCGTTATACGCTCGGCTGTAATCACGATATCCAGCTGCTTTAAATGAGCAGCAAGCCTTTCGTTCAGTTCCTTGCCGCTGATCTCGGGCAAGGCGGGATAGTTTGAAATGAGATGAGCGCACTCTACCTTTGCACTGAGATTTTCGTTTCCGAAAAGGATAAACTTCTTCTTTCGTATCGCCGCGTTTATCGCCGCTGATATTCCTGCAGGTCCTGTACCGATTATCGCTATATCATATGAATTGGTTTCGTACATCATAAGCTCCTTATCCGAATGTGCCTATTGCTTAGTTTTATCCTGATGCTTTACAGTATACCACAACAGATAAAAATCTTCAATATTGAGCTTCGCCGGTGCCCCGATATTTTTTTGCATAAAAAACACACCCCGAAAGCATAGCCTTCGGGGTGCGTATCAATTCATATGTGACAAGGATCAAAGCTCGATAACGATATCATTTTCAGCCTTTAAGATGCTGTCAAGAATGAGCTTGCCTTCGATCTTTTCGCCGTTTACTGTTACACTCTTAACGCCGTGTTCACTGCCGTTAGGGTTCTTAACCGTAACATTCAGCTTCTTGCCTCTGAATGTCTTTTTCATTGTGTATTCCTTCCACTCCGAGGGGATAGAAGGATCGATCACGATACCCTTTGTTTCAGGGTTAAGACCGAGGATACCCTCTGTAGTACCTACCATTACAGTAGATGCTGTACCTGTCAGCCAGTGTACATGAGCACGTCCTGCGAACGGGCTGTCCTTGCCTTCAACGAACTGACCGTAAACATAGGGTTCAAGAACTCTGTGCTCTGCATTCTCGTTGTAAGTAGCGGGAGCTGCTTCCTTCCAGTACTTATATGCACGGTTGCCGTGACCGAGCTTTGACTCGGCGAGTATCAGCCAACCCTGAGGCTGTGAGAAGATACCTGCATTCTCCTTTGTGCACTTGTTGAAGCACTGCATAAGAGCGCCGTCAAATCCGTGCTTAACATAAGGAGGATACATAACCATTGCGCCGTAATCGGTGTTGAGCTCTCTTTCTACGCTGTCCATAGCCTTTTCAGCCTGTTCCTTGCTTGCAAAGCCTGAGATGACTGACCATGACTGGGGATTGAGCCACATAGAAGCTTCGGGATCTGTTCTCTGACCGATAACAGTACCGTCTTCCTTGTAGCCTCTGATCCATCTGTCCTCGTTCCAGCAAGCTGAAAGGATCTCGTCAAGCTTAGCCTTGATCTCGTCAAGGTACTTAGCGTACTCTGTATCGTTCTTTTCAAGAGCGTATGTCTTTAAGATCTTTATAGCGTAAACGAGCTGGAATGCTACGAATGTAGATTCGCCCTTCTTACCAAGACGCAGACAGTCGTTCCAGTCAGCGTGAAGACCTGCGGGCATACCGTGGTTGCCGAGGTGGTTCATCGAGAAGTCGATAGCTCTCTTTAAGTGATCATATACTGTGCCTGACTCGCCGTCGTTAGCATATGAGATAACTTCGTCAAGGAATGCGTGGTCGCCGCTTTCGGAGATGTACTTGTAAACTGTCGGGAACAGCCACAGAGCGTCATCTGCACGGTATGAGGGGTGACCTGTCTGCTTAGCGTATACGCTGTTTTCGTCGTTTTCGTCGGGGTGGTTTTCCTGACCTGCCTTGTGGTCGTACTTAACGAGGGGCAGTCCTGCGCCGTTTGTAACCTGAGCTGAGAGCATAAATACGATCTGCTTCTTAGCCATTTCGGGAGCAAGGTGGATAACGCCCTGGATATCCTGTACAGTATCACGGTAGCCGAAGCCGTTTCTCAGACCGCAGTACTGGAATGATGCGGCTCTTGACCAGATGAATGTGATGAAGCAGTTATATGCGTTCCATACATTTACCATGTTGTTGAAATCAGCGTCGGGTGTATTTACCTGGAGGTTGTCGAGCTTTGAGTGCCAGTAGTTCTTGAGCTCTGTAAGATCAGCCTCTACTGCGCCGTCCTTTTCATACTTGGCAATGATAGCTTCAATTTCAGCCTCTGTCTTCTGACCGCCGAGAACGTAAGTAAGAACCTTTGTTTCGCCGGGCTGAAGAACGATGTCGCTCTGGAGTGCGCCGCATGAGTTTGTGTTGTAGTTTAAGTCGCCCTTAAGGCCTTCTTCAATGCCCTTGGGGTTGTTGTATGTTCTGTAAGAACCTACAAATGCGTCGCGGTCGCCGCAGTAAGCGTCAACCTTAGCGGCCGCAAGACCTAAGAAACGACCGCTGTTGGGATTGTAGATCTCGTTCTGCATCTGGTGGATATACTTATTTTTGAAGTATGTTCTTGTGATGAACAGTGTGTACTGGAGGTTTACCTGATCCTGCTCATAGTTGGGATCGTTTACGAACTCGCAGTAGCCTGTAACGCTGAGCTTACGGGGCTTTGTATCTGTGTTTGTTACCTTTGCAGCCCATACCTCGTATGTAGCGTCCATAGGAACATAGTAAGTAACCTCAGACTTTATGCTCTTGTACTCAGAGGTGATAACAGTGTAAGCTGTACCGTGACGGCACTCGCTCTTGTACTGGTCTAAGGGCTTGCATACAGGTGCCCATGATGCAGACCAGAAATCGCCGTCCTCAGCGTCCTTGATATATACATATCTACCGGGCTGGTCGTTGGGAACAGCATTGAAGCGGTAACGGATAACACGTCCGTTTGCGCCTGACTTAACGAAGCTGTAACCGCCTGCGTTGTTTGAAATGATAGCACCGTATTCGGGTGAGCCTAAGTAGTTAGCCCATGCCGAGGGAGTATCGGGTCTTGTGATGACATATTCCTTGTTTTCAAGGTCAAAATGTCCGTAATTCATCAGAAAGTCCTCCTTGATATTATATTCCCCGTAAACAAACTGTCGTTCAGTATAATCGCAGAATTCTTTTTACCCTTGATATTCTGATGGGGTTTGGGGCAAAGCCCCAAGGAGGGCTGAGGGGCGCCAGCCCCCATATTCTCCCCCTTTCCGGGGAAAGGGGGAAGGGGGGATAGGGATTAAATAAGCCCTCATTTTTTGAAATTCTCTGCAAGTTATCCTGTTTGACAAACTGTTTTACAGGTTTTAAGTTCCTTTGCATAACTTCATTATATCAGTAAATCGTTTTCATTTCAAGGGCGGTATTGTGCACAAATTTAGAGTGATTTTTTTGTGCAGTATTGCCATAGTGTCAAATCAACGCCCGTAACGGATTTTTGGCGGGCAAAACGCGAAAATTTCCGCATAAAACCCCATTTTACAGTATTTTAACATTGATTTTACTCTGCTGAAGTAGTATAATTAGTCGAAGAAAAGAAAAAAGAACAAAAGACAAGAGGTATACTTATGAACTGGGCAATTATCGAGCAGGTCGTCATAATGGCACTGCTCGCGGGTGTCGGCGTTATCTGCCGCAAGCTCAAACTGCTTGACGACACCTGCACCAAAAAGCTTTCAACCGTTGTACTTAACTTTGCAACGCCTATGGTTATTCTGGTATCCTATCAGAAGCCGTTCGACCCCGAAACGCTGAACACACTGCTTTTATCGTTCCTCATAGCGATAATAAGCTATGTTATAGCGTTTATCCTTGTGCCGCTGATAGTACGCAGTAAGGACAGGGAGGGACAGCTGATAGAGCGTTTCAGCTGTCTTTATTCAAACTGCGCCTTTATGGGCATACCGCTGATACAGGGCGTTTATGGCACTGAGGGTGTATTCTGCCTTACGGCGTATGTTACGATGTTCAATCTCTGCTCGTGGACGCACGGCGTTATTATGATGAAGGGCGGCAAGCCGAACTTTAAGCAGATGATAAAGTCGCTGTTATCACCGAGCATTATCGTTACAATAATCGGTATTATCCTGTTTTTGTGCAACTTCACGCTCCCGAACGTCATCCTTGAAACGGCACAGCACCTTGCAAATATCAACACACCGCTTGCAATGATAATCGCCGGCTCTACAATAGCTACCGTAAAGCTGCTCCCTGCACTGAAAAAGCCGCGGCTTTACTACACCTGCTTTGTAAAGCTGTTCCTGCTTCCTGCACTGCTTACCGTTATCTGCCTTGTATTTAAGATAGATCAGACCGTTGCAGGCGTAAACATACTCGCTACCGCCTGCCCCGCCGCTGCTATGTGCACAATGTTCGCACTGCTCTATGACAGGGATGCGGGCTACAGCGCCGAAATATTTGCGGTAAGCACCATATTATCAATGGTTACACTTCCGCTGACACTTATGTACTACACCGCACTTGCGGGAATATTTATGTAAATCCGATACATAAAAGCAACTTATAAAGGAGCATATTGCATATATGAGTGATATTGAAAAAATCCGTGAGTTTTTCGCAAACGACCGCTTTGCAACCGAAAACGGGGCGGTGATAGAGCAGGTAGGCGAAAACGCCGCGACCGTGAGCATGAATATAGAATCCCGCCATCGCAACGCCGCAGGCATAGTAATGGGCGGAGCGATTTTCACCCTTGCAGACTTTGCCTTTGCAGTAGCGTCTAATCACAATAAGCTGGGCACGGTATCGCTCAGCGCAAATATAACCTTCCTGAAAGCATCAAAAGGCGACAGGCTCACAGCAAAGGCAGAATGCGTCCGTGACGGCAGGACTACCTGCTATTACCGCGTTACAGTTACAGATAATACAGGCGCGCTTATAGCCGAGGTCACCACAAGCGGATATAAGACAAACTGATCGGAATTGTCACAAGGTCAGAAAGCGGCTCACAGCCGCCGTTTTACGCCACAATTCGACCGATAGCCGCCATACATTTGACATATATCACCGCATATGATAAAATGTATTTGTACGTTGTAACAATTTTATTGACGTGCGGTTATAATTATTGATTTTCAGGAGGATAATCCAATGAGCAAGGTAGCAGGAATACTTATCGCATTCTTTTTAGGCGGTCTTGGAGTACATCGCTTTATGTCAGGTAAGATAGGAACAGGTATCATCTGGCTTCTCACAGGCGGTTGCTTCGGTATAGGCTGGCTTGTAGACTTCATCATGGTCTGCACAGGCAAGTTTACCACTAAGGACGGCACACCCTGGATAACAGAGTAATACAAAAAGACTTAAGCCCCGGCTTTCAGTTGAAAGCCGGGGCTTTTTCTATAAACAAAATAAACAAAATAAACTGAAGCGGATACCTTTTGGGGTATCCGCTTCGTTTTGATTTACTTTTTGGTAGTCACATTACAATAGGTATACGTGCTGTATTCAGTCGTTTTGCCCACTGTCTTATATGCTCTTATCCTGAACTTATAAGTTGTTCCTGCCTTAAGGCTCTTGAGGGTGTAGGTTGTGCTTGCATTTGATGTATAGCGCTTTACCTGTACCCACTTTGTGCCGTTATACTTTTCAATGCAGTAGCCGTCGGCGCTCGTGTTCTTATTCCACTGTAATGTTATAGCCGACTTTGATATACTCTTTGCCTTAAACGCATTTACCGCATACGGCTTAGTTGTAACATTGATGTAAGTGCAATTACTGTATTCGCCTGACTTTACCGCCTTTATGCGCAGCCTATATGTTGTGCTCGATTTCAGTCCGCTTACAGTATAGCTTGTCGTAGCATTGCCGCTGATCTTTGTTACCTGTACCCACTTGTTGCCGCTGTACTTTTCAATAATGTAACTATCGGCACTGGTATTCTTATTCCACTGAAGTTTAACAGTGTTATTCGTCTTGCTGACTGCCTTAAGACCTGTTACATCAGTCGGCTTTGTCTTTACGGTAAGCTGTGTGTATGCGCTGTATACCGTATTGCTGCCAATAACTTTATATACCTTAATGCGCAGCTTGTTTGACTTTCCTGCCGCAATGCCCTTTACAGTAGCCTTGACTGTGGCATTTCCGGAGATCTTTACCGACTGTACCCACTTCGTACCGTTATAATACTCAATGATGTAGCCGCCGGCTGAGCTGTTCTTATTCCAGCTGAGTGTAACCGTTGTGCTCGTCTTAGATGTTGCCTTGAAGCCCGTAACGCCATTCGGCAGAGTATTTACGGTAACATAGCTGTATGCACTGCTTGCAGTGCTCTTATAAGCCTTGACCCTGAACTTGTTTGTAGTGCTCGGAGTAAGCGATTTAACCGTATAAGACGTTGTGCTGTTTTTGCTTATCTTTGCAACTCTTACCCACGTTTTGCCGTTATAACGTTCAACTATATAACCGTCAGCCGCAGAATGTTTGTTCCAGCTGAGTGTTACTGTTGTGTTTGTTCTTGCTGTTCTCTTAAGTCCGCTTATCGGTGCAAGAACCAACGTCGCAGTATAGTTGCTCTTGTATGAGCTTCCGCAGACTGAGCACTTGTGCAGTGTATAACCCTTTGAAGTGTAGGTGGGCTTTACTGTACTTGTCACATACTTATGACCTGTTGCCTTTAACGTGATTTTTTCCTTTGCACCACAGCTTGTGCAGGTTCTTTCCTTTACACCCGTTGCTGTGCAGGTTGCCTTCTTGGTAACCTTCCATGCACCGTATGTGTGTACGCCGGTTGCCGCGATTTTCTTTACTTCCGTCTTTTTGCATACCGAGCATACTCTCGACTGCTCGCCGTCTTCGAGGCAACTTACAGCCTTTGTTATCTTCCATGCACCGAATTTATGACCCTTAGCAGAAATAGTCTTTGTCTGCTTATAATCACACCGTGTGCAGTGTCTTTCCTGAGAACCGCCTGAGGTACAGGTTGCAGCAACTGTAACATTCCAATCTGTAAGCGAATGTCCGAGCGCGCTTCCTGTGAATACCGCTTCACTTACAGTACCCTTGCTTGACAGTCCGCAGCCTGCGCATGATACATAGTACTCCGATTTCTCCGTGCAGGTAGCCGCACGTTTAAGATATCTTGATACTGTGCTCTTTGCTGTGAATGTGTGGGCTGTCATTTCGCCGTAAGCCTTGCCGCAGTCCTCACATATTGCCTTAGCCGTGCAAGTTGCCTTACCGCCGTGACAAGCCTTTGTTTCGGTGTGTGTGCTGTCGTTAGCGCAAACTCTTGTATGAGTTCCGTCACCGTTACTTACCCACTTACCGTACTTGTGTCCGAGTGCGTTTCCGTACTCGAATGTTGCTTCATTCTTAGTACCCTTGCTTGACAGTCCGCAGTCTGCGCAAGATGTATAGTATACAGCCTTTGCAGTGCAGGTAGCCGCAGATTTAAGATACTTAGCACTTGCTGTCTTAGCTGTGAATGTGTGAGCTGTCATTTCGCCGTAAGCCTTACCGCAGTCCTCACATATTGCCTTAGCCGTGCAAGTTGCCTTACCGCCGTGACAAGCCTTTGTTTCGGTGTGTGTGCTGTCGTTAGCGCAAACTCTTGTATGAGTTCCGTCACCGTTAGATACCCACTTACCGTACTTGTGTCCGAGCGCGTTTCCGTACTCGAACGTTGCTTCATTCTTAGTACCCTTGCTTGACAGTCCGCAGTCTGCGCAGGAAGTATAGTATACAGCCTTTGCGGTGCAGGTAGCCGCTGTCTTAAGATACTTAGCACTTGCTGTCTTTGCTGTGAATGTGTGGGCTGTCATTTCGCCGTAAGCCTTACCGCAGTCCTCACATATTGCCTTAGCCGTGCAAGTAGCCTTGCCGCCGTGGCAAGCCTTTGTTTCGGTGTGCTTGTTATCGTTAGCGCAAACTCTTGTATGAGTTCCGTCACCGTTAGATACCCACTTACCGTACTTGTGTCCGAGTGCGTTTCCGTACTCGAACATTGCTTCATTCTTAGTACCCTTGCTTGACAGTCCGCAATCTGCGCAGGACGTATAGTATACAGCCTTTGCAGTGCAGGTTGCCGCAGATTTAAGATACTTCTCACTTACTGTCTTAGCTGTGAATGTGTGGGCTGTCATTTCGCCGTAAGCCTTGCCGCAGTCCTCACATATTGCCTTAGCCGTGCAAGTAGCCTTACCGCCGTGGCAATCCTTTGTTTCGGTGTGTGTGCTGTCGTTAGCGCAAACTCTTGTATGAGTTCCGTCACCGTTTGATACCCACTCACCGTACTTATGACCGAGTGCGTTTCCATACTCGAACGTTGCTTCATCGGCTGTACCCTTGCTTGACTGTCCGCATTCTGTGCAGGAAGTATAGTATACAGCCTTTGCAGTGCAGGTTGCCGCAGATTTAAGATACTCAGACGCTTTTATATGCGCATAGCTGTGTGGCTTAGTTTCACCATACTCCGCTCCGCATATTTCGCACTTTGCCTTATTGGTGCAGGTAGCCTCTCCTCCGGAATGCTCACATTCGGTTATCGTAGCCGTTACAACGTCCGACGCCATCGAAACTCCCGCCGTTGCAGCATTGCTGTAGGTAAGTCGGCAGTAGTACCTGCCCGTTGTGAGATTTTCGAGCGACAGCTTTCTGTCCGTAGCGCCCTCTATCTCTGTTTCGTTGCCGTTTTCATCAATGGCGATCCACTGATAAGCAACCTTTGCGTTGACCTCGTTTGAATACCACGGCTCTGCACTTATTTGAAGTGACGGTATGTCGCCCGGATAATAGCCGTTGGTGTAATATACAGTATCAATCGGCTTGATTATCTGCATCGGACACAAACGTACCGAAAGGACGTTTGTCGATGATGCCGTTGCCTTATTAAGACTGTATATATCTATCCACTCTTTTGTTCCTCTGTCCTGTACCCAGAAGCCGGGTTCGATATAATCGGCTATCACCTTATTGCTGACCGTAGTTACGATTTCGGCAAACCCACCTGACGAAATGGATACATTACCGCCGTTTATAGTAAGGCAATTTATATTGTTTGCGGCCATTGTAACATTTCCACCGTTTATGGTCACATTGCTGCCTGTTGCAAGCCCGTCAAATGTGACATCACCGCCATCCACAAAGAATGCGTCCGGATTCTCAGACGATGTCACCGCACAACGTCCCGTAACCTTAAGCTTTGCCTCGCCGGTTATGAGAACAGGATTTGCGAACGCTGTACGAACTGCGTACTTGAGCGTGAAGTTACCATCGGTTATGACTAACTGACCGCCGTATCCGTTCTTGTTATAAAGCGGATATAAGGTACAGCCCTCGTTTTCGCTCTTCTGAGCGTCTTTCGCAGCCTCGTCAAGATCGTTATAATACCTGACATCGTCGCCCTTTGTTATCTTTGCATTGAACTTGCTCTCGCATATCTCACAATATGTCGGCGTAGTAATATTACCTGCGGTTTCCTTGTCCGCAGTAGGATCGACCACCTGAGAATGATCACAATCAACAAGGTCTATGCAAACGGTATTTGTCTTTACCTCATAGCCGTCGAAAGTAACTATGTAGTATATCTCAGCTACATTGCTGTTGCCTGCCTTATCAATTATTTCGTCTGCCGACAATTTAGTGTTAGTTACAAGCGTGCTTAAGCTGTTATAAACCGTATCTCCGCTTTCATAGGAGTTTATGCCATATCTCATACTTGCATCCGAGTCGTTCAGCGAGCCGTGAGCAAGAGCAGGGTTGAACTTTACCGTGGGATTTGCGTTGCTGTTGCGATACAGCTTGTTTATTTCTGTGCTGAGCGTTGCACTCTTTATCGGCGCTTCTTCTACATTCACCGGTTTATTATCGTTATTCCAGCTGTAATATTTTTCCTTAGCACGTTCTGCAATTGAAAGCCATGCACCGCCATCCTTTTTATAAGCATAACCGTCAGCCAGAATAGATTCAAGACTGCCGTTTGCTATCTCGATGTTGTAGAATTTACCGCCGCTGAGTTTTACGTTGCCGTTAACATCCAGATCTTCTATAAAACCGCCGCCTATTACTGCGTCACCGTCTTTATAAATCATCACCGTGGCGATTTCACCGCCGTTGACGGTTAATTTTGCGTTTTCGTTAACGATAATAGGCACCATCATTTTGCCATCGCCGTCTACGGTAAGCATACCACCGTCGGATACCTCTACAGTACGAGAAACAAAACTGTAACCCAGTTTTTTACCGTTCAGTGCAAGCGTTACATTGCCCGTAACGGTAATGTACCGTGTAAATTCGCTGTTTTCAATATCCTTATACAGCGTTATTGTAGCCGTACCTGCCTCATTAGCCTTTTCAAAAGCGTCATAAATATCGCTGAACAGGTCTGTCGTTTCGCTTCCGTCAGCCGTTGTATAGCTTACAGTTGCAACAATTTCCTCATTGCAGTAAGGACAGGGTTTTCCGTCAAGCTTATAGCTGTCGTTTTCGTCCTTATGGTCGCACTTTTCAACAACAATAACACCGGCATTGCCCTTGTTCTGAATATCAGCATATTTGTAAATCTTTCCGCCATCCGCATCGGTCAATCTAATTCTGCTTCCGCTCGCTATTGCCTTTCCGAAAGTATATTCATCGAAAACGACGCTTTCGAATCTGCCGCTTACGATAGATATATTAACGGACCCATTGCCCTCCTTGCTTAATAAACCGGCATCAACATCATTGATGACCGTGTCTCCGCCGTTTATCGTTATTATGCCGATATAAGCACCATCGGCACTAACATTTCCGGAATTTACAACTAAAGAATTCAACCTGGCTTTGCTGTCAATTAAAACATTGGCATTCTCGCCCGACACCTGTACACATGCCCATGGATTTGAGGTTGCTTGCGATGTCGTGAACGTTATATCTCCACCCTTGACATTAAATGTAAATAGTCCGCTGCCGTCATCTTTATTGAAATCAACGGTAAATCTACCCTTGCTTATGTCAAATGTTTCATTATCTTTAAGCCCACTGTAGTTTAACAGCTTTAATGTACAGCCTTCGCTTTCCTCGGCAGCGCCGATAGCGTCATTCCACTTGCCGTAATACGATAACGTGCCGTCAGACAGCTCTACCGAAGCCGTAAGTGTTCTGTCGCATATACCGCATACATAATTACCGTTATCGTCACATTTTACGCTTTCGCCGGGGTGCTGACAGGTAGCTACTGTAAGCGTTACCACATTCGACTTATATTCATATCCGTCATAGGTAAATATGCAGTAATATTGGATTTCTCCGTCTTCTGCCACTGCTTTATCAACTTCACCGCTAAATAAATAATAGCGATTGCCTGATAAGTCCGTTTTTTCCTTTATTACCGTTCCGTCAATTAAGTATCCGGTAACATAGAGTGTTTCATTTCCCGTATATGTCACATCGGCAGTGAAAGATGCAGTCTTTCTACCGTTACGGTATATTATCGGTGACTCGTCATTAGCGGTAATTGTTGCGCTCTTTATCGGCGCTTCTTCTACATTCACCGGTTTATTGTCGTTATTCACACCGCTATAAACGCTCTCTGCACGTTCTGCAATTGAAAGCCATGCACCGCCGTCCTTTTTATAAGCATAACCGTCAGCCAGAACAGATTCAAGACTGCCGTTTGCTATCTCGATGTTGTAGAATTTACCGCCGCTGATTTTTGCTTTAGCGTTACCTATAATGGTCAGAGCGTCTATAACGCCGCCGCCTATTTCTGCGTCGCCGTCTATGTAAACCATCACCGATGTGAATTCACCGCCGTTGATGATTAACTTTGAGTTTGCGTAAGCTTTAATAGGCATCCGCATTTTGCCATCGCCGCCTACGGTAAACATACCGCCGTCGGATACTTCTACAGGTGCTATGAAAACAAAAGTGCTACCCAGTGTTTTACCGTTAAGTTCAAGCGTAACATTGCCTGTAACAGCTATCGTATCTGTAATATCGTCCGTAATATCCCTGCACAGCGTTACAGTAGCCGTACCTACCTCATTAGCCTTATCAAAAGCGTCATAAATATCACCGAATAACTCTGTCTTTTCACTGCCGTCAGCCGTATAGCTTACGGTTGCAATGATCTGTGAATTGCAGTAATAGCAAGCATAGTCATCATCTACCGCAATGTTGCCGTTTGCATACTTGTGGTCGCACTTTTCAACAGTAATGTCAGTAGCTTTGGTCAGGCTCTCAATTTCGCTGTATTCATAAATGATACCGCTTTCAGTGCCGCGAAGTCTTCTTTCGCTTGCAAGCGTCTTGACTATGTTATAGTCGCTGTCGTCTGAGCAGGTTATTGTATCGAAGCTTCCGCTTTCGATCACAATGTTATGCTCCGTCGCGTCGGTAGCTTTTTTATTTATGTCTAACGAACCGACAGTAACATTTCTTATTGCCAGATCGCCGCCCTTAAACACAAGCGTATCGATTTCTGCACCGTCTATATCAGCCTTTCCGCCATTTATTGACAGTTCTTTAATATAACCATCGGTACTGTTTACTGTAAGCGTACCGCTTGTTAATGTTACACTTCCCAGCTTGATTTTACCGTCAATTGTAACCTTAGCGTCAGTTCCGTTAACTGTGATTCCGCTTATCAGAGTTTCTGCATCGGCTTGTTTTACCGAAGAAGTGAAAGTCAAGTCACCGCCGCTTACAGCGAACTGATAAAATACCGTCTTACCGTTAAAGTCAACAGTAAACTTACCGCCTGTCACAGTAGTGAACTCAGTAGCAGAAGATACTCCGTCCGACATCAGCTTTACAGTGCTGCCCTCGTTCTCCTGTGCCAGCTTTATGGCACTCTCTATATCCGCATAACCTAACGACTTGCCGTCAGCATCTACTACCTCGGCTTCTATCAATGCATCACATATACCGCAGATTACCAAACCGTTATTTTCGTATAAAAAGCTATCCTCAGGGTGCGAGCAGGTCGCAAGTTTAAGCTTAAGCACATTCGACTTATATTCGTATCCGTTGCACTTAAGAACAGTGTAATATTCAACCTCGCCGTCTTTAGCCGCAAGCTTACCGATTTCATAACAGTGCGCCTTTATATTAGTGTACAAATTATAATCTTTAATGCGATTATTGCCGTTTACAAAATCCGAATAGGTTGCACCCCTTGAACCGACCGCCAATTCGTATGTAACATTGACGTTTAAATATTTATCTCCGTTACGGTATACAACAGGCGTTCCTCCGTCTGCCCACGCAATACTTGCGCTCTTTATCGGCGCTTCCAGTACGTTTACACTTGCTATACCCTGCTTTTCACGCTCTGCAACAGTAGACCAGAAGCCGGAATCGTTAAAACTCCTATAGGCATAGCCATCCGCAAGAAGCTGTCCTACGTTTCTGCCTTCGCCTAAAACCTTTATGCTGTAGAATTGACCGCCATTGATTACTGCGTTACCGCCGTCTTCAATTCTGAAGTCAGAGAAAGTACCGCCGTTGATTTCCGCATCGCCGCCGTTGCGAACGACAGCACGTTTTATTGAGCCACTGCCGTTAACGGTCAGCTTACCGCTCTTCACTTCTATGGCATAGTAGGGATCAAAACCGGGAGTTGAGAGCTTTTTATCGTTAAGTTCAACCGTAACATTGCCTGTAACAGCTATCGTATCTGTAATATCGTCCGTAATATCCTTATACAGCGTTATTGTAGCCGTACCTACCTCATTAGCCTTGTCAAAAGCGTCATAAATATCGCTGAATAACTCTGTCTTTTCGCCGTCATCTGTCGTATAGCTTACGCTTGCGGCAAACTCAGAGCCACAGTATTTGCATATACCGCCGTCATTAAAGGCATAACTGCCGTACTCATTCTTATGCTCGCACTTTGTGACCAGATAATAGCTTACAGTTCCGTTGTTGGAGTTTAAAGAGCTTTCTTCGGCTATATCGCTGTATAATAAAGCCGTTGCTGTTTTCTCCGCAGTCGGATCTGACGGGTTATCATAGCTTATCACACGCACACCGCTTGCAAGCACGTCCTTTAATTTAAGCTGTCCGAAATATACATTGCCGTAAGTGCCGCCGCCTATAGTAAGCTTTACATCAGTTGCGTCTTTGTCTACACTTAAATTATCAGCACCCGCATAACTGTCAGCATTGACACCTTCGCTGATAGTTACGGTACCTCCTGATATGATAATAGAATCAAACCCGGTGCCTGAGCCCTCAGGTAATGTAAGAGAACCGCTCTTCACATAAACATTGCATCTGATTGCCAAATCGCCTTCAGCAATAACATCCGCACCGTCAATAGTTATTTTCCCTTCGTAAGGACCGATGACATAAGTATTATCCGTTGTGGCAGTGGCAATCGTAAACTGACCGCTTGACAGTGTAACCTTGTCCTTAAGCAAACCTCTTGCTACAAGAGTGAAAACACAGCCCTTGTTTTCAGCCTTATCGGCATATAATAAGCCTTCTTCAATGCTGTCAAAATATTTGTTAGAAGTACCGTCGGCTGATGTCACCTTTGCATAAAGCACAGCACCGCACGCACACTTGGGATTCGTTTCAGTGTATGTATGAGTATGTGCTACAACCATGACATTTTCAAGACCGGGATTCAGATTTGTCTCACTGCCGTCAACTATACTTTCGGGGAGATGTGTGACACTGTTTAAGGTCGCAAACGCATAGCCCTTCGCAAGCAGGGCGCTTACAGGCGTGCTATCAGTTAAATCATTTGTGTTAATTGACTCGTAGCTTCCGCCGTATAAAGCTATACCGCTTGTGCCGTTATTTACTGTTAAGCCTTCATAACTACCACCGTAGATCTCCACACGTTTAGCCGCATCGGCGGTTACACCAAACACAGAAACGGCTGATCTGCTGTCATCCGCAGTACCGTTTATAAGCGTACCGCCCTTATTCACGTCTATTTCTGTTTCTATACTGCCGTTTTCCCCGCTGTTTTTAAGATACAGCACGCCTCCGTCGTTTACTTTAATTCTGTACGCCAATAATATAGAATGTCCGTTCATATCGACAGTAACCGTTGCGTTGCCGATCACTATGTTCTGCGAAAGCTCACAGTCCTTGTATAATGTCAGCGTACAGCCGCTGTTTACCTCCGATAATGCCGCAGTAAAAGCGTTGTCTATATTATCAAAATACTTCGCTGTTCCCACGCCCGAAATGCCCGCAGTAAGCTGATACTCGCAGACAGAGCATACACCTGTTTTGCTGTCAACATCGCTGTGAGGGCATACATATCCGCAGACGCACTTGCCCGTTGCTTTGTCGTAGCTGTGTTCGTAATGATATACAACAGTAAACGAATCGCGTATAATCTTTGATGTAAACTTTTCATAAATATCAACATACTCACCGCTGTTGTCATATTGCAGTGCCTTACCTTCTCCAAGCAGAGAATAAAGCAGCAGGTTGCCGGAGCCTGAGTTGCGGTCGAGGTCATACGTCAACGTACCTATTCTCATTCCCGTAGTAAGCCTTACAGATGTTGTTGTACTTCCGTAAAGCGTTAAAGATTCCTTCACGACCAAAGTATTTACAGTTACATTTGCACCGTAGCTTACTTCAAACCGCGCACCTGCCTCAACAAAAATTGTTTCGAAGTTTATATTTGCGTCGCTATCAATTTTAAATGTTCTACCTCCGCAAACATACACTTGACTAATATAGCTACCCTCTGAGCCGGTCAATGTAAGATTACCGGCACCATTGTCGTTGTTGACCTTGAGTTCGATATAATACAGCTTATGACCGTTAAGGTCAACAGTAACAGTATGATTTACATTTATAGTTGTTCTATCATCGATATTCTTATAAATCTTTACATAGTTTTCGCTTTCTTCCGAAGTGTTGCTAAAGCAATCCTCCAGTGAATCAAAGCCTCTTGTCTCGCCGTTTACAGTCAGCGTAGCAACAAACTGATGCTGACAGGTTGTACACTTACCCAATTCGGTGTTGATATCTGTATGACCGCACACTCTGCCGCAACCGCACTTGCCTGTTTCAATGTCGTAAGAATGACTATTATGTGAATTTACATAAGTCGGAGAGCTCAGACCGTCGCCTAATGTTATTGACGAACCATCTAACAACTTTGAGTTTTGATAGAATGCACTTTTTTCAGCCAACAGCGACAAAATTCCGGTGTTCTCTCTGTCACCGCCGCCTTTATAGCTTATGCTTTTAAAATAGCCGCCGTAGAGAGTTACATTACTGTTTTCATTGTTTATGATGAGGTCAACGCCGTTTGCGCCATAACAATCAAATGTACCTGCATCTACTGTTACAGTACCGCATACACGATTTTTGTCACCAAATGTCAGCTTAGCTGAGTCGCCAACGATAAAGTTGCCGAGATTCTGACCTTGTAATTTCCCATTTTTAACCGTTATATTTCCATTTTCCGAAACAGTCAATGCGTTGAATCCGACGCCTGTGCCAAGCCACAACGTAAACTTACCGCTGAGTGTTGTATAGCTGTCTGTATAATTCTTGTATACTCTTAATGTACAGCCGGTGTTTGCGTCACTGTCAGCCGCTTCAAAAGCCGCCTCCATCTCAGTGTCCTTATAAACGGAAGCTACAGCCCCATCCTTTACGATAACAGCCGCATACTGATATTCACACTCTGTACACTTACCCGTGTCAATGTCAACATCACTGTGAGGGCATACTCTGCCGCACATACATTTTCCGTCACTTTCGAAGCTGTGAGTATGCTCTTTTACAACAACGGTATAGCCGAAACCCTCGCCCAATGTTCCTAACGAGCCGTTTATCAAATCGGAATAGATGCTGTAATATGCACTTTCATCTGCCAATAACGTCACAAGCAGTTCATTTTTTCTTTCATCGTCACATGTATAGCTTATACCACTGAAACGACCGCCGTGAAGAGTTACATTACCGCTTTTATTCTCTATGATAAGCTTAGCACCATTTGCATTATAGCAGTCAAATGTACCTTCGCCTACTGTTAGTGTTCCTTTGAAAGCGCACGATTTATCAAACGTCAGCGTACCGCCGTCTGCAACATTGAGCCTTCCGATAAATCCATCTTCGCCGTCTACACTTCCTATTTTTATATTGCCTTTAATATTAAGATTAACGATTTCGACATTATTTCCGACTATAAGATTAAACTCGCTCGTTAAATCAAAACAAGCGTTAATGTGATTCTTGAATACGCCTAATGTACAGCCCTTGTTCTCTTCGCTGTTTGCGCTTAAAAAGGCATTCGTCAGCATTACGCCATCTTTGCCCTCATAACGGCTGATTATCTCTCCGTCTTTTACGATAATTGCCGCATACTGATATCCGCACTTTCCGCATATACCTGTTTCAACGTTGAGCTCATCGTGGGGGCATACATATCCGCAGTCGCACTTGCCCTCGTTATAAGTGTGCTTGGGGTGTTCGCCGATCGTCAGCTTACCGTCCGCTGACGTTACTCTCTTGACATTTGCGTTGAAAAGCGTTCCGTCATCTTTGAAGAAAGCCTTACCCTCGCCGAGCATACTGTATACTGTCTTACTGCCGCTGGCGGTAAATCCTGTTCCGTCAAATGTACCGGCGTTCAATATAACAGTGCTCTTATCATTTGTGCTGATCGCTCCGTCAAAACTTATATCGCCGTTTACGATAATCGTACCGCCGTTGTCTACTGACGGACCGATACCGGGGAATATTGCCTGTTTGCTGCCGCTGTTTTCAAGCGTGACCTTTCCTCCGTCAACAGCGACACCACGGTAACTGAAATTATGTCCGTTAAGGTCGATCGTAAGCTCTTTACATATCGTATAAGCTGTTGTAGTGCCTGTTTTTTTATAGTCCTTGAACAGCGTTATCGTACCGCTTACATCGGTATCGCTCAGCATATTATGAAGATCGTCTGCTGTTGATATCAAGCTTGCATTTCCGTTTTCGTCTGTATAGCGTGCCACTACCCCGACTCCGCCGCAGATATCGCAAACACCGCTTTCAATATCTATATTGCCGTTATGCGGGCATGACCTGCCACACTCCTTGCACTCGCCTGTTGCGCTTTCCTTGTCATAACTGCACGCTTCATGCTTTACTACATTCAGCTCACTGTAGCTGCCTACGCCTTCGCCTTTAAGCACATAATTATATACGTTTACAATGCTGTTGGTGGTATGGTCCGCATAAGCATATCCGTCGCCAAGCATCTTTCCTAACTCAAAAGAAGTATATGTAACATTGACAATATGTCTGAAATGACCGCCGTATAGCTTTATTTCGGAATCTTTGTGGATATTTAAATAGGAAACAACACCGTTATAAACGTCTAATTTTCCGCCGTTCATGGTAACATAGGTGGAGCCGTCATAGTCTGCCGCAAGTGTAAGCGCTCCTCCGGTTTTCACGTCAAAGTTTACACTTGCATTTTCTGCCTGACTTCCGGCAACGGTAATTACAGCATTTTCATTTATAACTATATAACTAACTATATTACTGTCCATTATTACGGCATGACCGTTGAAATCAAACGTAAACTTGCCCGAGAACCCAACGTCACTGTCGAAAGAACAGTCGCCGAACAGCTTTATTGTACCGTTTACATTGGGATCGCCGAGTGTATTACGAAGCTCATCCGTTGTTTTTATAAAGTGTAAGCTTCCGCTTGCATCTTTATAGAGTGCGATAGATACAACCGCACCGCAAACAGAGCAAATGCCGTTATCCGTGTTTATATCGCCGCCATGCTCGCAGGGCTTTCCGCACTCCTTGCACTTGCCTGTCGGATTATCCTTGTCATAGCTGCAAGTTTTATGCTCTACGACATACAACTTGATATTTTCGAAAGGGGAGATAGTTGAATCATATTTATTTGCAACTGTTAAAGTGCCGCTGTCATCTTTGGTTGCGAAAGCATATCCGTCAGCAAGTAAGCTTCTTAACAGTATAGTATCTCCGGTGTTATTAAAAACATCTTTAATAAAACCGCCGTATAATGCTATATCCGCACCTGCTTCAATATGCAGAGATTCGACTCTGCCGCTGTAAAGGTCTAATTTACCGTCTTGCACTGTAATACTATCTATGCTTCCGTTATAGTCGGCAGACACTGTAAGTGTTCCGCCTGCTACTTTGAATTTAGAGATATAGCTACTATTGCTGTTACCTGTCAAAGTGATTGTCGCATTTTTGCCGATAATAATATTTTTACTGTTTAAACACTGTTTACCGTTAAGATCAATCGTAAATTTACCCGAAACCTCTATAACTTTGCTCGGCTCATAATTGCTGAACAGCTTTAATGTACAGCCGTTGTTATTGCCGGCTTCCGCAAAAGCCGCAGCTAAATCATCGCAACCGACAGCTGTTCCGTCCGCCTTGATAACAATCGCACCGCATACCTTGCCGCAAATTGAGCACTTGCCGTTGTCCGCGTTTATATCACCGCCATGCTCGCAGGGCTTGCCACACTCCGTACACTTGCCTGTTGTACCGTCAAAGCTGTGATCGGTATGCTCTACAACAGTAATTGTGCCGTAGCCGTATGTTTTGCTGTTAATAATTATACGGGATGCTCCGTAATAAAGATCAATAATCTTGCTACTACTCTCGTATTTCAGCATCTGATTATCCGAAAGCAGATTTTTAAGCATTATGTTTTCTGATAACGGACTGCTTATGTCACGATCATACGCCAACATCTCAGTAATCTTCATTCCCGTAGCAAGCTTTACAGATGTTGCATTTCCTTCACTGCTTATAGATTCCTTTACAGCCAGATATCTCACAGTTACATTTGCACCGTCACTTACAGTGAACCTTGTACCTGCATTATTAAAAAATGTATCTGCTTCTATATTTGCGTTGTCGTCAATTGTGAACGTGGTGTTGCTGTAAGCGTATACATTATTGATATAACCTGTACCTGTTAATGTAAGCTCGCCGTTATTATCCTCGCTGTTTTTCTCATTGATTTCAAGTTCGTCATCCAGCCTGTGACCGTTAAGGTCAAGTGTTACATGGTATTTTACAATATACTTCTGACTGGAATCTTTCTCAATATCCTGATAGATCTTAACATAGTTTCCGCTATCGGCAGTAATGCTGTTAAGGCAGTCTGCGAGCGTGTCATAGCCTGTCGGCGCACTGCCGTCTGTGCTGATTGTAGCAACAAACTGACGCCCACACACACATTTACCTGTGTCCGTGTCGATATTCTTATGATCGCAGGCATTATGGCATATGTCGCAGACTTCACCTGTAAATCCGCCCGTATGCTTGCACTCTTCAAATGTGAAAGCAAATCTCTCTGTTAATGTATACGCCTCGCCGTAGTCGTTGTTATAAACAACATCGCAGTAAATGACATAGCTACCCTCAGGTACATTGTCGGAGAACACAAGCGTTTCTACTCCGTCTACTGTGTTTACTGCGCCGAGGTCGGCTATATCATACTTCTTGCTGTCACTGCTCCAGTTGTACTGTAAGCCGTCTTGATTTTCATAACCGGCTTCAACATCATACCGAAGCGTTATCTTCTGCTCGCCGTTGTAATTTGTATAGTATTTGCTCTGTGAATCCCTACTTGTAAGGGCAAAGTGGGGCTTACCTACAGTTACGGTAACCGTATTTGAGTAAACCTCGCCGCTCTTTACACGAAGCTCGTACTGACGCGATAAATCAGGCTCATCGCATGTTACCTCGCAGACGTATTTGCCGCCTTTTTTTGTTATGTCTGCGTCAATATTCACACGGCTGGGAGATGTTACCCATTCTGCCTCGGGAACGAATGTTCCGTCCGCAAAGTTCTTCGCAGTTATATAGAAATATGCATAGGAATTGTTGCCCACATCGTCCGCATATACTGCGCCTATCTGCTTACCAAGCTTAATAGAAGGCTCTGTATCAGGCTTTATAACTACCGTCTTAGCGTCCGCTCCGTCAATCTCATAATAGCCGCCGTTAAGCTTGACCTCGCTTGTTACAGCGCTTTCTGAAGCCTTGGACTCGGTCGAACCCTTTACTACAAATTCGTCCTCGTCTATTGTCGGTACAGTTTGACCGATAGCGTATGAACCGCCCGTAGTATATACCGAGCCTGTACCGCTCATTATAAGGTTTACTTTGTAAATGCCATACTTAGTACCGTAAGCAGTGACCTTACCGCCGCTTATTTCGGCATCCATTCCGTCGCCGTTGTTTCCGCCGTAGTATATTCCGACTTTCGCTGCATTGCCTTCAGGCACAGTAATACTGCCGTTTTCGCTGACGGAAATTTTGTCACCGAAATTACTGTTAAGCAATATTGCGCCGTTATTGGCATATTCATTTTCTACAGCACCGCCAACGGCTGTAAGACTGCCGTTGCCGTCAACAGTAATGCCGCCGCCGACATTGACAGCCACACCCTCAAAAGATGTAGTTGTCGCATTTGCGTTCAGCACACCGTCATTATGTATTTCAAGCAAATTTGTCTTTACAGTACCTGTTGCGTTTACTGTACCGCCGTTCAGGATTATTGATCCGCCGAGAGAGCGTGCCATACTGTCTGTAGAGCGGTTCTCTGCGTTCAGCACACCGTCGCCGCTGATTGTCATTGTACCGTCACAGTTAGTAGTATCCGTATTTACGGCACTGAGAACGTATGTATCGCTGTCGCCGGTGTTCGTCTGTACGATAGTATTTTTGCCTTTCAGCACTATCTCCGTACCGTCGGGGACTGTTACGACGCTCATATCGCTGGTTGTCGCCTGAATGTTCACTCCGTCAAGCGTCAGCGTCTTTGTGTCATATACCCAGCTCCAGCCAATACCATTTTCGTCCGCCGTCTTTTCCCTGAAATCAAGCGGTGTCGTGATGACATTGCTCTCGCCGTCATGCGTATGTGCCTCGCCCTCGGCAAATGCCGACAACGGTACAGCCGTCAGCGTCATTACCGCAGACAGCACCGCACTTATGAGCCGTACAAATTTTTTCTTCATGGTTTTCCTCCTGTAGATTAACCCGTGCTTATGCCATACAACCGCACTTGTTCAGTGCTTCTCTGAGCTTTTCCGTCGGTATCGGTTTCTTGTGGAAATAGGTACAGCCGAGCCTGTACGACTGTGCCCCGAATCCCTCATCGTCCGACAGCCATATGACAGGCGTATCCCTGTCGGCATTCTTCGCCGCAATAACACCCTCCATACCGTCCGCCCCATTGGCAAGCACCACTATAAGGTCAGCCGTGTCAAGCTCGCGCACAAAGGTTTCATATTTGCCGCATACACTGTATCCTATCTTTCTGTATGCATATAACGCAAGCTGTGATATCTTCGACTTGAGTATCTCCGCCTCGTTTGCAGTATCGTAAACGCAGATGAGCATACTTCTCCCCCTTATAATTTTATAATTATATCATACCCCATTTTCTTCAGGTTTTCAACTTTTTGGCACGAACGGTAATTATATGGCACAAACGGTAAACATTCGCCCCGAAAAAGGTAAAAAACATCAGCACGGACACGGTATATACCGCCGCAATTATCCGCTTTGTGTATAATACTGCCCTTACGGCATATAAAACGTACCGCGTGTATACCACTGGTTATTTCCATTTTTACCTTTATATTGCTTCGATTACATTTCGCTCATCTTAACTTGACAGAACCGCCGCTATTGTATTATAATAAAGGTTGAAATTGAATTATACCGCCATTTCGGGCGTATGAAAGGACAACTCGTAACATGGAAGAGAAAAAGTATGACTTTTCTGCCATAGAAAGTAAGTGGCAGAAATACTGGGACGACCATCAGACCTTCAAGGCTGAAAACGGCAGTACAAAGCCAAAGTTCTATGCTCTTGTAGAATTCCCCTACCCCTCCGGCGCAGGTATGCACGTCGGTCATATCAAGGCTTATTCGGGCCTTGAGGTAGTAAGCCGCAAGAGAAGGCTTCAGGGCTACAACGTACTGTTCCCCATCGGCTTTGACGCATATGGTCTGCCCACCGAGAACACCGCCATCAAGACCGGCGTTCACCCCCGTAAGGTAACCGACAACAACATAGTAAAGTTCACTAACCAGCTAAAGCGCGTAGGCTTCTCATTCGACTGGTCAAGAGTAATTGACACCACCGAAGAGCGTTACTACAAGTGGACTCAGTGGATATTCCTCAAGATGTTCGAGCACGGCCTTGTATTCAGGGATAAGACGCTCGTAAACTACTGCCCGAGCTGTAAGGTAGTCCTTTCAAACGAGGACTCACAGGGCGGTCACTGCGACATCTGCCACAGCGAGATAGTACAGAAGACCAAGGAAGTATGGTATCTGCGTATCACAGAATATGCCGACAAGCTGTTACAGGGACTTGAAGACGTCGACTACCTGCCTAACGTAAAGCTCCAGCAGCAGAACTGGATAGGCAAGTCTACAGGCGCTTTCGTAAACTTCTCGATCAAGGAGAATGACGAAAAACTGCGTATCTACACAACACGTCCCGATACGCTTTACGGCGTAACATTTATGGTTATCGCCCCCGAGCACCCCATAATCGAGAAGTACAGAAATTCTATAAAGAACATTGCCGACCTCGACGCTTACAAGGCTGAGTGCAGTAAGAAGAGCGAGTTTGAGAGAACACAGCTTGTCAAGGACAAGACAGGTGTCAAGATAGACGGTCTTACCGCAGTAAATCCCGTTACAGGCAAGGAGATCCCGATATACATTTCCGACTATGTAATGATGGGCTACGGCACCGGCGCTATCATGGCAGTTCCCGCGCACGATACGCGTGACTACGAATTTGCAAAGAAGTTCGGCATAGATATTATCGAAGTAATCAAGGGCGGCGACATCTCCAAGGAAGCCTACACGGGCGACGGCGAGATGGTAAATTCGGGTGAGCTGAACGGCATCACAAACAAGAAGGACGCTATTGAGAAGATGCTCGGCGTACTCGCAAAGCTCGGTTGCGGCGAAAAGGGTGTACAGTACAAGATGAAGGACTGGGCATTCAACCGTCAGAGATACTGGGGCGAGCCTATCCCGATAGTACACTGCCCCGACTGCGGAATTGTTCCCGTGCCTTATGAAGAGTTACCTCTGGAGCTCCCCCCTGTTGAGAACTTCCAGCCCGGTCAGGACGGCGAAAGCCCGCTTGCAAAGATAGATTCATTCGTACACTGCAAGTGCCCCAAGTGCGGCAAGGACGCACGCAGAGAAACCGACACAATGCCCCAGTGGGCAGGCTCAAGCTGGTACTTCCTGCGTTACTGCGACCCCAACAACGACAAGGAATTTGCATCTCAGGAAGCGCTTAAATACTGGATGCCTGTTGACTGGTACAACGGCGGTATGGAGCACGTTACCCGCCATATGATCTACTCACGCTTCTGGCACAAGTTCCTCTACGATATCGGCGAAGTTCCCACTCCCGAGCCTTACGCAAAGCGTACCGCACAGGGTCTTATCTTAGGTCCTGACGGCGAGAAGATGAGTAAGTCAAGAGGCAACGTAATCGACCCGAACGATGTAGTTGACGTATACGGCGCAGACGTTCTGCGTGTATATGTCCTGTTCATGGGCGACTATGAGCAGGCTGCTCCCTGGAACGACAGCAGTATGAAGGGCTGTAAGCGTTTCCTTGACCGTGTATGGAATCTTCAGAATATACTTGTACGCGGCGATGAATACTCCGACGAGCTGAGATCATCAATGCACAAGACTATAAAGAAGGTCAGCGAAGATATCGAAAAGATGAGATTTAACACGGCAATTGCCGCTATGATGTCACTTATCAACGAGATCACCGCAAACGGTAAGATAAACGATGCCGAGATGAAGTCACTGCTGATACTCTTAAACCCCTTTGCTCCCCACATCACCGAGGAAATGTACAACTCGCTCGGCTACGGCATACTGAACGAAGCTCAGTGGGTAACATACGATGAGGCGCTCTGCGTTGACAGCACAGTTGAGATCGTTGTTCAGCTCTGCGGCAAGATAAAGGCGCGTATAAACGTACCTACAGCCGCCGACAAGGACGAACTGCTGAAACTCGCAAAGGAAGCTATTGCAAAGTCACTTGAGGGCAAGACAATCCGTAAAGAGATAGTTGTTCCCGGCAAGCTTGTAAACATCGTTGCAAACTGACAGTTATAACAGAATATATAAAACCGCTCTCGGAATGCTCCGGGAGCGGTTTTGGCATATGTGGTAAATTTACAAAAAAATGACCAAAAAACCATTGACATTATACTCAAATCAGTGTATAATATGGTAAAGTTAACTTTTTGATAATCCTAGGTAAAGCATAATAATATAATCATATTTTAACTAAACAGCAGAAAGGACTTTTATTATGATATCGAAATTATATAACACGATGTTTTTCAGCACTGTTAGTGCCGGAAAAACAAACAAGCATTCAACTTCTTCAAATTCCAGTTTATCGAGCCTCGGCTCAAACAAAAACCATGATAGATTTGTTTTTTCCGAACAATCTGAACATTTACTAATAAGCGGTACTTCACTCCGACAGAGCTCTCGCTCTGTAGCACAGAAAACGCAAGCTAGAAATATACCTTCAATGTTGGCAGCGAAAATCGCAGGTTTAAAAACCTATGGTAACGGTTCACCTATTATAAACAGCAAATTCGATTATGAAGCATATAACAGCGCCAAATTAAAAATTAAAAATAACCCCAAAAAAATCAATTATCGTAAAGAATATTGCTATAGTCAAACCGGTGGCAATAGTTACGGCTTTTCCTCTCCCGAAACCGCATGTGGCGCTTTTTCTTTTGCCACCGCTCTTAGCATTAAGTACAACAAAAAAATAACTCCAGAAGATGTTTTAGCATATAAAGATGGTTCAATGATTGAGGATAAAACTAATAAAGATGTATGGGAATGGAATTGGAAAGACGGAAAAATCACAAAGACAGCATATAGAATTAAAGTTAGCAAAGGTACTGAGACTTTTAGCGGTATAGATGCACAACTATACTTAGGAAACCCTGTGTTAATACACACTGATGGTTACAGTGCCAATGGATATTCTTCGGAACATTGGGCAACGATAATAGGCAAAGAAAACGGAAAATATCAAATTATAGATCCTTGGAATGGCACTAAGCGCAATTTAGATCAAATGGAAATTTATAAGAATAACGGATCGGTTCTTGATTATGTAATTCTTACAAATGAATATTAATAAGCGAAAGGACATAAGCCATGAAATCTCTCAAAATCACAGCGATAATCTCAGCAGTACTCATTATATCGGCAGGTTGCAGTTCTGCAACAAAATCGGATAATGTTTCCTCTGCAAACTCATCGACAGCTTTACAGGAAAGCTCTTCAACTGTCAGTCTGCCGGACACTTTACCCGCAGATACCGGGCAGGCGCTGAAACTTGTAAGCCGATACAGCCGCCTTTACAACAAGCTCTTCCCAAAAAACGATATCAACAAAGATATAGTTGACGCCTCACAGAGCATAACAGCAGACAGGACGATAAACGGCAACAAGACGACGCTTACATTCTACAAAGTGATAAAAGATGCACCCACTACAAAAGATGAATTTGAAAGCAAACTTGACGAAATGCTTACACCTGAGATGAAGAGTGAATTTCTTGCCGATTCCGAAAGACATTTTGAATACAAAGATGATAACCTGTATGTTGATTCAAGGGGTGCCGGCGGTATAGGAACTGGTATGGATAAGCTCATTCTTGACTCCGCAAAGCAGGACGGCGATAAACTTACAGTCAATGTTACCTCTTTCGGAAATAAAGAAAACTGGGGTACAGACAACGACATCAAAGACAGCACTGAAATAACACTTGAAAAAACAGCTGACGGTCTTCGTATCGGCAAATGCGACATAAACGCCATTACTTATTTTTCTTTCTATGACAGCATCACCTACAACGATATAAGCGTTTCACTCAATTAACCGCAAATATGCAAATATCAGAGCCGCCTGTCAGGCACATAACCTGTCAGACGGCTCTATTTTGACTATATCTTTTCCAACGCGTACCCCTTACCTCTTTCATAGGTAATAGCGACATCTGCGTTTTTTTCGTCCAGCTTTTTATTAAGCCGTGAAACCGCCGTAAAAAGTGCGCTTGAACTGTCGGAATACGGCACTCCCCATACGTTTTCATAAAGCTCCGATTTCGGCACAGTACTGCCGATATTGCGTGCAAGCATCAGCAGAAGCGAAAACTCTTTCTGTGTCGCAAGCAGGTCGTTATCCGAAAAATACGCCGCCATAGATACCGTGTCGAGCTTAAGGCTGCCGAAGGTGATGTACCGTTTGTCCTTGCGTGAAGCACGCAGTCTTGCCTCGACCCTTGCGATAAGCACCTGGATATCATACGGCTTCGGCAGATAATCATCGCCGCCCGCCCTCAGCGCGGTTATAATATCCTCGTTCTCGCTGAGCGCCGACAGGAACAGTATCGGGATATCATATTTCGCCTTTATCTCGCGGCAAAGCTCTATGCCGTCAACGTCGGGCAACATTATATCAAGTATCACAAGATCAATATCGTTATGCAGGAGAGCACTGCGGCACTGAGCCGCATCTGCCGCTTCAAGCACACTGTAATCTTCCATAGTAAGATATGAGCTGTTGATCTTCATTATATGCGGATTATCCTCTACAAGCAGTATTGTGCTCATCTTTCCTCTTCCTTTCCGCACGGTACGGTGAAGCGGAATACCGCACCGTTTTCCTTATTTGCGGCGGATATGTTTCCGCCCATCGATTCTATGATATCACGGCAGATATAAAGTCCAAGACCGTTTCCGCCGTCTGTGCTGTAGCCCTTGTCAAACAAGTGAGAGAGCGCTTCATCGCTTATTCCCGTGCCGGTATCCGAAACGGTGAATACCGCAAACCCACCGGCATTTTCACCGCCATTGACCGAGAAAGTCACAGTGCCGTTTTCGGTATGTCTGCCCGAATTTACGGCAAGGTTTATAAGCACCTGAAGCAGCGTTTCATGGTTTGCTATTATGTCGGGGCAGTCATACACTTCGGTTATAAGCCTGTTGCCGCGCTTTGCCAGTATCGGACGGCAGACAGCCGCCGCATCGGCAAGTATATCCTCGGCTTTAAATCTGCCAAGCTCCATTGCCGTGACCTCGTTATGCGACACCGAAAGCAGTTTAGTCACCATATCCGACAGACGCTGTGCCTCGTTTGATATCGTTTCAAGATTTGACAGTGTTTCTTCATTTACGACATTCTTTTCGATCTGCTTTTCGGTAAGCTGTGCATAGCCGCTCATAACCGTGAGCGGTGTTTTCATCTCATGCGCTATATTATGCATAAAGTCGGTCTTAAGACGGTCAAGCTTTTCGAGAGCCTCGTTGACGCGCGCGGCTTCAAGCTCTCTTCTTAGCGACTCGTCAAGACTGCGTTCTGTCCTCGACAGATTTATGGTAAGCATTACCGCGTTGCAGAATACAAATAATATTGTAGCATAAGAGCGCAGATACAGCACCCGCGTGAAATATGTCAGCGACTCGACTATATAAACCGCACCGGTGACCCCCACCGTCAGGCATACAATAACACTGTCGGCATAGCGGATAAGCTTCTGCTTTATCGTTATAACGCAGGTGTAAGCCGCCGCGAAAATGAAATATGCCATAAAAACAGCACCGAGAGGTACGGTAAAATACGAATAAACATATGACGGCGCAATTATGTAAAACAGCACTACAGAGCCGACAGTGCAGACCGAAGCTGTCACAAACCACCTATGCGGCCTAATACCCAGTACAGAAAACGCAAACAGCAGGATAAACACGAAATACGAAATATTTGTAATGTATTCCAGCTTGTGACCAATATACCAGTCAAGGTACGGCAAAAGCACTCTTATCTGCTTGCTTTCGTATATCAGATAATGCAGTGCCGCCGAAAAACAGGACAGCGAGAACCACAGCATACTGTATCTCCTGTTGCCGAGCATAAACATTCCGAAAAAGAATATCGCCATGGCAAGCAGTGTGCCTGTTATCAGTCCGTCACAGATCATCTGCGCCCTGTCGTTCGCGGTGATCACCGGCGCTTCGGCAAGGCTCAGCTTCTGTATCGTTCCGGATCTATGGTTGAACCATGCGTGTCGGATCAATATCTCCGTAGTATCGGTCTGCGGCGTGAAGTACAGGGTGTATCTGTCCGCCGCAGGAATAAACGCGTCTGCGTTGTCGGACACCGTGCCGACCTCGTTTAATAGCTTTCCGTTTATATAGATCTGCTGTGCATAGGTCGCCGTTTCGCCCGACAAGCCATAGGTTATATCCTTTTCAAGCGGCAGTACAAGGCGGAATGTAGCATACTTATCATCGGCACTGCCCTGCGATATATCACCCTTTGCAAAATCAGCGGGAGTATACAGCCGCCCGGGGTAGTATTCGCCTGATGATATACCGATACAGGCACATTCTTTTGAGAGATCCACAGCGGCTATCTCGTCCGATGTCATTACATCAACGTATTTGGGCATTGTTCCCGCGGTAAGAAGATAAAAAAACGATGAAACGATCATAATAAACAAAATGCACGCTGATACCGATTTGGCATTTTTCGGCATATTCTCACCCCACTATATTTTAACCCGCTTTTACGGCGGTTTTTATTTTCTTGCCGAATTGTAAGAGAATTCTTATTATATTTTAACACATAAGCGTAAAACGGGCAAGGCAACTGCACAAAATAAAATACTAAGGCTCAAAAAGGTCTTTTCTTTTTCGGCGATATGTGATACAATAATAAGGAACATATTTAAAAATCTCCGATGAAAAGGAACGGAATAAATTATGAAAAAGATTTTACGCTTAGCGTCTGCCTTACTATGCGGGGCAATGCTGCTCTGCTCGCTGTCCGTAAGCGCATTTGCCGAAGAAAACAGCGCGGACGAGGTATACGACTTTGACCCCAATACCGACAAGATATACAGCGAGGCTGTGTATATGGTGAACACCGATACAGGTGACGTGGTATTCAAGAAGAACGAAAACAAGAAAATGTATCCCGCGTCAACCACAAAAATAATGACCTGTATAATCGCGCTTGAGCATCTGTCCGAGGGCGCTCTTAAAAAGAAGGTCGAAGTGCCGTATGACTGCTTCAACGACTTCTATGAAGACCCGAACTACAGCGATCCGTCAAATGCGGCTATTGAGCCTTTACAGGACAACCTGACATACAAGGACTGCTTATATGCGCTTATGCTCCCCTCTGCCTGTGAGGCGGCAAATATACTGGCGTATAACATAGGCGGCGGAAGCATATCAAAGTTCATTACCATGATGAACGACAAGGCTAAGGAGCTGGGCTGTACCGGCACAAACTTTGTAAACGCGCACGGTCTGCATAACGACAACAACTATACCACAGCGGAAGATCTCTACAAGATGACAAAGTACGCCTATGACAACTTCCCGCTGTTCAAAGAAATAACAAGCACCTACGAATATGAGATGCCGAAGAATGACGCAAACCCCGACGGCTACTCTATTTACAGCACTATTTCACTTCTGCGCCCCGGCAGTGTTTACGAATACGAATACGCATACGGCACAAAGACAGGTACTACTGATGAAGCGGGAAGATGCCTTGTTTCTGCCGCAAAAAATCAGTACAACTATATACTTGTAACGCTCGGCGCTCCCGTAAAGGACAAGGACGGCGAGTATTATGACGACTGGTATTCAATGATTGACGCGCTCAACCTCTACAAGTGGGCATTCACAAACTTTGAAATGGCTACTGTTGTAAACAAGGACGAGCAGATAACCGAGGTCAAGGTCGAGATGGGCGAGAGTGCGACACACGTTATCTTAACTCCCGAAAGCGACTACACGGCACTTATGCCGAAATCGGTCAAGGAGGCGGGCGTACAGAAAGTATTTACCGCATATGATACGGTTCAGGCACCTGTAAACAAGGGCGATGTACTCGGCGTTATGGACGTAAAATTCAAGGGCGAAACGATAGCAACGGTAAACCTTGTTGCAAACAACAATGTTGCTAGATCCGATATCGAATATTATATAGCCAGAGCCAAAAATGAATTTGACAAGCCGTGGCTCAAGGCTTCACTTGCCGGAATTGTAATACTGCTTATCTGCTTTATCGTTACAAGGACTATAGAGAACTCAAAACGCAGAAAACAGGCATCAAAGGAGAAGCGCCGCTTCGAGAGCTACGCTAAGAAACGCTGATGCAAAATGTAAATATAATCTGCCTTGGCAGACTGAAAGAAAGCTATCTGAGAGATGCCTGCAAGGAATACGAAAAGCGGCTCGGCGGGTCTTGTTCGCTTAAAATATATGAGCTTGAGCCTGTCGCACTGCCGAATGAGCCGTCCGACAAGCAGACAGAGGACGCGCTTTCCAAAGAAGCGGAAATGATAGAAAAGAAGCTTGCAAAAAACGCCCTTACCGTTGCAATGTGCATTGAGGGAAAGCAGCTTTCAAGCGAGGAGCTTGCCGCTAAGCTGAGTGATACAGCCGTACAGGGAAAGTCGGCGGTGAACTTCATAATCGGTAGCTCGTTCGGTCTTGCACCCAGGATAAAAGCAATGGCTGATATAAAGCTGTCAATGTCGAAGATGACTTTTCCGCATCAGCTTGCAAGGGTGATGCTGCTCGAGCAGATCTACAGGGCGTATAGTATTATTGCGGGGAAAAGGTATCACAAATAAATACCGTAACAGCTTCAATGCGATTTCCATAAACGGGGGTGCACCATGTTCACAAACGACAAATCGGCACTTTTTCAATCCTTGATCTTCCCTGTAATAATTATCATATGGGGCGTTGCCCGCACTGTCACCGACTTTCTTTATGCGGGCGGGATCTCAGCATTCACACGGCTTGACGCTTTGTGGAGATATGTCTGCTTCGGAGCTATAATATGCGGTGTGATTGCAATAATTATAACACTTGCTGCAAAGGTCGATACATCGCGTTACTTTTTCAAAAGGCTTATAGGCATATGCGCAATGATCGCCATATACGGTGTTGCAATGAGCTTCGCCACAAGTATGCTTCCTGCCGTGTTTATCGGAATCGTGGGTATTGTTTATCAGATACTCAAAGTGCAGGACGACGATTCAAGCAAAGCGGAACGTGCAGTGCTTATGCTGTCCGATCCCGCCATACATCTTACGGTGTTCTGGGCAATGCAATGGATATCCGAATTTGTTAAAACGGTACAATAAAATAAGACGCGGAGCGGTTTTCATACCGTTCCGCATTATTTTTTGCAAAAGAAAAACCGCTTTGACGATGATCATCAAAGCGGTTGGCACGCCAAGAGGGATTCGAACCCTTATTACCCCAAAAGTTTTTCTATGTTATCAGCAATACGAACCTTAAATTCTTCCATCGCAGATGGAAAGGTGTGCTGATCGACCTTTTCAATCATGTCAGTCGATGAATGCCCCATTAATTCCGCAATATATTTCTGTGGTATTCCAAGCAATAATGCTTGACTGGCGTAATAATGTCGCAAAGAATAGAATCTAAATATATGTAGCCCGTGTTTACGAAGAAATGAATTCCAATCACGGCTTATTTTATTTGAAGATATAACGCAAATCCGTTTTTTATCCGGAGTATTCATGAGTTTATCTCGCAGTAAGGGCGATATTGGTATTGTCCTATATCCGGCGTATGACTTAGGTGGCTTATATACTTCTCTGCCATGCTCATTTATTACAACTGCTTTGCGAATTTCTAATCCGTCAGCGGTAATGCAATCCTTTGTCAATGCACATATTTCCGAAGGACGCAATCCACATTGACTGGCTAATAAAAATGGAATCTCAAGCTCTGTATTTTTGATTAGTTTGTATATTACTTTTATTTCGTTTTCATCCGGTACATAAAATGATGATTTTATCTTTTGCGGTAGTGATATACGATAGACAAAATCGGGAGCGAACATTTGCAAAGAGGCGTGCAATAAACCATACGCATTACGTACCGTTTTAGGTGAATAACAATAAGATAATTTATTGATTGCTCGCTGAATAAGTTCCTGGTCAAGTTTAGCTATCTTAACGTCGTGCAAAATATACAAATAACGCTGATTTGCTTTTTTGTAACCGTAGATAGTAGATGGGGATAAAACAGCGGTTTTGCTTTCTATATAGCGATCTATCGCCTGTTTTACAGTGATATTTTTGTTATTATTCATTAAATCCTCTCCATTTCCAATTAATTTGATTATTATATCATAATTTGAGATGTTTATCAAATATTATAAAGCACGGCTCGTCCGTGCTTTCTGCTTTTAAAAAGGAGGTGAGCTGATGCCTGCAAAGATAATTGATTTTACTGCGCCGCACAAACGAAAAACCGAAAGTGAAATCAGAATATCAGAAGTCGAGAAGATGGCTCTCGATAAGAAGATGAGTTACGGACAGTATGTTGCAATGCTTGAAGAAGAAAAGAAAAAAGGCTATGACACAAGAAAATAGAACAATATGGTGCGACAGGAACGTCCTGTGCGATACGGTGTCGCACCTATATGAGAGCAAAAGCAACCTGCGGCAGTGCAACTCTGCCGGCTCTCAACGGTCGGAACACAAGTTAGTGTTATGATGGGAATGATTTGTGTTCCGAAGTGCATCGGGCGATGATAGCTACATCGAGGACGGAAAAGTAAGCCTGCCGTCCTTTCCCGGTGCTTATTATTTTTTAAAAAGGGGCTTAATTTTGTAGCTGCTTTATGCAGCAGAAAGAGGTTTACTGTTATGAAAATGATTGCATTTTACAACAACAAAGGCGGAGTCGGAAAAACTTCCACGGCGATCAACATAGCTTATACACTATCCCGTCGTCAAAATCGTATTCTTTTGGTTGACTTTGACGGACAGTGCAACAGCTCACGTTTTTTCACTGACTTAGCAAATGATGAATGTGGCTGTGAAAGTGCCATCGTCAATGCGGAAGAAATGCCGCTGATCAAAAGCACACGTTATGACAACATTGATATAGTCACGTCATCGGTGCGTATGAACTCAATATCAAATTATTTCGCCAACTTGTCCGATGAAGAAAAGCAAACAAATATAATAAAATTTCGGCAGTCGGATTATGACTACATAATAGTAGATATGCCGCCGGCAATGAACGACTTTACAGAACACGTTCTAACAGTATGTGATTATGTCTATGTCCCTATTGAGCTTGGGACATTTGCGGTTCAGGGACTTGCAAGGGTAACACAAAAAATCGCAAATGCCGGAACAAAATATGCTTGCTTCGCATCGAAATATGATAAAGCCAACAAAGCAGATCGTGAGTTGCTCGAAATAATGAAAAAGAACCTTGGTGATAAAGTATTGAATACCGTTGTTCCGTTCTCCAGAGCTATAAAGAACAGCATAAGCTACAGAATAACAGCTTCGGAGTATATGGCTTGGATAAATCCTGCACGCTGCTACGAGCAGCTTGCTAACGAAATTATCCACTCTGTTGAACAGTAAAGATTATCAAGGAGGAATTAAAATGGCGAAAAAATTTACTTTTGATGACGCAATAACAACAGATATTAAAGGTGCAGCATCAAACAGCTACATTGATAATATAAAGATGATTAAAATTGCCGACATCGAAACAAATGCAGAAAACTTTTACTCTCTGCCGGATATTGAAGATCTTGCGGAGGACATCGACCGACAGGGACTGATCCATAGTCTGGCTGTTGCGAAAATTTCTTCCGAGAAATATAAACTAATCAGCGGTCACAGAAGATTAACTGCAATCAAGCTCTTAATCGAAAACGGCAAATGGAATAACGAAACTGTTCCGTGTTATGTGATAACAGCAAAGAAATCTGATGCAGAAATGAATCTTGATCTGATAATGCTTAATCATACTCAGCGCAAATACAGCGACTCCGATATTTTTAAGGAACATGAGGAGCTGAAAAAAATATTCTCTCAGCTTGAAGCTGACGGTGTTGAAATTAAGGGTAGACTTCGAGAAAAAATTGCAAAGGCAATGCACGTTTCATCTGCACAGATCGGAAAGATCGAGAACATAAAAAACAATGCAATTGATTCTGTTAAAGCGGCGGTTGAAAACGGAGAGCTTTCTATTTCGACAGCAAATGAAATTGCAAAACACAATACCACGAAACAGCAGGAGATCATATCATCTCCGATAGAAAAAATTAAAACAGCTGACGTCCGCAGCATAAACAAAAGCAAACCTAAATCAAAAAACAACGAAAGCAAAATAATTCAGAACGATGACGGCATATATGACAAAACTACCGAGATTTTTCTGACAAAGGATGAGATAAATTTTTTGAACAAAAACTTCGACCGGCTTGGTTTTTCGTATCTGCTTTCTGTTTCTTCTGACAGTGATAAGCTGCTCATTGAAAATATAATATCAAAAATAAAAGGAGAAAAAACGAATGGCAAGGGATGTTAACGCTTCGATAAACAAGTGCGAAAAAGCGATAGCACAGGAAGAAAAAAATATATCGGAAGCTAAAGAAAAAATCAGAAAGTTGCGCAAGGAAATCAAAAAACTTAAAGTCGAAAAGAACAATCAGTTTGCAAGCGATCTGCTTGCGGCGATCATGAAGGACGGCGATATTTCAGATGAAAAACGAAAAGAAATACTTGCAATGCTCAGCAAATCCGATGCAAAAAATTTTGGCAGCCAGAATGAAAAAACTACATTACCGGAAGGAAAAATTTTTAACGGTAACGATTTATAAAATTCACTCAGTGAGCGTAGCGATTTTTAAAAAAATAAATTTGAAATTTTATTTTTTAAAGGGTATTAGGGTTCACCCTAACAAGCGAACGTATGCACCAATCGGGTGCACACGTTCTGTGCTTGCCACAGTGTGATTTACTGCGTAAATCATACAGTGCTTCTTGCTACGCAGAAGTTCAGAGAGGAGTAAAAAATGCCACTTAAAAATGCACGGATTCATTTAAGAGTAACCGATGAAGAGAAGCAAAGCTTAGTCGAAAAAGCAACACTTGCAAGACAAAGTGTAAGCCAATACATTCTATCACTTTCAGAAAATAAAACAATAATTGTTGTCGATGGTGCTGATGAGGTAACACGACAGCTGTTAAAAATCGGCAACAACATAAATCAGATTGCGATAGTTGCAAATACAAGTAGAAAAAATGAAAGTGAATTGCCAAATTACTACTTAAAGAGAATCACAGATTATCAAAACGAAATAATGAAACTGCTCAAAGATCTGCTGCTTGCCGTCACCAAAGCAGAACACGAAAGTGAAGAAAGTGAAAAAAGCAATGGCGGTTAATCAAACTGCGAAAAACAAAATTAAAACCGAAGCGGGTCTTACTGAAGCTCTCGCTTACATAACAAATCCTGCAAAAATATCTGAGGTTTCACGAATAAATTGTTCGGAAAGTAACTCAAACACTCTCGACCAATTCAGATTATTGCGTTTGGCGTTTAATCAGAATAAAGGGATTATTTCACATCATTTTATTCAGTCATTTGCGCCGAACGATAATGTAACACCCGAAACTGTTCATCGCTTTGGGGTGGAATACGCTAAACTTTGTTTTCCGAATTATCAAGTAGTTGTCAGCACTCACATTGACAAAGAACATTTGCACAATCACATAATCGTAAACTCCTGCAATATGATAACCGGCAGGAAATATTACGACAATAAAGAAACAATGAAGAACAACAGAGCGATAAGCGATAAGCTGTGTCGCAAATACGGAGTATCTGTTATAAGCTCTAAATCCGAATTCAAACCGATAGATCAAACGACAATGCAGTTGGCATTGAAACATAAATCATGGAAAATTCAGTTGCTGAGTGATCTTGATGAAGCAAAAGAAAGTTGTAAAAGCAAAAGTGAATTTATATCATTTCTCAAAAACAAAAACTACGAGATCCGATACGAAAAACACATCACCGTTCGTAAAATCGGTGAGAAGAAAGCAATCCGTGTTGATACTTTAGCAAAACAGTTCGGAAGTCAATATACCAAAGCCGAGCTTGAAAAGGCAATGGGATATTCAACAAATCTTGCTGATACAAATACAAGCAATTTAAATTTGCAATCGAAGAAAACCTGCGCAAGAAAAAATATTAACGAATGGCAAAGGTTTGAATCTTGGTCATTTTCTCAGGACAACAGGTACGCAAATAATTACAGATGTTTGACAAAACAGTATAGGACAAACTATCACACGAGTCGATTTCCGACAGGAACTCGAAAATCAATATTGTTTACAATACTGTGCGCACTTTTCATAAGTCCGAATAGAAAAAAATACAGAGAACATAAAAGCTACCGGTTATCCAATAGGACTACAGCTAATACAAATATAATCAGAACTAAATATTGTTGCGAGAACATCAGATACGGAGATCTAATATCAGCCCAGGGCAACAATTTTGCTGTTAAAATTCCGGCAGATCAGCTTGGAAAAATTATTGTTCTTCCGATTTTCTACAGCGCAAATGTGAATTTAGAAACCAAGACAGCGGTTATTACAGTCAAAGAAAATAATAAAGAGATAATCTGCAAAGCTCTCGGTTATGACAGCAAGCAAGTTGAACAGCAGTCAGATAAGTTGATCAATTCACAAAAATACAAACGATTAAAAGATCTCGCCGCTTCTTCAAATACAAAGCTCAGCTATATGATCGTTACAAAAATTCAGCTCGAGCTTTTAAAATTGAATGAAATCGAGCTTGCGGCTTTTCCTAAGGACGACGGGAAATATAATGTTGCATTTATGCCGGACACCAAAGAACTCATTACTAAAATTCTCTACCCTGCGGATGAGAGCAAGCAGGAAACAGAGTATGAACGAAATAACAGACTAAACAAAGAAATAAAACGTTTAGCCGCAGTAAACGGCGAGAAACCTAAATATAGAATGGTTGTCCCCGAATTGCTTGACAACATAAAGCGATCCGGTATACAGTTTGCCTATTTAAAAAAAGGCGATAAGTATAATATAGTTTTCCTTAGGAAAAACGAAACGGAAATTGATCAACTACTGAAACAACTCAGAAAAGAAAAATAGCAGAAGCAACAAAAAATCCAGTTTTAATTTGTTTAATATTTAATGTTATAATGATAGACAAACGCAACGAAAAGTGTTATAATAAAGTCAGCGAAATCTATTCTCCGACTTTTTATATAAAATGATGACGGCTTACTAAGAAGTGAGCCGCAGAAAAAACGGAGGTATAGATATGGCAAGGAAGTACGAACTGATAAATGATTTGTACGATCAAATCATTGTCGATGTGACGAAAGACGCTCGAGCGTGGCAATCGTTCTTAAGAACTGCTTGCAGAAATTACAAGTTACGTTTTGACGAACAGCTGTTACTGTTTGCTCAGCGTCCGGACGCAACGGCGGTATTAGAAATCGAACGTTGGAACACAGCATTCGGCAGATGGGTCAACAGAGGTGCAAAAGGCATCGCAGTATTTGAGGATTCTTCGGGCAAAAGCCAAAGACTTAAATACTACTTTGACATCACCGATACACACGGAACAAAACGGTCAAGAGAAGTTCCGGTATGGAAAATGTCTGACGAATATCAAAGCGATGTTACGGAAGCATTAAAAAATACATTTGGCACATTAAGCGACTTGGATAGTCTTGAAAGCGTAATTAAAGAAAGCGTATCTAATGCAGTGGATGACAACATAGATGACTATATCTATAATTTTATCAGAAACGGAACAGGCAGTGAAATAGACTATATAAGTACTGATGAAGCTGAAGAAATATACAAACGACTTGTAAAAAACAGCGTAGTGTATATGATTTCCGAACGTCTTGGAGCAGACAGTGGGTTAACCGAATCCGATTTTGAGGGTATAGAATATTTCAGCACACATGAATTGTTGAACTCTATCGGATATGCCACAAGCGATATAGCCAAAATGGGACTCGGTGTAGTCGCAAAAACGGTTCGTGCAATTGAAAAGGAAAATCAACAGGCGATAATGCCTGACAACAATATAAGCTATAATAGCGAAAGGAGTTCTAATTATGAAAGAAATCACTTACACAATGCAGGGCGACTATCTGATTCCGGATCTTTCATTACCGGAACAGCAGGAGGTAACACTCGGCAAATGGGCACAGATGAAAAAGGAATATCTGAAGCAGCACCACAAGATAATGTACTACAATCTGATGACGAGTTGTCAGTTAACACAGTACCTCGCAGAAACGGAACAGAGAGCGCTCAAACTGGAGGACGAGCTGATCAAAGAGATGTCGGTAAAACAGGGGCTGACAGAAGAGCTGAAAGCGAAAGATATGATGAAATGGGTTCAGCTGATGAACAATCTCAGGCACGAAGTTCAAGAGATAGTTACTCAGCAGATAATAATGAGCGTTTAAGCAACATTAAGCCGTTACCGTCAATCAATGAACAAACGGCTTTCATAGCAGAATATGAAGCAGAGGTTACAAAAGCCTCTGCTTTTTCTGTTTCTCCGGGAAAAAACTCGGACGATAAATTTCGCTATCAGCTTTTAAGCCGTATGCAATCCGATTGTAACTATATGCTCGGCAACGGCGGCGCAGGTGCTATACGCTATCTTGACGGTGAAAACGTTGATACGCACATCCATAATATGCTTGAGCTTTATAACTCGTTTTCCGATAACGCAAAACCCGAATGGATTTCTGTAGAAGAAATTGAGGGTTACAGAGAAAAGCTCACGGCACTTGTAGCTGCAAGCGGAAAAGAAATTCAGCAAAATTCCGTGGAAAAAGCTGAAAGTCAGAAGCCCGAAATTCCGTCCGATGTGGATAAATTCTACGTTCAGCCCGAAATTGAGCAGGTCACTTGGATTTACTACAATCCCGACAGTGCCGCAGGCGGTCAGCTGGTGTACAACTACCTCACCTATGACGACATTTTCAATGCAGTTCTAAAAGACGACCCTATGGAATATCTGCTTGAAAACTGCAAGCAGGAAACGCTTGACAGGGGCAGCGCAGGCTTTGATGGGGCTGTTGAGGAATTTATGACTGACAGCGAGGATATATCAAGCCGAGAAGAAAATTACGTTGGCAAGCTGTTTGCTCTGACCGAGCCGAGATATGCCATTTATCAGCTGAAAGACGGCGAGGAATTAAGGGACTATCGCTTTACAAACAGCGAATATATGCAGGCTCACGGAATGTATGCCGACCGTGAAAATTACAATCAGGTGTATCGTGGCAGAATGCAGGAAAGCGAAACGCTTGAGGATATTTTTGCAAAATTCAACGTCAATCGTCCCGAAGATTTCCACGGACATTCCCTTTCGGTGAGTGACATTATCTGCGTTAAGCAGAACGGAAAAATCACGGCGCATTTTGTTGACAGCGCAGGCTTTAAGGAAGTCCCCGACTTTACATTATCCCTTGAAGAACGCAAAGCGAGGCGCACTCTGACTGACAACCTCACCTTGCTTGCGGACAATCAGCTTGCAAGTGATGAAATGGACACACTTGCCGACAAGCTGTTTAATTACGAAAAAGCGCAGAAATACAGCGGCACAAGCAGCCGTTGGCTTATCGGCGCAGGTATGACCGCAGACAAATTTGAGGATATAACAACAAGGTATCACAACGGCGAGGACGTCCGTGCGGAGCTTGCAAAGGGTATGTACGGCAAGCTCAACCATATCGAATTTTTCGGCAGCAAGGACGGTATAGACGATGTTGATATTTCCGCAACAAAAAGCGAGGAAAGCATCACATTCCGCACCAAGGGCGGATTTGAGGTTACGCATTCGTGGGAAACTCTCGGCGAAGCGCTGATTACCGCTGCAAAACAGGAATACGACCGTCACGAGGAGCTTGACAGGCAATTCGGAACGCAGGAGAAAACTCCTGAAATAATCGCCGAGCCTGTTCACGATACCGCCGATTTTGATGAAATCCCCGATGACATATCCGACAAAGAACAAAAAACGGTTGCTCCTGCTTGGGAACAGAGGAAAAAGTCAAAGGTAAAGAGCTTCGACTTGCACCCCGATGTTCCGATGTCAGAGCGAAATAACTTTGATTTGCGTTTCAATCCCGTTGAACAAGTAGGCAAGAAAGAACGCTTTCGTAGAAATGCAGAAGCAATAAAGGTACTCAAAGAATGTGAGTTTGAAAACAGATTTGCCACACCCGAAGAACAACTCGTCCTGTCTAAATATGTCGGCTGGGGCGGTTTGCCCGAAGCCTTTGACGAGAATAATTCAGCGTGGGCAAATGAGTTTGCGGAGCTTTATACTATACTCTCACCCGAAGAATATGCCGCCGCAAGAGAAAGTACACTGACCGCCTTTTACACCCCTCCCGATGTAATCAATGCCATATACAAGGCAATGGAACAGATGGGATTTAAGGAGGGCAACCTGCTTGAACCGTCCTGCGGTATCGGTAACTTCATCGGTATGCTGCCAAAGTCAATGAAAAGCACAAAGATTTACGGCGTTGAGATTGATACAATCTCGGCAGGCATTGCACAGCAGCTTTATCAGAAATCTTCAATAGCGGCACAGGGATTTGAAGAAGTGAATGTGCCGGACAGCTTCTTTGACGGAGTTATCGGCAATGTTCCGTTCGGTGATTTCAAGGTGCTTGATAAGAGATACGATAAGTATAATTTCCTTATCCACGACTATTTCTTTGCAAAGTCTTTGGATAAGTTACGTCCCGGCGGTATTATGGCTCTTGTTACAAGTAAAGGCACGATGGACAAGACAAATTCATCTGTCAGAAAATATATAGCACAAAGGGCAGAACTCCTCGGCGCAATCAGACTGCCGAATAATACCTTTAAGGGCAATGCAGGTACAGAGGTTGTGTCAGATATTTTATTCCTGCAAAAGCGTGACAGGCTCGTTGATATTGAACGGGATTGGGTTCATCTTGACACTGACGAAAACGGTATCACAATGAACTCATATTTTGTACAGAATCCGGAAATGATACTCGGCGAGATGAAAACCGTAAGCGGTCGCTTTGGCGAAGAAGTAACCTGCGTGCCGTTTGAAAATGCCGATCTTTCAGAATTGTTATCGGAAGCGGTAGCAAATATACACGGAGAGATTTCCGAATATGTGGTACCCGATGAGCTTGAGGAAGAAGATAATTCGATTCCTGCCAACCCTACGGTAAGAAATTTTTCTTACACGGTAGTGGACGATAAAATCTATTTCCGTGAAAATTCCCGTATGGCGCCTATAGAGGTATCGGCAACTGCCGAAAACCGAATTAAGGGTATGATCGGAATAAGAGATTGCGTTCGCAACCTGATAGAACTACAATCAGAAGACTATCCCGATGAAGAGATAAAGGCAGAACAGGCAAAGCTTAATGCGGTTTACGACACTTACGTTAATAAATACGGTCATATCAACAGCAGAGCTAACAAATCTGCTTTTGGCGATGACAGTTCTTTTGCACTTTTATCTGCCCTTGAGATAATCGGCGATGAAGGTGATTTTGAACGTAAAGCGGATATTTTCTTTAAGAGAACGATAATGCCGCATAAGCCTGTTACACAGGTCGATACGGCAAGCGAAGCACTCGCTGTGTCTATCGGCGAAAAAGCTATAATTGATATGGAATACATGAAACGTCTGACCGGAAAAGAGGAAGATGAGATTTTCAACGATCTAAAAGGCGTAATTTTTTTAAACCCTCTTTATAACGGAAATGACGATAATCAAGTTAAGTATTTCATGGCAGATGAATATTTGTCCGGCAATGTCAGAGAAAAGCTTGCAATCGCCAAAAAGTTTGCAGAAGCCGATTCTTCGTTCAACATTAATATTGAAGCGTTAGGAAAGGTTCAGCCTGAAGACTTGACAGCAAGCGAAATATCTGTACGGTTAGGCTCGACTTGGTTGCCGATCGATGTTGTACAGCAATTCGTTCACGAATTTTTAAATACACCGGCTTATGTCAAAAGCAGTATAGTTGTACACTATTCACAGTACACAGGTGAATGGAGCATTGACGGGAAATCATACGACAGAAGTAATGTTAAGGCTTATAACACATACGGTTCATCTCGAATCAATGCGTACAAGATCATAGAAGAAACATTGAACTTAAAGGATGTACGTATATTCGATTATGTTGAAGATATTGACGGAAGCAGAAAACCTGTGCTTAACAAAAAAGAAACGGCTATTGCTCAATCAAAGCAGGAGCTTATAAAGCAAGGCTTTCAGGAATGGGTATGGTCAGATCCGCAACGCAGAGAACGGCTTTGCAAGTTATATAACGAAAGGTTCAATTCAATTCGTCCTCGTGAATATGACGGCAGTCACATTGTATTCAGCGGAATGAACCCTGAGATTACACTCAGAGAACACCAAAGAAACGCTGTCGCACACATTCTATATGGTGGAAACACACTTCTTGCACACGCAGTCGGCGCAGGCAAGACTTTTGAAATGGTAGCCGCAGCTATGGAATCAAAGCGGTTAGGACTTTGCAACAAGTCGCTGTTCGTAGTTCCGAACCACCTCACCGAGCAATGGGCTGCCGAGTTCTTGCAGCTTTACCCTTCTGCGAATATTTTAGTAGCAACAAAAAAAGACTTCGAAACTAAAAATCGCAAGAGGTTCTGCGGTCGTATTGCTACAGGAGATTATGACGCTGTAATTATCGGTCATTCACAATTTGAAAAAATACCGATGAGCATTGAGCGTCAAAGAGCTTCTCTCGAGCAGCAGGAAAACGAAATCACAAACGGCATTGCCGAATTAAAACGCAATCGAGGAGAAAATTTCTCGATAAAACAGCTTGAGAAAGCGAAAAAAACTATTCGTCAGAAAATTGAAAAGCTTAACGATCAGTCACGCAAGGATGATGTAGTTACTTTTGAGGGGTTAGGTGTCGACAGGCTATTTATTGACGAAAGTCATTATTACAAGAACCTCTACCTTTACACAAAAATGCGAAATGTCGGCGGTATTGCACAAACAGAAGCACAAAAATCTTCCGACCTCTTTATGAAGTGCCGATACCTTGATGAACTTACAGGCGGTCGAGGAACTGTATTTGCGACCGGTACTCCGATTTCAAACAGTATGGTGGAATTATACACCATTCAACGTTACTTACAATATGACACCCTTGCAAAAAACGAACTACAGCATTTTGATGCCTGGGCTTCTACTTTTGGCGAAACCGTTACCGCAATAGAGCTTACGCCTGAGGGTACAGGTTACAGGGCAAAGACAAGATTTGCTAAGTTCTTTAATTTGCCGGAGCTTATGTCAATGTTTAAAGAAGTTGCCGATATACGTACAGCCGATATGTTGGAACTTCCGGTTCCTAAAGCAAATTTTCATAGCGTTGCTGTAAAACCGTCAGAAATACAAAAAGATATGGTCGCAAAGCTCGCCGAACGTGCTGAGCTCGTGCGAAAAGGAAACGTTGATGCCAGTGTAGACAATATGCTGAAAATAACAAATGACGGCAGAAAACTTGCGCTTGATCAGCGTATGCTGAATGAGATGCTTCCCGACTTTGAGGGCAGTAAAATCAACGCTTGTATTGATAACATCTATCGCATATGGGAAGAAACAGCCGACAAGAAATCAGCGCAGCTTGTGTTCTGCGACCTATCTACTCCAAAGAACGACGGCACTTTTTCGGTGTATAATGACATCAGAAAGAAGTTGATTGAGCGAGGCATTCCCGAAAGTGAAGTCCGCTTTATCCACGAAGCAGACACCGATGTTAAGAAAAAGGAGTTATTCCAAAAGACACGCAAAGGCGAAGTCAGAGTGCTTCTCGGTTCAACTCAAAAGATGGGAGCCGGCACGAATGTTCAAGACAGGCTTATCGCCCTGCACGATATAGATTGTCCGTGGCGACCGTCAGATCTTGAACAACGAGCAGGAAGAATTATTCGTCAGGGCAACTCTAATCCCGAAGTTGAAATCTACAGGTATGTTACAGAGCAAACCTTTGACGCTTACCTTTATCAGCTCGTTGAAGGCAAACAAAAATTTGCCAGTCAGATTATGACAAGTAAATCACCGGTAAGATCCGCTGATGATATAGACGAAACCGCACTTTCTTATGCGGAGATCAAAATGCTTGCAACAGGCAATCCGTATATCAAAGAAAAAATGGATTTAGACATTCAGGTTCAAAAGCTGAAACTATTGAAAGCTAACTATCTTTCCGAAAAATACAACCTTGAGGATAAAATAATTAAATTCTATCCTCAGAAGATTGCGGCGTTGAATAACACTATAAAAGCGTTGGAACAGGACTTAGCTACAGCAAAAGCACATCCGAAGCCCTCCGATGACAGCTTTGTCGGCATTGAAATTGACGGCAAATACATTTCAGAAAAAGCCGATGCCGGAAAAGCTATCTTAGAGTTCTGCAAGCAAATGAATAACCCTGATCCGATAGCAATCGGTAAATACAGAGGTTTTGATATGGAACTGCAGTTTAGTTCAGGCGTAGTGCATTGTTATGAAATTGCATTAAAAGGTGCAACAACACAAAAAGTATCACTTGGCGAGGACGCAAACGGTAACATAACTCGTATCGACAATGCAATCGGACGTTTATCTGAGCATATCGAAAATGCAAAAGTTGAACTTAAGAATATACAGACACAGTATGAAACTGCACAGATTGAGGTGCAGAAACCGTTTGCACGGGAAGAAGAATTAAAGGCTAAAACTAAGCGACAGATAGAAGTTGAGAAGCTTATATCTTCCGGTGCGACCGATGAGCAAAAGCAAGAAGATATACCTGATTGCTACTACTTTCCTGCTACCGATGAACAGGTAGATGCTTTAACTAATGCGTCTGTTTCTTTTGAAAAGCAAACCAAATCAGACGGTAGCATAATAATACGGGTTGGTATTGATGATAAGGAAAAAGCAGAAACAATTATGAATGCAAAAAAAGTTGTATTATAATTTTCTGACTGTAAACAAAGCTGTGCGGTGTGAAAAAAACACACCGCACACGTGTTTGTGCTACAGGTAGCACAACTTGACTGAGAAAGGATTATAATATGGAAAAGTTGTCCACAGTTGATAAAATCGAATTGATAGCAAGATATGAAATAAGGCACAATACACCCGAACCCGATCGTATCACGGAATGGTTTGGAGATAATGCAATGTATGCATCAAAAAAGCTCGACAGAGATGAAATGAATGATATTTTCGTTGCAAAATTCATTCCTTTGTTGCTCAATGAATGGTATATCGGCTTTCGTGGTGAGAAAAGCATAGAAAAGGAATTTTTTGAGCATACATCCCGTTTGAACTCCGAGCGCTTCAAAAACTCGCTTCCGAATAATCTTGATGATTGGGAAAAAGCAATTATAAATGAATTGGAAGGCGTTAGCAAACAAGTAGCCTCCGGTAATATTCCCATATTACAAGAAAAAACAAAAATCTATATTGACATGGACGGAACTATCGCAAGGTTTCACGACGAAAACTTGTATCTTGAACGTATGTTCGAAAAAGGTTTTTTCAGAGATTTAAAGCCGTTTGAAAACGCTGTAGCAGCTATTGAGAAATTAGCGAATGATAGCACGGCGGAGATTTATATTTTATCGGCTACGTTAAATTCCTGCTCATTGGACGAAAAAAACCAATGGCTTGATAAGTATCTGCCTAACATAGATAAAGATCACAGAATTTTTACTTCTCTGAATGTACCAAAGTCAGAAGCTATCGGTCATCAACTCACCGATAAAGATATTTTGATAGACGATTATAATAAAAATCTATTGGAGTGGGAAAAGGCAGGCGGTACATCTGTAAAAGCCAAAAACAATATTAATCACAAAGGACTGCACGGAGAACTGTGGAAAGGTGAGATCGTTGATGTAGTGAACGGTGATATTTACAGCGATATTTGCAAATTGGCGAATGAGAACTACTATTATGCGCATATAAGTCAGAACGATGTTGAGCAACTTAAACAATCAGGTATTTGCTATCATCTTCGGATGTCGGGTGAAAGAATAATCGCAAAAGTCAATATCATCGATAAACCGATTCTTGACAATATAGTTGACAATAATCGTTCAGTAAATTGTGCTACAGGTAGCACAATCAAAATATAGAAAGAGGTGAGAAACTGTATTGTGCTACAGGTAGCACAATACGGTTATATGAATATACAGTCAAAAGTAATTAAAAATACAGATAACAAAAGTCCGGTTAAAGCTTATGCTACTGTTTTTCTAAACAACAACATAGCTATTCACGGCTTTAGAATAATTGATATAGGCACAGATGACGATGCGTTGTATGTAGCAATGCCAAGTAATCGTAACAGTGACGGAAAATACTATGATATGGCGTTTCCTACACGTTCGGAGGTTAAAGAGGATATTATCAATTCCGTTATAAAAAATTATGTAGATAACTCCTCTTCTCCGTTAGCCGATAAATCACCGGTGGATATGAAGATCACAGTAAGACTTCATAAAACAACTGCATACGGCGATAATGTTCCTGCATCGGGAGAAATCAGGCTGTCAGACAGTTTTGTTATTTCAGGCATTAAAATAACCTGCCATGACGGAACAATAGATTATGAAATGCCAAAAATTAAAAGTAAAGATGGTAATTACTATGATATGGCAGTCCCTTTGAATGACCGTTTCGGACAATTACTCAAAGAAAAGGTGTTATCTGAATACGGGCTGTTGTCTACTCAGATATTATGCGGGAACATTAACCATGCGGAATTGACGGCTGAAGGCGAGGTAGCGTACAAGTTATTCAAAAACAACAGCATAGCTCAAAAGGTGATCAATCAGCTGTCTGAGCGCAACATCAAATATTCCGCTAAAATCAATGCACGGGAAACTACAATATGTTTTCTGAAATCCGATTTTGAAACAATGCGGGAAATATCTCTTAAAGCCGCATCCGAAACAGAAAATCATAAAAAGCTGTAATGCTGAAATCTGCCGCCGAACCGCAACAGAACAGGATATGATATTGATTGTATCCGTAACAGGAGGTACTTATATGAATATAACAACAAGAATAACAAAGCTTGACAACCCGGAAAGCAAGTTAAAAGCTTTAGCCACAGTCGTACTCAACGGCAACTTTGCCGTTGGCGGCATTAAGGTCATTGGAACCGAAAAGGGAATGTATGTCGCTATGCCGAATCATCTCGGTAAAGATAATCAGTACTATGACGACTGCTATCCGGTTACCGCCGAAATGCGCAAAGCTATAAACACAGCTGTAATGACAGCCTATGAAAACAATGCTACTGCTGTAATTAAAAGTGAGCCTGAAGCAATTGCTACAAAGGTCAAGGTTATTCCTAACAATAATCCTGACAGCAATCTTAAAGGATTTGTTCAGATAACAATGGATGATTGCTTTGTTGTGTCAGGTGTGAAAGTCTTTGACGGTGAAAACGGAATGTTTTTGCAGATGCCGCAGTATAAAAATTCTGCCGGCGAATACAAGAATGTTGCCAATCCGGTTACAAAGGAATTCCACAATGAACTGAGCAACAAGGTGATAGCTGCATATAAAAATGTTGCAACTACAGCAAATAAACAGCAGGAAACACAGGCAACCGCAACAAGCGTGAAGCGTTAACAGATAATCGTTCGGCGGCAGTTTTCTATATATTTATTTTGTGCTACAGGTAGCACAATGTAACAAGTTTGTAAAAATCGGCGAAACGAACAAAAAACAATACTATATTTTGTATATGTTTTCGCTGTGTTTCGCTGGACTTTTGTCCGTTTTTATGTTACAATATACTTGAGGAAATAGTACCGAATCGAAAGGAGATGCACAAATGGCAAGAAATATAGTAAAGGCGAAGCTGGATATAATATTCAAGAAGTTGTTTACGGACGATGGCGATAACGAACTTCTGATAGGGCTGCTTGACGCAATACTCGAATTACCGGAAGACGAAAAGATAGCTGACATTCAGATAACAAAGAATGAGCTGATGCCGGATAGCCCCGATGGAAAGGTAAGCAGACTTGACCTCAATGTCAAATTGCAAAGTGAAAAGGATAAGACGGAGAATAAGTACAGGCTTATCAATGTAGAGATACAGTTGAATCAGAGGTCTGACTACGCCGAGAGGGCATTGTTCTACTGGTCGAAATTATTCACCGGCTCACTTAAATCCGGTGACGCATACAGCGAACTGCCGATGACAATTTCACTTAACATTCTCGGCTATTCGATGTTCCCGGAAAGAGAGCAGTATCACTCAATATATGTACCCAAAGAAGAAAAACATAACGATGTATTGACCGATAAGTTTTCATTACAGTTTTTCGAACTTGAAAAACTCAATCACAGGAAAACCAATCTTCAGAGTAAAAAAGAACGTTGGTTAAGATTCTTGAATGCAGAAACGGAGGAGGAGCTTGATATGTTAGAAACAGCAAAGGATTCGACGCTTGATAAGGCAATCACAAAGCTGAAATACTTCAGCGAAAACGAACAGCTCAGATTTGACGCAATTTCAAGAGAAAAGTATATTAACGACCAGGCAAGCCTTGAACGTTCTGCAAAGCTCGCAGGCAGAGCCGAGGGCGAAGCAGTCGGACTTAAGAAAGGCAGAGCAGAAGGCAGAGCCGAGGGCAGAGCCGCAGAACGTGCTGAGATAATCGCAAAGATGAAGAAAAAGGGACTAAGCGACGCAGAGATCAGTGCGATAATGGACATATGAGCAAATTCAAATATTTCAGTGAAACCGAACAGCTTAGATTTGACGCAATTTCAAGAGAAAAGTATATTAACGACCAAGCAAGCCTTGAACGTTCTGCAAAGCTTGCAGGCAGAGCGGAAGGCAGAGCCGAGGGCGAAGCAGTCGGACTTAAGAAAGGCAGAGCCGCAGAACGTGCCGAAATTCTCGCCAACCTCAAAGCGATGGGCTTATCTGAAGAACAGATAAAGCAGGCTCTCGGCAAGTAAGCATAATCACCACCCCACACCACAAAGGAGGACAAAATGAAACGTACCCACACCATACTCACGGCAATAACGCTCATCAGCGTAATACTGACCAGTGCCTGCACGGCAGGCAATGCAAACAGCACAACGTCCTCCGTACCCGAAACGGCGGTTACAACGACCGCTCCGGCAGTGACGGGAACAGTGATAGATAAGATCGTCGAGCCGAAAGCCGAAGCAACTACAGCTCAGACCACCGCTACTACAGCAGTGACCGCCACAAAGCCACAGGAAACAAAAAAGGCTGAAACGACCTCTACAGCGACCACAACGGCAAAGCCGGAAACGACAACAACAGCAGCAACTACAAAGCCTGCTCCTGAGTGGACTGAGGAAAAGGTAAGTGCCACAAAGTATGTCAACACTGATTGCTATAGTCGTAAGAAAGCTGTACTCGGTGCCGAAGCTGTTAAGGCTTATAATGTAAACGATAAAGTTACTGTTACGGCTAAGACCGATACAGGTTACTTCAAACTTTCTGACGATAGCTTTATTCACGGTGATTATCTGAGCGACAGCAAGACCGTTATACAGACTACAACAACCACGAAGAAAGCTGAAGCACCTAAGCCTTCACAGACAACAACGAAGAAGCAGGAAAGCAAGCCTGCCGAAGATAACTGGAGATTTACAAAGCAGGACTGTGAAGATATATTAAAGGCTTGTGAAAAGTATGCTAAAGACAATGGATATGCATTTTTTAAACCATCAGATGTCGGTACAACAAAGGGCAAAGTATATCAACACAGCACTTGGACGCAGGTTTATTCCAATCATCCCGATAGCTTGTATTCCAAAAAACAAGCTATAGAGTATCTTTGCCAGTTCTATGAATTCAATGAAAGTCAAGGTTTTTCTACTTGCATAGACTACTGCCTCGCAAGCGAATATTTCCAATGGCTTAAATCTGAAGGCGTTAAAAATCCAGAAAATCATACTGCTTGCCAGGACTTGACAGCATATGTATTCTTCCCGTGTATGGGTTAAAGACAAATATTAAAAGCAAACAACTGAATATATTAGAGCTTTGGAATTAACTGTTCAAAGCTCTTTTCTTTTCTGAATGTAAAATTTAATACGAAAATTCAAAGCAGTCTTTTCATAGGACTGCTTTTTTATATATACAAATACAAACCAAGAAAGGAAATCGGTATGAAAAACAAACTCAGAAAAATGTTGAGCTTAGTTTTAGCTGTCGTTATTGCTATGTCGGCAATAAGTGTAAATACGCTTGCGGCTACAATAATGAATATCGTAAACGGCTCAAATCAGAAGTTATATGTTGACTGGTACGATTATTCATATAACTTCAACGGCAGACTGAACACAAGCACATACGGACAGATAATCAAACTCAATGTTGGTAGCCCAACAGGACAGGTAGCGTATTGTATTCAGTCCTCAAAGGATGCTTGGACAAGCGATTATACGGCTCAGAGATATTACAACGATTTGTCAAGAGCACAGCAGCTCAATATCAAACATGTCCTTATTTACGGTTACCAGGGAACAGCAAAATACGGATATAATGCCGATACTGAGCGTATCGCAACTCAGATTGTTAACTGGAATATCTGTGACGGTTGGTTCAATAACTCTTCTGAAAGTACAGCAATCACAGTATTCACAGAAGATATGCCAAGCACAATGGCTACAAATGTTAAGGCTTGCTACAACAAAATCAAAGAGCAGATGTTAAGCCATACGACAATTCCGTCATATGCTGTAGGTAAAAATGATACACCTACAAAAAAGAAAATGACAACAAACAGCGACGGAACGTTTACAATAACGCTGACAGACAGCAAAAATGTATCTAAGTATTATGACTGGCAGACGGCAATCAAGAATTACAGTTACCTTTCAATCATTACAGATACAGAGGGTAAGCTCGTTATAAAGTCAACAAAGCCTATCCCATCCGGATCGGCTATAACGCTGACTGCTAAGCGTGACAGCAATAAATATCAGAGCAATATTATTGACGTTGCTCCTATGTATATGATTTCAGGTAGCGGCTCACAGAGTTCTGCAACATTTGTACAGGATTACGACCCGAGTGAAGCCAAAATTGCTATTTATTCTGACAGTTTAGGCACAGCTCAGATCAAGAAAGTCTGGGAACACAAACACGATAGCTCCAGCACACAGGCAAGCAACAGTGACATCTATTTCACGATAAAGAACAGTTCGGGTACGACAATCAAGGCTACAGGCAGTGCCGGTAGCTATACCTACTCTGCAAGCGGCTCGGTAACGCATTTCAAACTTAATAGCAGTAATACGTTTGCCTTAAAATCGCTTCCGATAGGAACATATACGGTCTACGAATACGGCAATGACGGTAGCGCTGTTCCATATTATACACGTCAGAATTTAAGCCGTAAAGTAACTGTTACAGCCGGAGGCACAGGAGCAGTAACTTTCACGAATACGAGAAATACCGGCACGGGCGAGATTATAAAGACGTGGAAAGACACAAACGGCAAAACTATAGCTGCAAGCAGCAACACAGCGAGAAATAAGCAGATATATTTCAGGATCAAGAATGCTGACGGAAAATATATAACTGCCAGCGGTACGAAGTACAGTGGATCATATACGTTTACGGGTACATCAACTACAGCTACATCACTGTATGTTGATCCTGATACCGGCAAATTTATCGTTAAAAATCTTCCTACAGGCAAGTATACCGTGTATGAGTATGGCTCGCCTAAAGGGTTCACAGTTAATAAAGCTTCTCAGACGATTACAATTTCAAATGGCAAAACAGCGTCAGTATCTTTCATAAACAGTAAAGACAGCGGTACAGCTCAGATCAAAAAAGCTTGGAATCATAAGAATGATACCTCCGGTACAAAAGCCGACAACAACGACATCTATTTCACGATAAAGAACAGTTCGGGTACGACAATCAAGGCTACAGGCAGTGCAGGTAGCTACACCTACTCTGCAAGCGGATCCGTGAGCCAGTTCAAATTAAACTCAAGTAACACTTTTTTAGTAAAATCGTTACCTGCAGGAACATATACGGTCTATGAGTATTGTACTGATGGAGCAGGAATACCGTGCTATACACGCAGTAACCTTAGTAAGACGGTGAAGGTTACGGCGGGCGGCACAGGAACGGTAACGTTCACGAATACAAGAAATACCGGAACGGGCGAAGTAATAAAAACTTGGGTGGATACAAACGGTAACGCAATATCCGCAAACGCAAAAAATCAGCAGATATATTTCCGTATTAAGAACGCAGACGGCAAATATATCACCGTCAGCGGCTCGAAGTACAGCGGTTCATATTCTTTTGCCGGAACAACAACTACAGCAACATCACTGTATGTAAATCCCAGCACGGGTAAGTTCGTTGTTTCAGATCTTCCCACAGGCAAGTATACCGTATATGAGTACGGCTCTCCGGAGGGCTATTCTGTCAACAAAGCATCTCAGACAATTACCATCTCAAGAGATAAAACATCGTCCGTGTCTTTCGTAAACAGCGAGGACAGCGGTACGGCTCAGATAAAGAAAGTATGGCTGTCCGATACAACTCTTACATCTGCTCAGATCGCAAATCTTGAGAAAAGCGTATTCTTTATGGTAAAGGACAGCGACGGCAAGTTTATCAAGGTCACAGGCTCGGCAGGAGCGTATGTGTATGCAGGTACTCAGACTACCGGCAACAGCTTGAAACTCAGCGGCAGTAAGTTTAATGTAAGCAAGCTCCCGATGGGAACATACACTGTAACAGAGATAAATAACGCAAGCGGTTACAATCCGAAAACACAGACAAAGACCGTTACTATCGCCAACAAGGGCGAAACAAAAAGCGTATCTTTTACAAACAAATCAACACCTGTTGTTGTTATAAGAAAACATTTCTCTGATGAGGACAATCTGACAGCCGCACAGCTAAAAGAACAGTACGCTAAGGTTACTGTAGATCTTCAGGTACTCGGTTTCAGCGGTAGCGTTTCGTCAAATCCTCCCGCAGGATACTATGTAGAATTTACCGGTTCTAACGGTAATTATACATACAAAGGGCTTTCGTCAACCAAAACATCAGCAACAAATCTCAAGCTGAATGACAATGGCGAAATGACTATATCGTTCGGCACTAACACCACTCCGTATTACTTGGCTGTAATCGAAACGTACAGCGGTACGGATTACGATGTTGATAACCGGGACCAGCGTATTGACCTGGGCAATGGTGATCCAAACACCGTAATCGACCTTGATGACATTGAGCTTGACAATCAGCTTAAGACAGGCTCTGTGCAGATTGACAAGAAGTTTTTAAATGAAAACGGTGCTATTGAAAATATCCCCGATAACAAACTTGCCGAGGTTGCTTTTAAAATCAAGCACAACGGCAAATATCTCACCTTTACAGGCTCAAACGGCAGTTATACTTATAAAGGCGAGAACAATACCGGTACAGAATTAAAGCTGAACAAAGCCACATATAACTTTATTGCAAACGAGCTTCCCGCAAGAGAAGAATACACAGTTTATGAGGTTTCCGGCACAACAGGTTACAGCTTCTCAATCGACCCCGTGACTTTTACTATCACTCCTGCCGGCTCGGTAAAGAAAGTGTTTACAAACAAGGCAATGACCGGTACGATAAGTATTGTAAAACACAGTGCAGACGGTGTTCTCAGTGGTTGGAAATTTCGTGTGTATGGCACAGCCTTGACCGGACAGAAGTACGATAAGAAATTTACTACAGATGCTCTCGGCAATATTACAATAAGCAATCTGCGTATTGGCAATTACACCGTCGAGGAAGTTACAAAGGGCGTTGTCGGATATATTACTCCCGACAGCAAGGACGTTGCAGTCGAATATGATAAGACAGCAACGCTTGATTTTACTAACATACCGATAGGTAATGTACACGTTACAAAAGTTGATAAGGACTATCCCGACAACAAGCTGACAGGTGCTGAGTTTACAGTATACGAAACTGACGGCATTACAGAAGTCAGCAAGCTTAGTGAGATAAGCACCGGAGAATATCAGCTTGATGATTTACAGTATGGTGACTATCTTCTGAAAGAAACAAAAGCTCCCGAAAACTATGTGCTGGATGAAGAATATTATGAATTCTCTATCAGAACAGCCGATGAAACAGTCAACGTCGAAACAAACGCCGGTAAAGGCTTTGAGAATGACGCTATGACAGGCACAATCAGTATTTCCAAGCACAGTGCCGACGGCAAACTCGACGGTTGGAAGTTCAGAGTGTACGGAACGGCTCTTACGGGTCAGAAGTATGACAAGACGTTCTCAACCGATACAAACGGTAAAATAACGGTTGCTGACCTCAGAATAGGCAATTACACAGTAGAGGAAGTTACGACGGGCATTGTCGGCTATATTACTCCCGAAAGTCAGGATGTCGTAGTCGAATATAACAAGACATCTTCACTTGAATTCACGAATATTCCTATTGGTAACGTTCATGTTACAAAGGTAGACAAGGATTATCCGAATAAAAAGCTCACCGGAGCTGAATTCACAGTATACAAAACCGATAAATCAACTGTAGTCGGCAAGCTTACAGAAATCAGCACAGGTGAATATCAGCTGAACGACCTGCAGTACGGCGATTACTTATTAAAAGAAACAAAAGCTCCGAAGAATTATATTCTTGATAACAACTTCTATGCTTTCAGCATAACTGAAGCGGGAGCTACCATTAACGTTGAAACCAATGTCGGCAAAGGCTTTGAGAATGACGCTATGACAGGCACAATCAATATTTCCAAGCACAGTGCCGACGGCAAGCTCGGCGGCTGGAAATTCCGTGTATATGGAACTGCTCTTACAGGTCAGAAGTATGACAAGACGTTCTCAACCGATACAAACGGTAAAATAACGGTTGCTGACCTCAGAATAGGCAATTACACAGTAGAGGAAGTTACGACGGGCATTGTCGGCTATATTACTCCCAACAGTCAGAACGTTACTGTAGAATATAACAAGACAGCAACGCTCGACTTTACAAATATCCCGATTGGCAAAATCGTTCTGAACAAGGTTGACGCAGATAATACAAGCAAGTACGTTCCCGGTTCTGTTTACGCAGTATATAAAGATGTGAACGGTAACGGTACTTACGAAAAGGATATAGATACATTCGTAAAGAATCTTACAGACAACAATGGTATTTACAGTCTTGATGAAGTTCCTTACGGTAAGTATCTTGTTAAGGAGATCTCAGCGCCGACAGGCTATCTTGTTGATGATAATTATTATCCGATCAACATAGACAGCGCCAATGCCGAAAAATTCGTTGCAAACACCGAGGACGGCAAGTCGTTTGTTGAACAGCCTGTGCGTGGTAACGTTGAAATCACCAAAGTTGATGAGGACTATCCCAACAATAAGCTGACAGGTGCAGAGTTTACGATTTACGCCGAAGATAAGACAACAGTGATCGGCAAAATGGCAGAAGCTGAAACAGGCATATATCGCTATGAGGGCCTGAGATACGGTAAATATTATCTCAAGGAAACAAAAGCTCCCGATTATTTCGTGCAGGACGTAAACTTCTACTACTTTGAGATAACCGAAAACGGCAAGACAGTTATCGTTACAAATGACGAGCTGGGTAAGGGAACATTTATCAATGCTCCGCAGAAGGGCGAGATCAAGATAGTAAAGACTTCTTATGATAATAAGGTTGAAGGCTTCAGCTTTGAAGTAACCGGAAAGACGTTCACAGGTCAGTCATTCAGTAAGATCTACACTACTGATGAGAACGGCATTATCCATATTACAGATCTAAGAGCCGGAGAATACAATATCCACGAAGTTGCAGATGACGCTTCTGCAGGCTATCTTTTACCGGATGATAAGCAGTTAACGATTGACCGTGACGGTGCAATGCTTGTTGCCAATATGCACAACAGCAAGCTACCGGACAATCCCCCAACAGGTGCAAGCGAGGACAGCTTTACGCAGACAGCGGTTATTATCATATCAATGGTAATGATGAGTGCTGCTGTGGTGCTTGTGTTCCCATTATCGAAGCGTAAGAGAAAACGCTGATTGGCATTTATTGTTTGAGAAAGCGTGCTACCGGTAGCACAATTGCAGAATTGATCTGTGCTACCTGTAGCACATTTAAAGGAGGGTGTAATGGCAAATAAAAACAAATTGCGGCACAAAAACAGCAAATCCGTCTTAAAGACCGGTCTTATACTTATCTCCGTTATAGGTGTAATCACATTCCTGATTATATCTTATCTGATTTACAGCTTACAGTGCTACGCATACGACAACAACATATCATCGGATAATTTAAATTTGTCGGTGCTGATAAAATCTATGCCATATTGGACTAATCCAACTTTTACAGCACCTTTTGACATCGGTGCAATAATGCAAATGCACGGTTCTGTTTGGTATATTTACGTTGTTGCTTTGTCACTGCTTGCACTTATGCTGTTCAGTAAAAATTACGATGATTACAAAGGCGTGGAAGCCGGAAGTGCCGAATGGGCAACTAAGCGTGACGAAAAGGAAAACAGTGACACGACAGGTATCCCTATCGGGAACGGGTTCTATGTAACGGTCAACAATCCTCAAAAGCGTTACTATGAACCGCATAATCTCAATGAAATAGTTATAGGCGGTCCGGGAGCAGGTAAATCATTTCGCAAGATCAAGCCTGACATCATGCAGATGTTCGGTAGCTATGTAGTGACAGATCCGAAAGGCGAATTGTATCGTGATACAGCAAAATTGCTTATGGAAAACGGATATAAAGTGCGAGTGTTTAACTTGATCAACATAAAGAAAACCAACGCATATAATCCGTTTGTTTATATCAACGAGGAACAGGACATAGTAGTATTGGCAAACACGTTCATCAACGCTTCAGCCGGTGATGATGATAAAGAAGACTTTTGGTCAGGTTCGGCAAAATCATTACTTACCGCAATTATGGTTTATCTTTGGAAAGCCAAAGGTGAAATTAAGTGCTTTGGTCGTGTAGTCCGTCTGCTTAACAGTATCACATACAAAAACGGGAAAATAGACGAACTATGTGAGCTTGCACGTTGTCTTAACAAACACGCTATCGAGCACCCTTACGATGCTGCTACGATCAATTGGAACGGTATTAAAGGCACTCCCGAAGAAACAATGGGCGGCATAGCAAAAACGTTGTCTACACGTCTTGACTTATGGGCAGTCGAAGACGTTAACGATCTAACCGTAATCGATGAAATGGATTTTGACAATGTCGGAGTGGAAAAGACAGCTATATTTCTGATAGTTCCTCCTGCGGATACAACGTACAAGGCTATTTGCAATATGTTCTATTCACAGCTTTTCTCTCGACTGATGTACTGTGCTAATTTCAAGCATAACGGCAGATTGCCATTGCTCGTGTCAGTCGAACTTGACGAGTTTGCAAATATAGGACGGATACCGAATTTCGATAAAATCACTGCCGTTATACGATCAAACAACATCAGGGCTTGTATTGTCTTGCAGTCGCTTCCTCAGCTAAAGGCTTTGTATAAGGATAACTGGGAAAGTATTATAGGTTACTGCTCACTGTTTACTTATCTCGGCGCACCTGATTTGGATACCCGTAAGTACATAGTAGAAATGCTCGACAAGACTACTGTGCGCATAGACACAAGGGGACACAGCCAAGGAACAACAAGCGGCGGCAGCAGTTCAGATAACGAAAGCTATCAAGGTCGTGACCTACTGACTACATCTGAACTGCGAAGAGCGTTTAAGGCGTCACCGAAAATCAAAAAGAAATACGGCGGATATATGATCGAGTTTCTCGATGAGTATCCGCCTTTTTGGTTGTACAAATTCGATACATTATCACATCCGCTTATCGATAAAGTCGGCAGTTCGTTTCCAAGCGGAATGCCAAACAATACCGATATAAATAAGATGTATTCCGATAATGAACAAATTCAAAAGTTAAAGGAGGTAAAAACAAAAATGGCACAGCTTATGGAACAGTCAGTGTCAGAAGAAAAGGCAATGCGTGAGCAGTCCGTGCAAAAACAAGCGGAACAAGAACATATCGAACAAGCAGAACTACAGCGACAGTTTGAAGAAGCCGCAAGGGATGCTCAGCTTAGCGAACATCAGAACGTGCTTGCTGAAATAGGCGAAGAAGAATTGATAGCCGACTATGAAATTCCGACTATCGACGAATTTATAGGATAGGAGGTATCTATATGGCACCAATGTTAGAAGATGAGATAATGCACGACACCGAAAAAATGAACAGTAAA
>CAKSTB010000016.1 GCA_934490165.1 uncultured Ruminiclostridium sp. | reverse complement strand
CCAAAAAAGTGAGCCGTGCGCACTATTTTTTGCGCTTCGACTCACTTTTTCTTTTTCGGGTTGTGTCACAGCCCCATATATTATCAGAAATTTATGATCCCTAAGTGCTCCAGCAGAATTTTAGTACCGATAAGTATAAGAATAATACCTCCCGCAAGCTCCGCCTTTGACTTGTACTTCGTACCGAATACATTTCCCACCTTAAGTCCTATCGCAGAAAGGATAAACGTTGTTGCGCCTATAAACAGCACAGCCGCAACTATATTAACATCGGGGAGCAGTGCAAACGTAATGCCTACCGCAAGTGCGTCAATACTTGTCGCTATAGCGAGCAGCAGCATAGTTTTGAAGCTGAACGATGCGTCGAGCTTCTCCTCGTCCTTTGACAGCGCCTCTCTTATCATATTTCCGCCGATAAAACACAGCAGTACAAATGCTATCCAGTGGTCGACCGCAGTGATATACTGCTCAAATGTCGAGCCGAGCAGATATCCTATAGTCGGCATTATCGCCTGAAATCCGCCGAACCACGCACCGATAATAAGATAGTGCTTTGCTTTAAGCTGCCGCTCGGACAGCCCCTTACAGACGCTCACCGCAAATGCGTCCATTGACAGACCCACAGCAATAAGGAATAATTCCAAAAGTCCCATAATTTGTCCTCCGATTATAATATATAATATGTGGGAGCTTATCCGAAAATACGCAATAAAAAAAGACCCAAGTACAGTTATCCTGTACTCAAGTCTCAACAATTAAGACAAACCAGACAGTAAAGCTCTGTCAGTATGTTGACTTGTCACGATATTTCGCCGTCTACTCCCTTAAGTTATGGGTATTATAGCACAGCAGATGATAAAAGTCAAGCTTTTTACACTTCTCCGACTATACCCGCTATTCCCTCACAGCACAGCTTTCCGAGCGTCTGCGAAACGCTGTCTATATCCGCACTTCTGTCGCTGTTGAACCACCTGTGATACACGACAAGCATACCGGACAGTATAAAGTCGGTCATAATAGTGATCGTCTGCTCGTCTATATCCATCTGACTCGCAAAAGCGCTCCTTACGCACTTGTCAAGCTTGCCGTCCTTGTTTACAAAAAGATTTGCACTTGACGATGCTTTCATCAGATAGCCGTAGAACTCAAGATTGTTTGTAAGCTTTTCGGTGAGCCTTGAAAACAGCACCGACGGATCACGCAGAGTCATTTTGAGATCAATGCCGCTGAGCAAGTCCTCAAACTCCCCTACAAGCTCCTTTTCTATCTCCTCTATTATCTCATATACACCGCCGTAATAGTTATAGAACGTCTTGCGGTTTATGTCCGCCGTATCCGCTATATCCTTGATAGTTATCTTGTTTATGTCCTTTTCACTGATAAGCTTTGCAAACGCGTTTCTTATCGCTTTTTTCGTCTTTACCACTCTGCGGTCAAGCTTTTTTTCTTCTGTCATACAATTCACCTTATTCTACATTTTTAAACAAATGTGTATATTATTTCGCTTTAAACGACTATATGTGGGTATTTTCCCACAACAATCGCGCATAACGTCCATTGCAGTTATGCCACATTTATATTATAATACACACATGGGGTATAAGTCAAGCGGTGAGTAATAAATATTTTACACTTATTTTAATTTAACTTAAATGTTATTTTATGTTATATAGGTATGTACATTACGTTGCCTACACCCCATTGAACCGAATATTTCAATCTTATCAAAAAGGAGCGGAATTTATGCGACCTGTAAAAATCATCACCGATTCCTGCGCGGACATCGGTAAGGACTTAAGAGAAAAGTACGACATTGACTATGCCCGTATGCAGACCACATACAAGGATAAGGAGCAGTGGGCAAGCCTTGACTTTGAATATTACACTCCCAAGGAGCTGTATGATATAATGCGCAACGGTGAGCGCGTGTTCACAAACCAGGTGCCCGCGGAGGAATTTGAAAAGATATTTTCAAAGTATCTTGCAGACGGCTTCAATATTGTATACATTGGCTGTTCGCTTAAGCTTTCGGGCTCGGTGAACACAGGTGAGGTTGTTGCAAAGAAGCTCCTTGCAGACTATCCCGATGCCGAGATCTGTTGCATTGATTCAAAGAACTCCTGCATGGCAGAGGGTGCGCTTGCAATAAGAGCATCCGAATATGCAAAGCAGGGCATGAGCGCAAAGGAAGTTGCAGACAGAATAACAGCAGAGCGCAAGCAGATAAATATGTTTGTTACCGTTCACAGTCTTGACTGCCTTAAAAGAGCAGGCAGAGTGAAAGCTTCCTCCGCATTTTTCGGCAACCTGTTCGGTGTAAAGCCTATTATAATTTCCGATATCAACGGCAACAACACGCCTATCAAAAAGGTAAAGGGTCGTGCCGCATCTCTTGCAGAGATAGTCGCACTGCTCAAAGAGGCTGTCGGCGATACTAAGCAGGAGCGTATCTACATAGCTCACGCAGACTGCGCCGAAGAAGCAGAACAGCTCAGAGAAATGGTAAAGAAAGAGATCCCCTGCGACGAGATATATGTCGGCTACATCGGACCTATCGTAGGCGCTTCCGTAGGACCGAACACACTCGCTGTATTCGGCTTTGGTAAAGAAGTAACTTTCGAGGGCTGATATAATGCAGACACAGACAATTGACGGGCAGACATTCATAAATATGGTGAGCGGCGGTGCGGCTAATCTCCGTGCCAATGCAAGTATAGTAAACGACCTCAACGTGTTCCCCATTCCCGACGGCGACACAGGCGAGAATATGTCAAGGACGATAAACGGCGGACTGAGCCGTCTTGATATCCATGACGGACTTACTCTTGATAAAGCGTCAAGAATGCTCGCAGACGGAATGCTTATGAGCGCAAGAGGAAACTCGGGCGTAATTCTCTCCCAGTTCTTTGCGGGAATAGCAAATGGCTTTGAGGGCAAAGAAAACGCAAACCTTGAAGAACTTGCAAGCGCGCTGAGATCAGGTGTTGAAAGCGCATACGCCGCAGTAAACAAGCCTACCGAGGGAACAATTCTTACCGTTGCAAGAGAAGCGGCTGAGTATGCGGCAAGCCGTATCACAGCGGACAGCACATTCGAAAGCTTCGCTAACGACTACATAAACGAGATGAACGCTTCACTCAGACGCACGCCCGAGCTTCTTGACGTTCTGAAAGAAGCAGGCGTTATCGACAGCGGCGGCGCAGGACTTTATTACATAGCGGACGGCGCGATAAAGGCGGCAAACGGCAAAGAATTTATAACATCGGTTTCTCCCGATGACATACATATGTCTGACAACAGCGTAAAGCCGATAAACACAAACGGCTTTGACGAAAACAGCGTTATGAAATTCGGCTACTGCACGGAGTTCCTTTTACAGCTCCAGACCAGTAAAACAGACGTAAAAAATTTCGACCTCGATAAGCTGAAAGCATATCTTGAAACTGTCGGCGACTCGATAGTAGCATTTATCAGCGGCACTGTCGTAAAGGTGCACATCCATACAATGACACCCGGTACGGTGCTTGACTACTGCCAGCAGTACGGCGAATTTTTAACGCTTAAGATCGAGAATATGACGCTTCAGCACAACGAAACGGTTATAAGCAACCGCTTTGATGAGAAGAGCGAAAACGATAAGAAAAAAGCGGAGAAAAAGCCCTACGCACTTGTTACCACAGCATCGGGCGAAGGCATAAAGCAGACCTTCACCGAGCTTGGCGCAGATTATGTTATCTACGGCGGTCAGACCAACAACCCGTCAACAGAGGACTTTATATCCGCATTCGACGCGGTGAACGCAAAGACTATTTTCGTCCTGCCTAACAACAGTAATATAATAATGGCGGCAAAGCAGGCGGCAGATCTATACAAGGACAGCGATGTCCGCGTAGTACCCAGCCACAACATAGGCGAGGGATATGCGGCGCTGACAATGCTGTCTTATGACAGCGGCGATACAGACGCTATTGCAAAAGAGCTTGAAGACGCTATGCAGGGCGTGATCACAGGTATGATAACGCATTCGGTAAGAAGCGCCGAGATAGACGGAGTAAGCATAGACAAGGACGCTTACATCGGCTTCACCGACAAGACAATGCTTGCGTCGGACGGCGACAAGATCGACACGGCAATGCTTCTTCTCGATAAGCTGAGCGCAAGAAGCCACGAATTTCTTATAGCGGTATTCGGCAAGGATATGACCGACAGCGAGCGTGAAGCATTCACCTCCCGTATGTCTGCCGAATATCCGATGATGGAAGTTTACACTATAGACGGAGGACAGGAAGTATATGACCTTATGCTTATCCTGCAATAATTATGAAACCTGAAACGATAATCGTATTTATACTGGCGGCAATAGTACCGTATCTCATATGCGGACTTAACCCCGCTATCGTAATGTCGAAGCTCATATACCATCAGGATATAAGAGAGCTCGGAAGCAAAAACCCCGGTTTTACAAATTTCAAGCGTGTTTTCGGCGGGAAATATGCGTGGTTCGTATTCCTGCTCGACATTCTGAAATCCTTTATAGTATGCCTTGCGGCAGGCTTTGCATTCGGTGCGGTTGGCGAAACATTCCAGCTCGGCGCGGCATACGCGGGACTGTTTGCAATGCTCGGACACTGCTTCCCCATATGGTATAAGTTCAGCGGCGGAAAAGCATTTCTCGTAGCGGTCGGCTCTATATGGCTCATCGACTGGCGAACCGCGCTTATCGCAATGGCAATAATGATGATACTTCTCTTCACAGTAAAATTTATGTCGCTGTCGGTTATTGTAGCAGGCATCTCCTGCCCGATAACCCTTGCAATATTCGGCGCGCCTCTTCCGGTGCTGATACTGTGCATTCTCTCTGTAGCCCTTATGACGTGGCGGCACAAAGAAAACATCAAGCGCCTTATCAAAGGCACAGAGCCGAAATTCTCACTCAAAAGCAAAAAAGCATAAACTTAAACGGAGCGTAACATCATACGCTCCGTTTTCTGTAGCTCTTGACATTTCCCCTTTTTGGTGCTAAAATAATATAAGACTGAATAGGGGAGCTTTTTGCTGAGAGGAAGTCTGACTTCGACCCTTGACCTGATGCGGATAATGCCGCCGTAGGAATTTCGACACATTTCTATAGCTCATTACCCCCGGCAGTGTCTGTCGGGGATTTTTGTGTTTAACGCAAGGTATTCGGTTAAAAAATTTTTTAACGGAGGTTTTTCAGATGAAAAACGAAAAAGTACTTACACTTGTTGAAGGTGCGGTAATGGTGGCGCTTGCTACCGTACTCAGCTTCATCAAAATCATCAATCTGCCGTGGGGCGGCTCGATAACTCTGTTATCAATGCTCCCGATAGTAATTTACAGCCTTAAAAGAGGTATCGGCTGCGGACTTGCCGCTTCTTTTGTATTCTCGCTGATACAGTTCGGTCAGGGCTGTGCAGAGGGTCTTATGGGCTGGGGTCTTACTCCCGCCGCACTTATCGGTTGCATTTTCCTTGACTACATATTCGCTTTCACGGTTATCGGTCTTGCGGGAATGTTCAGAAAGCACGGCATACCCGGTATGATAGGCGGCTCGGTGCTTGCAATGGTGCTCCGTCTTGTCTGCCACTACATAAGCGGAATGGTGATATTCGGCTCATTCGGCGAGCTGTGGAACGGCCTTACGATAAACGAGCCGTGGCTGTACAGCCTTCTCTACAACGGCGCATATATGCTCCCCGAGATCGTATTCACAACGATCGGTGTTGTGATACTTCTGAGCGTACCGCAGATAAGAAAGCTTATCAAAAACGTATAAACATAAAAAATCCGCCCGTAAAAAGGCGGATCTTTTTATATTCATATCATCATTTCGCCGTAGTGATAAACGGATCAATAGCCGCGGCAATTGCAGAAGCAGGCATTGTCTGAAGCCATATTCTACCGGGTCCCGTCACCTTTGTATTGAAGAAGCCCTCGCCGCCGAACAGCTTGTTGCCTATTCCCTTTACGCTCTCGATATCTATCGAAACGCCTTCGGTCATAGCCGCAAGATATCCCGTGTCAACAAGCATGGACTGTCCCGCCTGAAGATCATATGTAATTACCGAGCCGTCAATTTCAAGAAACACCATACCGCTGCCCTCGAACCTCTGCATTATGAAGCCCTCGCCGCCGAAAAAGCCGCTGCCGAGCTTTCTTTGGAAATGTATGCTCATATTGACGCTCATCTCTGCCGCAAGGAATGCGCTCTTCTGCGCTATAACAGCCCCCTGCGACACGTCCATTGCCAGTATCTCACCGGGAAAGCTTGACGCAAAAGCGATCTGACCGGGTGCGCCCTGTGCAGTGTATATATTCTGGAACATCGACTCACCCGAGAACATTCTCGACATTGCCTTGCCGAAACTGCCGCCCGCATTCGTTGACATCTGCATATTCGGTGTCATCCAGCTCATACCGCCCTTTTCGGTATACATTGATTCTCCCGCACCGACATTGCATATTACAACAGGTAGCGGTGTACCTTTGATCTCATATTGCATAAAATTACCTCCGAAAAATAGATTATCATTACAGACTGTCGAAAAACCTATATTTTTTTGAAAAAGGGGTCGCAGGGGCGAAGCCCCCGACAGGGACTAGGGGCGGTAGCCCCAGTAATATAGCCCCTTTCCGGGGGAAAGGGGTTTGGGGATAGGGATAATAAATCAGAAGTTTATTTCAAAAACAGACTTTTTCTACAAGCTGTATCATTATTTTACCATAATTGTTTTGAAATATCAAGCAGTTTTATTCAATTCCAATAATTTCTCCCTGAAACGGAATAAAACTATTGCCGTTTCGTACAAAATATGTTATACTTAGTACTATTAAATTCAACGTTTTCCGCGAAAGGAGCATATCTATGAATATAAAGATCACCGCAGACAGTACCTGCGACCTCTCAAAGGAGCTGGTCGAAAAGTACGGTATTACAATTCTTCCGCTCTACATTGTCAAGGACGGCAGATCCTACAAGGACGGACTTGAAATTACCCCGAAGGATATTTTCGACCATGTAAAATCGGGCGGAGCGCTCACCTCTACCGCCGCAGTGAATGTAGCAGACTATATCGAAGCATTCACACCTCTCAGCAAGGAATACGACGCAGTCATCCACGTTGATATCAGCGCCGAATTTTCGAGCTGTTACCAGAATGCCTGCATTGCCGCTGAAAGCTTTGATAACGTATACATTATAGACAGCCGCAACCTTTCAACAGGAAGCGGACATATCGTACTGAGAGCGGCTGAAATGGCGCAGGCAGGCGAAAAGCCCGAGGACATCGTAAAAGCTATGAACGCTCTTACATCAAAGGTCGAAGCAAGCTTTGTAATAGAAAAGCTGGATTTTCTGCGTAAAGGCGGCAGATGCTCTGCACTTGCGGCGCTGGGCGCTAACCTTCTTTCGCTCCGTCCCTGCATAGAAGTAAAGGACGGCAAGATGGGTGTCGGCAAGAAGTACAGAGGTAAATATTCCGCCTGCATAGAAAAATATATCACCGAGCGCCTTTCGGGCAGAGATGATATTGATTACAAGCGCATATTCATCACCCATTCTCCCAGCGATAAAGAAATAATCGATATAGCGCACAAGGCGGTAAAGAAGCTCGGAAAGTTTGAAGAGATACTTGAAACAGAGGCAGGCTGTACAGTATGCAGTCACTGCGGACCTAACACTCTGGGCGTACTTTTCATAAGAAAGTGACCTGTTTTTCCCGCAAAACAAATTTTGAATAAATATTCTCCTTTTCTTCGGTTACAATAACGGTAACTAAAGCAAAGGAGATTTTTTATGCAATTATCTGAGTCAAAAACACTTGAAAACCTGAAAACCGCATTTGCAAACGAAGCGGCGGCAATGGTACGCTATGAGATATACGCCGACAAGGCAAAGTCCGACGGTGATGAGGAAATATCACAGGTATTCCGCACAACAGCAAAAAACGAAAGAGCTCACGCAGAGCTTTGGTTCGGACTTATTTTCGGAGGTATCCCGAAAACCGCCGATGCACTTGAAAAAGCCGCTCACGGCGAAAATTACGAATGGACGCAGATGTATAAGGAATATGCCGAAACCGCACGTCAGGAGGGGCTTGACAATATAGCCGACCTGTTTGAGCGCGTAGGCGCTATAGAAAAAGACCACGAAAGCCGTTTCAACACATTTGCTCAAATGCTCTCGGACGGAAGCATACGCTCCTCTTCGGGTGAAACAGTATGGCTGTGCCGTAACTGCGGATATATTCACTGCGGCACTACCCCTCCCGAGTACTGCCCTGTCTGCCGCAGACCGCAGGGCTATTTTCAGCGAAAGGAAGACAGCAGGTTATCGTAGCCTATGAAAAAGATAGCATTTTTTGATACAAAGTCATATGACAAAGCCTCATTCGATAATGTCAATACGGGATATGAGATGATATACATCGAGTCAAAGCTCAACTACCGCACCGCGGTAATGGCTAAAGGGTGCGAAGCAGTCTGCGCCTTTGTCAATGACGATATCGACAGCAGAACTGTAGACACGCTGTGTGACGGCGGCACAAAGATAATAGCAATGCGAAGCGCAGGCTACAGCAATATTGACCTCAAAGCGGCGCAGGACAGGATAAAGATAGTAAGAGTACCCGCTTACTCTCCCTATGCCGTTGCGGAACACGCAATGGCACTGCTCCTTTCCCTGAACAGAAAGATACACCGTGCCTATATCCGTGTGCGCGACTTCAATTTCAATATAGCGGGCTTCACAGGCTTTGACCTGCACGGAAAAACAGCGGGCGTTATAGGCACAGGTAAGATAGGCAGAGCATTTATAGATATCTGCCACGGCTTCGGTATGGACGTGCTGGCATATGACCCATACCCCGCAAAGAATGTCGATTTTATCTACACCGACCTTGATACTCTGTACGCCAACAGTGATGTAATATCGCTTCACTGCCCGCTTACCGACAAGAACAGGCGTATGCTTGATAAAAACGCTTTTTCAAAGATGAAAAATGACGTATTTATAATCAACACCTCAAGAGGTGCGCTTATCGACAGCACCGCCCTTCTTGACGCGCTGAACAGCGGAAAGATAAGAGGTGCGGGTCTTGACGTATACGAGGAAGAGGGCGACTTCTTCTTTGAGGATATGTCCGATACGATAATAAAGGACGATGTGCTCGCCCTGCTTATCTCCCGCCCGAATGTCTTGCTCACTTCTCATCAGGCTTTTCTCACCCGCGAAGCACTGCATAATATCGCAGTAACCACATATGAAAACCTTGACGCTTTCTTTGCGGGTAAACCGCTTGTTAACGAAGTAAAAATAAAATAACGCTACCCGACGGAGGTAAACTTATGACTGACGAAATGTTTTGTTTCCAGTGCCAACAGACGGCACATAACGAAAAGTGCAACGGCAAAGCAGGTGTCTGCGGTAAGAAAAGCGACACCGCAAAGGCACAGGACGAGCTTATCGGCGCACTTATAGGACTTGCAAAGGCGGCAGAATACGGTGCTCCGACCGACAGTACCGACCGCCTTGTACTGAAAGGTCTTTTTACGACCATAACCAACGTAAACTTCAACACCCATACGGTAAAGGAGCTTACTGCTGAAGTCAAGGACGAAAAACGCAGAATATATAAAAGCCACGTTGACGACTATGAGCTTTCAAGGCTGTGGGAAGCAAGTGAAGATATCCGTTCGCTGAAGTCGCTTATCCTGTTCGGCATAAAGGGTATGGCGGCATACGCTTATCACGCACTAGCACTCGGAAAAACTGACAACGAGGTAAACGCTTTCTTCTACACGGCGCTCAGGGCAATAGAGGGTGAAAACGACCCCGACAAGCTGTTAAGGCTCGTGCTTAAGACAGGTGAAGTCAATTTCAGATGTATGGCTCTGCTTGACAGTGCCAACACCGAAAGCTACGGAGATCCCGTACCCACCGTTGTTCCGCTGACGATAGAAAAAGGACCTTTTATAGTTGTCAGCGGTCACGACCTGCACGATATGAAGCTGTTGCTCCAGCAGACCGAGGGCAAGGGTATAAACATCTACACCCACAGTGAAATGCTCCCCGCCCACGGCTATCCCGAGCTTAAAAAATACAAGCACTTAAAGGGCAACTTCGGTACGGGCTGGCAAAATCAGCAGTCGGAGTTCCACAACATTCCCGCCCCGATACTGTTCACCACTAACTGCATTATGCCGGTAAGGCAGAGCTACAGTGACAGAGTGTTCACGACCTCTGTCGTATCTTACCCCGAGCTTGTCCACATAGGTGACGACAAGGACTTTTCGCCTGTTATTGCAAAGGCGCTTGAATGCGGCGGCTATGACGAGGATAAGGAAATGACAGGTATGAACGGCGGTCACACCGTAATGACAGGCTTTGCGCATAATGCCGTATTATCAAGAGCCGATGAGATAGTAGCACTGGTAAAGCAGGGTAAGATAAAGCACTTCTTCCTTATAGGCGGCTGTGACGGAGCAAGTCCGAGCAGAAGCTACTACACCGACTTTGCAAAGGCGACCCCGCCCGATACGCTTATTTTAACACTTGCCTGCGGAAAGTACCGTATAAACGACCTTGACCTCGGCACGATCGAGGGCATACCGAGGATACTCGACTGCGGACAGTGCAACGATGCCTACAGCGCTATAAGGATAGCCCTTGCGCTTGCCGACGCTTTCGGCTGTTCGGTAAACGACCTGCCGCTGACGCTTGTTCTGTCATGGTATGAGCAGAAAGCCGTCTGCATACTGCTTACTCTCCTGTACCTCGGCATAAAGAATATTTTTCTCGGTCCTACTCTGCCCGCGTTCGTTTCGCCCGGTGTGCTTGATGTACTTGTGAAGAATTACAACATCACCCCGACCGATACACCCGAAAGCGACCTTAACAAAGCGCTCAGCAGAAAATAATCACACAAAAATATAAAATTAGCCACATTATAGATATTGCATTTTAGCTTTCGCTGTTATAATTAAGTCGCAAACATAAAATGCAGGGGTGACCCTGCCGGAAACTTTAATTATGACGGAGGAAAACTATGAGAAACTTTGACGGCTTTTATAAAGGCATCGACCTCGGCGGCTGGATATCCCAGTGCGGCAAGAATTATAATGATGAGCACTACTCGACATTCATCACCGAAAAGGATATCGAAAAGATAGCCTCCATGGGGCTTGACCACGTCCGTATGCCTGTTGATTACAACGTGATACAGACAGACGACGGCAAGCTTATCGAAAGCGGAATGACTTATATCGAAAGCTGTGTGAACTGGTGCAAAAAGTACGGTCTTAATATCGTTATCGACTTGCATAAGACCTGCGGCTACATCTTTGATGACCCGACCTACTGCGGATTTTTCGCAAATGAAAAATTACAGGATCAGTTTGTCTACCTGTGGCAGGAGATAGCAAAGCGTTACGGCAACGATGAGCATATAGCCTTTGAACTGCTCAACGAGATCACAAGTGCAGACTTTGCCGACCCGTGGAACAAGATAGCAAGCCGTACTGTTAAAGAGATACGAAAAATCGCACCCGACACAAAGATAGTTATCGGCGGTATTTTCAATTCCAGCATTCACGGACTGACAAAGCTTGACATTCCGTGGGACGAAAACATTGTACTGACTTTCCACTGCTACAGCCCCCTCATTTTCACACATCAGGGTGCGTCATGGATAGACAAGCTCGACCTTTCCTACCGCACGACCTTCCCCGATACGGTCGAGAAACTGAGTGCCGACAGCGAAAAGTATTTCGGCAACGATTATGCTCCTGACTTTGACGGCGTTTCAGGTATGATAGACAGCGGTTTCTTTGTAAAGATGTTCGGCGATGCCATAAAGGTTGCCGAAAAGCTGGATCTTCCTCTTTACTGCGGTGAATACGGAGTTATAGACAGGGCTGATACACAGGGCACACTGAACTGGTTCAGAATGATAAACGAAGCCTTTGAAAAGTATCATATTGCCCGTGCGGTATGGTCGTACAAGGAAATGGATTTCGGCATAACGGACGAGCATTATGCGCCGATTTATGACGAACTTATAAAGGTGCTGTAAACTATAAATGATAAAAAGCCCGAGGATTTATCCCCGGGCTCTATTTATATATTTCTCAAATCGGATCGTATCACAGTTATATGCAGTAATTCACCCTTTCAACAACCTTTCCCTTTCGCGGTGATCGGGCATGAATTTTGCAAGCTCGGCATAAAACCGCGCGCTGTGATTTGCCTGCAAAAAGTGTGTAAATTCGTGTGCGACTACATATTCTGCGGCGGCTAGCGGATATTCCATCAGGTGAACATTGAATGTAAGTATCCCCTTTGACGGTATACAGCTCCCCCACCTTGAACGCATATCTTTTACCTTTATCACCGGAAATTTAATTCCGAGTGAGCGGTAATATTCATCATATGCCTTTTGGCAAAGAGTTGTCATAATCTTCATGCACTGCGGTTTCAGCCATGTTATATATGTCCTGTATTTAAGATCGTAATCATCTGTATCGGTAACATAAAGTGCCAATGTACCGATGTTTTCTTCTATATGATTATACTCTCCTTTATAAATGAAGAACATATACTCAATACCGAGTATCGACAGGATCTCCTCATCTTCAAAGCGAATTTTTGCTACCTTGCTTTTTTCGTTGTACTTATCTATTGCGCCAAGAATAAAATCGGATTTTTCCCTTATAATGCGCTCAATTACAGCGATAGTAACGGCATTTGACGTCGAAACGTGCACCGAGCCGTCAGGCTTTATCCTGAGGTTTATATTCTTGACCCTCTTGCGGGTAAGCTCGTACACGATTTTCCTGTTCCCGACCGTCACAGTATGGGTCACACTGCGATTTGCTACTGCTGTCACGGATTTTTCTCCTCTCTTATAAACGGCTCATTCACCGTCATATCAGTCAGAAGTCCGTACTTCTCGGGGCGGCGGAATGCGTTGCCGTGCACCTCGCGGCGGCGGTACTCCCGTATCTCTTCGATCGGGAAATCGGCGATGTATATCCCCTCGCGCTCACCTGCTTCGATAACCAGCGTATCGCGTCCGCCGCTTCCGTCTATCCTGTATGCTATGCCGTCAAAAGCGGTAGAATGACCGTTGCAGTCCGGCTTGCCATAAGGATAATTTACCGTAGCAATGCCAGTCATATTCTCATACGCCCTCGCTCTGAGCTGTGATATTCGGTTCAGCTCCATCGGGCAGGCGTTCGGCACAAGTATCAGCTCCGCGCCTTTCAGCATAAGTATTCTTGCGCTTTCGGGGAATTCCCTGTCATAGCATATCATTGCCCCGACATTCACTTTTCCGCTCTTTGTGTCAAGCTCAGCCGTGAAAAACTCATCTCCGTGCGACAGCACTCTTTCATAGCCAAAGTCGCAGGTATGCACCTTGTGATAGGTGAACATTTCCGCTCCGTGCCTGTTAAACAGCGTTACTGTATTGAAAGGCGCATTGCTCCCGTTTTTTGCAAGATATGTCACTGCTACCGCTATATCATTATCGACTGCCGCTTTTCTGAACGCTTCCGTATAACCGCTGTCACGGCTCACAGCAAGTTTTTGCAGAGCATTCTTGTCCTGCGGAAAATCATATCCGCAACTCCACATTTCAGGGAAAAGCGCAATATCCGCACCCATCATTGCTGATTTTTCTATTGCCCGTGTTCCCTTTTCGATATTTCCCTGTAAATTTTCTTCCGGCATAAGCTGTAACAATGCTACTTTTATACTGTTCATATGTAATTCTCCGTAATAATGCGTTTTCCGTTTACCGTTAATTTTGCTTTCACTGATCGCCTGTCGGCAATATACATTTTTCAATATCGATTATACTACAAAAAGCACATAAAATGCAACAACCGGCGCACTTTGCGGTGCGCCGGTCAGAATATTCTTATTTTCGGATTACTCTACAGGGTCTGTAGCTTCGTCCGTACTGCCTGTATCATCGGTTGCGTACTTTGTATAGACAGAGCATACCTTTGAAGTTTTCTTTATACCGTACTCGCCCTCAACAAGCGGCTTACCCCATTCGGTTGTAAGGTCAACGCCTGCCCAGTCGCGAGAAACGTCAAGATAATTTACATCATCGCCGTTGCCCTTCCACGACCAGGCAAGATAACCGACATTCTTCTCAGTCGAGTACTGCATTATCGTTTCAAAGTCGACCTTGCCGTCTGTATGATTCCAGCCGAACTCGCCTATGAGCAGGCAGAGGTTCTTTTCCTGAGCCGTATCAATAGTGCTCTTGATGAGCTTCTCGTCCTTGCCGGCTGTACCGTACATATGCACTGCGAACATTGTGTTTGCGTCCTTATCGGCTTTCAGTATCTCCTCGCCGTACTTCAGAACGCTGTCCGCGCACTGTCCCCAGCCTGCGCTGTCGACTACAAGAGTATTCTCAATTCCCGCATCTCTGAGCTTCTTTACCGCATCGACATAGGCATCGCGCCATGTTTCGAGCTTATCGTATGTGCCGTACCACTCGTTTGCGATATTGACAAGAACATAAGCCTTATTTTCGTTCAGCAGCTCCTTCATGCCTATCCAGTAATCAACCGCATTATTAAGGAAAGAAACATCGTCCTTACCGGCACCGTCATGTATTTCAAGCACTGCCACGAGTTGATTTTTCTTGCATTTCCTTATAAGGCTCTTCAGCTCCGCTCTTGTCACCTTGTCCCACTGATCGCCGTCGGACAGTACAAGACGAACCGTATTTGAACCTACATATTTAATGCCCTCTATCGCGTTATCCGTATCGCTCTTGAACCATGTATAAGCGTGGTTCACACCGCGGATCACATACTCTTCGCCATAGCCGTCGATAAGCTTCGTGCCTTCAACCCTGAAACCGTCCGGTGCGGGAACTTCCGGTACGGAACTTACAGTATCCGAAGATGTCTGTTGTTCACTGCTTTCCTGTACGGGTTCGCTGCTGCAACCTGCAATAAACACGCACATTACCGCACATAATAGTATTGCTGTTATCTTTTTCATTGCCATTTCCTTTCCGCATGATCTTTGTTGACTTCAAAAAACGTAAATATTATACTATACATTGTTTCAAAAGTCAATCTCAACTAATGGATCGGATATGTTTTTTATGCATAACACGTTATGCAGCCGATGTTTTGTCTGCCTCTTGCCTGTTTTACGAAAATCGTCTGCGTTGCCGCAAGTAAAACGGACAAATTTAAAAATATGTCTTGACATCAGCGGACGATTAAGGTATAATATTAAATTGCATAGGCGCAAGACAGACACATATCGGTGTCAAGTATTAACAGGAGGAAGAAAGAAATGAAAAGAACATACCAGCCTAAGAAGCTCCAGAGACAGAAAGAACACGGTTTCAGAAAAAGAATGTCTACAAGAAACGGACGTAAGGTTCTTGCAAGAAGACGTGCAAAGGGCAGAAAGCACTTAAGCTACTGATTCAGTCAATGAATGAGTACGCAAAGAGATACGTCTGCATAAAAAAGGACAGGGAGTTCAAATTTCTGTTCAGAAAAGGCGACAGTATTGTTACCGATGCATTCGTATGCTACACAAGGGAAAGCAAGAGGCGGGTAAACCGCATAGGGATCGTTACAGGTAAGAAGGTCGGCAACGCAGTAAAGCGCAGCCGTGCCAGAAGAGTCATCAGAGAAGCGTTCCGCCTTATTGACCCCCTGCTCCGCGAAAAAACGCAAAAAAGATACGACTTTATTTTCGTGGCAAGAGCAAAGACTCCTGCTATGAAATCAACACAGGTATACAGGCAGATGGAAAACAAACTGCTTAAAAGGTATGCCGCGCAGGAAAATAAAGCTCCTGCGGAAATCCAAAAAATAAAATGAAATATGTACTTTTATTTTTCGTAAAGATATACAGAATGACTTTTTCAAAATGGCTGCCTCGTTGTTGCCGCTTTACTCCGAGCTGTTCGGAATATGCGATGATCGCACTCCGCCGCTTCGGTGCGGTAAAGGGCAGCTATTTGGCTATACGGAGAATTATCAGATGCAACCCTTTTTCCGAGGGCGGCTATGATTATGTACCCGAACATTTTTATTTTTTCAAAAGGACTAAGCCGTAATATCGGCACTACTAACGGAGGGTGATTTCCATAGATTTCTTATACACCATAATCGGTACGCCTCTCGGCTACATCATGTGGCCTATTTATCTTCTTTTACAGAACTTCGGTTGGGCAATACTGATATTCACTATTATAGTCAAGCTTGCAATGCTGCCGCTCCAGATAAAGCAGCAGAAGAATATGGCTTTTTCACAGCTGTTCGCTCCCAAGGTAAAGGAGATACAGCAGAAATACCGCAACAACCGTGAAAAGCAGACAGAAGAGATGCAGAAGCTCCAGGCACAGGGATACAACCCCGCCGGCGGCTGCGGACCTCTCGTTCTGACGATGATAATTCTGTTCGGTGTCATTGACGTTGTTTACAAGCCCATGACACATATGGAGCACTTAAGCTCGACAGATATCACAAGCACTATCTCGGTTGCTGAACAAACAGAATACGCAAAGATCTTCCTTAATGAGTACAACAAGCAGGACGCTGAGCTTATTTTAAAGTACAAGAACGGCGAAACCGACGCTATGTTTATCTCCGAGTCCAACAACAGCGCACAGCTGACGCACGAGTTCAAGGACGATGAGAACTACAAGAACAACTACTCTGACAAAGACCCTGAGAAAATCAGCAAGACAGACAGAGAAACATACGGCTCGTTCACAACGGAGCAGTATGCCGATATAACAGGCGACAAGTCAAGACTTACAGCCGAAACAAAGAGCAGACTTGCGGCTGTAGCCGGCAAGTATAAGGGTATGCAGAAGGAGCTTCTCGCTCTTCAGGTATACGAGCAGTATCCCGATACATTCACAGAAAGCTCGATGCTCTCAGATGACGTAAAGGACAGACTGGCTACGCTCTCAAAGAATATGATGTTCTGCGGTCTGAACTTCGGTTCTACACCCAAGCTCGCATTTGAACCGCTGATAATCATACCTATATTCGCATTTATCCTTTCTCTTGTTCAGACAGTACTTTCGCAGTACTACAGCAAGAAGAACAACCCCGAAATGGCTAACGCAGGCGGCGCGGGTATGAAGGTAATGCTTTATATCATGCCTTTATTCTCACTGTGGATCTCTTTCAGCGTTCCCGCAGGCGTAGGTTTCTACTGGGGTATCAACTATGCGCTCGGCATAGTACAGACTATAGTTCTCCAGAAGCTTTACAGTCCCGAAAAGCTGAGAGCCGAGGCTGAGCAGAAGATGAAAGAAAGAAAGCTCAAGGACAGACAGGTAACAACTACAGCTGTAGTGACCGATGCCGAGAGCGGCGAAGAAAAGACTGTCACAAAGACAGAAACTCTTTCACAGAAGGAAATAAACAGACGTAAGCTCGCGGCGGCAAGAAAAGCCGATGCCGAGAAGTACGGCGAAGAATATCACGAAGAAGACGACGATTGATCGCGGAAGGACAGACTTATGAAAAAGATATATACAGGTAAGTCGCTTGACGAACTCAAGGCGCTTGCAATTTCTGAAATAAAGGAGCTCGGCGTAAACGAAGCCGATATAAAGATAACAGTTGTCGAAGAACCCGTTAAAAAGCTTTTCGGCAAGAAGGGCGATTACAAGATAGAGGCAGAATATGAAATAGCTGCTGAAGAAGAAGCTCCCGCAGCAGTTACGGCAGAGCCTGTAGCTCAGGAAGCAACAGCTGCTCCCGCAGCAAAGGATGCAGATCATACAGAAAAGGTAGCTATGGCTGCCGCTTATCTTGAAAAGGTACTGACAGCACTCGGTGTTGAGGACTTCAAGGTAAACATCATCGAAAAGGAAGACATAACAATTCTTGATATTGTCGGTGAAAAGCTCGGTATCGTTATCGGCAGAAGAGGCGAAACACTCGACTCCTTACAGTATCTTGCTATCCTTGCAAGCAACCGCCACGATGAGCCTTACTGCCGTATCACGGTTGACTGCAACGGCTACAGGGATAAGAGAGAGGAAACTCTCAAGGCACTTGCAGAGCGTACAGCCAACAAGGTACTCCGTCAGGGCAGACGCATTACTCTTGAACCTATGAATCCTTATGAGCGCCGTATAATCCACAGCAAGGTAGCTGAGATTGAGGGCGTATACAGCAACTCTATCGGCGAAGAGCCTTACAGAAAGGTAGTTATCTCGGCTTCTCAGCCCCACAGAGATAACAACAGAAGAAACGACCGCAGAGGCGGCGGAAGAAGAAACGGTAACGGCGGCAACCGCTCGTACAAGCAGAGTACAGGATTTTCAACATCGTTTGAAAGAGAGTACAAGCGCTCACAGACAGCTGCTGATACAACAACAAATGCAGATGCAGGCGAATTTTCTAAGGAAGCTGTTGAAGCTGAAAGAAACGCAACACTTTACGGCAAGATTGAGCTGTAAGACTTGCAGAAATTGACGCTTTTTCAATAGATTTTGTGCATTTTTGAATTATTGCACAGACAAACTTTCAAAATTTGTGCAAAATGACCTATTGACAAATCAGCCGATATGGTGTATTATAATAACTGTAATCAGAAACGAGGACGTTTTGAGGGATCAAAGCGTCCTTTTCTTATTTTTCAAAGAACATTTAAACGAAAGTAGGAGGAAAAGGAAAATGGCAGAAAAAACTTATGATGTAACGGAGCTGTTCGGCTCGGACGTATTCAACGAGGCAGTAATGAAGGCAAGACTGCCCAAGGCGATATTCAAAGAGCTGATGAAGGTAATGCACGGTAATGCAGAGCTTACACTTCCCGTTGCCGAAGTAGTTGCAAGCACAATGAAGGACTGGGCAGTAGAAAAGGGTGCAACACACTACACCCACTGGTTCCAGCCTATGACAGGTATCACAGCTGAGAAGCACGACAGCTTCATTTCGCCTGTAGGCGACGGTACAGTTATCATGGAGTTCTCGGGCAAGGAGCTTATCAAGGGTGAACCTGATGCATCATCGTTCCCCTCAGGCGGTCTGCGTGCTACATTCGAGGCAAGAGGCTACACAGCGTGGGACCCTACATCATACGCATTTATCAAGGATAACACATTATATATCCCCACAGCATTCTTCTCATACTCAGGCGAAGCGCTTGACAAAAAGACACCTCTTTTAAAGTCAATGGATGCTGTATCAAAGCAGGCATTAAGAATATTAAAGCTCTTCGGCAACACAACAGCAAAGAGCGTTGTTGCTACAGTCGGCGCAGAACAGGAATACTTCCTCGTTGACAAGAAGACATACGACAAGAGAAAAGACCTTATCTTCACCGGCAGAACACTTTTCGGCGCAGCTCCCGTAAAGGGTCAGGAGCTTGAAGATCACTACTTCGGCGTAATCAAGCAGAGAGTAAGCGACTATATGAAGGATCTCGACAAGCACCTCTGGGCTCTCGGCGTTTCTTCAAAGACAAAGCATAACGAGGTCGCTCCCGCACAGCACGAATGTGCACCTATCTTCGAGTCTGCTAACCTCGCGGCTGACCACAACCAGCTGATGATGGAAATGATGAAGAAGGTCGCACTTGAGCACGATATGGTATGCTTACTGCACGAAAAGCCTTTCGCAGGCGTTAACGGTTCAGGTAAGCACGATAACTGGGCGCTGTCAACAGATGACGGTCAGAACCTGCTGAACCCCGGTGATTCTCCTATGGAGAACGCACAGTTCTTAACATTCCTTGCAGCTATCATCAAAGGTGTTGACGAATATGCAGATCTGCTCAGACTTTCAGTAGCTACAGCCGGCAACGACCACAGACTTGGCGCTAACGAAGCACCTCCCGCAATCATCTCAATCTTCCTCGGCGAAGAGCTGAACGATGTTATCAATGCACTTGTTGCAGGTACAAATGTTGAGTCAAAGCACGCACAGTTTGATATCGGCGTAACCTCACTGCCTAAGTTCCCTAAGGATACAACAGACAGAAACAGAACATCACCGTTCGCATTCACAGGTAACAAGTTTGAGTTCAGAAGTGTTGGTTCTTCACTCAACATTTCCGGTCCTAACATAGTACTTAACACGATCGTAGCAGAAGAGCTTGAACAGTTCGCAGATGAGCTCGAAAAGGCTGACGACTTCAAGAAGGCTCTTAAGGAACTGCTCGTAAAGACAATAAAGGAGCACAGCAGAGTAATATTCAACGGCAACGGTTACGATGCCGCTTGGGTAAAGGAAGCTACAGAGGTAAGAGGTCTGCCTGAGCTTAAGTCTACAGTAGACGCACTTCCCCACTTCCTTGACGAGAAAAATATCAAGGTATTTACAAAGCACAAGGTATTCTCAGAAGTTGAGATGCACTCAAGAACAGAGATACTGCTTGAAAACTACAGCAAGACGATCAACATCGAGGCTCTTACAACAGCTGAGATGGCTACAAAGGAAATTCTCCCCGCAGTTATGGCTTACGAGAAGCAGGTTTGCGATGTACTTCTGTCGAAGAAGAACGCAGGCGTTGCATACAACCTTGAGCAGTCTATCGCTAACAAGATCGACTCTCTGGCTGAAAACCTCAACGCTAAGATCGCAGAGCTTGACAGCGTGATTGTAAAGGCTCAGGGCATCTCCGATGCTTACGAAGCTGCTAAGTGCTACCACGATGAAGTATTTGCTACAATGCAGAGCCTGCGTGCTGTTGCAGATGAGCTTGAAACTATCGTCGGTGAAAAGTACTGGCCCTTCCCCACATACGAAGAGCTCCTGTTCAACGTATAATTATAGAGATACGTTTTATAAAACGGCTTAGAGGGGTTTTCACCCTTTAAGATAATCTGCACCCTTTTCCTATGGCTATGGCACTTTGGTGTCATAGCCGCTTTTCTTTTTTGTAAAATCTTTATCTATAATAACTATATTTACCGATTTTTCGTCATATTTTCACATTATCCGCTTTACAAATCGATAAAAATGGGGTATACTGTAACAGTCGGAATTACTAAAGCTATGAAAGGAATTTTAGAAAATGACCGAATACAACGACATACTCTACATTGTAGTACCCTGTTATAATGAAGAAGCGGTGCTTCACGAAACGTCAAAGCGACTTAAAGAAAAGATGACGACTCTTATAAACGATAAAAAGATATCCGACAAGAGCCGTGTGCTGTTTGTAGATGACGGCAGTAAGGACAAGACATGGGAGATAATTGAGGAGCTCCACGGCAGTGACGATCTGTTCTCCGGGCTTAAGCTATCCCGTAACAAGGGACATCAGAATGCACTTCTTGCCGGGCTTATGACGGCAAAGGAGCTTGCGGATATATCCATATCAATGGACGCAGACCTACAGGACGATATAAACGTTGTCGATCAGTTTGTAGACAAATATCATGACGGCTGTGACATAGTATACGGTGTGCGTTCTTCAAGAAAGACCGACACCGCATTCAAGCGCGGAACTGCCGGTATGTTCTACAAGCTTATGAGATTGCTCGGTGTTGACATTATCGATAACCACGCCGACTACAGACTTATATCAAAGCGCGCACTTGAAGCGCTGTCGCAGTTCAAGGAGGTCAACCTGTTCCTCAGAGGTATAGTAAAGCAGATAGGCTTCAAGAGCGATATTGTATATTATGAGCGCAGTGAACGCTTTGCGGGCGAATCAAAGTACCCGCTGAAAAAGATGCTTGCGTTTGCGTTTGACGGTATCACAAGCTTCTCGGTAAAGCCGATAAGGCTTGTTACGGTGGTAGGCTTCCTTGTATTCCTTATCAGTATCGGTATGATAATCTACACGATAGTGCAGACCTGTCTTGGCAACACAGAAGCAGGCTGGAGCTCGCTTATGTGCTCAATATGGTTTTTAAGCGGTCTACAGATAATGGCGCTCGGAATTGTCGGAGAATATATCGGAAAGATCTATACCGAGGTCAAGGCAAGACCTAAGTACATCATAGATAAGTTTATAAATAAGGAATAACTGAAATGCCCTCGCAGGAACGAAACCTGTGAGGGCATTGCTGTTTGTCTTATTCAGTGAAGCTTATTACCACGGCTTGACCGTGCCTACGATATCGCTTATCTTCTCAATTTTTTGCTCGGCAAGGAACTTTTCCATACCCTCGCATACCTTTATCGGTGCATACGGGTCATTGAAGATAGCCGTACCCATCTGTACAGCAGATGCGCCTGCCATCATCATCTCGATAGCGTCCTCGGCTGTTGCTATACCGCCCATACCGATTACCGGGATCTTGACCGCATTTGAAACCTGCCATACCATTCTTACCGCAACAGGGAATACCGCAGGACCCGAAAGTCCGCCGACATTGTTGTGCAGGATGGGTCGTCTTGTTCTGATATCAATTCTCATACCGAGAAGAGTGTTTATCAGCGAAACGCTGTCAGCGCCCTCAGCCTCGACTGCCTTTGCGATCTCGGTAATGTTGGTAACATTGGGAGTAAGCTTTACGATCACAGGCTTTTTTGTAGCCTTTCTTACCGCTCTTGTAACGCTTGCCGCACCCTCGCAGGTAACGCCCCATGTAGCGCCGCCCTGCTTTACATTGGGACATGAAATGTTAAGCTCTATCATATCGACATCTGTAGCGTCAAGCTTCTCTGCAACCGCAATATAATCATCGATCACAGCACCTGCGATATTAGCGATAACCACCGTATCCTGCGTTCTGAGCCGCGGCAGATAGTAGTTTATAAACTTATCTACACCGGGGTTCTGAAGTCCTACGGAGTTTAATATTCCGCTGGGAGTTTCCGCTATTCTCGGAGGAATGTTGCCGTCCTTCTTATTTAAAGTCGTACCCTTGCAGGAAATACCGCCGAGAGCCGACAGCGGGTAAAGGTCGGTATAATCCTCACCGAAGCCGTAAGCACCGGAAGCGGCTATTACAGGGTTTTTAAAATGCTTACCGCATACATCTACTGAAATATCGGGCTTGAAACTCATAATACTACCTCCTCACCGCTGAACACAGGGCCGTCCTTGCATACTCTTACGACCTTCTCTTCTCCATCACGGATAACCGTGCAGGCACATACAACACACGCACCGACACCGCAGCCCATACGCTGTTCAAGAGAAACCTCAGAATATACGCCTGCCTGCTTTGCCGCCGCAACTACCGCTTTCAGCATAGGAGTAGGGCCGCAGGCGTATACCGCCGCAACATCGCCCTTGGCAAGCTCATCGGCAAGCGGCTGAGCTATCGTACCGTGTATGCCTGTACTGCCGTCATCAGTGCAGACTATAACGCTTGCGCCTGCTTTGGCATAGTCCTTGTCGAGAATTATCTTGTCAAAGCTTCTGAAACCGAGGATAGCGGTGCACTTGTCGCCGTACAGCTTTGCAATATCAAGCAGAGGGGGTGTACCTATACCGCCGCCTACTACTATAACTCTGCCGCCCTTCTTTGCGGGAACGGTAAAGCCGTTGCCGAGCGGAGCGATAACGTCCATCAGATCACCCTTGTTGAGCTCGGATATCTTATCCGTACCCTTGCCCCTTACTTCAAATACAAGGCGCATTGTGCCGTTTTCCTTGTCAACTGAGCATATAGAGATAGGTCTGCGGAGCATATAGCCCTCAGCCTTTATCTGAACAAACTGTCCGATGTGTGCGTTTTCGGCGACCTCGGGACATTTCAGCGTATAAGAATATATACCCTCGCCGAGCGCTTTTTTATCAACTATCGGATATGAATTACAAAAAAAGCTCATATATTTTCCTTTCCTGCGGTTTTGCCGCTGTGTAAAAATCAAGGCAACACGTTATTTCTATTGTGTTGCCTTGTTGCATAATTAACTGCGCATTATTGTATCGTCGTCCTTGACTATTTTCACCTTTGCAAGCGGAGTGTCATCATCTGTGACAACTTTCTTTTCCGCCTTTTTCGCCGTATCGACAGGCATTGCTATAACCTTTTGTCTGCCGTACATAAAGTACACAACGATCGCTCCGACCACTAGGTCAAGCACTGTCTGAAGACTGAACCACGACTCCCCCGCATACAGCAGGTTGCTCTGCGAAATATAAGTGTAATCCCACAGTGCCATAAGCGCAAGTATTCTCAGCAGACTGTTTGCTATCATCAGGTTGTCGTAATACTTCTGTGCATTGTCCGCTGTTATCATAAGCGTTCTTGACTTATGCGGGATAAACATATACACAACCGAGAACACAAGCACCGCAAGGGCGATAAACGGAACTATGCCGCCGAGTATCCATCTGTCAAGCGGCACGCCGTCCGGATAAACATTGTTTATCACCTGATCGGGGTGGATAAACTTATCGTAGTATGCGTATGTCGTCTGATATATGAGCAGAGCCATAACCAGACCGAAAGCGTCTATAAATCCCCTCAATATCGTGTAATTGAATTTTACTTTATATTCGCCTGTTTTCAATATCACACCTCATTAAATCTTTGTTATATCTACCATTTCAAGATCGTCTACAGTCTTATCCATAGCGATACACTTTACAAGAGCATTTGCCGTATCGACCGATGTAAGGCAGGCTATAGAACGCTCAACCGACTTACGTCTTATCTTAACGCTGTCGAGAGCGGGCTTTCTGCCTGTTTCGGAAGTTGAGATAACGTAGTTTATCTTGCCGCTTTCAAGCAGGCTGATAACGTTCGGCTCTTTGTCCTCGTGTATACGGTAGGTGAAGTTGGTAGCTATCATATTTCTGTTCAGCATTGATGCCGTGCCGCTTGTGGCGTACAGCTCAAAGCCGAGCTTTTCAAACTTCTCGGCAAGCGGGATGATCTCGGGCTTGTCGGAATTTTTAACGGTGAACATTACGCCGCCCTTCTTGAATATCTTGAAGCCTGCCGCGATAAGTCCCTTGTAAAGAGCCTCTTCAAATGTCTTTGCTATACCGAGAGCCTCACCTGTTGACTTCATTTCAGGACCGAGCTGTGTATCAACATCGTGGAGCTTTTCAAAGCTGAATACTGGCACCTTGACTGCAACATAGTCGCCTACGGGATAAAGTCCGCTGTGGTAGCCCTGCTCCTTAAGAGTTTCGCCGAGCATTATCTTTGTAGCGATATCGACCATCTGAACGCCTGTTACCTTACTGATATAAGGAACTGTTCTTGAAGATCTGGGGTTTACCTCAATAACGTAAACCTCGTTGTTATATACAACGTACTGGATATTTACAAGACCGATTACGTTCAGTGCCTTTGCAAGACGCTCCGTATACGTTACGATCGTGCTCTTTATCTTGTCGGACAGCGTCTGTGCGGGATATACCGAGATACTGTCGCCCGAGTGTACGCCTGCACGCTCGATATGCTCCATTATACCGGGGATAAGGAAGTCCGTGCCGTCACAGATAGCATCGACCTCGACCTCAGTACCCATAAGGTACTTATCTATCAGTACAGGGTTTTCAAGCTCTGTAGCTGTGATAATAGTCATATATTCGGTAACATCGCTGTCGCAGTGCGCAATGATCATATTCTGACCGCCGAGAACGTATGACGGACGGAGCAGAACGGGATAACCGAGGTCGTTAGCCGCTTTGAGCGCTTCTTCTGTTGTGAATACAGTATGTCCCTTCGGACGGGGGATCTCGCACTTTTCAAGCAGCTCGTCAAACTTCTCTCTGTCCTCTGCGTCATCTATGCTTTCGGCAGAAGTACCGAGTATTCTTACTCCACTCTCCTGTAAGTGCTTTGTAAGCTTGATAGCTGTCTGACCGCCGAACTGTACTACAACGCCGTAAGGCTTCTCTGTAGCGATAAGCGAGTCGACATCTTCAAATGTCAGCGGGTCGAAATACAGTCTGTCGCCTGTATCAAAGTCGGTAGAAACCGTTTCGGGGTTGTTGTTGCAGATTATAGCCTCATAGCCCATTTCCTTGAGTGCCCATACGCAGTGTACCGAGCAGTAGTCAAACTCAATACCCTGACCTATTCTGATAGGACCTGAGCCGAAAACTATTATCTTCTTTTTATCTGTCGGGTGCTGTTCGATAAACTCGGCAGCTTCGTTTTCTTCATCATATGTGCTGTAGAAGTAAGGTGTTTCAGCCGAGAACTCAGCGGCACAGGTATCAACCATCTTGTATACGGCGGGACGTGTCTTTATGCCCTTGTCCGCAAGCTTCTGACCGGAAAGCTTTTCGATAGTCTTATCAAGGTAGCTGTACTTCTTTGCAAGGTCGTACTTCTCCTGAGTAAGCTCGCCGTCTTCAAGCCACAGCTCAAGCTCCGCAAGGTTCTTAAGCTTTGTGATAAACCACTTGTCGATAGTTGTGATATCGTGTATCTCCTGAACGTCAAAGCCTCTTCTCAGCGCCTCGAATACGCAGAAAGAACGGTCAACATCGACATCGTGGAGCTTTGCTCTTACTTCTTCGTCTGTCAGCTTCTTGAATGCCTTTTTACGCATCGTATCCATACCGAGCTCGATCGAACGTACAGCCTTCATCATAGCTTCTTCAAAGCTCGTTCCTATAGCCATTATCTCACCGGTAGCCTTCATCTGTGTACCGAGCGTTTTTTTTGCGTATACGAACTTATCAAAAGGCCACTTCGGGAACTTTACTACAACATAGTCGAGCGCAGGCTCGAAGCAGGCATATGTCTTGCCAGTTACCTGGTTTACGATCTCGTCAAGCGAATAGCCTATCGCGATCTTTGTTGCAACCTTGGCTATAGGATAGCCTGTAGCCTTTGAAGCAAGCGCAGATGAACGTGAAACTCTGGGGTTTACCTCAATTACCGAGTACTCAAAGCTGTCGGGCTTAAGTGCGAACTGACAGTTACAGCCGCCCTCGACCTTCAGCGCCTGGATAATGTTCAGAGCCGCTGTTCTCAGCATCTGATATTCCTTATCGGCAAGTGTAACAGCGGGAGCGATAACGATACTGTCGCCTGTGTGTACTCCGACAGGGTCGAAGTTTTCCATCGAGCAGACGGTGATAACGTTGCCCTTTGCGTCACGGATAACCTCGAACTCGATCTCTTTCCAACCGGAAATGCACTTTTCGACAAGTATCTGTGTGATAGGCGAAAGGCGCAGACCGTTTGTTGCGATCTCGTGTAATTCGTCCTTGTTATATGCAATACCGCCGCCTGTACCGCCGAGCGTAAATGCAGGACGTACAATTACGGGATAGTGGATAACCTCTGCAAAGTCAAGTGCGTCCTCAACTGTTTCAACGACCTTAGAGGGAATGCAGGGTTCGCCGATAGCCTCCATAGTATCCTTGAATGCCTGTCTGTCCTCTGCCTTATGGATAGTTTCAGGGTTTGCACCGAGCAGCTTTACTCCGTTCTCGGCAAGGAATCCTTCTTTCGCAAGCTGCATCGAAAGCGTCAGACCTGTCTGACCGCCGAGCGTTGACAGAATGCTGTCGGGTTTTTCTATCTTAATTATCTTCTTTACTACATCAAGTGTCAGCGGCTCGATATAAATTTTGTCCGCCATATGCTTGTCCGTCATGATGGTAGCGGGGTTTGAGTTTATCAGTACGACCTCAAGTCCCTCGGCTTTCAGCGCGCGGCAAGCCTGTGTGCCTGCATAGTCAAATTCAGCCGCCTGTCCGATTACGATAGGTCCTGAACCTATAACAAGTACTTTCTTTATATCACTTCTTAACGGCATTTCTTATTCTCCTCCATCAGACTGATAAATTTATCGAACAGATACGCTGTATCGTGCGGACCGCCGCAAGCCTCGGGGTGGAACTGTACCGTGAATGCAGGTGCATTTGTGTACATAACGCCCTCGCAGGTCTTGTCGTTGCCGTTGATATGGCTCACCTTACCTGCACTTGCGGGAAGGCTGTCACTTACGACCGCATAACCGTGGTTCTGCGATGTAATGAATGTTCTGTCGATAGTAACATCGGTTACAGGCTGGTTTCCGCCTCTGTGACCGTATTTCAGCTTGACTGTGGTAGCACCGTTTGCAAGTGCTAAGAGCTGGTGACCGAGACAAATACCGAATGTCGGTATCTGATGAGGTATAAGCTCTCTCAGTGTATTTATCGATACCGTGTTATCCTGCGGGTCACCCGGTCCGTTTGAAAGCATAATGCCGTCGGGAGCGAATTTCAGTATTTCCTCTGCGCTTGTGTCGTAAGGGAATACGGTAACGTCACAGCCGCGCTTTACAAGCTCACGTCTTATGTTGAACTTATATCCGTAGTCCATAAGTGCTACCTTATACTTGCCGTTTTCAGCCTTGAACTCCTCGGGCTGCTTTACGCTTACCTTCGGTACAACAGGACCTACAACATAAGCCTTTATCTTTTCAAGAGCTTGTGCCTTGAACTCGTCTGTAGGCTCGCTAGTTGTGATCATACCATTCATAACACCTGTTTCGCGGATTATTCTTGTAAGTCTTCTTGTATCTATTCCGAACAATCCGATGATGTTGTGCTGCTTTAAGAAGCTGTCTATATCGCCCTCACAGCGGAAGTTTGACGGTACTTCGCAGTATTCGCGCACGATATAACCGCTTACCACGCTCGTTTTTGATTCGTAGTCCTCATCATTTACGCCGTAGTTACCGATAAGAGGGAATGTCTGCGTTACTATCTGTCCGCAGTAGCTGGGGTCTGTGAGCGTTTCTTCATAGCCTGTCATAGCAGTTGTGAAAACTATCTCGCCTACGACCTCACCCTCACAGCCAAAGCTCTTGCCCGTGAACACCGTTCCGTCTGCAAGTATCAGATATGCGGTCTTTGCTTTGTTAGCTTTTAAGTCCATTTAATTCGTTCCTTTCATATATTTTCTTTTTTGTTCTATCACTTAAGGGAGCTGTATCTTTCCGACAAAGCCCATTATCTCATCTCTCATACGCAGTGCTTCTCTGAATGCCGCACCTGCGAAGTCGTGCTCGTCACAGCCTTCTTTTTTATATGCTGTCATTATTCCTCTCGAGCTGTTTACTATACCGCCAAGACCGTTTTCGTCAAATGCGGCGGCGATGTCCTTGGCCGTTGCGCCCTGTGCGCCGTAGCCGGGGATAAGGAAGAACGTATGCGGGAGCTTTTTACGAAGCTCGGCGATCTGCTCGGGATATGTAGCGCCTACTACCGCACCGACACCCGAATAGCCGTACTCACCGGGGAGCTGTTCGCCCCACTTTTCACACATATTGCCCATTCTCTCATATACGGGAACGCCGTCTATCAGCAGATCCTGAAGCTCGCCGCTTGAGGGGTTAGATGTCTTTACCAGTACGAAAATGCCCTTGTCGTTTTCCTTGCATACCTTGATAAGAGGGTTGATACCATCACTACCGAGATATCCGTTTACTGTCAGAGCGTCGCCGAGGAATGGCTCAAATTCTTCGTTCCCTACCTTTACCTTGCCGAGATGTGCGGCGGCATACGCTTCCATTGTTGTACCTATATCGTTACGCTTGCCGTCTGTGATAACGTACATACCTCTGCTTCTTGCGTATTCCTGTGTCTTGTACAGTGTCTTTATTCCTGCTGTGCCGTACATTTCGTAATAAGCCGCCTGGGGCTTTACTGCGGGAACTACCTCGTGGAGCGCGTCTATAAGGCACTTGTTGAATTCAAGTATTGCCTTTGCCGCACCTTTGAGCGTTTCGCCGTACTTGTTGAAAGCCTTGTCCTTTATGTACTGAGGTACATAGTCAAGCTTGGGGTCAAGTCCTGCGACTGTGGGGTTCTGCTTTTCGCAGATTGCACGAAGAAGATTATCCATTGACATTTTCGTATCCATCCTTTGTATTTATTTGAAGTATATCGGAGCTCACTTGTCCTCGTATACTATTTTTCCGTTTACCAGTGTGTATTTTACTCTGCCCTTTAAGGTCATTCCCTTGAAGCAGGTATTCTTAGACTTCGAGTGGAGTTTTTCGGGGTCTACCGTCCAGCTTTCGTCAGCGTCAAATATCGCAATGTCCGCAATATCGCCTATGCCGAGCGAGCCTCCCTCTATACCCAGTATCTTTCTGGGGTTGACGCACATAAGTCTTACTATGTGCATAAGGCTTATCGTACCCGTGTGATAAAGTCCGGTCAGTGTTGCCGCAAGCGATGTTTCCATTCCCACAACGCCGTTTGGAGCTTTCTCGAAGTCTGCCTTTTCCTCTGCGCTGTGCGGAGCGTGGTCGGTTACTATGCAGTCGATAGTGCCGTCCGCAACAGCGGCGGTTATCGCCATAACATCGTCCTCCTCACGAAGCGGAGGATTCATTCTGTAGTCCGCATCTCTTGACAACAGCTTTTCGTCCGTCATCATAAAGTAGTGCGGAGCGGTTTCGCAGGTACACATAACACCGATATGGGTATTTCCTCTTATCGTGTTCACACTGCCCTTTGTCGAAACGTGCGCAATGTGTATCGGCATCTGTGTATCCTGTGCTATGGCAAGCTCTCTTGCCGTGATTATATCCTCGCTCAGCCTGCTCATACCCTTTACGCCGAGTTGCTGAGAGATCTTTCCCTTATTGATTATGCCGCCGTCTATTATCTCAAGATCCTCACAGTGCGAAATTACCTTCAGCCCCGCATAGTGCGCCTTGACCATTGCCTGCGCCATCATATTCGCAGATTCAACGGGTCTGCCGTCGTCGCTCACCGCAACACAGCCTGCCGCTTTCAGCTCGTCATAGTCGCACAGCTCCTTGCCCTGCATACCCTTTGTGATACAACCCACGGGGTAGACCTTTGCCTTAGCTTTCTTTGCCTTGTCGAGAATATATTTTACCGTTTCCTTGTTGTCAACGGGCGGTTTCGTGTTCGGCATACACGCAAGTGCCGTGACACCGCCTGCGACAGCCGCCTCACAGCCTGTAATAATATCCTCTTTATATGTCTGTCCGGGATCTCTCAGATGAACGTGCATATCGCATATACCCGGTATCACCGTAAGCCCGTTGCAGTCTACCACCCTTGCGTTCTTATCATCGCATTCAAGGTTATCGCCGAGCGCACGGATAAAGCCGTCCTTTATAAGTATGTCCTTTTTGCCTTCAAAACCGTTCACATAATCAACAACGTGACCGTTTTTCAGTAAAATTGTCATTATAGCACCTCGCAATTCTGCACAAAAGCCGTGTCTTTCTTCCTTGACGATGAAAAACACGGCTTTAATTCATATCCGCCCTTAGCAGATAAAAGATCCCATTTTACGAAAGATATGCTAATATCTGTATCGCACACCCTCGCCTATTTCCATAGTCATTTTATTATACTATATTTTCTGCCGTTTGTCTACAAGTTTACGAAATTTTTTTAATTTTTTATTTCACTTACCGGTACTTTATCTGCGTCCTCGTTTCTGAGTGCGATTACCGCACCTCTTACAAGATATGCCTTTATTCCGCTACCGCACAACACGCAGGTGACTGTTGTTCCGTTTGTAAAGCCGAGATCCATAAGCCTTCTTTTCATATCTCCTGCAAGTAACAGCCGTTCTACCCTGCATTTTTCATCTCTTTCAAGCTGTGCCAGACTTCTCACATAAACGCCTCCTTCATTTCCTCGCTTATTGCCAGTTTATGAAGGAAAGCCGCAGGCGGTTAACCCGCCTTTACATTATTCCAGACACGTTTCCTTATGCGGATCGTCATAATACTCAAAGCACAGTTTTATCTGCTCCGCCGTTGTTTTCTCATCCGCAAGATTATCCGGCAGAGCGTTCCTGTCAAACAGCCTCGTTTCCGTAGTTTCTATATTCTCTTTGAACTCTCCGCTGTCATATTCGCACAGCACGAAGAATTTCATAATTCCGTAAGGGCAATTCAGCCTGTTATGCCGCCTCCAATCCTGCACAGCTATCAGCTTTTTGCAGTGTACCGAAAGCCCCGTTTCCTCCAGCACCTCTTTTTCGGTATTCTCTGCAACCGACAGATCTACATCGCACCATCCGCCCGGCAGCGACCATGTTCCGTTGTTTTCACGCACAAGCAGTATCTTCCCGTCAATAAAGACAGCCCCTCTGGTATCGAGTTTCGGTGTCTGGTATCCGCTCTCGTTGCAGAACAGGTCGTATACCTTTTCGAGCGGAATATCGGTCTTTGCCGAGATCATCTCTGCGGAGATTTTTCTCAGTTCCTCATAGCGCTCCCTGCCGTACTTATCCTCGCAGTACGCAAGTCCTGCCTGCGCAATGCTCTGAATACGCACAGCATAATCGACCCACTTATCGCTCATATTTTCACTCATTTTTGACAAACCTCACCGTCTTATCCTTCATAGATATTTTCTTTACGGCATACCCGTAGCTGTCTAGTTCTTTCTTATACGTCAGAAAGGAATGATCTATCGGCACACCGCAGATTTTCTCTATATCATCGTAAGTCAGCGTTATTTCACGCTCGCCGCACTTCCCGATATATTCCCACAAAGAATTGTACTTGCTCATATATCTCTCCTTACAAAAGCCTCATCATCTTGCATTGCTCAAGCCCTGCGTTCCAGAACTCAGACAACGGCAGATTCTTTACCCTGCACACTATGCTTGCGTTCATCGCACCGTGTCCGACTATCAGAATATCCTTGCCCTCTTTTATCTGCGGATAGATTACCTCGTCAAGAAATTCGCCCGTTCTGCCGAACAGCTCCTCAAATGTTTCCGCTCCGCCTATTGAGCTTGTATACTGTTCAGGGTGGAAAAACAGTAAGTTTATCGGACAGTCGGGAATACTGAAGCTGTTCTCGATACCCTCATATTCCCCGAAGCACATTTCCTTCAGCCTGTCGTCGGGTATTATCGGGATATCCCTGCCGCCGAGTACGATCTCGGCAGTCTTTCTTGCACGGATAAGCGGCGAACAGTAGCACACGTCAATATGCACGTCCTTATATTCCTCCCGCGCCTTTTCCGCCATTTCTATTCCCTCTTCGCACAGCGGGATATCGGTCCTGCCCTGTAGCTTGTGCTTTTTGTTCCACTCGGTTTTACCGTGTCGCATTATGTATAGCATCAAAATCCTCCTTATAACGCTTTATCAGAAAAGATCCAACATACTGTCAAGATATATTTCTTCTCTTACTTTCAGCCGGTATTCCGGCTTTGTCATATAGTACAGCAGAAATTCAAGCACTACCGCACTGCCAAGCCCCCTGCCCTCTATCTTGAACTGATTGAACCCCATCGGAAGATAGATATTCTTGATATCATCAGTTCCGATGAACGCAGGGTTTTCCATAGCCTTCGAAAACTTGTACCCCTCGTTGCCGCCGGGAGAACGGCATATAAAATCCTCGCAATCCTCACATAGACTTTTGCGGCTGACATTTTCATAACAGCTTTTCCTGTCGGTACAGCCGAAATAACAGCATTCGTTGCACAGAAATTCAACCTTGCTTTTCTGCTTATCCGCAAGCGTGCCGAGCTTATCAAGCGCCTTGTTTAACCTGAAATCGGGCACAACAAAGCGGAAATCCTCACAGTCAAGCTCGTTTTCAAGCTGTCCGAAGTCCGTCAGGACTTTTGTTGTAGACGATACAAAATACAACTCGGGATAGCTACTTTTCAGATATTCAAGCAACAAGTCCGAACAGATTATAACGCCGTTCTGAACCTCTCCGCTTTTACCGAACATCTCGCAAAGCCTGTTGCATTTTCTGTCCGAAAGGTGCTCTTTTTTGATAAGTGAATTGCTGAATGTGAGCCTTGCGGAAATGCCGTACTTCTGTGTAAGCCGAAGCACCTTTTCCGGCTCATCATCACCGAACCCCACACGTCCGCCGCCCCAGAGGCAGTCTGCAGGCGCGCCGTATATCGAGCCTATCTCGCACCGGTCGTAAAAATACTCCCTGTGGTTATAGAATAAGGGCAGAAACAGGCTGTACAGCTCGTAAAATTCAAACAGTCCGGGGAGGTGATAGTACGCCACAGCACCGTCACATTTTTCGTAAGCTTTCTGCGTCATTTTCCCACCCCTTTTATAAATCTCTATATTAAAAGCATCTTTTCAAGCGTCTTTATAAGTTTTTCGTTGTCCTCGCGGGTTCGTACCGCCACACGGCAATATTCCTCGCCGAGCCCGTAAAAACGCGAACAATCCCTGACCTTTATGCCGTTTTCGTATAACTTCTGACGTATATTCTCTTTGCTTTTGAAAAGCAAAAAGTTAGCCTTTGACGGATATACTTCAATCGGCAGACTTTTAAGCTTATCAGACAGCCACTCACGTTCAGCTGAAATAACCTCGTGCGTCCTCCGCATATACTCCTTATCCACAAGTGCGGATATTCCCGCAAGCTGTGCAGGCACAGATACCGCAAAATCCGCACCGTATAACCGCATACCGTAAAGCAGTTTTGCATTGCCCGAAACGCAGAAGCCGAGCCTGAACCCCGCAAGCGAGTAAGTTTTTGTAAAAGCGTCGATTACTATAACATTATCGCTCTGCGCGGCAATTTCCTTGACGGAATATTTCTCCCAGTCGGGCACAAACTCCATAAAGCATTCATCAACAACAAGCAAAATATGCTTATTCCGACAGTGTTCTATAATTCTGTGCATAACCCCGATATCCGCAAGCTGACCTGTCGGATTGTTCGGGTTGCAAAGGAACGCAATGTCACAGTTTTCATCAAGCGCCGACAGCACATCTTCACTCAGTATAAAGCTATTCTCCGCTTCAAGCGTGTAATGGCATACCTCACAGTCGACCAAATCAAGCACACGGTCGTATTCCTCATAAGTCGGCTCTATGACAACCGCACGTTTCGGCTTTACGGCGAAAACAAGGCGGTACAAAAGGTCGTCCGCGCCGTTTCCGCACAATATCTGTCCATCGTTTATATGATATTTTTCTGCAAGCAGTGAACAGAGATACTTGCAATCGGGGTCGGGATAAGCTCCCGAAATTTCCGCAATTTCCGCAAATCGTCGTCTCACCGCATCGGGAACGCCGAGCGGATTTATATTGACCGAAAAATCAATATACCCCTCTCCGACATTTTCGGTTATTAAGCTCATCAACGAATTTTCCGCCTTGTTCTCCGTGTTTCTCACCTGCACCTTATATTTGAAATCTTACTACATCAAGCCAAACCCGCCCTAAATCACTTCCTGAAAAAGTGAAAATCACAGCAATCTCCGCCGTAACCCAGCGTTTTTGTTCTTGTAAAGCCTATTTTTTTTAGCCCGCCGTATGTAACATCGTCAACATCGCAAATAACAACCGATGTTCATTACTCCAACTCAAAAAGAGAATGCTCATAATCCTTTACATAATACCTTATATTTTTGCGACCCTTTTGTATAATGATGTGTCCCTCTGCTTCAAGCTTTTCTTTCTGTGCTTCAATACCACCGGGATATTTTGCGTTCAGCTCACCGTTTGCCTTTAATGTTCTCCAATAAGGCGTTTCGTCTTCCAAACGCTGATAACTTGCCCAAGCCGCAATAGAAACAAAAATTCCCGCAGTAATAGGCTCCGTAAAGTCGGCACCGCTTTGCTCTGCAAAGTATTTTCGTATTCTCTCAACAGTAATTACTTTACCGTACGGAATTTTTCTCATTACTTTGTCATAGTCGATCGGCGGAGCAAAGTACATTTTACTTCCGCCGTATTTTTCGATACTTTTAATGTCGGTGATGATTTGAAATTTCGGCATATCCTTATTATCATGTAACATCGCATTAAAATCTTTTTTATCTTCGTTTGCCATTTTATCGCCTCCTGTTTTAAGTATAAACCTTTTAACAGCCCCTTGCAATGAGACGGTTTAATTTTTTGCTAGACAAAATTTTTCTATTCAACGCCGAATTTCATATACCTGTAAAAAAGCCACCGCAAAAGCGGTGGCTCAGAAATTATTTACCTAAAACCTTCTTAACGGTATTAGCGATATTGTCCGCACATAAGCCGAACTCTTCAAGCAATGCTGCCGCAGGACCCGAATGACCGAATGTATCCATAACACCGATCTTTGTAACGGGAACGGGATAGTTCTCGCAAAGAACATCGCAAACAGCACTTCCTAAACCGCCGATTATGCTGTGCTCTTCAACAGTAACTATCTTTCCTGTTTCCTTAGCCGCCTTGATTATTATATCCTTGTCTATGGGCTTTATCGTGTGAATGTTGATAACGCGCGCATTGATACCCTGACCCTTAAGAGCGTCAGCCGCTTCAAGCGCCTGAGCTACCATAAGACCTGTTGCAACGATCGTTATATCATCGCCGTCACGGAGCTGTACGCCCTTGCCAAGCTCAAACTTGTATGTTTCCTTATCGTTGAAGATAGGAGCGGCAAGTCTGCCGAATCTCATGTAGGTAGGCCCTACATAGTCTGCCATAGCGAGTACAGCCGCCTTTGCTTCAACATCATCAGCGGGGTTGATAACTGTCATACCGGGGATAGTACGCATAAGTGCGATATCCTCATTGCACTGGTGTGTAGCACCGTCTTCACCAACGGAAATACCTGCGTGTGTAGCGCCGATCTTAACGTTCAGATGAGGATAGCCTATGCTGTTTCTGAGTATTTCATAAGCTCTGCCTGCCGCAAACATAGCAAATGTGCTTGCGAATACGAGCTTGCCTGTAGTAGCGATACCTGCGGCAACGCCCATCATATTTGCTTCTGCGATACCGCAGTCAAAGAAGCGGTCGGGATATGCCTTTTTGAATATACCTGTCTTGGTCGCAGCTGCAAGGTCTGCGTCCAGAACTACGAGATCATTTCTCTTTTCAGCGAGCATTACAAGAGCTTCGCCGTAGCTTTCACGGGTTGCTTTTTTCTCCATTTTATTACGTTTCCTTTCCGATTACTTTTCAAGCTCGGCAAGATGAGCCTTGAGTTCTGTCATAGCCTGGTTGTACTGCTCTTCGTTAGGAGCTGTGCCGTGCCATGATACCTGATCCTCCATAAAGGAAACGCCCTTGCCCTTTACGCTCTTCTGTATGATCACTGTAGGCTGACCGGATATCTTTTCTGCCTCCTGGAAAGCCTTTTCGATCGCGTCGAAATCATGTGCGTCTATTGTTATAACGTGCCAGCCGAAAGCCCTGAACTTCTCGTCAATAGGATAGGGTGACATAACATCGCTTATTCTGCCGTCGATCTGTAAACCGTTGTTATCAACTACAGCTACAAGGTTATCAAGCTGATAGTGAGCCGCAAACATAGCAGCCTCCCATACCTGACCTTCTTCAATTTCGCCGTCGCCGAGTACAGCGTATACCTTGTAGAATTCATTTGACAGCTTGCCCGAAAGAGCCATACCGCAAGCGGCTGAAATGCCCTGACCGAGTGAACCTGTGCTCATATCAACACCGGGAACCTTGTTCATAACAGGGTGACCCTGAAGCTTTGAGCCTATGTGACGGAGTGTCTTTAAATCTTCCACAGGGAAAAATCCGCGGTTAGCAAGTACAGAGTACAGAGCGGGCGCTGTGTGTCCCTTTGACAGTACAAGTCTGTCACGCTCGGGCATCTGAGGATTTTTCGGATCTACATTCATCTTTGCAAAGTAGAGATATGTGAGTACATCAGCTACCGAAAGCGATCCGCCGGGATGTCCCGACTTAGCATTGTAAACGCCCTCGATAACACCCATTCTGACCTTGGTGGCAGTTATCTCAAGCTGCTTTTTTAAAGTTGCATCCATTTTAATGGTCCTTTCCGGGCAAAGCCGTGCTTCGCCTTTTTCGTTTAGTCGTTCTTAAATATTATATTACATTATTCGCGATAAGTCAAGTATATAGGCGGCGGCAAATGTCTGTGCCGACAGCAAAATATTTGACTTTTTCGCGGATAAGTTATATCATTATCGGCAAAATATGCTTTATTGCCGCTTCGTTTTCAACAGGAGGTTCTATGGACAAAAAAACACTTGAATTTCTGCAAAAAAACAAATTATTCCGTAATATGTCGGCGGAAAACACCGCACTTTGCGCAAAACAGCTTTCGTGCAGGACAGTCACCGTAAAGTCCGGCAAAATTATTATGAGCGAGGGCGACCCCGCCGACAGTATTGGTATCGTTCTTTCCGGAAGCGTACAGGTCGTCCGCGAGGATTATTACGGCAACCGCGACCTTGCCGCTCTGATAAGGCAGGGCGGGAGCTTTGCCGAAGTATTCGCCTGCTCGGACGTAAGGCTTCTCCCTGTGACCGTAGAAGCCGCAAGCGACTGTACCGTTATGCTCCTTGATTACGGCAAGCTGTCTTCCCTGTCGTCCTATCCGTTTTATCCGCAGTTTGTCGGCAATCTGCTGACAGTCGTTTCCGATAACGCGCTGATGCTCAACCGCAAGGTCGAGATCATCTCAAAGCGCACCACCAAGGAAAAGATAATGGCATACTTAAGCCACGAAGCCAAGAAAGCCGGAAGCGACACCTTCACTGTGCCGCTCGACCGCCGCTCTATGGCAGATTATCTCGGAGTAGAACGCAGTGCAATGTCAGCCAGACTGTCCGAGCTTGTAAAAGAAGGTCGCATAAAGGTCGACAAAAACACCTTCACCGTGCTTAAGTGCCACTGCGGGCTTGATAAAGATCAATAAGCCCTGAAACTCAGTATGTAGATCTGTTCGGGCATCCAAAGCTCAAATACCGCAGGCTTATCCCTGTCGATACTTTCAAGCACCTCGCCGTCAAGCTTGACTGTCACCGTATCAAACCTTGTGATATCCACCGTGGGCTTCACCTCAGCCTCGCACAGCGTCTTACCGCCGTATTTTACGGTTATTTTACCGCCGTTCACACGACTTCCGCATACTATCTCGATATTTTCTGCGTCACCGAGAATACAGTTGTTATAAATCAGTCCGCCGCCGAGCATATAGTGCATTTCAAGCTTCTTACTATACTGCATTTTCGTGTTATACTTACCGTCGTAGTTCTTTGCCGGTATACCCTTGCAAAGCTCTCTCGGCGGTATTTTTTCGCCGCCTGCATCAATAGTTTTTGTGAGCCTGATATCCTCGCTTGAAGCACCTGCCATGAATGTATATCGTCCCTGCTCAATAGCAAAGCGCTCACGGCTGACATCATAGAAACGAAGCTCCGACTTACTTATATCAAACTCAATGTGCTGTGTCTGTCCACTCTCTATATATACGCGGGTGAAAGCCGTAAGCTGTTTCAGCGGGCGCTTTACGGACGGGTCTTCTGCACAGAAATATATCTGCACGACCTCGTCACCGTCAATATCCGAAATGTTCTTGACATCAAGCGAAATATTTATGCTGTCGTCATATTCGTACACTTCAAGATCCGAATATTCAAACCTCGCATAGCTCAGTCCATAGCCGAACGGATAAAGCGGCTTTCCCTTATAGTAAAGATATGTCATATCGTTTTCTATAATATCATAGCTTTCTATCGGTGCAAGCTCATATTCGCTTTTATACCACGTCTGCGCCAGTCTGCCCGCAGGTGAATATTCACCGCTGATAACCTCTGCAAACGCATTGCCGAGCTCAGGACCTGCATGGGTCGTGTAGATTATCGCAGGCATATACTCCTGCTCATCGCATATAGCAAACGGATAGCTTGAAACAAGCGTCAACACACAATTATTGTTAGCATTGTAAACCGCTCTCGCAAGCGCCGAATCGTGTGCAGGGAGCGCAAGCGTTTTCCTGTCGTACATTTCGCGGGCGACTATCATCGGGTCATTTCCTATGCAGACTATCGCATAATCCGCTTTCTTTGCAAGCTCCGCCGCTCTTTTTATACCGTCCGATACCACTTCCTCGCAAAACAGCTTATCGTCCGTCAACCCAAACTGCTTTACAAGCGTCAGCTTACCGTTTTCGTCAACGCCGAGCGCCTTACCGAAATATGTGCGGTACAGCACCTTATCTCCGTGCTTCTGCGGCTTCATTATTTCTTGCGAATACCAGCGGTAAGTGCTCTCACTGTCACACTTGCAGGTGTTTTCTGTTATGTACCTGTTATTGTAAAGCGAGCGGTAAGTTGTTTCGTCGTGACCGTATTCAGCCTTTTCAAACAGTGCCCTCGGATCGTCCTTTTCGTAAATTGCACTTACTGTATCATCATCGGCAACACCGAGGTACTTTCCTGTAAGTTCAGATTTTATAACCACACGGTCACAACCGTTGTCGTACATCGCACCGGCAAATTTTCCGCTTATGCCGTCAAGTATAGTCGTATTGTATGACGAATAACCCGTGTACCAGTCCATCAGATTACAGTTACCGTTAAGACCTATCACAGCAACACTCTTGTTTGTATCAAGCGGCAGTATACCGTCATTTTTAAGTAACACCGTCTGTTCAAGCGCCGCACGGTGATTGAGCATTTTATGCTCATCGCAGTCAAGCACGCTTTCGTCAATATCCGAGAATGGGTGCTTTTCGTCAAACTCACCCAGTCTGAAACGCGCAAGCATACTGTTGTAAAGCGCCTTGTCGATATCCTTTTCCGACACAAGTCCGCTCTTTACCGCCTCCAGCACCGATGCCGCAACAACATCTTCGCAGTCGGTCATAACATCTGTGCCGTTCTTTATGGCAAGTGCGACAGTTTCCGCATGAGAAGTGCTGTAACCGTGGAATACAACATTCTGCGAAAAATCTCCGCCGTCCGTTACGACAAAGCCAAGCCCCCACTTATCTTTCAGCACATTCTGTATATCGGGGTTTATGACCGCAGGCACACCCGACAGCTCATTATACGCCGCCATAACAGAATACGCACCGCCGCAGGTTATAGGACGTTCAAACGCCGCATAGTAATATTCATTAAGCGTTCTCGGCTCAATATCGGAAGATGCCGTTCCTCGCTCATTTTCCGTATTGTTTGCACAGAAATGCTTCAATGTCGGTATCGACTGATAATACTCACCGTGCCTGTCCGCAAGTCCCTTGGTGTATGCCGCCGACATTTCACCTGTCAGAAACGGATCTTCACCATAGCCCTCTTCATTTCTGCCCCAGAGCGGATTTCTGCACAGGTCAACGGTAGGTCCCCACAGCATAAGGTGACCGCTCGGGTGGCGCTTGTTCAGCACCCGAGCTTCTTTGCCCGCCGCAAGTCCCGCCTTTTCCATAAGCTCTGTGTCAAATGTCCCCGAAAGCCCGATAGGCTGAGGAAACACGGTAGTCGGCTCATCGGGGTTTCTTGAAACATATCCCCTTGCCACCTCAGCACCGACATACCACTCGCCTATATCAAGACGAGGTACTGCCGCCATATGGCTTGACATCAGTCCCGCCTTTTCCTCGATCGTAAGCCTTGATAAAAGATCCTTTACACGCTCATCAAATGACAGTGAGCTGTCCCTGAATTTATATTTATTCTCCATCTTCTCCTCCGTCTTGCAGTTGTTGACTTTTTACGCAAACCGCAATATATATCACCGCTATCATAGCACATGTAATCGTTTTCGTCAATAGCATTTTGTGCATTTTCACAAAAAATAACGCAGTGCCGTTTTAAAGCATATCTGCGTTATTTTGTATTCATTTCGAGCCGGATTTTTACTCGATTTTCGGCATCCACTTACCCTTCCATGTATACAGCACCATAAGTCCCGCACCGATAACCCACGAAACAGGATACAGCAGATAAACGCCGTCAATAGTCGGGAAAAGCGGCACAATAAGCCATATCCAGAATATTCTGAAAATGCACATTGCAAACAGCAGTATCAGCATCGGCGGCACACTCTTACCCGTACCTCTTACAGCCCCCGCAAGCACATTCATAACAGCAAGCAGGAAATAGAACGGGCAGAAATATTTCATCGCTGTTTCACCGCAGGCGGCAACCGCGTCATCATTTGCAAACAGCCTTATTATCGGATCGGCAAACACAAGAAGCAGAATACCTGTTATAATCGTGTACACGATGCCCATACCGAGCGCCGTCCACATGCCCTTTTTGACACGCTCGGGCTTATTTGCGCCGTAATTCTGTCCGACAAAAGTAGTCACCGCCATGCTTATACTAAGCACAGGCAGAATGTTAAAGCCATCGACCTTAAGATATGCACCGAAGCCCGCTACAGCGTCCGAGCCGAAGCTGTTGACGCTAGCCTGCACAAGCACATTTGAAAAGGAGATGACCATATTCTGAATGCCTGTAGGCAGACCTATCTTTATTATCCTTATCGCCATATCCCGGTGTACCTTTATCTGACGGATAAACAGCTTATAATCCGCATTTACCCTTACCATATAGATTATGGCCATAACGCAGGAAACAAGCTGGCTCGCATCGGTCGCTATCGCCGCGCCCTCAACGCCCATACCAAAACCCTGTATCAGTATAAGGTCAAGCGCTATATTGACAACTGAAGCCGCACCGAGGTATAACAGCGGTCGCCTTGAGTTACCCGCCGCATTGAATATTCCCGCACACATATTGTACAGTACGTTGAACAGCAAACCGCCGCAGTAGATCTCTAAGTACAGTGATGCACTGTCAAGGATATTTTCGGGTGTCTGCATCCATATAAGGAACAGTCTGCTCATAAACACGCCCGCGACCGTCAGCACAAGACCGATTATCGCCGCGATTGCGATCGAGGTATGTACTGCTCTCTTTACATCGTCCTTGCGCTTTGCGCCCATATACTGCGATATGATAACGCCCGCACCGACCGATGCGCCCTGACTGAACGCTATCAGCAGATTTACGATAGAGCCTGTCGCACCAACCGCAGCAAGCGCTTCTTTACCTACGCAGTTACCTACAATTATCGAGTCGACCGTGCTGTATAACTGCTGTAAGAGGTTGCCCAGTATCAGCGGCACGGAAAATATAAGCAGCTTTTTCCAGATAGAGCCCTCTGTCATAAGAACCGTTCCGGATTTCTTTTTCTCTTTTATATCTACGCTCAATTTAAACTTCCTTTCTTCGTCCATAAATATTATACTCATTTAAAAGAATATGTCAACTTCCGTTATCACTGACGTTTTGTGCCACAGCATATTGAACTGTGCTACAGATTGTGATAAAATGTAAACAACAAAAAATACGCCGAAAGGACTTGATAAATATGACAGACGAAAAGAAAAAAGCTCCCGAAACTCCCGTACAGCCCGAAACTGCCGATAAAAGCGACTACAGACAGTCTGCCGACAAAGAGGAGGCTATATGGGATATGAAGCAGGAGCTTGAAGATTATATTGAAGATCAGGGTATCTATATCAGACAGTAATCAGACTCTGGACATAAACCACTCGACCCTTTCGGGATCACGATGTGAGAAGAAAAGACTTTTGCCCGTATCAAGATTTGCGATAGTCTGCATATCCTCTGTGGACAGTTCAAAGTCAAATACGTTGAAGTTCTGCTCGATACGCTCATGATGCACCGACTTCGGTATAACAACTATGCCGCTCTGAATGAGAAAACGCAGTGCCGTCTGAGCAACGCTCTTACCGTACTTTGCGCCGATATCGGAAAGCACTTTATTTGTGAAGAAGTCGTTTCTTCCCTCTGCAAAAGGACCCCATGACATAAGCTGAGTATTGTGCTTTGCCATATACTCTCTCAAAACCTTCTGCTGCTGGAAAACGTGTGTTTCCATCTGGTTTACAGCAGGCTTGATTTCCGAGAAGTGTTCGATATCAAGATAGCGATCCGGGTAGAAATTAGATACACCTATTGCACGAGCCTTTCCCTGTCTGTACGCCTCTTCCATAGCTCTGTAGCTTCCGTAATAATCGCCGAAAGGCTGATGTATAAGAAGCAGGTCAACATAATCCGTTCTGAGCTTTTTCAGCGACTCGTCTATAGATTTCTTTGCTTTTTCATAGCCGGCGTTGGTTATCCATATCTTAGTTGTGATGAATATCTCATCTCTTGCAATGCCCGACTCTGCCACAGCGTCACCGACACCCGCCTCATTGCCGTAAGCCTGCGCGGTATCTATACTGCGATAACCCGTATTCAGTGCGTCAAGTACGCACTTTTTTGTTTCCTCGGCAGGTGTCTGATATACGCCGTAACCGAGTATCGGCATTTTCACTCCGTTATTAAGCGTTACAAATTCCATATTTATAGCCTCCTTTTATATCCATTTTTCAATCTGCGACTTGCTTTTTCCCGCACTGCTTCCGTGTATTGCAAGTCCTTTTTCGACCTTTGCGCCCTTGCAGTGAGCCTTGATATCGCTTTCGCTTCTGCCCATACCGCTTCCCTCATGCGTACAAAGCGGTTTTACCGTCTTGCCTTCAAAGCTGAAATTATCAAGGAATGTAAATACCGCCATAGGAACAGTGCCCCAGTAGTTAGGATAGCACAGATAGATAACACTGTACTTATCTATGCTCTCAGGCATATTTACAAGCTCCGGTCTTGCGTCGCTTTTCAGATCCGCCTGTGCCTGCGCTATACATTCGTTATAGCCTGCCGAATACGGTTTTTTCTGCTCTATTTTGAACACAGCCGCACCCGTAAGCTCTTTGATATAACCTGCGGCTACCTCGGTATTTCCGACCGAAAGCATCTTCAGCTCTCCGCTGACATAGTTTTCATCGGCTCTTGAATAGTATACTATAAGTTTATCCGACATCTTAACCACCCTTTCTTGTTTTGTACTTACATTTTATCACATTTTCCCTTGACATGGAATATCCGATATGTTATCATCGTATTAACCAAAAGTTTATACTTCTTATCCGAGGTGAATTATATGTATGACCCGGCAATAAAGACATTCATAACCGTTGCCGACTGCGGCAGCTTTACTTTGGCATCATCAAAGCTGTATATCTCTCCGACCGCTGTAATGAAGCAGATAAACACGCTTGAAAGCCGGCTTTCGCTGACCTTGTTCAACCGCAATTCTTCCGGTGTGACGCTGACAAACGCAGGCAAAATCATTTACACAGCTTCAAAAGATATAATAGAACGCTCCGAAAATGCCGTACTTAAGGCGAAAAAGGAGGAGGAAAAATACGAAAAGACCTTCTGCGTGGGAACATCGCTTTTAAATCCTGCCAAGCCTCTTATGGATCTGTGGTATACGCTTAACGACCGTTTTCCCGGATACAAACTGCACCTTGTGCCGTTTGACGATAACCATAACGATATAGTATCTGTTGTTTCCTCACTCGGAGAGAAGTTTGATTTTCTTGTCGGTCCCTGCGACTCTAAAATATGGAGAAACGAATGCAATACGCTTGAAATAGGCAAGTGCTGTTTTACAGTTGCGATTTCACGCACACACCGCCTTGCAAGGAAAAAATCCATATCTGTCGCCGACCTTGAGGGCGAAACGGTAATGATGGTGAAGCAGGGCGACTCTTCGAACAACGACGAGCTCAGAAAAGAGCTTATCTCACACGGCAATGTAACGGTCATTGATACCCCGAGTTTTTACGATATGACGGTTTTCAACCGCTGTGCCGAATCAGATGACATATTGCTTTCGCTTGACTGCTGGCACGATATACACCCGGGGCTTGTCACTATACCGCTTGAATATCCGCTTGGCATACCGCTTGTCATAATGTACGCCAAAGATGCCCCCGATGATATAAAGCGGTTTATAAAGGCGGTCGAAGAAACACAAAAATAAGCTTGACAAAGCGCTTTAACTGTGCTAAAATCATTTTTTGTGAGTTCGCAATATCCTCACTTTCCGTCAAAAGACGGATAAATCAAAACTACGAAAGGACAATTCAATATGCGAAACAAAAAAGTCCTGTTTATCACACAGGGAGCCGTTATCGCCGCAATCTATGTAGTGCTGACCTATATTGTCAACCTGCTGGGGCTTACAAACGGCGTAATTCAGGTGCGTCTTTCCGAGGCGCTCACTATCCTGCCGGTGTTTACTCCGGCGGCAATTCCGGGACTGGTTGTAGGCTGTATCATCTCAAACATACTGACCGGTGCGGTAATATGGGATGTTATCTTCGGAAGTCTTGCCACGCTCATAGGAGCGGTCGGCACATATCTTCTGAGAAAGCACCACAGAGTTTTATACCCTCTGCCGCCCATAATCGCCAATACTGTCATAGTACCCCTCGTACTTACCTACGCTTACGGTGTACCCGATGCTATATGGTTCTCGGCACTGACAGTATGTGCAGGTGAGATAATCTCCTGCGGAGTACTCGGTATGCTCCTGTATCACGGACTGGATAACAAATATTGCAGACGTCTGTTCACTGCACAGAGTTGACAGGCAAATTTCTGAGCCGTCATGATCATTAAGTCATGGCGGCTTTCGTGCAACTTGTACAGTTATACAACATATTTTGGTGTATTCCACCAAATGCACCACTTTACTTCTTGACTTATTACAGCATTTGTGATAAAATTCTGTTATAAGATGTAAATATAAGAGGTGTTTCTTATGAAAAAATTTAAAGGTTGGATAAAAAAGAAGGCGCAAAGTCAGGTATTTGTAATAACTCTTCTGTGCGTTATCTGCTGTGTTATGATGGTGGCTACTATCGCCGTATGCACCGTCAACATTCTTTCAATGGCGGGCAGTGACAATCCCGTATATCACTCATCAATAATGCTGTCGCTGATAATTGAGGGCTTCGCTCTTATCGTAACAGCCGCATTTATACTTTTGACCATATACTGCAGAAAAGCTATTATGAAGCCTATCAAGAAGATAAGCCACGAGCTCAACAACTTCTCCGATGGCATTCTTTCCGAAGAATTTGACGTAAAGATAAATGAAAGCGATATAGGAAAGCTTGCAGGCTCACTCAATACCGCCAAGTGGTATCTGAAAAAGATGGTCGATGAGCTTACATATCTTCTTACTCAGATGTCCTATGGCAACATAAGCTTCAACATCAATTACGAATATAAAGGCGAGTTTGCCCCGATAAAGGAAGCATTCGAGCAGATACTTGTAAACCTCAACAATTCTATGTCGAGTATCCAGAAGTCGGGCACAATGCTCTATGACGCTTCCGAACAGGTATCAAGCGGCTCACAGGCACTTGCACAGGGCACAAGCGAGCAGGAGGCATCTATCCGTGAGCTTTCGGATTATGTTCAGGATATCTCCGGCAGAGTTAACAAGAATGCCGAGAACGCAAAGAACGTAAGTGAGATCTCCGACACCGCGACTACCGATCTTAAGCAGGGCAACGCGGAAATGCAGAAGATGCTTGCCGCAATGAAGATAATCGATGAAAAATCAGCCGAGATTGAGAAGATCATCAATACTATCGACAACATCGCATTCCAGACAAATATACTTGCTCTTAATGCCGCAGTAGAAGCCGCAAGAGCAGGAGAAGCGGGCAAAGGCTTTGCAGTCGTTGCCGATGAAGTCAGAAACCTTGCAAGCAAATCCGCAGAAGCCGCACAGACAACAAGCGAGCTTATCAGCAGTACTATAGAAGCCGTTTCAAACGGCACAGCCATTGCAGACTCGACCGCTCATACGATTGAGAACGTTATGGAGCGTTTCAGCAATGCAAATTCTCTTATCAACGAGATTTCCGAGGTTTCAGCTGAGCAGGCATCTATGGTTGACCAGGTACTTTCAAGTGTCGGTCAGATTTCAGCGGTAGTACAGAACAACGCCGCGACCGCAGAAGAAAGCGCAAGTGCAAGCGCACTTACTGCCGCGCAGGCAAAGGAAATGCAGACGCTTGTCAAGCAGTTCCATCTGCGTGAAAACGGTCAGGTTCATCTCGAAGGACCGACTATTGCAGAAGAATAAAAGCAATAAAGCAGGCATCTAAGGCCTGCTTTATTTTTACGGAGAACATTATGACAACATATGAATTTGATTACAGCGGAATGCATTGCAAAAAGTGGCTTGCCGAAAACGAAAAAGCAAAGCTTCAGATAATCCACGGGCTCGGCGAAATGTCCGAATACTATGAGCAGCTTGCCGCTTATATGACCGATGACGGCATATCGGTATATCTTTGCGAATACCGCGATCACGGCAGGACAACGCTATCGACCGACATAGACGATATCGTCCGGCTGTCGGCTGACGAGTGCTTCACATTTTCTGAATATATATCCGCCGACAGCAGTACACCGCTGTTTCTGCTCGGTCACAGCCTCGGTTCGCAGATGGCACAGTATATTCTGAAACGGCACGGCGGAACGCTCTACAGCGGCGTGATCCTCACGGGCTGTCCGCATATCCGCGATACCGATATGCTGCTTTCCGCTGTTGATGCCGAAATAACACAAAAGGGTGCAGATGCTCCGAGCACAGATGTCTTTCTTAAGTTGTTCGGAAAGGTTGCCGAGCCATTCCCCGAAAAGTGCACCGTGTCGTGGGTAACCTCGGATCTTGAGCGCGCGGAGTATTATGAAACGCTCCCCTACACAAACAAGATGTACAGTTGCCGTTTCTACAAAAGCTTTATCAAACTCGCAAAAGAAGTACAGCAGGAGCACTATCTTTCCGATATAAAAGCAAAACCGCCTGTACTTATGATAAGCGGAACAATGGATACAGTAGGCGATAAAGGCGAATACGCGATGGTAAAAGCCGCCGCACTTAAAGCAAGCGGCTTTGATATAACTCTTCGATTATATGACGGTATGCGCCACAGCGTATTACAGGAAAAACAGCGCGAAAAGGTTTACCGACTTATTGCGGACTTCATTGCCGCATATAAACAAAATCAGAACGCCTGATTTCGTAAATACATATTAAAAAAGCAGCTCCTCCAACGGAACTGCATTTTTATTTCCTATATAACAGCACCGCTTGTGCTGTACGCCATATCACACACTGTACGGCTCACCGTTCAGACCTTGTTGAGAGTTCTGCCCTCTTCATAATCAATATAATATTTCTTTATCTGCGCCCTGCTCTTGCTTCTGATAAGCGCACTGTCGCCGTTGTCAAGTCTGAACTGTTCGTCAACAGCGATAATGTGATCCATATTGACAATATAACTTCTGTGACACCTTAAGAAGCGTGACTCCTCGTCCGATATACTGTCTTCTATCTCATCAAGCCGCATATAAAGTGAATATTCCTCTTCTTCCGTATGCAGTATACAGCGGTTATTTCTGCTTTCTATATAGACAATATCGCTGTATGGTATGTTCACATAAGTGTTGCGAACCTTGACCCTCATATAATCCGCGTCATACTTTTCCAGAACCCTGTCAAGTACCGCTTCAAGCCGCGACATATTGTACGGTTTTAATATATAGCCGTTTGCGCTTACGCTGTAGCTCTCAATAGCATACTCATCGGTAATCGTTGAGAATATCAGCAGATTTTCATAACCGTCATTACGAAGCCGCCTTGCTATGTCGATCCCAAGCTCTTGCCCGACATAGATATCCATAAATATGATATCAAAGCTTTTACTGCTGCCTGCATCTTCAAGCAACTCCGGACCGCTCTCATAGAGCCTGACCGTACAAGACAGCTTCCGTTTTTTGAAATATTCGATTATGAGTGTCTTTGACAGCATTGCATCTATTCTGCTGTCGTCACATATTGCTATTAACATAACTGATCCTTTGCCGTTATACAGCTTTACACCGTATTGTGAGAATTGAAATGCGATAAGGAGAAAAACTCGCAGTATTCTCTCCGTATACTATTTTAGCATACTTTCTTTAATATCGCAATACCTATACTATACATTTCAATAAATTCGACAAATTATCCAAGGCTTAGAAATTGATCAGAGCTTACGCCCACGTTCCGTTTATGAATACAGGTACTTCACTGCCGTCTTCGTGCACACCGATAATGTTAAGATCGTCAGAGCCTACCATGAAGTCAACATGAATTATCGAATCGTTTACGCCCATAGAATGTATCTCCTCAAGCGTCTTGCTTTCAAAACCGTCTATAACCTCCTGAAAGCCCTCGCCGACAGCTACATGACAGCAGGCGTTTTCATCAAACAAGGTATTCATAAACAGCAGTCCCGACTTATTTATAGGCGACTCCTTGGGTACAAGTGCAACCTCGCCCAGCATTGAAGCGCCTTCGTCCATAGCAAACATTTTCTTCAGGATATCCTCGCCCTGCTTTGCTTTACAGCCGGATACCCTGCCGTTTTCAAATTCAACTTCAAATCCGTCTATCAGATTGCCCGACCAACTGAGCGGCTTTGTAGCAACAAGCTTTCCCTCGCACTTTCCTTTCATCGGGCTTATGAATACCTCTTCCGTGGGCATATTCGGCACATAAGCCGCACCGTTGATGCGGTTGACATCAGCCGCGCCGCACCATTTCGCACCGGGTATAAGCTCAACTGAGAAATCCGTTCCGTTGCTGCTCTTATACTTAAGGCTCTTGAACCCCTGAGCGTTCAGCCAGTCTGCCTTTTCCCTCATAGTGTCGGTATGCTTCTTCCATACCTTTTCCCAGTCATTCTCGCCGTCAAGGTAGACGCACGCAAAAATGGCTTTCCAGAGCTTTTCAACGGCCGTTTCGGTATCATCATCGGGAAATACCTTCTTAGCCCATTTCGGAGAAGCGGCGGCGACAATAAGCCACTGATGCTTTCCGTCTATCTCATCACGGTACTTTTTCAGCACCTTTGAGCGCATCTGTCCGACCGTGGAGATCACATCGGCAGGTATACCGCTCAGTTCATCGGGGTCTGCAGACTCGATAAAGATCCTTGCAGGCAGATCCTTTACCATCTGCTTCTGTCTTTCCTCTTCCCAGGGGAGTACTGTGCCTAGTGTTTCAATACTTGCGTTTTCATAGTGCAGTCTGTCGATAGCTCCACAGCTCCAGAACATCTCGACATAGCTTGCCCCTGCATTGTAGCACTCCTTAGCTACAAGCGTTGCCAGTTCGTACTGGTCTACCTCGGTGTAAAGGCGAACTTTCTGTCCTTTCTGAACATTAGCGCCCACTTTCACCATAAGCTTTGCGTATTCGCCGAGCATTTTTATATCCATATCATTTTATCCTCCGTTATAAACAGCTTTAACGGATAGCATTCCTCAAAAATAAGATACTATCCGTTAGCTTCATATAATTATTATAAAACTCTTTTTGTTCTGTGTCAAGCAGTAACAGCATCTGTAAACCGATACACCCGACATAATACGACATATCAGAAGTTCAGAAGATGCAGAACATTCTGTGTCTGCTGATTTGCCTGTGCGAGCATAGCCTGCGATGCCTGCTGTAATATATTTTCTTTTGTATATTCAAGTGTAATAGCCGCCATATCGGTATCCCTGATAGTGCTTTCTGCGGCGGTCAGATTTTCATTTGCCGCTGTAAGATTTACTGCCGTATGCTCAAGTCTGTTGACCATTGCACCAAACTTTGCACGTTGCATAGAAACCCTGTTTACCGCTTTATCAATGTCATATATCGCAGAATTTGCCTTATCAACAGTCTGCACGGAAATATCCGATACTCCCAGAGCCGCAGAACCTGCGTCCGAGGTTTCCATTGTCACCTGCTGATCCTCTGTGCCGTTCGCTCCTATCTGGAATGTAATGCCCTCCGTGATATTTGCCACATCGCTTATGCCAACGCCCTGTCCTTCGCTTACAGGCATAGCATATGCCGTACCGGATCTTGTAAAGCGTATTACTCCGTCATTATCTCCGTCCGGAGCAGCATCATCACTCAGCGAAACATCATACATAAGTCCGGATTTATCAAGCAGCTGCTTAATAAACTGCTGTGAATAATCCGTACCTGTCGCAAGATGTATCACCGCATTCTTTCCGTTTATGCTGACGCTTTCATTGCCCGCTTGTGCATCTGTGCTTATTGCGATCGAACTTACAAGCGACTCATTATTATTACTGCTTCCGTATGTTTCGGCAGTAAAGCGTATCGTGTCCGATGAACCTTCAATAACCGTACCGAGTCCTGCAAGACTGCCGCCGAGCACCTGTCTTTCACCGGCAACAGTGCCCACACGTTTGATAGCGCGCTTGCCCGGCTCGGTTATTGTAGAAGATGAGCTTCCTGACTTAAAGATTATCTTCTGATCCGAATTTTCGGTTTTGCTTGACGGATCTACCGTTGCAAACTGTGCCTGTCCGCTGAGTGCATAGTTATAACCGTTATCATTCAGAAATCCTTGTGCAACCGAAATGATACTCTGCACATCGTTCGTAGTATAGCCGTCTTTTATCGTTATACTGAGCTCATCACCGTTCATTTCGCACAGAATATCAGGGTCATCATCACCCAGTGCCGAAACGCTGACAGTTATGCCGCTCAGTGCCTTGGTATTGAAAAAATCTATTGAATCCGGCTGCCTGTATTTTTCTTCATCAGCCTGACATTCATCGTATGAGCCATACTGAAGAGCGGTAGCGTTGATAGTCAGTCCCTGACAGTGATAATCTGTAATTTCCTGCTCATATTTTTCGCTGTACGATGCATTGACTTTCGTCTGACCTGCTGCGGGAACTTCAACATAACAGTTATCCATATATCCGTCATCATCTGCCGCGCTTCCGTCCTGTGTTTTATTGTTATTGTCGAAAAAGCCTGCATTCTTCAGTGCTTCGATAATGTCCGACTGGCTGTACGACACAGACGGATTAAGGCTGATATTACCTGCCGAATCTGCCTTACAGTCGGTATCCGTATTATTCCAGTCAACATTTATTTCTTTACTTACATTTTTAGTTCTGATCTCATATCTTTTGGTTTCGCCGACAAGTGTACCTGAAAGGTCATTGCTGATCGTCTGATACTTTTCGCCTATCAGAAGACCGTATGTTTCGCATTCGGCGGCAGTTATTATGCCGGTTTCGCTTGAAAAACTGATTTTTCCTATTCCTGCGGGAAAGTTCTTCGGCACACTCGCGTTATCGATAAGCTTTCTTATCTGTTCATCGGTATAGCTCTCGCCCTCGGCAAGGTTGATTTTAACGTGCTGAGTAAGCTCGCCGCCGGTGCGCACATAGTCATAGCACCACAGTGCATTTTCTCCGCCCTTGCCGGAAGCGCCGGTAGTAAACTCAAGATACATTCCGGCAATACTGCTTGCTACCGTGACTTTACCGCCGCCGATCGCAAGGTCATGGTTGACCGAGCCGTACAGCGCCCCGTATTCATTGGTATTAACTGCGGTAGTAACATTTATCTGTGTCGTGCCGTCCAGCAGCTTTATATTATTAAACTCTGTCGACTGTGCAATACGGTCTACCTCGCTTTTAAGTGCGTCAACCTCAAGCTGTATCGCCTGTCGGTCATCATCGGTATATGTGCCGTTAGCCGCCTGCACCGCAAGCTCTCTCATTCTCTGCAAAATAGCATGAGTTTCGCCGAGTGCGCCATCGGCAGTCTGCACAAGCGATATGCCGTCATTGACATTGACAGTCGCCTGTGACAAGCCTCTTATCTGCGCTCTCATCTTTTCCGATACCGCAAGTCCTGATGCGTTATCTGCGGAACGATTTATACTAAGCCCGGAGGACAGCTTTTCAGCCGCCTTTTTGACCCCGCTTACTTTTCTTCTTGTAGTATTCTTTGCCGATACGGCAGAAAGGTTGCTGCCTAACGAAATTTCCATGATATACCTCTTGTTAAAATAGCATTACATATATATTATCGGCATAAAAAACGAATAGTTAAGAAAAAATGACGGCAAACATCTCTGTTTACCGTCATAATGATTTTCTTATTTTACTTGTTTATAACAACCTTTAAGCCTTCAGCGCTTTCAACAGTGAAGTTCTTATCTGTAGCTGTATGTGTAACAGTGATCGTATCGCCGTTTCTCTCAGCCATAACAGTAAGCTCAAGCTTAGCGTCCTTATCATAGATCTTGCACTGAGTGTTCTTGCCGTCCTCAAGCTGATAGATAACGAGCTTTGCACCCTCTACATAGTCATATGCGAAGTTACGCTCAAAGTTACCGTAAGCAATGATGCTGTTGGGCTTAGCATACATACCCATTGAGAAGTAATCGTACTTCTTGTCGTACCAGTTGCCACCCTCGAGTACCTCGCCTGTCTGGATATCTGTCCACTTGCCCTTTGGCAGATAGAACTGAGCTGTACCCTCTTCATTGAATACGGGCGCGATAAGCAGATTATCACCGAACATATACTGTCTGTCAAGAGGTAAGCAAGCGGGATCATCGCTGTATTCCATAACCATGGCTCTCATCATGGGAACGCCCTTTTCGTGAGCCTTTACTGCGTTCGCGAACAGGTAAGGCATCAGGCGACCCTTGAGCTTTGTGAAGTGACGGAGAACATCGCACGCCTCTTCATCAAAGTTCCACGGTACTCTGTATGAGCTGTTGCCGTGAAGTCTTGAGTGTGAAGACATAAGACCGAATGCAGACCATCTCTTGTATAAGTCGGGAGAACCGGTAGCTTCAAAGCCCGAGATATCGTGGCTGAAATAACCGAAGCCTGATAAGCAGAGTGAAAGACCGCCGCGGAGCGTTTCAGCCATTGACTCATACTGACTGAAGCAGTCGCCGCCCCAGTGTACAGGGAACTGCTGACCGCCGACCGTAGCAGAACGTGCGAACAGACAAGCCTTGTCCTTGCCGTAATATTCCTCAAGTACCTCAAATACGCACTTGTTGTAGAGGTATGTGTAATAGTTGTGCATTCTGTAAGGGTCAGAACCGTCGCTGTAAACAACGCCTGCTGTGGGGATTCTCTCGCCGAAGTCTGTCTTGAACGCGTCAACGCCCATCTCACACAGAGCTCTCAGCTTTGACTTATACCACTTGCAAGCCTCGGGATTTGTAAAGTCAACGATAGCCATACCGGGCTGCCACATATCGCACTGGAACACGCCGCCGTCTGTCTTCTTGATGAAGTAGCCGTTCTTTACGCCCTCGTCAAATAAGGATGACTGCTGAGCGATATAGGGGTTGATCCAAACGCAGATCTCGACTTTCTTTTCCTTAAGACGTGTGAGCATTGCCTTGGGATCGGGGAACATTCTCTTGTCCCATGTGAAGTCGCACCAGTTAAATTCCTTCATCCAGAAGCAGTCGAAGTGGAATACTTCCAGAGGAATATCGCGTCTTGCCATCTCGTCGATGAAGAACGAAACTGTTTCCTCATCGTAGTTTGTTGTGAATGATGTTGTCAGCCACAGACCGAATGTATACGCGGGAGGAAGTGCGGGCTTGCCTGTCAGCGTTGTGTAAACGCCGAGTACGTCGGCAATCGTCTTACCGCCCATTACGAAGTATTCCATTCTCTCGCCCTGAACTGAGAAAGCAACCTTAGAAACTGTTTCGCTTGCAACTTCAAATGTAACGTTCTCGGGGTGATTTACGAATACGCCGTAGTTTCTTGATGAAACATAGAAAGGAATTGACTTGTACGACTGCTCAGAGCAAGTACCGCCGTCATTGTTCCATACCTCTACTGTCTGACCGTTCTTTACGAATGTAGAGAACTTCTCGCCGAAGCCGTAGATATTCTCGCCGACAGAGATATTGAGCATTTCTCTTATTCTTGCGGGCTCATCTGTCGAAGCGTGTGCGTAGAAACGCTCTGCCTTTGTGCCCTCCATACGGTAGTCTGTGAGCCAGGGCTGCTCTTCTATGTAGCTTGTAGTTCTCCAGCCTTCCTTTGTAAGGAGCTTGCCGTCATAGAAGTACTTGATATCCCAGGCGCCGCCTGCCTTGCCTATTCTTACAGAGGTCTTGTTTGAAACAAGCTCCCAGTACTCGTCCTTTTCGTTTATAACAGGCTTGAAGTTAGCGTCCTCATATAATGTGAAATCAGGACCCTTCTTTGCAGCTCCCTTGTAATGCTCGATCGTTACCTTGATAGAGTCGGCAAGAGTAGATGTAAATGTGATCTCAAGAACAGGACCGCCGAGTGTCATACCTCTGTTGCCTATCCACTGGTTGGTGGCATATACAGTTATCGAGTTATCGGTAGTCTTTACCTCATAGATCTGAGTTGCATAGTTTACGTCGTAACCCGACTTGTTCATCCAGAAACCGTCTGAATACTTCATAGATTATACCTTTCCTTTCGCATAAACGGCGGTCACACTTCCGCCAAAATTTACTTTTCATACGGGATTTCCCCGATTAAATCAAAGGTAATCCGCCCACCGCATTTCCGACATCCGCCCGCCAATTCTGCACAATCCGTGACCTTACCGGGTCGTAATCCGAAACGCTGTGTAATCGTTTACCTGTCGTTTATTCTAACATATAAATTTGCAAAAATCAAGGGGTTTTTGAAAAAATTTTTTGTTTTTGAAAAAGATATTTCCGCACCCCCGCCAACTCCATCGCAATATAGTGTCAAAACCGCATTACAACGCCGATTTTCGCATTCCCGCTCTCCCCCGCGTGCTTAATTACACCACCGACCTGTTGCCCCGATTATCTTCATTCCCACCATCACCGCCAATCCCACACTCACCACAAAAAATCGGGCATCGATTTTCACACCGATGCCCGATTATAGCTATTGAATTTTTACCGCTTATTTCTTCGTCTTGACCGTCAGCGTACCGCTCCATGAACTGTACTGTGTAGTCTTACCAATCGTCTTATAAGCCCTGATTCTGAACTTGTAAGAAGTATTTGCCTTTAAGCTCCTCACAGTGCTTGTCACTGTGCTGTTCTTGGTAACCTTTGCGGCAGAAACCCACTTCTTACCGTTCCACTTCTGTAACTCATAGCCTGTAGCGCTAGTGTTCTTGTTCCACTGTAACGTTACCGAAGTCTTGGCAGTGCTCTTAGCCTTAAATCCGCTCATATTAGTCGGATTTGTATTTACGCTGAGCGTTGCCGAGTAAGCACTATACTGCGTTGCCTTACCAATGGTCTTATAAGCTCTTATTCTGTACTTGTATGTCGTGCTAGCCTTTAAGCCCTTAACGGTATAAGTAGTAGTGCTGTTCTTGCTTATTTTAGTAAGCGTAACCCACTTCTTGCCGTCCCACTTCTGCAACTCATAACCTGTAGCGCTTGTGTTCTTGTTCCACTGGAGCGTTATGCTGTTGTAGGACTTAGCTTTAGCCTTAAAGCCGCTCATGTTAGTCGGATTTGTATTTACACTCAGCGTTGCTGTGTAAGCACTGTACTGTGTAGCCTTACCTATCGTCTTATACGCTCTTATTCTGTACTTGTATGTCGTACTAGCTTTAAGGTTCTTGACTGTATAAGTTGTAGTGCTGTTCTTGCTTATCTTAGTAAGTGTAACCCACTTCTTACCGTCCCACTTCTGCAACTCATAACCTGTAGCGCTAGCGTTCTTGTTCCACTGGAGCGTTATGCTGTTGTAAGACTTGGATTTAGCCTTAAATCCGCTCATGTTAGAGGGGTTCGTATTTACACTCAGTGTTGCCGAATTTGCGCTGTAAGCTGTAGACTTGCCCTCTGTCTTGTACGCTTTAATTCTGTACTGATAAGTTTTGCTTGCAGACAGCTTTGTGACTTTATATGTCAGCGTGCTGTTCTTGGCTATCTTAGTAACCTGACTCCACGTCTTACCGTTGTAAGCTTCAATAATATAGCCGCTTGCCGAGTTGTTCTTATTCCACTGTAACGTGATACTTGTGCTGTCCTTAGCCTTAACCTTGAAACCGCCGATCTTGGCAAGGGTGAGCGTGGCTGTATAAGTATCCTTATAGCTTGCACCGCAAGCCGAGCACTTGTGCAGTGTGTAGCCCTTTGCTGTGTATGTGGGTTTTACAACTGTATTATCATACTTGTGAGCTGTCTTTGCTATTGTTGCGGTTTCAGTCTTTCCGCAAACCGAGCAAGTCTTTGTCTTTGTACCTGTTGCCGTACAGGTTGCCGCCTTGGTGATTTTCCATTTGCCGAATGAGTGCTTGCCTGTCGCAGGTACAACCTCCTGCGCCTTTATTACAGTACCGCAAACTGAACAATGAATGCCCTCTGTAAGACCAGTCTTTGTGCAAGTTGCGGCTACCGCCTTGTCAATTACTTCTGCGTGACCGAGAGCCGCTATCGTCTGCGTTTCAACCTTATTGCAAATCGAGCAGGTTCTTGTCTGAGTACCTGTTGCCGTACAGGTCGGTTCTTCTGTTATCACCCAGTCACCGAATGTATGTGTTGTGCATTCGATTGAATCGGTAACAGAAACTACTCTGAAACCGTATTCGTTATTTGTGGAATTAGTATTGAGTACAAGCTTTACATAGCTTCCGGGAACTGTTACAGTTTTTCCTGAAAGCTCATCGTCTGTATATGCGCCGATCAGATTTCCGTCAACATCATAGATATACAGATAGTCGTTGTATGCTTCAAACTGCGTATCGTCAGAGAATGTCAGATACAGGTTTTCAGTGCCCTCAGCTCCGTTATAAACATATACATCATGTGCATTTCCGTCATAAGGGTGCTTACTCTGAAGCTGTGATACATCTGTGCATATCGTAACGGGATTTATCGTAAATTCAAGCGTTTCTGTGCCGCTGTAGTTTCCGATACCTGTAATTATGACCTGAGCAGTTCCCGCATTGATATTGTCCTTATAGCTTACCGTAAAGTCAGTGCCCTCTGTAAGTCTGTCACAGGTAACAGCAGGCTTTATTTCCTTACCTGTGTAGTCATATGAACCATACTCGAGTTTGATATAGAAGTCGGATATATCGGCAGCAACTATTTCATAGGTGCTCGATGTCTTGCCGCTGTATACGCCAAGACCTTCTATGGTGCAGACAGCATTTCCGATATTTACGTTATTTTCATATGATACAAGCTTATAGTCCGTACCTTCGGTCAGTTCGTAAGAACCATAATATACCTTTATCTCAGGTTTTATGGCTTCACCTGTATAGGTATAGCTTGCCTCAGGTATGTATTCAATGTAATCATTCCAATATGAACCCGTTAATGACTTGTACTTGATTGTAAGCTCACTTGCATTGACAGATGTTATTGCTTCAAATGTCATACCTCTGTCGTTTGCATACGTTTCCGCATAGCTTCCCTTAAGACCTCTCATCGTAACCTTCGAAGCATATGAGAAAGCATTGGTCGCGATCTCTGTCACGCCGGGATATATCGTTACGTCTGTAAGATTCACACAGTCAGCGAACGCATACTCCGGTATTGAAGTAAGATTATTTGACAGCACTATCTTTGTAAGTGCGGGGCAAAGTCTGAATGCCTCAGAATATAATCTTGAAACTCCGTTACCCATATCTACGTCTGCAAGCTTTTCACAGTCATAGAATGCTCTCTCACCAATTGTTTCAACAGAGTCCGGTATCTTTATTGATGTAAGCGTATCACAGTTGTTGAATGCATAATCACCAATTTGCTCCAGCACCTTTGAAAGTGTCACAGATGACAGCTTATCACAGTCACTGAAAGCACAGTAATTTATATCCGTAACCTTATCCGGTATCACTATACTTTCAAGCGAATCGCAGTTACTAAACGCATTAGAGTATATATACTCTGTTTCAGGCGAAAGTGTTATATCTTTAAGTGATGTACAGCCGTAAAAAGCAGAGTCACCTATTGATGTAACTTTATCACCCATTTCAACAGTCACAAGTGATGTACAGCCGTTGAACACAGAATCTTGAATTTTGTTTATGTTTTCAGGAATCGAAATTGACGTAAGAGATGTACAACCTGAAAAGGCACTGCTACCAAGCGTTTCAAGATCCTTCGGCAAGGTTATTTCCGATAATTTATCGCAAAGATTGAATGCACTATCACCGATGCTTATAACCGAGTCAGGGATATCTATCTTTTGCAGACTGCTGCAGCTTGAAAAAGCATCACTGCCGATGCTTGTAACAGTATCGGGTATGGTTATATTTGTTAAATTAACTGCGTTATTGAATAATCTGTCTGCTACGCTTGTCGTACCTTCTTCAAATGTAGCGGTAGTAAGTCCGCTTTCGCCGAATACGCTCCAATCACATTCAGTAAGCGACTTTGGTATTTTTATGGTTTTAAGCGATTCGCATTCCCCGAATACAACCTGACCTAAAGTTGTCAGATTTTTCGGCAAATTGACTTCAGATAATTTTTTACACTTATTAAAAGCACCGTCATCAATGCTTATAACCGATTCGGGAATTACTATTTTTTCAAGATTGTTGCAACCGGCAAAAGCATAACTGCCTATTGAAGTTACGGTTTCGGGTATTGTCACATTTATAAGAGTGGACACGGAGGTGACAATATTGCTTGCGATTCTTGTTGTACCTTCTTCAAATGTAACAGTTTTAAGACCGCTGTCTGTAAATACATCCCATCTACAGTCTGTAAGCGACTTGGGTATTTCAACCGATGTAAGAGATGTGCAATTCATAAATGCACACGAACCCATATATTCGAGATTTTTGGGCAAATCTATCTGCGACAGCTTTGTACATTCTTTAAACGCGTCCTGCTCTATGCTTGTAACAGAATCCGGCAATTCTATCTTTTCAAGGCTTGTGCAACCGTAAAATGCACTATCACCTATTGAAGTAACTGTATCGGGTATTGTCACATCTGTAAGCGTAGACACAGAGTTAAGCACATTGTTTGCAATTTTTGTTGTACCTTCTTCGAATACAGCAGTTGTAAGTCCGCTGTCTGCGAATGAATCCCAGCTGCAATAGGTAAGCGTTTTGGGGAATTCAATCGATGTAAGAGATGTACAACTTCTAAAAGCACCACTGCCAATTGATTCAAGGTTCTTCGGCAAATTTATCTGTGACAAATTTATACAGCCATTAAACGCATTCTCACCTATTGAAGTAACTGTATCGGGTATTGTCACATTTGTAAGCGCAGACACAGAAGTAAACACACTGTCTGTGATACTTGTAGTACCTTCTTCAAATGTAGCGGTAGTAAGTCCGCTTCCCGCGAATGCATCCCAGTTGCAATAGGTAAGTGTTTTTGGGATTTCAACCGATGTGAGAGATGTACAATCTGCAAATGCACGCCAATCTATAGATTGCAGATTTTTTGGCAAATTCACCTGCGACAGCTTTGTACAGCCGTCAAATACATTATTTCCTATGCTTGTAACTGTATCGGGTATTGTTACTGAAGTTACAATAACATTGCCTTTGAAAGCATCATCACCTATCACCGTTACCGTATACCCGTCGATCTTCTCCGGTATGACTACATTTGAACTGCTACCGGTATAACTGTCTATCGTTACTCCGTCATCATTCTCACTGTACTCAAAATTTCCGTAGGTCTCGGCAGCTGCTTTAACGCTTAAGCCACTGCTTACTACAGGTAGCTTGTCAGCGACTGGCGTTACTGCTACTGTCAACGCCATCACCGATGCAACCAGACCTGCGGCTGCTCTTTTAAATCTCATAATATACCCTCTTTCTTTGAAATAATATAAAAAGGCATAGTCCACCCCTCGCGGACTATGCCTTAATTACCATATTGAATTTTACGCAGAGATATTGTGCATTACTTACAGAGGTGCTTTTATTGAGCCCCCCCCCCATTTACATAAATTGTAATTTAATATCTTGCACATATCTCTCACCTTTACACTTCATCGCCATTAACTGTATATTATCATAAGTATATCACTGCAAACACTCCTTGTCAAGTATTTGCAAAAATGTAGTGCCGCTATACTTTTTCATTACAGATACCGTATCCGTAAAAATCGTCGCATATTATCATTTTCATGCGGAAAACCTCACCTGCCCCGATATAATACTTTGCCCGACATTTCCCGCTTTCCTTTGCGTTTCACCGTTACTTACTGCGACAAAAAGTGCCGCTTCTCAATTGTAAAATAATAACATATCGATATTCCCGCATTTTTCGTTTTTCATCGGGAATATCTGCATTTGCGAAAGGAAGTTTACAATGTCAAGGGCAGTAACAAAAAACAGCGTACATATCCGCGAGCATTCGGTCATAAGGTGCGGCGCGGTAATGCTTATCGCGGCAGTCATTTCAATGAGTACGGTGCTCGGTAAGCCGTCACCCTTTGCGGCATCATTTGCGGCGGCGATGAGCGGTATCGATTGCATAAGCGCTTTTGTCGGCAGTGTTGCAGGCTACATTCTCGGCGGCAATTATTCGGACGGCGTGACCGTCACCTCGGCTCTGCTGTCGGTAGTCGCTATACGTCTTATCGTTTCCCGCCGAAAAACCGCCGCTTCCGATGCGGTATCGGCTATAACTGCGGCAGGCTCGGTCTTTGCCGCTAACTTTCTCACCTCGTCCTCCGTCAGCGATATTATGAACTGCATTATCCTGTCGGCTATGGCGGGCGGCGGCGCAGTCGTGGCACTAAGGCTTATACGTCTGTCGTCAAAGCGCGAGCTTGTCAAGGTGACCGTCAGGAGCGACCCTCTCAGCTTTATCTGTGTAATAGGCGGCTGTGCCATAGTGTCGGGCATTCTCTCCCACTACAGCATAGGCATATTCAATTTCGGCATTATTTTTGCGTCGGGACTGGCACTTTGCGCCGCAATGAAGTATGGGAGCGGAGCGGGCGCTGTTTGTGCCGCCGCCGGTGCTCTGGGTACAGCGGTAGGTACTGACGCTAACGCATTCCTCGCGGCGGCTCTTGCTCCTGCGGCGGCTCTCGCAGGTATGTTTTCGGGCGGGAAAAAAATAAGCGCGGCGGGAGCGTTCGTGCTCACCGCAACAATATGCACCGCATTTTTTACAATGGATAACGCAAAGCTTGCCGTGGCGGCGGATATTTTTATGTCCTCGGCGGTGTTTATGCTCCTCCCCGCAAGGCTCACCGCCGAACAGACCGACATGGTAAAGCTGTCAGCCGCCGAAAACAGTATCCGCAGGCTGTTCGCAAAACGCCTTAAATTTGCCGAGGGAGCTATTGCGGAGGTGCGGCGGACGGTGGGACTTACCGCCGAAAAGCTCGACAACGTTCCTGCGCGTGATATAAGCTGGGTGTATAATACCGCGTGTGATGAAATTTGCAGAAAGTGCAGATATAATATGCAGTGCTGGGGTAAGGAATACGGCGACAGCATAAAGCAGTTTGCCAAGCTTACAAACGCCGTTAAAAGCGGCGAAGAACCTACCCCGGAGCTGTTTTCCGCCCCGTTGTCGGAGCGTTGCCCCCACAAGGAGCAGTTATGCAGTAAGATCAATAAGCTTTACACCACGCTGTCAAATAATGAAGCCGAGCGCAGGAGAATAGCGCGTATGCGTTCCGTACTTACCGCTCAGTTATCGGCAACAGAGCAAATTCTGTCCCAGTTATCGGACGAGATTGAAAACAGCGGCGAAATCGAGCCCGAATACAACGAAACCGCCGTCAATGTCCTGTACAAGCTCGGCTGTGAAGATGCCGAAGCGGTGAGCGTTCAGCTCGGTGAGCAAGGCAGAATGTCGGTAGAAGCCTACTCCGATACCGGCTTCTTTGCTTCAAAGCAGGACATCTGCGAGGCGCTGACGCTTGCTTTCCGCCGCCGCTTCGACCTGCCGACGATAAGCCGCGTGGGCGGCGGCTGTAAGCTCAGCGTTTTCTCACAGACCACCTACACGCTTGATATAGAGATATGCCAGCTCAGTAAGACCGAGGGCACTGCCTGCGGGGATTATTACGAGAGCTTCATCGACAAGAGCGGCATAGCCTATGTAGTCTTGTCGGACGGTATGGGTAGCGGAAGCAGAGCGCGTGTTGATTCGTCCTTTGCCTGCGGTATGCTGATTCGGCTTTTGCAGGCGGGAGTAGGCATTGACGCGGCGATAAACGTCATAAACACCTCCCTTATGTGTAAGTCCTCCGATGAGAGCTTCGCAACTCTTGAGATATGCGCTGTTGACCTCTACAGCGGTAAGACCGACCTGTATAAGGCAGGCAGTGCCAACACCTACATCAAGTGCGGAAGCCGCTGTATGCGCCTTGGCTGTAAGGGTCTGCCTGTCGGCGTAAAGGACGAGCCTGTCTACGACCGCAGGACGTTCACAATAGGCAGTCGTGATATGATAGTAATGACAAGTGACGGCGCGGAGCTGAATGAAAAATGGCTCTACCGCGAAATGGACAAAGAGCCCGACTTAAAGGAGTTTTCCAAAGAAGTCGCCGCTACCGCAAGGTTCTATGCGGGAGAAGATAAAAGCGACGATATTTCCGTAATAGCAATGCGGCTGAGTAAATAAGCAAATATCTGTATAAATAGTATTGACCACGGAGCTATCAGGTGATAGAATATATAGCGGTGCTGTCCGTTTTAGACAGTGCCGCTTGATTTTTTGTTGAACGAGGTTTTTATGAAAGCGGATACCCTTAAAAAGACATATATCGCGGCGTTGCTTGCAATGCTCTGCTCTGCACTCTGGGGCAGTGCATTCCCCTGTGTGAAGATAGGCTACGGGTTGTTCTCGGTCAACACAGAAAATCCCGCGTCACTGATACTTTTCGCGGGAGTGAGATTTTTCATAGCCGGAATTATGGTTATCATAATCGGCAGTATCATGCACAAAAAACCGATGATACCAAAGCTCAGAGAAGTACCGAAAGTTATCTCACTGAGCCTGTTTCAGACTATCCTGCAATATCTGTTTTTCTACATAGGACTTGCCAACACAAGCGGCGTAAAGTCCTCTGTTATCGAGGGTATGAGCGTGTTTGTATGCATTCTGATATCATCGCTCATATTCCGCTTGGAGAAGCTGACATGGCTTAAGATAGCGGGCTGTGTGCTCGGCACTGCGGGTATTATAGTTATCAATCTTGACAGCTCACTGCTCAGCGGCTTCAACCTTACAGGTGACGGATTTATCCTTATCTCCACAGTCGCCTATGCGCTGTCCTCGGTGCTTATAAAGCGCTTTTCAGTCGATACCGACACTATGATGCTCAGCGGCTGGCAGTTTCTGTTCGGCGGTGCGGTAATGACTGCTATAGGTCTGATCATCGGCGGAAGTCTGAGCATTTCCGGCAGTCCCGCTCCGGCTGTGCTTATGCTCATTTATCTTGCATTCATCTCAGCCTGCGCATATTCGATATGGAGTACCCTGCTGAAATATAACCCGGTATCTAAAATTGCGGTGTTCGGCTTTATGAACCCGGTGTGCGGAGTTCTGCTCTCGGCACTTCTGCTCGGCGAAGCTCAGCAGGCATTCCGCCCGGAAGCGCTTATCGCACTTGTGCTTATCAGCCTCGGAATTTTCATAGTCAACAAAGGACAGGAACAAATAAGCTGACAGCTTTAGCCTTATTGTTATAATTCGGCAGCTTTATACAATTTGTATTTAAAACAGCTTTTGTTTTTCAGAAAAAAGTCAGATTTTTTTAAAAAAGTGCTTGACATCAAGGTTTTGTTGTGATATAATAATCTACGTTGTTACGACAGCAGCAACAAAACCGAATATTGGGGTGTCGCCAAGTGGTAAGGCATCGGACTCTGACTCCGCCATTTCGAGGGTTCAAATCCTTCCACCCCAGCCAGTTAAGAACCGTATAAAATGCGGTTCTTTTTTTGTAATTTTGTCTGCATAATTTATTCAGACCGCTAAAGCATTGATAAAGGCTGCAATGAAATTTAATGTTTCACTACAGCCTTTCGTTTTTACTCTATTTATCTTATCACTAAGAAATTTTTGTAATCTATTTAAGTCGCAGGCAGGTATTTCGCATTATTTACTCACGGCTTGCACCTCTTACACGGCACATACCCTGCCGCTATCGCCGCATCATAATCATTCGTGTAGTCCGTGTTTTCTTCGCTCATCTGTTTTACCGATGAACAGCTTGCACGATGTATCTTCATAGTATTTGTATTCAGCACATACGAATAGCTTACGGGATCATCTGCCGAAGGCTCTTCTGTTGCGGGTGCTTCAGTTGCAGGTTCAGGCGTTGTGCTTACTGTAGTCGTGGTAACCTTTGTAGTTGCCGCTTTGGTTGTTTCGGGCTTGCTCTCACCCGACTGTGCGCCGTCTGCCGCAGTCGGCGATACATTCACCGTAATATTTTTGCCGTCACACGTCATTACAATATCGCCCTGCAAATCGGTACGGTAGATATCGATACCCGCTTTTTTCAGCTTGTCGATTGTTTCGGTGTGCGGGTGTCCGTATGAATTGCCTGCGCCGCAGGATATAACCGCATACTCGGGGCTTGCCGCTGTCAGAAAAGCGCTACTTGTAGAGGTACTGCTTCCGTGGTGTCCGACCTTAAGCACATCGCACTTAACATCGGCTGTGACTGTGCGCTCTTCCTCTTCCTCAGCGTCGCCGGTGAACAGAAATTTCCTGTCACCGTAGCTAAGCATTATCATAACGGAAGAATTGTTAAGATCGCTGTAGTCCTCCGTTACGGGTGCAATCACCACCGCCGACAGATCACCGTCGGAAAACAGCTCCGTGCCCGCTGTACCGAGTGTTACCTTTGCCCCGCTGTTGTCGATCGCGGTCAGCATATTTGTATATGTCTTGGTAGTGTGAGTTGCGGGGCTTAATATAACACTTCCGACACTGAACGAACCGATAACGTCCGCCATACCGCCTATATGGTCGCTGTGCGGGTGCGTTGCCACCACATAATCAAGCGAATTATACCCGCAGGAATATATGTAGGTAGTTATCCTGTCTGCATATTCTTTTTCCGATGCGTCAATAAGCATAGTCTTGTTATCGGGCAGTTCGATGAATATACTGTCACCCTGTCCGACATCAAGGAAATGCACCTTAAGCTCATTGCCTGCTGTGTTGCCGTCCGAGCCTGTGCTTTCGGTTTTCTCTGCCGAAGACGGCTCTGCTGTGCTTTCGGCGGCTGTCGTTTTATCCGATACGGTCTGCTCCGCACTGTCAGGGGTGCTGTCGTCCTTAGCAGTCGGTTCTGCTGCAGATGATGTACCTGTTATGTTATCCGCTCTGCTTTCCGGCGATGAATTGACCGCTTTTACCGAACAACCGGACAGCATTACAAGCGCCAGTGCCAGTGCTGTTATTTTCTTTTTCATATTATCACTTCCTTGTGTATAATATTATCACAAATTATCGGCTTTGTCTACAGCTAAAAATATATCTGTACAATTTTTCGTACACTGATATAAAAGCGATGTCTGTAAATATGAAAGGGGCTGTGACAAAATGCAAAAATTTCATCACAGCTTTTTTGTCTATCAAAATTTCATTAAAATACAATGCAGTATATTGTAAAAGTGTCATAACAATGAATATATCGCCAACAACGCTGAAAACATTTTCTATACTGACAAGGTGTTAATAATTTCGTGAGTGTATCGGTGCAACTGCACTGTCACCGAAATTTCCAAAAAACGCACTATCCAAAGATATCTGTACAGTCCCCCGGGTCGAACAGAGCGTCAGCGTCCCGCTTATACCGACTTTTTAAACGCAATCGTTTGTGTGTCTTATCGCCAACACCCCATTATGGCAGAAGAGAAAAGGAGTCAGGAAAGTGGGAGCGCGAGGGAGAAAACCTAAGGGGAGAGGGGAAAGCGCCTTTGGAGCTGCACTAGTCAATAAAAACTGGACAGAAAAAATA
>CAKSTB010000015.1 GCA_934490165.1 uncultured Ruminiclostridium sp. | reverse complement strand
TCCACATACCAAAAAGCGAGCCGAGCGCATTATTTTTTGCGCTTCGACTCACTTTTTCTTTTTCGGGTTGTGTCACACCCCCTTTTTGTTGCCGTTTATGCATTTCAGGAAGAAAAACATACAGTTTGGGAAAAATCCATTGATTATCATCGGGTATTTTGTATAATTATGCTGTAAAGTGATCATCTTTAACAATTTCTCTTTTATTTTGAAAGGAGCACTATGGCAAACACAAGCATAATAACAACGAAAAATCTCTGTAAAAATTACGGAGTCGGCGACAACTCCGTACAGGCACTCAAAAATTGCAGCATAGAAATACATACCGGAGAATCGGTGGCTGTAACAGGCGCTTCGGGCTCGGGCAAAAGCACATTTTTATCATTGGTAGGCGGTATTACAACCGCCTCAAGCGGAGAAATTATTATAGGCGGCAAGAATATTACTTTGATGAATGAAAAGAAGCTGGCTAAGTTCAGGCTTAAAAATATCGGCTTTGTTTTTCAGGCGTACAACCTCATTCCCGAAATGACCGCGTATCAGAATATCATTCTGCCCTTGAAGCTCGCCCGCAAGAAAATTGACAAAGCGTACCTGTCCGACATCTGCGAAAAGCTTTCGATATCCGACAGATTATCTCACCTGCCCTCTGAGCTTTCCGGAGGTCAACAGCAAAGAGTCGCAATAGCAAGGGCGCTTATTACGAAGCCCGCTATCCTGCTTTGCGATGAGCCTACAGGCAACCTTGACAAGAAGACAGGAGAAGCTGTGCTGGACTTACTCTCACAGCTATGCGCGGATAACAATTGCACACTTGTACTTGTGACACATGATAAGTCTGTCGCAGACAGAATGGAACGTATTATAAGCATAAGTGACGGAGAGGTATCGGAGAACTGATATGGCATCATTATATATAGCATTCAACTATGTGCGCCGCCACCTGCCTAAATTTCTTCTGATATGCTTTTGCTGTGCCATACTGATCTCATCTGCGGTTCTTATTCCGATAAACAACAGCCTTTCAAACTTTGGCGGATTTTTACAGGCAAACAGCTCTAAAAGCAGCTACAGCCGACTGTTTTTCGACACAGGCGACGATGTCGACTACTCTTCCCTTGCCGAGCGGTATTGCGGCTCGATCGGCGTAACAGGATACACAGATTTGCAGGACGAAGAATACTGCATAGGATACGCCGATGAGATAGCCCTTGATTCTCTTTGCGTAAAGCTCATAAGCGGGAAGCTTCCCGCAGCAGAAAACGAAATTGCCGTTACCGACAGCATACTCGAAAAAATGAATGCCAATATCGGCGATACCGTCACTCTTGAGCTTACCCCGGACAACCCCGGACAGCGCGAATTTGTGATAACGGGTACTGTCAATGATTATTACAGCCTGTTCACAAAAGGAGAGCATCAGCTCGTTGCCCCCAATGACGGCGACGATACCGGATTTGTAAGAGCTTTTCCGCGTATTCTTTGCGGCAAGCAAAACGATTATCTGCAAAAGAATATCGTAGCAAGCGCAGTTTGCAATTACTATGCGGAGCTTGACGAAAATTATGTTGAGCCGCGTTTTTCAAATAACGGTTTTTCCGTCAATAACGAAACCAGTATAATGTATTACAACAGCCGTAATGTTTCCAATGCCGATAATATATTTTCCTATGTTGCGGCTGCGGCGATCATTGTAGGAATTTTCTTCGGCGTTTATATCTGCGTTTCTCTGCTTATAAACTCGGAAAAAAGCAATAATGAAATATTGAAAAATATAGGTGCAACAAAAGGACTTATAAAGCGTGTTCTCTTGTGGCAGGGACTGTTTATCTCTATTTTGGCATCTGCTGTTTCAGTCGTGTGCGTATTGGCAGTGACCGAGATCTTCAATCTGGTAACAGTCAGAAGTTCTCTTTTCAGGTTCAACCTATCCCCGAATATGCTGTTGATATTGTTGTCGGCGGCTTTTGTCGGAGTAATGGTATTCTTCTTATATCACATTCTGTTCAAAAGCAGTAAAAACAAGCTGAAAGCCGTAAAAATCGGCAATGCGGAAAATGTGACATTCAGCACCTTATGGAACAAAACCGTTTCCAAAAACGCAGGCACATCAAAAGCGGCGTACAGCATAGTGCTTGCCGCACTTGTTCTGCTTGTAACGGGCGGATCGTTCATAGCCGATCAGAACAGCATAAGCTACAAGGATAATACCGATGAAAATGAAAGCGGATACGATTACATTTATTATATCGGAGGCGGTTATCAGAACCGCGATTACCTCGCGTACAATTATCCGTCTTACAACGGCTTTACCGAGAGCGAAACAGAAAAGCTGGCTTCACAGTACGATCTCACCGTTATGGCAAAAGGTATGACTACGAATATCAACGCTTACATATTCACAAGTCCCGACGATGCGCTTCCTTTTGATATCGACTCCGATAATATCGACTTGACCGACGAGATCAGAAATGCCGTTTCAAAAACCGATATCGGCGATTTTGATAAGGTGTACAGCTGTCAGGTGGCTTCACTTGATTACAGCACACTTAAGGAAATGTTCCCGACACTTAATATATCTCAGTCGGAATACAACAGCGGAGAACGCATTATTTCTGTAGACAGTGCGATAAACAGCGGCAAGGAATTTGATCTTAGCTTTATGTTTATCCCCGATGAAATAATATCCGATACCGTTGATAACAATTACATTCCCGAAATCATCACACAGCACATAAAGGTAACGGACAGCGCAAGCCCGAACCCGGAAAAGCGTTACGGCTATGCGGATAAGTTTACAGACGGCGGCTATCTTCTGATATCCGATAAATATCTTTGTAGTATCAGCGATAAGTTCAGATACAGCTATGTTGCACTTAACAATAATGCAGAGCTGAGCGAAAGCGAAGAAAAAGAGCTGTACGATATCCTGTCCGCTCTCGGAAACGAAAAACAGGTACAGCTCAGCGATTATAAGATTATGAAATACAACACGGACGACGCGGTAAGCAAGTCAAAAATGCCGTTTATGATTTCTTCCGTGATTTTCCTTGTGCTGTCCGCAATGTTCGCATTTATCTGTCTTAACACGGATATAAAGTCAAAGATCCGTCAGATTTCCGTTGCAAGAGCCATCGGTGCCGATAACAGCACATTATTCGGTACGCTTGTCGCTAACGCCTTAAAAAAAGCCATACCCGGATATATTATCGGATTTTCTATGTCGGCAGTACTTGCCGTTGTCATTGCTGTTCTGTCGCCGCAGTCGGCAATTCCGAACCTGCCGTATATCGATTTGCTCATTTATCCTATAGCGGTGATTGCGGTTATATCGGCGGTAAATCTGCTTGCTGTCTTTACGGCAATAAAATCTGTCCGTAAGACCGATATTTATTCGGCAATGGCAAGAGATGTATTCTGATAGGCATAGCTTTGCTTGTAGTTTGAGCCCCGGAGCCAAATTACGCATTTTTTCAATCGCTTTGACCCTTCTTCTCTGCTCAGGTTGTGCTATGCAGGAAACAAGTGATACGAAATAACACAAGCTGATTTTTAATATGAAAAGTGCCCGCCTGAAGTTCAAGCGGGTATTTCATATATTCATTTTCAGTATTCTGTACTCAGAAGGAAATCGGCAACGTGCATTGTTCTGATTCCTTCATAGTTTCCTCCTGCAAATTCATCGGTTGTAAGAACGTATTTAGGGTAATTGTCATGTATTTCTATGAGCCGTTCATATTCACGCTTTGCGGTCATTTCCGAGTTAATTGTCTGCGCGACCTGAATGTACAGTTTTTCGTTCTGCCTTACCGCCACAAAGTCTATCTCTCCGTCTGCGTTCTTTCCGACATTGACCGAATAGCCGCGTCTGCAAAGCTCCAGATACACTATGTTTTCAAGACTTGATGCCACACTGTCCGAATTGTATCCGAGGACACTGTAACGTAGAGCGACATCGGCAAGATAGAACTTTTCCTGTGTTTTCAGTATTTCTTTGCCCTGTAAATCATATCTTGAACAGCGATGAAGCAGATACGCCTTTTCGAGCTTTTCAAGATAGCCGTACACCGTTTCGTTATCTATAGTCCGCCGTTCCGACTTAAGATAGTCTGCGATCGACTTTGCGGAAAAAGTGTTTCCGACATTATTGAACGTATATTTCACCACACGCTCAAGCTGATCTATTTTTCTTACCTGATTTCTTTTAACGATATCGGAGAAAACAGTGGAATTATAAATATCCCTGACTATTGTATAGATTTCCTCCTGTGAGTACTCCTGAAGATGAGTAGCCGGGAAACCTCCCAGTCGTACATAATTCAGAAGCTCTTTTTTCGGATCTCCTACATCGGCATATTTACTTCTGAACATCAGATATTCACCGAAAGAAAGCGTAAAAATTCTGAACGAAATATATCTTCCCGTGAGATACGTCGATATTTCAGATGACATCATTCTTGAGTTTGAACCCGTTACATAAATATCAACATCAAAATCCGAAGCAAGCGAATTTACGACCTTTTCCCAGTTTGTGATTTCCTGAATTTCATCAAGGAACAAGTAGGTCTTTTCTCCGATGACAAGCTTTTCTTTCAGATATTCATACATCTGCTTAGATGTCATATCGTCAAATTCCATCGAATCAAACCTGCAGGATACAATTCGTTCCTCCGGTATATTACGCTCTGTTTTCAGCTTTTCAATAATCATTCTCAGTATTGTGGACTTTCCGCAACGACGTACACCGGTGAGTATCTTTACAAAAGGAGTATCAACATACGCCATGATCTTGTCTACATACATTGGTCTGTATATCACGCTCAACACCTCCGTTTTATTCAGTATATCGCAATTCACACCAAATGTCAATAAGCTTTTCGGGTTATAACCGCAAAACTTTTAAAATTACACTTGTTTTGCGGTTATAACCCGAAATTCGACAAATATGGCTTTATGTCATACCCCACTACAACTCAGTTTCCTGTACATTCTCACTCAAAACAGCTTTCCAACGCTCTTTCAAGTACCGCATCACTACCGAGCCTTACTGCTATCTCACCTACTGTACATAACGATATTCCGAGCCTCATTAAACCGCAGATTTCCCGCGGGAAATCTGCAGGTGCTCAGCGTGTTGACATCACACCCGAAATTCAGCTTTACCGAAAAGAACTCTTTGTTTGCGTTTGCCGCAATAATCCTCTTCAGCTCCACAAGATTATTTGCTGTCAGCCTGTTCATCGAAAAATAACACAGCGAATTATCGTTACAGGCAGGATAAAGACTTCTGTCAAATATATGATCTGCCGCTATTTCATCATCGGTCAGATTGAAATAATCATACGAGCCTACGCCAAGCGAGGTATCCCATGTCACATCAATATGCGATGTTATGCCGTTTATCCTCGTGATGTTCCATGCGTGAGGCTCTTTTGTTCCGTCGGCTTTTATAGCCGTACCGCTTACGATCAGTGACGGCAAATGCACCTTATCACATAACAGCTTGTACGCACCCGCAAACCCTTCGCATACGCTGTATCCGTTTACAAGCGAGCCAACGACCGAAAAGCATTCTCTGTCATAGGGCATAGCGGCTGTTTTCACGTTTTTCTGTAAATAACGGTGGATCTCGATCTGCTTTGCCAAAGGCTTCATATTTACCTTTATATATGACTTTTCAAAGCTGTCAAGCTTATCGTTGATACAGCTTAAAATACGCTCGGTTTCTTTTTCGGAATAGTTATAACTGAACATCATAATCGTCCCGAACAAGCCCGCGGCATACCCTATTCTTTTCTTATCGGGATAAAAAAGCAACGGATTATCCCAAAAGACGGCACTTACTGCCTTGGTTATACTTGAGGTCGGGGCTTTTCCGACATTGAACCTCGTTTCATAGTTAAGCAGTGCCGCGACAATGCTTTCGTAAATCTGCTTTTCATCATCATTCAGGCGGGATAAGCAGTATCTGAAGCCGTTATTCAGGCAGATCATTCTTTAAACAGAGGTCCGATGCTGTTGTACTTGTAGGTATCGTAAGCGACACCGTCCCCCAAAAAGAGCCTGCCGCCGTCAATAAGCTTAATTACCTCGCCCGATTTTACGGCTCTGAGGTAAATTATATCTGATACGACCGCGCAGATCTCATGATCGCCGAACTTGAAAGGCGCTCCGTTTTTTTCGAGCTGCTCAAGCGAATATTCGTTATATGACTCACAGCTCTGACCGGAGGTGTTACTGCCGCCGACACCCATTGTGCCGTACTCGGTATATACACCTCTTATTTTTTCGTTGTTCTTTATCAAAATTTCATTCAGTGCCGACACTTCTTCATCTGTCAGCGTAATTTCATCACTCATATTTTCTTCCTTATCCGCAGTCTGCTCTTCCTCGCGCTTTACTACCTCAAACAAGCCGCGGTTTTCCCGTATATGATCCATATTAAGGATACAGCCCACAGACATATCATCGGCACTGCCCTGCGCCGATAATTGCGGCAGATAATCCGAAAGGCTCTGCGTTGCTTTTTCTTCGCTTTCATCCGCAAATGAGCTAATAACCACACGGTAAAAATTATGCAGATTAAGCTCATTTCCGAAGCTGTCGTCTATGCCGTCACTGCCTACAAATACCGCTGCGGGAAGCTCTCTTCCGAAATAATACCGAAATTCGTCACTTGCATTAAAATCGCATATTGACGTTGTAATGTTGAGGAAACACTCATCGTCCCACGGTATAGGCTCGCTGTCCTCTCCGTCCTTAGAAAAGGCTACGCACTTGCCGTCGCCTATATGCACACCGAACCAGAAATTCTCCGTTACAACAACGCCTATAAGTGTCGCGCCGTATGCGGACTGCACCCTTTCGCCGTTATTGTAGCGTAATTTCATTTTATCCGATACATCGGTCATTTCCTCTTCTCTGAACGGATCTTTCGCTATATCGTTTTCAACAAGCTCATTCCAGTGCATTACCACACTGCGCACAAACCATCTCATCTGCTCTTCGGTTTCTTTGTCCGTCCTGCAAGCTGTAAGCGCATCTGAAAAATTCCTTGCTTTATTTTTCAGAAAGGTATTATCCGATGCTTCGTCTGATGCTCCGCTTTGCCCGAAAGCTTTCTCCACGCACCTGCAAAAAGCCTCGGCGGCAAACCGACTGCCCCTGTCTGAGCGAAAATAGTCTGCGCCGCCGTGACCGTCGGATATTACAGCAAGCTTATAATCGGCGGCATTTATGCTCATGGAAAAATCCTGACACACAATGCCCTTTTTGATATGAGATGCACCTATGCTTGTGAAATTAAAGCTACGGTACATATTTATCACCAGTCCCAGCCTTCCTGATCATCGGCATCTACAGCCGCACCGGACATCTCAACATCACCTGCGTTATCCGCTTCAACGGTTTTTCTTATTGCGTCGATAGTATCGCTTTGCTTGTTTGTAGCCTCGTCTACTCCGCCCTTGCCGACACCGCTCGACTTTGAACCTATCTGAGAAGCGGTTACGGATACGAAGCGTATCATCTTGGTAAGAGCCTCGGGAGTATGTACGGTTATTACTGCTTCTTTGTTTCCGGTAAACTCCGCAAGAACGTCCTTGTTAGCGTCGTCGCCTATAGCTACGGCTACCTTGATGGCTTTCTTGAACCAGTTGTTCTCCTTAAGCTTTCCGAGCTCCTTCTGATAATCATCTGTCGGCTCTCCGTCAGACAGCAGGAAAATTGCGGGCGCAAACGAGCCTGCCACATCGCTCATAAAAGCCTTACGCGACAGCTTTTCGTTCAGCATTTTACACATCTCGCCGAAGTCGGTAAGTCCGTCCGCATTGAGATAGTTCCATCTGAAATCCGATGCGTCCATAGGTGAGGGCGTTATCCAGCGAGCACCGCTTGAAAATTCAAGTACAGCTATCTTGATAGCCGCGTCTGCGTTTTCTCCCGATAATTTGCATATCTCGGGTATGACCTCTTCGATCGCCGAATTAAGCGTTCCTATCTTGCTTCCGTCCATACTTCCCGATGTGTCTACCAGGAAAAAAAGTGTCATTGTTCTGCGTGCAACCTCTACTGCACCTTCATAAATGCTTCCCATTATAAATTCCTCCGTATCATTTACTTAATATTACCGTTGCCGTTCCGTTCGGGAAATGGATCGCCTTTATTGCCGCTATCGGCGCGACCTGTCCTTTTCCTATGGGCTTTATAGTGCCATCTGCGGTTTCGACATTCCAGATTATATCGCTCAGGTTTCTGAGCCCCCACATAGCGGGATTTTTTGGGTTTCTGTTTACCTCGCCTATGACCTCATTGAAATCGTCACTGTCCTTATCAATGTGACAGCGATACATCTTGACGCCGGGGAACAGCGCAAGACCGTACTTGTGATTATGACAGTTGAGAATGGGCGGCTTAGGTATTCTTTTACCACAGCCTATGCAGTTAGCGTCACCGGCAACGTTTATAAAGGTTTCACAGCCGCACGGACAGGTAACTATCGTATCACGCAGTCTTGTAAATGCTATCTGCCAGTCGTTATCGGTCATTCTCGGTGCATTTTCTGTCATAGCGTCCTTTGACAATGCGGTTATAAACTTATCCCGGATAAACTTAGGATACATATTCCAAAATCTCAGAGCGTTTGAATGTACGCCGCGTACAGGACGGTTTGTGTCGTCTGTAGGGTCATATATGAAAATAGGATCTTTTCCGTAGAATTTAAGCTCCAGCTCCTCTGTAAGACACGGTGCTTCGACCACACGCTTACCCTCAAGCGGATGATCGAGGAACAACAATCTGAAAAGCACTATCGCAAGAGAAAAGCGGTCTGTCATAACATCGGGGCGCTTTATATTGCGGACTACCTCAGGTGCCATATAACGTGCCTTTCCGGCTATTCCGAGGCTCTCTCCGTAAGGCGCAACGTTATCATTGTCGCATATGAGCACATCGCCCGTATCGGGATCTATAAAGAAGTTGCCGTCATTTAGATCCTGATATGAAAAGCCGTTTCTGTGAAGCTCTCTGAAGCCGTTTGTGATATTAAGAGCGGCATTCACTGCGGCGGTAAGCGTCGCAAAATGTACCTTTGCAAGTAAAAACTCGGAAAACTCACGATAGTTTTTAGGTCTGAGCTCCATTACATAGCCAAAGCTGTCGTCGGTCTGTTCCGTAAGAAACAGCGGCCAGAGAAAAGCCTTTGTAGGTGCGCCCTTATTTATGTTATTTTCAAGGTTCTGATAGAATTTTTTGGGATTTTGAACAGAGCCCTTATGATACCATTTGAGCGCGTACTCCTTACCGCCTACCGATACACGGTATACAGTGCCCTGTCCGCCCTCTCCCAGCTTTTGAATTATCTGTGCGGAAGAACCGTTGACAAGCGGTATCTTGTGTCCTTTGGGATAATAGTCTGCCATAAATTTTCTCCTTTTCGGTCATTATTCAAATGCGATCTGTAAAAGTGCATTATAAAATTCCTTTTCATCGGCAGGCGCTTCAAACGGCCCGCTGTTGCCCTGCTCAAGGTCGTAGCAATTAAGGCTCGTTTCGTTATCGCCGTTGTAATTAAAAGTGATATAGCGTCTGCTAGGCTTGTCGATATCGTATGCTATGTATATCTGCAAGCACTCGGTTTCATAAAGATAGCCTTTAGGCATATCGATAATGAACAGCACCTTGTTTTCGTCCTCAAGGTTATGAAGCTCAACTAAAATATCTGTCATTCCGAAAGGAACAGGCTTATCAAAAAGCTTGTATACCCGTTTAAAAACGGAATAAACGAAAAAGCGTTCCTTATTGAAAATTTCATTGATAAACAGCGGCGTTTCATAGTCAAACAGTGCCTTCAGGTATATATTTTCGACCAATGAACGTAACGATGGGATCTGATAATCCTCAGCAGACTTCAGTATGCTTTCTTCTTCGCTGAAGCCGCCGAATTCTTCCCACCCGAAGGCTGTCATTATCACCTTTTCGATAAGCTCTTCTCCGTCGGGTGCAACTCCGTAATTTATATGCTTACCGTCCGCCGTTATCTCCGCGAGAAAACATCTGCCCTCTTCTCCGTATTCAAGCGTAAAATAGCGCGGAGTGACCGTTTCGCGGAAATCAAACGTGATAATAGCGCTTTTACACAGCGGCGGCTCGGCATTTTCCGCCGGGAAATCAACAATATAGCAATGTGAGTAAAGTGTCGGAGATACATCTCTTACATCAAAATCGTCTGCAGTATATGTATTGTCCGTGCCGGATTTTTCACAGGCTATTTCAAATACCCGGGCTATACCCGACTTTCCGTTTCCGATGATATTTTCAAAGAACCATTTTGTATCACCGAACAGATTATCGGGCAGAACCATAAATTCAACATAATAAGGTATATTCATTTTGTCCTCCTCATCTTATTATATCAAGAACAGGCTGTATATAGCTCATCAGAGTTTCGTAAGAGCCGAGTATAATGAAAAGAAATACACCGCCGTTAATGATAGCAAGTACAATATCGACCGCTCCGAGCCCTGTCGAATAGTCCGCAAACGCCATAAAAGCCGTGATGAGCGCTCCCACTCCCAATATTAAAAGCAGACACATTGATATGATAAGGCAATTCTCTCCCTGCAATACAAGCAACACGAGATTTGCCAATGTAAAAAGTATCAGCAATACGGAAAGGGTATGATATACCTCCGGACCGACAGTTTCCAGTGCCCATGATAACAGCACCGAAAGTGCGCACAGCGCAAGTCCTCCGCCTATTCCGATTATCCACTGCCATACGTCCCACGGATAGTCAAAGAAAACAAATACGCATAAAGCGGCATATATAATATTCGGCGCTGTAAATTTTTCCTCAAGCTCTGTGCGCGTAAGCACGGTATTCACTATAGCCGCGACAAACGCGAATACAAGAATTATCCTGAAAATAATGCCGAAGCTTTCCGCCCCCAGTACAAGCTTCACAGCGATATCCGCAATAATGACCACAGGTATCGCAAAGCTTATCGTCTGACACTTTTCATTGTATATCGTATTTTCCAAGATGAACGATAAAACCACCGCCGCATCAACAAGCGCAACACCACTGCCTATACCGATGAACCATTGTCCTACCGTTTTGTCCGACATAAAAATTCCGATAACAACAGCCGCAGCCGCGAGCAGAGCCGCCGCAACTGCAATAACCGCACCGATGTGTGAGCGTACGAAATAAGCGATATCCGATACCGTGTCAGATATATTGTTACCGCTTTTATGAACAGCCGTACTGTGTGTACGCTCTGCATTCGGCTTGTTTTCCTCAGGTAGCACAGAAAGCGCGCGTGCCAGAGAAAGCATAGTTTCACGGGCAAGCTGTCCGTCCATATCCGTTTGTGATATCAGCTTTGTAACGGACTCATTGAAATAAAGCTCACTGCATACATTTTCGTCTACAGACTTCATCAGCACCTCGACAGCACCAGATTCAAACGCGGATTTTATCCTTCTGCGTTCCTTCGCCTGCATATCACCGGGAGCAAGATCCGTAAGTAAAGCGTATACTTTATGCTCTTGTCTGAAAATGTCCGTGCCGTACTGCTGTGCAATTTCGATAAGCACCGCCGTGACATTTTTATCCTTATCCTTCATACTAACTGCGTTCCTCAATGTATTCAACTTTATCAAAAGAATGTGCGTCGTCCGAGAACACAAGATAGATATAGCCGTCTATATTATCCGCAAAGCCCATTTCACTCGCAAGCGGATCATACTGTAAAAATACTTCGGGCTTTTTTCCGTCATAATTCCAGTCTGCGGGAACGCCGAGCAACCTGTTTCCATCAGAGTCATCCTGTACCTCGGAAAAGCTCATCAGCCAACCGTCGATAAGGTGCTGTGCGCCGTCGACCTCAGCGTTGAAATCGTCAATTACCGTATCGGGCTCACCGTCATAATACATAACCCTCGGCTTATACGGATAAGACGCTGTGTTCAAAAACACATAGATATATCCGCTGTGAGGCAGAATGTTTTGTTCATCATATTGTGCTATATCACTGCACCTTATCTGACAGAAAAACATTTCATCATCATCGAAAATATCCTGCCATTCGGCGGGAACGGCGGGTGCACCGAAAAACTTACTTGCACCCTCGTCATATCCGTCATTTGCTTTGGTGACATTGATACCTATAGCCTTGCTCATTTTGCTTTCCTCTTTTCTTATTTGATAATTATTTGATCAATTTTATTGTGTACTGTTTTCCTCCGTCAAAGGACATAGGACGATAAAAAAACTCATCATTTGCCTTAAGCTCCCATGTCTTTGCGACCGTGCCGTCGTAACATCTGTAAGACACCTTTACGCAGTTCTCGCCCGCTTCATCTATCACCCACGAGATCCTGCTGTCCTCAAAACCCTCGACCTTGCCGACCTTTACAGGCGCTGTAACAGTCTTTACCTTTTTGGTTTTTTGTCCTACCGCCCAGAATTCAACCTTTATCCTCAGTTTCATATTAGCTCCTTACCATTCCCAGTCAATATCCTCGTTTGTCTGAGTGCTCTCCGATTTATCTTTATTCCACTTGCTCTCTGCAAAGAATTTCTGTGCCGATATGTAATCGGGAAATGCGCTGATACGGCACTTTCCGCTATCAAAAACGGCTTGATAATTATTCTCTTCACAAAGCGAAAGCGTTTCACTGTCTGCACCGCGTATAAAAACCGTTATTTGTATGCGTTCGCTTATTTCGTCTGTGCGATACTTGTATTTATCGCCCGCAAGTGCGGAAATAAAGCCTTTCTCCGCGCCGACAGTAAACCTTTCTGTGTCGGTTTCGATAACAAGCATATACCGTGGCGGCTCGTTTATCCAATAAACAGCACCGCTCTCGTCCGCGTCGTCATTCAGATAATCAACCACCGCTTTATCGTCCCTGAGCAGCATATATCTGTAACGCTCGCCGCAGTCCATGGACTGTAAATCATAAATGGCGCATTCATCGTAAGTTACGGTCACAACGTCCTGTTTTTCGCCGTTTACATATCTGCCGAGTTCTATATGCCCGTCAGAAATTACATCTATTTTATAGATTTTCTCTCTTTCTTCTATCTGTCCGTAAGAACAGTCGGCAACATAGTATATGTATTCATCGAAGCTCTGCGGTGAATACAGCACTTTTTCTATAACAAGCTTCATTCAGCGTCCTCTCCTTTGAAATCGCTTTCAAAAAAGCTGTCCGTATCTATTCTGAAAATCTCACCGCAATTGCCGCACCTGTACATTTCAGGCGCGATATCCGTCATGACTTCACAGCCATATTCGGACAAACCGCCGTTGCCGTCAAAACAGATAACATCGGTACTGCCGCATTCCGGACATCTGATCTCAGCCATAGCTAACCCTCCGCTCATCACTTTGTTTTTTAATCTCTGCCTGCGCCCGATAAAAAGATATAATAGCTTGCTTTTTGCTTATCGGGAGCAATTCCGTCTTTTCCGTCGGTATAAATTTCGATAAGTCTTTTTATCGCCTTATTAACGCCTTTGTCCGCGGCGTGTATATAAAACAGCATCGCACTGTTCATATCCTTGTCACAGCCTATGCCGTTCTCGTACAGATATCCCATCATATACATACACAGCGCATCGTTGTTATCCGCACCGCGTGAAGCAAGGAGAAATGCTTTTTCAACATTCTTCTCAGGATACCCGAGGGCATATGCGCGGCTTACATAATAAGCGGCTGTATTATCACCCGCAAGCGCCGCCCTTTCGTACATTTCAAGCTGTTTTTTATGCTCCGCTTTAATTACCGGGGAGCTTTCCTCCGAACGATTTTCGTCAAAAAACGATGTGTCCGCAGTTTTAAGCTCTTTGTCACCGAGCAGTATCATAGCCTTTGTAACGCCCTCGTCTGCCGCTATCCGATAGTATTTCAGCGCGGTTTCCTCATCGTAAAGCTCAGAATTTTTGTCGGAATACATCTCAGCCGCCAGCATAACCGCGTCACGCTGACGCGCTTCAAGCGCCTTATCAAACCATAAACCCGCATTCTCCTGATCGCCGTTTTTTTCGCATTCCTTTGCCATAAGCCAGATAGCGTCCTTATTACCCTTGTCGATCTGTTCTTGCAATATTTCGCTTAAGGGACGCAGGTCAAATCCGTCTGCAAGACGCGCCTCAGCCTTTTTATCGCCCCGGCTTGCGGCTTGCCTGCACCATTTCTCGGCTTCTGCTCCTGTCACATCTGTTATGCCGTCATCGTGCATTTCCCATAATACACAGCAGGCATAATCACTATTAAGCGATGCCGCCTTTCTCAGCAGCTCAAGACCTTCCTCTACCGATCTGCCGCAACCTATACCGTAAACCGTCATATAGCCTATCTCAGCCATAGCCTCAGTGTGACCCAAATCCGCCGCACGTGACAGCGGATACCACGCCTCGTCCCAACACAGCTCTTCTATCAGCTTCATTCCCTTTCGGTACAGCTCCTCGCTTTCACTTGCCGCTTTTTCACAGCAATAAAGCTCTCTTTGCTGTACACTCTCACTGGTTGACACTCCGCCGTAGCACCGCTCTGCTTCGCTCCAATTACCCTGCATTTCGTTTATAAAGCCCTTTCGGATAAGCACGTCCGAATTGTAGCCGTTATAATATCCGACCGCTATCTCGTAATATCTGCCAAGCTGTATAAGAGCAAGCTCGGCAACCGAGAAATACGGCAAGGCAAATTCCGCGTCAAATTCATTTCCAAGCGGAAAATCACCGTCCAATAAGCGCTCTTTTTCCTCTTCATCTCTTATATACTCGTCCATGACCGCATCATCGGCACAGTATAGCTTGCTTTCGGACAGCTCACTTCTGAGCTTTAAGATCTCAAGTGCGCTCAGGGCACGCTTTTTGAGCATAGCCGCCATATCCTCTGCCGTAATGTCTTCTTTTGCTATTCTGTCGTATTCTCTGATAAACTCGTCACAATGCGCCTGTGCGGTTTCAAAACTGTCACTCAGGCTGAGCTTCAATACGGTTTCGGCTCTCATAAGAATACCCCTTTCATCTGTCCGAGCGGATCACTCTCACATCGGAATAATCGTGTCGCTTAAGCCTGTCAGGCTCAATGCAAAAGTGCAATTTACCGTTATTCGCAAACGATATTACCACATTGTCAGTTTCCATCGAATCTATCCGAAGCAGTGATCGCCAATCACCTATTTCACTGCTTTTTGCTTCACCCGGCATACCGCCGAGAAGCATATGCAGGCTGTCGCCCCGAGGTGTATATCCTCTGCGTACCTTTACAAATCTTAACGGGATCTCGGAAATGACCTCAGCTTCATCGTTTGTGTCACAGCCGCTCGGCTTAAGCTCCGATATCTCTCCGTTATAATAAAGCACTCTTGCGGCTTGCTTGTCGGTCGGCTCGTCGGGCATTCCGTCAAGGTCATAGAAGAAGTACAGAATTCCCGCTTCAGGGAGCAGGTGCTCGGCATCAAGTGGGGCGATGTCGGCGCAATTTATCTGACACATAAATGTCAACTTAAACTCTTCGCCGTCTATGGTAGCACTCGGCCACTCAAACCCATCCCATACATCGGGATTTCCGAAAAGCTTTGAACTGCCGATTGGAAGCTTCCCCGATGCTTCACACATCACCGGACGTATACCGTGGTTCATACAGTCGGTATTGCTCTCATCATCTTCATCGTCTTTTCGCATAAAGCCGATTATTCTCTGCGGCTTACCGCATTCCCAGAAAGCCTGCTGAACAAAATCGGGAGTATCGTATATTCCGTATCCGTGGCGCAGACCGTTTTTCCATTCGCCCTGATAGCAAAACGCGGAATTTCTGATCGCCGCTTTTCCCGGATCCACCCTGAACGATACGGAGTATTCCGTTCCGTTTCCGCTTAGGGCATTATTCTCCCAATCGCCTATGTATATTATGCTTAACTCATCGTTGCGCATGATCCCCGTGCCGTGCTTTTTACCGTCTTTCCAGTAGCCCTCATAGCACATATTTCCGCAACGCTCCGTGCCGTATCCGCTTCGTTTATCGTCAAGCCAGCCGCCTGTATAGACAGAGCCGTCGTCATATCTGCATTCACCGTATCCCTGTCTTTGACCGTCGAGCGAGGTATCACCGCTATACTCATAGCCTGTATCGGCTTCGCTTAGCGTAAAGCTTACTTCTTCTCTGACGCTATATCTTTGACCGTCATCCGTATAACGTTCGCATGAAAATTCGAACCTACATTTTTCGTTTATATTTAGCGGCTTTTCTTCGTACTTTGTCTTGTTATGTGAATAGCGGACAACGACCGACTTTTCGTTTACGGAGGAAATGAAGACTTCTTTCAGACTGCTTTTGCAGTCGGAAGCATCGCCGCCATCGGACTTCACATCAATTCTGTAAAGACCGGGGGCTGATATTACAGTGCCGCCCTCAAAATGATACGGCATTCCGCGATGATCGGGGTTATCATTTCCGTCAATTACCGCACTCAGAACCAATCTTTTTTCATAGCCTTTCATATCGTTCTTTCTCCTTGAAAAAGCGAGGTTATATTGTCTTTACGTCAGCCGAAACCGTTATTGTCAGCGTTTCTTCCACCGGGCTTTTATCGTATCCGTAAGCCGTAAGCTTTCGTGTAATAATATGCGGCAACGACAACAGGTTCACAGCTTCTCCAGCTATGTTAAGCTCATCGCCGTTTATTGTTACACTGTCGAATTTAAAATCATCGCAGCGCCTGCCGAACGGATATTCATTTCCAAGAGGATATGTTCCGTCATCATAAGGTATGGTACACTGTGCGGCGGTTGTTTTTCCGCCGCCGACCGCTTCCGCACGGATCGTGATAACGGCTTGTGCCGCCTGCATAGCCCGATTGAGCTTACTTATTGCAAGCTTTGACAAATCAAGTCTGGCATTGGTATTATCGCTGTCGGAGCATTCGGTGTCAGCCGAAAATATCCGCCCGCACAGCGAGCACACTCTCACTGTTTTACGGCTCTTGTCAAACGGATCATCGGACTTAAGCTCTATGATCTCACCGTTACATACAGGGCATTTTGTTTTCATATCTACTCCTTAATCGAGTGACTGGATCCGGGCGTTATCGTCAAACGAATAGTCCTTTATCCAATCCTCGGCATTCCTGTTTCCCGATATTGCCGACATTTCCATCCACATTGCCGCAATATTCATATCCTGTTCAACATATCTTCCCAGCTGATAGCATATGCCAAGATGATACATAGCACATGAATTTCCCATTTTCGCCGACTTTATCAGCTTGCGCATTTTCTTGTTTTTTCTCATAACACCGCTTCCTTTCTGATATAATTATCACATATTACGGGTAGAATAGGGTCGCTGTATGAGCGACATTTTTGCACTGCATTTTGCAAGATAAACTGCTTGTTTATTTTTGGCTGTTTTTAGTGCATAATAGTGTATATGTGAGGTGGTTTTATGTTAGAGCTTGAGAAAGGATTTGAGTCTGTCAACAAAACATTCCGTATTCCCGTAAACATAGTTGAACGCTTGGAAACGCTTGCAGGCGAATATAATACATCGGTCAACAAAATAGTTATACAGTGTCTTGAGTATGCGCTGGATAACCTGTCGGATAACGAAGATACAGATAAAAGTTAAAGAATTGCCGTCCTTATAGGGCGGTTCAGCTTGTAGAAAAAGTCAGTTTTTATAAAACACTGCAAATTTTCTAACCCTAACCCCAAACCCCTTTCCGTGGTGAAGGGCTGTGTATGCTTTGTTGGCTCTGCATCGTGCAGAGCCTTTGTGCATACACGCCCGGCATCCGTGCCGGGGCTATTTTGCTGGGGCTACCGCCCCTAGTCCCTGTCGGGGGCTTCGCCCCTGCGACCCCAATTTTTAATAATCAAGAAGTTTATCGACAGTCTGTACCGTCCTTATAGGGCGGTTTTCTTTTTTTCAGAACACCTTTAACCCATAGTGCTCCAGAATTTCATTTACATCAAAAAAATCAAATACTTTGTTTTCTATGCAAAACGCCACGACAAGGTCGTATTCGTTCGACGCACAAAGGCTGTATCCCGCCGAGGACAAGAGCATATCTGTTTCCTCGCGGTCGAGTTCAAGCGCAAGACAAAGCGCTATCACCGTCCTCTTGCACGGTGTATATCTTTTGTTAGAGCGTATTTTTGAAAACAACCGCCTGTCTATGCGGGCTTTTTTATAAACATCGCTGTCCTTCTGACCTGTCCTGTCGATAAGCAGAAAAAGACGATTGTTGAACGAAATATTGCGGTTGTACTTCAGATAAAGATCCACCTCGGACATATCTATTTCCATCATAACCGGTCTTTTTGACATGACCGACGGAATATTGTCTTCTTCCTTTATGCCCTGTTGGCTTATGTATCTGTCACACCTTCTGATAAGCTCGCTGTTCAATACCTTCTCCTCCTGTAACCGCTAATCGAATATCACATTCGGGTTAAGCTCCACAGGCGATTTCCATTCTACGCCGTATTCCGACAGGAGCTTTTTTCTGAGCTTCATTTTTTCAAAGCCTGTCATATTATCCGCACCTAGCTCATACATTCTGCGCTCGGTTTCATCGATTACCGATAAATATTTGTCGCTGAGCTCGATAACATCGTGTTTCAGCAGTGGGTATCTGTCTTTCACTCCGGCTTCTATTTCTTTTCTTCTGCTGTCGGGTATCATTTCCGCCACTGCTTCCGACAAATCATCGATATCGCATTTTTCGTAATAATTGCGCAGGCGCAGTGCGTTATAATAATCGTCCTCGCATTCCTCGTCAATCACGGAAAAGCTCTCATACAACTCCTTTTCCAGCGCTATAAGCCTGTCCGAGGTCTTTTGCGCATACGCGATCCTGCACATTCTCGTATAGGAAACCGTCAGATAACGCAAAACGGCTATACTGTCGGTAAGTGTATCTTTATCATGCCCGGGCTCTTTTTCAAGATGAGAAACAACGATATCATAAATCGATTTCAAAGCTTGTGAAGCCCTGAATGTAGGCGATGCGTTTTCGTGCTCTTTATACGATTCGATCTGCTGCAACAACTGCTCAAGCTTTTTGCTGTCATTATAGCTGTACGGCATATTATCCTCCGTTCTCAGTCCAAATCGGACGGCGATCTTTCTACCTTATATGTCACTAAATCATAGTCTTTCTCATCTTCTCCGAAAAAGACGCGGGCATAGCCGCTTACATTTTCAAGGAAAGGTATCCCGCTGAAATCCGACGGGTCATACTGCAACAGCAGATTTTTGTCCTTATTTGTTCCCGATGAGCAAATACCTAACAGCTTTGTCTTGTCACTGTCCGCGGGGGCGTATCTGAATGACATCAGGTAATCGTCACAAAGACCTGACGGTATAGGCGACTGTGCATTAAAATCATCGATAACCATATCAGGCTCGCCCGGATAGTACTCGACCCACATATTAAGGCTATCGGAAGGATACATTTCCGCGTCAAGGAAGAAATACAGATAACCTGTGTGCACAAGGCGATTATCCGTATCAAGCACGGCAATATCCGCAAGCCTTATCTGTGCAAAGAATATTATATCATCGTGAAAGCGATCCTCCCACTCATGCGGAACAGTCGGTGAGCCGAAAAACTTGCTTTGCGCTATATCATACTGACCGCTTGCTTTTCTGACATCGATAGCTATTGAGTAGCGGTTTTTATCGGTTTCGTCCTCATATGCGATGTGATAACGGTATCCGCCGTCCGCAGAACGAGGAAAGTAAAACACTGATTTTCCGTGTGAAAATTTCCACGTTTTATCCTTAGCGGGATTTGAATTATGGATCGTGACCGTTATACTGATATTATCAATGTTATCAACAGTAATATAACGACCGTTACGAAGCGTGATCTCAAATCCTGCGGTAGGGTCATAAAGCTTGTTGCTTTTGGTACAAACCGTGGTTTCTCCGGTGACACGGTTTATCCCCCAGACCTCTTCAACTATTCTCAGCTTCATTGTTTATCGCTCCAAAACCTTTTTCCATACGTTCGACAGCTTCAGGCATACCCGCCTTTGCGGCAATACCGCACATCTCCTCTGCCTTCTCGGCAGTTACCTCTTCGATACCACTGTCGTACAACACCGAATAGGCAAAGCATGAAAAAACATTTCCCATATTTACTGATCGTTCCAATAGTTCAAGACCGTGTTCAATGTCCTTGTCACAGCCCTGACCGAATATGTACATCATCGCTAGCTGTCCTACAGCACCGCGATGTCCCAGCTCTGCGGCTTCGCTTATTTTACTGAACGCGCTGTCCCAGTAGCCACTACCGATAAGTGTAATCCCTTGTGTATACAGCATTTCTGCCTGCTGCTCAGGCGTTTGCTTCTTCAAAAATGAAAACAGCTTCATTATCGTTCCTCCGCTCACAACAGTTATCCGATATTTATATCATAACACAACTGAAACCCAAAACGGTCGCTTTTATCGCGACAACAATGCGCAATTTAATTTCTAACAAGCAAGAAATGTGCAAGATAAAATTCTTGCACTTTAATAATACCATAATTATCACAAAATTACAATAGTAAAAAGCGATTTTTCGAGCAAACGGTGCTAATATATCTCACAATTTATTAAAAAACTATGCAGATTTACAAATGAAAGAAAAATCCGGGTCAAATGTATGTCGAAAGCTTTGAATTTTAGAAATGTATTTTCTTACAATTCTATTGGCGGAATATAGTTTTTATGATCAATTCGGGTTATTAACGCATATAAGTTGCAGGTTATTTAGTGAAGGGATCATCTTTTTATAAGGCAGTTCATAGGCGGATATGAAATATATGGTTAAAGACTGAGGTTTTGTGGTAATGATGGGAAGCTTGCCGATATTGGCAGTGAAAAGAGAAATGGAATTTGGATAGCGATAAAAACAAAAGAATATGTCGGCGGTAAAACAGAAACACAAAAACCCACCTACGGTAGGGTTTGCCGTAAGTGGTTTTCAGTTTATTCAGTCTATTCGGTTTATTCTGATATCTCTGAGCTTTATGTATTCCTCGTCAACATCATCGCGGTATTTTTTATCACTGCCGTTTAGAATTTCGGAAATGTGGTTACAACAACGACTGTAAAATTCGTCTTCATAATGGACGATATGTGCGCCGCCTAGCGGAAATCTGTCATCGGCATAATAACGCTTTGAAATGTCTATAACAAAACAATCTGTAAGGCGTGCAAATTTATCCTCATATTCCGCTATGAACGCTTTTTTCTCTTCAAATGTATCGTCGCTGTCGGAAAGCTCGGATATCTTATTGTCAAGCGTTATATATTTGTTTTTAAGGTCGGCTTTTATCAGAATAATATTTTTGCCGTAACGGTTTGTTACAAACCCGCAAAAGCTCTCAAGCGATTTATCAAGGTATTCGCGGCTCTTTTCCTTGAACAGATATGTGCTTTCGCATTTATCCGCTATCGATTTATAAAAATCGGTGCGGAGAATAAAGTCGTCAACTTCAAAAAGCGAACCGCCATACTTTTTCATATTGCAGATAAGGTCATACATATCGAGTATCAGCCAGTCGGCGGTACTGTCGGATAATATCTGTCTGCCCTCATGCAGGAACGCCTCTTTTACGGTACGTTTGCGCCATGAGCTGCCGCAGAATTTATCTGCACCGATGTTTATATCAAACGGTATGTCCGGCTCTTCGGACAGCAAAAACGGCTGTTTGAATATGTACTTATCTACAAATATACCGCTTATGTTGCGGTTTACCGTTTCTCTTGAAATGCAACTGCCCCATATATCAACCACTGTGGGTTTACAAGTTTCCTCGTATTCACTCAGTGCGTTTATATCATCTTTTATAAGGAAAATGCGCTCGCAGTTATCTGTATTTGTGTATTTGTAAACCTCTGCGAGTTTCTTTGCAAGCTGTTTTTTTATAAGGAAATTTTCATCGAAAATTATCCTTATATCCTCATACCGGCATTCCGACAGATCGCCGTTGATACAGGTCACGGCATCTATCGCCTTAATCACCTTTTCCGCGCCGTACATTCTGCCGAGGATAATTTTTGCATCATCGTATGACTTTACCTCGTTTTCTCGCAGTAAAACAAGATAAGCGGCGTTCTCAGCCGTAAACTGCTTTGAGGTAAGCTCTATCAGTCTGTCGGCAACATACGTCCTGTCAAGCAATTTTGACTGATACGCTCTGGCAGTCATATTGTCATAATAACGTATAACGCGGCTGAGCCATAGGTTTATATCGGGCTTATCAAAGCAGAATTTTCCCTCGGCTTCACGCTTAATTATCATATCGGTCTTTATGCGTACATCGTCATAAAAAAGCGGTTCGTAGGCTGTCACCATACTGCTTGTCGCATCGGCAAAATATCCGCCCGCAACATCTATAACGACAGGCTGAAGCAGTGAAATGAGATAATCCTCATACATTCGTATGCGCTTATTGAGTGCATTTTTGTTTTTGCCGTTCCTGAGCTGATCCTGCTTTACGCACATATCGCTGAATTTCAGCCGCACAAGTATGATCTTATCCTTTGCATAATGAGATGACACTGTATGAGCGTATTTTTTAAGCGCCGTCTTCCACACCTTTTCGTCAAACGGCGGAGATATCCGTTCAAATTTGTCCTTGTTCTTATTGTAAAAATCGGAGCTTAAGAAGTTCTGCGATGCGGTATAATAGCTGTCGCCGTACTTATAGCACGATACTGCCGCCATTGTATAAAGGTCAATAACTATATAATCCGTTTTGCTGTCGCTAATGTAGTTGTCAAAATTCTTTGCTATATCAAGCTTGTTTCTGGTGTTACCGTATTTACCGGTAAGCGCACTCTTTTCACTCATAAGCGAAATCGGCGACAGGATAAGCGGCGTGTCGTCATAATTATAACCGCTGTCGGAAAACACCTTTCTCAGCACCGCAGAGCCTTGCAAAAGAAATTTTGGCTTGCCGCAGATGTCCGCACTGTCACCCAGAATGCTTTTTATGCGTTCTACCTGCGTTTTACGGCTTTCGGTAAGACTGCCGTCAAGCGCAGTCACCGTGTAGCCGTCCGAGGTATCCTCGCACAGCACAGGTATACAGTTTACATCAGCTGTAACTTTGCCCGATGCTCTTCTGAGCGTCAGATCCACTATAACGCTTTCGCGGTTCTCACGCATTTCTTTCATAGATGAAACGAGATTGCCAAGCGAGTAGAAGCACATTACCTCTCTGCCGTCAGCGGTCGTTATCTTTTCGGCACATTGCATAACGTGGGGGTGCGAGCCAATGATCAGATCTGCTCCGCACTGAGCCATATATTCTGCCGCTTTTCTCTGCATATCTCGTACAGTCACCGAGTTCATCTGACCCCAGTGCTGATACGCGATTATATACTCCGCACCGTCACTTTTAAGCGAATTTACAAGCTGTCTGAAATGCGCGGGCTCATATTTGCCGATAAGACGTGACGGTATATCCTTTTCAAGTCCGTTTGATATGGAATTTACCGCGACAAATCCGACCCTTATACCGCTTATATCCGCAATATGCGTTTCATCGTCAAGCGTCCCGATATTCGCCATACCGCTGCTTTTTATGCACCGAACGGTAGCTTCAAGACCTTTAAGACCTGTGTCGCAGTTATGGTTATTGGCGGTTACAAGCGCAGAAAATCCACAGCTTTTCACCGCGTCTACAAATGTTGAGGGCGAGTTGCAGTTTGGGCTGCCGCTATCCGTTCTTATCTTCTCGTATTCAAAAGGTGCACCGTCAAAACAAGTTGTTTCAAGCACAGCTACCGAATAATCGGCTGACCCGATCGTGCTTTTAAGCGCTTTGAATGTATCGGTGAAATCAAAGGAACGGGTCGCGGCTTTTCTCTGTTGCTCTAGCGAACACATTATATCGCCGCAGAGCATTATCCTTGCATCACTGCCGCTTCGCGACAGACTTCTGCCGACAGCTACATTCACTGTAAAGGTTTCGCCGTCATCGGCAGTCAGCGTTATGCGGGCAATTCCGTCCGATACGGCGGTCACCTGCCCGCCTTTTGTCACAGTGGCAACACTTTCATCATCACAGCTGAAAGCGACCGCAGGAACGATATTCCGGCGTTCCCACACGATCTGTGACGTTTCGCCTTTATTCATCGTGATCACGTTCTGTGCTTTGAGATGTCGGCATATCGGCGTAAATTCCGCAGGCTGTGACAGCTCACCCGCTATCTCCTTGCCGTCCGAATAACTGAATGCTCTTACTCTTACAAGGTACTTTCTGCCGTTGCGAAAGCCCATAATCAGCTTGGACAGATTTTGCGCGTATCTCGTCTTTATACATCTGTCAGGCTCATCGGCATTATAAAATTGCAGAATATATCCGTCTGCGCCGTCAACGGGCTGCCAGTCGGAGCGCACCGAGCCGTCATATGCAGTCGCAAACAGATTTTGCGGAGCTTTCAGCATAACAATACCTCCGTAATTTACTTATTTACTACAGGCTTTCTGATTATGGAGTGAGGCGGGAACTGAACGGGATAATCAAAGTACATCTTCTCGGTCGCACGGTTTGCTATCTCGGTCTGTTCGCCTCTTGAATTTATAAGATATGGTATGTCCAGCTTTATGGGTTTCTTTCCCGGTGACAGTACTTCAAGTTCATCGTGAACGGTAAAGTAGTTCCTCTGGGTGATATTTACCCTGCCGTTTTCACAGCTGTCGACAACGCCGACAAAGTCGCACTCGCGGATATATCCGCTGTTTTCATAGTACTGATTAGCATCGTCCTTATTGAAGTAGAAGCCTGTGCAGTACTGCCTGTGGCTTACCTTATATACTTCATCTATTGCCCACTGAGGAACAGGCTCATTATTTTTAACTGCGTCAAGTGCCGCTCTGTAGGCATTTGTAACAGTAGCCGTGTAATATGCGGACTTTGCCCTGCCCTCTATCTTGAAGCTTGTTACACCTGCGTCCTTAAGCTCTTTAAGGTGCTCTATCATACACATATCCTTGGCGTTAAGGATATATGAGCCGCCCTCGCCCTCGGACAGCTCATAGTAATCACCCGGACGCTTTTCTTCGACAAGGTGATACTTCCAGCGGCACGGCTGGGCACACTCACCCTTATTTGCGTTTCTGCCGGTCATAAAGCTTGAAAGCAGGCATCTGCCCGAGAACGATACGCACATAGCACCGTGTACGAATACCTCGATATCCATATCCTCAGGTACGTTATCCCTGATACGCTTGATATTCTCTATATCGACCTCGCGCGCAAGTACTACTCTCTTTGCGCCCATTTTGTAAAGCTCGTTTGCGGTAACATAGTTTACAACGCCTGCCTGAGTAGAAACGTGAATTTCAAGGTCGGGGACTGTACGCTTTATCAGTGCGATACAGCCGATGTCGCTTACAATCGCGGCATCTATGCCGCAGTCGTATGCAGTCTTTATAAATTCGGGGAGAAGCTCGATCTCATCGTTTGACGGAACGGTATTGCAGGTAAGGTGTACCCTTGCACCTCTCGCGTGGGCATACTCAACACCCTTTTTCAGTGTTTCGGGGTCGAATTTTGCCGAGCCTGCCCTCATTCCGAACATTGTGCTTCCGAGATATACGGCATCACAGCCGTAATCTACGGCTGACATCAGACATTCAAGATCACCCGCAGGCGATAACAGTTCTAACATAAAATAAACCTTTCGTTTTCAGTAGTCTTATTACAGCATTCCGCCGCAGAAGGCTCTGCGGCGGAAAACATATTTATTCTGCAATAGCGTCATCAAGTCCGCATATGCGGAGATTTTCCTCGTGCTCTGCTATCGTTTCGGCAAAATACATATCCGTTGTTTCGGGATCTGCGCAGAAATAATAGTAGTTTGTTTCGGGTGCGTAAAGCACAGCCTTTATCGCGTCAAGACCGGGGTTACAGATAGGACCTAACGGAATGCCGTCGCACTTATATGTGTTATAGGCATCAAACATCTTCTGATCATACTGAGAGGTTGAAAGATGCGGCTTGATATGCTCGTCTACATAGTGCACGGTAACGTCCGACTCAAGATGCGGGAATGCTTCCGAATCCGCCATACGGTTAAAGAATACCGATGCAACGTTGCCCATATTTGCTGTAGTATCCGCTTCACGCTGGGCTATTGAAGCCAGCGTTATGGTTTCGTCAAGCGTAAGCCCAAGCTCTGTCATACGGTTATAATAACGTGCCGTAAGCTTGTTGTTGAAGTTCTGATAAATAATATCAAGAGCGTCTGCGGCATACTCGCTTGTATCAAGCTCCTTGTTGTCCTCAAGTGCGGGGATAATATAGAACTCGTAGGTATCGGGGAAGATATAGCCCTCCATCTGATAGTACTTGAGCTTCTCGTTTTCAAGACGCTTCTGGAACTTGTAGGTGTCACCAAGCGTTTTGCATTGCTCCATAAAGTCCTCTGCACGGCAGACAAAGTTATCCTCCATCATCTGTGCTATCTCATCGATAGTCATACCCTCGGTTATCTGTATCGAAACTGTCTGGTTTACGGTAGAAACAGTCTGCAATGTCGAGATAAGTGAGCTGTACGACATAGTAGTATCGACTGTGAACGTACCCTTGATAAACTTGTCGCCCTTACCGAACATATTAGTGTACAGCTTGAACACATCGGGCATATTTATAATGCCGAGGTTTGCAAGGTCCTGTGCGATATCATCGGTGGTGGAATTTTCATTTATATGTATCTCAGCCTGACAGTAGGTTTTGCCGATACCGGTAAAATCGAGTGCCGACTTTACAATATATGTAGCAAGAAATGCAGATACGGAGATAATGAATACCGACAGCAGAACGCCCGCAAGTATGTGCGACAATGTTCTCCTGTGGCGGTTCTTCGCCTTTATCTTCTTGTTTCTTTCTTTTTTTCTGGCAAGATATTCCTGATATTCTTCTTCGGTGACCTCATCGCTGTCTTCCGCTTTTTCGCTGTCACCGGCGGCGGTATCGCTTTCGGGCTCGCTGTCATATGACGGTTCGCTCTGCTCGACCTCACCTGTATGGAAGTCCTTTAACGAATCCATCATTATTGTACGTTCCTCTGTGTTGCCGATGTTCTCGTTGCCGCCGACTGTATCTAAAGGATTATTCTCCATCTTTGTTTCCTTTCTGTTTTTCTGTAATGACGATATCGACACATCTGTCGTACTCGTCAACCGGTATATCATCGGTTATAAACTCGCTGTAGCACACTCCGACAGTATATCCTTTGTATCTGCTGATAAACCTGTCATAATAGCCTTTTCCGTAGCCCAGTCTGTAGCCCTTTGCGTTAAAGCATAGTGCGGGAACTATCAGAACGCTGTTTTCAGCGTCCTCGGCTTTTATTACCTCGCAGTACTCCTTCGGCTCGTCAATGCCGTACATACCCTTTTCAAGGTCGTCAAACGTATGTATCACGCAAAACTCCATATTACTGCCGTCGATACATCTCGGTACGGCAACAGTCTTTCCTGCGTCAAGACACCTTGCTATAAGCTCTCTCGTGCCGACCTCACCCTTTGCCGAAACAAACGGTAATATTAAATCAGCCGACTGTATTTTTTCAAGGCTTAACAGCTTCTCGGTTATAGCGGAGTTTTTTGCCGCCGTTTCGCTGTCACTAAGCTCTTTTCGCTTTTGGAGCATAGCTTTTCTGAGCTGTTTTTTCTGCTCGTTTACTGTTATCTGCACTGTAAAGCCTTAGCTATCTTCTCGGCCTTTTTCTCTCCGCAAAGCAACGCGCCCAGTGCAAGCCCAAATTCTATAGCCGCGCCCGCACCCCTTGCGGTAACGATATCACCGTCAATATTCACAAGGTCGCCCGTGAACATAGCGCCCTCAAGGAACTGTTCAAATCCGGGGAAGCAGGTAGCCTTTTTGCCGCTGAGCAGTCCGAGCTTGCCGATTATTGAGGGAGCGGCACAGATCGCGCCTATCGCCTTTTTATTGTCGGCACAGAACTTTATAGCCGCCTGAACGACAGGGCTCTTTTCAAGATTAAGCGTGCCGGGCATACCGCCGGGTAGCACTATCATCTCGACCTTATCGGTCATAATAACGTCATTGTCGGTAATGTCGGCTGTAACGGTAATTCCGTGTGCGCCTGTAACCTTACCGCCGCCTATTCCGACGGTAACGACTTCTTTGCCAAATCTCTTTAAAATGTCGATCGGGGCTATCGCCTCGGTTTCTTCAAATCCGTCTGCTAAAAATGCGTATATCATCTTGTTATCCTTTCTCAGCGTTATATACTGCGCTGAACTTCTCTACCATAAAACACGGGTGGTATGACCTCTTCGCCTTGCGGAGATTTTCTTCGCCCATATCCTCTTCCCTGTTTATATATTTAAGTTCTTTACAGAACCTGTTTGCCATCATATAGTTTATCATCGGGTACGTTCCGTCATAATCGGTGAACGCTTTTTCAACATGGGTCACAAATGTATCGCTGTTTTGCTGTTCGCCGTATGAAAACGCCTGTATCTTGCCCTCGACTCTTAAAATTCCGCCGACAAGTCCAAGCTCAAAGAAATGCTCCAGTCCTGTTCCGACTGCGCACATCTCCTCGGACTTTTCCTCGTCTTCATCGCAGTTGTTGCGCTTACACCATTCAAGGCTCATCTGCTTGCATTCGTCAATGTTTTCAGGGGTGATATCCTCAAAGCTCCAGTCTAGCAACTTGAAACGGTTGATATAATTGCGCTTTGAATGAAGCTTCTTACCGCTGAGCGTTGCAAGTGACTGTGACTCGTATACATAGTCGTACAGATCCTCGGTCGTATCAAATGTGAACATACCGGGATAACGCTCTTCAAGCATCAGCTTATCCTTTATATCCATGCTACAGAATTTGAACGGTATACCCATACTGTCGCAGTAGTTTTTAAGTTCGGACAGCAGTGCGTCTGTATCGCCCTTACCTGCGGGGAATACAAACTCGTTTCCGTGCTTTGATACATAATAGTCCTGAAAACGTCCTACGGTTATACCGTAAATATTGCTCCACACATAGTTATTTGTGAAGTTGTACTCACAGCCTCTGTAGTCGGACAATTTAAGCAACGGGTCTATCCACTGCTTGTCGCTGAGTTCTATTTTCTTTAATTCCAACACTTTATATTACCTTACTTTTGCCTGTTATCCGTAAATCAGCTCAGACAATTCTTTATTTATCTTTTCGGGGCTGTACGGTTTTTCGCCGTCCGAGCACGGCAGTATATGCCAGCCTTTCTTTTCGGCTGTATACAGTGCCGCCTCACGGCAGGCTCTTAAAAACGATATATTTCTTTCGTGAATGTCTTTCTTTGCCTCATTGCCGCCGTAACGTGCACTGAGGAGCTTCTGCGATACTTCTATCGGCATATCTAGGAATATTATCTTTTCGGGGCGAGGGATCGCGAACTTGTCGTATTCGTAATCTTCAAGCCACGAAAGGTATTCGTCCCAATGTGACTTTTCAAGCTTTGCCATCTGATATATCGCATTTGACGAGGTGTAGCGTGCGGCGATTATAGTTTTTCCCGACTTGTGATCCTTTTCCCAGTCGGTCTTGTAGCTGATATAGCGGTCGATCGCATAAAAACTGCCTGCGGTATACGCTCCTGTCCTGCCGTCTTCCTCGCTGAATTTGCCGCTGAGATAGTCCTTGATTATCTCACCGCTTGCGCTGTTATAATTCGGGAAGCTGATAAAACGGATATCATCAGCGGCTTTTGCTTTCAGCATTTCAAGCTGTGTGCTTTTGCCGCAACCGTCAAGTCCTTCTATAACAAACAGTTTTCCGCATTTTTCGTTATCGCCGTTCATACAAACACTCTCTCATTATATAGTTTAGATTTATTTTATCACAAAATCCGTGTCAAGTCAACTTTTTATATTAAAGAACGGCGCACAGAGTAATTATACCTTGTGCGCCCGCAGTTTGTAGAAATAGTCTATTTTTAATAAAATAGAGTAAATTCTCAATCCCTATCCCCAAACCCCTTTCCCCCGGAAATGGGCTATATTACTGGGGCTACCGCCCCTAGTCCCTGTTGGGGGCTACGCCCCAAAGCAAGGATGCTTTGGTTGCTTGCCAAAAGTTTTGCACGATGCAAAACCAGCAGAGCAAGCAATACTCGACATCCCATTTTTTAATAACGTTATAGGTTTTTCGACAGTCTGCGGCGCACAGGGTAACTATACCTTGTGCACCGCAAATTTATCAACACATTGAACGTTCAACGGTAATGACTGCATTCAGCCTGCCGTCCTTTTCGGCTATCTGTTCTCTTACCATAGCAGAAAGCTCGCCGTCCTTATATCTGAAGCCGAAAGGCGTTACCAGATCGAATATGACGTTAATTCGCGACACACCGTCTGTAATTCTGAAATCATGGATCGTAAGACAGCTGTCGATATTTTTTATTATATCAAGAACTACCTTTTTCACTTCTTCGACCTTATTATCATTCACTACAACAGGATCCATATGAATGGTAACACTGCACCTGTACTTTTCACGCAGATCGTCCTCAATAAGGTCAATAAGCTCATGTGCAAGCATTATATCTGTTTTACTGCTTATTTCGGCATGGAGCGAGATCACCATTCTGCCTACACCGTAATCATGCACCATAAGGTCATGTACGCCGACTATACCGTCATAGCTCATTACAGTGCTTTCGATCTCGTCCACGAGCTCCTTTTTGGGCTTTGTGCCAAGCAATGGGGTAAGGCTTTCCTTGAATGTGTTGAAGCCTGTGTAAAGGATAAACAGCGCAACAACGATACCTGCATATGCGTCAAGCTCAACGCCTGACAACAGCTGAATGAACATACAAATTATAACGACCGAGGTAGAAATGCAGTCCGACAGAGAGTCTGCCGCCGCGGCTTTCATCGTGTTGCTGTCTATCTTCTTTCCGAGCTTTGTATTGAACAGCGCCATCCACAGCTTCACAAGAAGCGACGCTCCAAGCACCGATACAGCAAGTATGCTGAATTCCGACTTTTCGGGCGAGAAGATTTTTTCGACCGAGCTTTTACCGAGCTCAAAGCCCATCATCATTATAATAAAAGAAATTATTATACCCGAAACATATTCCATTCTGCCGTGACCGTAGGGGTGCTCGCTGTCGGCGGGCATTCCTGCCATTTTAAAGCCGACAAATGTCATTATTGACGAGCCGGCATCGGACAGGTTATTGAATGCGTCTGCAATTACGGAAATACCGCCCGATAACATACCCGCAATAAGCTTGCCGAGAAACAAAAGTATGTTAAGTACGATACCGGTAAATGCTCCGAGATACCCATAACATTTTCTGACGGCAGGATCGGAAGTATTTTTACTGTCTTTTATAAAGAGTTTTATAAGCAGATTAGTCATGACTATTCTCCCATATTACACGAATACGGAGCAACATTTCAGCGTTGCTCCGTACCATATATTCTGTTAATAAGCCTGAATATATCAGTCCTTGTTGCCCATCAGCAGTACCATAACTGCCTTCTGCGCATGAAGTCTGTTTTCAGCCTCGTCAAAGATCTCGTTTGCGTGCTCTTCAAATACCTTGGCTGTGATCTCTTCTTCTCTGTGCGCAGGCAGGCAGTGCTGAACCATAGCGTCGGGCTTTGCAACAGCCATAACCTCATCGTTTATCTGGAAGCCCTTAAATGCTTTCTTTCTGATCTCGGCTTCGCCCTCCTGACCCATAGATGCCCATACGTCAGTGAAGATAACATCTGCGTCCTTTGCGGCCTTTATCGGGTCGTCTGTCAGCTCAAAGCAGTCATACTTCTCTGCAAATGCGAGAGTTGTAGCGGCGGGGTGATAGTTTTCGGGGCAGGCAACAGATACGCTCATACCTGTCTTTAAGCCGCCTACGATAAGTGAGTTTGCCATATTGTTGCCGTCGCCTATGTAGCACATCTTTAAGCCGTCAAGCTTGCCCTTGTACTCACGGATAGTCATAAGGTCTGCAAGTACCTGGCAGGGGTGCGAAAGGTCGGTAAGACCGTTGATTATCGGAATATTGCCGTATTCTGCAAGATTTTCAACTTCTGCCTGATCAAAAGTTCTTATCATGATACCGTCAATGTAACGTGAAAGAACTCTTGCAGTATCCTGGATAGGCTCGCCTCTGCCTATCTGCATATCGCTTGCAGAAAGATAAAGAGGGTTACCGCCGAGCTGATACATACCTGTTTCAAAAGAAACTCTTGTTCTTGTAGAAGCCTTGCGGAAGATCATACCGAGCGTTTTGCCCTTTAAGTGGTCGTGGGGAATGCCGTGCTTAAGCTCATACTTGAGCTGGTCTGCGAGATTGAGTATCTCTATGATCTCCTCTGTGCTGAGATCCATCATCTTAAGTAAGTGTTTCATAATTCTTTCCTTTCAGTGTTTCATTTATATTTTATTTTAAAAGCTCCGTAAGTATTTCAAGTCCCTTGTCGATATCTTCATATGAGATAGTCAGCGGAGGGAGAAGTCTTACCTTTTCCTTTGCCGTAAGGATAAGCAGTCCGTTTTCAAGAGCGGCATTCAGTATATCCTTAGCGTTCTTGGTCTTAAGCTTTACGCCTATCATAAGACCCATACCGGTAACGGATTCTACCTCGGGGATAGCATTCAGCTTTTCGGCTATGTACTTGCCCTTGTCGGCGACCTGAGATAAGAAGATCGGGTCTGCCGCTTTTTTAAGCACCTCAATAGCACCCGCACAAGCGATAGGATTTCCACCGAATGTTGAGCCATGCGTACCGGGAGTAAGTACATTCGCGCACTTTTCACCGCTAAGGCATGCGCCCATCGGGATACCCCCTGCAATACCCTTGGCAAGAGTGATTATATCGGCTTTCTTGCCGAAATTGTCGCCTGCAAGGAATTTGCCGGTTCTGCCGACACCCGTCTGTACTTCATCGGAAATCGTCAGCACGTCACGCTCGGCGCAAAGCTCAAATATAGCGTCCACGAACTTCTGCTCTAGCGGTACAACGCCGCCCTCGCCCTGTATGTACTCGAACATTACGGCGCATACCGTATCGTCAAGCTTTGCCTTAAGGTCTTCTATGTTGTTTGCTTCAACGTTTATAAATCCGTCAACAAACGGGAAGAAATAGTTGTGGAATACGTCCTGTCCTGTTGCCGACAGTGTGCAGAGCGTTCTGCCGTGGAATGAATTTACAAGGGTGATTATGTTGTGTCTGCCCTTGCCGTACTTGTCGAAGCTGTACTTTCTTGCTATCTTTATGGCACATTCGTTGGCTTCCGCACCGCTGTTGCAAAGGAACATATTTTTCATGCCTGTAGCTTCCGACAATCTCTCGGCGAACTCAGCCTGCACCTTTGTATAGTAGTAATTTGAGGTATGCTGTATACTGCGTACCTGATTGCACACAGCGTCAGCCCACTCCTTGTTGCAGTAGCCGAGCGAATTTGTACCGATACCGCTACCGAAATCTATATATGTCTTGCCGTTTTCATCAACAGCCCTGTCGTCCTCGCCCTTGTCGAGCACAACGTTCAGTCTGCCGTATGAACCCATTATATGCGAGTTGAATTTGTCTATAGTATTCATGATCTGTCCTTTCCGCTTACGTCATTTTGTCAGATGATCATCGTACCTGCGCCCTCGTTTGTAAGCAGTTCTATAAGAATTGAATGAGGTATTCTTCCGTCAATGATATTTGCTTTCTTTACACCTCTTCGGACAGCCTCGACACAGCAATCTATCTTAGGTATCATACCACCTGAGATTATGCCTTGCTTTTTGAGATAAGGCACTTCCGAAACACCGACAGTATGTATAAGTGTGGTGTCGTCGTCCTTGTCTTCAAGCAGTCCCTTGATATCGGTCATAAGAATAAGGTTTTCAGCCTTCATCTCAGCCGCAATTCTTGCCGCCGCCGTATCCGCATTGATATTATATACAGTTCCGTCCTTGCCTGCCGCAACAGTTGAGATTACAGGGATATAGCCCTTTTCAAGAACATCGTTTATAAGGCTTACGTTTACCTGCGTGATCTCGCCTACAAGCCCGAGATCCGGGTCAAGCTGCTCGGCTTCGATCATATGATCGTCAAGTCCGCAAAGACCTACCGCCCTGCCCTTGTGGCTGTAGAGCAGATCGACAAGATCCTTGTTGACCTTACCGCAAAGCACCATCTGAACGATGTTTATCGTTTCTTCATCGGTATAGCGCAGTCCGTTTACGAACTTGCTCTCCTTGCCGATCTTTTTCAGCATTGCGTTTATCTCAGGTCCGCCGCCGTGTACAAGTACTATCTTGATGCCGCAAAGCGACAGCAGAACGAGGTCTGACATAACCGCCTGCTTCAGCTTGTCGTTTGTCATTGCGTTACCGCCGTACTTTACCACTACGACCTTGTTTGAATACTGCTGTATATAAGGAAGAGCGTCACTTAATATACCGGCTCTCTTTTCGTTTTCAAGTTCCATTTTCTTTTGTCCTTTCGGTGTCAGCTTCTGTATTCTGCGTTTATCTTTACATATTCATAAGTCAGGTCGCAACCCCATGCTACCGACTTATCCGCACCGTCGTGCATATCTATTCTGATAACAATTTCATCTTCGGACAGTATCTTGAACGCTTCGTCCTCTGAGAAGTCAACGCCTGCGCCGTTCTCACAAACCTTTACACTGCCCTTTGACGATGACAGAACGACCTCGACCTTTGAAATATCAAAGTCGCCCTCGGCATAGCCTATGGCGCAGAGGATACGTCCCCAGTTGGCATCTGCCGCAAAGATAGCCGCCTTTAAAAGACTGCTGTTGATGACCGACAGCGCAACGCTCTTTGCAACGGCTTCTGTAGGTGCGTGGTCAACAACGCATTCCATAAGCTTTGTTGCGCCCTCGCCGTCACGGGCGGTTTCTCTTGCAAGGTTCATCATTACAGCGTAAAGACCGTTTATGAACACCTCATAATCCTTGTCCTCTGCCGTTATCTCCTTATTGCCCGCAAGACCCGATGCCATAATGCACAGCGTATCGTTTGTAGATGTATCGCCGTCAACGCTTACCATATTGTAAGTGATATCGGCGGTTCTTTTCAGTGCTTTGTGCAGAAGCTCCGCGTTTATCTTTACATCGGTCGTGATAAAAGCGAGCATTGTAGCCATATTGGGATTTATCATACCGCTACCCTTGCTGATACCGCCGATATGACAGGTCTTACCGTCAAGAGTAAATTCGACCGCAAGCTCTTTTTTGCGTGTATCGGTCGTCATTATAGCCTCGCACGCAAGTGAGCTTCCGTCCTCGCTGATACTGTCAACGAGAGTCTTTATGTTGTTCTTTACAGGGTCTATCGACAGCTTCTGTCCGATAACGCCTGTAGAGCCTACTATCATATCGTTCTTATCAATACCGAGCTCGTTTGCGCAAAGTTCGCACATCTGCTCGGCGATCTCAATACCGTTTGAGTTACAGGTATTTGCGTTGCCGCTGTTTACGATAACCGCCTGGGCAATGCCGTTTTTAAGATGCTCCTTTGTTACGATGATCGGCGCACCCTTGACCTTGTTCTGTGTGTAAATTGCCGCCGCCGTGCACTTTGTATCACAGCTTATCACTGCAAGGTCACGCTTTTTTGAGCCGGGCTTTATACCAACGTTTATACCACCCGCCTTGAAGCCCTTTGCGGCGCATACGCCCTTATCCACTAATTTATAATTATCAAATTCAACCATTGTTATTACCTCACTTATTATACAAGACCGGTCGTTTCGTCAATACCCATCATTATGTTAAGGCACTGTACAGCCGCACCGCTTGCGCCCTTGCCTAAGTTGTCAAGTCTTGAGCAAAGCACTACGCGCTCATCGTTTCCGCATACGAATATCTCCATATTGTTCTTGCCCGATAATGTGTTTGCGGCAAGGAAGCCGTTTTCGAGAACGCCCTCGCCCATAACAGGCATTACCTTGACAAGATTTGCGTCTGCATAATGCTCGCAGAAAGCCTTATGGATATCGGCAAGTGTGTACTTTTTCGGCAGAAGTCTTGTCAGTACGGGGACAGTAACGACCATACCGCTGAAATAGTCGCATATCAGAGGATTGAACACAGGCTTGTAGTCAAGTCCGCTTATCTTCATCATTTCGGGTAAGTGCTTGTGCTCCTGAGGGAGTGCATACTGTCTGGGGCTGTAGAACTCTTCGGGCTTTTCGTCACTCTCGTACACTGCGATAGCTTTCTTTCCCGCTCCGCTGTAGCCTGATACCGCATGAGCGACTACGGGATAATCGCTCGGCATGATGCCTGCCTTCACAAGCGGATATACAAGCGATATAAAACCGCTTGCGTAGCAGCCGGGAACAGCCACTCTCGATGAAGACGCTATCTTTTCCCTGTGCTCCTTAGAAAGCTCAGGAAAACCGTATGCCCAGTCGGGATTTGTACGGTGCGCCGTAGACGCATCTATAATACGGACGTTACTGCCCTTTGCAAGCTCGACAGCCTCTCTTGCGGCGGCATCGGGTAAGCAAAGGAAAGTGAAATCGGACGAGCAGATGAACTTCTTACGCTCATCGTTATCCTTTCTCTTGTCCTCATCTATCTTCATTATTTCAATGTCGTTTCTATCCTTGAAACGTTCAAGGATCTTAAGTCCGGTCGTTCCTTCCTGACCGTCAATATATACCTTTACGCTCATATAAGCACCTCTTATTTTTTAAGAAATCTTGTCATTCCGCAACCGCGTTCATCGTTCGGTCTGCGCATAAATCCGAGCTTTTCGTAAAACGGCTCTTTGTCCTTTGCGGACATAAGGTTTATCATTATCGTTTCACCCTCATCGGCTACCGACAACGCCTTGTCCATAAGCCTTGTAAGCATTCCTCTGCCTATGCCCTGTCCCTGATATTCGGGGCGGACAATAACGTCGCTAATAAAGAACTGATAGCCGCCGTCACCGACAACTCGCGCCGAGCCGACTTCTTTTTCGCCGTCAAGCGCCGTTATCGCGAACACCGAACGTGAAAGCGCACATTCAAGCTGTCTTGGCGAAAGCTCATACCAGCCAACACTGCGTCTGAACGAATTTATATCGTGCGGTAATCTGTATTCGTAAGTTATCATCAGATATCGATACCGCCCAGTCTGCATTCAAGCTCTGCTATCTGACGCTTTACTGCATCGGGAGCAGGTCCGCCGTCAACGCCTCTTTGCATAACGCAGGTATCAAGGCTTATTGCGTCATATACATCTGTGTCAAATGTTTCACACAGCTTCTTATATTCTTCTATCGGGAGCTGTTCAAGCGTTGTGTTCTTCTCAATGCAAAGAGCAACGAGTGTACCTGTTATCTTATATGCTGTTCTGAAAGGAAGTCCTTTCTTTACAAGATAGTCAGCACAATCTGTAGCATTGATAAAGCCCTTTGCGGCGGCGGTACGCATATTGTCTTTAAGTACTGTCATAGTCGCAAGCATCGGGATAAATGTCGAGATACACAGCTTTACCGTATCCACTGCATCAAAGATAGCTTCCTTGTCCTCCTGCATATCCTTGTTGTATGCAAGCGGAAGACCTTTCATCATTGTGAGCAGTGTCTGTAGATCGCCGTATACTCTCGCGGTCTTACCTCTTATTAGCTCTGTAACATCGGGGTTCTTCTTCTGCGGCATTATCGAACTGCCTGTAGAATAAGCATCGTCAAGCTCAATGAACTTGAACTCCCATGAGCACCACATAATTATTTCCTCGGAAAATCTTGAAAGGTGCATCATAAGCATCGAAATGTCGGAGCACAGCTCAATGCAGAAATCCCTGTCGGATACGCCGTCAAGGCTGTTCATTGTAATATCCTTAAATCCGAGAAGCTCGGCGGTTCTCTTTCTGTTAAGAGGGTATGTCGTACCTGCAAGCGCACATGAGCCGAGCGGCATTACGTCCATTCTCTCCTTACAGTCTGCAAGCCTTGTCAGATCTCTTGTCAGCATCTGTGCATAAGCCATAAGATGATGAGCAAATGTAACGGGCTGTGCACGCTGTAAGTGGGTGTAGCCCGGCATTACGGTTTCGGTGTGCTGTTTTGCGATATCGATAATCGTATTTATAAGCTCGCGGACAAGCTTTGCTATTTCATCTACTTCGTCCTTGAGATAAAGCTTTATATCAAGTGCTACCTGATCGTTTCTGCTCCTTGCGGTGTGAAGACGCTTTCCCGCATCGCCTATACGGGCTGTAAGCTCAGCCTCAACGAACATATGGATATCCTCGGCGTTGGGATCAAAATGGAGCTTTCCGCTTTCGATATCACTTAAAATGCCGTTCAGTCCCTCGATAATAACCTTGCTGTCGGCGGGATTGATAATACCGCACTCACCGAGCATTGTAGCGTGTGCTATCGAGCCCTTTATATCATGCTTGTACATTCTTGCGTCAAATGAGATAGAAGAATTAAAGTCGTTGACCTTTGTGTCGACCTCCTTTGAAAATCTTCCTGCCCACATCATTTTAGACATACTGTTGTTTCCTTTCAGATTTATGCTTTTATGTTCATAACGCAAAAAGCGTCTTGTTTTTTCCGTTATAAATATAAGAGTGGTAAATAAAACACAATACCGTACCGACCGAAAAGTCGGTACGAATCGTATCTTATAAAACCGTAAAAGCCGCAAGGCATAGTTTTACACCTTGCGGGATTTACCGTAACGCTTTTAAAGCTTACTTATTGTTTCTCTCGGCATCAAGCAGAGCCTTGACCTTTATCGGCAGACCGAACAGGTTGATAAAGCCCTTTGAATCTGACTGATCGTAAACATCGTCCTCACCGAATGATGCGAAATCTTCACTGTACAGTGTGTAGGGTGATGTAACGCCTGCGTTGATGATATTGCCCTTGTAGAGCTTGAGCTTAACGTCGCCTGTAACAGTTTCCTGTGTCTTGTCAACGAAAGCGTCCATAGCCTCTCTTAAGGGTGTGTACCACTGACCGTTATATACGATATCTGCATACTTCTGTGCAAGACCGTACTTGTAGTGCTGTGTTTCCTTATCAAGGCAGATAGTTTCGAGAACTTCGTGAGCGTGATAAAGGATAGTTCCGCCGGGAGTTTCGTAAACGCCTCTTGACTTCATACCTACAAGTCTGTTTTCAACAACATCGAACAGACCGATGCCGTTCTCGCCGCCGAGCTTGTTAAGAGTCTTGATGAGCTTTACGCCGTCCATCTCTTCACCGTTCAGTGAAGTGGGGATACCCTTTTCAAAGTGTATTGTAACATATGTGGGCTTGTCGGGAGCCTGTTCGGGTGAAACACCGAGCTCTAAGAAGCCTTCCTTGTTGTACTGGGGTTCGTTTGCGGGATCTTCAAGGTCAAGACCTTCGTGTGATAAGTGCCAGAGGTTCATATCCTTTGAGTAGTTTGTTTCACGGGTGATCTTTATCGGAACATTGTGAGCCTCGGCGTATTCGATTTCCTGTTCTCTTGACTTGATATCCCATATTCTCCAGGGAGCGATTATCTCGAGCTCGGGTGCGAGAGCCTTTATTGTAAGCTCAAAACGTACCTGGTCGTTGCCCTTACCTGTGCAGCCGTGGCAGATAGCATCAGCGCCTTCCTTCTTAGCTATCTCAACAAGTCTTTTAGCTATAGGAGGACGAGCGAACGATGTACCGAGCAGATAGCCCTCGTACTTAGCGCCTGCCTTGAGTGTGGGGAATATGAAGTCGTTTACGAATTCGTCCTGTATATCTTCTATGTAGAGCTTTGATGCGCCTGTCTTCTTAGCTCTTTCTTCAAGACCTACTATTTCAGAATCCTGTCCTACGTTACCTGCAACGCAGATTACCTCGCAACCGGGGTAATTCTCATGTAACCACGGAATGATGATGGACGTATCAAGTCCGCCTGAATAAGCAAGTACGATCTTTTTGATTTCTTTAGCCATTTTATTATTTCCTTTCTATCTCACAGACGCTTTCGGGCGTTCTGCTTTCTGATTTAACTCACATTGAATATTATACACCTTTTCACATCAAAGTCAAGTATTTTTATGCACGAAACTGCATATTATACTGCATATCGTGAATATTTGTTGAATTTTAGCGAATTTTTATGTATTTTTTTGATTGACAACCCGCCAATGTAAGGATATAATAATAGTAAAAGGAAATTCAGTCGGAGGATTTATGGAACTTAAGGACAAGCTGGAGATACTTATTAAAAGAAACGGCTATAAAAAGACCGATTTTGCGGCAGCCATTTCCATAACCTACAGAGCGCTTGCAAATTACATAAGCGGAGCGAGAACGCCAAGAGCGAAAACTCTTTCTGATATGGCGGTGCTTCTCGGCGTGAGTGAGGAAATGCTGACAGACGACACGGTGGATCTTATCCTGTCAAGTGACGAAAAGCTGTATTTCTACGGCACTTCCCCGACAGAAACCAGAGAGAAAGCAGACGAGGTATTGTCCGAGGTCAGGTCACTCCTTGACGATAAGGATTTTACGGAAGATGACAAAACGGCGTTCTTTTCCTGTATAGCCGAAAAATATTTTGCGAGAAAAGCAAAAAATCATAAAGAACCTATTGACAACGCAGTGTAACGGTGATATAATGCAAACAGTTGAACAACCGTTCAAATGAAACGAGGTTAAAATGTCAGTCAACAATCCGGAAAATATCAAAGAAAAGGACGACAGTGAGTTTTGTAACTGTAATGTGATACATGAGGATGTAGTAAATTATGTACGTTCGGGAATGCTTGAACAGATGCAGTTTGAAAAGCTGTCGATGTTCTTCAAGGCGATAAGCGATGAAACAAGAATTAAAATTCTCTACTCGCTGTCACGCTCAAAGATGTGCGTATGTGACCTCGCCGCACTGCTCGGCATGACGGCATCGGCAATATCGCACCAGCTGAGAGTTTTAAGACAGGCAGGGCTTGTCCGCAGTGAAAAACAAGGCAAAGTCGTTTACTATATGCTCAGCGACGACCATGTAAACACGGTGTTCAGCAATGCGCTGGAGCATATTATGGAATAAAACGGGAAAAATCAAAGGAGATAACATCTCCTGTTTTTTCGGACTTAACATTTGAACAATTACTCAATTGTTCAAAACTTCAAGCATATCAAAGGTGGTAGCTTATGAAAAGAATTTATATTTTAGAAGGGCTTGACTGCGCTCACTGTGCGGAAGAGATCCGTGCCGAGGTCGAGAAAAACGAGCGTGTAAAATCGGCAGGTATGAACTTTATGAAGCAGGAGCTTACTGTTGAAACCGAGGGTTTGTGTTCACCCGATGAGCTTATGACAACGGTCACCGAAGTTGTAGCAAAGCTCGAGCCCGATGTAAAGGTAAGCGAGCAGCAGCCTAAGAACGTAAAGACATACATTCTCGAGGGTCTTGACTGTGCTCATTGCGCAGAAGAGATAAGAGCGGAAATTGAAAGCTCTGATTTTGCGGAAAGCGCAGGTATGAACTTCTTTAAGCAGGAGCTTACGGTAAGCCCCGCAGGTAACATATCATCGGCAGAACTGCTTGCTAAGGTCACCGAGGTCGTAACGAAGCTCGAACCCGATGTAACTGTCAGGGAAAGACAGACATTCAAAGAAAAGAAATATATAATAGACGGTCTTGACTGTGCACAGTGTGCGGAAGAAGTAAGAGAAGCCGTTGAGAAATCCGATTACGCAGACAGCGCAACGATGAACTTTATCAAAAAGGAGCTTACGATAGTTCCCTCAAAGATAATTTCAGATAAGGAGCTGTTAAAGCAGGTAACCGCAACGGTAACAGCCGTTGAGCCCGATGTAACCGTCAGCGAAAAGGAAAACCACGTTGAGAAAAAGGTAAGCTATACAAAAGATATCATCAAGATGATAAGCGCGGGCATTCTGTTCATTATTGCGTTTATCCTTGAAAAAACTATCGGTATGGAACAGCTTGCGCCTAAGATTGCAATACTTTCAATGTATCTTGTCGCTTACGTTATCTGCGGACTTGAAGTAGCGATAACATCGATCAAGGCGATAGCCAAGAAAAACTTTTTCAACGAAAACACGCTTATGCTTATTGCAAGTATCGGCGCTATAGTGCTCGGCGAGTATGAAGAGGCGGTTGCCGTAATGCTGTTCTACACAGTCGGCGAGTTCTTCCAGTCGATAGCCGTAAACAAGTCAAGAAGAAGCATATCTTCTCTTATCAAGACAAAGCCCGAAACTGCCGATGTTCTTATTGACGGCGAATATGTAACGGTAGATCCCGAAAACGTTGAAACAGGCAGTATAATCAGGGTTAAGCCCGGCGAAAAGATACCGCTGGACGGCATTATCGAAAGCGGTAATACTTCAATAGACACCTCCGCACTCACAGGCGAGAGTTTACCGAGAGATATTACAATCGGTGATGAAGTACCCGCAGGTGCTATCAATATTTCAGGCGTTATCACGCTTAAAACAACACGTCAGTTTACCGACAGTACGGTATACAAGATGCTCCAGATGGTCGAGTCCGCTGTCGAGAAAAAGACAAAGACAGAGAACTTCATCTCGGTATTCGCTAAGTACTACACTCCTATAGTCGTACTTGCGGCGGTTATTATTTCAATTATCCCTCCCCTGTTCACAGGCTTTGATTTCGGTACATGGGTACAAAGAGGTCTTATCTTCCTTGTAATCTCGTGCCCCTGCGCACTGGTCATCTCAGTGCCCCTCGGATACTTTGCGGGTATCGGTAAGGCTTCGTCAAAGGGCATACTTGTCAAGGGCAGTAACTACCTTGAAGCGATATCGAAAGCAAAGGTCGTACTTTTCGATAAGACAGGCACACTTACAAAGGGTCAGTTTGAGGTCACTAAGGTTGAGCCTGTAGGTATAAGCAAAGACGAGCTGTTAAGATATGCGGCTTATGCGGAAAGCAACTCCAACCACCCGATAGCCGTTTCGGTAAGAAAAGCATACGGTGCGGATATTGACGAGTCGCTGATAACAGAATGCAGTGAGATCGCCGGTAAGGGTATCAAGGCTGTAATTTCAGGCGCAACAGTTCTCTGCGGCAACAGCAGACTTATGGCTGACAGCGGCATTGACTGCCCTGAGGCTAACGGTACAGTGCTTTATGTAGCGGTAGACGGAAAATATACAGGTTATATAGAAATTGCAGATATGCCCAAGGAACACTCGGCAGAAGCTGTAAGAATGCTGAAAAGCCACGGTGTAAAGGTCGTTATGCTCACAGGTGATAACAAATCTGCGGCAGCTGTTGCGGCTGAAAAGCTCGGTATAACAGACTACTACGCAGAGCTTCTCCCCGAAAACAAGAGTGAGATCACACTTAAGATGAAGTCTGAGCTTTCGGACAAGGAAAAGGTTATGTTCGTCGGCGACGGCATAAACGATGCTCCGGTTATCGCATCTGCCGATATAGGCGTTGCAATGGGCGGCTCGGGTGCAGACAGTGCGATAGAAACCGCCGACTGCGTTCTGATGAAGGACGATCCGATGCAGCTTGCCGATGCATTTGCTATCAGCAAAAAGACAAACCGCATAGTACTCCAGAACATCATATTCGCGCTTGCCGTAAAGCTGATAATCCAGGTGCTTGGCGTTCTCGGTCTTGCCAATATGTGGGCTGCCGTTTTCGCAGATGTCGGCGTTTCGATAATCGCTATATTTAATTCATTAAGACTTATGAGGAAGTAAATTTAAATATTTACCGCCCGTGTATGCTTGCGCATTCACGGGCGGTATTTTTATGCTTATTTCTTCTTTCCCGGTGCTTTTTTCATTGTCAATTCATAACTCATATCAACAAGCATTTTTATCTTATCATCAGGTGCACTGCCGTCAAGGGCGGCGGTTATCCAGTTTTCCTTGTTCATATGATATGCGGGATAAAAACCTTGTTCCATTCTGAGTGAACCTATAAGAAGCGGGTCGCATTTCAGATTGACAACATCTATAATATCCTGAGCTCCAAGCCCGAGCCTGCTTTTCGGTATATCCATTATCATCGCAAACCACTTTTTCGTGTTAATGTGCCTATAGACCCGAAAGCCCGGATATTTTTCAAACAGTCTTTCGGCAGTAACGCCGTATGTATCGGTTATGTATCTGTCAAGCTGAAAACGGTTCATTATTTATCTTTCTCCGCTTTGTATATTCCTCCCGCACCGCAGGATATCGTGCCGCTTATCTCAAGGTCGGCAAGTATCTCGCTGAGCTCTCCGAAAGACAGATCGCTCACCGACATAATGCCGTCAAGCGTTATACCGTCGCTTTTTACAATAATGCCGAGTATCTCTGCGGCGGCAGGCACATTGACGGTATTTGCCGCTGTGTCACTGCTCTGCTCTGCGACAGTTTCACGGTCAATTATTACACTTTCGTTTTCGGCTGATCTTACCGTCTGTGCGGCGGCTTTTATTTCAGCGGCAGGCTTGATCTCCGATGTCGGTTTTGTTGTTTTTCTGCGCTTTTTCAGCACATTCTCAGGTGTCACGCGGAAATAATCTATCTCTTTTTCCTTATCGGTCACGCTTGTGATCTTAAATCGCGGTGCGTCTGCCGCTTTCACTTTCTTCAAAGGAATATCATCTTTTGCTGTAACCGTTGACGGTGAAATCTGCGCCGTTTCATCGGTCGGTACGGATTTTACCCGGGCAGGCGTTTCTTCGTCCTTTTCGTTATGGAGCACAAAGCTTGTAAGCTGTTCTTTATCAAGATAAGTATCATCTATCACATCGCGATAAGTCGGATAAAATTCATTTATTATATCGTAAAAATCAAACACAGGGTGAGCGCCGTCGCGCAGATACCTAACAATGCGGCTGTAGCGCCTATCAAGCGTATCCTCGGGTACTGTAAAGAACAACTCTCTGTCCTGCTCAAATGCGTGGTTCGCGGTAAGCAGACTGCCGCTTTTATTATATGCGCCTACAACCGCAGTACCATGGGACAGCCCTGATATTATGCGGTTTCTGAACTTGAAATAGTCCGGGTTGCACGGTGTATCGGGCAGAAGCTCAGATATGACCGCTCCGCCGTTATCGGTTATCTCTTTTCTCAACCCGAACGAACCGGCGGGATAGTCAACCGTCATACCGCAGGCGAGCACAGCGACTGTAGGTTTTCTGTGACGGATACTGTTATTATGAGCTATCCTGTCTATGCCCTTTGCAAAACCGCTGACAAGAACTATGTCGCATTTTGCGAGATTATAGCAGATATTCTCCGCCATTCGCACAGCGGCTACAGACGGCTCTCTCGGTCCTACCACAGCTACCGCAAGCTTGTTATCAAGGCAGCCGATACCACCTGACACAAAAAGCATAACAGGCGGGTCAAATATATTCTTAAGATTAGCGGGATAATTTTTGTCGTCAACAGTCACTATACTGATGTTATTTTTTCTGCAATAGTCGATAATGACCTTTGAGCGCTCGAGTGTTGCTTTTCTTGCGCTATCCTGCCTGTTGGGCGGTATCAGCGACATATCGCCGCCGCTTATCCGCTCATACGCATTGCGTGCGTTTCCGCAGGCTCTTATAACCTCGTGTATCTTCGGATTTCCGCCGCCGAATATCTGAAGCAGATAGATGTAATATTCCATAATATCCTCTTGAAGCCGTTAAAATTTTTCGCCGCAAGTACTACCTGCGGCGAAATGTAAAGCTTTAGCTGTTTTTCCTGTTATCCTCGTTGCGTATCTGCACACGTCTTATCTTGCCGCTGATAGTCTTGGGTAGCTCATCGACAAATTCAACTATTCTCGGGTACTTATAAGGTGCAGTGTTCTTCTTGACAAATGTCTGAAGCTCTTTTTTCAGCTCTTCCGACGGCTCATAGCCTCTTGCGAGAACTATGGTAGCCTTTACGACCTGACCTCTTATCGGGTCGGGAGCGCCTGTTATGGCACATTCAAGTACCGAGGGGTGAGCTATCAGCACGCTTTCGATCTCAAACGGTCCTATGCGGTAGCCGCTCGACTTTATAACATCATCGTTTCTTCCGACATACCAGAAGTAACCGTCCTCGTCCTTCCATGCGGTGTCGCCCGTATGGTAAAGTCCATCATGCCATGCCTGATCTGTAAGCTCCTCATCGCGGTAATAGCCCTCGAAAAGTCCGTCCTTTCCGCGCTCGGCACGGACAACTATCTCACCGACCTCGCCGACAGGTACAGAGTATCCGTCATCGTCAACAACATCAACATCATACAGCGGTGTAGGCTTACCCATAGAACCGGGCTTCGGTGTCATACCCACAAGGTTTGCAAGCAGTGCGGTAGACTCGGTCTGACCGAACGCCTCCATAAGCTTAAGACCTGTGAACTGAAGCCATTTGTTGTATACCTCGGGGTTTAACGCTTCGCCCGCGATAGCCGAATATTTAAGGCTTGAAAGATCATAATTTTCAAGTCCCTCTTTAATAAAGAAACGGAACATGGTAGGCGGTGCGCAGAATGACGTGATCTTATAGTCCTGCATTATTCTGAGCATATCGGTAGGAATGAACTTGTCAAAGTCATATACGAATACGCAAGCGCCGACCGACATCTGACCGAACAGCTTGCCCCATGCGGCTTTTCCCCAACCGGTATCGGAAATTGTAAGATGAATACCGTCCGGGTCGACATTCTGCCAGTGTGCCGCCGTCTGGATATGAGCAAGAGCGTATCTGTGGTTATGCACAACCATCTTGGGATATCCCGTTGTACCCGATGTGAAGTAAAGCAGCATATGCTCTCTTGTATCGGTCTGTACACGCTCCATAGCATCGGACATCTTTTTGATCTCATCGTCGAATGACACCCAGCCGTCCTTATGACCGTTCGCCATAAACTTTATAAGGTTGTCGGCGTGTATCTCCTCCTGTGCCTCGTCAACGTATTTCGCGATATCGGGGTTATATCCCGTACATACTATCGCCTTTACGCTTGCACGCTCAAAGCGGTAAGTAAAGTCGTGAGTTGTAAGCAGATGTGTAGCGGGAATAGCAACCGCTCCGAGCTTTATCAGCGCGATTATAGCGATCCAGAACTGATAGTTTCTTTTCAGCACCAGCATAACTTTATCGCCTTTTTTGATGCCGTATGAAGCAAAAAGGTTAGCCGCCTGTGTAGATAATTTTGAAAGCTGAGAATATGAAAAATCGTGGCGGTTTTCCTGTAAATCGATATGAATAAGCGCTCTTCTGTCGGGATCGATCTCTCCGAACTTATCTATTATGTCATAGCCGAAATTGAAGTTATCGGGGCAGTCGATCTCAAACTTATTGAGAATGCCGTTCTCGTCAAAGCCCTCTTTTACAAATCTCTTATAATAATTTTTAACCTGTTCCATTTATTCTTTACGTTTCCTTCCGATTATTGCGGTCAAATGAGTATGGCAAGGAACTTGCAGTCCTTACCGTCAACGGCGATCATACCGTGAGGGTTCATACTGTCATAGTAGATACAGTCACCCTCGTTGATTATCTCAACATGGTCGCCTATCTGGAACTTCATAGTTCCCGATATTATGTAGTCCATTTCCTGACCGTCATGCACAGAAAGGTGTATCGGCTTGTTCTGCTCTTCTTCATAATACGGTGCGGTTACAAGCAACGGCTCTATCTTCTTGTTCTTGAAAAGATAAGCAAGGTGCTGATACGCAAATCTTTCGCGTCGCTCAATGGGAAGTCCTTTATCCTTGCGGACAACAGAGTAGGTGTTGAGCTTAGGTGTAACTCCCGTAAGAAGCTCAATAAGCTCTACCCCGAGTGCGTTTGCGGCTTCATTAAGGAACGAAAGCGAAAAATCCTTTTCTCCGTTTTCAAGCGATATATATTCTTCTGTAGATACGTTTGTCTTGCTTGCCATTTCACCGACAGAAATATCGAGATATTCTCTTGTGCTTTTCAGTCTGCCGGAAACATCTTTGATATTATAATCCATACTGACCTCCGTAACGCATATCTTACTTAAATGTCAAAATCGTAAAGCAGTCACGCTTTATTTATAATATTATAACAAATCGCGGCAATAAAATCAATAGATTTTGGCAATATTCGACGTATTTCATACCGTAAATTTATCCGAAATGCTGTTGTACAATGTTATACTCATACCCTCCACGTCAAGCAGTTCTCTTACAGATGTATAATCGCCGTGGTTTTTGCGGTAAAGAATTATGTTTTCGGCGAGCTCCCGCGTTACTCCCTCAACCGCCATAAGCTGATTTATCTGCGCGGTATTAAGATCAACCTTTGCAACGCCGTATGATTCGGTTTGGTAGTAATAGCCGTAACTGCTTGCCACGGTAAACTGTGCGCACAGTATCCCGTACACTTCATTATTGACAGAAGGTATAGCTTTTAGTTCGTACATAGAAGAAATTTTCCCGACCTTGTCACGATAATTGACTATATCGTGAGCTATCTGCCTGCCGATGCCTTTTACCTGCATAAGCGTATCAAGATCTACCTTGTTGATATCGGCTTTTTTCGTATAGCCGCTTTCGACGAACGACGACTCCTCCGAAGCGGAATAGATCCAGGCATTATCACGCTTTGACTTGTCTTCATAGTAATATAAAACAACAGTGAGCATTACGGTAAGGATAAGTACGCCCGCGCCGATAATGACCGCATTACGTACTTTTCCTTTCATAATACTCACTCCAAGCCGTTATATCAATTTTTACCCGAAAAGAATTTGCAATAAGTGCTGAGCTTACATTCACCGCACTGCGGTGCTCTTGCACTGCAAACAAGTCTTCCGTGCCATACAAGCCTGTGACAAAGCATAAGACCGTCTTTCGGCGGTATCACCGCGGCAAGCTGTTTTTCTACCTTCAGGGCATCTTTAGTGCCGTCTGTAAGTCCGAGTCTGCCGCTGACCCTTATAACGTGTGTATCACACACAAGTGCGGGCTTTCCGTACAGGTCGCCTACTATCAGGTTTGCAGTCTTTCTGCCTACTCCGGGCAGTTTTACAAGCTGTTCTATGGTATCGGGAACTTTTCCGCCGAACTCATCGCGTATCATACGGCACATCATAACTATATCGACAGCCTTTGTCTTATACAGTCCGCATGAATGTATATACTCTGCGACCTCGTCAGGTTCAGCCGCCGCAAAACTGTCAACATCGGGAAACCTCTCAAACAGTGCGGGAGTTACAAGATTAACCCTTTTATCAGTGCACTGTGCCGAAAGTCTTGTCGATATCAGCAGCTCATGCGGCTTTTCGTAAACGAGTGCACATTTCACATCGGGATAACACTCAGCCAGCCCGTCTATAACAAGTCTTGCTCTTTCCTTTTTGGTCATAAAGATCTCTTTCCTCGCGGTAATAACTATATATTATACGATATCGGTACGGTTGTCAAGTTTTGTCGAAAATTTTTTTGAAAATTGCGTAAAAAAGCAAAAAATATTTCTATAAATTTGATTTATTTGCATAAATAAAAAAGTAAAAAACTTTAACGAAAACAACAAAAACATTGATAAGGGTTTTCTGATAAAGCAGATCCGTTATTGCGGGAACAACTTGACAAACCATATTCAATAGGGTATAACAATAACTGCAAGGAGGTTAAATATGACTCGTGAATTCGTAATCATGCCCTAATTTGAAAAGCAGTGGTCGGCTATGGGTCTTTCTAATAAAGAATTAAGCTCTTTGCAATATGAACTTACTATAACGTCCAAAATCGGCGATGTAATAAAAGGCACCGGCGGACTTCGTAAATTTCGTTACGCTTTTGAAAACAGAGGAAAAAGCGGCAGTGTCAGAGTGTGTTATATTGATTTTGTCATAAAAGAGCGCATTTATTTAATCACTGCATATCCTAAAAACAAGAAAGAAAATCTGACCAAAGAAGAATGTAACGAAATCAAAAAGTTGGTTAAACTATTGGAAGAAAGCTTATAAGGAGGTTTACTTATGGGACTTTATGATAGCATTAAAAAAGGTCTGACAGAAGCTATTGAATACGAAAAGGGTAACGTAAGTGCAAAGAAGGTCAAAGTAACCGTCACCCCGACTGATGACTTTTCTCCCAAGGAAATCAAAGCAGTCAGAAACAAGCTTAATATGACACAGAAAACATTTGCCTCTGTAATCGGCGTATCAACCAAGACTGTCGAAGCATGGGAAGCAGGTACTAACAAGCCTATGAAAACCGCTCGCAGACTTATTTCGATGATAAACACCGACCCTCAGATACTGGCAAAATGCAAAATTGTAAGCAGATAAATTTTATGATACAGATTAACTTGCGATTACTGTTGTGGGTTTAACATTGTACGTAACCCGGCAACAAAAGATAAAATGCGGTATACACAAAAGTAGTAAGCAAAAAATCCCGATAGCATTAAACTATCGGGATTTGTGTTTATTGGTGAGCCACCCGGGAATCGAACCCGGGACACCCTGCTTAAAAGAAAAAGCATTATGAATTGATTATCATATCTAAATGGCTCTGATGTTTGCGTTGCAAAAGTTTTTTGTTTTCGGCGAGATGTAGATACATCATCGTAACTTGCAAGTCTGAGTGTCCCATAAGCAGACGGAGAGTTTCCAGATCTCCACCGTCCACAAGGTAATTGGTCGCAAATGTGTGTCTTAGTAGATGTGCGTGTAATCTAAAGATTCCAGTTTGCTTCTTCAGCTTTTGGAATACTTGTTTAACCGTATTAATTGTACATTTTTCTCCAAAGCGATTCACAAATACAGGCTCCGATCCTTTAGCCTCATTCCTATATTTGTGAATGTAAGTTGCCAATGAAATTTTTGATAGTTCTCCTAATGGAACAAAACGTTGTTTGTCTCCTTTACCGGTTACTATCATAAATCCACGTTCGAGGTGGACATTTCCAATTTGCAAATTGATAATTTCTCCTCGGCGCAACCCAGAATCGCACATCAATATAACCCAACATCTATTGCGTTCTTCAAGTTCAGAATCACCGAAGGTACTGATCAATGTATGTATTTCATCGTCATCAAGTGGCAGTTTTTCAGTTTTTCTTATCTTGGTTGCTTTTAATTTTTTGCTAAAGTCAGGAAGCAAGTCCTCTTCAATGCAATAATTGTAAAATGCCTTTACTGCCCTGACTCTGCTATTTACACTGCTACTTTTCAACGGCTGTCCGTTACGCTTAACATAATCACGCTGAAGAAAAGTACAGTACGATTTATAATTATCAACCGTCAGGCTATCAACGTTTTTATTTTCGCCCAGCCAATTAAAAAATGCTGATAGATTTTCATTGTACCAAATCAAAGTACGTTCACTATTGTTGCGAAAAAGTTGTTCATTTATAAACATCTTGTATGCTTCATGGATGGTCACATTTTTGGGATTCATATAGCAGCACTCCTTTTTGAAAGAGATTTTGTGATAGAATTATATCATACTTTGTCGAATTTTGCTACAATTATTTATTCTAATTCTAACTGTAGCAAATAACAACAGTTAGATAAACTTGTTGCACAGCTCAGCTGTGCTTTTTTATTATAAAAAGGAGGTGACATTATGCCAGCGAAAATAGTTGATTTTACTGCACCGCACAAGCGTAAAACAGATAGTGAAATTGAAATATCAAAAGTCGAGAAGATGGCTCTTGACAAGAAGATGAGCTACGGACAGTATGTAGCGATGCTTGAAGAAGAAAAGAAAAAAGACTATATGCAGCATTAACTATAATTGAATGGTGCGACACGATGTCGCACTATACATGAGAGCAACCAGTACAGTCGGTGCAACTCCGGCAGCTCTCAAGGAACGACAAGAGGTAGAAAAACGTTTTAAAGCGTGCTTATGATGGGAATTGTGATAATGTCGTTTCTTTTGCAACGGACAGTGATAGCTACACTGTAGGACGGAGAAGTAAGCCTGCCGTCCTTTTCCGTTGCTTTTTTATTAAAAAGAGGCTTAATTTTATGTGTTGCATAAAGCAACAGAAAGAGGTTTACAAAATGAAAATGATCGCTTTTTACAACAACAAAGGCGGAGTTGGCAAAACTTCCACGGCAATCAACATTGCATACACGTTATCCCGTCGTAAAAATCGTGTTCTTTTAATTGACTTTGACGGTCAGTGCAACAGCTCACGATTTTTTACCGAATTAACAAATGACGAGAGCGGTTGTGAACGTGCTATTATCAGAGCCGATGAGAAGCCACTGATTAAAAAAACACGTTATGATAACATTGACATTGTAACTTCGTCGGTTAAAATGAACGCAATATCTAATGAGTTTATCAACTTATCAGATGAAGAAAAACAGTCAAACATAGTTAAGTTTAGACAGTCAGCTTACGACTACATAATAGTTGATATGCCACCGGCGATGAACGATTTCACAGAAAACGTTTTGACGATCTGTGACTATGTATATGTACCAATCGAACTCGGAACTTTTGCAGTCCAGGGACTTGCAAGAGTAACACAGAAAATCGCAAATGCCGGTACAAAATACGCTTGCTTTGCATCAAAATACGATAAAGGTAACAAAGCAGATCAAGAGTTACTTGAGATAATGAAAAAGAACCTTGGTGATAAGGTGCTGAATACCGTTGTTCCGTTTTCACGTGCTATCAAGAATAGCATAAGTTACAGAATAACGGCTTCAGAGTATATGTCTTGGATAAATCCTGCACGTTGCTACGAACGGCTTGCAGACGAAATTATCCGAACGGTTGAGCAGTAAGTTAAGGAGGATGTAAAAATGGCAAAAAGATTTAATTTTGACGAAGCCATAACAACAGATATAAAAGGTGCGGCATCAGACAGCTACATTGATAATATAAAGATGATAAAAGTGACGGACATTGAAACAAATTCAGAAAATTTTTACTCTCTGCCAGGCATTGAAGAACTTGCGGAAGATATAGAACGGCAGGGGCTTATTCATAGTCTTGCCGTTACGAAAACATCTTACGGAACATATAAACTTATCAGTGGACACAGAAGATTATCTGCGATAAAACTTTTAAGTGAAAAAGGAAAATGGAACAGCGGAACTGTTCCTTGTTATGTGATTACGGCAAAAAAGTCGGAGGTTGAAATGAATCTTGATCTGATAATGCTGAATCACACACAGCGGAAATACAGCGACGCAGATATTTTTAAAGAACACGAAGAACTTAAAAAAATATTTACACAGCTTGAAGCTGACGGCGTTGAAATAAAAGGCAGACTTCGTGAAAAAATCGCAAAGGCAATGCACGTTTCATCTGCACAGATCGGAAAAATCGAGAACATAAAAAACAATGCAATTGATTCTGTTAAAGTGGCGGTTGAAAATGGTGAGCTTTCTATTTCGACCGCAAATGAAATTGCAAAACACAATGCCACGAAACAGCAGGATATCATATCATCGCCGATAGAAAAAATTAAAACAGCTGACATCCGTAACATAAACAACAAAGCTAAAGCAAAAAAGTCTAAATATGATGAGCTGAATAACGACAGCACATCTGGTGAAGCTGCCGAGATTTATCTGACAATTGATGAAATAATGTTTATGAAAAAGAACCTCGACAGACTTGGATTTTCATATCTGCTTTCTGTTTCTTCTGACAGTGACAAGCAGATCATCGAAAATATAATATCCAAAATAAAAGGAGAAAAAACGAATGGCAAGAGATGTTAATACACTGATAAGCAAATGCGAAAATGCTATAACACAGGAAGAAAAAACAATATCAGCAGCTAAAGAAAAAATCAGAAAGTTACGCAAGGAAATAAAGAAACTCAAAGCCGAAAAGAACAATCAATTTGCCAACGATTTGCTTGCGGCGATTATGAAAGACGGAGATATTTCTGATGAAAAACGAAAAGAAATTCTTGCAATGCTGAGCAATTCTGAAACAAAAAATTCTGACAGTCAGAATGAAAAAAATTCACAGCCCGAAGAAAAAAACTTTAACGATAATGATTCACAAAATGCACTCAGTGAGCGTAGCGATTTTTAAAAAACAAAATCACAAATTTGTTTTTCGGGGTATTAGGGGGTTCACCCTAACAAGCGAACGAGTGCACCAATCGGGTGCACGTGTTCTGTGCTTGCCACTTTGTGATTTACTGCGTAAATCGCATAGTGCTTCTTGCTACGCAGAAGTTTCGAGAGGAGTAGAAAATGCCGTATAAAAATGCACGGATACACCTGAGAGTAACCGATGAAGAAAAGCAAAGTATCATAGAAAAGGCGGCTCAGGCAAGACAGAGTGTCAGCCAATACATTCTGTCACTATCAGAAAATAAAACAATCATTGTTGTCGATGGCGCAGACGAGGTAACACGCCAGCTATTAAAAATCGGAAACAACATAAATCAGATTGCCGTGGTAGCAAACACAAACCGAAAAAATGAAAGTGAATTACCGAATTACTACTTAAAGCGAATTACAGATTATCAAAATGAAATAATGAAATTACTGAAAAGCTTGCTGGTCGCTGTCACAAATGCTGAAAGCGAAAACGAAAAGAGTGACAATACCGATGGCGGTTAATAAATCAGCAAAAAACAAAATCAAAACTGAAGCAGGTTTGACTGAAGCTCTTGCTTACATAACTAATCCTGCAAAAATATCCGAAGTTTCGAGAATAAATTGTTCAGGTAGCAACTCGAACACTCTTGATCAATTCAAACTAATGCGTTTAGCTTTTGATCAGAATAAAGGAATTATTGCACATCATTTCGTTCAGTCTTTTGCACCGAACGATAATGTTACTCCGGAAATAGTTCATCGTTTCGGCGTAGAATATGCTAAATTGTGTTTTCCTAATTATCAGGTAGTTGTCAGCACTCACGTTGACAAAGATCATTTACACAATCACATAATCGTCAATTCGTGCAATATGATCACAGGAAAAAAGTTTTATGATAACAAAGAAACAATGAACAATAACAGAGCTATAAGTGATAAATTGTGTTGCAAATATGGAGTGTCTGTTATAAGCACTCAATCTGAATTCAAACCGATCGACCAAACAACAATGCAGTTAGCATTAAAACAAAAGTCGTGGAAAATTCAGTTGCTGAGCGATCTTGATGACGCAAAAGAAAAATGCAGAAGTAAAAGCGAATTCATATCTTATTTCCAAAGCAGAAATTATGAAATCCGATATGAAAAACATATAACAATTCGCAAAATCGGCGAAAAGAAAGCAATTCGTGTTGATACTTTGGCTAAACAGTTCGGCAACCAATATACTAAAGCCGAGCTTGAAAAGGCAATGGGATATTCAACAAATCTTGCTGATACAAATACAAACAATGTAAATTTGCAATCGAAGAAAACCTGCGCAAGAAAAAATATTAACGAATGGCAAAGGTTTGAATCCTGGTCATTTTCTCAAAAAAACCGATACGCAAATAATTACAGGTGTTTAAAAAAACAGTATGGAACAAATTATCAACCGAGCCGTTTTCCGAAAGGTACACGGAAATCCTTGTTGCTTACACTGTTGTGTGTATTTTTTGTCAGTCCACGAAAGACCTACAGAGAACATACAAACTACCGGTTATCCAATAGGACTACAGCTAATACGAATATAATCAGAACAAAATATCGGTGCGAGAACATTAGATACGGAGATCTGATATCATCCCAGGGCAACAATTTTGCTGTTAAAATTCCGTCAGATCAGCTTGGAAAAATTATTGTTCTACCGATATTCTACAGTGCCAATGTAAACTTGGAAACTAACACAGCAGTTATTACAGTCAAGGAATATAACAAAGAAATAATCTGTCAGGCTCTCGGTTATGACAGCAAAAAAATTGCACAGCAATCGGATAAATTGATTAACTCACAAAAATACAAACGATTGAAAGATTATGCAGCATCTTCGAACACAAAACTAAGTTATATGATTGTGACTAAAATACAGTTAGAGCTGTTAAAGCTGAATGAAATCGAGCTTGCGGCTTTCCCAAAGGATGATGGAAAGTATAACGTTGCGTTTATGCCGGACACCAAGGAGCGCATCAATAAAATCCTCTACCCGTCGGATGATAGCAAACAGGAATCAGAATATGAAAGAAATAGCAGAATCAATAATGAAATTAAACGTTTAGCTGCAATAAACGGCGAGAAACCTAAATATAGAATCGTTACTTCCGATTTGCTTGACAACATAAAGCAATCCGGTATCCAGTTTGCTTATTTCAAAAAAGGCGATAAGTACAATATAGTTTTCCTTAGAGAAAATGAAATGAAAATTGATCAATTGCTCAAACAGGTCAGAAAGAAGAATTAGCAGAAACAACAAATAATTCAGTTTTGCTTTGTTTAATATTTATCAAAATAATAGTAGACAAACGCAACTAAACGTGTTATAATAAAGTCGGTGAAATCTACTCTCCGGCTTTTTTATATAAATGATGACGGCTTGCACAAAGCAGAAAAGTGAGCCGCAGAAAAACGGAGGTATAGAAATGGCTAAAAAGTACGAATTGATATCTGATTTGTATGAACAAATCAGTATCGAAGTAACTCGAGCTCCTCAGACATGGCGATTGTTTTTAAAAACAGCTTGTCGAAACTACAAATTGCGTTTTGACGAACAATTGTTACTGTTTGCTCAGCGTCCTGACGCTACGGCAGTGCTGGAAATCGAACGATGGAACACAGCATTCGGCAGATGGGTCAACAGAGGTGCAAAAGGTATAGCGGTATTTGAGGATCCTTCAGAAAAAAATCAAAGACTTAAATACTACTTTGACATCGCAGATACACACGGAACAGAACAATCAAGAGAAGTTCCTGTATGGAAAATGTCAGAAGAATATCAAAGCGATGTTGCAGAAGCTCTTAAGAATGCTTTCGGCACATCAATCGATTCAGACGATCTTAGGATTGTAATCAAAGAATGTGTAGTAAATGCAGTTGATGACAATATAGACGATTATATCTATGGTTTTGTCAAAAGCGGAACCGGCAGTGAAATTGACTATATGAAGCCTGAGGATGCAGAAGAAATATACAAGAGAATAGTAACTAACAGCGTTGTATATATGATATATGAACGGCTTGGAATGGATAACCTGTTAACCGATGACGATTTCAATGGTATAGAGTATTTCAGTACGCCGGAATTGCTGAATTCAATAGGATATGCTACCGGAGATATAGCAAGAATGGGACTCGGCATAATTTCTAAAACCATCCGTTCAACAAAAAAAGAAAAGCAACAGGCGATTCAGCCTGTAAACAATACAATTTCCGATAACGAAAGGAGTTCTTACAATGAAAGAAATCACTTACACAATGCAGGGCGATTATCAGATTCCGGATCTGACATTACCGACACAGCCGGAAGTTACTCTCGGCATATGGGCGGAAATGAAGAAAGAATATCTGAAGCAGCGTCACAAAGTAATGTACTACAATCTGATGACAAAAGGTCAGTTGACGCAGTATCTCGCAGACGAGGAACAGAGAGCGTTGAAGCTGGAGGACGAACTGATGAAAGAAATGTCAGCGAAGCGGGAGGTGACGGAAGAGCTGAAAGCGAAAGACATGATGAAATGGGTTCAGCTGACGAACAATCTGCGCAACGAAGTGCGAGAGATAGTTACTCAGCAGATAATAATGAGCGTTTAAGCAATAATAAACCGTTGCCGTCAATAGAAGAACAAACAGCGTTTATTGAAGAATTTAAAGCAGAGGTTTCCAAAGCCTCTGCTTTTTCTATTCCAAATGAAATTATAAATGACCATCTTGCCAACGGAAGTGGCTTTTGGGACGGGAAATACCGTATCTATGAACAGTTCCGGAAAAGCTTATCACAAAAAGAAAATGCGGATTTTCTGAAAAACGAGTATGGCATTGGCGGCGGAACACACGCAGGCGGCGTATCCGGATATTACTATGACCACAATGCAAAAGGTATTTGTATCAGCAAGGGATTTGCTGATAACGCAACGAGAATCAATTTGAACTGGTTAGAGGTTGCAAAGCGCATACAGCTGTTGATTAACAATGACAGGTATCTGAATGCAAAAGAAAAAGAACATTATGCGCAATGGCTCAACGAGCGTGAGGAAAGACAAGACACCGAGCAGGGTCTTAGCACTTCTGAAAACAAGGATAATGAGAAGTATATTTACAAAGTCGGCGATACCGTTTTCATCGGAGCGTCCGAATACAGAATTACGGCAAAAGACGATCAGCAGGTAATGCTCAGCGACGCTAACGCTCCCCTTTTCAACAAACAATATGATATAGCGGATTTTGAGCAAAAGATAAAAGAAAATGCGCTTAACGAGCATTTAAAGGTTATACTTTCAGAAGAAGAAAGCAATACGTCTGTTATTTCTGAAACGAATACAACTCCAATAAATGACGATGATTATTACTTCAATGACGCAGAACGCAAGGAAGTAGGTGCTGTATATTATAATCCTGATGCCATATCCGGCGGACAATTTGTATTCGCTCATATTCCCTATGAGCTCATTTCAAAAGCAAAAGATGTTGCGTCCGATACGGACTCATTTTATGAATATCTCGATGAAAACGCATACACAGAACTTATAGATGTTGGCACAGAAGAATACAGAACCGTATTAAGTGAGTATTCGGATCCAAAGCCTGACTTCATCGGCAGAAATGAAGAGAATATGTTACAGCTAATAGCTTTAGCTAAAAACGAAAAAGTCACTTATGATAAAAACGGATATCATGCTGATGATTTGGATGAAGGTGACCTTATCAAAGTAGATGGCGAAATATGGGCAGTAAAATCCGTATCTTCATATTCTATTTCTCTCATAAATGAAAGCGGTGGCAAGAAATATATATCAAATTCACCGGACAGCAAATGGCAAGAAACGTTGGTTTCAAGATATGATTTTGAATTCATCGGTAACCGTGAGGGAACAAATACACAGGTCAATAATGAATCAACTGATAGCAAACAGTTAAAGACAGCTCGTGAGCATAAGAAAAACCGCAAGCAAAACAACGTTACCAGTGTTTTGTACCCGGAAATCAACAATGATTACCGTACAAATTTCCATATTGATACCAATGAGTTGGGTGCAGGCACTCCGCTCGAACGCTATTATAACAACATTAGCGCCATACGTCTGCTCAAAAAGTTAAATAGCGAGCATAGACTTGCTACTCCAACGGAACAGGTCATACTTTCACAATATGTCGGTTGGGGCGGATTACCGCAATTCTTTGAGCAGTCAAACTCCCATTACAATGAACTTAAAGAATTGCTTACCGATAGTGAATACACATCGGCAAGAGAGTCAACTCTGACTGCGTTTTACACTCCGCCGACAGTTATAAGAGCCATATATAAGGTTCTTGAAAATATGAACTTTAAAAACGGCAATCTGCTCGAACCTTCCTGCGGTATCGGTAACTTTATCGGTATGCTGCCGAAAACAATGCAGGACAGTAAGGTTTACGGTGTTGAGCTCGATGCTATATCAGCCGGACTTGCACAGCAACTTTATCAGAAATCATCAATAGCTGCACAGGGTTTTGAGAATGTCAATATACCCGACAGCTTTTTCGATGGCGTTGTTGGCAACGTGCCATTTGGCGATTTTAAGGTTGTTGACAAGAAATACGATAAGCACAATTTTCTGATTCACGATTATTTCTTTGCAAAGTCATTGGATAAGCTCCGTCCGGGCGGTGTTATGGCTTTGATTACAAGCAAGGGTACTATGGACAAAGAAAACAGCTCGGTCAGAAAGTATATTGCTCAACGTGCCGAACTTTTAGGTGCAATTCGTCTTCCGAATGATACTTTTAAAGGCAGTGCCGGAACAGAGGTTGTATCCGATATTCTGTTTTTACAAAAGCGAGACCGCCTTATTGATATAGAACCCGACTGGGTTCACCTTGATACGAATGAAAACGGAATTCGTATGAATTCATATTTTGTTCAGAATCCTGAAATGGTACTCGGTGAAATGAAGACTGTATCAGGTCGTTTCGGTCAGCAAGTAACTTGCGAGCCGTATACAGACAGTAGCCTTGCCGATCTCCTATCTGATGCTATAGCCAATATTCACGGCGAAATATCAGATTACGAGAATGATGTTGCAACCGATGAACTTGAGGAAGATATGTCAATTCCCGCAGATGCTTCTGTAAAGAATTTTTCTTATTCTGTTGTAAATGATAAACTGTATTTCCGTGAAAACTCACGAATGATACCTGTGACAGTATCTGCTACAGCAGAAAGTCGTATCAAAGGATTAATTATAATTCGTGATTGCACACGCAATTTAATCGAATTACAAGCAGATGACTATCCGGAAGAAGACATTAAAGCGGCACAGGAGTTGCTTAACGCAAAATATGACAATTTTACCGCAAAATACGGGTTGATAAACAGCAGAGCCAATAAGTCGGCATTCAGCGATGATAGCTCTTTTGCGCTTGTATCTGCTTTGGAAATACTCGGTGATGAAGGGCAACTCGAGCGTAAAGCGGATATATTCTTCAAACGAACGATAATGCCACATAAGCCAATTACACAGGTTGATACAGCAAGTGAAGCTCTTGCAGTATCAATCGGCGAAAAGGCTTGTATTGACATGGAATATATGCAAAGTCTTACCGGGAAAAAGGAAAACGAGCTATTTAATGATTTGAAAGGCGTAATCTTCTTAAACCCTCTTTATGAAGAAAACAACGACAATCAGTCAAAGTATTTCACCGCCGATGAATATCTGTCGGGTAATGTAAGAGAAAAACTTGCAATAGCACGAAACTCGACTAAAGTCGATTCACGCTTTAACATTAACGTTGAAGCACTTGAAAAAGTGCAGCCTGAAGACTTGACGGCAAGTGAAATTTCCGTAAGACTGGGTTCAACGTGGCTGCCGGTTGATATTGTTCAACAATTCATTTATGAATTTCTGAATACTCCCGGATACGCAAAAAGCAGTATAATTGTACATTACTCAAGGTATACGGGAGAATGGAGTATCGACGGCAAATCGTATGACCGAAGTAATGTAAAAGCGTATAACACATACGGTTCTGCCCGTATAAATGCATACAGAATAATCGAAGAAACTTTGAATCTGAAGGATGTGCGTATATTCGATTATGTTGAAGATATTGACGGAAACAGAAAGGCTATACTTAATAAAAAAGAAACTGCTATTGCACAGTCAAAGCAGGAGCTTATAAAACAAGGTTTTCAAGATTGGGTATGGGCTGATCCGGAACGCAGAGAAAGGCTTTGTAAACTGTACAACGAAAAATTCAACTCAATCCGCCCTCGTGAATATGACGGAAGTCATATAGTATTCAGCGGGATGAATCCGGAAATCACTCTCAGAGAACATCAGAGAAATGCTGTTGCCCATATTCTTTATGGCGGCAATACGCTGTTAGCTCACGCTGTCGGTGCCGGTAAGACATTCGAAATGGTGGCGGCGGCACAAGAAAGTAAGCGACTTGGATTATGCAACAAGTCTTTGTTTGTTGTGCCGAATCATCTTACAGAACAATGGGCTTCGGAATATCTTCAGCTCTATCCGTCTGCTAACATTTTAGTAGCAACAAAAAAGGATTTCGAAACCAAAAACCGTAAACGATTCTGCGGCAGGATTGCAACGGGTGACTACGATGCGGTCATTATCGGACATAGTCAGTTTGAAAAAATTCCGATGAGCATAGAACGTCAGAGAGCCTCTCTTGAGCAACAGGAGAATGAAATAACAGAAGGTCTTGCCGAATTGAAGCGTAATCGTGGTGAGAATTTCTCCATAAAACAGCTTGAGAGAGCTAAAAAATCAATTAGGCAAAAAATCGAAAAGCTCAATGATCAGTCACGCAAAGATGATGTAGTTACTTTTGAGGAATTAGGTGTTGATAGAATATTTATCGATGAAAGTCATTACTACAAAAACCTTTTCCTTTATACGAAAATGCGGAATGTCGGTGGCATTGCACAGACAGAAGCTCAGAAATCGTCCGATTTGTTTATGAAATGCAGATACCTTGATGAAATAACCGGAGGACGTGGAACGGTTTTTGCAACCGGCACACCTATCTCAAATAGTATGGTGGAGCTTTACACCATTCAGCGTTATTTGCAGTATGATACGCTCTTAAAGAACGATTTACAGCATTTCGATAGCTGGGCTTCCACTTTCGGTGAAACGGTTACTGCAATAGAACTTACACCTGAAGGCACGGGTTACCGAGCAAAAACAAGGTTTGCAAAGTTTTTCAATTTACCTGAACTCATGTCAATGTTCAAAGAAGTTGCCGATATACGCACAGCCGATATGTTGGAACTTCCCGTGCCTAAAGCAAACTTCCACAATATTGCGGCCAAACCGTCAGAAATACAAAAAGAAATGGTAGCACAACTTGCTGAACGTGCCGAGAATGTACGCAAAGGAAATGTTGACGCAAGTGTTGACAATATGCTGAAAATTACTAATGACGGCAGGAAACTTGCGCTTGATCAGCGTATGCTTAATGATATGCTGCCTGATTTTGAGGGTAGTAAAATAAACGCTTGCGTAGATAATGTATATCGGATTTGGAATGAAAATTCGGACAAAAAATCTGCTCAACTTATATTCTGTGATCTGTCTACTCCGAAGAATGATGGCACATTCTCCGTTTATAATGACATCAGAAAAAAACTGATTGAGAGAGGTATCCCTGAAAGTGAAGTTAAATTTATACATGAAGCCGATACAGATGTTAAGAAGAAGGAACTTTTTCAAAAGGTACGTAAAGGCGAAGTCAGAGTATTGCTTGGATCTACTCAGAAGATGGGAGCCGGTACGAATGTGCAGGACAGGCTTATTGCACTACACGATGTAGATTGTCCCTGGCGTCCGTCAGACCTTGAGCAACGAGCCGGAAGAATTATCCGTCAGGGAAACTCAAATCCGGAGGTTGAAATCTATCGGTATGTTACGGAACAGACTTTCGATGCTTATCTTTATCAGCTTGTTGAAGGCAAACAGAAATTCGCCAGTCAGATTATGACGAGCAAATCGCCTGTAAGATCCGCTGATGATATAGACGAAACTGCACTTTCGTATGCAGAAATCAAAATGCTTGCAACAGGAAATCCGTACATTAAAGAAAAGATGGATTTAGATATTCAGATACAAAAGCTGAAGCTACTGAAAGCTAACTATCTTTCTGAAAAGTACAACCTTGAGGATAAAATAATTAAATTCTATCCTCAGAAGATTGCATCGTTGACTAACACTATAAAGGCATTAGAACAGGATTTATCGACTGCAAAAGCACATCCGAAACCCATTGATGACAGTTTTGTCAGCATTGAAATCAATGGTAAATACATTTCGGAAAAAGCTGATGCCGGAAAAGCAATTTTAGATGCCTGTAAGCAATTGAATAACTCAAACCCGATAAAAATCGGTAAATATAGAGGTTTTGATATGGAACTTCAGTTTAGTTCAGACATATTGCGTTCAGACATATTGCATTGTTATGAAATCACATTAAAAGGTGCAACAACTCAAAAAGTACCGCTCGGTAATGATCCTAACGGTAATATAACCCGTATCGATAATGCGATAGGTCGTATTGCTGAACATATTGAAAACGCAAAGGCAGAGCTAAAGAACATACAGACACAGTATGCAACTGCCCAAGTCGAAGTGCAGAAGCCTTTTGCACAGGAAGAAGAATTAAAAGCTAAGACCAAAAGGCAGATAGAAGTTGAAAAACTTATTTCTTCAGGAGAAAATGGATCTGATCAAAAAGGCATATCTGATTATTACTACTTCTCTGCTACTGACGAACAGATAAATGCTTTAAACAATGCGGCTATTCCTTTTGAAAAGCAGACTAAAGCAGACGGTAGTATGGTTATTCGGGTTGCTACAGACGACAAATTGAAAGCAGAAGCTATTATCAACTCAAAAAACTTAATTTTATAGTTTTCTGATATTAAATGAAGCTGTGCGGTGTGTTTTCACACCGCACTATTGTTTGTGCTACAGGTAGCACAACTTGACTGAGAAAGGATTATAATATGGAAAAGTTGTCCACAGTTGATAAAATCGAATTGATAGCAAGATATGAAATAAGGCACAATACGCCTGAACCTGATCGTATCACAGAATGGTTTGGAGATTATGCAATGTATGCGTCAAAAAAACTCGACAGAGAAGAAATGAATAATATATTCGCCACAAAATTTGTCAAATTGTTGCTTGATGAATGGTTCAATGGTTTTCGTGGTGAGAAAAGCATCGAAAAGGAATTTTTTGAGCACATATCCCGTTTGAACTCTGAGTATTGCAAAAATTCGCTTTCTGATAATCTTGATGATTGGGAAAGAGCAATTATAAATGAATTGGATAGCATTAGCGAACAAGTAGCCTCAGGTAATATCCCCATATTACAAGAAAGAACAAAAATCTATATTGACATGGATGGAACAATAGCAAGGTTTCACGATGAAAATTTATACCTTGAACGAATGTTTGAAAAAGGATTTTTCAGTGATTTAAAACCTTTTGAAAATGCCGTATCCGCTATTGAACAATTGGTGAATGATAGTACGGCGGAGATTTTTATTTTATCGGCAACTGTAAACTCCTGCTCTTTGGAAGAAAAGCAGAAATGGTTAGACAGATATCTGCCGAACATTGATAAAGAACACAGAATTTTTACTTCTCTGAATGTACCAAAGTCAAAAGCTATCGGTCATCAGCTCACCGATAAAGATATTCTGATAGATGATTATAATAAAAACTTGCTCGAATGGCAAAAGGCTGGCGGAACGTCTGTCAAAGCTAAGAACAATATCAACCACAAAGGCTTGCACGGAGAATTATGGTCAGGTAAGCTGATCGATGTTGTCAACGGTGATGTTTACAGCGATATTTGCAAATTGGCAAACGAGAATTACTATTATGCATATATCAGTGAGAATGATGTAGAGAAACTGAAACAATCAGGTATTTGCTATCATCTTCAGATGTCCGGCGACCGAATAATCGCAAAAGTCAGCATTGCTTACAAGCCAATTCTTGATAATATAGTCAATAGCAGCAATCGCTCAATCAAATGTGATACAGGTAGCACACCTAAAATGTAGAAAGAGGTGAAAAGCCGGTTATATGGAAATACAGTCGAAAGTTATAAAAAGCGCAGATAACAGTAGTCCGGTGAAAGCGTATGCCACGATTGTTTTAAATAACAACATTGCTATTCACGGATTTAGAATTATCGATATCGGTACTGATGATAACGATGCTATGTTTGTAGCAATGCCAAGCAACCGTAACAGTGACGGAAAATACTATGATATGGCATTTCCGACACGTTCGGAAGTTAAAGAGGATATTATAAATTCAATCATACGAAATTATGTTAGTAACTCCTCTTCTCTGTCCGCAGAAAAAGCAACTGTAGATATGAAGATCACCGTCAGGCTTCATAGAACGAAAGCATACGGCGATGATGTCCCTGCTGTCGGTGAAATCAGATTGTCAGACAGCTTCGTTATCTCAGGAATTAAAATAACCTGCCGTGACGGAATTATTGACTATGAAATGCCGAAGATCAAGAGCAGGGATGATAATTATTGCGATATGGCAGTTCCGTTAAATGACCGTTTCAGGCAATTACTCAAAGAAAAGGTGCTGTCAGAATATGGGCTTTTGTCTACTCAGATTTTATGCGGGAACATTAACCATGCAGAACTGACTGCTGAGGGCGAAGTGGCATACAAACTGTTTAAAAACAATAGTATTGCTCAAAAGGTAATTAAGCAACTATCTGAGCGGGATATCAAATATTCTGCTAAAATCAATGCACGGGAAACTACAATATGTTTTCTGAGATCAGACTTTGAAACAGTGCGGGAAATATCTCTTAACGCCGCATCTGAAACAGAAAAAAGTCATCAAAAGCTTTAATGTTTGAAATCTGCCGCCGAACTGCAACAGAACAGGATATGATGTAGATTGTATCCGTAACAGGAGGTACTTATATGAATATAACAACAAGAGTAACAAAACTTGATAACCCGGAAAGTAAGTTAAAAGCGTTAGCCACTATTGTGCTCAACGGCAACTTTGCCGTTGGTGGTATCAAGGTGATTGAAACCGAAAAAGGAATGTATGTGGCTATGCCGAATCATCTCGGCAAAGATAAACAGTATTATGACGACTGCTATCCGGTGACCGCTGAAATGCGCAAAGCAATAAACAAAGCTGTAATGACAGCCTATGAAAACAATGACACTGCTGTAATTAAAAGCGAACCTGAAGCAATTGCTATGAAAGTCAAGATTCTTCCTAACAATAATCCTGACAGCAATCTTAAAGGATTTGCTCAGATAACAATGGATGATTGCTTTGTCGTGTCTGGTGTAAAAGTCTTTGACGGTGAAAACGGAATGTTTTTGCAGATGCCGCAGTATAAAAATTCTGCCGGTGAATATAAGAATGTTGCCAATCCGGTTACAAAGGAATTTCACGATGAACTGGACAACAAAGTGATAGCTGCATATAAAAATGTTGCAACTACAGCAAATAAACAGCAGGAAACACAGACAACCACAACAAGCATGAAGCGTTAACAGATAATCGGTCGGCGGCAGTTTTCTATATATCTTGTGCTAAAGGTAGCACAATCTGATAATTTTTTGTCAGGTAATCATTTGACAAGGTGAAAATCGAATGATATAATAAAAAGGAGAATTTGATGTATTTTGTAATAGTAGCAGTATCAAATTTAACATATTGGATTACTTATTTACTTTTTTATGAGGTGCTTAAAGTGGATACTTTATCAAGTGCAATTATCGCAGCAGCCGCAACGATATTCGTTGGTATTTTAGGTTTGATAGGCGTTTGTATAAGAAACGGAATAAAAAGCCAAAAAATAAATAACAATCTTGTTAAATTACAGGATTGCCAAATAGGAGTAAAAGACGGCGAGCTCTCTATAGCAAGCCAGCTCGGCGTAAAAAATGGCGAAAATGTTAATTTAACTGCACAACATACTGCTCTAATGGAAGAGCAAGTAAAACTTAAAGAGATATTAAACACTCAAATTAAAGTGGGTATAGATAACCTTGTAAATGAAAGCGAACAGAAAAAACAAAAAGAAGATTCTCTTTCTGATAATGAGAAAATACTTAATGAGTCTTTAAAGAATATATCAGGATTTGCTGAGTTATGGTTAGATCAGTGCAAAGAGATTAAACAATTACAATCAGAAAATAAAGAACTCAATCAAATAATTAAAAATCAAGAAAATGAAATTAGAAGACTTCAAAACAAAATTGATCGAGGCTTTCGACAAAACGATTCGCATTCTTTAGGACGATAAACACTATTCAGGCGACTGACTTCAGCCGCTTTTTTCTTTTCTGAAAGTAAATAATCGAAATGATTTTGTGCTACCTGTAGCACGATGTAACAAATTTGTAAAAATCGGCAAAACGCACAAAATATAATACTATATTTTGTATATGTTTTTGCTCAGTTTCGCTGGACTTTTATTCGCTTTTATGGTACAATATACTTGAGGAAATAGAGCCAAATCGAAAGGAGATGCACAAATGGCAAGAAATATAGTAAAAGCAAAGCTGGATATAATATTCAAGAAGCTGTTTACAGATGAGGGAAACCTGCATATATTACAGGCGTTTCTCTCGGACATACTTGAAATACCGTATGAGTCGATAAACAACATAATCGTACTGAACTCCGAGATAATGCCGGAGAACGTTATAGAAAAGTACAGCCGTATGGATATAAAAATGACGGTTGACGGAAACAGACTGATAAACGTAGAAATGCAGATCAAAGACGAGGGCGATTACAAAGATCGTTCACTGTACTATCTTTCAAAGCTATACAGCAATCAGCTTAAAAGCGGTGAGGATTACGGAAAGCTCAATCAGTGCATTTCGATAAACGTACTGAACTTCAACCTTTTCGATGAATGGTCTGATTTTCATTCTTCATTCAGAATGAGGGAAGATAAGCACAATTCTGTTCTTACCGACAATTTTATAGCTCATTACTTCGAGCTGAAGAAAATCGGAAAGAATTTTGACAAGAACAACAAGCAGGAACTATGGCTCAGACTTATAAATGCAGAAACGGAGGATGAACTTGATATGTTACAGCAGACAGGTGTAAAGTCCATACAGGACGCAGTAGTTGTACTGCACAAGATGAGTGCAGACGAAAAGACAAGAGAGCTTGCCGAAATGCGTGAAAAGGCACTGCATATTGAGGCTACCGAAAAATCCTTTGCAATAGCCGAAGGCGAAAGAAGAAAAGAAGCTGAAATCCTCGCCAAGATGAGAAAGAGCGGACTTTCAGAAGAACAGATAAAAGCTATCTTAAACAGTTAAGATCAATCTACCAAATCCCACAAAGGAGGACCACAACATGAAACGTACCCACACCCTACTCGCAACAATAACCCTCATCAGCGTAATACTGACCAGTGCTTGCTCGGCAGGTAATAATGCGAACAGCTCCGCAACGTCCTCTGCGCCCGAAACGGCAGTGACAACTACCGCTCCGGCAGTGACGGGAACGGTTATAGACCGCATAGATGAGCCGAATGCTGAAACGACTACAGCTCAGACAACTGCTACCACAGTAGCTACTACAAAGCCACAGAAAACAAAAACGGCTGAAACGACCGTAGCTCAGACTACCACGGTAGCTACAACAACAGCAAAACCCAAGCCGGCAACGACAACAACCGCCGCTACAACAAAGCCAGCACCGGAATGGACCGAGAGCAAGGCAAGCGGTACAAAGTACGTCAACACCGACTGCTACAGTCGTAAGAAAGCCGTACTCGGCGCTGACACAGTTAAACTGTACAGCGTGAATGACGAGGTAACAGTCACAGCCAAGACCGATACAGGCTACTATAAGCTCGATACCGGCGCGTATATACACAGTGATTATCTGAGCGACAGTAAGGTAGCTCAGACTACTACAACGATAGCGACCACCGCCAAGAAAGCGGAAACTCCGAACGAAGCAAATTCATTCTATAGCAATTACAGTTACGGCAGTAAACAGTATTTGTGCGAATTATGCGAATATTACGGATTTACTGAATACACAGAGAAAGACCGCAATAATGTTGACAATTATATGCAAAGCATATTTGAAACTTATGAATCCGACAGCTACGAAAAGCAACTGCAAGACTATATCTCTAAATATCTCGGTAAACACAACGGAAGGTATGAAATAATTTACGATGATGTATATAATGTTTACGGAATACGTCCGTTCACTTACATTCCGGACAGCGAATGGAGATTTACAAAGCAGGATTGTGAAGATATACTAAAGGCTTGTGAAAAGTACGCAAAGGATAACGGTTACGGTTACTGTAAGCCGTCTGACTTTGGTGCGGTCAAAGGCAAAGTATATCAGGACAGCAGTTGGTCACAGGTATATGCTAATAATTCGAGCATTCCTAATCTTAGATGGAGCGGGTATACTCGTAAAGAAGAAATGATAGCATTATTATGCGAGAATATCCTACTTAATTACGAAGAGGGCTTTGGTGCTACTTGTGTAGACTATTGCCTTGCAAGCGAATACTATGAATGGCTTAAATCTGAAGGTGTCAAAAACCCCGAAACTCACACTGCTTGTCAGGATATGACAGCTTATGTATTCTTCCCTTGCTACTGATACCAATCACAATTTAATATGCTAAGAGCTTTGAAAGTATAAATTCAAGGCTCTTTTTCTTTTTCTGAAGACTAATTAAATATGAAAATCCAAAGCAGTCCGTACCCGTAGGACTGCTTTTTTATATATACAAATACAAACCAAGAAAGGAAATCAGTATGAAAAACAGACTTCAAAAAATGTTGAGCTTGATTTTTGCTGTCGTTATTGCTATGTCTGCAATCAGCGTAAACACACTTGCAGCTACAATAATGAATATTGCAGACGGCTCAAATCAGAAGTTATATGTTGACTGGTACAGTTATTCGTATAACTTCAACGGCAGGCTAAACACAAACTCATACGGACAGATAATTAAATTGAATGTTGGTAGTCCAAATGGACAGGTAGCCTACTGCATTCAATCGTCAAAAGATGCCTGGACTAGCGATTACACAGCTCAGAGATATTACAACGATTTGTCAAGAGCACAGCAGCTCAATATCAAACATGTCCTTATTTACGGTTACCAGGG
>CAKSTB010000014.1 GCA_934490165.1 uncultured Ruminiclostridium sp. | reverse complement strand
TGGTAGCTTCTTTTATTATATACCTTGCCTTTCTGTTTTTCTACCCCCTTGTGTCCAGTTTTAGTATAGCACTTCAGTACGGCATTCAGATAATCTGACTTTCACAATTCTTAAACAATTCCGAGCCGTGACGGTGGGGATTGAAGTTGATAGGAACGCTAACCAACAAAACTTCTTTGCTCTCACAATCCCCTCTGTCATAGCAACGGAAAGGATTTTTGAATTGAGTTTATTCATCTCTTAATAAATATACTTCTTATGGAACAATTGTACCGTGCTATGACATCTCCCCTTTTTCGAGGGGCGACAAGTAGTGATAGTGCTTTGGCGCATTGCATTGTAATTTTATTGGAATTTTGATAAACAGAGAAGCTGTGATGAAATTCTTGCATTTCATCACAGCTTCTTGGTGTTTATATGTGTTTATTCTCCGTGGAACGGTCTGCGCTTGTTTTTGAGCACAGTCTTTACTATCGCGGAATATATTTCTTTTCGTGCGTAATTGCAGTAGCTGTCAACAACAGACTGCTCCTCGTCCTGCGATACCGTTACAAGCTTTACCGGCACTTGTTCAAGCACCTTTTCGGAAATGATACGCTTGCACTTTTCACAGTGGCAGGTATTGAAGCGGCGCAATGCATCATCAAGAATTTCATCGATTATGATGCGGTTGATATCAATCGTTATCTGACCTGTATGACGTGTTACAGGTCTGCTTACAGTCGTTTCACGGCTTTGTGACGCGTTATCGGCGGCTTCTTCGGGGATATGGAGCATCGGGTTATGCTTGGGTATATGTGACTGCCTTGGCGCTGATATACCGCGTTTTGACTGAGTATATGTAAGCAGCTTGTCCTCTACTGTGCTTTCAGCCTTGGCTTTCTTCTCCTTTTCCTGCTCGGCAGGAGGTAAGAATGGGTTGACACCGGACGGCTTTGCGTTTATCAGATCCATTACCTGTTTTGTCTTGCTTGATTTATATTCTTCTGCCATCAGGCGGCACTCCTTTCATTTTACTTTCTTGCAGGACGTCTTACGGGACGCTTGTTGTCCTTTTTAGGCGCTTTCTTCATATTGATGCCTGTTACCTCGCTTATAAGGCTTCTGTACTCTGCTGTAGCCTTGGAGCGCGGTGCATATTCCATAATGGATACTCCGTGTGCGGGTGCTTCGGCGAGTGAAACATTTGTGCTTATACGGGAGTTGAGTATCCTTGTGCCGAGCTGTTCGGCGATCATTCCCGCAAGCTCCTCTACTTCCTTTGTGAGCACAAGGCGGGGATTGTATTTGTTGAGCAGGATTCCTGTTATCTCAAGGTCCTTGTTGTAATACTTCTTTACGGCGAAAATCGTTTCCTTAAGCTGTGCGATACCCTGTAGGCTGAGTATTTCCGCTATCATCGGTATGATAAGCTTGTCAGCCGCCGTATACGCGTTTATAGTGAGGATAGACAGCGCAGGAGGGGTATCTATCATTATGTAGTCGTAATCGTCTGCTACAGCCGTCAGAGCCTCTCTGAGGAGATATTCTCTGCCGACTCCGGTAAGCTCGAGCTCACAGCCCGACAGCAGGATATTTGCGGGTATTACATCGCAGTTTTCAGTGCTCTGTATCGCTTCCTTTACGGTGCAGTTACCCTTGAAAACATCATACATAGTATAGCTCTCCTCAGCGTCCGCACCTAGGCTGAAGCTGAGATTTCCCTGCGGGTCAAGGTCTATCGCGAGTACGCTCTTTCCGCTCTCGGTGAGCCCACCGCAGAATGCGGAACAAGTGGTGGTCTTGCCTACTCCGCCTTTCTGATTTGTTATAGCTATAACGATTGCCATACCGTGTTTTCCCCCTCTTTGACTTGCTCGATTAAATTTTTAAACTTGAAATTATTTACATCATAAAACAAGCATACCCGCCGAAAAGCGGGTATGTATTATTCTTGTGGTAAGCTTAAAGCGTGTGCTGAAGATCCTCGATCTGTGAATCCTCAGGCTGATAGATGTGGTAGTTTGCCTTGCCGTTCTTCTTTACGAAGTACATAGCCTCATCGGCTGCGGCCACTATCTTGTTGCTGTCGTTACCGTGCTCGGGGAAGAACGCAATACCGATACTTGCCTTGACATTTATCGATACATTTGCAAGCTCTGAATGGTAGCCCTCGTAAAGCTCATCTATAAGATCAAGCGAAAGGCTTTCGATCTCGTCGATCTGCTTGGAATCTGTGATACAGAGTACAAACTCGTCACCGCCGAAACGACCTGCAAAGCCACTGCCCTTTACACGCTGTTTGATACAGCCGGCAACATACTTGATAACCTCATCGCCTACAGAGTGTCCGAAACGGTCGTTGATGAACTTGAAGTCGTCTACATCTATGAAGAGCACCGCAACCTTAGCGTGTGCGCTTCGTTCGATCTCACTCTTGAGCTCACGCTCAAATGTGCTTCTGTTATAAAGCTGTGAAAGGAAGTCATAGCTTGCACGCTCTGAGAGCTGAAGCTCGAGCTTCTTTTCGCTGTCGATATCTGTTACGACACCGATAACGCGGAGCGGTTCGCCAAGACGATCTGTTACACAAAGCGCACGCACAGAGAACCACAGCAGACTGCCGTTTTTGGTAGTCATCTGGTATTCACCGCTGTGACCTGTTCTGTTCTTGAGCAGTGTGCTTATATCGCGCTTGTAGACTTCGGCGTATTCCTCGCTCATAAGCTTGTCAAGGAACTTACCGTTGGCAAGCTGTGCCTCCTTCGGGTCGATATCGAACCTCTCCCTGAAGTTATCGGAGACATACATTGACTCCTTGTGGAAATCCCACTCGAACAGCATATTGTCTGAAATGTCGGATATTGTTCTGTGCAGCTCTTCCGACATACTTACATCGTCGAGCATATTGTTGAACAGCTCCGAAATATCCTTGAACTCGTTGTGTGTCTTGATCTCAAGACGCTTTTCACGGTCGCCCTCCTGAATTTCACGGGCTACAGTAACCATCTGGTTCATCGGGTTTACTATAGACTTCGTAATGAGTATACCGAGCAGAGCACATATTATCGCGAGCACTGCCATTGAACCGACCGATATCGCAACCGGTATCAGTATCTGCGACATTGACATATTGCCGGGATATACGCTTACCCACTTCCAACCGCCTGTTGATGAGCCCGTGAAGTAATTGTAGCAGCCGAGCGATACACCGGCATTATAATCTACGTTGTTTTCGTTTGATGAAGGCTTTACGGTCGATCTGAAAACATCTTTCATACTGTTGTCTGAAACATCATCGATCTTCTGCACCGCTGTTCCGTTGTAGTTGAGAACACAGCCGTAGCTGTCTGAAACCGCAAGATAGCCCTTGCCCTCGCCGTATGTAGAATTTGCAAGTATCTCCGTTATGCGACTGAGATCGATAACCTCGATCGCAAAGCCGTCAACGTTATTAAGACCGTCCTTGTCGATGCTCTTTGCAACGTAGAATACGTCAGTGCCGTAGTCCTCGTTGTTCATGTAGATGTTTGAAACCTTTATAGAGCCCTCTGTGTAGCTTTCAAGCTCTTCAAAGCCGAAGAAGCTCTCCTTCATACCCTGTATCTCGTTGTATTCGTATACGATATTACCCGCAGGGTCGGTGATAACTATGTTCTTAAAACCGCTGTTTCTTGTTTCGATGTTTTCTGAGAGCAATGAGAGATTTGACTTTGCATCATCGCCCTGACCGCTCTGCGCAAGCGTGCCTGCCGCATTGCTGAACGAAAGGTAGGTAACATCGGATATGCATTCGTTCAGATACTGGTTTATTATCTCCTGCTGCGCAGCGCCTGCCGCTCTGGCAAACTGGCTTACCGAATTGGTGGCAAAGCCCGTCATACTGAAATATCCGACGATGCCGACGATCAGCAGCGGGATAACCGCAAACGCGGTAGTAAGTATGCGTAAAGTCGTTTTGATTTTAAATGACTGCATATTGTATAACCTCCGAAGCCCTTACTTAAATATCACGCGCTTCGCGTGATTTTTGCAGCATCTCAAACTGCAATTTATAAATATATCTTGAAATGGTTTCTTCCTGCGAATGCGAAATGCCGATGAAACGGCAACCGTATCCGACCTGTGCTTCCTGTGTCGCGATCGTTTGTTCTCTGAGCACCTCAGCCGTAAGCTCAAGGCGCGTGCCGGACAGTCCGACTATCATCAGAAGCTTATCTCCCTTTGCAAAATGTCTGCGTGTATCGGTACAAACGAAAAACACCCCGCCGACATTGATGTCCTTGATATATATCTCTGCGGGAGGCTCAAGCGGAACGGGCTTTTCATCGTCCTCCTGCGTTCTCAGTGTAATGAACGCCCTCTCGTTTGTCTTTATCTTGAAGTATCTCCTGCGCTCTTCCATCAGCTCCGCCTTGTCGGGACGTAACAGGATATTCATCTGACGGTCGGTCGATACGGAGATGTTGGTCTTGTATCTGTATCGGTCACCGCCGCGCATACGGGCGATAACATAAATATATTCGGACGTGTCAAGCTCGGGAAGCCTGCGTCCCTTTATCATAAGCATATTTTCGATAATGTTATCGTTCATATCGTACATTATGGGAAAGTCGAAATTGTTTTCCGTGTAGAACAGCTTGTCGCCATCGAGCGAGGTTATCTCAAAAGAAGTGAAATCTTCTTTTTTGTAGCTCAAAAACACAACTCCCCCTTTCAAAGACACACGGGGAAATTGGCACAAACTGCCACACCCAACACGCCTATAATATCATTTAACATTAAGTATACAATAAAATAGCCAATAAATCAAGTTAAATCAGCGGTTTTTTCGTCGACATTTAAAAATTCTGCAAATTGTTTAAAAAACGCGGGTCGTTTTTATACATTTTATTTAAGAAAAGTTCGTTGACTTTTGTAAGGCGGCTATAATATAATTAGTATAAACAGAAGTTTGCCCGAGAGGAGGTGCAGGTACGCAGAATTTTTTTCACGCAGATACAAAAGGATATCGGAAAATGTGTACGAAAGCAAGCATAGCGATCGGCGCGGTGCTTGCCTTGCCGGCGCTTCTCAGCCTTATGTCGCTGATACTTCAGACCAGAAGCTGGCGTTCGGAGGGCTTTGTTGCGGTAAGACTTGCGATACCCGCGATATGCGTTGCCTCGTGGCTTTTACTTAGCCTTATGATATTTCTTGTATGTGAAACAAGGGCTCGCCGCATGACCCGTTGTACCTATTTTGAAATTCAAAAGGGCGCGGCTGTCTACAGCAGATACGGCGGCAGGATATTCAGCGATATCGGAGGAACGGAACGCAAGCTCTGGGTGATCCCCTATGACGGACTGAAACTTTCCCTGAAAAACGGCAGACTTACATTTACGGGGAAGATAAGATATTACGAGGGCAGCAGCGACAGACTCAACTATCACATAAGGCGCGGAATGCCCGAGTTTGACAACTGGTGGCTGAATGACAACGGTTTTACAGAAGTGACGGCTGTCACTTTACCGCCGTGCTTTCCGAAGCAGAAAAAGATATTCGGATATTGCCGTATAGCGTTTCAGAGATATATGAGAAACATTGAGAAGAAGCAGTTGCCGCAAAGTCGCCCCGCACATCGTCCGAAAATGATCTACAGGCAAAGGAAAAGAAGTACATATAGCGAACTGCCGACATTTGACAGAAAGTGGTAAGCTGTACGTTGTTGTGCAGTCTGCCGAAAAAACACGGCTGTTGCACATTTAACGCTTATACTTTTATTAAATAAGTACAAAAATCAACAGTTTTTTCCTTTTAGCCTTGCAAAAAGGCTTAAAATGTTGTATAATATACAATTGAGTTGTTGGCATTAAAACAAAAAAATTGTTAAAATAACACCAAAACTCATATTATTTTTATATAGCTGAAATTACTTTTCTATATATTGTAATTCCGTTAAAGGGAATATACAAAATACAGAATTCGTTAAACGCATTAACCGTCAGGAAAGACCTCAGTCTGAAAAGGAGGACATATGGCACTTTTCAACACAAACGCTTTTCGCATTACCGAGCAGGGACTTTCGGTGCTGTGGCAGAAGCAACAGATAATTTCACAGAACATAGCAAATCAGGATACGCCCGGCTACAACTGCAAGTATCTTGACTTTTACGCTGTTCTTAAAGACAGAATGGAAAACACGAGCGTTATCGGCGGTAAGGCGAAGGAGGGCTCGAAGCAGGTAGAGCTTGCGACAAGAGTGTATGAGGACGATGATACGAACACCCAGCCGGACGGCAACAACGTAGATGTTGACTCGCAGTCAAATGAGCTCGCCAAGGTGCAGCTGCACTATCAGGCACTCAAAAATCAGATGAACGGCGAGTTTACAAGACTGCGCTCGGCGATGAAGACGACGTAATTTAAGGCATACGCTTTAATATAATGGATTATATACAGTGAAACGGATTTCGACGCTTTTTTGAGATACAGAAAGGAGTTTTTTGCATGGCGTTTTTAAGCTCGCTTAATATAGCCGCATCGGGTATGGCTGCCGAAAGACTGCGTCTTGATGTAATATCGCAGAATGTTGCGAACGCAAAAACCACCAGAACGGAGGACGGCACACCTTACAGAAGACAGGTAGTACTGTTCAGCGAAAACAAGGGCTTCAACTCTGTGCTTGAGGAAACGATAGCAAAGAGAAAAGAGAAGATCGCAGGCGGTATTCCCGCGAATACGGTAACGGCAACCAAAAACAAGGGTGTGCTTGTGACCGAGATAGTCGAGGACGAAACACCGCTGACGCCGGTATATGATCCGACCCACCCCGATGCGGACGAGAACGGATATTATTATCTGCCGAATGTTGACGTAGCGGAAGAGGAAATGGACGCTATGGCGGCGACCCGCTCATACGAGGCAAACCTTGCAGTGCTCAACGCCGTGAAATCAATGGCACAGACCGCACTCAGCATAGGCAACAATTAACGATACCCGAAAGGAACTGATATAGATGTTTATAGTACCGCTTACAAGCAGCATTACCCCAATGGAAACGGTAAGTCAGAAAAAGCAGGCAGAGGATAAGAGCGAGGGTGACGCTACCTTCTTTGATATCTTTGAGTCGCTTGTAAATAACGTAAAGGAAACCGACGCACAGGTTCAGCAGGACTCGATAGACCTTATGCTGGGCGATGTCGATGACCTTGCGCAGATACAGGTCAATCTCGAGAAAGCGGCTACGGCTGTCGATCTTCTCGTAACAGTGAAGAACAAGGCTGTTGACGCATACAATGAGATTATGCGTATGACTGTATAATCCGATTATCAGGGAAGGATACATATATAGATGAAGGACAAGCTTTCCGCATTCTGGAACGGGTTTAAAAGCAAATGGAGCTCGCTCGCAAAAAATCTGCGGATATTCATAATAACGGCAATTTCGGTAGTCGTAGTTGCCGCGATAGTACTTGCGATAGTACTCAATCAGAAAGGCTACACCGCAATTTATACGGGACTTGACAGCGAAGAAAGCTCTCAGGTAGTTTCCGCTATAAATGACCTGGGAATAACAGATGTAAAGATGGGTACGGACGGAAGCATATCCGTGCCGAGCGATCAGGCGGATAATGTCAGAATGCAGCTCAGCATTCAGGGTTATCCGAAGTCAACGTTCAACTTTGACGTATGGAACAACGGCATAGGAATCTGGTCTACCGACACCGAAAAGAAGGTACTCCAGATACAGCAGTTACAGACGCATCTTATGAAAGCTATAAATACCATAAGCGCTGTAAAGAACTCATACGTTATAATAACAGTGCCCGAGAACAACAACTATGTTATCTCGACAGACAGCGAAGATCCGAGAGTCAGCGTAAAGCTCGACTTAAAGAAGGACGCACAGCTTACAAGCGATCAGGTAGAGGGCATTTACGCACTGGTGCTCAATTCTCTGCCCGGACTTGAACGCGGCAATATCTCGATACTTGATACCGACGGCAAGCTTCTCACAGGCGAAAACACGACGGTTGAAGAAGATGTGCTGTATCAGTCAAGACTGAACTTCCAGGAGCAGATGCAGAATCTGCTGAAGAGCCAGCTTGATGACACGCTGAAAAAGCTGTACAAGGACTATACGATAAACGTAAACGTAACGCTGAATTACGACAATTCAAAGTCGGAATATACGATCTACACTCCGTCAATTGCCGAGGACGGCACATCGGGCGGTATGATAGAAAGCTCCACCAAGAATGAGGGTTGGGGCGGCATCGGTTCGCTGTCGGGCGTAGTCGGAACAACGACCAACAGCGATATTTCACCGAACTATCCCACTATCACAGGCGACGGTGACAACGAGTATTACTATCAGAACAGCATTACCGTAAAGCGCCTTGTAAATACCGAGATTAGACAGCTCGAAAAGAACGGCTACTCGGTCGACAAGATAACGGCGGCTGTAACGGTCGATCAGGTAAGTATGCTTGAAGCCGACAAGGAACAGCTCCGTCAGGTAATAGCATTCGCTATCGGCGCAGACGTTGCAAACGTAACGGTAGCTAACTATCCGTTCGTTATAAACGGCAACAACGGCAATAACGGAAACGGCAATACCATAAACAGAGGCGGAAACGTTGACTGGACGGTATATATCATAATTCTGCTCGGACTTCTTGTTGTGGCGCTTCTTATCGTTGCTATTCTTACAAGCAATGCAAAGAAGAAAAAGCGCGCAAGAGCAAAGGCAAAGGCGGCGGCAGCCCAGGCAGCGGCGGCGCAGGCGGCACAGGAATCCGCGGCGCTCAGCTTCGAGCCTCAGCCTCAGCCCGATGAGGAATTCAATATCCAGCACCTTGACGATTACGATGACGAATCCAAGAGCGCGGTGCTCAAGAAAGAGATCAAGGAATTCTCTCACACAAATCCCGATGTTGTTGCACAGCTCATACGCTCTATGATGAGAAACGGCAACTGACAGCATTGACAGTTTAAAGGAAGGGTATATATGGAGGCATTGACCAACGCCCAGAAGGCGGCGATAATTATAAGCTCTATCGGCACGGAGAATGCGTCCGAAGTATTCAAGCACTTCTCCGATGAAGAGGTCGAGCAGATAACGCTTGAAATAGCGAGAATGAACTACTACCCTATGGAAGTGGTAGACAGCGTTCTCAATGAATTTTACGAGCTGTGCCTTACTCAGAAGGTAATTTCCGAGGGCGGCGTCGAGTATGCGCGTGACGTACTTGAAAAGGCGTTCGGACCGCAGACCGCACAGGCTCTGTTTGAAAAGATAACTAAGCAGTTCCAGACAAAGGCGTTCGCTTTTGTACGCAAGGCAGATTATAAAAACCTGCTTGCCATGGTTCAGAACGAGCACCCGCAGACTATAGCGCTGATACTCTCCTATGCAAGGAGCGATCAGGCTTCCGCGATACTGAGCGAACTGCCCAAGAAGACAAGAATTGACGTTGTAGAGCGTATGGCAAAGATGGACAGAGCATCGCCCGATGTTGTAAAGTCCATCGAGCGCACGCTTGAAAAGAAGTTTGATAACCTTGTCACGGCTGACAGCACGGAGGTCGGCGGTATCGACTACGTTGCGGAGGTTATGAACAATGTTGACCGTGCAACGGAAAAGTACATATTCGACGAACTTACGCTGAGAGATCCGAAGCTTGCGGACGACATACGTTCAAAGATGTTCGTATTTGAGGATATCGTAACACTCGACAATATGGCTATACAGTCGTTTATCCCCGAGGTCGACTCAAAGGATCTTGCCGTTGCCATCAAGGGTTCTACTCCCGAGGTTGCAGAGTGCATCTATGCAAATATGTCTACCCGTATGCGCGAAAGCGTACAGACAGATGTCGAGTATCTGCATAATGTCCGTATGCGTGATGTTGAAGAGGCTCAGCAGAGGATCGTATCCATCATACGCAGACTTGAGGACGAGGGTACGCTCATCATATCCAAGGGCGGCAAGGAAGACGAGATCATCGCATAACACGAAAGCGAGGAATATATTTTGGCAGGCGTATTCAAGGCGGGAAGGGGTTATTATTACCCTGTTCAGCCGACAGCCGAAACTGTCGTAATTGACAATTCAATAAAGCTTAAGCCTGTCGCGCCGCTGAGTACCGCAGAAGATACCGAAGAGGTAGCAGAAACTGCGGAGATCGCGGAAAAAGCCGATGAAGAGGCATTACAGCGAAGCCGGCTTATAGATGAAGAAATTGAAAAGGTAAAACAGCATTATCGCGCGGAGGGTGAAAAGGCGCTTGCCGATGCGCGTGAACGTGCACAGAAGATACTCTCCGACACGGAAAAGCAGGCGCAGGACTATGCCGCAATGGCAAAAGAACAGGCGGAGGCTATCTTTGAAAAGAGCAAGGCGGACGGCTTTGCAAAGGGTCATGAGGACGGCTATGCCGCAGGACTTGACAAGTGCCGTGATATGCTTTCGGAGCTTAAAAAGCTCAGTGAGCAGATGGTAAGCGACAAGGCGGAGCTTTTTGACGGCTATGAGGTCGAGATATTTGACACTGTTATGGAGATAGTCAACCGTATAACGCTGAACTCTCTGGGTCAGAAGGATAAGGCGGTCATCAGAAAGACCATCAAGGAAGCGGGAAAGAGCTTCCGCGGAAGCGAATATGTCAAGCTGACTTTATCAAAGACCGATGTAAGTGAGGAAATGGCGGCAGATACCGACTATTTCAAAAAGCTGTTCACCAATGTGAAGAATGTGGAAGTCGAGGTGCTCAAGGACGCACCGAGCGGCACAGTCATTATAGATAACGGCAGTGAGATAACAGACGCGGGAATACAGACACAGCTCAAGATGATAGAGGAGCTTGGCAGAGGAAAGTACCGCAGAGCGCCGTCAAGGAAAAAGGCTAAGGAGCAGGAAGAACAGACTGCCGAAGCCGTTTTGGACAGTAACGGAGCTGAACAAACAGGCGAATAATCACCCTTATTGAAAGGACTTTAAACATGGATCTCGGCGGATTTCTGACAGAACTCAGGACTACCGATACATATAAGTATCTGGGTAAAATTGAAAAGATAGTCGGAATGACGATTGAGGCGAGTGGTCCGCTGTGCAGTATAGGCGATGTTTGCCGGATATACACAAAGGATATGAAGTCGCATATACCTGCCGAGGTAGTCGGCTTCAACGAGCACAAGGTACTGCTTATGCCGTATACCGACCTTGAGGGTATAGGTCCCGGCAGTATAGTTGACAACACGGGCGATAAGCTCAACGTAAGGGTCAGCGACAAGCTTGTAGGAAGAATAATAGACGCACTGGGAAACCCGCTTGACGGCGGCGCTCCGGTGGAATATACAGATGCAGTGCCTATTGCGGGCGTACCGGTAAATCCCCTCACCCGCCCCAAGATACACGAAACTATAGAGCTTGGTGTAAAGGCGATCGACGGAATTCTTACAATGGGTAAGGGTCAGAGAATGGGCATCTTTGCGGGCTCAGGTGTCGGTAAATCGACGCTTATGGGTATGATAGCCAGAAAGGTCAAGGCTGACCTCAATGTTATCGCGCTTGTAGGCGAGCGTGGCAGAGAGGTAAGAGAGTTTATAGAAAACGACCTCGGAGAAGAGGGCATGGCGCGTTCTGTCGTGGTAGTAGCCACATCGGATCAGCCCGCCATGATGAGAAACAAGTGCCCTATGACGGCAACGGCAATAGCCGAGTACTTCTGCTCGCAGGGCAAGGACGTACTGCTGATGATGGATAATCTCACGCGTTTCGCAATGGCACAACGCGAGATAGGCTTATCAACAGGCGAACCGCCTGTAGCGAGAGGTTACACCCCGTCGATCTATGCCGCAATGCCGAAGCTGCTTGAAAGAGCGGGCAACTTTGAAAAAGGAAGTATAACAGGCATATATGCAGTGCTGGTTGAGGGTGACGATACAAACGAGCCGATATCCGATACCGTAAGAGGTATCATTGACGGACATATAATACTCAGCCGTAAGATAGCGGCGCAGAACCACTACCCCGCTATCGACATACTGCCGAGCATATCACGACTTATGTCGGTGATAGCAGACCCCGAGCACAAGAAGGCGGCAGGAAAGCTGAGAAACCTGCTTGCCCTTTACAATAACAATGCCGACCTCATCTCGATAGGAGCGTACAAAAAGGGCACTAACCCCGCTCTGGACGAGGCGATAAAGAAGATAGACAAGATCAACGATTTCCTTATGCAGGGAATGTACGAGTCGTTCTCAATGGAGGACACGATAAAACTGCTTAAGGCGGCGGTATCGTGAAAATCGTGATAACAATGCGCTATGAAGAAGTTTAATTTTACATTGCAGTCGCTGAAGAAGTACAATGATCAGGTGCTGGACAGCGAGAAATCGGTGCTCGGCAGGCTGAGGGCTGAGCTTACGGAAATGCAGGCGGAGCTTGACGCAAAGACCGCGGAATACGAGCTGAGCATTGACAAGCTCAATGAGCTTGTGCGCGGCGGGACAACGGCAATGCGGCTGTCACTGCATAAGAAGTACGTTTCCTCACTTCAGCAGGATATCTACCGCATAAAGGGACGTATGGCTCAAAAGCGCGATGAGATAGAGCAGCAGCTACAGAGGGTAATTGAGGCGACAAAGGAAGTGTCAAAGCTTGAAAAGCTGGAGGAAAAACAGCTTGAAGAGTACAGATACGCCGCTCAGAAGGAGCAGGAACAGATCATAGAAGAGTTCGTGTCGAACGGCTCATCTAACGGCGGCACAGCGCAGTAAATTGTTGACATAACGCTTGAAATGTGGTACAATACAAGGTGGAAAGCTGTGCAATTTACATAAAATTTAACGGTTAAACCCCGTTAAATATATAAAAGTTGTTGCAAATGATACATTCGTTGCGGCAATAAATAGCACTGAAAGGGGGTGAGATATGATGAATGCAACAGCAGTATTGCCGGCAAGTGCCGCTATGGCGTTTGCGGGCAATGCCGCCACAATCTCTGATAGCGTAATTTCCGATAACAGTGCGCCCGGAGGCTTCTCCGATATGCTCGGGGCTATGGTAGCGGGCAACAGACAGAGCGCCGTAAACGCGGCAGATGCACGCACGGAGGGACAGACTGCCGTGTCGGGCGAGATACTCAGCGGGCTTACAGAGCTTGAGCAGAGTGCAGAAGAGCTGAAGCAGCTGCTGAAGACGGCTGAGCTTGCCGGATATATGCAGGCGGCTGTGGTACAGATGACAGATGATGTATCGACAGCTGATAATGCGGGACTTACACAGGCGCTCGCAGACATTGAGGGTATGCAGTCGGTGGTACAGACCACGGTACAAAACAGTACAGTTCTGACCGATGCTCCGAATGTAGATGAAAATTCGGCACAGGCTTCACAGAAAAGTGAAATTCTGACAGGTGAAGCTACCGAAAATGATTTTGCGGAAACTGTGCAAACGGTGCTTGCAGAAAATGCAGATGTTACAACGGGAAATACTTTGCAGAGCAAAGTAACGGATACTTCGTATAATGCTGACAAAGGCATTTCCGACAGTCGAATTGATATGACGGTATCGGAAGAAGCCGCAAACAGCGGATATCCCGGTGAAACGGATATCAAGGCGACAGCTTATAAAGCTGACGATCACACCGCTATGGGAAAACCCGAAGAGAATACCGCAGGTGAGTCCACTGGTATCGCGGATATGGGCAGTGTCGCAGGTGAGAGCGAGCCGGAGGGTATTGCGGTTGCCGACAGGTTCGGCGATATCGCGACAGACGGTAAAAGCAATGCTGTAAATTCCGGAAACAAAGCTGTAGATTTAAACGTAGCGGGAAAGACCGATGCAGTGGCAGGGGCAAAGGCTCAGAAGGATATCGTAAAGATGGCTTTTGAGAAAACAGCCGACACCGTAACGAACGAAACAAAGCAGGAAATCACGGCGGAAGCGGACAATGTACCGAGAGTTGCTTACGCTAAGCGCAATGTCGAAGTGAAAAGCGATGAGCTTAAGGCGATAACCAAGGGCACTGAGGTCACAAAGTCGGACAGCGACCTTGATACCGAGCAGAAGGTTACCGATAAGAACGCGGTAAGCGATATGAATGCAAGAAGTGCGGACGTATTCGCAAAAGCAGAAAGCCGCTTTGATGAGGACGGACAGCCCGCACAGACGGTAAGAGTACCGATAAGCAATATGGCAAGCTTTGTGAGCGAGCACGCGCCTAAGAGCACAGGCAAGAGCACACTTACAGTAGTGCTTACACCTGAAACGCTGGGTAAGATAACGGTTCGTATGGTGAACGAGAGCGGAAAGCTTACAGTTGAGATACTTACCGAAACTCAGGCGGCAAAGGAGCTTTTACAGGCGAAATCGGAACAGCTTGCGTATGCGTTGAGAAACGATGATGTGGAGCTTACCTCATACAAGGTAGAAACCTCGCAGGCGGAATTATTCCAAAGAGATTTTGACGGCAGCAGTAAGAACCCATACAGACAGCAGTCGCACGATCGGCATAAGAATGACGCGGACGACTTTGACAGTCTTCTGGGCGAAATACAGGCAATGAGCTGATATGAAGTATCGGCGGACTTACACGAAAGGAAAACAGATGGCAGATTTATCAAGTCTTCAGAGTGTACAGTCAAATCACGAAAAGTACAAGGATCTTTTCAAAAGCTCGGGCAAGAACGATACGATAAGCACGGATACGTTCTTCAATCTGCTTATGGCGGAAATGAGCAATCAGGATCCGCTTGAACCTACATCGAATACTGAGTTCGTGTCGCAGATGGCACAATTTACGGCATTACAGGCACAGCAGGATAATCTGAAGTACAGTATGTCAAACTATGCGGCGGGACTTGTCGGCAAGACGCTTACAATGAATGCGCAGTCAGATGACGGAACGCTTTTATCGGGCGTATGCACCGGAGTAAACATCAGTGGAAGCACGGTAAAGGTGATAGTCGGCGGAACGCAGTATGACCTGTCGGCGGTAAAGGGAATAAACGATACCGAAAACACCGGCACGTTACATACAATGTCCGAAGCGCTTGGCTTTGTGGGCAAGGAAGTAATGGTAAAGGTGCTCGGCGAAGACGGCAAATTCTACTACGCAAAGGGCAAGGTCGAGTCGGCTGAGATGCAGGACGGCGACGCTAAAATCGTGATTGACAATTATCTCTACTCTATCGACGAGATAGTACACGTCAGCGAAAGCAGTGATAATGCGGCTGACAACAAAACAGATACTCCGGCAGACAATGCGGAGGACAACGGATAATCAAAGGCGGCAGTGTTATGTTGATAAATGAACTGAAGCTGCGAAATCTACAGATTTCGACAGGCAACGTAAACACCGCAAAAGCAGGGAATGCTGAAAAAGCCGCACAGCAGTCGGGCGGAACATTTGCCGAGGCTCTACAGAGTGAGCTTGACGCAAGGAACTCGGCGGTAGGCTTTTCAAAACACGCAATGAAGCGTATAGAAAGCAGAAATATCGAGATACTTGACTCGGATATGCTGCAAAGACTTAACGACGGCATTGAGATAGCCGCGGAAAAGGGCAGCAACGAAACACTTGTACTCGTTGACAAAACTGCTTTTGTGGTAAGTGTGAAGAACCGGACGGTAATCACAACTATGTCACAGGACGATTTAAAAGGAAATATTTTTACGAACATCGATTCGACCGTAATTATGTAAATACCGGACCGAAAGGAAGTATTACTTACCCCGAATGACAGACGGGTAAGAGCGGTCGGCACGATGGAGAAAGGAACAGATCATGGTTAGATCATTATTCTCAGGCGTGTCAGGATTAAAGACACATCAGCAGAAGATGGACGTTATCGGTAACAATATCGCTAACGTAAACACAACAGGCTTTAAAACAAGCGTAACTACCTTCCAGGAGGTATATTACCAGACAAAGAAGAACGGCTCGGCAGGCTCTAACCTCCAGGGTGGTGTAAACCCCTCTCAGGTAGGTTACGGTACTAAGCTCGGTGCTATCGGTCAGGTAATGGGACAGTCGGGCTTTACATATTCCGACAGCGTTTACGACTGTGCGTTATCGGGCGACGGCTTCTTCCAGGTCATGGACGAAGCGGGCAATATCTTCTATTCCAGAGCAGGCGTATTCAGCGTTGATAACGCAGGAAACCTTGTTGACTCAAACGGTAATATGGTGCTCGGCGTAAGCGGCGACGCAACAGGCGTTGACGCATCTTCAAACAGAATTACATTTGTAGTTCCCGAAGTTCTCGACAATGAGGCAAACTACTCAAAGACGATCACATACAAGGGCGGTACATATCCTCTTACCGTATCAGCCGACACAGCTACACCCGACGGTAACATATCGGTAGGCTTTATTGTAGGCGACAGCGATTATGCTTATATGAGCGGCAACAAGCTTGTTGTACAGCTTAATGAAAAGAATGATTATACAAACCTCAATGACCTTGAGGACGCGGTTACACGCGCCTGCCAGAACGGCGGTGTAAGCATAGACGGTGTTCTGCCGCTGCACTTTGAGCTTGATACGGTTCCTCCCGCGGCAGATATACCCGCAACGACAGCTACCAACACAATGAAGCTGGACGACGGAACAACAAAGGCTTCTCTTACATTTAAAACCGTAAACGCAGGAGAATATGCAAACAACTACACGATAACCTTAAGATATTCAAAGAATGCCGCAGAAACTACGGCAAAGTGGTCGGACAACGGTCTTACGATAAGTGTTCGTCCCGGCGCAACGGTAGCTGACATTCAGGCGGCTATAGACAAGGCGGCAGGCGGCAACGAAAAATATCAGATGACAGTTACAAGTACCGACTGGGACGCAGGCAACGGTGCACTTGAAACACTGCTTGCAACTGACGGTAAGGTTGGTCTTGCGGGCGGATCAAACAACTTCTTCTCGGATATGGCCGAGCTTCTCGGCAACATCAAGCTGACAGACGGACGTGTTGCGGCTACTCAGACGGTAAAGGATCTGGACAGTGTATATATCAACGAGGATGGCACTATCTACGGTGTACACAACGTACACGGCATCATAATGCTCGGCAGAATCGATATCGTTACATTTGACAACCCCAACGGTCTTGAGCAGGTCGGCAGCTCCTACTGGAGAGAAACACTTTCATCAGGTGAGCCTCAGGTAAACATAGCCGGAGAAAACGGTTCTGCTTCTGTAGTATCAGGTGCGCTCGAAATGTCGAACGTTGACTTATCACAGGAATTCTCCGATATGATCATCACGCAGAGAGGCTTCCAGGCTAACTCAAGAATAATCACCACTTCGGACACAATGCTCGAAGAAATAGTAAACCTCAAGCGCTAAGCGGCGGCGGTGCCCGTGGGGCACGGCAAGTTTCGCCGTTCTGACGGTTTGATGTCAGCGTAACTTTCGTTACCGGCGGGGCGGCGGAATTGCCTTAATGAATAGTGAATAGTGAATAATGAATAATGAATAATTGTGGAGCGCCTGCGGCGGTTATTTAAAAGAAAAAGCGTGGGTGTGAGCAATGACAAGTTTGTTGTTCTGAAAGTTCGATGGCGGCGCGACCTCCGTTATCATCTATCATCGAGGTTTAAGATTAAGCCAACACTTCTTGGCTCCCCTCGAAAAAGGGGAGCTGGATTGGCAACAAGGCAACAAAGTATAAAGATTTCACAGATAAGATTTGATACCACAAACTGTAGCTAAGAACAATTTGTTCTGTTGACAAGACTGTGGGGATTGAGGTTGATAGGAGTATTTACTTAAGAACTGCTTTACTCACACAATCCCCTTCGTCACGGCTCGGATTTGTTTGAGAGATATTAAGGACAGATTTTCTGAACTGTATATTGACAAACGTCCAACTTGTATTAGCCGTGCCACCTCCCCTTTTTCGAGGGGAGGCAAGGGTGGTAGTGCTTGGCGATTGATAGCACAAAACAAACAAAGCGTTCATTAAAAGGCAAGTGTGGCAGTGCTTGGCGAACAGGCAAAGCGTTCAACAAAGCCAAAGGCTTAGCAGAAATCGCAGGTTTCTGCGATAAAAATTCAAGTTTATAAGGGCAGGCGGAGCGCCAGCTCCGCCGGAATGCCCGTTATATTATGCAAAGCGGCTGTTACCGCCGTGTGTAAGCTGTCGGCGTGACAGACAGCCGGTATCAATGATAATGCGAAAGCAGTCCGCAAAGGAAGGAAATGTATGATAACACTTACAAAGCTCAATGGGGAAAAGTTTATGCTTAATCCCGACTTTATTGAAATAGTAACGGAAAATCCCGACACGGTAATTACCACGAGTACGGGTCATTCATACATAGTTGAGCAGTCGATGAATGAGATACTTTCTCTCATCAAGGAATACAGACAGTCGTTAAGACGTCAGCGTCCCGAGAGAGGGATATAAATTATGAATATTACAGCCATCGGCTGTGCTATATAAACCCTTACAGGAGGAAATTGTTTTGAATATTACGATCATCATAGGTTGGGTAGTATCATTCAGTCTGGTTACATACGGTATATTTAACGGCGGTCAGCTTGACTGGTTCATAGATATACCTTCGGTTGCCATCACAGTCGGCGGTACTATAGGCTGTCTTATCGGTTCGTTCCCGCTATCATATCTTAAAAATCTGCCGAAGTATCTGAAGCTCGCTTTGTTCCCTAAAAAGTTCAATCCGCAGAGCTACATAGACCAGATAGTTGAATTTGCAAAGATCGCAAGAACAAAGGGTCTTATCTCCCTTGAAGACAGCGCAAACAAGTGCGATGATCCGTTCCTTAAGGAAAGCCTTATGCTGATCGTTGACGCAAACGACCTCGACAAGGTAAGAGGAATGCTTGACGATGCGATAGACTTTATGTGCGAACGTCACGAAAGAGGCAGACTTTTCTTTGAAAAAGGTATGTCGGTCTTCCCCGCATTCGGTATGTTAGGTACTCTTGTCGGACTCGTAAATATGCTTAAAGGTATGGGTGCGGACTCCAGCAACCTGTCGAGCGGTATGGCGGTAGCGCTTATCACGACGTTCTACGGCTCACTGTTCTCAAACGTATTGTTTGCGCCTATAGCGTCTTCACTGAAGAACAGCCACGAGCAGGAGCTTTTATGTATGCAGATAATCGAAGAGGGCGTTCTGTCGATCGCGGCAGGCTCTAACCCCAGACTTATTCAGGAAAAGCTTGAATTTATGCTTGCTCAGACAGATGTAAAAAAGAAGGGAAGCAAGTAATTAACAGTTGAAAAAATCACTCAGATATGTTAAAATATATTGGTTAGGCATGAATTTAGAAAGGCGGTGGAGAAATGGCAAAAAGAAGATCCGGCGGCGGAGGGGAAGAAAAAGGCAACTGGCTTGATACTTACGCCGACATGGTTACTCTTCTGCTGTGCTTTTTCGTATTGCTGTATTCCGCATCATCGGTAGACGAAACAAAGTGGCAATACATATATCAGTCCTTTACGTCAAGCGGCACTTATGTAAATCCGTTCGTAATGGACGAACAGCCTAAGAATAATGCCGCAGATACCAACGGCAACGCCGAATCTCCCCCGAACACGCAAAACGGCGGTACTACAAGTGAAGAAACAGAGGGTCTGCCCTCCGACTTCAACCAGCTTTACAGCTTTTTAAAGACAACTACGGAAAAGAACGATCTGGGTCGGTATGTTTACATTGAGCAGACACCGACAAGGATCTTTATCCGATTCAATAATACGATAATGTTTGACGGCAACAGCGCAGTGCTGAAAGAAGAGGGCAGGCAGGTACTCAACAAGTTCATGCCGGGTATAAAGGCCGTGAACAAATACATAAAATCCTGTGAAGTATCCGGTCATACGGCTAAGGCCGTATCCGATGTGAACGACTGGGATCTTTCGGCGGCAAGAGCGTCAAGCGTTGTAAAGTATATGGACTACAACCGCTGTGTCGACAGCGAGAAATTCACTGTCGAGGGAAAAGCGTGCTACACGCCTATTGAGGACAATTCCACTGCCGAGGGCAGAGCGGCAAACCGCCGTGTAGAAATTATGATAGTAAGAGCACAGCTCGATACGACATCTCAGGCTGTCATTGACGATATACTGAAGTATGAATACAGACTGAACGGTGCGAATACCGATCCGTATGAGCGTAACGATGACACAAGCTCAGATGTCAACAGCAATGTTGTAAACGAAATTATCGACAATATGGAAAGCAGGTATGAGGACAACTCGGGTGATGAAAATTCAAGCACCAACGAGGCAGGTCCGAAGTACGAGCCGTCATATACGGGTATACCTACGGATATACTGACATCTGTACCCGAAGAAACATCACAAGAATAACCGAGAAAGGAGGGCGACTTTTTGGCTGACACCCTCACACAAGAACAGATAGACGCGATGCTGTCAAGCGTGCTTGCGGGCGACTCTGTTCCGCTTGACACGCACGAAGAGAAAGACGAGATCAAGGAGTACGACTTCCGTACACCGAAGAAGTTTACAAAGGAACAGATAAAGATACTCGAAAGAATATTCGAGAATTATTCCAGACATCTTTCTTCTTACATAACAGGACTGCTGAGATTGTACTGCAAGGTTTCGCTTGCAAGTATAGAAGAGCAGAAATATTTTGAGTTCAGCAATGCCCTGCCGGACTACACGATAATGGGTATAGTTGACCTCGGTATCGAAGATGATGATATCGAGGAAAGCAATGCGGTATTGCAGCTTTCAAACTCGCTCACCTTTACGATGATAGACCGTATGCTCGGCGGTAAGGGCACTTATGAAGATGCCGACCGCGACTTCACGGAAATAGAGATAAATGTAATGCGCGGCATTGTAGAGCGCTTCACCTCTCTTATGACAGAGGCGTGGGACGGCTATGTGGAAACAAAACCCAAGCTGGAGTCGATAGAAACGAATTCGCGTGTTATCTCTGCCGCAGACGCCGACGAAACAATGATAATCGTCGCTATGGAGGTCACCATAAACGATTCTAAATCCGTAGTATCGTTCTGTATGTCCGCTATTACTATGGATCAGATAATGAAGAAATTTTCGGCTAAGTTCAGCTCGGGAAAAAGAGCGGGCAGTCCGACAAAGGAAACAGAACGCAAGGAAAACCTTATGTCTACCCTTTCCCAGTCGGAGCTTACCGTTACGGCGGTGCTTGATAATACAATGCTGACGCTCCGCGATGTGCTGAATTTACAGGTAAATGACATAATACCGCTGAACAAGCCGATAACCGAAAACCTACAACTCAAGGTGGGAAGCACCTGCTGGTTTGACGGAAAACTCGGTACACTGAATGGTAAAAAAGCGTTCAGGATTGATAATATACTAAAGAATTGAGGTAAGGCAAATGGGAAAACTGACCACTCTGTCGGAGATGCAGCTTGACGCTATCGGCGAGATAATGAATATCAGTATGGGAAGTGCGGCAACCGCCGTATCCGAGCTGCTCAACGCAAAAGTGTGGATCACTACGCCGAAGGTAAGTGTTGTGGAGGCTTCACAGCTGAACTACGACCGCTTAGAACCGGCTATATGTGTAAAAATCGAATATATCAAGGGGCTTTCGGGCTCTAACCTGATGATATTAAAGCAGGACGACGTACAGCTGATACTTAATCAGCTGATGGGTAAGCCTCCTGTTATATCACCGGATTTTGAGTTTGACGAGCTGAATATAAGCGCGGTAAGCGAGGTCATGAACCAGATGATGGGCGCATCGTCCACGGCTCTTGCGGATTTTCTCGGAATGAGCATTGATATTTCAACGCCGACACCGTTTATACTCAGCGAGGTCAACATTGCGGATCTGCAGAGTTATGAGCAGACGGATATGATCGCCGCTATCAATTTCGACCTTACCATTGACGGCGTAATAAAGTCTGAGTTCATATCGGTTCTCGATATCGACCTTGCGGCAACGCTTGCAGACAGAGTTCTCGGCGGGGCAACACCCGAACCTGAGCCTGAACCTGCACCTACTCCCGCTCCTGCGCCGACACCCGCTCCCGCACCGACTCCTGCACCTGCAACTGTTCCGGCACCTCAGCCCGCAATGCAGGCGGCACCTCAGGCGGCACAGCCCGCACCTGTACAACAGGTCGCTCCTATGCCTGCGCCTCAGCCGATGCCCGATATGTACGCACAGCAGGGCTACTACGGATATCAGGGTCAGCCGAACCCGGCAATGTACGGTCAGCCGGTACAGCCTATGATGCAGCCGCAGCCCGCGGTCAACTACCGCAACGCTCAGCTTGCGCAGTTTGAGAGCTTTGAAGCGCCGCTCGGTACGGAGCAGAAGGAAAATTTACAGCTCCTTATGGACGTACCGCTTCAGATATCCGTTGAGATAGGTTCAACGAGGAAAAAGATCAAGGATATACTTGAGTTTTCTCAGGGCACTATCATTGAGCTTGAGCGGCAGGCAGGCGCACCTGTTGACGTTATGGTAAACGGCAACCTTATAGCAAGGGGCGACGTTGTGGTTATCGATGATAACTTCGCCGTAAGAATAACGGAAATCGTAAAATCGAAATTTATGGATAGCCTTGGTAAAGGCGAATAACATTAAAATATAACAGGGATACGAAAGGAAACCTTACACTTATGGACAAGAAGATATTACTTGTAGACGATGCGGCATTTATGCGTATGCTTATCCGCAACACACTGACGACAAACGGCTACACAAACATTCTTGAAGCGGCTGACGGCGAGATCGCCGTATCTACATATGCCGCAGAAAAGCCCGACCTTGTTATCATGGACATAACAATGCCCAACAAGACAGGTATTGAGGCGCTCAAGGAGATCAAGGCTATGGACGCGGGCGCTAAGGTCGTAATGTGCAGTGCTATGGGTCAGGAAGCTATGGTTGTCGAGGCTATCAAGCTCGGTGCTCTGGACTTTATCGTAAAGCCGTTCAAGGCTGAGAGAATACTCCAGACTGTTAAGAAGATACTTGACTGATGCCTCCGGTTGTTCAGTTTGTATGCGCGCTTGTCGGCGTAATTGCGCTGATATTTCTGTTCTTCTGGGTACTGAGGAAGGTAAACAAAGGAATACTTACAACAGGCGGGAAACGGCTCAAGGTTCTTGACCGTGCAACGCTCGGCGGCGAAAAATCGGTAGTTGTCGTAAGCGTGGCGGGAAAGTGTATGGTGCTCGGAGTTACCGCCGGCAGGATAGATAAGATAGAGGATCTTTCGCTTACGGAGGAGGAGTATCTGTCACAGCTCTATCCCGAGGGCGAGGCACAGCAGGACGGCTTTTTTGCGGCGTTCAGCGATGCGCTTGCCAAGAATATAAAAAATATGCGCGGAAAGAAAGACGACGGCGACAGTGCCGGCGTGGATAATCTTCCGGGCGTTCACAAAACCGATGACAGCGAAAATACCGATAATGAAAATTCTGATGAGAGGAACACGGAGTCGAAATGACAAAAGCTTTTGGTCTTGCACTTAAAAAAATGTTTATCGACAACAAGCGGATATTTGTCCGCTTTATCGTGTCTTTAACGGTATGTGTTGCGCTTATCGGAGTGCTTTGCAGTGTTACGGCATTTGCGACAGACAATAACGCCGCGGGTAATGCGGCGGCATCAGCCGTGACATCGGGCAACGCAGCTGCCGCTTCGTCAGGCGGTACGGAGTCGGCGGACTCTTCGGTAATGAAGGATCTTATCGGTGTTGACGGTTCGCAGTCGCTTGAAGTAATACTGCTTGTAACGGTGCTGTCGCTTGCGCCGTCGCTTCTCGTGATGATGACATCGTTTGCGAGGATAATAATCTGCTTCAGCTTTTTAAGAACGGCAATGCAGACACAGTCCACGCCGCCTAATATGGTGCTTACGGGACTGTCGCTGTTTCTGACGATATTCATAATGTGGCCTGTTTTCTCCGAGATAAACGAAACGGCGTATCAGCCGTATGCGGCGGGTGAAATAACTATGGAAGAGGCTATGGACGCGGCGGGAAAGCCGCTCAAGACCTTTATGCTAAAGCAGACAACGAATGATGACATGAAGTTCTTCCTCGACCTCAAGGGTCAGAACATGAGCGACATTACCGATGGCGCGACAGATAATATAACACTTGAAAACTACAGCGAGAAGCTTGGCTTTGAAACAGTCATTCCCGCTTTTATAGTAAGCGAGCTGAAACGTGCGTTCCAGATGGGCTTTCTGATATTCATACCGTTCCTTGTAATTGACCTTGTTGTATCGTCAACGCTTATGGCAATGGGTATGATGATGCTGCCGCCCGCTATGATATCACTGCCGTTCAAGATAATACTTTTCGTATTGGTCGACGGCTGGCAGTTGATGGTAGGAACGATAGTAAACTCGTATAATTTGTAGCTTAATGATCCTGGAAGGGAGGGCTTGATTTGACACAGGATATAGCAATGGAGGTCTTTACCGCCGCACTTGTTCTTGCGCTTAAATTGGGACTCCCTGTTTTGATAGCCGCAGTTGTGATAGGACTTATAATAGCGATATTGCAGGCGGCAACGCAGGTGCACGAGCAAACGCTCTCGTTCGCACCTAAGGCTATAGTGGTGGCTATAGTACTGCTCCTTTTCGGTCCGTGGATGATGAACAGCTGTATAGAGTTTTTCAACTATATATTTGAGCTTATGGCGACGGTCGGTGTAACATGACGCTGAGTGACGTATGGGATATGATAGTGAATAACTTTCTCGGCTTTCTGCTGATAATGTGCAGGGTGTCGGGAATATTCAGCTTCAATCCGATTTTCAACCGTTCAAATTTTCCTGTAAGACTGAGAGCGGGCACGACGATAGCACTCGCCGTGCTTTTTGCCGCCTCTATGGGCGAGATCCGATATGAGCCGACAGGCATATTTATGATGCTGTTCGATATGTTCAAGGAAATAGGGCTGGGACTGATACTCGGCTTTATGGTAAACCTTATACTTACGGTCACTATCTCCGCAGGTGAGCTTATCGACTATCAGACAGGTCTTTCAATGGCGAGGACTATGGATCCGTCAACGGGTGTGTCTATGCCGCTGTTTGCGAATGTTTATTACTATATGTTCATTCTGTATTTCTTTCTTACGAATGGGCACTTATCGTATATAAAGCTGTTTCATATATCGTATGAAACACTGCCGATAGGCTTTTCGGGATTTACGGCGGACGTGCCGTGGGCGCTTGTAACGTACTTTTCAACGGTGCTGACGCTTGCGGTAAAGCTTGCCGCACCGATACTGGCTATCGAGTTTATCACCGAAATATGTCTTGGTGTATTGATGAAAGCCGTACCGACAATACACATATTCGCGCTGAACATTCAGCTCAAGGTACTTATCGGTCTTGCGGCGGTGCTGATAATGGCACAGCCTATGTCGGACTTCATCGAAAAGCTGATGGGTTATATGTGGCAGAACCTTTACGGGCTGCTCGGTATGATGGGCGCTTAAGGAGGGCAAATGGCAGGCGAAGAAAAAACCGAAAAAGCCACCCCGAAAAAGCGTAAGGATACCAGAAAAAAAGGCGAGGTACTGCAAAGCAAGGAAGTTGCGGTAGCGGTTTTCGTGGTGGGAATATTCGCATTTCTTGCGATATTCGGAAACTATATGTTTCAGATGCTGTTAAACTTCATGGAGCAGTCGATGACGTCCATAGACAAGACGGGCAATACCGTGGAGTTTGCGATGAGCGTATTCTGGAAGGTGGCTATAATCTGCGTATGTACTGTAGGTCCTATTCTGGCGGTGGGAGTTGTGCTCAGTGTACTGCCTGTGATCGTTCAGACAAAGGGACTGTTCAGTATGGAGGCGATGAAGCCGAAATTCAGCAGGTTAAATCCGTTTACGGGTATCAAGCGGTTGTTTTCGATGCAGGCGCTTGTGGGACTTGTAAAGGGACTTATAGAAATAATAGTTGTAGTCGCTATCCTGTACTTTCAGGTTATGGACAGGATAAGCGAGTTCAAGAAGCTGATAGATACCGATGTCATAAAGATAGTTGCATATATCAGCGAAACATCTATGAGTATGATCGTCACGATATTTATAATGCTTGTGTTCGTGGCGGCGGCGGACTACGTTTTCCAGTGGTGGTCGTTTGAGAAAAAGCTCAAGATGTCAAAGCAGGAAGTAAAAGATGAGTATAAACAGCTCGAAGGTGACCCGCAGATAAAGGGCAAGATAAAGCGCAAACAGCAGGAAATGGCACAGCAACGTATGATGCAGGAAGTGCCGTCTGCCGATGTGGTTGTCCGTAACCCTACTCACTATGCGGTAGCGCTGAAATACGACAGGAAGGTGGCTTACAAAGCCCCTGTTGTTGTGGCAAAGGGTACTGACGCACTGGCGCTGAGGATCGTTGCGGTTGCACAGGAGCATAATGTATATATCACCGAGAACCGTCCGCTCGCAAGAGGGCTTTATGAGGCGGTGGATATCGGGCAGGAAATTCCGAGGGAATTTTACACGGCGGTGGCTGAGGTGCTGGCGATGGTATATGAGGAACAGCATAAGCGGCTGTGAGCCGCGGCAAATTCGCCGTTCTGACAGTCGGTGATTTACGCGACCTCCATTATCGGCGGGACTTAACGATTGCGCTGATGTTCTTGGTGAGGGATAGTGCGAGCTTTGCAAGATATTGCAGACGACTGGGGCGGTTCAAGCGATCCCTCAGTCTTGACGGCAGAAAAAGTAAGTGTTATTTGAAGGTTTGACTTATCTCATTAAGCGGTAATTTTCATAGATTTGTGCCTTGCCGCAAGCCAGCTCCCTTTAGCAAGGGAGCCAAGGTTAGTGTTAGTGCAAATTTTGCATGAATCGATTATAAATAATTATAAAAACGGACAGATAAAGTCCGGGAGAGAGAAAAAACAAGGAAAGGAGCGGTGCGAATGGTTAAAAAGATGATGACGAATGTTTTTGCGGTATTCGTTATTTTTATCGTACTTGCGATTATCATTCCTCTGCCGACTCCGGTACTGGATTTTCTTCTGATAATAAATATAGGACTATCTCTTGTCATACTCCTTATGACAATGTACATAAAAAAGGCGCTTGAATTTTCGATATTCCCGACTATACTTCTTCTGACAACGGTTTTCCGACTGTCGCTGAACGTATCAACCACACGAGGAATACTCTCGAGCGGCTATGCGGGCGAGGTCGTAAAGACCTTCGGTGAATTCGTAATGGGCGGTGACGCTATTGTCGGATTTATCATATTCGTAATAATTGTAATAGTAAACTTCCTTGTTATCACCAAGGGTTCGGAACGTGTGTCGGAGGTTGCCGCAAGATTTACCCTTGACGCTATGCCCGGTAAGCAGATGGCTATCGACGCAGACCTGAATACAGGCGCTATCACCGATGAAGAGGCGAAGATACGCCGCGCGGAGGTACAGCGTGAAAGTGACTTCTTCGGCGCTATGGACGGTGCTACCAAGTTCGTAAAGGGTGACGCGATAATTTCAATTATCACGGCGCTTATAAACCTTATCGGCGGTGCGGTGCTCGGTATGATGCACGGACAGGATATCAACACCGTGCTTTCCACCTACTCGCTGGCTACTGTCGGTGACGGTCTTTGCTCGCAGATACCTGCACTTATGATCTCTGTTGCAACAGGTATGGTCGTTACCCGTGCCGCAAGCACGGACAGCTTCAATGCGGATATCAAGCGTCAGTTTACCGCACAGCCCAACGTAATGATGATCGCCGGCATTGTTATTGCCGCCCTTATGGTTATCCCGGGCTTCCCGAAGCTGATACTTCTCGGCGTTGGTGCGGCACTGTTTATATTCGGCTGGAGATTATCGAAATCAAAGGCGAAGAAAGAGGCAGCTCTTGCCGCTCAGGCTGAACGTGAGAGCATTGCCAAAATGCAGGATCAGCCGACCTCGGACAACGACTATTACAGGGATATCGACAATGTATTCAAGCTGCTGAATGTTGAGCAGATAGAGATGGAGTTCGGCTACAGCCTGCTACACCTTGTTGATGAAAAGAGCGGCGGTCACTTCATTGACCGTGTGGTAATGTTCCGTAAGCAGTTTGCAATGGATATGGGTATGGTAATACCGTCTGTAAGAATGACGGACAACCCCGAGATAAACCCCAACCAGTATGTTATCAAGATAAAGGGCGAAGAGGTAGCAAGAGGAGAAATTCTTTCCGACCACTACTTAGCGCTTGACAACGGCGATGTTGTAAGCCCTGTTGACGGCATAGACACTGTTGAGCCTGCGTTCGGCATTCCCGCAAAGTGGATAAGCGCGGACAAGAAGGTAATGGCGGACGTTGCGGGATATACGCTTATAGACCCCGTGTCCGTAATGATAACTCATCTGTCAGAGGTCATAAAGCAGCATTGCAGTGAGCTTTTGTCGCGTCAGGACGTAAAGACGATGGTAGACAACATAAAGCAGACCAACCCGACGCTTATCGACGACCTTATACCCGGCACTATTTCGCTCGGTTATCTCGAAAAGGTGCTTTGCCTGCTTCTGCGTGAGGGCGTACCGATAAGAGATATGGAAACCATACTCGAAACGCTCGGCGACCATGCAGGTGCGCTTAAGGATATCGATATTGTAACAGAGTATGTAAGACAGGCGCTCAAGCGTACCATAACAAGACGTTTTGCCGAGGCAAACTCGCTGAGAGTTATCACAGTTGACCCGAAGGTAGAGGATACTATTGTCGCAAGCGTCAAGAAGTCAGACGCAGGAAGCTATCTTGCGATGGATCCCGACCTTATACAGAAGATCGTCAATATTACAAGCGGAGAGATAGACAAGGTAAAGGACGTTATACCGAACGTTATTATACTTACCTCTCCGATAGTGCGTATATACTTCAAAAAACTGATAGACCAGTTTATACCCAATATAACGGTGCTGTCCTACAGCGAGATAGACAACACGGCGCAGATACAGGCTATAGGCAATATAGCAATGTAAGCCGCGGGTCGGAAATATCAGGGAAAGGAGCGTTTTATGGCGGTATCGGTACAGAGCAAAGAGCGGCTTCCCGAGCTTCTTGAAAAGTACAGGCTGACAGGGGACGTAAATGTCAGAAACGAGATAGTGCTGATGTATATGGATCTTGTCAGAATAATTGCGGTATCTATGCGCAATATCTATGCGGGATATGCCGATAGCGACGATATCATAAACGAAGGCGTTATAGCTCTTATGGCGGCTATAGACGGCTTTGACCCCGATAAGAACGTAAAATTTGAGACCTATGCCGGCATAAGGATAAAGGGCGCGGTCATCGACTATATGAGAAAGCTCGACAGAGTGCCGAGAACGCTCCGCAAGCTGTCAAAGCAGCTTGATGATAATTTCGCAAGGCTGAACTCCGAGCTTTGCCGCACGCCGACAGACGAAGAGCTTGCGCAAAGCATGAATATGACAACCGCACAGCTGTCAAAGCTTATGGCGAACACGGCGGGAATGATAACGCTGTCGTTCGAGGAGCTTTTATACGAGGATAACCTTGACGATAATATGTCGGTAAGAAGCGAAACCGCCGACTCAAAGCTGTATGAGCGGGAGAAAAAGCAGGTAATAGCAGACGCGGTCGCCGCTCTTCCCGAAAAGGAAAAGCAGGTAGTCACAATGTACTATTACGAGAAGCTGAAATACTCGGAAATAGCTAAGGTCATGAGCGTTACGCAGTCGAGAGTGTGCCAGATACACTCAAAGGCTATGCTGACGCTCAAAAACAAGCTGGAGAGCTATATAAACAGCTGAAATGCTTGCATATTTATGTGAAAACTGATATTATATAATCAGGGGGCGGGGCGCTTCTCTGCTCTGCCTTGCAATACAGATGCATCACTTTGAGAAAGGAGGTGAAAAAGACTTGCAGAGAGCATTTTACAATCTGGCGCAGTCGATGATAAACCATCAGAGGTCGCTGGACGCTATCTCGAACAATCTGACAAACATAAACACATCGGGCTATAAAAAGGACGAGATAAGAACCAACACGTTCCAGGAGGAGCTTATACTTGTCAGCAACCGCAGAAAGACAAGCGGCAAGTTCGTACAGACCTATGTCGATACGAGCAAAACAAACCTTGAACAGAGTAGCTTTGAATTTACCGAGAGTCCGTTTGATATAGGCATTCAGGGTAATGTATACTTCAATATACAGGACACAAACGGAAATGTATATCAGACAAGGAACGGTCAGTTTGAGCTTGACGGAGAGGGTTATCTGTGTCTTAACGACAGCGGGCGTGTCCTCGGACAAAACGGTGAGATATATATCGGAAACGATGATTTCATAGTTGACAACGAGGGTAATATCTTAAACGAGAACGGTCAGGTGATCGAAAAGCTGAGGCTCAGCTACATACCCGAAAACGCTGATGTTGCGAAGGTAGGAAACGACCTGTTTTCATATGACGGGGATATGACAATTCCCGCAGACGAGAAGTACGACATTATCCAGGGCTGTTTTGAAAAGTCAAACGTTGACGCTAACAAGGAGATCACTTCTCTTATGGAAACGCAGAGATTATTCGAGGCGAGCAGTGCTATACTGAAGTATATGGATACTATCAACGGCAGAGCGGCTAGCGAGATCATCAAACTGTAAAATGACTGAATGTGAGGATACGTTATGAACATAGCATTCTACACGGGTAAAACGGGACTTATCGCACAGCAGGAAGGACTCAACGTTTACTCAAACAACATTGCAAATGTGAACACGGTGGGCTTCAAGGCATCGCGTCCGAGCTTTGCGGACTGTATCTATACGGTGCAGAGAAACACAGAGCCGGACTGGCAGACAGGTCACGGCGAGTATGTGCACAGCACTCAGCTTATGTACAGCGAGGGCGTATTTACATATACCGACAATGAGCTTGACTTTGCGATACCGACAGAAGAAGGTTTCTTCGCGGTAATGGATAAGTACGGCGATGTAAACTACACAAGAGCGGGCGATTTTCAGATGTCGCAGATAGGCGACCACTGGGAGCTTGTGAGCGCTAACGGCGAATTTGTGCTTGACTATGAGGGAAACCACATTACAGTTCCTTTTATAGAGGGTACGAGCAAGCCCGATTATGACGCGCTTTCGGAAATGATAGGTGTGTACACATTCGACAACAACTTTGGACTCGAGCTTCTGGGCAGCAACAAGATGGCTGCTACCGAGAGGTCGGGAGAGGCGGTTGCCGACAGGAGTATCGACAAGATAAGAATGGCACTCGAACGCAGCAATACGGATATTGCAGGCGATATGGTACGCATTATCGAAACACAGCGCTCTTATCAGATGAGCGCAAGAGTTGTACAGACAGCAGACGAGCTGGAGCGTATAACCAACAATCTCAGGCAGTAAAGCCTGAAGGTATCATCTTATGATGTATTTTGATCGTACTGCCGGGGGCTTACCCGGCAGATACGGTTATTTAAAACCAAACAGTTAATAATTTCAGAGGTCTATTATGATAAACAGTTACGACGATTTAAGCCCGGTACAGCTTGATGTGCTCAAAGAAATAGGAAATATCGGCTCGGGGAATGCCGCAACGGCGCTGTCACAGCTCCTTAACAGGAGTATTGATATGCAAGTGCCGCAGGTAAGGCTTATGGACGTGGCTGACGCAATAGAGTCCCTCGGTTCGCCTGACAAGCTGGTGGTAGGAATACTGATAAGGCTTAAAGGGGACGCGGACGGAATGATAATGTTCCTGCTCGAGGAGGCGTTTGCGAAGACTATCGTAACAGGACTTACGGGAGAGCGCTCGTTTTCACTCTATGAGATGAATGCCGATGATGTGTCGGTGCTCAGCGAGATAGGAAACATAATGGGCGGAAGCTATGTCAACGCCATAGCGGACTTAGGCGGTATGACGATTGATATGTCGGTGCCTGCGCTGACGACCGATATGCTCGGGGCTATAATGACTGTGCCCGCAACGGAGCTTTCGGAGGCGTATGAAAAGGTACTTATGATAAGCGAACAATTTCTGATAGATTCAGTTGAGATACAATCCGATATGCTTCTCATACCCACTGTTGAGTCACTGAGGACGCTCCTTGGGAAACTGGGGGTAGAAAACCAGTGAACAGGATAATAGTGGGGATATCCGACCAGAAGCTGTGCAAGTCACCCGATGTTCTGGTAACATATGCACTTGGCAGCTGCGTCGGGATATGTATGATCGATAAGGTGCTCGGCATTGCGGGGCTTGCACATATAATGCTCCCTGACAGCAGTGCGATACCGAATGATAAAAACAAGTTCAAGTTTGCGGATACGGGAATACAATTACTGTATGACAGTATGATAAAGAGCGGTGCGGCGGCATCAAGGATCACCGCGAAGATAGCGGGCGGAGCGAATATGTTTGCGACAACATCGCCTGCAATGTCAATAGGCGACCGTAATGTCGAGGCAACGAAAAAAGTGCTCGCAAGGCTCGGAGTGCCGATAATCGCGTCGGATACGGGACTTAACTACGGAAGAACAGTATCCTTCAACGCGGCTGACGGCTCGCTTGAGATAATGTCCAGCCTTAAGGGAAATAAGACTATATAGACATAGATATAAATACATCACACAGGGAGGTGCACTGATGGAAAGAACCGAAAGACAGAAGATGGCTGACGCTTCTATGTCAGAGCTTATAGAACTGGAAAAGTCATCAAATACATCACTTGAAGGCATCGAGCTGAACAATGGGGGAACTATGCAGCGTCCGCAGGGAACAAGTCCCATGCTTAATGTAGACGCGTCTGCAAAGGTAGTTGTAAGCGACAACAAGCTTGAAGCCAATATGTGCGTTTTTTCACCGCAGTTTTCGGGCAAGGATATTACAGTAGAAGCCATGCGACAGGCGCTCAAGGACGAGCGCGTTGTATACGGCATTGATGAAGAGCTGCTTAAGGAAATCGCCGAGAACAGACTGTATGATAAAATATTCACGGTCGCAAGCGGCTATGCGGCTATAGACGGCGAAAACGGCAGTGTCAAAAACCTGTTTGAAACGGACAAGAAGCTTGTACCGAGAAAGCTTGAGGACGGCAGTGTCGACTACCGTGACTTAGGTCTTATCGTAAATGTAAAGGTAAATGACCTTATATGTGAAATTATCCCCGAAACACAGGGCGAAGAGGGTATGAATGTCTACGGTCAGGTAATTGCGCCCCGTCCGGGCAGACCTCCGCTTGTACCGCAGGGCACGAATACCGTACTGTCGGCTGACGGCACAAAGCTGTTTGCCGCTGACAGCGGAAACCTTGTCTATAAGGGCGGAAGATTTAACGTTGAAACCACATTCCAGATCTCATCGGATATAGATGTAAAGACAGGTAATATAAACTTCCTCGGCGATGTTATAATAAAGGGCAGTGTGCAGGAGGGCTATACCGTTACGGCAGGTAAAACCATAACCGTATCGGGTATGGTAACAGGTGCTACCCTGACAGCCCAGGGCGATATAACCGTCAAGAACGGCGTATTCGCAAGTACCGTGCAGTCGCAGTACGGCAACATAAATATCGCTTTCGGCGAAAATGATACTATCACAACAAGAGGCAACCTTACCAGTACATCGCTTGTCGGCTGTCGTATAAAGATAGAGGGCGACCTTGACTGCACGAAAAATCCCGGCGCGCTTGTCGGCGGCGATTGCAGTGTTATGGGCAGGTTTGCCGTGGCACAGCTGGGTCACAAGAGTTATACGGCAACTGTGATATCGGTAGGAAGTACAACAAATCTTCTGCTTGAGATGGACTCGCTCGAAAAGCAGTGTGCCGCGATCGATGAGTACATAGAGAAGATAAACGCTTCTATCGAATTTTTGCAGGAGAAAAAACGCAACGGCGAAAAGCTCGATGCGGATAAGGAATCGTATATCTCCTCTGCCATCAGGCTTAAAGTCCAGAAAGGCATGGATAAAAAGCCGCTGAGGGCAAGAATAGAAGAGATACAAAAGATAATCAATGCAAAGGAAACGCTGTCGGTAAGAGTTACAAAGTGCGTTTATCCGAATGTAAGGATAAATCTCAACAGCTTTACAACGACTACCTCGGCGGAGTACGGCAAGTGCAACATAGTCTGCGGTCCGAACGATATCGAATTCAGATAATGCGGCAACGGTCGGCAGACACAGAGAAAGGCAAAATTCATGACGGCAACAGTAAAAAGCAGGTATATGACGACATTTAAATGGATCACGGCGTTTATATGCGGATTGCTTTGTGCTGCTGCCGTTTGCTGTTTTTCCGGAACAAAGGCGGACGCGGCGGCTGTATCGTCATGTACGGTTTCGGGGATCACGGCAAAGACTTATACAGGAAGCGCGGTAAAGCAGAACCCGACAGTAAAGTATAAGAACAAGGTGCTCAGAAACGGCACCGACTACACCGTAAGTTATCAAAATAATAAAAATGCGGGAACGGCGTATGTTATAATCAAGGGCAAAGGAAGCTACAGCGGAACGGTTAAAAAATCGTTCAAAATTCAGCCTGCGGTTATCTATAACAAGTGTTCATTCTTTAAAGTGGCTACACAGTACTATACAGGTTCACAGCTGAAACCGGTGCCTCTTGTCAAGAACGGCTCAACGGTTCTGAAAAACGGAACTGATTTCGCACTGACATATGAAAACAACGTCAACAAAGGAACTGCAAAGGTAAACATTAACGGCAAGGGCAACTATAAGGGCAGTTGCCACCTTAATTTCACGATAGTCGCAAGACCGGTTTCTATGCTGAATATAAGCGTCCCGGCGGCGACTTACACAGGAAAGGCATTGAAGCCTGCCGTTACCGTAAAATACGGCAACAAGACATATAAAAACGGAACAGACTATACACTTACATATAAGAACAACACGAAGATCGGAACTGCCACGGTAGTTGTTACAGGCAAGGGAAAGCTTCTGACCGGGTCGAAAAGCGTCACATTCAAGATAAATCCGAAGCCGATATCAAAGGCGACGATTTCCTATAAAACATCTCTTGTATACAGCGGAGCATCGCTTACTCCCGCCGTTACGGTGAAGTACGGAACGGTAACGCTTAAGAAGAATACGGATTATACCGTATCATACTCAAATAACAAAAACGTGGGAACGGCTACAATAACCGTCAAAGGCAAAGGTATCTACGGCGGAAGCGTAAAAAAGACTTTCAGGATAACAAGAAAAGCGATACCTGCCTCGGCTGTTTCAAATATTAGCGCAAAAAGCTTTACCGGGGCGGCGATAAAGCCGGTGCCTGTTGTAAAGATCGGATCGAAAACGCTTAAAAACGGAACGGATTTTACACTGAGCTATAAGAATAATACTGCTTTGGGTACTGCAACTCTGGTACTGAGCGGCAAGGGTAATTATTCGGGCACAGTGACAAAAACATTTAAAATCACCGCAAGAGCTGTAAGCGGCGTAAAAATAACGGTAGCAGACACAAGCTACACCGGAGCACAGGTAAAGCCTGCGGTTACGGTAAGCTACGGCACTTATAAATTCAAAAACGGCACGGATTATACCCTTTCGTATAAAAATAATACGCAGGTCGGCACGGCAAGTGTTACCGTAACCGGCAAAAACCGTCTGAGCGGCAGTAAAACCGTGACATTCAAAATAACAAAGCTTGATATCAGAAAAGCAAATATATCTATAAATGAAGCGGTATTTACAGGACAGGAAATAAAGCCTGCAACAACGGTAAAAATAGGCAGCCTGAAGCTTACAGAGGGAACTGATTATACGGTTTCGTATCTGAACAACATAAATGCGGGAAGTGCACAGCTGACACTGACAGGCAAGGGAAAAGCCGAGGGAGCGATAACTAAAGCTTTCATCATTTCCAAAGCCGATATTGCCGAGGCTCAGCTTAACGTGAAGGGTGTGTATTCGCCCGCAGGCACAAAACTTACTGTAAGCGGAAAATACGGTGAGTATCAACTTGGCTCAGGCGACAGCAAGATAACCGACACTGCCCTGCTCCCCGGAAAGCATAAGGTCACGATAAACGGCACCGGTAACTTTATCGGCAGTGTTACTGCCGACTGTGAGGTTGAAAAGGCTGATATCTCGGCGGCAAAGGCAACGTTGTCGCTTTCGACCGACGGAAAGGGTTATACGGTGATCGTCAGATATGCAGGTGTACTGCTTGCACAGAATACTGACTACAAGGTCAGCATCGACGAGTCTACAGACAAGGTTTCGGCAGTAGTGACAGGCATCGGCAATTACGGCGGAACGCTGAAAATATCGGAACTCAGCAGTGCGCTTGAAGTGTTTGAAAACGCAACCGTAAGTGTAAAAGATGTGACATACAACGGCGGTGCACAGCTCCCGACAGTTACCTTAACAATAGGGGCATCAACACTTAAAGCGGGAACGGACTATATCCTCAGCGCGTACAACAATATAAATGCAGGAACGGCAACCGCAGTTATAACTGGCAAAGGAAGCTATGAAGGCGCTGAGATCAAGGCTTCGTTCAAGGTTATGCCTGCCGTGATATCTTCGGCAAAGATAACCTGCGCGGATCAGCAGTATACCGGCAAGGCGCTTTCTCCCACACCGACGGTTACATATAACGGAAAAACGCTTACCAAGAATACCGACTATACTGTTTCGGGCTATAAGAACAATGTAAATGTCGGTACGGCTTCGTTTACCGTTACAGGTAAAGGAAACTTCACCGGAGCAGTAACGGGCACTTTCAAAATAGTCGACCAAAACAGTATGGAAGCACTTGTGCAAAAGCGTCTTGATGAGATGATGGCGGGCAAGTGGGACAGGAAGATAAACGACTATTGGCACAGCTATCAGCTCGGCAAATATTATAACACCCTGCTTACTTCTCCGTGCACCTGCCACAGCTTCTGTGAAACAGGAAACGAGGCGGGTTGTACCTGCCTTATCGGAAGAAGCAACGTGCTTGGAAATCAGGGCATACAGTGCGCCGGATTTACGATAGAGGTGTTTGAATATCTGTTCGGCAAGACGAACGGCTATAAAGAAAATACTCTTACGATAAAGAACCGCTCGGACGGAAACTGGACGGAAGCGGCACTGAAAAAGTGGATGACGGATACATTCCGCCCCGGCGACTATCTGGCATATGATAACATAATGTACGGATATCCGCACTATGTCACGATATACTCTGTTGATACAGACGGTATATGGGTATATGAAGCGAACTACGGCGGCAGATGCAAGATAAACTTCCGCAAGTTCACGTTCAAGGAGATATACGAGCAGACAGACGGACTCTGGCACAGAACGCCGGATAACTATGAGCTGTCGGAGTATTGATAAGGGTTAAAAGCTTATATGTTAATTGGGTTGTGACACAACCCGGAAAAGGAAAAGTGAGTTGAAGCGCAAAGGATAGTGCGCTCGGCTCACTTTTTTGGTATGTGGAGAAAGTTTTTTAGTGTACTTCTGTTATACCGTTTTGGTAATTAACGCTGATAGCAAGCTACCGATAGTACTTTTCGCGGGATAGCACTTCTCGGGTTCGCTATTCTATGCGATAACGTTGCTGCTATGAACGAGGGAAAGAACCAAAGGGACTAGGGAGAGGGACTTGGCAGCCCCTATCCCTATCCCTTAGGTTTTCTCCCTCGTGCTCCCTCTTTCCTTACTCACACCCTTACCCCGCAAGGGTGTTGGCAATAAGACACACAAACGACTGGGTTTTAAAAGTTTGTATAAGCGGGTCGCTGACGCTCACTTAGTCCCATTTTAGTACAGATATCTCAGGATAGTAGCGTTCTTTTTTGATAGTCGGTGACAGTGCAGTTGCACCGGTACACTCACGAAATTATTAACGCCTTATCGGTATCGAAAATGCTTTCAGCGGTGTTGGCTGTATATTTATTGTTTTGACTTTTTGCAATATGTCGCATTGTAATTTTAATGTAATTTGATAAGCCGATAAGTTGTTAATAATTTCGCGAGTAAATCCGTGCAACTGCACTGTCACTGAAATTTCCAAAAAACGCACTATCCCGAGATATCTGTACAGTCCCCCGGGTCGAACAGAGCGTCAGCGTCCCGCTTACGGCGGCTTTTTAAACGCAATCGTTTGTGTGTCTTATAGCCAACACCCCATTATGGCAGAAGAGAAAAGGAGTCAGGAAAGTGGGAGAGTGAGGGAGAAAACCTAAGGGGAGAGGGGAAAGCGCCTTTGGAGCGCCTTCCTCTCTCCCCTTGGGTTGTCTTCCTCACACATAGTAGCAACGTTATCGCACAGAATAGCGAACCCGAGAAGTGCTGTCTTACAAAGAGAACTATCGGAAGCCTGCTACCATAGTAAAAACACCAACCATTTCCGCTAAGCCAAAAAACAGAAACACATCGCACGGAATAGCGAACCCGAGAAGTGCTATCCAACGAATAGCACTATCGGTAGCTAGCTATCATAGTAGAAATATCAAACAATATACCGGAAGCATACACCCCGAATATCCTTAACATTTAATTTCACCCCCATATCCGTATAAGTCGGAAAAACAGCGGGAATAATAACATTCCCTCATCTTTTTGTAATCAAACCGCGATTATTCGCTCATAAAAGTGTAATCATATGCCTAATATTCGCTCATTTTTTGTGATGAAACCGCAAAAGTTCGCTCATAAAAGCGTAATGAGTGGTTGACTTTTCGCTTAACAATGCGGTTTTGCAGTCGCAAGAAATTTTTTATAAATTTTTCGAAAAACCTATTGACAAAACCTATCAGATTAGTGTATAATACAAACATACCAAACAGATAGGTTTTGAGAAGAAACAAAAACCTAAGGTTGTGAACAAAAGAAAGGAGGCACATTTGATGAGTATCATCGCTAAGGCCCTCAGACACAATTTCAGAAACGGACGAATGTGCCGCTGTATAGCATAAGTAAAGTGTTTAAAGCACACCCCGAAAAATTAAAAGAAAAAACAAGAATTTGACAGGCTATAAGCCGACTGAAAGAAAGAGGTATTTACAATGAGCTATACATACGATAACAACTACAGATTTGAGACGATCCAGCTTCACGCAGGTCAGGAAACTCCCGATCCCGCATCAGACGCAAGAGCAGTTCCGATATATCAGACAACATCATACGTTTTCAAGAACAGCGCACACGCTGCCGCACGTTTCGGTCTTGCTGACGCAGGCAATATATACGGCAGACTTACAAACTCAACACAGGGCGCTTTTGAAACAAGAATTGCGGCTCTTGAGGGCGGTGTTGCCGCACTCGCTACAGCATCGGGTGCAGCCGCTATAACATACGCTATTCAGGCGCTCGCTTACGCAGGCGAGCACATAGTAGCACAGAAGACGATCTACGGCGGCAGCTACAACCTGCTTGCGCACACACTTCCCCAGTACGGTATCAGCACTACATTTGTAGACGCGCACAACCTTGAAGAAGTTGAGAACGCAATTCAGGATAACACAAAGGCTATCTACCTTGAAACACTCGGCAACCCCAACAGCGATATCCCCGACATTGACGCTATCGCAGAGATCGCTCACAAGCATGGACTTCCGCTCGTAATAGACAACACATTCGGTACTCCTTACCTTATCCGTCCTATAGAGCACGGTGCGGACGTTGTAGTACACTCGGCTACAAAGTTCATCGGCGGTCACGGCACAACACTCGGCGGCGTTATCGTTGACTCGGGTAAGTTTGACTGGAAGAAGAGCGGCAAGTACGCTCCCATCGCAGAACCCAACCCCAGCTATCACGGCGTATCCTTTGTAGATGCTGTAGGTCCTGCCGCATTCGTAACATATATAAGAGCAATTCTTCTGCGTGATACAGGCGCTACAATTTCACCGTTCAACGCTTTCCTGCTCTTACAGGGTACAGAAACGCTTTCATTAAGACTTGACCGTCATATTGAGAACACAAAGAAGGTCGTAGAATTCCTTGCTAACCACCCCAAGGTTGAAAAGGTTAATCATCCTTCTCTGCCCGATCACCCCGACCACGCACTTTATACAAAGTACTTCAAAAACGGCGGAGCTTCTATCTTCACATTCAACATCAAGGGCGGTCAGGAAGAAGCTCATAAGTTCATCGACAGCTTACAGATATTCTCTCTGCTCGCAAACGTTGCAGATGTAAAGAGCCTTGTGATCCACCCCGCTACAACAACTCACTCACAGCTGACAGATGAAGAGCTTGCCGACCAGGGTATAGGCAGAAACACTATCCGTCTTTCGATCGGCACGGAGCACATCGACGATATAATCGCCGACCTCTCGCAGGCTTTCGATAAGGTATAAGCGGCGTGCCGATGCGGCACGGCAAATTCCGCCTTTAATATAGTTTCTGCTATGTCGGACATAATGAAACAGCGGCATTTAAAAACGAATTGTTTTGATTTTAAAGAATCGTTCCTCCCAGATTAACCTTTCAATTCAAGTAAAGTAGTACTTTGCCACCCGCCGGTAACGCAACTTACGCAGTCTGCCAACCGTCAGAACGGCGAATTTGAAGCGGCACATTGCCGCATTATGTGATATTCCGAATAACGAGCCGACAGCTGAAAGCTGTCGGCTTTCGTTGGTATTCAGAAAGGACTAAAATGAACAATAAGGCAGTAATCGCAATGAGCGGCGGCGTTGATTCAAGCGTGGCGGCTTACCTTATGAAACAGCGCGGGTTTGATTGCATCGGTGTTACAATGAAGTTGTTTGCAAATGAGGATATAGGCGTTTCGAGAGAGCATAGCTGTTGCTCGCTTGACGATGTAGAGGACGCAAGGAGCGTTGCGTATTCGCTTGATATGCCGTACTATGTTTTCAACTTCTCCGACAGGTTTGAAACCGATGTGATAGACCGCTTTGTACACGCTTATGAGAACGGCATAACGCCAAATCCCTGTATAGACTGCAACAGATATCTCAAGTTCGACAAGCTTTATATGAGAGCCAAGGAGCTTGACCGTGACTATGTGGTAACGGGTCACTATGCAAGGGTCGAAAAGGGCGAAAACGGCAGATATCTGCTTAAAAAGGCGCTTGATGATACAAAGGATCAGAGCTATGTATTGTATTGCCTTACACAGGAACAGCTCAGCCACACCATATTTCCGCTCGGAGAGATGAGAAAGTCGCAGGCGAGAGAAATTGCCGAGGCTCAGGGCTTTATAAATGCGCGGAAAGCCGACAGCCAGGATATATGCTTTGTACAAAACGGCAGCTATGCCGACTTTATAGAGCAGTACACAGGCAAGAATTATCCGGACGGCGATTTTCTCGACACGGACGGTAACGTTATCGGCAGGCACAAGGGCGTGATAAGGTACACTGTAGGTCAGCGCAAGGGGCTGGGGATTTCCGCACCTGAACCGCTGTATGTAAAGGCGGTGAACCCTGTAAGCAACACCGTAACGCTGTCATATAATGACGGACTGTACAGCAGTGTGGTTAAGGCGGGGGATATCAATCTTATTTCCGTGCCGGAGATAAAGGGCGAAATGCGTGTTAAGGCTAAGGTACGCTACCGCCACACCGAGCAGTGGGCTACCGTTACGCAAAACGGTGATACTCTCACGGCGGTTTTTGATGAGCTGCAAAGAGCGGTCACCTGCGGTCAGGCGTTGGTGCTGTATGATGGGGATACCGTGGTCGGCGGGGGAACTATAATTGAGGTAGAATAATATTCGGAGTATTTATAAAAGCAGAAACGGTCTGAGGAGTATAAAATTCTCAGACCGTTTTTATATAAAGTAACAAAAAATGCTTGTTAACACGTGAAAAATATGTTATAATTTGTATACAAGGCAAGTTTTCATGTGAAACCCGAATAATTGATTATTCCTGCGGTTTATAGATTCCTTTCAGTGAAGAAGGCAAAGTAATTTCAGCAGTCCAAACATACAAATAAGCTATTATGTTTTGGCAAGTAGGTGAACTTAAAATGAAGCATCTGAAAAAAATAAACTTCGTTGTGTTGCCGTTTGCTATCTGGAGTATCATGGTTATCTATGTGCTGCTTAACAAGTTTATTGGCACGTTCACTCAAAATATGGATCCTTCTCCTTTTATTCTGACTATTCTTGTTTTAATATTTAATTTTGGATTACAGCTTTCAATAATATGTGCAAGCACAATTTATGCAGTGAAAAGGCTTGAATTAACCCTCAAATGGGTAGTTATATCATTGCCGATTTTGTACTTGTTGTTTGGGTTGTTTTCCCCGCCGTCAATATACTTGTTTGTTTTTACAGATAAATGGAGTTTCTTTTCTGTACAATATCCTGCAATGCCATCTTGGAAAGCGTCAATTTTCATCACCTTGCAATTTGGTATCGTTATGCTGATAACGACACTGATTGTTTGCAGAAAGAATAAGGCAGATGATGCAAACTGAAGCTTTTTCAATGTTCGTAAAGCATTCGCCCCCATTTGCAGCTATCTTATTATTTGTCAGCATAGATTGACGGAAAGGAAAGGGTAACAATATGAAAAAACACCCGTTGCTTTTTAATTTCATTTTTACGATAGCAATTCAGATAGGCGTATATCTGATCGAAATATTTGAAGTGCAAATAATTGAGCCTATGCTTCAAGCGATGGGAGTGAGAAGCGAAGGGATATTGCCGCCTACGGCAGTAGTAAGGCTCATTGTTTTCAGTGCAGTATTGATAGCGGCGGCAATTGCGGCAGGTGTTATTCGCTCAAAGATTTATTTCTGGATACCGTCATTCCTTTTGAGATTTATTTGCTTTGCAATTTATTATCCTGATAATCTTCCGAGAATCAAGAAAGACAACATAATCAATTTGCCGTGGATAGCAGAACATTTAGGTTATGGTAGTATAATATATTCTGCTATCTGTCTGGCTGTAGCCGCGTTCCTTTGTGAGCTTCTGCCTTATACGATTACCCGTATAATAAAGCAAAAGCTTGAAGCGAGAAACAATGAGATCCGTATCAAAAAAGGTAAAGGCGCGACCGTTACACAGCTTTCCGATGAATATTATCTTTCCGAAGATGCCATAAAGCGGATTTTAGACAGGTGAACAAGTTTTGTAAGGGACTGTGACACAATCTCAAAAAAGAAAAAGTGAGTTGAAGCGCAAAAAATAGTGCGCTCGGCTCACTTTTTGGTATGTGGAGAAAGTCTGTTTTTAGCACATTTCTATTATACCGTTTTAATTTAACTTTGATAGCAGGCTACCGATAGTTCTCTTTGCGAGATAGCACTTCTCGGGTTCGCTATTCTGTGTGATAACGTTGCTACTATGAACGAGGGAAAGCGCCAAAGGGACTACTGTAGTATTGTTTTTATCCGCATTAACAATTCATTTATATTTGCTATCACCCTCTTTTTTCGTAGGGTGCGGTGCTGTGTGTGCTTGTATGGTTTTGCGTCCTTGCAAAACTCTGTGCACACACATTTCAGGCATCCTTGCCTTGCTTGCCCCGCCCGTTGCGCTAACTTTTAACCATTCACCGAGCTTTTTAATCTGTCAAATATCAGCTGTAACCAAAGACTATTATTTATAAATTTCTTTCAATCTGCTCCCAATAACCACTTCCATATTTCGGGAGGGGCAAGCCCCTCCCCTACGAAAAGTTATGCACGAAGCTACACATATTCTCAGGATAGTGCGTTTTTGGAAGTTTCGGTGACAGTACAGTTGCACTGATAAACTCACGAAATTATTAGCACCTTATAGGCACGGAAACTGTTTTCAGCGTTGTTGGCTGTATATTTATTGCTTAGACTTTTTTACAATATGTTGCACTGCAATTGTTATTTGACAAGCAGAATCAGAATTTTTGACACGCAAAATACAAAATCAGAATAATTCTTATAAATATTTAAATCTCTTTGTTTAATCGGTTTTTCTCAACACCAATATACTTTAATGTTGAAAAACGGCTGATTTTTCAAAGAGATTTTTGTTTTTCGTTTTTTATATGGAGAAAATTCACTTTAACAACATCTATTTTATTGATGTTTAAACAGTGTTTTTTCGGTCAGGTCTATTTTATTTACGGAGATAATGGAGCAATGTAGTATTATCATCGTAAAGAAAATAGTGCTGTATCTATCAGTAGTTTCTTATCAGCAGTTCTTTAAAACTGCCTGAAGACAAATTGTTGTTCCTTGAAACTGAAACAATGGTGTAATCCTTATAGAGATCTCGAATAAAAATATCATCGTTATAAGAAAGCAGAAATTTTCCTTGAATTTGCGAAAGCTTTGAAGCAAGACGTTTGTGATCATTTTCCGTAAATTCAATATCATAATATTTCTCTGTTGTGTGATATGGCGGATCAAGATAGAAAAAAGAGTTTCGGCGATCATAGACTGTAATCAAATCCTCGAAATCCTTCTTTTCTATTAACACGCTTTTTAAACGGTCTGAAATAACCGATAAATAATCTTTTGAACGATATAGCGGCTTTTTGCTACAACCAAAAGATTTACCGTCAGCCCCGAAGGATAGGCGCATTTTTACAAAATATCTTGCCGCCCGTTGTATATCGGTAAAACCTCGACAGCTCAATTGTTGGGATACATCCTGAAAAATTTCTCGACTGTTATAAAACCCATCTATTTCACGTTGAAGCTCTGAGCAATGATATTTAATACAACGCATTAAATTAACAAGCTCGCCATCTGCATCGTTGTAAATCTCTAAATCTGCTTGCTTTTCTTTAGAAAAAAGCACCCAACCGCCACCGCCGAAAACTTCTATGTAACGGTTGAATTGATCTGAATTTGGAAACATATCGCATATTTTATTACGCAAAAGACGTTTTCCGCCTATGCGAGGGATTGGACTGTTTATCATTATGAACCTCCTATACTATTATAAATATAAAAATAGTAAAGTGGGGCGTTGCCGCCCCACCGCTACATTCTTAAACTTTTTTAAGATCGGTAATATTAAATGCTGTATTTATCGCAAGCACTGTGCTATCCGGAGATTTGTCGAGGACTACACGATTGCCGTTTACGCTTGAAACATAAAAGCGTTTATAATAAACCCAGTCATCGATAGGCATACCGTCATAGGTTTTGCTACCGTTTTTTATGCGCACGATGTCGCCGACTTTTAAATTTAATGAATCAGACGTCGGTTTGTTTTCAGAAGCAACCTTTTTTGATAATATAAGATCCTTACAGAACATCCATCCGGTATCCTGTCCATCAATTCCGATGCAGGCTTCTGTACCATCTTTTGATAATCGCTGAATAACAAATTCAGCGGTATAAACAGCCGAAATAGGCTTTATACCATTTGAAAAAAATGCTCCTGATTTAACCTTCACCTTATCTCCGGACTTAAAACACGATGTTTTGTTTTCACTTTTGGTGTCTGTTTTTACAGAATCGTTAGTTTTGCCGCCATGCTCCTTATACCACTTTGAGGTAAGTGAAGGATAATCTACAAAGCAGATGTTGCTGTCGACTTCTCTGTCATCAACAATTTCTGTTCCCCACTGCCATATTTTCTGACCATAGTTAAACTTGCTCGGAACATCAGGATTATTTGTCCAGTGTGCAAGCCATATATCTATGCCAGTTAAGCGATCGCGGTCATAGTAATTCTGCATCCATGACGGATTGGCATAAATACCTGACGGCAGACCAATAGCAGTCATTTCACTGCAGAATTTCAACGCCATGTCAGTACGTTGCTTGATAGTTAGAGCATCTATCTGTTTCTGCTCCTCCATATCGAAAAATACAGGATATGACGGTTTTAATCCTTTCACCACCTTTTTACAAGCGGCAAGTTCTTCTTCAAAAGCCTTGTCTGTAGTGGCTTCAAAATACCAGAACAGCCCGTAAGGAATGTTCCTTTTCAGGCACTCCGAAAGGTTATGCCGAAAATATGTATCCTCGTCAGAGCGTATACCCGCACGAAGTATAATAAATTTAGCCCCAGATTTCTCAATCTTATCAAAATTGATGGTTTCCTGAGCACGGCTGATATCAAATCCCTTAATTCTCATCTGTTTTATCCTCCTTGTTATTGCTATCGGCAAGTCCTTCGCCGATAGTATAAGCCAGTACAGCTGCACCTGACATCAGGCATCCTGATACAGTAGTAGCCGTTTCGTCCGATCCACCGAAAGCAATTATCAAACCGGTTATAAATCCGGTTAATGCTAACCACCATTTACGGCTTGTCAGTTTGCGTTTCCAGTCAATTTTATTCATAATTTAGTCCTTTCTACCGATTACTCGGCATCTGTTATTTCAATCAGCTCGTCGCTGATCTCTTCCTGCTCTGCCTTCATCTTTGCCTCATACTCATCGATCTCCGCGTCAAACCTCGCAATATCCTCCGCCGTTATTCTGTCACGGCTGTAGTGATTACCAAGCTGCATAGCCGCCCAGGCTCTGTCAAAGCTGCCGCTCTTAACGCCGTTCACTGCGACCTCGACGATCCATTTTCCAAAGTCCAGCATTATACCTCACCTCCCGATACCGCCGCCGCTTCGAGCGCCGCCACTCTCGCCTCAAGGCTCGTTATTCTGCGCTCTGCGTCCTCAGGTGCAGGAGTCCAGTCAGTCGGCTTATTACCTTTTTCCAACTTTATGCCACAGACCGATATAGTCGGTTCCGGGTAATCGTCATTCGGTACAGCCAGAACATATCCGGCGGAATAATTACCGGTTGCGGCAGGCTTTTTTGTGGACGTGAAACTCAATCGTGTCCACGATGGTCCTACCACAAAATATTTTCTGCCGCCACTATCGGTCGATGACTTCCAAAAAGGCTGTAATGCACAACGCGCATTATTACTGCTTCCGCTACGCACCCAGCATGACAACGTATAATAGCTGTCTTTGTCTAGTGGGACATTATCCTGCGTAATGCCATATTCCGCACCGAGCGTATAGCAATCTATACTAATCGCCGTTATTTCTCCACAAGATGGCATACTTTCCCGGAATGTTCCGAGTATTTCACCGTTGCCGGAAGACCCGCTTGTCCGCCAATGCCCTTTTGCACGTTTTCCTGTTCCGATAGTCAGTGTTTCCGAACCTGTAACAATGTTCCTGCCGCCTATGCTGACAGCATTTACCGCTGCCGTGATATTCGCCGCAGTCGCCGCACCTATCTCAGCCGCTGTATGCGTATGCTCAGCCGCCGCAAAGTAATCAATATTCTTTCCCGCCGCCGTTCCCAGTGTTGGAAAATCTGTTATTTCAGATTTAGTATGCGTGTGCTTTTTTGCCGCCGCACCGACCTCCTCGGCGGTATGCGTATGCCCCGCCGTTGCAAAGTAATCAATATTCTTTCCCGCCGCCGTTCCCAGTGTCGGAAAATCTGTTATTTCAGATTTAGTATGCGTGTGCTTTTTCGCCGCCGCACCGACCTCCTCGGCGGTATGCGTATGTCCCGCCACCGCAAAATCACTCGCGTGCTTGCCGTCCACCGTATCCGCGTCACCGGATTTTATTTTTCCCCAGGCGTTCCACGTCCCGTTGCTCATTGATCTGATATATTGCGTCTTGTCCGATCTCACCGATGTAGCTATTTGCGTAAGAAAGGCTGTACTATGAACAAACACTTGAACATAGAAATTGTTACTGGCATCATTGCCGTTAGGTGCGTTTTTTGTTGGATTTGACTCATTTCCGAGCAATTCAAAAATGCCGTTTGATGTCAAGCTGTTATAATCCAACCCCAAAGCAAAATTTGCTTTTGCAGGATAAAACGCATTAGCGTGCTTGCCGTCCACCGTATCCGCATTACCGCCGTTCGCAGGAAGTGACGCAGGCATATCGGTGATATCCGATTTAGTGTGTGTATGTTTTTCTGCCGCCGCACCGACTTCATCGACTGTATGCGTGTGCTCAGCCGCCGCAAAGTAATCGATATTCTTTCCCGCCGCCGTTCCCAGTGTCGGAAAATCTGTTATTTGTGACTTCGTATGCGTGTGGCTCTTCGCCGCTGCACCTATCTCAGCCGCCGTATGCGTATGTCCCGCCACCGCAAAGTAATCGATATTCTTTCCTGCCGCCGTTCCCAGTGTCGGAAAATCTGTTATTTCAGATTTAGTATGCGTGTGCTTTTTCGCCGCTGCGCCGACCTCCTCGGCGGTATGCGTATGCCCCGCCGTTGCAAAGTAATCGACATTCTTTCCCGCCGCCGTTCCCAGTGTCGGAAAATCTGTTATATCCGATTTAATGTGCGTGTGCTTTTCCGCCGCCGCGCCGACCTCCTCGGCGGTATGCGTATGCCCCGCCGTTGCAAAGTAATCGACATTCTTTCCCGCCGCCGTTCCCAGTGTCGGAAAATCTGCTATATCCGATTTAGTATGCGTGTGCTTTTTTGCCGCCGCACCGACCTCCTCGGCGGTATACACGGGCTTTTCATCAGCTTTCGCCCAGTCCGCAATCTCATCGGATTTCAAATATCCCGACAGGTCATAAATATTGACATATAGCAGTTCTGACCATGGAGTATTTCCATCGCCTATTTTGATGCCGTGCTGACCACTTTCAAATTCAGTTATACATATATATCCTTTCGGGGGAACAAAGGAAGCGTGAAGAGTCCATTCTGTCGGCGAGCGCATATCCTGAAGTAACTGGGCTTCAAGTATTTCGGCTTCAGATGAATTTGGTTCAGCGGAAGACCGAATTTTTTTAATCGAAAAATAATCTCTGCCTACACAATAATAAGCACTTATTTTTGATGACCATTTATATGCCGAGTTATCGGTACTATCTATATAAAGGACATCAGTTTCTCCAAGTTCGGGGAAATCTGCTGTTCCGCCGGCTTCAATTATTTTTGATACAGCTTGAATTACATCTTTTTTCTCAACAGGTGAGCGAGTTAATTTCATAGCCGCATTATACTCCGCCATCGAAGCAAACGGAACACGCCCGACACCTGGGCTTGTAGCTGCTGAATAAGTGCCGTCGTTATTAGTTAAGTACGCTTGAGAATATATATTAACGCTTCCATATGGGTAGCTATCATCAGGAGCATATATATTAGAGTACTGGAAGGCACCCCCCCAATCTGCATTTCGTGTAGTTAACGTATTTCCTTTTTCCTCCCACGACGTTCCATCGATTTTTTCCCCATATACCTCGTGACGCACGTAATACAGTGTATAAAGATTACCGTCTGAGTCTTTTTGTTCACTCGCCATATACAGTATAAAAGGATATATGGTAACTGTTCTGTATATGCTTGTATTGACAAACGTATACGATTGATATTTAGCGGAGCTGGCAATCGGTTTTCTATAAGGACTTAAGACATATCCCTGTACTATTATATCATTACTGTCATGACCATAAGTGATTTTATCTTCGCCGTTATATCCGACTATGCTGTAATCATATTTCAAGTATTCTTTTGTTTTTTCTGAGATTATAACGGGATCATTTATAATGGTAGTGCTGTTATATTTCCCAGCACCCGCATTAGACGTATGATCGCCTGCGGCACTGTACCTGTTTGACGACTGTTCAGTGCTTTCCGCTGTAGATGTGATTTGCTCGGAAAATCCGCTGTCTTTGCTGAGTGAGTAAGAAATAGCGGTTATCGTAGCTTTTTTAGTTGTTCCATTGCTTGTTACTTCTACAACATCATCAGGGAACAGCCACCCTCTGCCACGTCTTGATACATTAACGGCAAAATAGTGATAACCCCCGAGCTTGTTCCAGACAAACTCCATTATTTCCACGGTGGCGAGTGGATTAACCGCTTCGATTATACCCGGTAAGGATTCATTGTAAGCAGTGCCATTTGCATCGATATAAAATGCAGTATCGGTGCCTATTGTAAAGCGTATTCCTTTTACGGTAAAACCGTCATCCTGAGCAACAGTACAGCTTTCACAGGAGCCTTCATCTACTGTTTCAACGCTGTTTGAAGGACGTGTAAATATCAGCTTATCGTTTGCATCAAACTGAGCATTACAGCCGTTGCAAGCAGCAATAAAGCCGATTATTTCACGGTAAGTGTAATATTTATTTGTCGGATTTGTTGCCTCGCTGTTATAAATCGGTTTCGTTTTTACTTTTGCAAAAGTTTCACAGGTTACGCTCAGGGAAAAGCCGTTAATTTTGCTGATATACTCGAGCATTTCCTGATGTGTTGCAGGAAACTGAAGTGCTGAAATTTTACCGTCAGCACTACCGTTGAAATTGCAGGGTTTGTCTAAAAAGTAAAACCGATCATAAGCTTCTATTGTTGTAAACCCTTTATCGCGTTGAACCTCTACGATATAGAATGTGCCTATCTTCATCACAGTTGGAAATCCGACAGAAAATGTTACGACATATTTATCTTCAATATCAACGCTTCCTCGGAACGTTGCAATAAAACGTGCTGATGATGTCCCACCGACGCTAATTCCTCCATCCGACGGCGAACGCGTTAATTCCACAGAAACAATATCATCTATGCCGAAATTGACCGAGCCGATTGATAACTTGGCATTGACATTTCTAACCGCTTTAATCGCGGCAGCGTTATAATTCGATGATACTGAAATCATATCTCCTCCACCTCCACGGATACATCTTTATAACAATCGCCGAGCTTTGCATCGGTATAAGCGTATGGTGCAGATATATCGCCTTTTGCATGAACGGTATAAGAATCGCCGTTTACTTCAAGCGTGAAACTACTGCTTTTTAATATGGTAAAAACAGATTTCCATTTTGCCGCAGGAATTATGCCAAAAGCGACAGAGCCGGAGATCTTAAAATCTCCGAATCTGTCCGTATATGCTGTTCCATTCAGACTATACGATGTGCTTTCACCACGACAAGAATGACGGAGATTGCATTCAGTGATATATTCCGACAAGTCTATGTTGTTAATTTTCACCGTCATATCCGTACCTCCTATAATGGCGATTTACCGGTTTGCTTCTGTATTTTCTTTATTCCCTTGACGGTAGCTTTTGCAAGTGTGTAATCATTTGTTTTCAGCGTGACATCAAGCGTATACTGCATCTTTTCCTGTGCTGTTTTTAGATTTTTCAACTCTGATACTACGTCGTTAAGTGTGGCATCTGCTTTTTCTGCCGATGCCGATACCTTCGATGCCGAAGATAATCCACTGATTATCTTGCCCGATTTGCTATTGCCAACCTTACGTGCTCCAATACCGGCAGCAAGTTTTGCGTTAGCGGTGCTAACATCATCCCACACGGTCGGAATGTAAGATGTTATATTTATATTCTGAATATCGCTCGACGAACTGTTGTTTAAAGCCGAGGTTGCTGAGCTTTTTTTCTTTGTGCTTGCTGAGCTTTTTTTCTTTGCGCTTGATGAGCTTTTTTCCTTTTTACTTGAAGAGGTTGCCGATTTATTTTCTTCTTTTTCTTCCGGTATATAAGCATAGTCAGATGCGCTGAATGTGGATGGTGTATAAGAATAAGTAGGCGCTTTATACGATGTTTGCCCCGCGCTACTATATGAATAATTTGTCCCTGCACCAACGTATGACGCAGCAGTCTTCGCTCCGTCATTTGCTGCTGATGCGATTGATTGAACTATAGGAGATGTATTATCATCATCTTTATATCCCATTGAATAAAATCCATTATTATCTACTATATTTTTACGCCAACCGTCCACGACATCCTTGTTAATGTAATCTGCGAGCTGACTGTTAAAATACTCTTTTTTTTCTTCGGTATTAAGAAATTTGTCCTTGGCGTACTGCAGTGCATCATCAGTCGATTTTCCGCTTCGCAGTTCTTTAACGATAAAAGCGTTCATATTGCTTTGCAGATCGTTATATTTCGTACTCAGCTCATTTGCTCTGATTTCTTCCTGATGCGTCGCCGCATACATTTCCTCACCGATTTTTTGGCAAGCCTCCTTGACTTCGTTGTACCAATTTGTGAGATTAGTACCGAAAATAGAATCAATCGTACTTAATACGCCGTCAAACAGATTTACAAGACCATTTCCGAAAGATTCAAAGCCGCCCATAATATCACCGGATAAGAAATTTGTAACGCCGGAAAAAACATCTGCAAGTGAATTAACAAGCCCCGCAACAATATCAAGAGCCGGACCGAGTATCTGTAGTAGCACATCCGCAAGCGATGATATTACAGGCATAATCGGCGATAATGCCCCATCAATAAGACCGATAACAGCTGATAACAATTTTCCTACGGCTGAGATAACAGTACCGAGCGGTTCGGCAAGATCAGCCACAAGTTCCAGAATCGGAGTAAGCAGTTCGATCACAACATCAAGTATCGGCAGTAATGCTTCGTTCACTTCCATAAGCGGTGGAAGAAGCGTATCCACGATCTTGATTATCGGCGGTAACAGCTTATCAAAAAGCTTGATCAAAATTGGAACAAGCTTCTGAATAATGCGTGTAACGCTTTCGAGTATCGGCTTAAGCAACTCCATAAACTGCGGCAGTATTCCGGTGATCAGTTCAATGAGCGGCGGAATAAGCTCGGAAACGCTGTCAAGTATCGGCTTAACCTGCTCAATTATCTGTGGCAGAAGCTCAGAAATAATCGGTTCGATAAGCTCAATAATATCCTTAAGTACGGGAATAATCTGTTCACCCAGCGGGATCAGAAGCAGTTCAATTGTACGGGAAAGTCCGTTGAACATATCGGATAAGCTGTTGTATTTAACACCTTCCATTTCGCCCAGTTTGTCCCGGGTTTTATCGATGCTATTACCCATGTGAGCCATAGCAAGAACTGCATCTTCACCGAGATCTTCCCACTTTGTGCCGTAAAGCGCAACACCGGCGGCGTTGCGGTCTACATCGCTTTTGCAGGCGGCGAGCTTTTCGTTAACAAGCTTGAATGCCTGATATGCACGATCGCCGCCTGCGGCAAATTCTTCGCCGAGCTTTGTTGCGTCAAGCCCGAGCAGTGCCATTCCGTCAGCGGTAGTCTGACTGCCGTCCTTTGCTCTGATGGAAAACTCCTTGAAAGCATCATTCAGAAAATCGACTTGAAATGCACCGTTTTTTGCGCCTTCTGCCATCATAGACATGGCTTCTTCAGCGGTAAAGCCCATATCAGCATAGTAAGTGCTGTACTCGGCAAGCTGATCGGCTATGTCACCGTTCTGATTTAAGCCCTTTTCTGCGCCCTGAGCAAGGAGATTATATGCTTCCTTGGCTGTAATGCCAAACTGCTTCATTAGAGCATTTGCACCACGGATACCTTCGGAAATGTCTATATCGTATGTATCCGATAAAAGATATGCGCTTTCAATAACCTTTTGAAGCTCATCGTCTGTGACGTCTTTCATCTGCTGCTTGATTAGAGCGAGCGTGTTGGATATATCATCAAAGCTTTCGCCGTAATTATCGCCGTAAACTTTTTTAATGATATCACCGTATTTTTCTGCTTCTTCTGCAGTAAGCCCGAGCGATGCAGTCAGCTGATTATTTGCTTTATCAAGTTCATTTGCTGCGGAAATAGCTTTGCCGGTTGTTGCAACTACAGCTGTACCTGCGGCGGCAAGTCCTGCACCAACAGCAACGCCGATGCCTTTTCTGACACCTTTAAGACCTGTGCCGATTTTTGAGCCTATGCCAGAAGTTTTCTTTTCGACTTCTGAAGAAAGCGTATCGGTGCTGTTGATAATTTCTTGTGTATCCTTTTTATAGTTATCAACTACTTTGTCGCCTTCTTTTTTTGCAGTCTGCGTTACAGCTTCCTTGTTTTTCTTTTCGGTTTGCACTACTTTGTCAGACTGCTTCTTTGCTGTGTCTGTTATATTCTTTTGCGTCTTGGAATTGTCGTTCTCTATTTCATCGTTTGCTTTTTTCACAGCCTGTGAAATGTTTTCCTGCGACTTTTCGACAACTTCTTCCTGTTTTTTTGCACCTTTTTGAGCCGCTTCGGAAACCTTTTTTCCGGCTTCCGCCATATCAGCGTCTATTTTACTTAAGTCCGCACGGACTTCATATTCTACTCTTCCGTCGCTTTCCGGCATAATCTCACCTCTCTTCTGCCTGTTTTTCGAGAATACCCCATAACCGTTCCCAACCGTCCTGCGCAGATTGTTTGTTTACAGGATTTTTAATTGCATACTGTGCTTTGAGTTTTAACAGTGCCGATATCTGTTCCTGATTTTTACCGTTAGGTGCAGGAACTGGTCGTGTGCGTATGTCGATAATATCACTCAGTCGTGTATCGGAAGGCAAAGCTCCGAGAAGGGAAACAAATTCCCACCACTGTAGCTTTCCTTGCTCTTTGAACAAGTCGATGCCGTAGGCTTGCCTAAATGCGGCATAAATATAAGGCGCATCCTGATCGAAGCTTATCGTTTCTGCTTCTGTGTCAGAGTCATCCTTATCAAAATTGATAAGTTTATCGAAAATTTCATTAACCACATCGGCTCTTACCGAAAGATTTTTGACTTTCGGGGCAATTACAAGCCAATCGAAGATAACATCAAATGAATCGGTGTCTTCAAGCTCATCACTGCTCAGTAGTTCAAACGCTGATAAAACACGGTCAAAACTCAAATTTAATGTATAACAAATGCCCCCGACTTCTATACTGCAGGGGCATGGCTGCGACAATGAATATGTACTCATTAGCGGTACTTGTGTAAAGCTCTGATCTGAGCCTTACGATTACGAAGCGTTTCATTTATTTTCGGCACAATGATAGCATTGATAAACGGCACTACCTGTATACCCATTTCAATGTAATTGTCCTCGAAAAATTCAAGCAACTTTTTTGTGCCGTCTTCGCCGAATATTAATTCAAAAATTGCAATTACCGCATTTCCATACGCTTCATAAGCGCATTCAAGATCTGTTTCAACACCGTTTTTTCTTATTTCTTTAAGACGTCTTTCCGCATCAATTACTTCCGTCTGCTTCTTTCGAAAAGCTGTGCAGACAGCGTCTGCGTCTATGTCTATATCAATGCTGTCGATGACGTTTCCTTTTTTGTCAGACAGCTCAAGAGTTTCCGTGATTTTCTGTGTTCGTGTAATTTTGTATGACATATTATGTTATCCTCCTGATAAAAATCAGCAGTGTGCCAAACGGCACACTGACTGTTTTTTGATGTAATATCAGACACCCGAAACGGTGGCTGTTGTTATTGCGGGTTTGCCGTTAAAGGCGATCGTGCAGCTTATAGTGTTGGGAGCTGTAGACTCGCCGCCGCCTATGCCGGCAGCTGTAACCGTGACAGGGCAGGTGAGAACCTTGCCGTTACGGGTTATCTTGATGTCAGTTACTCTCTTTGAGCCGATCTCATACTGGATCTCGTCAAGAAAAGCGCAGACGGGATCGTCTTTTATAAAATCACCCGCAAGCACTACCGTAGGTGCTGCGCCGACTACCGCAGAGCTTGCAAATCCGCCGTCTGCAAGATAGGTAGCACTGTATACAACCTCGTTTATTGCGGTCGTTACCGATTTGAACGCCTTGCGCATATCCGAATATGTAGCCGATTCTCCTGTAGGAGTAGTATTGATCTCTACCTTTATTTCACTGTTCAGCTCGGCTTTGCCGACAGTAGGTATTACCTGTTCATTTGCCATATTAGTACCTCCTAAAATGCTATCCTGACATCAACAATCATGGAATATATCCAGAAATCCCCGACTTTTCCGACAGGTGCCGCATCAGTAGATACGGTTGCGCTCATCAGCTGAACGCATTCGTCCTGTGGCAGTTCGTTTGTTCTTGATACAAGATTGCCGATATTGAAAAGCTGTTCCATTGCTGCACCCTGTATCTTGTTTTTCGATAAAATAAGAAGCGGCAAGGTTCTGTCCTGCCGCTGTCTGTCAAGTGTAGCACCGTTATCCTTTGCCGCTTGCACTTCGGCGGAAATACCTCCGCCGACAGGCAAGCCGGTTGTTTCAATTGTATATCCGAGCTTATCTTCTATAAAATTGAGAATAAGTTCGATTGCTTTCTTCTGAGGTGACATTATTTATCACTTCCTGTTAAAAGTTTCTGCAGTTGTCTTCGCCACTGTTCCCCTTTAACCGATTCCGCTTTATGCGCCCACATTTTGCAGGCTTTTGGGTTTTCATCATGTGAATATGATATAGGGTTACCTTTTTTAGATACGCCATAATACAATGTCCTTGCATAAGGCGTTTCCCAACGAAGAACCATAGCAATACTATCGTTTCTTATTTCAACTTCACTGCCTTTAGCACGGGCAAGTGCTTGTAACTGTTCTGAAGTCACTTTTTTCCCGAGCGGTGGTACCCAATCGGCAGAGATTCCTGTGTGGATTATACTGCTATTTATGAGAACGCTCTGATCTTGAGGAGCGTAATCGTTGCAATCCTTAAGGAAATTTGACATAAGAAGTTTCATAGCATCATGTGTTTTTTCCGTCATTCTCGCCTTGACTGCCGCACTGTTAATGTTTATTTTCACATTCATAACGATAAACCTATCTCATAATGATGCGGAGCATTTGTGTCATACCGCTTTATGCTTGCAATCCTGTATTCCGTTTTTTCAAAAATCACCTTTGCGCCCGGCACAAATTTGAAATTAGGCGGAAATGAATTACGGCAGTCGTAATACATGACCGCATCAACCTTTACCTGATTGTTCTGCTTATCGCTTGTATAACTTTCTGTCGGTTCTATGCGGACATATTTCAATGTTTCCGCAGACGTTTCGGAGATTTCGCCCCATCTGTCGGTCTTTTCGGCAACAACAGCAGCAGTGTGTATCAAAAGACTGCGTGGTATAGGTTTCATCATAACGCATCAAGACCTTTATACATGAGCCCGGTTGATAAAAGCAAGCCGTATGACACATTGCACATCGGCAGTTTTCCATCCGATACGCTGTTGTTGCCGCCTGCCGAATAGCTGAAACTGCCGAGTGAAATATTGCTGAAGCTGCCGTCATGCACGAATGAAAGACCGCCGTTTGCTGATATATAATCAACCTGCCAACAGATAGCGTCTTTGACAGCAGTCTGAACTTTTTTATCCAGACTGTCGAACTGAGCTATTCTGCCGCAGGTTTCGTTATATATAATAATGTATGCAACCTCAAGGAGCTTAGACAGCTCCTTTTCGTCACCGTCAAACTCTCCGCAGAAAACGTCTTTGTAGTAGTCAGGTGTAACTATCTTCTGCTGCATCGGATACCTCCGCCGGCTTCTTTGACTGCTTAGACTGCTTTTTGTTTGCCGAAGTTGTTTTCTGTTCCTGCTGAACTGTGTTATCCGACAGATCTTCGGCTGTAAATCCTACTCTTGTCATAGAAACCTCCTTAGGTCAGCGCCGTTGTATCACGGTTGAGGTATATACCCTTTACCTTGTTTTCATAGGTTTCAGTAATTCCGTATGCTCTGTAGAAGAACAAATAACCGTCATTTGTCTGATTTTCTTCAGGAGTGATTACCTTATTGACCGTATGCTTGCCAAACTGAATAACGGCATCACGGTTGATTATCATAAAGTTGATCTTGTAACCGCCGGTTGAACCATTATAGCCTCCTGCTAACTCATTGCTTGATGTGCCGTCCTTCAGATCGATGGCGGTATAAAATCTTGTCTGAGGTACAGTGATAATTTTTTCGAAGCGATCGAGAATAGCCTTGCTCTTTGTGGTATCGACGTTTTTGGCAAGTGTCAGAAGAGTAGGAGTGATAAACAGTATCTTGCCGTCAGCGTTTACCTCTGCCTCATCCTGAGCATTGACGGCAGTCTGAAGAGCCGTCAGAACAGAAGTGCCGGCTGTAGGAGTAGCTTCTGCGGCAGACAGAATACCTGTAGCACTTGCATATTTTGCAAAGCGGAAAGCGTCCATTTCAGAAACTACCTTCGTTCTGATGAACTCGCTTGCGAGCTTACCGAACGCAATACCTGCGGTTTCTTCGTTATCCATTGCGTCAACGGAGAACTTACGACCTCTGTCATAGTTGCAGGACTTTGTTTCATAAGTGATTGTAACATCACCCTGAACATAGCCATTTGAACGTGAGTAATCCGCAAGACCGTCCATGCTTATCTTAGGAATGAGGAACTCTCCCGCCGTTGCACCCATTCTTACGGTATCTGCATCGGCATCAAGAATAGATGTGGCGGAAGCCTGCTGATAGACTGTATCGAGCTTGTCGATATATGCCTTGAATTTTGTAATTGAATTTGCCATAGTGATTTTCCTTTCTGGGTTACTTAATACCCATTATCTTGTTGATTCTTGCTTCATCGGCTGTCTTCTGTTCATCGTTTACTGTCGCAACAGCTGACGTAACTATTGCCTTGGGAGGTTTTTCGCCCTTGAAGCTGGGATATTTTTCGATCACACTGTCAATAGCCTTGTCAAGTGTAACATCTCCGCCGACCTTTGCCTTTGCGAGCGCAAGCACATCCTCAATGCAATCTGCCGCAACTCCGACAGAAAGAGCATGAACCTTGCCCTTAAGCTCGGCTATCTCCTGCTTGTTTTCCTCCTGAGAGTTGTCGCTTTCGACGGGGGATTCCGCACTGCCTGATTTTCCGCCGTCAGTCTTTCCTGTTTCTGTTTCTGAATTTCCGGAAGGCTCGGATTTCTGCTCAGCCTGCGGTTCGGACTGCGTAACAGCTTCCGTGGCAGTGCCGTCCTGTGCACCGCTCTGAGCTGTGGCAGCTGTCTGTTCTGCCTGAGCTGTGCTTTCGGCATTCTCAGCTGCCGATGTTGTGATTTTTTCATCCATAATGATTTTCCTTTCTGTAAAATGGGTAATATAAAAACAGCACCGTGAAAGTGCTGTTTTAATCATATAATTTGTCATAAGAAAAACACCCTCGAAAGGGTGCTTAAACGTTGTATTTATCTCTTATGGTTTTAATTCGTTTGCGAAAAGCTATGGTTAAATCCATAAGTTCTTTTGCTGATCTGTCATCTCGTCCGTGAAAACCTTTATACTTAGATTCAATATTGGCGTATTGTGACTGATATTCTTTTTTTAGCTTTTCTAATTCTTCATAACAACCGTCAGGGTAGTTTTGAGCGTTTATATGCAATTCCGAGTTTTTCACAGGCTCTTTTAATTCTTTCATGTTGTTCATCTCCTAACGGTATGAGTTCTGGATTATGAAATAGAATATCGTCAACTTCAAGTCTTGCTTCTTCATAAAGTTGTTCAGCTAAATCAGCAGGTGTCTTATTTTTAATAATCATCGTGTAAAGATATTTCTCGTCACAAGCATATGAAATGTATGAACCGTCTCGAACACTTTCGATAAGGTCTTCCTTACTAAAGGAATATTGACTTTGTCCCGTGACATGATTGTGAATGTTGATGCTACCGTTCATTTCATCACCAAGAAGTCCAGTGTTGACAGTGTATTCATCACCATAAACAGTATACATTTTTCCGCTTTTGTTTATTACACGGCATTTCTCAATAGGACTGTCCGCTTCTTCTGCAATGAATTTCTTTAATTCGGAAGAAACGACTTTACCATCATTGATATTAACTTCTCCGTAATTTTCATAATAATGTTCAGATTTGTTAATAGATTTCCCTTTACCGCTTGCCCTTATTATATCATTAACAGCAGAATTGTCAACATCAATAAGCTTTATCTGCTCTTGTTCTGCCTTAACCGCCGCCTTATAGCTTACTGTAGTCTTTGCCGCCTGACTGCGTCCGTAACCGGGAGTAGCGGTGCGGTCGGGCTTGTATGCAAGCCCGTTTTTCTCACAGTAGCTTTTAAGCTGCTGTTCCTGCTGCTTCAGCTTATATGCTGCCTTGTCAAAGCCTTCTTTGTCGCAGAGAGTGTCAAGAGAGGTACATTCACGCTTTGAAGCTCTGACCTTACGTTCAAGAGCACGTTGATTGCAGATTTTTTCGTACTGCTCGGCATTTTCCTTTTCGTCATACGGAAAGTAGGTCTGAACGCTGATACCGGGCAGGAACGGATAGATCTGATGACCGCAGTTTATACCAAGAAGCCCTGCAGGCTTGCCGTATGAGCTTGACCTCCAAGAATAGAATTTTATCCGTTTGCCGTCAAGGTCAGTGGTATAGCCTCCACCGCCGTTGCGATTGAATATTTTCCCTTGATCTTTGGCACAGAGTGGTCTTGCGCCGCTGTGACTGCTGACTTCGACCAGATCAAGCCCGTATTCGTCCATAAGGGAAAACTGAGTTTCTTTAGCGACGCTTCCGACAGTCGAACGTATACACATATTAGTGTATGCTTCCGGCGTCCAGTTCCGACCGTTTTTATCGACAAAAGCCGGAATACCTTTCTGCGTCATCTCGCCGATACATTCCCGCATGGCACTCTGACGTGCTTCAATTCCGGTAACGACCTTTCCTGTAGCCTTATTCAGACTGTCTATGTATTCCTGCTTGTTAGCAAGCTCGGCGGTACGGTTGATTACCTGCATAGCGGCGTTCTTTGCCTTATACTTCATCGTTGTATTTGTAAGGTTCAGGTCTTTTTTTGCCTGTTTTTGAAGCATTTTAAGACTGTTTAACATATTGCCGGACATTGACGGCGTGGCTCGTCTATCAATAAGCCCCTCCTGCACCATACGTTTTAATCCCGGTGCAAGCTCCTGAATAGCGGAATTTGCCGCTCTCTGAAGCGTAAGCTCCAGAAGCTCGGGCGTTTTTCCTGCATATTCAGCTATCGTTTTTGCGTTCTGCTTTGTCAGCTTGCCAAGCTCGGCGAGCTTCTTCATTTTCCACTTTGCCGTGTCTTCTTCGATTTTTCCTGCAGCAAGATAGGCGGCTATGTTTGCAATAAGATCGGTTTCCAGTCCGACAATAAGATCGGTTATTCCCTGCGACAACTGCAGAGAAGTCAGCTTATTCATAGCTATCACCGTCCAGTATGCCGCCGTCTATGTCATTTTCCTTCGCAATACGCTGCAGTTCTTCTGCGGCTTCTGCTTCATCAATATTCTGTGCTTCCATAATAGCACGAATTTTTGATTTAAGCCCTGCCTGAACAAGCTTGATATTGTTATCTATACGGGTGTTGTCATCGCCGATAATGTTATCCTGCCAATTGACAGAAACCGTATAATCTTTGCTGACCTCTTCTGAAGCCTGTGTTATTTCTATAATCGCCGTTGCAAGACTTTCAAGCACCTCGGATATGATATTCTTGTTATTCTGCACGGTGCGAAGCGTATCCTTTTCATCGGCGGCAACTTCTGTCGCCGTTTTTACGCCGGAATTACTGTCAAATGACAGCGTTCCCGGAGAGAAACCAAGCTGAGTGCTGAGTATATTCAGCTGAAGTTTCAGAGCTTCAACGTGTTCGGTCACTCGGAGCGACTGGGTGTTGTCGGATATATTCAGTTTCGGCGCATCGTCGGCATTGAACGCCTGATAGACTTCGTCATCGGTGTCAAAGTATTTTACTTCGTTGCCGTCACTGTCATAGGTCGATTTAATGCATTCCGAAGGAATAATGATACGCTTCTTGCCGAGTATAAATTCTCGCTCAAGGCTGTCGAATATTACATCTATTTCCCGCAGTGTGTCTATAGAATTTGCAAAGACAGGTAAACCAAGCGGCAAGTCGAAAACCATATTGTTTCCGACTGCAGGTTTAAAATAGCAGAATAACGGCTTTTGAACACCTTTGAACACCATTTCGTATTCAAGTTCCGGGAACAGCTCCGAAACGGGAACTTCCTGACCGAGATAACTGCGTGAATCGCTTCGCCGCAGAACGTGGTAAATGTGAACGCCGTCAGACTGCAATGTATGATATTCGAACAGCTTGTAGTAGAAACCGTTCTGAACATAGTCATTGCTGAAAATACCTTCTGTGATCTGCCGATTATTCCATTTTGTCGGGAAGAAACGATCAGCGTTGATGTAGTTCAGGCATATAACATTATCCTCGAGATACACCTTTATAACTCCGCCGCCGAGTGCGTATGACCGGGAAAGAAATTCGGGAAAACGCTCCCAGAAACAGTTATTTTCAAGAACCTTGCTTACTGTATCGTTGTACTTTTCGTCATCAACAGATATATCGCACTGTTCCGAAAAGGTCATCGTGGCGAGCTTGTCACAGATAACCTTTACCATATTCGTCATAGCTCTGGGACGGCTTTTCTTCTTTATTCCGCTGTTTGTGACCGTTTTCCAAGGCGGTTTACCCTGATAGATACGTTTCGCAGGCTCGATGTGCCGTGTGTAATAGTCGGATATATCGACTATAGGCACATTTGGAAACGCCTGCTTTATATAAGTATATATAGACATCACGTTTTCCTTTCCGCATCGAAGACATTAGTCATATAGGCTTCGGTGCTGTATTCCTGAGCGTCAAGGCTATCAATATTTATGCTTCCGTCATCAAGACGTATTTCAGTCGCCGCATTCGGCTTCCAGATAGCGGTCTGGAACGCTTCGATCGTATGCTTGCATTGCGACATGATTTTATACCTGTCAGACGCAATCAGACGATTGTAGAATAATATACGATTGTTGATAGATCCTTTCCGTGCATTGTGAATGTTCACACGGAGCTTTCTCCTCTGAGCGGCGAGACGTACACCTTTAATCAGTATTTGCTCCGCCGAATCGAGATATATTTCGGTGCATTTCCAGCGCCGGCATACGCCTTCGATGAAATTACAGAAATCATTTTCAAGCTCATACGGTGATATGGTTTCTTTACGATAGTATTCGTCAAGAGTTACAATCGACTGAAAACCTTTAGTGAATCCGGTAGCATTAAGGGTATGGGCTGATCCGTTTCCGCCGAAGTCACCGCCTATGGTGACAAACATAATATCTTCAGGAAGTGTATCAACGATATATCTTGACGGGCTATCGGCAAACAGTGGGTAAATAACACCTTCTGCTGCTACCCAGTTACCTCGGATAAAGCGTTCAAAATAAACGCCCGTGTATTCCTTTTTGATTTCCCGGACGTATTCTTCAGGAAGCGTTGTGTTATCATCAATCAGAAATCGCAATACTAGCATATCGACTTTCGGATTGTCTATATATTCTTTTTTCAGCCAGTGTGTCGGAACATCCGGGTTTGTTGTAGCAAAAAGCTTTGCGCCCTTGACCGACAAACGTGACAGGAGCATCGAAAAAAAGTCCTTAGGGAATAGCGTCAGCTCATCGCAGTACGCTCCGCCTAGCGTCATGCCTCGGATTTTGTTTTCTGACTTTGCATCATTCGCCCCCTCAAATAGGATTTTTCTTCCGAATAATCTGCCTTCTTTGGTAGACAGCGAATACTTGAAATTATCTTCTCCGACAAGCTCTTGCAATAACATCAAGCAGTTACGTTTTAATGTCTGTAACGTTTTTGCCGACATCAGATAGGCATAATCTGTCGGACGGTCGGCTATCCAGAACGCCCAAAGGATAAGCGATATCCATGTCTTGCCGCTACGGACAGAGCCTTCAAGCAGGTTAAGCCGATGGAGCTCATTGTGTTTGAGCAAGCTCATCAGTTCCTGCTGCTTGGCTGTGAAGATCAAATCATTTGACATTTTTCATTGCCTCCAGTATAGCGTCAAGCTTGCCTGCACCGTCATCTGACATAGCAACGGGAGCTTTGCTGTAGGCATCACCGGCATTATTTGTAAGGAAAAATTCTACTGCCGATTGATTAGGCGGTACTTCACGGGTGATTATTTCAATAGTCTTTCTTCCGCCGACAATGCGCTCCCTTCGTTCTGTAACGGTGTAACCGGTAGCGGCACGGATCAGTGCCTGTTCAACATCTGCCCGAACAAGCTCAGGGTTGTCGGCTATCAGCTGTCTGACTCCTTCGAAACGGTCGATAATCTGTTGTATTGCCTTTTGCCGCTTGCTTTCGGATGTATTCAGATAGCATTCGACCAGACTTTGAACGGCATTCACTCGCTGTTCGGTATCAGCTTTTTTGTATTTGTCGAGATCGGTTGCAAGGCTGTTTATAGCCCTTTTGCGATTGCTTTTTCTCACAGTTTGCTCACTCCTTTCGGGCAAAAAGAAAAAGAGCCTTATAAAAGCCCTTATTCTGCATTTGATTATGTTGACGTGAAATTATCCCACTTTGTTTTTTGAAACGTTTTAAACGGCAATTAAAACGCTTTTATCGGTAAATATCCCGTTGGGATTATATCGGGATATGCTTCGCCATTCCGATTTTGAGGAAAATCAGATTACTTTCGTATGTATACAGCCGTTCCGGTGGGGAGCGTATCGACCAACACCTTAGTTACTGCACTTGTCTATATCGACCGCACAGGTTATCTTGTGCGGCTCGCCGTAAAGAGTGATCTCTATAACGGCTTTATGCTGTCTTCGGGAAAATTTCACTATTTTGTGCTCATAGCGTTTGAGATAGCCGCTGTCTATTTTTAATACGCCATTTTCTATGTGTCCTTTGCTGACCTTGAGTATATCGGGATTACGACATAATCCGATGATATATTCTTCTTCAGTGCAGGACAGGCACGTTGTTTTGCTGACAAAATTGCCAACACCGTGTATTTTGCGAATGGTATAATAATCATCGGCTGTCAGGCGGTCGGTCTGAAAGAATATGTAACCGTCAAAAAGCGGTCTGATCTCCTCGTGCCATACGCCCTTTTTGCGATACTTGTTCAACTCTCTCGGCACATACGCCGTATAACCGAGTTCACGCATCGAGTACATAACAGTCGTTTCAGATCCTGACTGTACATATATTACATATATCATTCGCCGTCACCCTCTTTCTGCTTACCTCTGATATATGCGACAAGCTGTGAGTACAGCTGAGGATTATCCTTAGCCATAGCGGCGAAGATGTCTTCCTTGAAAACATCATACGCTGCATCCATGGAAGAACGGTTCTTAGCGTCTGTGTCACGCTTGTATGTTGCCGCTTTTATAAGCGAAGGCACTGCGGCGATCAGCTTTTCTGGCGGCACGTCTTTCAGACTGTCTTCGCTTAAATTCTGAATTGCTTCCATTACCTTATGATTTGTTAATCGTGCCAGTGCCTCAGAAACATCAAGATCCGGATATTTGGCAAGCTCCTCGTTTATAAGACGGAAGTTATTGCTTATAAGCATTACCTGCTCCAAAGAAGCATTCAGAGCCTGTGCATAACGTGCTACCGAAGATTTCGATACCTCATAACCGTTTTCACGGATGAAATCTACAATGTCACTGTAGCGATATTCTGACGGGTTATTTATCATCATATCAACGGTTTCCCTGATGTCGCACGGCAGCTTGTCGACTTTACCTCTTTTACGATTACGTTTTTTCATAGTATCGCCTCCTTACAGATCTATGCAAGGATCTTCGATAGCACCGTTAACAAGCTGAATGCCCTTAGCGGTCAGCTTACCTGCAAGCTGTGTATAATCGTCGCCGATGCACTCTACAGCCTGTTCGGAACGTATCTTCACGAGCCGTATATATCCACCTTCAAGCAGATAATTAAGACTGTCAAGTGCTTCGTTTTCAGCAATCTGAGGCTCAAGGGCAGCAGTTACATCTACGAGATTGACGTAATCGGTACGGAGCAGATTGATTGCTCTGATCACAGCCCCATTGTTTTTTATAAACTTGTTTTTCCTGAGCTGATCTTTTATATTCATCAATTGCCCCTCCTGTCCTTATCGGCAAGATTATCTATCTTTGTTTCCAGACGTGTCATAACACGGATAAACTCGGAATTTTTGACTGCCGTATCCTTAAGTTCGTCAATTGCACTGTCGATCTTGTCTATAGTGTGCTTGATTTCTTCGACTTCAGCTTTAGTGGCATATCTGTCGTTCAGGTTTTTGATATCGCCCTTACATTCCTTTATCATATCGATATGGCTTTCGAGTTCGGATCTGGTAACGCATTTGTCCTGCCTGTCTATTGTACGCTTAACAAAATATGATATAATGCCGATTGCGGCTGTAATTATTATGTTAATAGCCGTTGATAGTATTGTTCCGATTTCCATTATATAAAATCCTTTCAAATGGCTTTATAATGCGCAATTTTTATGTACTATATTTAATGTAATTTCATTTTAACATACCAAAACAAAAAAATAAAGGTGTGTGTCAGTAACCATAGAGGTTACTGACACACACCTGATATATTATACCATGTGATTGGCTAAAATTCAATTGATATTATTGCTGATTTTTGCTTTAATATATTGTAACATTTTTCGATTGAATATCATTTAATTGAATGATATAATATATACGGAAAGGAAAAATGTCGCTGTTGCACAAATATATACGGAAGGGAGGTCAGCCAAGATATGCGTGGTAATAAGAAAAAGCCCAAAAAGCACATACATAAGTATGAACAGATACTTGCGAGTGCTTGTCTGGACTTGATCGTAGGTACTGTGCTTATAGTGGTCGAAAGGTTGATTATAATGATGTTAGGTCAGTAATCAGCTTTCTATCTATAAATGTACCAATTTAAGCAAGATGGGAAGCACTTCAGCTTCCCAGTGCTTAGATTTTATCACAAATATCGAAATATGTCAATAACAATTATAGATGTTCTAAGAAAACTCGGAATGATGATGATTGCTTTTGGAGGTGTAAAACTTGTATATTGGTATTTTATCTATTATCCAACGAAAGGACGTGAATAAATATTGTTTTCAAACATTCGGAAACTGTTAAGTCAAACAGTTCTGTAATACAAATTATGTAATTTGTTTTTTGATTACTAAATTTTGATTATTTAATTTCAATTATAATGTGCAACAGCTATCGCCGGACTATTTCAGTCCGGCGATAATTTTTTCTTGTTCTTTTTTAGACAACTCCAGTGCCGTCATGACCTCTTCGGAATAACCGTTTTCTTCAGCTATATTCCTTGCGACAGCAAAGCTTATAAGCGTTGACGGCTTTGCAACGGCAATGCGCTCACCTCCGAAGTAGCTGACAAGCTTGCGATACGCTTCGATACCGATCACCTCAGCTATTTCCGCCTGCGTTCCTGTCAGATGCTTTATCTGCAGATAATCAAGTTTTGATTTTGCCATCGATACGCTCCTTCCTACGCTTTTCCGCCCGAACATATCGTTTGATCGTGTCAATAAGCTCCGCACCCTGACGTTCTGAAAAGCCTTTGAAAATGTCATATTTCGGATTGACGGTAATACCAAGCTCTTTTTTAATAATGCCGCATAGCCGTTCTTTGACGGTGACCGCTGACGGGGACAGCTTTGCAAACTCATACATAAGCCCGAAAATCTTGCTTATCTGAGCGTTGCTTATATATGCCTTGACCTCCGGGGTTATTGCCCGGAGGTTAGCTTGCAATTGTTTGAGCACTATGTCCGCCTGCTCATCGTTCAGTTCCGATATTGACTCTTTGAGTGTGAGCTGATACACAAAGCCGTGCAGATCATCTGATTTATTCCCATCGTCGACAAGTCCGCACTTACGTCCAAGGCTGTAGATGAACCTGCGTTTCTGCTTTATATCCATGTTACACCGTGATTTTCGTAGTATCAGATACCGATATAGCACTGTTGATTGCTCTGATGACCTCTTCTACAGTGCGCTTACTTTCAATGGTATCTAAAACAGTCATAAAACGCTGCCATTCAAGGCACTCCGAGAAAAGATACGCATAATCTGCGGCATCTTCATCTGAAAATCCACCTATCGAAACAAGGTTTTTACAGTCTGTCAGGAAGTTCGCACCTTTAAGCTTCTTTTGAAGTGCGCTCTTTGCGGAATCGTCGCACGGTAACTGATCGTAGAACTCGTCTACCGTCAGCTTGCGTTCAGGGACTGCGATGTCGGCTGAATAAACGCTTGCAAATGTGCGCTCAAGCTCTTTGCTCTTAAATGTGTACTTCGGCTCGACTGTTTCTTTGACAAAATCGCCGAAAGCGTCTCCCATCAGACGCTTCAGAACGGCAGGAGATATAATCTTTACTGTTCTGGCTTCGGTGTATGTAACGTCATGTCCGTCATCATCCTCAAAACTGCAGGTTCTTCTTTTACTGTCACGGAGCTTATCACTGCCAAGCTTCAAAAAGAACGCTTCAAGCTCCTTGAATTTAAGCTCAAGTTCAGCTTTTTCTTTTGTCAGCTTTGCTATTTCGGCTACTTTTGCGGCAATTATTTCATTAGTTACTGTCATTTTATCACCGCCTTTGACATAACATCCGCACACTCCGGACATATATCCACGCCGCGATAATTTACTGCATCGGTGCGATTGCCGCAGAATCTGCATACGGGAACGTGCTTTCTGATACGGATTTCACCGGTATTGTCATCGACCGTAAGGTCTATAGCTTCGCCGGGGGTCAGACCTGCATACTCGCAAAGATCTTTTGGCAGACAAACATACCGCTTAGCTGTAAGTCTTTTGCTTTTCAACATTGCCATAATAGTTCCTCCTTGTTTTTTATTACTCCACTCTGCATTTATACGGGCTTGTGACCGTTGCTGATCAGCAGCTGCATTAGAGCAGGGAACTTATACTCCCTGATTTTTATAGATTTTTCGTCTGTAGCACCCGAAAGCAATAATTGGGATAAGCTTGTTCTTGCAAGTGGGACTACCGTTTTCGTCGAGATATTTATACTCACAAGAGTAACATTTCTGTGCCGTATCTCGCTTTTCGCTTTCGGGTGTACGCATTCTATGTAGATTAGTTGATTTCACGACGCTTCTGACCTCTTTTTTTTCTGATCGCCGCAATCTGCGATAAACTTGCTACATAATGTGGATTTTTAGCCACAAACTGACCGTATGACATACCGCATTTCATCGCTTCGGCAACTATTACTTCTATCTGTTTCATATTGCTCATTTCTTTCACCACCTTTCGTACACTCTGTCTTTTCACGGGCTTGTGACCGTCCACGGCGACATTACACGGGAGCTTTCGCTCCCTGCGATTATTCTGATTTGCCTTTGTTATAGCCTTTTTTATATGCGCTGTTGTAAATTTTATCAGCTATAACCGTGCTGAAATACACCTTTGCCAGTAACCAACCTATGTAGAGAATTAAAAGCATAAGTGGAATTATAAGCACCTCGCCGCCGATTGAGTTGTCGGGACGATCGGCAACGGCGTTTGCATAATCAATTACGCTTACGGTTGCTGTGCCGGCAAAGAAGGCAACGGCAAGCATCAGAACATTATTTAAAAATTTTCTCATTTATTGTACCATTCCTTTTTTATCAGCTTTGTTTGTCTGTTATGCCGGCAGACAAGAAGCATTATTGTCGGCGTATCTTTGGCAATCAGCCAGTTGTCAGGGTTGATGTGCGCACGTTTCAGATAATCATACTGCGCTCTTGATGGTTTCTTCCCGTGCATACTGTCACCTCACAACACTGCGTATATCAATTCGCATAAACTTTGCCATAGATGCAAGACCTTTAAGGGTATAACAGCCGTTATCATACGCCTGCGAGAACAGTCTGACCGCTCCTCTGAGCCCGGCTTCGCTCTGAGCAACTTTGTGAAGAAACTCAAGTTCCTGCTCCATGTGAGAAGAAACGAGCAGAGGAAACATCATATCCACGTCCTCACGCTTGATGTCGGTAGTAACGAATTTCGGCGATAACCACTTACGGTTGTTGATCTGACGATAGTTGCGCCGTGTTTTCCCCTCAAATTTTTCTTCGATGCCGTTATCGCCTACGAAAGCAACGCCGAGCGTCTGAGCTCTGTCAGAGAAATAATCGGCAAAGCTACGGATAGTTTCTATTCCGTGGAATGTCAGCAGCTGTCCTTCGTCGATGATGATAACCATACCGTCATGTAGCTTCTGTGCTATCGCAAGCCACAAATCATCTGTTGCCTGCGATATGGGTACATTCAGCTCAAGCGCAATCAGTTTAAGCACCGCTTTTGCTGATTTAAAGCACGGATTCACAGTAATTACGATACTATTTACCGGGTTATCTGCGTGATATTTCTGTACAGCTTTTGTTTTGCCGATACCGCTATCGCCTGTTGCTATAGCAACACCGCCTTTGATCTGGCAGGTCTTGATTGTCTGATAGATTTTCTCCGATATGCTTGTCGGTGCATAATCTACCTCGCTATAGCCCTCTGCACCCTCTGTCTTGGTGTCAAAATATGCGGCGAGTTTTGCAAACTGAGCGTCCGTATTTCCGTTGTACGCTCCCTTTTTGAGCATTGATATTGTTGATGCCGGAATGCCGATGCGATTTGCGGCTTTGTTTGCCGAGCCCATTTCTGCCGCAAGCTCGTCGAATTTTGCAAGCAATGAAACTTCCTTTGTCTGCTCCATGGTTTAATCATCCTTTCCGCTTTAATGCGTTATTATTTATCTTATCAATGTCAATGAACACCTCATCGACATCGGATAAAACGGGGTTGTCCTCCTTGAACTTATCTGAAAATACCGGCTTGAATTTTGTCGGCTTTTCAATCCTGAATTTCTCTCTGCCTCTTTCAGCACGGTTGATAGTTGCCGTCAGGAAGTCAATAGCCTGTTCTTCTGTGATAGACGCCGTGAGACCCTTTGTATAGTCGTGTATTACTCTTGTAACCGTGCGGATTTTCTTCTCGGCTGTTGCAATTTCATCGGTATCGTCCGTAATATACGGCACGTTAAGCTCAGTCTCGAGCGTCCATGTAAATCTGTAGGCGTCTGTTTCCTTGTCGTAGATGCGCACCGTCTGATAGTTTGCCGGGTCGTATCTGACATAGACCTCCTCGCCTTGATACTTCCATGCGTCCGGAGCCGAGTACCACAGCTTTTCTCCTGCCAGCTCGATATATACGCCATTGCGCTTGATTTTCTGATACCGGGTCGTTCTTGCAAGAAGAAGCGATAGATCTTCGTCTTTGGCGTCTCGGAACTTTGTGTATTTGATCGATTCGTTCCATACGTCAATTCGGCTCATACTCTTATACTTGCGTTCTTTACCGCCGTACTCGGAAACATTAAAGTCGCCGTCTATAAGCACCTCAAGTGCCGCTCTTATCTGATCGTCCTCGGGGACTATGCCGTATTTCAGCTTGTATTTGAGGCTCTCCGGACGCTCTAAAATAGTACCACCGCAGAAAGTCTCGATAACTCGGCTGATATGGTTCTTCAGTGTTCCGAATGTACGCTCGATAGGCTTCGCTTTAGCGTTACGGACTATTGCGTTGTGCATTGTAATATCAAGCAATTGCAATATAGTCGGCGGTATATCGTCTGCATTCCATGTTTTCCTTGTTCTGTGACCTCTGCCGCCTATATCATGCGTCAAAAATTCAGAACCGTTATCAAAATACACCGATTTCGGAACGCCGAAACGCTTTATTGCGTGACGAAGTGCCAAAAGGGTACTGTGCGAATCGGGCTGTTCGGTCAAATTCCAACCGACAAGCACTCCCGACTTCGCATCAAGAAACGCTGTAAGATACATACGATGTGTCTTCTGAGCATTATTTTCGCAATATGTAATAAAGTCGAAGGTGTGGTTATCGGCAATCCATACATCATTAGCCTGCAAATCGTCATACAGTCGTTCGATGTAAGGTATGTATTTATCGGTAAATGCCTTTTCGCCGTATCTCATCAGCGCAATTACTGCCTGAGGAAGCTTTTCGGCTTGCCGGCGAAAACTACGCTCGGAAGGTATCTTATCAAGATCCTGCGGATAAAACTCCGTAACCCACTCTATCATAAGCTGATAGCAGCGGGACACCGGCAATCTGCGTTCGTCAAGATAGAAATACAAAAAAGCGTCAAGTATATGCTTCGGAATATCGGTGTGACCCTTATTCCATCCGCCACGCTTATCTATAAGACCTTCAATATCGCCGTTTTTAAATGCGGCGTACTTGCGATACAGTATATCGGTGGATATATCTATCTCGGGATGTTCAAGCTGCATCTTGGCTACAAAAAGTAGATCCGTATCGGCTTTTTTGCGATTACTCTTGTTCCGGTACATCTCCCAGACCTTAAGTATCTTGATCCAGTCCGCCGCCTGCTGCCGTTCGTTTTCCGTGTACTCTTCAAACGGCTTTGCAACAGCCTTTGAACGCTGTTTTTCAACCGTTTTAGGCGGTGATATTTCAAGCTCTTTGCGCTTGGAGTTATAATACCGCTCACGGATTTTTTCGTCCATCTGATCAATGTCAAACAGATATTCTTTGCGGTTATTTGCCGCATCGGCTTTTTCCGTAAAGGGTAACTTACCGGTTTGGGCTAATTGCCTTATGTAACGTGGTGTGCAACCTTTTATGGTTGCAAGCTCTGCAGTGCTTATCATTGCACCCATCTTGATCAACCTCCTTTCCGACCTGCCATCATCAGTACAGGGTGGTCATTCCCTGCAGACGGGCTATTGCCCGTTTCGGCTTAATTGTGATATAATGATTGTGAGAGGGGGTGAAATTATGTCAGAAAATTATACTTTTATGAGAATAATGCTAAAAGCACAAGAAAGTGCCGGACAAGAAGTCCTTAATCTTGAAAAAAGCAGGAACGCAGACAGATTTCCGCAAATGATGCCAACGGAATATCATAAAGAGCGTACTTATATAAATGCACTTGTTCGTGAAGCATTAGAAGAATATCACAAAACACTGAAAGAAGCGTTTGAAAAGCAAGGTTTACAATTTCCAGATTTCTGAATCAGCTGTTTCATAAGCAGTTTTTAAAATCTGATGTGCCCTGTCTTTAATAATAAGCTCGTATTCGCTTTCACCAAAAGCTTTTGCACTTTCTACTGAATATAAATACTGAAAAACTTCGTTGATAAACTCCGACTGCTTATGAAAAATTTCCGCTATAGCCGCCTGCAATTCAAAATTGTCGGTGGCTATATGTTTTTTCTTGACCTTAACTTTGACTTTGTGTAAGCGTTTTCTGCTATGGTTTTTCTCAATATTTTGAGAAGCCTTGACACAAGAAGCGTACAGGAAATCAATAACAGTGTTTCTATCCGCAGAACAGTTTTCGATTGAACTTTTCTGCTCGGTTATCGTTTCTGCGGCAATTTTATTTTGCTCGGGCATAATATTTTCCTTTCCGACCTGCCATCATCAGTACAGGGCGGTCATTCCCTGCAGACGGGCTGTTGCCCGTTTCGGCTTAATTGTGATATAATAATTGTGAGAGGTGTAATAGTATGCAACAATTAACACGAGATAGCGAAAAAATGTTAAAGTATATTTTCAAAGCAGCAGAACCTGTGAAGGTTTCTGCGCTTAAGAAACGATTTAAAGCTTCTACAAAAATATCAATAAACGAACTTTCGGATATAGGATATATTTACATTGCTTCTAAGTTATCAAGATGGGGTGAACCTTTAGAGGAAGTAAAATATCAAATAACGGAAGATGGTGTATTGAACATTAGGAAGACTAGAGACGAAAGAAGAAGGCTAATTCTTAATAGCGTCATAATACCTATAGCAGTAAGCATTGTAACAAATCTGTCAATAATCTTATTACAATGGTTACTATCATAGCGACTACTGCTGGAATTATGTAAGAATAGAGAATTTTTTTCTTCATAAAAACACACTTTCTGACCTGCCATCATCAGTACAGGGCGGTCATTCCCTGCAGACGGAAAACCTTGCGGCTTTCCGTTTCGACAATATAGAAAGGATCTGTAGCAAACTTCAAGCCGTTAGCTCTCAGTCTGCATATATGCTCGTCTTTCCGAGCTGTCATCACGCTCCTACCGATTTTTGCGCTTCGTTTGTGGTGAGCCAGTCAACATAATGCGCTGGGCTTGATACGCTCAAGCGGGCGGATATCGTACTTTGGCAACGTCTATCATCTCGAGCCTCCCGATCTTCCGTCGGGTAAACGCACGACCAGCCTGTGCGGTTTCATTCCGACTAATTTTTTATCCCGGATTTCCTTCCGGCGGTCGGTGGGTCTGGGCTTGATACGCTCAAGCGGGCGGCTCAGGCGAGTGCGATAAACTCACCTTTGCAGTAATCAAACGCTCCGACATAGGAGTCATTGACAAAAACATTGCCGACTGTATCGGTATCGGCATCTATATCAAGATTGCCTTTAGGCAGTCCGCCGTGCTTACGGTAATAGTCCGTAAGGATTCTCTTTTTATCCTTAATGCTCATTTAGATCTCCTTCCGAGTATTTCGTCTGTCGATACAGCAAAGAAATCCGCCAGACAGATCAGATTAGCGATAGACATCTGCTTATTACCACGTTCCCAGCCACAGACCGCCGCAGGCGTTACGCCTATGGCATCGGCTACTTCTTCCTGCGACAGTTCTCTTTCCTGACGCAGTCTTATGATGTTTTTGGAGTATGTCATTCTTTGTCACCTCTTTCAAATTTCAGATAATTTAAGGTATCTGCGGGCTAATGAGGATTTTGACACTCTTATGCCTTTTTCAAGCAGATACTGCCTTATTTCCTCATATGTGTATTGCTGTGATACCAACATTTCGTCAATTTCATTACGCAACGAATAATCCAATCGGCTGATTATACTGCAATCCTTTCGGATTCGCCTTGTCGGTGCTTCCCAGAGCCGTTCTACCGAGATAGTCGGCTCTGCTTTGAGCAATGGAAGTATCTGCTTTACAACTTCACTGACAACAGCGGTAGCTGTTTTTGCTATAACGGCTTCAATATCAATTCCATATCCGCCGCTTTTTCTTATGCTCGGTAATACCTCATCAAATACCCAGCGTTCAAAACGCTCTGCCGCAGGAAGCCGACTTCTTATAATTAGTCGGTACAAGTCGCCTTCAGGAATATATTTGGTGTTTTGAACTCCCCCTGAAGAAGGGGTCGGTAAAACGCAGACCCCTTTGCAATGAGCTGATATTGCATCAGCAGGACGAGCATATCCTAATAATTTTGCACATTGCGTTGCAGGGAAATATTCCTTTCCGCCAATGAGCATTACGCCTAACTCGCCAAACTCAGAGCTACTGAATACTTTTAATTCGTTCATCTGTACTCCTTTCGCTTGTTTTCGATTGACACCGCTCAGGCGGTGTGTTAAAATAACTATGGGTAACTATACCCTGTTTCTTAACCCAAGTTAATTATAGTTCATTTAAATGGGTTTGTCAACTAATTCTACCCATTTAAATGAACTTTGTGGATAGTGTACAAATTCTGAAAGGTTCTTTTGTATGTTTTATGATAATTTGAAGTCTATTTGCGATAGTAAAGGGATAAAAATTACACCATTAGTTGCAGAGTGTGGCGGAGCTAAAGGCTCAATATCAAACTGGAAGAAAGGAGCATCGCCTAATTCTGACATAGTTGCAAAACTTGCAGTGCGTTTAAATGTATCTACAGACACACTTATATTCGGAAAGGAATCGTTAAATTGTTCTCCAGATGAAGAAGAATTATTAACGAACTACAGAGCGGTCAATGACATAAAAAAAGCTCAGATCAGAGAGAGAGCCGCCGTCCTTGCTGAGCTCGAAGCGGCAAAGAAAAAAGATACTGTTAAAATACCGTTAAAACAGTCTTCAAAACAGACTGAAACAGAAGAAATAGAAGAGCCTGAATACATATCTCTGCCGTTCCCGGCACTCCCGGTATCCGCAGGAGCCGGCGAGTATCTGCACGAAGATACAACTTCTTATATAAAGGTACCGGCAACAAATCTTACCGGGAGAGCTTCATTTGCACTCCGTGTTCATGGTGATTCAATGGAGCCGGCATACTTTGACGGAGATATCGTTCTTGTTGCCGCTGATGAAGATGTTAACATCGGAGATATAGGTATTTTTATAGTTAATGGTGAAGGCTTCATAAAAGAGCGAGGAAAAGATCGCTTGATTTCTCTTAATAATAAGTATAAGGACATCCGAATCGGATCAGATGATACTTGTGTGTGTAAGGGAAAGGTTATAGGTTCACTGTAAAAAGGAGGTTTATAATGGGATTACGTTTCAGAAAAAGTATTAAACTCGGTGGTGGATTCCGCCTTAATCTTAGCAAATCAGGTGTAGGATATAGCTGGGGTACAAAAGGATTCCGCATATCAAAATCAGCAAAAGGTCGCACAAGAAAAACTTTCTCAATCCCCGGTACAGGTATCTCATATTCTACTTCGTCGGGAAAATCAAAGCGGCGTAAATCAGCAACATCAAAGCAGGATTATTCACAAAACAATACAGATTTTACAGAGCAGCTTCCGGTTGATCCGAAAGTTCAGCGTATTAAAAAGATTGCAATTACAGCAATAATTGCAGGACTTGTTCTCATGATGATCGGACATCACGAATCCGATCCTTTACATATTACACTCACTTCACTTGGGTATATAGGTCTTATAGGCGGTATCATTTTAATGATGATAAAGAACCGTTTCGGTAAAAACGAATAAAATAGTACAATATTAACTTTTCCTTTGGATTTTTCAACAAACAAAACGCTCAAGGAAGTTGTTCCTTGATAAAGGAATATTTATTCCTTGACTTCCTTGCTAACATTTTAAATAAATGGAAATTATTTAAATCTGCACTAAGGCAGAAGAAAAGCCGTTAAAACGCTTTGTAATGCGCTTTAACGGCTTTTGAAATGCAATTAAAACAGCTTGAAACGGTTATTTAAAACGCTTCTCCTTTTCAACAGATATAAAAAAATCGGTGCAAAAACGCACCGATTTTTTTGACAACTCACTTTTGCGCATCGTGCCGGATATACCACTTGTGACACGCAACAAACCGCATAACAATCAGCTTTGTGCTGATTTATCCCGCTTAATTTCGGCTTATCCCGTGGTTTCCCACTTTTTGCGTTTTGCGTGGCAGACAACAGCAATTTTAATGGAATTTGGATAAATCAAGAAGCTGTGATGAAATTTTTGCATTTCGTCACAGCTTTGCTTAATATTTCTTATAAAAATAAATCTGTACTAACGTCAATAGGGTGCGCTGTAAGCGCTCGCCGATAACGTAAACTCGAGCAAATTGCCAACCGTCAGAACGGCGAATTTGCAGTGGCACATTGCCACCGCCGGTAACGCAACTTGAGCAA
>CAKSTB010000013.1 GCA_934490165.1 uncultured Ruminiclostridium sp. | reverse complement strand
TTAGGTTAGTAGCGTTTTTTTGAAGGGTTAATGTTAGCGCAGTTGCACCGATACACTCACGAAATTATTAACACCTTGTCAATATCGGAACTGTTTTCAGAGTTGTTGGCTGTATATTTATTGCTCTGGTTTTTTACAATATGTTGCACTGCAATTTCAATCAAGCTTTGATAAACAGAGAAGCTGTGATGAAATTTTGCATTTCGTCACAGCCCCTCATTGCTGGAACACGGTTACATATCTAATGCGTTTTCATTTAAGAGAAACTCATATAAGCCCAGGTGCAATATTCCGTCATCATCGATCCAGGGCTTTTGAGAAGTTTTACTGACAATGATCTTCTTGAAAAAATCATGGGTATTCTTAAGAGGTCTTAGCTCGGTATCCATTTTGGTCGGATCGCCGACATTCAGCGCAGACTGAATATAGTACTTCTTTGAACCGACATTTACAACGAAATCGATCTCACACTGTTTTTTGGATTGTTTATTATCATTTCTTTCCACGATATCAACAACACCCACGTCAACAGAATACCCGCGGCACAGAAGCTCATTATAAATGATATTCTCCATAATATGAGTTTCTTCCTGCTGTCTGAAATTCAGTCTTGCATTCCGAAGTCCCACATCGGTGCAATAATACTTTGACGGATATTCAAAATACCTTTTGCCCTTTACATCGTATCGCTTTGCATTGCTGAAAAGGAAAGATTCTGTCAGATAGTTCAGATAGCTTGAAACGGTGGCACTCGACACCCTGATACCTTTAACGCTTTGTAAAGTGTTTGCTATCTTGCTGGCATTAGTAAGCGAGCCGATCGATGAACACAAATCATCGGTCAATTCTTCAAGCACATCAGGGAGTGCAATATCATATCGCTCAACAATATCTTTGAAATATACCTCGGTAAATAAGCCGCGCAGGTAACTCATTTTTTCAACGTCACTCTTTTTAGAGATAACAAGCGGCATACCGCCGTACAAAGCGTATTCTTCATAGGCATCCGATTTATCACCGCCTGCAAAATTGTAATACTCCTTGAATGAGATCGGGAAAACCTTGAGCTCGTCACCTCTGCCGCGGAACGCAGTCAGTACATCCTTGGTAAGCATTTTAGAATTGCTTCCGGTAACATAGATATCAACATTGCGAAGACGCATAAGACCGTTCAAAACATTATACAGACGGATATCTTCCGGATTTTTAAGTTCTTCCTTGGAAATAGCATACTGAACTTCGTCAATAAGGACGTAGTACTGTTCCTTGTTGACTATCTTTGATCTGAGATATTTGGATAGCTCATCGGGATCACGATACTGTACAAAGGCATCGTCGTCAAGAGCAATCGTAATGATCTGCTCCTCCTTCACACCGCTTTCTGCTAAATAATCATAAAACAAATTAAAGAGCAGGTAGCTCTTGCCGCACCTTCTGATACCGGTAATAACCTTGATCAGACCGTTTTCTTTTTTTTCGATCAGCCTGTTAAGATAACTGTCTCTTCTGATGATCTGTTCCATAATGCACCGCCGTTCATTTTAAAGTTAGTTATATTGTTACCCAACTTTAAAATGAATTATACCACTTGTGCTTGTTGATGTCAAGTTTTCATTTGAAAGTTGAGTAATTTGTTGCCTAAGTTTAAAAAGAAGTTCTTACACATCTGCATTATTTTTCGGCGGTTTATTCTCTTGTTATGTAAGAAAGGGGCTGTGACACAGCCCCTTTCAGCATATATAGCTTATTTCCTTTCGATGATCTTAAGATAAATCCCCGATGTTATTTTGTATGCGAAGATGTAGAACAGGGCGAACACCGCAAAGCAGATAAGATTAGCAACAAATAACAGCGTACTGTCTGCAAAGCCAAGCATTTTAACGGCTTTCAGTATTATCGGGAAAGCAAAGGTAAGGTGTATTCCCGCGGCAATTAGCGGAGCAAAGAATACGGTGAGAACCTGCGAGTTGATGCTCTTTTTTATCTCTTTTTCGGTCATACCCACACTTCTCATTGTCGCGAAGCGTTCTCTGTCCTCGTACCCCTCCGATACCTGCTTATAGTAGATAATAAGCACGGTGGCGAAAATGAACACAAGCCCTAAGAATATGCCTAAAAAGAGCAGTCCGCCGTAGGTGGCAATGAGAAAATCAAGGTTTTCGCTTCTGCCCTCGGCTGAGGGGAGAATGTTCTCGGAGTACCTGCATTTTACCGCAAGCGTGTTTGAAATATCCTCGCACAGAGCTTGTTCGTCTGCGGCGCTTCCGTCAACGTCAAAGCCGTAGTAACGGTTGAGCCACGATGCGTTTTCGCCGTAGATCTGTTTATTCAGCAAGAACATATCGTAGAGCGCGTCACTGTCGGGGAGAATTACGAAAAATACGCTGTAGATCGTTTCGCCGTAGGTAATGCTTTTCGGCATGGGGACGTTTTTCGCTTTGTATTTTTTATCGTTTATTGATATTTCACCGCCTGTTTTGTCAGAAGAAGCTATCAGTATTTCGCCATCTGACAGGGTTTCGTTCATATCGGCAGTTTTATTGTAGTCGGAAAGGGTGATGAAGTAGAAATCCCTGATATCCGAAGAATTGTTATCGCTCTTTTCAGCCGCAGGTGTTAAGTGTATCGTATTATCGGAATAATAACCGCCTAGTTCGAGATAATCATAAGACATGGCGTTTACGGGGTTGTAATTCCCGGCTTTTGCCGTATTAAATGCTGTGTCGCAATAGTCCGACAGGGTGTGGTTTACACTTTCGCTATAGCTGTCGTATTTAAGTATCACAGAGATGTCGCGACTGCGTACAAGCGTGCTTGTCTGAATGCCCGAAAATAGGCTGATGGTGGACGAAAGCATAACAAGTACCATAGTTGACAGTATGCAGATAGATGCCAGTCCCGCACCGTTTCTTTTCATACGGTATGTCATACCCGATACGGATACAAAGTGGTTTGCTTTGTAGTAGTACTTTTTGCTTTTCATAAGCAGTCGACAAAGTGCGACAGAACCGCTGACAAACAGCATATATGTTCCGATAATTACAAGCAGTACTGCTATGAAGAACATCGTGATAACTCCAAGACCGGACTGCGTGGTAACGGCTATATAGTAGGCAAGTGCGAGCAGTACCGCGCCGATTATTGCAAACACGATGTTTGCGCGGGGCGGCTTTTCACCCTCCTTTTCGCTGTGCAATAACTTTATTGCGCTGAGCCTGCCTATGCGGACAAAAGAGTAGAGCAGAAGCAGAAGAAATATTCCCGCAAAAACGGCGGCGGTTATTGCTATTGCGGCAGGGTCAACTATAAGTCCGCCGACAGGCTCAATGCCGAGAAGTCTGAACATACAAAGCTCTGCAAGGCGTGACAGGAGTATGCCTACTGTCAGCCCGCCGAGAAGTGATATAAGCAGTGTGAAAATGCTTTCGAGAGTGAGTATGCGTGCAATATTGCGCTTGTTCATGCCGAGGATATTGTACATTCCGAACTCTTTACCGCGGTTTTTTATAAGCACGGAATAGCTGTAGAAAAGGAATACGGTCGAGAATATCGTCATTACGATTATTCCGAGCCAAAGACACCACTGGGCGTAAACGCCGCGGTTTGTATTTGCTATGCTTTCGCTCCGGGCAAGATAGGTCGTAATGTACATCATCATTACCATAGCGACACAGGTAAGGATATACGGTAGGTAAAGGCGCTTGTTTTTCTTTATGCCGTTTGCCGCAAGTCTGGGGTAGAACAGTGTTTTCATCAGCGGTCACCGCCTGACATAAGCACTGTGAGAGTGTCGTTTATCTTGCCGTAGAATTCTTCCGTGGTGGAAATGCCTTTATATATCTGGTGGTACACCTCGCCGTCCTTTATGAAAAGTACGCGTGAGGCGCTGCTTGCCGCCTTAACCGAATGGGTTACCATAAGTATTGTCTGACCGTCACGGTTGATGTCGCCGAACAGACGGAGAAGCTCGTCCGATGCCTTTGAGTCAAGCGCGCCTGTGGGCTCGTCCGCAAGCAGTATATCGGGGTTTGTTATCAGTGCGCGGGCAACTGCGGTACGTTGCTTCTGACCGCCCGATATTTCGTAGGGGTATCTGTCGAGCAGGTCGCTTATGCCGAGCTTTGCGGCTATGGGTAGCAGTCTTGCGTTCATCTCATCGTATTCCTTGCCCATAAGCACAAGCGGCAAAAATATATTGTCGCGGACTGAAAATGTGTCGAGCAGATTGAAATCCTGAAATACAAATCCGAGATGCTCGCGTCTGAACAGTGCCGCATTTGCGTCCCTGATCTTCGTTATATCGGTGCCTGAGAGCGTTACAACGCCTGCGGTAGGCTTATCGAGCGCCGCGAGTATATTCAGCAGTGTTGTCTTGCCCGAGCCGCTTTCGCCCATAATGGCGATATATTCGCCCTTTGCGGCAGAGAAATTGACGTTGCGCAGTGCAACATTGGGCTTTGCACCGAGCCGCTGTGTGTAGACCTTTTTAAGTCCCGTTACTTCAAGTAAATTCATATTGTACCTCCTTTAAGCTATGACAATATTATAGCTGAAATAACGGAAGTGCGCCATTTATCCGTCTTACAATCGGGATATCCGTCTTACATTTTTGTAATATTGCAAATTATTCGTGCTTTATTTTGCTTTCCGTAAGGTCAAGCATAAATACAGAGCCTTTTCCAAGCTCGGACTGAGCTGTTATTGTAATGCCAAGCATATCCGCCGTAATGCGGCAAAGGTACAAGCCTATCCCGCTTGCTTTCATATCATATCTGCCGTTAAGCCCGGTGTAGCCATTGTCGAAAATTCTCGGCAGGTCGGCAGGGTCAATGCCCATACCGGTATCGGCGATACAGAGTATTTTTCTATCCGTACCGGGCTTCATATAAATTGATACCGAACCCTTATCGGTGTATTTTATCGCATTTGACAGCAGTTGTCCTATTATGAATGACAACCATTTTTCATCGGTGAGGACATCGGTATCAAGCTCTTTATAATCAAGGCTGAGCTTCTTTCCGATAAACTGCGAGGAGAACCTGCGCACCGACTTTTTTACTATATCGTCAAGGCTGTAATGCTTTAGTACAAGGTCGTTGTCGGCGCTCTCAAGTCTTACATAGCACAGTGCCATATCGACATATTGCTCTATCTTCATAAGCTCGTCCGACAGCCTGCGGTTGCTTTCGCTGTCCTCGGACTGGAGGATAAGGCGCATTGCGGAGATCGGCGTTTTTATCTGGTGCACCCACATGGTGTAGTATTCTTTTGTTGCTCTGAGCTTTTCTGCGGAGCTTTCCCTGAGTGTCGCTGAATAATCGTACAGCGTCTTTATAAGCGCGGTGTAGTCCTTGTCATCGGGAGATTTTGCCGCAGGGAGATTGTCCGCTGTTATAGTGATCTCTTTTGCAAGGCGGCAGAGCGTTTTATGCTTTTTGTACGCTCTGAGGTAGGATAAAGTGCCTATTACTGCAAGAGCGGCAAGCGACAACAACAGGGCATACAGCACAGGATCTGAGGGCAGATCGTAAAGCAATAATACCACCGTGAAAATTACAGCCGCAGTAATAACGCAGATAAGCGTTACTATGCGGCTTCTGATAAAGTCAAGAAAGAATTTCATATGATCATATACCCCATTCCGACCTTGGTCGTGATGTAGTTTTCAAGCCCTATGTTTTCAAGCTTTTTGCGCAGTCTGCTGACATTTACCGTGAGGGTGTTCTCATCAACAAAGCAGTCGGTTTCCCACAGCCTTTGCATAAGCGTGTCGCGTGAGATTATTCTGCCTGCGCTCTCCATCAGCGTCTGGAGTATACGCAGTTCGTTCTTGGTAAGTTCGGCTTTTCTGTCGCCGTTTGTGACGACCGCCGATGAAATATCAAGTATCACACTGCCGTGCGAGATAAGGTCGCTTCTGCCCGAAAACGAATAAGCGCGGCGCAGTACGGCGTTTATTTTAGCGGTCAGCACCGACAGGTCAAACGGCTTTGCGATAAAATCATCGCCGCCCATATTCATTGCCATGACGACATTCATATTGTCGGAAGCGGAAGAAAGGAAGATGACCGGTACTTTGGAGAGCTTCCTTATCTCGCCGCACCAGTAATAACCGTCATAGAACGGAAGTTTTATATCAAGCAGTACGAGCTGAGGGTCGAAAGCGGCAAACTCTGAGGTGATATTGCGGAAATCCTTTGCGCATTCTACCTTATAGTCCCAGCCCTCAAGGTGCTTTTTCAGCGTCTGCGCTATCGTGGGATCGTCTTCTGTAATAAAAATTTTGTACATAGTCAAATTTCTGCCATTCTTATGATAAGTTCGTTGAACCGCTTTGCAAACATCGGCGGGATATTATGGGCGGCTTTGTCCCATATCTCATATCTGCAATTTTTATTCATAGCGGCAAGACCTTTTACACTGTCGTGTACCTCTGCCTGCTCTTTACTGCCTGCAAGGGCGATCACCGGGAAGTCGGCATTTTCAAAGCCGTTTATTGTATCAAGTGTTATGCCGTTGTCGACTGAGCTTCTTACAGTTTCGATGTGCACATTCTGCATCTGTGCGACAAATTCTTTCCTTTGCTCTTTGGGCAGTCCGTTCATAAGCCCGATGAAGCTGCATAACCGTTTGTTCTTGAATGAAGCAAACTGCTTTTCGTTCATAGCCATGACCTTTGAGAGCATAGGCTCTTTTTTGATAAGCCACGGACTAACTATTATCGCAGAAGAAAAGTACTGCGGATATTCCGCACACAGTTTAACGCTAAGCTGAGCGCCGAGCGAAAAGCCGACAAGCGTTACCTTTTTGCCGATATCGTCTATGAAATCGGCAAGCTGTTTTACTGCCGCTTCGGTATCGAAAATCTCATCTGCGGCATCTCCGTAGCCCATGATATGCGGAATAATAAGATGATATTTTTCGGCAAGCGGATATTGCCTGCCGAAGCTGTGGACAAAGTTTGCCCCGTGCAGAAAGACGATCGTCTTATCGTTTTCTTTGCCGTATTCGTAGTAATTCATATATTTCCCTCCAAAATTTTATCCATTATTGTAATTATATCACGGGTGAGGGGGATAGTCAAACAGCAGAAACATAGAATTTATTTGAACGTTTGACTTTTCGGAGCAGAGTTGTTATAATAAATTAACAACTTAACGTGTTTGTTTCACAGCTGTATAAAGAAATGAGGTGTTTATATGTGCGATGTTTCAAAATACACAAAGGTATATGAAGATTTTAAAAATCTGCATTCCGATGATTTTTTACAACTTATAACAGAGTCTGAAACACAGGAAGAAAAGGATTTCTTTGAAACTGTCTGGAACTATTTGCTACAGGAAAAACAGAAAAAGGTTATCGAAAGGGATCTTTTCTGATGAAGAAATATATCATCATTGCCGGTGTGAATGGCGCAGGAAAGTCAACTTTATATCAAACCCTCGACTACTTGAAAATATATGACAGAGTAAATACCGATGAAATAGTAAGAGAGTTTGGCAGATGGGATAATCCTGTTGATTCCGTTAAAGCGGGAAAGATAGCTGTGAAAAAAATAAAAAATAATATTGAAAAAGGCGTATCTTTTAATCAGGAAACTACATTATGCGGAAACAGTATAATAAGTAATATTCTCAAAGCAAAGGAAAAAGGTTTTGTTATTGAATTACATTATGTAGGGGTTGAATCACCGGAGATCGCTAAAAAGCGTATTGCATATCGTGTTTTACATGGTGGTCACGGAATACCTGACAGCGATGTCGAAAGAAGATATATTCAAAGTTTTGAAAATCTTATTAAAGTGCTGGCTGTTTGTGATACAGCTGTTTTATATGATAATACAACCCGGTTTAAACAATTTGCCGTATACCGTAACGGAAAATTATCCTATTTATCAAAATGCCGTCCGGACTGGTTCAGAACATGGCTTGAATAAAAATACAACCTGCGGAAAAATTCCGCAGGTTGATTTTATATTTTAACCTATAACCCTCTTCGCAATATCGACCGTTTCCTTAGCGTCCTTTGCGTAGAAGTCTGCGCCTATCTTTTCGGCGTATTCCGGTGTCAGTACCGCGCCGCCGACAACCACCTTACAGGTAAGTTTGTTGTCGTGGATAAGCTTTATCGTTTCTTCCATGGATTTGAGCGTAGTGGTCATAAGTGCGCTCAGTCCCACAAGCTTTACCTCGTGCTTTCTTGCGGCATCGACTACCGCCTGATACTCAACGTCCTTGCCGAGATCTATTACGGTGTAACCGTAATTTTCAAGCAGAACCTTTACTATGTTCTTGCCTATGTCGTGTACATCGCCCTTTACCGTTGCAAGCACTATCTTGCCCTTGCTTACCGTTTCGGAATTGTTCTTTGCAAGGTGTGCCTTGATAACATCAAAACAGCTCTGTGCAACGCCCGCCGATAAGATCAGCTGAGGGAGGAATATCTTGCCCTGTTCAAACAGCGTACCTGTCTTGTCAAGGGCAGGGATAAGCCGCTCGTTTATTATTACCATCGGGTCGGTGTCGGTAAGCAGCTGTTCGGTTATCTTCGCCGCTTCGGCTTTTAAACCGTTGTCGATAGCATATTCAAGCGTTACATCGGAAGATTTCGGCTTTGCAACTGCCGCGGGTGTGTCACTGCCGTAAGCGGCAATGTATTCGACAGAGTTTACATCTATCGCCTTTAATAACTTGAATGCTCTTACTGCGCCTGTCATTGCGGCTACGTTGGGGTTTATTATCGGCAGATCAAGTCCGTTTTCGAGTGCCATTGTCAGGAATATATGGTTTAAAAGCTCGCGGTTGGGCAGGCCGAATGAAATATTCGATACACCGAGCACCGTTCTTACCCCGAATCTTTCCTTTACCGCACGCACTGCCTTGAGCGTTTCGTTGACTGCAAGCTGTTCAGCCGATGCGGTAAGTGTAAGACAGTCTATCGCTATGTCTTCTTTCGGAATACCGATCTCTTCACAACGCTTGATTATCTTCTCGGCAATGGCAACACGCTGTTCAGCCTTAGGCGGTATGCCGTCCTTGTCAAGCGTCAGTCCGACTACTGCCGCACCATATTTCTTAACGAGCGGGAGAACGTTTTTAAGGCTCTCCTCCTCGCCGTTTACCGAGTTTACCATAGGCTTGCCGTTGTATACACGCAGTGCCGCTTCAAGTACCTCGGGGATAGTGCTGTCTATCTGGAGCGGTACGTTTGTAACGCCCTGAATGCTCTTGACAGCCTTTATCATCATCGCCTTTTCGTCAATGTCGGGAAGTCCCACGTTTACGTCAAGTATATCCGCGCCTGCGTTTACCTGCTCTATAGCCTGTCCTAAGATGTAGTCTATATCATCGTTTATAAGCGCCTGCTTGAACAGCTTTTTACCGGTGGGATTGATACGCTCACCGATTATACGCGGCTGACTTACCTCTACCACGTTCGTGCCGCTGCATATCGTGCAGACACGCTCTATCTTTTTAGGCTCGTACCTTCTGCCCTTTACCTTATCTGCCGTGCGGCGGATAAATTCGGGTGTTGTACCGCAGCAGCCGCCGATTATTCCTGCACCGAGATCAGCTATCTCAACGGCATAGTCGCTGAATTCTTCGGCATCTATGGAATATTCGCCCGTTGCCGGGTCGGGAAGCCCTGCGTTCGGCATTACTATAACCGGTATCTTTGACTTTTCACACAGCGTCGTGATAATAGGCATAAGCTCTTTCGGTCCGAGAGAGCAGTTTACACCTACTGCGCTTACACCCAGTCCCTCGCAAAGCAGTATTTCCGCTTCGGCGGGACAACCTGTAAAGGTACGACCGCTTTCTTCAAAGGTCATACTGCATATAATAGGCAGATCGCAGTTTTCCTTTGCGGCAAGTATAGCGGCTTTAAGCTCGTATAAGTCGGTCATTGTTTCAAACAGAACAACGTCCGCACCCGCTTTATAGCCTGCAACTATCTCTTCCTTGAATATGTCGTAAGCCTCTTCAAATTTAAGGCTTCCCGTAGGCTCAAGGAGCTGTCCTATAGGACCTATATCAAGCGCACAGAAAACGTCTTTACCGCTTTCCTTTATCGCTTCTTTACAGTTTACTATTCCTGCGGTGATAATTTCATCAACGCTCTTTCCGCTGTGGCTGAGCTTGTATGAGTTCGCACCGAATGTATTGGCGGAAATTATATCCGCGCCTGCATCTATATAACTGCGGTGTATTTCTTTCAGCAGATCCTTTGCGGTAAGGTTTAAAAGCTCGGGAGTTTCGCCCGTCTTAAGCCCCTTAGCCTGCAGCTGAGTACCCATAGCACCGTCGAAAATGAGCAGTCCTCTTTGTTCAAGTAATGTTTTAATTTCCACAGTGACCTCCGCTTTTCCTGAATTTGCATCTGTCTTTCATATTACAGCTTTCACAGCCTCTTGTACTTCTGTCGACCTCGCCCTCGGACAGTCCGATAAATGCCGTTACCGATTTCGTAGGCACCATCATATTGCTGTTCATTACAGTAAGACCTATCCTTTTCTGAGCCTGTAAAAGCGTCAGCAGATCAAACTGTATGTCAAGCGGCAAGTCGCCGTATCCGGGAGAATATCTCCATGTACGGCTGTTTGACTTTACTTTTTCAAATATCTCTGTTTCTGCCCTGTTGCAGACCTGCTCTATCGCCGCGCCTGCAAGGCTGTCAACGATAACGGCGCTTGCCATATCCGATACCTGCAAACGTCTTAAAAGCACGTCTACTCCCTGTCCGAGCGTGGCGCACATAAGCACTATCCTGTCGCAGTTCTTTAAATGAGCGGCGGCTGAATTGCCTTTAAGTATTATATTGCTGTCCGAAATTCTGACACCGTCATTCGTAAAGCTTATCGGGTATACGGCATAGAGATACTTCGGACTTGCGGCTTTTAAAAGCTCTTTTTCGCATAGATCCAGCATTGAGAGCATCTGCTCGTTATCCGTGCCGTCCTTACAGCCGAGATAACGCAGAGCCTCGTTCTTGTCTATCGGCTGAAGTATCATAACAGATCCTTGATGCCGTTGTAGATGCGTGTCGCAACAGCGGGGTTATTCATAGCATAGAGGTGTATGCCTTGCACATCGTTTGAGATAAGGTCTACTATCTGGTCGACAGCGTATGCTATTCCCGCGCTTTTAAGCGCTTCGGGATCGTTCTCGTACTTCTGCATCATCTTTACAAACTTGGAGGGCAGACTTGCGCCGCACATTGTTACCATACGCTCGATCTGCTTTTTGTTGGTAACGGGCATAATTCCTGCCGAAATAGGCACATCTATGCCTGCGGCTCTTGCACGCTTTTCAAAATCGTAATAGCAGGAATTGTCGAAGAATAGCTGTGAAACAAGGTGAGAAGCGCCTGCGTCAACCTTTATCTTCAGGTTCTTTATGTCTTCCTCGGCACTTTCTGCGTCAACGTGGGTTTCGGGGTAGCACGCACCTGCAATATCGAAATTTCCCTTTGACGCTATATATGCCGTAAGGTCGCTTGCGTGGGGAAAATCAAACTTAGGCTGTTCATCGGGCTTGTTATCGCCTCTTAAGGCAAGGATATTTTCAATGCCGTTTGAAGAAAAATCGTCAAGCATAAAATCCACATCGTCACGCGTGCTGTTTATGCAGGTAAGGTGAGCCATTGACTCAATGCCGTACTCTTTCTTTATGTGCGATGCGATCTCGCAGGTGGAGCGGTTTGCACGGTTTCCTCCCGCTCCGTAGGTTACGCTGATATAGGCGGGGTTTGTGGCAACCAGTCCGTCTACTGCCTTGTAGACCGTTTCAATAGGGAAGTTCTTGTTCGGAGGAAATACCTCGAGCGAGAACACGGTCTTGCCGGGTGTGTATAAATCTTTAATTTTCATTCCGTCTTTTGTTCCTTTAAAATATTATCTCAATGTTATCTTACTGTACTGCCGTTGGGCGTATCCTTATCGAGGAATACGACCTGTACCTTTTCTCCTGCGTCGCAGGCAAGGAGCATACCGTTGCTTTCCTCGCCGCAGAGCTTGGCAGGTGAGAGGTTGGCAACGAATATGATCTTCTTTCCGATAAGCTCTTCGGGGGTGTAATACTCTGCAATACCGGAAACTATCTGTCTGCCGCCTCTTGCATCGTCCACCTGAATTTTAAGCAGCTTCTTTGACTTCTTTATCTTTTCGCAGGCTGTGATCTCACCTGTTCTGAGCTTGACCTTTGCAAAGTCGTCTATCGTGATTATTCCCGCCTTGTCAAGATCCTCGTCTTCTTTGATTACGGTCTTGGGCTTCATAAGGCTTTCAAGCTCTGCAATCTCACTCTTTATGTCGATTCTGGGGAAGAGCACTCTGCCCTTCTTTACCGTAACGTCTGCACGCAGAACGCCGAATGTGCCGAGCTTGTCAAAAGCGGTATCTTCTGCACTTGCGCCTATCTGCTCCCATACTTCAGGCATTGTTGCGGGCATAAAGGGGCTGAGCAGTGCAGAGCAGATACGAATAGTTTCAAGCAGGTTATAGAGTACGGTCGCAAGACGGGCATTGTTGCTTTCGTCCTTTGCGAGTACCCACGGTGCGGTTTCGTCAATGTACTTATTTGCACGGGAAATTACTTTGAAGATCTCTTCAAGTGCTTTTGAGTGCTGAGCCTGCTCGATAAGGGGAGTAACCGTATCGCACAGCGACTGAGCCATACCGATAAGCTGACTGTCAAGCTCGTCGGATACTCTGTCTGCGGGCAGTGTTCCGCCGAAATACTTGTCTGCCATTGCGACCGTTCTTGAAACAAGGTTACCGAGGTCGTTTGCAAGGTCTGCGTTTATTCTTGTGAGCATAAGCTCGTTTGTGAAGTTGCAGTCACTGCCGTACGGCATATCGCGCAGTATCTGATAACGTACAGCGTCAACACCGTAACGCTCGCAGAGCACGAAGGGATCTACTACATTGCCCTTTGACTTGCTCATCTTATCGCCGTTGAAGTTTATCCAGCCGTGACCGTAGAGGTGCTTAGGCAGGGGCAGATCGAGCATCATAAGGATTATCGGCCATACGATGGAGTGGAAACGTACTATTTCCTTTGCCGTCATATGCATATCGGCAGGCCAGTACTTTTCAAAGTCGTTGTACTTTTCGTTATCGTAACCGAGCGCGCTGATATAGTTTGAGAGAGCGTCGACCCATACATAGACAACGTGCTTGCTGTCAAAGTCAACAGGTATGCCCCATGTAAAGCTGGTTCTCGATACGCAGAGATCTTCAAGACCGGGCTTTATAAAGTTGTTTACCATTTCATTTACACGGCTCTTGGGTTGTAAATAGTCTGTTTCGGTAAGGAACTTTTCGATCTTGTCGGCAAAGTCGGAAAGGCGCAGGAAGTATGCTTCTTCGTTTGCTTCAATTACCTCACGTCCGCAGTCGGGGCACTTGCCGTCAACAAGCTGGCTTTCTGTCCAGAAGCTCTCGCACGGTGTGCAGTACTTGCCTTTGTATGTTCCTTTATAGATGTAACCCTTTTCGTACAGCTTCTTGAATATCTTCTGTACGGTTTCTATATGATAGTCGTCCGTTGTTCTGATAAAACGGTCATAGCTTATGTGCATGGTTTCCCACAGACGCTTGAAGTTTCCGACTATCTCATCAACGTATTCCTTGGGAGTTACGCCCTTTTCGGCGGCTTTCAGCTCGATCTTCTGACCGTGCTCGTCAGTACCTGTAAGGAACATTACGTCATAGCCCTGCATTCTCTTGAAGCGTGCAATTGTATCGCAGGCTACTGTTGTGTAACAGTGTCCTATGTGGGGGTTACCCGAGGGGTAATATATCGGGGTGGTTATATAGTATGTCTTGCTCATTTTATTTTCTCCTTGTATATGATGTTAGGCTATAAAACCTTTTTGACAAAATTGGGGTTTGGGGCGTAGCCCCAAGTAGCGGGTTGTCAGCCAGTTTGTGTCGTTGCATCGTGCAACGACCGTGTGTGGCTGACTACAAGCATCCTTGCTTGAGCAGGGACGCCAGTCCCCGTTTTCTCCCCCGGCACGGATGCCGGGCAGTGTATGCAACAAGGCTTGGCAGGACGCAAAGCCAACCAAGCATACACAGCCTTTCACGAGGGAAAGGGGGTAAGGGGGATAGGGATAATAAATAGTAGTTTGTTTTAAAGACAAAGCTTTCTACAGTTTATATTTTTACATTCGTGCCAAACTGCACATTCGTGCATACACGCCGTTCTTTGCATTTCTAATTTTCAGGATCATAAAAACCAGTCCTTCCGAATGTAATTTATTATGGTACAGGGCATAGTTGCCCACTATCCATACATAAATTTTAGTATACCACTATTTAGACTGTTTTGCAACATTGCAAAAATTTTTAAAGCAATTTTTACATTTTGTCTAAAAAAGTCTTGATTTTTTTCGGTTTTTCTAGTAAAATATATTTGGTGTATTATTTTCAGCTGTTTTATGCCCTTTTTCAAGGGCTTTCGGCGGACTGGATACAATACAGACTGTATAGAAAGATTTCCGCATTACAAGGCGCTATATGGGTTATTGCCTTCGGCGGACACGCGAGCAAACCATTTTTTAAGATAAAAGAGGTAAGAAAATGTCAAACAGATTATTTCAGGGCGTAGTTCATCAGATGAGAGATACTATCGGTCGTGTTATCGGTGTTATCGATGAAAACAGTACGATAGTCGCTTGCAGTGAGCTTTCCAGGATAGGAACGAACAGCGACTTCTTTTCTATTGAGCTTGGTGATTCTCACGATGTGTTCATTCGTGACGGCTATACATACAAGCCTTTCGGCGTTCATGTAAAGCCCGATTATGCGGTATTCATCGAAGGTACGGACGATCAGGCGGCAAAGTACGCATCCATACTCGCCATATCCCTGTCGAGCATAAAGCAGTACTATGATGAGAAGTACGACAGAAATAATTTCGTTAAGAATATCATTCTTGATAACGTTCTCCCCGGTGATATCACACTCAAGGCAAGAGAACTGCACTTCAACGCAGATATCAGCCGCGTGGTATTCCTTATAAGCATCGTTTCGGCGAACGAGGTTTCGGCATATGACGTAATTCAGAACCTCTTCCCCGATAAAAACAAGGATTTCGTATTCAACATCACCGAGTCCGAGATCGTCCTCGTAAAGGAGATCAAGGCAGGTATTGATAACAAGGACCTTGAAAAGCTTGCACGTTCTATTTCCGATACTCTGTCGGGCGAGTTCTTCACAAAGGTCAATGTAGGTATCGGTACTCCCGTTACCGGCATAAAGGATCTTGCGCGTTCGTTCAAGGAAGCGCAGATCGCTATTGAAGTAGGTAAGGTATTCGATACGGACAAGACTATCGTAAGCTACGATAACCTCGGTATCGCTCGTCTTATCTATCACCTCCCCACGACCCTCTGCGAAACATTCCTGAAGGAAGTTTTCAAGAAGGGTTCTATCGAGTCACTTGACCACGAAACGTTATTCACTATCCAGAGGTTCTTTGAGAACAACCTCAACGTTTCCGAAACGTCAAGAAAGCTCTTCGTACACAGAAATACACTGGTTTACAGACTGGATAAGATAAAGAAGCTCACAGGTCTTGATTTAAGAGAGTTCGATCACGCGATCATCTTCAAGATCGCTCTTATGGTCAAGAAATACCTCGCCGCCGACCCCGTCAAATTCTAAGGGCGGCTGTGCCGCCGGACAATTCCGACCTTTTGAAAAGTCGCGTGAAAGCGTGACTTACGCTGACGGTCGGGGTCAAACGACAGCGCAGAGCATAACGCTTGATAAGTGTGCCGCCGGACAATTCCGACCTTTTAAAAAGTTGCGCGACAGCGCGACTTACGCTGACGGTCGGGGTCAAACGACAGTGCAGGACATAACGCTTGATAAGCGTGCCGCCGCTGTCAATTCCGACCTTTTAACAAGTTGTGCGACAGCGCGACTTACGCTGACGGTCAGGTCAATTACAGGCAAGAATATGATTACGGTATCAATTTATCCGATACTGCATTCTGTAAAATTTCGTACAGCATTGCAATATAATTATGCAAGCGGGTGTGTTATAACGGATCTTCACCCGATATGATAGGAATTATTGTTAATTGATATGCGGCAGTATTCAAGGAGAGAGAAATTAAGTTACGCCACCGTACTTTGAAGTATATGGAAAAGTATTGTGGGTGCAGAAGGGGATAGTTGTATAGTTCCCCCGGTTACGCCATAAACCGGACTGCATCGCTGTGTGCCGTTTTTCGTCACGGCAGGTATTCAGGAAGGAATGGTAAAATGGTAGAATTAAAAAACGTCGACGTTCATTTCAAGGACGGCGGCGGAGTTGACGCTTTAAACGGCGTCAATTTGCGTATAGAGGACGGAGAGTTTGTCTTTATAGTAGGCGACAGCGGCGCGGGCAAATCGACACTGCTGAAGCTCCTTACAAGAGAGATAGCACCGACCTCGGGCAGAGTATTCGTAAACGGATACAACCTTGCCAAGATAAAAAATAAGAAGATCCCGTATTTCAGACGCTCTATAGGAATGATATTCCAGGACTTCCGTCTGATACCCGATCTCAACGTTTATGACAACGTAGCGTTTGTACTGCGTGTTACTAACAAATCAAAAAAGATAATAAGACACAGAGTGCCGTATGTTCTGAACCTTGTAAAGCTGGTCGAGAGGGCAAAAGCCTATCCTGATACGCTTTCCGGCGGTGAAAAGCAGAGAGTTGCCATTGCAAGAGCATTTGCAAGCGACCCGAAGCTCATAATCGCGGACGAGCCCACAGCAAACATAGACCCGGCGCTGTCGTATGACATAGTAAAGCTGCTCAAGGAGATCAACAAGTGCGGCACTACCGTAATAATGGTTACGCATGAGCACAGCCTTGTCGAGTATTTCGGCGGAAGGATCGTCAGCCTGAAAAACGGCGAAGTCGTTTTCGACGAATATGTAGAAGGTGAGGCGCAGGATGAATAACTTTACTTATCTTATAAAGCAAGGTATAAGGTCGGTCTGGAAAAACCGTTTTATGTCCTTTGCCAGCCTTTGTATTATGACAGTCAGCCTGATCTTAGTCGGAATGTCGGCTATAGTTATGCTCGACTGCGGAATAATTCTCGACAACGTATCCGATAAGAATGAGATAAGCGTTTATCTTAACGATGACGCAGATGTAAAGCATATCGGAGAAGTGCTCAAAAGCAACACCCTGACGGAAAGTACCCAGTACATTTCTCCCGAAGAGGGTCTGAAAAAGATGATAGAGCAGTACAGCGAACAGAAGGAGCTGTTTGAAAATCTGCCGTACAATCCCGTCCCCGCTACCTATATGGTAACGATAAACGACATCGACAAGATGAGCACGGCGGTACAGCAGTTCAAGGCTATCGACGGAGTTTATAAGGTAAACGCGCCTATGGATTTTGCAAGCTTTATCAAGGATCTGAGAACAACGTTTACCATAATCGGAATAGTGCTCATAGCGGCACTCGGCACGGTAAGCGTTATCATAATATCAAACACGACAAGACTGAGCGTATTCGCAAGGCGCAAGGAAATTGCGATAATGAGGATAGTCGGTGCGACAAACTCATTTATCAAAACGCCGTTCTTTGTAGAAGGAATGTTCATAGGACTTCTGTCCGGCGTGTTGTCGTGGTTTGTGACAAAGCTTGTTTATGAAAATCTGTTCGATCTGTTCACGCAGAACCTCGGAATGTGGAATGCGCTCGGAATGGGTGATATATTACAGTTCAACGATATAACCTGGTATGTTCTCGCCGCTTGTTGCGGTGTAGGCGCATTACTCGGAGCTATCGGTACTGTACTCAGCACAGGCAAATACCTTAAGGTATAACGGCGAAAGGAATAAAGATGAAGCTGAAAAAAATTCTGCGCACTCTGACTTCATTCGTCACAATTTTTGCGATGACATCAGGTATAATCATAACGTATGCTCCCGCAGGTGCGGAAGACCTTACGGTTGATGATATCAAAAGCAGAATAGAGCAGATAAAACAGGACAACGAACAAAGACGTGATGAGATAAGCCAGATACAGGGCGATATCTCGGATACCAAGGAAGACCTTGAAAAAACCGCAAAGCTCCTTGATGAGCAGAAAGAGCTCGTTGACTATTACTACAATCTGGTTTATTACAAAAATCAGGATATAGATGAGCTTCAGGGTAATATAGATACTCTGACAGATGAGATAGCGAAGAAAGATGAAGCTATCGCAACTGCCGAGAAGAACATTGAAAAGCTCGACAAGCAGAACAAGGACAACCTTGAAAAGTTTGCACAGATAGTAAGGACTATGTACACATCGGGCTCAAGCGATATGTTCGGAGTGCTTGCGGGCTCTGCGGATTTCTATGACCTTATGATAAACAGCGAGGTCGTAGGAAAGATAAGCGAGCAGAACCTGGAGTTTATGAATAAACTTACAGCTGATATGAAACAGCTGTCCTCGGATAAAAAGGTGCTTGAAACAGATAAGAAAGATCTTGAGGAGTCAAAGAAACAGCTTGACGGTAAGATGACAGAGCTTCTCAGCGAAAAAGAGGAATTGAACGGTCTGGTATCTGATGCGGAAAGCGCCAAGAGCACATACGAGTCGGATTACAGCAATTATTCGGCTGCTGTAAGCGACCTTGAAAACAGACAGAGCAGTCTCGAATATGAGATAAGCGTCAGCGAGGCTGATATCGAAGCATATGAAGAGCAGATAAAAGAACTGATAAAGCAGCAGACAAATCCCGATAAGGTATATCAGGATGGCGAGTGGTACTGGCCCGTTCCCGGACGCTCATACATTTCGTGCAACTTCGGTTGGGACGCAGATTTCGGCAGATGGCACAAGGGCGTGGATATCGGCGACGGTGGAATTTACGGTGATAATGTGCTTGCTTCAAAGGCAGGAACGGTTATCGTGGCGGAAACCAGCTACACACCCGGCTACAGCTACGGTATGTATGTCGTTGTGGATCATGGCGGCGGATATACCACTACATATGCACACTTAAGTGCGGTATATGTTTCTGTCGGACAGGAAGTAGCACAGGGCGAAGCTCTCGGTGCGGTAGGCAGTACCGGCTATTCCACAGGACCTCATCTGCATTTTGAAATAAGACTGAACGGCGACCCCGATAATCCGTTCAATTATGTAACAATGGTGTGATAGAGCACACCACACAGGAACAAGGAAAGGGTGATCCCCGATGAATAAAAAAGTATCGCTTGGCGTTACAATAAGCCTTATAGCGGTAGCGTGTGCCATAACCTTCGTACTTACGATGACAGTGTCACTCAATATGTACAACTCAATGGTTGCCGGCATACAGGAGCGGGAAACCATAAATGCAAAGATAAAAGAAGTAGATACGTTTGTCCGCAGCTCATCGATATATAAGCTTGATGAAAATGAGCTTATCACAGGTATCGCGAATGGCTATATAAGCGGAACAAACGATAAATACGCAAAATACTACACAGCCGACGAATACTATAAGCTACAGCAGATACAAAGCGGCGTTATCATCGGCACAGGCGTTGAAACCGCGGTAAACGGCGATTATCTTGAGGTTACCGATGTCTATGAAGGCTCATCTGCCGAGGTCGAAGAAATCACCAAGGGATGTATGATAACCGCTATTGACGGAAAGAGTATTCTTGAAACAGGAGCGGCGGAGGCACAGTCAAAGCTTGACGGCGACGAGGGTACTAAGCTTACGGTGACCTTCAGCACACCTGACGGAACCGAAAAGACGGTTACTCTCGTAAGACAGAGTATCAAGCTTACATCAGTAAAGGGCGAGCTCATAGACGGTTACGCTTATATCAAGATATACACATTCAACGATACAACGGACGACAGGTTCTTACAGCTTATCGATGAATATGAAGCACAGTCGGTGCTCGGATATATATTTGATGTCCGAGATGTCACAGACGGTATTACAGAGCCGCTTAAGGCAATGCTGAACCGCGTTCTTCCGAAAGCAACGGTCGCAACACAGGTTGACGCAAACGGTAAGGATACAACATTTATCGAAACCGATGGTTCGTCATCACTTGATAAGCCGATAACGGTGCTGACAAACGGCAATACAGCCTGCCTTGCGGAAGTATTCGCTGTGGGCTTGCGCGACTTTGCGAAGGCATCGATCATCGGCTCGGCTACAGCAGGAAAGTCACAGCTCCAGACGACGCAGAGCTTCAAGGACGGCAGTGCGGTTTCTATATCCACCGCAACAATTATTCCCACCGAGTCGGACGATTTTTCCGATGCCGGAATAAAGCCCGACTATACGGTCGATATTACCGCACAGCAGGCAGAGCAGATAAAGTTTGCCGATGAGAAGAGCGACTCACAGCTTCAGAAAGCGCTTGAAATAGTAGCGACCGAATAAGCGCGGATAAGTAACAGATATCTATGGCGGTAAACTCCGCCCGCATATAAATAAATTTATGGAGGTCATTTATAATGGCAACACAGACAACTTTAACATCGAAAGGTCTTAAGGATCTCGAGGAAAGACTTGAACACTTAAAATCAGTCACAAGAAAAGAAATAGCAGAAAAAATCAAGGTAGCTCTTTCATTCGGTGACTTATCCGAGAACTCGGAGTACGATGAAGCCAAAAACGAGCAGGGTATCGTAGAAGCCGAGATCGCCGAGATCGAAGCTACACTGAAAAACGCAAAGGTAGTTGACGAGGACGAGCTTTCTACAGAGCACGTTAATATCGGTAACACTGTAGTTATAGAGGACGAGAGCGGAAAGAAAATCAAGTTCTTCTTAGTAGGTTCAAAGGAAGTTGATATGAAGGCTATGAAGATCTCCGATGAGTCGCCTATCGGCAAGGCTTGCATAGGCAAGAAGCTTGGTGAAGAGGTAGAGGTTGAAGCTCCCGCAGGCGTAAAGAAGTACAAGATCGTAGAAATAGACAAGTAATCAGAGAGGAAACAAAAAGTAATGGAAAACAACAACGCAGAGCAGGTTGAGCTTACCGAAGAAGAGCTTTTGGCTCAGCTCGACGAACAGCACCGCATAAGAATTGAAAAGCTGAATGACTTAAAGGCTAACGGCAAAAACCCTTATGAGATCACAAAGTTCGATTTCACACACAAGGCTCAGCAGATAAGAGATAACTTTGAAGAGCTTGAAGAAAAGGACGTAATGATCGCAGGACGTATCACAAGCTGGCGTGATATGGGTAAGGCTAACTTTATCGATATCCGTGACGACAGCGGAAGAATGCAGGTCTATGTCCGCATTGACGATATAGGCGAGGACAACTTCAAGGAATTCAAGAAGTGGGATCTCGGCGATATCGTAGGTGTAAGCGGTTTTGTATTCAAGACAAGACGCGGCGAGATCAGCGTACACGCAAAGTCGATAAAACTTCTTTCAAAGTCGCTTCTGCCCCTGCCCGAAAAGTGGCATGGACTTAAGGACAAGGAAGAGCGTTACAGAAAGCGTTATCTTGACCTTATCGCAAACCCCGAGATCAAGGATACTTTCGTAAAGCGTTCAATGATTTTACGCGAGATACGTAGTTTCCTTGACAGCAAGGGCTATCTTGAGGTTGACACACCCGTACTGCACACACTTGAGATCGGTGCGGCTGCAAGACCTTTCGTAACACACCATAATGCTCTTGATATTGATATGTATCTGCGTATCGAAACAGAGCTTTACTTAAAGCGCCTTATAGTAGGTGGTTTTGACAGAGTATATGAAGTAGGTCGTATCTTCAGAAACGAGGGTATGGACGCAACGCACAACCCCGAATTTACATCAATAGAAATGTATCAGGCATACACAGACTACTACGGTATGATGGACTTAATAGAAGAAATGTACCGTACGGTAGCGATCAAGGTTTGCGGCACGGATACAGTTCCTTATCAGGGTAAGGAAATTGAGATCGGCAAGCCCTGGAAGCGTATGACCATGAAGGAAGCTGTTAAGGAATACACAGGTCTTGACTATGACAGCTGGACAAGTGATGCAGACGCGGTAGCTCAGGCTAAGACAAAGCACGCAGAGATCGCGGACACAGCTACAAAGGGCGAAGTTCTTATCGAGCTGTTCGAGGAATTTGTAGAGGAAAAGCTTATTCAGCCTACTATCATCTATGATTATCCTGTAGAAAATTCACCTCTTGCAAAGAGAAAGCCCACCGACCCCGCATTCACAGAGCGTTTTGAATACTTTATCAATGCGTGCGAATTCGGTAACGCATTCTCTGAGCTTAATGACCCCATCGACCAGCGTGAACGTTTCACAAAGCAGGTTATGGAGAAGAGAAAGCAGGGTGCAAACGCTCAGATAGACGAGGACTTCATCACAGCCCTTGAATACGGCTTACCTCCCACGGGCGGTCTTGGCATGGGTCTTGACAGATTTGTAATGTTACTTACAGACAGCGCAAGCATAAGAGATGTACTGCTGTTCCCGACGATGAAGCCGGAAGTGAAGTAAATATTTTAACGGGCAGTTCCTTTGGGATTGCCCGTTTTCTGAAATGAACGGAAATACAAATCGAAAGTCGGAGGGTAAAAAAATTGGCAATCAAAGCAAAAAAAGTATCGCATAAATTAGTAGAATATCCATCCATCTGTTATTTGATGAAAAGTGCTTTTCCGAAGAATGAACAATTTCCGCTGTGGTTATTGAGATTGCTTACTATAAGGAAAAACATAAATTTTCGTGCTTTTTTTGATGATGATCAATTTTGTGGAATTCTATATACGGCTGAAAACAGCAAATATATCTTTGTCTTATACCTTGCAGTAAACGACAAAATCAGAGCAAAGGGATATGGTAGCAGGATATTGCAGTGGTTGAAACAAAGTACATCAAAAACAATTGTTTTGAATGTTGAAGCAATAAACAGCAACGCAACTAACTTAGAGCAAAGAGAAAAGCGTATTGAATTTTATAAAAAGAACGGTATTACGGACACGGGATACTTTTTTATAGACGCCAATGAAAGATACTCTGTTTTATCGTCAGACAGCGAACACTTTGATATAAACGAATATAAGTCATTGCTTAAATGGTTTTCACTTGGAAGTTTCAAGGCAAATTTCTCGAAGAGATGATTTTATGTTTGCAAGCCTGCCCTTTGAGAGAGGATAACTCCCTTTCTCAAAGGGCTTTTCTGTTATATGCTCGCCCATATATCAATCCGCAATTGACTTGCCAGCAAAAAACCGCTATAATTAATCTATAAAACAGGAGGATATCCCATGAACGAAAATTTCACAGTCAGAAAAGCGACCGAAAACGACATATTGCTTATAGAAAATATGATAAAAGGTCTTGCCACATACGAAAAAAGACCGCAGGATATGACGGGCACTAAAGAAGCTTTGCATTACTGGCTCTTTGAAAAGAACATAGCGACCGCACTTATTGCCGAATATAACGGCGAGCCTGTCGGATATGCAATTTATTATCCCATATTCGCTTCATTCGCGGCAAAGGGCGGAGTTCATCTTGAGGATATGTTCTTAAAAGAAGAAAACCGCCGCGGCGGACTTGGAACAAAGTTCTTTTCTGCGATAGAGGAGTTTGTAAAGCAGGACGGATTTTCCCAAGTGGAGTGGAGCTGTCTTGACTGGAACGAGCCCGCTATCCGATTTTATAATAAGATCGGCGCACAAGAGGAACACGGAAGAAAGTATTTTTCTTATACCTGCAAATAATTTTTCAGCCCATTGAGAATGAATTATCTCGACGGGCTTGTATTTATCTTACGCATAGCACAAAACCGCTTGAAATCGCAAGAACAAAGTGTTATAATCAGTTTGTTAGTAAAAGCTAACCGTGCTTTTGAAGGTTTATTTTGAAATGATTGTAACGATAACAGCAACGCTTATGATAATGGCGGCGTATTTTTTGGTTTTGTACAGCGGAGTAGGCTTTATTCAGGATAAGAGATTTTTCTCATCGACACATAGGGATATCCTCGCTGTGATCCCCGATAAAAATGAGCGCTTTCGCGGTGCTCATATAATAGGCTGGATCATAGCGATAATTTCAGTACTGATGTTTATAGGCGCGGCGTTGCTCGGAGCATGGGACGGCATAAGAAACGGTTTCGGCTTTTTCGGATTTTTTGTACGGTTTCTGATAATGCTCTACTGTATGGAAATATACGATATCCTTTTCTTTGACTGGGTTCTGCTGTGCCACTCAAACTTTTTCCCGCACTTCTACCCCGAGGTCAAAGGCGTAGTCGGACCGCATATGTTCGGATACAATATTAAGTCGCATATAATACACTTCATCGTTTACATACCGGTATGCGCTATAGCCGCCTTTATATGCACGTTATTTTAAGCTTCTGCCGTGAAAAGTAATTTAAGCGGAAATATGTAGTGTTATGAAAAATGAGGCGGTACGCGGAGGTATCGTTTTATAAATGAAGTCTGAAGATATAAAACCGAATTTGAAAGGACAGATGATAAATATGCTCAAATACGGAATATTCGCCAAAGCGGTGGAATTATTATGCTTCAAATCTGCACTCGCAAGGCTTTCAACCATATTGCCCGAAATGGATATGAAGCAGTATAAGAAAAAGGTAAAGCAGGAATACAAGGCAATGCTTTTAAGAACTCCCGACATAGGCGGAAGCTCGCTTGAAATGAACCTGTACATTGCGGCGTTCGTTTTCTCCCTGCACAAGGCTGAACCGAGCAAAATCACGCCCGGAATTGTTGATGAAATGGTAACGGCGGTATTCGATTCTCCGTTTATGGTCAAAAAGCATAAAAACAAAAAATGCACCCTGTTCACGGACAAGGTTCAGGATAAAAAGCTTGCCGAGAGCAAGGCAAGTCAATCGTCAAAGTATGAGCTTGACTGGAAATTCGTGTATGAAAAGGGTAAGGACGAGTTTTACAATACATATACGCAGTGCGGTATCTGCAAGCTCGGCAAAAGAGAGAATTGCTTTGAGTTTGTTCCCTGTCTTTGCAATATTGACGAGCGGAACTACCGCAACGAAGGCGGACAACTGCACCGCACCAAAACACTTGCACAGGGCGATGACTGTTGCGACTTCCATGTTACAAGGATAGTCCGTTAATAACAGGATATACCGCTTCATAACACTACACAGCACCGAAAATCATGAAACCGTGTACGCATTATGATAGAATGTAATCACAGAAAGGGAGCGGAAAAATGGATTGGATACAGGGAATACAAAGAGCAATTGATTATGTCGAGGCAAACATAACCGAAGAGATCGACTTTGAAAAGGTAGCAGAACAGGCGTATTCGTCATCTTTTCATTTTCAGAGAGTATTCGGTATTCTGTGCGGTTATTCGATCGGAGATTATATCCGTATGCGCAGGCTTTCCCTTGCCGGTGAAGAGCTGTCAAAGGGTAGCGCAAAGATCATAGACATAGCGCTGAAATACGGATATGACACTCCGGAGAGCTTTTCGCGAGCCTTTACCCGATTTCACGGCATTGCACCGAGCGAAGCCAAGCGCGGCGGCAGTGTCAGAATATTTACTCCTCTTTCTGTAAAATTAACCTTAACAGGAGGCAGTAAAATGGATTACAGAATTGAAAAAAGAGATGCGTTTCAGGTCGTATGCAAAAGGAAGAAGGTCAGCAAGCCGCAGTCGGCAAACGCAACATCGGACATTACGGCAATGTGGCGGGAATACGGTGCGGACGGAACAATGCAAAGACTGGTTTCGTATATGCCCGAAAACCCCGTTATGAAAGGTCTGCTCGGTATCTGCTTTTCGTCACAGCTCAATGCAAAGCAGTTCCCTTACGGCGTAGGCGTTGAGTATGACGGAAGAAAGGTCGATGACGATTTAGAGATCGTGACGATCCCCGCGAGCACCTTTGCGGTGTTCACAAGCAGGGGTAAAATGCCCGACGCTTTCATCGAAACATATAACAGAATAGTAACGGAGTTTTTCCCTCAGAGCTCACAGTACGAGTATGCGGAAAATGTGGAGTTTGAGGTGTATTCATCACCCGATGTTTCCGACCCGGATTATAAATGTGAGATCTGGATAGCGGTAAACGAAAAGTAAATATCATCGAAAAGCGACTTTCCAAAGCCGCTTTTCTTGACGTTTCGGCAAAATTCAATTATAATTAAGCTATAACAGGAAAGCGGTGAAAAAATGAAAAATCTCATACTCGTAAACCCTCAGTGGCAGGGCGGCGGAGACATAATAACATACAACGGTGCAAAAGAATTTGAAAAGCTGTACCTTAACGGCAAAGAATATACTACAGCACCCGTCAGCACCGAAACGAAGCTCGGGATACGAAACAACATAATCGGTTATGACGTACTTTACAGTCAGATGAAAAGTGCGCTTGATATTCTTAAAAATTCCGAAGCCGAAAGAGTATTCGCAGTCGGCGGCGGTTGCGATGCCGATGTTCCGATTATCGCATATCTGAACAGGCATTATGACGGCAAGCTGTTTGTGATATGGTGCGATGCCCACGGTGATCTCAATTCTCCCGAAGACTCGCAGACAGGACTGTTTTACGGAATGCCCGCAAGGGTTCTGCTTGACGGCGATAAGAGATTTTTGCAGATCATAGAAAAACCGCTTGAAAAAGAACAGTTCATACATATCGGCGGACGTGATTTGGACGCACCCGAAGAGAGATTTATACAGGATAACAATATATTCAGACTTCCGCATATCGGGCTCAAACAACTGAACGATAAACTGTCACTTCATAAGGAATGGCACATTTATATTCACCTCGACCTTGACGTGCTGTCACCCGAAGAATTTTCCGATACTCCTTTGCCTGTCCCGGGCGGCGAATATTGTGCAGATGTTCTCGGACTGATACAGTATGTAAAAAACAACTGCTTATTTGCAGGGCTCGGACTGTATGAATATGTACCGTGCAAAGCTGAAAATGCCTTCATACGTTCGGTAACAGAAGCTATGACAGAGTAAAACGCTGTCGCAATAGTTCGTTCTATGTCAAGAGCAGGAACACCTACAGACAACGCTGCTATGGTATCCATTAACGGCTGGATAAAAGCCGAGTTGTTTACAGATTTCCACTTTACCGGCGAAAAAAGTGTGGCTGATGAGATCGCCGACTATATAAAATTCTTCAATGAGGAAAGACCGGCTTATTCTCTCAACTATCTTACGCCCAAGCAGTTCAGAGATTTGTATTATTCTCGTTCTAAATCTGTCTAAATTTTTGTTTTTGTTGTACAGATTTTTATTTTTTCTGTCCGGTTTTTATAGACTAGTGCAATACTCACCGTGATATTTCGGGAGTGGCAAGCCATTTTCCTACGAAAAGTTGTTTACGAAACTGCGTATATTCTCAGGTTAGTAGCGTTTTTTGAAATGTTAATGTTAGTACAGTTGCACTGATATACTCACGAAATTATTAACACCTTGTCGGTATGCAAACTGTTTTTTATATCTATACAACATTTTCAATATCGTTTTCTACTATGTTGAACCGCTTGAACTCCGGTATGGATTCATCATAGCTCTTTTTAAGTATGCTTTCATCGCCTGAGAGGGTGTACATTGCGACTATTCCTGAGGGGTAGAGTACCGTGTCGAGCTTGCCTTTTCTCAGCTTATTGTAACCGTTATACAGCGGGATATCATTCTTGCGGCTGAGGTAATCGATCATAGCAAGGAGATAAAGACATTCGGCGTATCAACGGCGCTCGTACAGCTTGCTTACTTCGTCACTGCACAGCATATCACGGATAAAGGAAAGCTCGCCCTTGTCTTTTACAAGGTGGCAGATGTTGCTTTTGAATACGTCAAATGAGCTTCTTTCCATGTGATTTTCCTCCGTTTCGCCGTTTTTCTGATTTTAGCACAGTATTTATGTGATGTCAAGAAAGCTTTTTCGGTCGCAGAATTTGCAGGCTCACGAAAATGCCGTATATTATGTCGTTTGCGTTGAATTTTGCTGTTTTATATGGTATTATAGGGTAGATGGTTAATGTGTTCAATTGACATTATAGGTTCAATTAACCCCGGAAATTTTCCTGTGTACTATAACAATACAAATGATAACGTCAACGCCGAATTTGAATGTTTGAGCATAAGGGATCGGCGGGAAATGACAGAAATTTTGGAGAAATTAAAATGACTGAATTAAGCGTTAAAGATTATATCCTCAACGAGCTTTCCTTTGAAGCGCAAAGCGTGGCTTTGGATTTTGTTTCGTTTCTTGAAGAAAAGGGCGTAACCTTTTACAAGGACAACTGCGATTGCTGGAAAGATAAAATCTACTATCAGTGTAAATTCAATAATTGTTTTGTATGCTTTATTTCAATCAAAGACCCCGATGAACCGCAAAATCTATGGACTGTATGGTCTGACGATATAAAATCGGAATGGCTTGATAAATGTGATGTTAATGATGAAATAAAAAAGCTTGCGTGGAAGTATGTAGATCACTGCGGTCATTGCGGCTCATGCAAAGGCGGACGGCGTAAAGTCGTTTTCGGACGGGAGTTTGGGGCTGTTTGCGGCTGTACATTCAGGGTCGACAATCCGACTGTTGAAGATTTACCGTTTCTGAAAGAAATAACCGGGCTGTGCATAATAAACTTTGAAAAGGAAACAAAACAGTGAATATCAGAACTTTGAACACAGGAGAATTAAATCTGCTGTTTCAGCTCTTTGACTATAACGATCCCGATGAAATGATAACTGAAAATACAGGAGATATTAACAAGGGAAAAATTGATATATTCGGCTTGTTCCGGGAGGACAGACTGATAGGAGAAATACACGCCGCTTATGTCCATAACGATGAAAGATTTGCCGTAAGAAACAAGCGTGTTTATCTTTTTGCTTTCCGCATTCATAAGGATTTTCAGGGCATGGGATACGGACAATTTTTGTTGAACGGGGTGATTTCCGCACTTTCGCAAAAAGGTTATTCTGAATTTACGATCGGTGTTGAAGATGATAATGAAACGGCTGTACACATATATTCAAAGCTCGGATTTACGCAGTTCGTCGGTAAAATCAGCGAGGAATATCAGGGGGATAGTTATGAATATGGGTTGTATCTGAGAGCGTGAGGAGTAAATATGCTCCGATTTACGGACAGATCTGATATTATCGAAAATGACAGGCTCTTTTCCGGACAGAAAATGTTCGGAAAGGAGCTTTTATATTTTGAATATGTAACTTAAAATTTATCCATTGTGAACAAATCTTTGTTGAGTTTTGATATATACAAATTTCTCTTTCGGGTATAGAATATAGAGGTTGCTTTTTGTCCGCGGGGCAAAGGAACAGAAAGAGGGAGAGAAATGATAAAGCGTTATTTTAAACGTTTAAAGACAGAATTCAAAGGCTATAATGCAGGGAAATTCGGAAAAGACGTGCTTGCGGGTATCACTGTTGCGGCTGTGGCACTTCCGCTTGCGCTTGCATTCGGTATATCGAGCGGTGCGACTGCCGCCGCAGGACTTATCACGGCGCTTATCGCAGGCGTTGTAATAGGACTGCTTTCGGGTGCGTCATATCAGATATCAGGACCTACGGGCGCTATGGCGGCTATCCTTTGCTCGCTTGTGGCTTCATATCATATCCAGGGCGTGTTCATTGCCTGCTTTATGTCGGGCGTTATACTTCTGCTGTGCGGAATATTCAAGCTCGGCGGACTGGTGCAGTTCATACCCACACCTGTTATCACAGGCTTTACATCGGGTATAGCAATAATAATCGCATTCGGTCAGATAAACAACCTTACGGGACTTAAGTGCGAGGGCGCTTCTACTATAGATAAGATAGTAAGCTACTTCAACACGCCCCAGACGTTGAATTTCGAGGCAATAGCAATTGGTGTATGCGTTATAGTGTTTATGCTTATTTACCCCAAAAAGCTCAACGCGATAATTCCGTCATCACTTATGTCTATTATAATAGCAACGGCGCTGAACTTCATATTCAATTTCAATGTCGGCATTGTCGGCGAAATACCGCAGACGCTTTTACTTAATGACAGGCTTGATATCACGGCGATAGATTTTGACACGGTCAAAAATCTTATATTCCCTGCAATAAGCATTGCGGCGCTCGGACTTATCGAAAGCCTTTTATGCGGCGCGAGTGCGGGCAGAATGAAGAATGAAAAGCTCGACAGCGATCAGGAGCTTGTAGCGCAGGGCATAGGCAATATGCTGATACCGTTCTTCGGCGGCGTTCCCGCTACAGCGGCGATCGCAAGAACGAGCGTTGCCATAAAGAGCGGTGCACAGACGAGAATTGCGGGTGTAATTCATTCGCTGGTGCTTTTAGCGTCAATGTTCCTGCTCGGCGGCGTAATGTCAAAGATACCTATGGCGGCTCTTGCAGGTGTGCTTATCGTAACTGCGTGGAGAATGAACGAGTTTGCGGTAATAAAGGACATATTCGGCAGAAAGATAAAGACCGCAATGTTCCAGTATCTTATCACAATGGCGGCAACGGTTATATTCGACCTCACTGTCGCAATTATAATCGGCATTCTTTTCTCGGTCATCATGTTCGTGCTTAAGGTTTCGGATATGACGGTAAACGTTGCCGATGTTGACCCTGCAAAGATAGACATAGCCGACAAGGACGGAAAGCTCTGCGGCACAAAGGTCGTATATGTCACAGGCCCGCTTTACTTCGGAACATCAAACAAGCTGTCAGAGAAGCTGTCACATCTTGAGGTCGATGACGGCGGAAAGCTGATATTCTCAATGCGTGGCGTGCCTATAGCGGATATTTCCGGTGTACAGGCTATGAAGGAGCTTTGCGACAGCCTTTCCGCAAGGAAGATAGAAATATACTTCTCGTGCGTACAGCCTGCCGTTGACGAAATGTTCCACCGTTGCGGCCTTATCGAAACCTACGGCGAGGAGCGTTTCTTCTGGAGTACCGGCAAGGCGATGAAATTTATTGCAGGCGAAACCGCAAACGTCTGCCCCGTCTGCTCCGCAAACACATCAAATACAGCCGTAACCGCAGAAACGGCAAGCGTATAAATAAAAAGTCTATAAGCAAAAAATCAGCCCGCAGGAAGATAAAACTCCTGCGGGCTGTTACTTTATGCTAAGCGCCTCTGTCGTTGCCTTGTGACGCTACGATGAAGCCTACTATCACTGTAACCAGCAGAGCGAGTATGCCAAGCAGTTGATTTTCGATAAAACAAACAGTCAGGGCAACACCGCCGATCATAATTGCAATTCCGAAAATCATCCACAAGCATTTTACCGCTTCACTGCGGGTGTCGGTATTGTCATAGTGACGATAAATCCCCCTGCGATTATTCTGCGCAGGCGGCTGTTCTATTTTTGCTGTGTATGTCATAGTCGCATTCCTCCGTCGGTTGTTATGATTTCATTATACCACAGATTCCTTGTGATTTCTTGATTATTTGCGTAAAATATCAAACACATGATTCTTTTCAAAATCACTGATGATCGCTTCCGGGAGAAGTTCTCTGCATTGCTCCTCATCTGCCCATATATAAGCCTGATGTTCAAAGCTGATGGTAACATTCTCGGTGGATGTTTCGCAGAGATAAACGATCAAAAGATCTGGCAGTTCTCCCTCTAAAATACTGACATAAGCGATCTTCTTTATCTCAATATCCGTAATGCCTGTTTCCTCTATAACCTCTCTGAACACCGCTGTTTCAGGGGTTTCACCGTCCTCAATATTACCGCCTGCATTCTCCCAAGTGTTCGCACCCGTGTAGTCATTTTCACATCTCTGTACCAAAAGAAATCGGTTCAGTGTTCTGTTGTATATGATACATTTCACGATTATTTTTGCTGTCATTTTTCAGTCACCTCATAATTTATACCTATGCCGCAAACGACAGCACCAAAGTAATAATTCCTGCTATCATAAACGATATTGAAATAAAATATCCGATCATTCTTGCACTCTTATCGGCGATCGGCTCGATGTAGCTTCCAAGGTCATTTTCGTCGATATAAAGCGTTCTGCTTTCACCGATCTGAGGTACACCCATAGATGAGATGGCGAAAGTCAACGGTTCTTTTTTAGCAATATATTCATTTACCGTTTTTTCGTCTGGGTATTTACGATATGTCATAAATTCACCTGATTTCCGTATTTAAAAGCTGATTCCGAATCTTATATATTAATTATAGCATTTCCGTCAGAAAATTGCAAATCCTGCCTTGGTGCGTTCTCCTCGCAAGGCTGACAGCAAAAAACAAGCACCGCAATCAAATACGGTTGATTATGACTTTCAGTATGTTAAATTACATTCAATACGGCAAATAGGACGAATCATCTCCCATAGCATCAAAGTGTCGCCTGTAACGGCGGGGGATAGTGAGGTCTGAGAAATATCCTATATCAGACAGGACGTGCGAAATAGCCGTAAATCCATCGTTATAGAAGCGTGTTATACGTTTCTTCCTGTCGGCAATTCCGCAGTAGTCATGCGGGCACACGAATGTCCATTCGGCAGAGCGGTCGTCAACTATTACTCTGAAATATTTATCAATGTCATTTTGGCTTATACCGAAGTTTGCAAGCAGTATATGATGCTCAAAGCTGTCGTCAAGCCGTGACATAAGTACTGTTTCGCCGTCAAAGGAGATTGCAAATATCAACGGTTCTTTTTTAGCAATATATTCATTTACCGTTTTTTCGTCCGGGTATTTACGATATGTCATAAATTCACCTGATTTCCGTATTAAGAAGCTGATTCCAAATCTTATATATAATTATAACATTTCCATCGGCAAATTGCAAATGCTGTCTTGGTGAGTTCTCCTCGCAAGGCTTACAACAAAAAACAAGCACCGCAATCAAATACGGTTGATTGCGATGCAGTTTTTTGGTACGCCTGATGCGATTCGAGACGCACCTGTGCGTTCTCCTCGCAAGGCTTACAACAAAAAACAAGCACCGCAATCAAATACGGTCGATTGCGATGCAGTTTTTTGGTACGCCTGATGCGATTCGAACGCACGACACATAGCGTCGGAGGCTATTGCTCTATCCAACTGAGCTACAGGCGCAAATGTAAAGGGCTGACGGTTGTCAGCCCTTTTAGTATAACATACTTTATACGATTTTGCAAGTACAATTACTTGAGCAGGGATTCGGTAGCCGCGATCTTTACTGCAACGCAGAATACCTCCATAGCCTTTGCAAGCTCTGCTTCTGTAGGATATGTCGGAGCGATACGGATATTGTTGTCGTGAGGGTCTTTGCCGTAAGGATAAGTAGCGCCTGCGCCTGTCAGAACAACTCCCGCCTGCTTGCAAAGCTCAACAGTACGCTTTGCAGTGCCGTCAAGACCGTTGAATGAGATGAAATAACCGCCGTTGGGCTTGTGCCATGAGCCGAAGCCTGTGGGAGCGATCTCCTTGTCGAGCATATCAAGAACGATCTTGAACTTGGGCTCAATTATAGCTCTGTGCTTCTTCATATGCTCCTTGATACCGTCAAAGTCCTTGAAGAAACGTGCGTGTCTTAACTGGTTGAGTTTATCATAGCCGATAGTCTGGAATGTCATCTGACTCTTGATAAACTTGATGTTTTCCGCACTCGCACCGATGAATGCAAGACCGCCGCCGGGGAACGAGATCTTCGATGTGGATGCAAACATAAATACCATATCCTGCTTGCCTGTCTTTTTAGCTTCTTCAAGAAGGTTCAGCAGAGTGTCGGGAGTATCTGTGAGGTGATGAACGCAGTAAGCGTTATCCCAGAATATTCTGAAATCCTTTGCTTTAGGCGAAAGATTAGCAAAACGCTTTACCGTTTCGTCCGAGCAGGTGATACCTTCGGGATTGCTGTACATAGGTACACACCAGATACCCTTGATAAGCTCATCTTCGCTTACCAGCTTTTCGACAACGTCCATATCCGGACCATCGGGGGTATAAGGAACTGTGATCATCTCAATGCCGAGGCTCTGGCAGATAGCAAAGTGTCTGTCATAACCGGGTGCGGGGCAGAGGAACTTTACCTTCTCGTTCTTTCCCCAGGGCTTGTCGCCGCCGAGTACGCCGAGGAGCATAGCTCTTGCCATTGTATCATACATAAGCTGAAGGCTTGAGTTACCGCCGATGATTATCTCATCGTGAGCAACACCGAGCATAGGCATACAAAGCCTTTTTGCTTCTTCGATACCGTCAAGTACACCGTAGTTACGGCAGTCGATACCTGTTTCTGACATATAGTCACCGTCAAGGCAGTGTGTCAGCATATCTAACGAAAGATCAAGCTGTGCAGGGGAGGGCTTACCTCTTGACATATCTAATTTAAGTCCCTGCTTGCAAAGCTCGTCATACTGCTTCTTAGCTTCTTCATTCAGCTTTATCAGTTCATTCTTTTCCATAATCGCAAACTCCTTATAATAAAGAAATTTTTACGCAGTTCTTCACTGCACCCATATTCTAATTATAATGCAAACTTAACCGTTTTGCAAGCGTTTTTTAGCTTTCTTGCAACGAATTATGCAATTTTGTCAAAAAAACGTTGCACAGTAACATAATTATGGCGATTAGCAACTATAAAATATCCATAAAATGTTTAATCTGTGCAACTCGAAATTTTAATTTTTGCATTAAGCGGCAAATGCGGCTGTCACAATGCCGTTATTGTTTGTGAATGTTATATCCGCTGTTACCGTCTGCTCGTCAAGACCGGAAAGGTTCAGCGGCACACTGCAACGGATATTGTATGTCCATTCAAATGTCAGCGTTGTGCTGGTGTTTCCGTTCAGAAATGCAACGTTCAGGTCGAAGTCGGTCGAGTCTGTAAGTACTGCCGTTGCGGATAACGTATCATCATATATCACAGGGAGCGTCACATTTTGGCGTGTAAGTTCTGTCGGAATGATATTGCGCATTGAAATGAGCTTCGAATTTCCGTCCGTGTAAACATTCAGCGTAAGGTCGGCACAGTAGAAGCCAAGCTCTTTCTGACCGTCAAGCGGTATATCTTCTGCATATCCCTGTACGGCAAAGTATCCTGTGCCGTAGTCGGACATAGCAATGCTGAATGTCGGGTTGAATACGGGCGTGCCCTTGGCAAGAATGGCATCGTATGCTGTCAGAGCACCCTCAATTCCGTCCTGCACATCGAGAAGAGCGGTTTCGACCTCTGCCTTGTCAAGCCCCGAATAGTAGCTTGCGGATACGGCAAGATTAGTGCCGTCACTGATGATTTCCTTATCGCTACCCGCATATATGGGTGTTGTGCGGGTAAGCAGCATATAGAGTAAAAGTCCTATTCCTGCGGTAACAAGTACAAGCAGGATAACAAGTACGATTTTTTTCATTTACGCTCCCTTTCAGATGCAGTAAAGATTCATATCCCATGCGGGAATATACGGGTGCTGTCTTAAATACAGCCTGTACGCGGGGTTAAGCTCTTTTACCTTAAGCGGCAGAGCAAACATATCCTCTGTGCGGTGGTAGAGCGATACAAGCAGCTTGGGCTTGTCCCGCTGTATTACGGTTTTGCTTCCGTCAAGAGCTTCGCTCTCACTGCCCTCGACATCATACTTTATATATGTAATGTGCTCGTCCTTTACAAAGCTGTCAAGACTGCGCATCTCTATCTCTTTGATCCTTGACGGATTTACGGGCTTGCCCTTTTCGTACGGGATAAGCGATGAGTTTCTGCCGCCTTTGGATACAAACTCGCATACTGTGTCACAGCTCCATGCGCCTGCATTTACCGTCCTGAAATCATAGGGGCTGAGCCTGTAGTGAAGGCGCTTCATTTTAGCGTAGTTCTTTCCGTCGGGCTCCATTGCGAATATCTTGTTGAAGTGCCCGCCGGTGACATTCAGAAACTCGGTTATGGTATCGCCGTTGTACGCACCAAGGTCTGCATAGGTTTCGTTGCCGCCGAGCGCAAGTATATCATAGCCGTCCGATTTATCTGTCTGGTTGCGGATAAGAGGTTGTATTCTGCCTGTGATACGATATTCAAGCCAGCCGTCAAATACCTTCTTCGACTGCTCATCGGCAAGCAGGGAATAAACCTGTTCAAGCTCGGCTCTGTGCTCTTCGGCATATTCTTTGGTGAATAGTCCGCCGCCTATTACGGGAACATCGGGGGCATATAATTCGTGCCTGTCCGAAATGGCTATAATGCGCTGTATCACCTCGTCAATATGCGTTCCGAACGCAACGAGTATGATACAGTCGCCGAACTGCCGTTCGATATCTGACAGCTTTTTTACCTCAAAGCCTGCAAAGCTGTGACCTCTTACAAAGTCATCGCTTGCCATAAATCCCGATATCTTTATGCCCTTTTCGGTGCAGACATCAAGTATCTTCTGCGCACCGTCACCCATACCGTATATTATTATCGGCTTTCGGGTCGCGGCTAAGTGATCCCAAAGGCAAACCGCATTTGTTATATCGTACATTTGAATGTTCCTTTTCCGTGATTATTCAACAGTTACCGACTTTGCAAGGTTTCTCGGGTGGTCAACATCAAAGTTCTTGAGCGCCGCAGTGTAATAAGCGATAAGCTGAAGCGGAACTACTGCCACAAGCGGCATAAGGAGATCTCTTGCAAGAGGGAGCATAACTGGATAATCTACATCGTTTTCGTCAAACTTCATGTCCTCACTGCACACCATTATTACGGTAGCACCTCTTGTCTTTACTTCCTTGATGTTGCTCATAGTTTTTTCATAAAGAGCGTGCTGGGTCGCTACCGCGATGACCGGCATACCTTCTTCGATAAGCGAAATAGTACCGTGTTTGAGCTCGCCTGCGGCATAGCTTTCGGAGTGGATATATGATATCTCCTTGAGCTTAAGGCTGCCCTCCATACTGAGTGCATAGTCAAGACCTCTGCCTATATACAGCAGGCTGTCTGCGCTCATAAGCTTTGAGGCTACCTTCTGATATTGCGTCTGGTCGTCAACGCATTTCCGCACTTTTGACGGAATTTCGGCAAGCTCCGATATCAGCTGTCTGCACTCTGCTTCGTCTATGGCATTTCTTGCGTATGCTACGCGGAAAGCCAGCAGATACATAAATGCTGTCTGCACCATATACGCCTTTGTGGAGCATACCGATATCTCAGGACCGGCAAGCGTGTACATTACCATTTTTGCTTCTCTTGCTATAGATGAGCCTACTACATTGACAATGGCAAGCGTATCCGCTCCGATAGAATTTGCAAGCTTCAAAGCGGCAAGTGTATCTGCGGTTTCGCCCGACTGCGAGATTATTACCACAAGATCGTCAGGGGCAAGCAGAGGATCACGATAGCGGAACTCCGATGCGATATCCACAACAACGGGAGTGCGCGCGAGCTTTTCTATGACGTATTTTCCGACCATACCGGCGTGCATAGCAGAACCGCATCCTACTATATAGATATGATGGTAGCTTCTCAGCTTCTCATCTGTAAGTCCGCATTCGGAGAAGTCGGGCATACCATTTTTAATGCGGGGATTTATAGTTTTTTTGAGTGCATCGGGCTGTTCACATATTTCCTTCAGCATAAAATGTGCGTAACCGCCTTTTTCAGCCGCCGAAACGTCCCAGTCGGCAACCTGTATCTCCTTTTCTATGACATTTTTGTGCATATCATAAAATGTTACACCGTCGGCTGTTATATCCGCAACTTCTCCCGGCTCAAGCAGATAATATTCTCTTGTGTATTCAATTATCGCTGTGACATCGGACGCGATGAACATCTCGCCATCGCCCTTGCCGACTATCAAAGGACTTTCTTTCCTTGCCGCAAATATGCGGTTTTTGTGCTCTCTGAACATAATGCCGAGAGAATATGCACCCTCAATATCGGCAATTGTCTTTATTATAGTGTCGACAGGGTCGCCGTTGTAGTTGTAGTCAAGGAGCTTTGCGACTGCTTCTGTATCTGTCTGGCTCTCAAAGCCGTAGCCCTTGGAAATAAGAAATTCCTTAAGCTTGCGGTAGTTCTCGATAATACCGTTATGAACAATGGATACTCTGCCGTTTCCGATAGGGTGAGAGTTGATATCGCTCGGCTCACCGTGGGTAGCCCAGCGCGTATGACCTATACCTGCTGTAGCTGTAAAGTGCGGCTCGTGCGACAGCTTTTCGATAAGTCCGTCCTTGAGCTTGCCCTTTGCCTTTACGGTTTTTATTCTGTCACCCTCGAACACTGCAATGCCTGCCGAGTCGTAACCTCTGTATTCGAGCTTGGTAAGTGAGTTTACAAGTATTTCGGTGCATTCTTTAGCTCCGACATAGCCTACTATTCCACACATAAATTTATTCCGCCTTTCATAAATCGGATCGGGCGTATTGAAATACGCTATAAAAATAATATTCTGATTTTTCTTTAATAAGTACAAAGCCGTCGGCTTATACAAAATACAGTATAACACATTTACCGCCAAAAGGCAAGCGTGCCGATGCAATTGATGTTGACACGGTTAACGGTTCGTGATAAAATATAGTAACACAAACGATCCGATTTGTGAGAAATAATATTATGAAAAAAGCAAGAAATAATGTTCTTGAAGGAGGAATTACGATGGTTTCACAGGCAGAGTACATTTGCGCATATCTGTCGGAAAATATGTTCGTTCCGACTGTTATGTTCTGGGTCGCTATAGCCATAGCCATTACATCTGTAGTATGTTTTATTCTTGCGCCGCTTTACAGTAAAGGAAAAAACGGCGGTGTGAAAGTCTTGGCGCAGATCATTACAATACTCGACTTTATCGGCGGTATCGGTTGCATACTGGTTTTCGCCGGGGTATCAGTGCTTTCGCTTCTGACGGCAGACGGTGCATTCGCTGACGCTTCGCTGTCGGTACAGGAAAAAATACTCGGGATACTGCTTGCTCCGACAAGGTTCGGTATGTCGCTTGACAGCTTTGTATCCGGAGATCTGTCGGCGGGCACTGTAATACTCTTCTACGGACTTTATTTCGGCGTTTCCGGTTTGCTTGGCATAATCACGTTTATTGTCAACAGTTCGGCAAGAGGTAAGTATAACGGTATAAACGGAAAGATACGGGGCGCGGCTGCTCCTCAGGGAGCGCCCGTGTATAATCCTTATCAGCCATACGGTCAGAACGGACAGAATATTCCGCAGGGCTATCCTCAGCAGTATCAGCAGAATGTACAGCAGGGCTACCCTCAGCAATATCAGCAGAATGCTCAGCAGGGCTACCCTCAGCAGTATCAGCAGAATGTACAGCAGGGCTACCCTCAGCAATATCAGCAGAATGCTCAGCAGGGCTGCCCTCAGCAGTATCAGCAGAATGTACCGCAGGGTTACCCTCAGCAGTATCAGCCTAATTCTCAATATCAGGGCAATTCAGGAGAACCGACAATGCTTACTCCCGAGATGTCCGAACAGCCTGTTGCCGCTGTTCCTGTGATGAATGCACAGCCTGCTCCCGGTTATGCCGAGCCTGTACCTGAACCGACAGAACCGACATCTACTGCTGAACCTGCTTCTGAGGTTGCACAGCCCGAAGCGCTCACAGAGCCTGCTTCTGAGGTTGCACAATCCGAAGCGCCTGCTGAACCCGCTCCCGAGGTGGCACAGCCTAAAGCGCCTACAGAGCCCGATCCCGAGGTTGAACAGGCTGAAACGTCTGTTGAACCCGCTCCCGAGGGTGAACAGCCCGCAATGCCTGCACAGTCAGCTCCCGCGAGCTTCTGTGTGAACTGCGGAAAGGCGCTTGCACAAGGCGTAACATTCTGCCCTAACTGCGGCTACAGAGTGAACACAGCTCCGACAGCAGTCTGCACAGGCTGCGGTGCAAAGCTTGCCGACGGCGCAATGTTCTGTACGACGTGTGGTAAGAAAAGAGATATGTAATAAAAATAACGAGCCGTTTTCCGACGGCTCATTTTTATACATTGAAAGCGGTTTTGAACGAAACAAATTTGTATCAATTAACGATAGAAAGTCGGAGTGGTATGTGCTAAAATTATTAACGGTGATAATATGAGGAATAAGAAGAATAAACTGAGAGTATGTGAAAATTCAATGGCGCTTGTGTACATATTGGCAATGTCGGGCGGCTTTATGGACGCATATTCCTATATGTGCCGCGGAGAAGTGTTTGCTAATGCGCAGACAGGTAACATACTGCTTATGGCGGTAAATCTCGCCAAGGGCAACTTCGGTACGGCGTTGAGATATTTTGCGCCTGTTATGGCTTTTATTGCGGGGGTGGTACTTGCGCAGACAGTGCATCATATTTTCAAGGGACGTACTCTTCACAGACGACAGATAGTTATTTTGTTTGAAACTGTTACGCTTTTTGCGGCGGCGTTTATACCGTATGAGCTGAACATTCTGTGCAACTGTATGATCTCACTTGCCTGCGGTGCACAGGTCGAGGCATTCAGGAAGATAAGCATCAGAGGAGCATATCCTCAGAGCTATGCCTGTGCAACTACAATGTGCATCGGCAATATGAGGACTGCGGCATCGTCAATATGCGAGTATGTCGCTCACAGAAACCGCGATGATTTAAGAAAGGGCTTGCTTTTGTTCAGCATAAACGCAATGTTTGCTGTCGGTGCGGTAGCGGGCGATCTTTGCGTGACTGCCATTGGGCAGTGGGCGGTTATGATATGCGCTGTGTTTATGACTACGGCGTTTATTATAATCACGATGGAAGAAAATGAATAGAGATAAAAAACGCTGTTCAAAGAACCGAACAGCGTTTTATTTATCCGAGCAAATATCATTTATACATTATCTCATCCTTGTTGAACTTCTGCGTATAACCGAAGTAATAACCGAGATGTGTTGCCACGGGTATTGCCGCATAGCAAAGCATATAGATAAACGGAACGAATACCGCCATAGAATCAATAGTGTTTTCGGGAACGATCATAAGCGACAATGGGTAGATAAGACCGTCAACTATCCTGTGTACAAACGTCATGTCAAAGTACCATCCGCACAGCTTGTCAAGAAGCAATATAACAGACGGAACAAACATTATCAGCATAAGTATCACGCCGATAAGCACCCACTTGTTTTCTTTCGGCGGCTCTGCCTTGTGCAGGCGTACATATTTCTGCTCTCTGTCGCCGTCACGGTATCCGGCAGTGAACATAAGCGAATAGAATATGCACAGAGCGAGGATAAATACTATGACTTTGAAAAATTCAAAGCTCATAAAGGGCGCTGTTGAAACAGTGACGATCGTGCAAAGTAAATTGCCGAAAATCATAAATAAAAATCCCGATAAAAGCAGTTTCCAGAACGGCTGTCTTCCTGATTTTGAATAGTAATCCATCTTATGCTCCTTTATTTTGATGTGCTCTCGGCAGTTTTGTTTATTTTGTTGCCGGTAACAATGTTTGTAAGCACTTCTTTTGCGCGCTTCTGATATTCTGCGGAATTCTTGTAGCTTATCATTCCCTCTTTTTCAAGACGCACTGAAAAAGCCAGTGTGTCGGGGCAGGAGTTTTCCCACTTTGCGTCAGTTACAAATTCTGTGTCGCGCAGAGGAATTCTCAGCTTTCCGTTATATTCGTTCATATTGAGCGCTTCGCCAAGGTCGGCAAACATAGTTTCATATGAAACATCGGTATCTATATAATCCTGTGAGGGGTCGTATTCTTCCGGCGCTTTTTCGGTCGTGAAAATGTCATCATCGCAGATGTACAGCTCTGCAACGCCGCGCTGTATCTCTCCGTAGAATTTCGCCGTGTTTGACTGCACATACTGGCTGTCCGCACCTTTGGTAAGATCTATAAAGTATACCGCAACGTGCACATAGCCGTTGTTGTCATAATCGGGGCAGTACTGCTCTAGCGCAAGCTCAATGTCATTTACCTTCTGATACAGCCCGGGGGCTTTATCGGTATCGGATATTACAAGCATCACCGTTAAGTCGGGATCTTCTCTGGTAGCTATCTGATATGCAAAGAACACTATAAGGGCGGCAAAGAACACTCCGACCACTACAAACCACTTGTTGCGGTAGAAGAAGTTATCTATCTTTTTTACCGCGGTCAGTTCCTCGGGCTCTTCGTGCACGTCCTGCTCTATTATATCACTGTCTTCTATAATTCCTTGCTTAAGCTTTAACAGCTCTCTTTTTTCATCGCTCTCTTTTGACATAAGGTGTCCTTTCTTTATTTGCTTTGCTGATAGAATATGCCGTCCTGCAAATTTTTCACAAACTCCATCGCGTGCTCCTGACTTTCGTCATCGGTGCGGCGCACGGCAATGTAAATCGGGGTGGAGAACAGCTGCATTCTTTTTCCGTATGCAGTGCTTCGGATATCTGTCATATATCCGCTTTCACCGGTTATTTCGCCGAGATCCGCAAAAACCGGCTCGCCCGATACGGACGTGAAGCTTTCGTACACGCTCTTTATTTCGTCCTCCGAGCCGATGAATATCTGGCTGTCGCCGTTTTCTACCTCATTGAAAAGCTCGGTATCACCTAAAAATTCGTCCGGTACTGCCTGCTCAATAGTAATGTTGCGTTCACCGTTGCCGTCAAAGTCGGGGGTGTACTGTGCCATTGTGTTTTCGAAGTTTGTACGCACGGACATAGCGTAGTTTCCGACGCTGTATATCGTAATATCGGGCTTCTTCTTCACAAAGAAGGCAAGATATATTATCACGGCTACTATCACAAGAACTATGCCGCCTGCGATCATCGCCTTATGATACCACAGGAAGTTCTTTGTCTTTTCGGCGGCAGTCTGTGCCATTCTGACATCATAACCGGTTTCCTGTATGTCGCTGTCCTTTTCGTCAATAAGACCCTGCTTCAGCTTCAGCAGTTCGCGCACGTCCTTGTCGTTGTCAGCCATTGTTCTGTCCTTTCCGTACATTTTGACAAATATTCTATAACTGCAATGTGAATGCAGTTTAAACGCTTTAACATTTTCGGCGTATTTATAAAGTATAGCATATCGGAAAATGTTTTTCAAGAACTGTTGACTGTTTCGTGTTCCGGTGGTATTGTATATAATATCAACATTCGGGAGGAATGCAAAATGACGGATAAAGAAATGAAGCTTGAACGCTTCAGACAGGACAACAAAAATGCTGTAAAGGGTCAGACGGTGCTTACAGGCTCTTCGCTTATGGAAATGTTCCCGGTAAATAAGTTTCTCGGTGAACGCGGCTCGGACATTATCGTGTACAACCGCGCAATAGGCGGATATATCACGGACGAGCTTATGCAGGTGCTTGATACCTGCGTGTTTGAGCTTGAGCCGAAGAGAGTTTTTATAAATATAGGTACAAACGATCTCAGCGATTCGAGGATACCTATGGAGCGCATCATGGAGCACTATGACAGTATAATAAGCTCTATTGAACAGCGCCTGCCGGGTACGGAGATATACCTTATGGCATATTATCCGGTAAATTACGAAGCCGCCGCAGAGAATATGAAGGAGTGCCTTAAGATCCGCACGAATGAGAAGATAACAGCGGCAAACGCTCTTGTAAAAAAGCTTGCCGAAAAGCACGGTCAGTACTATATAGATATAAATGACGGTCTTAAGGACGGGCAGGGAAGACTTAAGGCAGAGTACACGATAGAGGGCTTGCATATAAATGAACAGGGCTACAGAGCGATATTTGACGACTTTCTGAAATATCTTTCAAAGCCGCTTCGCTAAAAATAACAAATAAACCGACGATATCACTGTTTTGGTTATCGTCGGTATTTGTTTTGGGAATATAACGGTTACGGGCTTTTCCCGCCGTATTTTCTGTACAGCAGATCCGTGAGCTTTATGATGTCGGAGCGGGTGTTGAATACCGAGGGTGCAAGGCGCACCGTGCCTGTTTCGAGAGTGCCTTGCTTCTTGTGCGCAAGGAAGTTGCAGTGCAGTCCTCCGCGCAGGTAAAATCCGTTTTGCGACAGCATATCGGCTGTCACCGAGCTTGATTCATCGCCTGCGGTGAATGATACGACGGGGAGCGATTTTGCGTTTTCACAGCGGTGAAGCTTTATACCCTTTATGTTTTCACAGCGCTTTATGAAAAGCTCGCAGAGCGACATTTCGTGAGCGTAGATCCTGTCGATGCCTTTTGTGTTGACAAATTCAACACCTCTGCCGAGCGCTATTGCACCCGGAGTGTTTATAGTGCCGCTTTCAAAGCTGTCCGGTAAAAAGTCGGGTTGATTTATATCGCCGCTGGCGCTTCCTGTTCCGCCCTCTATCAGGGTGCTGAGCGGGAACTTACCGTCTGTTATGAGTACGCCTGTTCCCATAGGACCGTATAAGCCCTTGTGCCCGGGAGCGCATATGATATTTATGCCGTCCGACAGACTCAGCGGTATAACACCTGCCGCCTGAGCACAATCCGCAATAAGGCAGATGTTATGTTTGCGGCACAGCTGTGCTATATCGGAAAGAGGGGTTATTCTTCCGTTTACGTTACAGCCCGCGGTGATCACTATCACGGCGGTATCACGGCGGATAAGCCGCTCAAGCGAAGCCAGAAGCTCACTGTCGCTCTCCCCGCTGTCGGCAATGCTGTAGCTTATCCGCTTCTGCTTATAAAGCGCATGGAGCGGACGGATAACGGAATTGTGCTCAAGGTCGGAGGTTATTGCATGGCAGTGTCCGACACTCTGACATACGCCTTTCAGCGCAAAATTTATTGCGTGTGTGCAGTTGAGCGTGAATACGGTGTTTTCCGTTTCACCGCCGAAAAATTCCGCACACTTTTCCCTTGCGTTGAACACCTGCTTTGATGTTTCAAGAGAAAGCCTGTGACCGGATCTGCCGGGGTTCGCTCCATAGTCGTACAGTGCTTTTTCCGCCGTATGGAGCACGGAAACAGGCTTCGGATATGTGGTGGCGGCATTGTCAAGATATATCATCCGGCATCACCGCCGTTTCTGATCTCAAGGCAGTTAAGTCCACCGAGCGAGAGCAGGCGGCAGGCTTTGTCGGGGTCGTATTCCGTATAAATTCCGAAACGGCAGCCCTTGGTCGTTGTTATTTTTCCTGTTGAAGATGATATCTTATAACCGCTGAGAATGCGCCGTGCCTTCTCTGCGGCTGTAGCCGAACGCAGTACTATAAAATACATGATGTGCACCTCATTTCCATATATTCACTGCCGTAGTATATGCCGCAAAACGCAGGAAAGTTACGATACAGCTGTAATATTACCGGAAGCCGCGATGCGGTTGTTAGTCTGTCTGTCACTTGATTTAAAGCTGAAAAGTGAACTTATGTGCAGAGCCTGTTATTAGCTAATTACTTAAAATTGCTTAACAAACAGCTTAAAATTACAAACTTTTGATTAAAAATATACATATATTTGCCACCCTGTTTGTACACTTTAACCAAATATGCGACCGATAAACTGTAGAAATAGTGAATTGAAATTTTAAGCGGTTTCGGTTATAATATAAATATCTTGATGTAAACGAATACATACAAGTACGACTTAAAGGAGGACTAAAATGAAACTCTCAAAGAGAATACTCGCTTGTGCGGTTACAGCGGCAATGGCAACATCAATGCTTTCTGCCTGCAACGGTTCAAGCACAACAAGCGGTTCGGCTGACAGCGGTAATGCTTCAGGCAATACAAGCTCAACGGCTGACAACAGCACTTCAAGCACAGACAACAATTCAACGGACAATTCTTCTGCAAGTAACAACAACGGCGGCAGTGTGGTAGAAGCTCCTTCAAACGGCACTACACTCAAATGGCTCGGTTACTACGACCTTAACACTGATGATAAGGAAATCGTAGATAAGTTTGCAGATGAGGGCTATTCTGTAGAATATATTTCAACAAGCTCGACCGAATACTTCACAAAGCTCGCACAGCTTGTTGCTTCTTCCGACTCTCCCGATATGGTGCGTTATGAGTGGCAGTCGTACCCCCACGGTGTAGCAAACAACCTTTACACATCACTTGACGATTATGTAGACTTTGACAGCGATACATGGTCGGGTATGAAGGATATGATCGAGAACTTCAACTACGGCGGCAAGCACTACTATCTGCCTTACCGTGTAAACGCAGGTGTTGTTCTTATCTACAACCAGACAGCTCTTGACGATGAGGGTATCAAGACTGACCCGCTGGAGCTTTATAAGGAAGGCAAGTGGACATGGACTGCATGGAAGGATATAATGACCGAGTGGTGCAACATCGGTGATGAGTATTACGGTGTAATGCCTACAGGCTTCGTTGCAATGCCTTTCATAGTTTCAACAGGCACAACGCTTATCGATGTTGACGGTCCCAACAAGCAGATCATCAACAACATGAAGGACGCTAACGTTCAGAGATGCCAGGACTTCCTCGCAGACCTTGCTAAACAGGGTATGGTAAATGCAGAATATGCAGATCCCAGCACCTGTCTTTCCGATACAAAGACACTGTTCGCAGAATTCGGTCTTGACTGGGGCTGGACATCAGCTCAGGCTGCAGCTAAGGATCAGGATATCAGATTTGTTCCGATCCCCAGAGATGATCAGGCAGACGCATATTACATGAATACAGATACATTCGGTTACCTCGTTCCCGCAGGCGCACAGAACATAAAGGCAGCTCTCAAGTATATGGAAATCTGCCGTCTTAACGAAATCGACCCTGAACTGATTGCTAAGTCAAAGGCTGAAATGACGGCTGAGCATCTTTATTATCCCAAATGCCCCGAATGCGGCGTTTCAACTGCAGACAAGACTTTAGAAAAGTGCCCCAGCTGTGGTGCAGCACGCAGAGAGAATAAAAAGCACTCGGCAATGTCTGAGGATCTGTACCAGATCTATTCAGACCTTAAGGATACAACGAGCGACAAGTTCACATTCCTCTTTGACGACTGCTTCGGCTTCTCGACAGATCTTACAACAATGCTCCAGCAGGGTGACAGCGAAGGCGCTGGCTGCGTCCTCGGCGGACCTTTCAAGATGGGTGAATCCTACACAAGCCTCCGTGATTCATATTTCGGTACTGTAGAATCTTACCTCGAGCCCTACAGAGCTTTAATGCAGCAGAACTGAGTTGAAAACGGTTTTATAACTGAATAACAAGACAAAAGGCACCGAGTGATCGGTGCCTTGGTTTTATGTGAAGCTTTAAATATCAGCGCCTGTATCCGAAAGGTCAGGCGCTGAATTTGTATTTATCGTTGATAAGTAAAGCGTATCTATCATATAACCCGAACAGGCGCAGTACCTTCTGCCAGAAGTTGAGCTCTTCCTCAGCGGCGGTCTCTTCCTCGGAACTTCGGGCATCTCGATAGCTTCTGTTTTTCTTACGAACTGCACCGACTTGATATCGGTATTTTTATCGCTCGTGAATGAAACTATCGCCTCGTCACCGCCTGTAATGTCGGCAATCATTTCATCTATCTTGTCGGAGATCTTGTCGTTCATACCGTCTGTTTCGCTTCTGAGCTTGCCTGTGCCGTCACTGAGCTTAAGCGCGCCGCTGTGAAGTTCCTTGCAGGCATCGGCAAATTCCGCCGCGCCGCTGTCGAGAGAAGCCGCACCGTCACTGAGCGTGCCTGTTGCTGTGTAAAGCTTTGCCGCGCCCTTTGCAAGCTCTGCCGTGTTTGCGGAGAGCTCGGCTGTACCGTCGGCAAGCGTACTGCTTCCGTTAAGAAGAGCCTTTGCACCGCTTATTATCTCTGTATAACCTGCGGCTATCTGTGTCACAGCATCCTGCCGTTTTCTGTATGAACAGTCATTATGCCCTTGCGTTTTCCGACAGGTGTCGAAAGACGGACATCGTATATCAGGGTAGAGGTTTTATTTCTTTGCTCACATTCCGTCATATCAAAGCTCCTTTCTTTTTTCCTTACAAGTGAATAATATCACACAAAGAGCAGAGATAAAACGGTCAATGCGGGTGTGAATGTAACATATCGGACAACGCGCACCCGATTGGGTAATAAGTAGATTTTAATGGTACTTGATTTATTTCCCGGTCAAGTGTATAATAAACACAGCAATCGGAGGTGCTTATGACAAACGAAGAAATTTCCATGAAAACAAAGACTCAGCTTGCCGATGCACTGAAAAAGGCTATGGAGAAAAAGCCGCTTTCAAAGGTCACGGTAAGCGAGCTTATACAGGAATGCAACATAAACCGCAAGACATTCTACTATCACTTTGAGGATATTTACGCTCTTCTCAAATGGTGTCTTGAACAGGACGCTATCGAGGTCGTCAAGAGCTTTGACCTGCTTATCGACTATGAAGAGGCGATACATTTCGTGATACGTTACGTTACCGAAAACGCGCATATCCTGAACTGCGCATATGACAGCATTGGCAGGGATCAGCTGAAGCTGTTTTTATATAATGACTTTATCGCTCTTGTCGGAAGCGTTATCGATAACTGCGAAGCGGCAAACGGACTTTCGGTATCGGAGGATTTTAAGAAGTTTCTGTGCGATTTTCTGACAGAGGGTATAGCGGGTATGCTTGTAAATGCATTCAAGGATAAAAAGCGTACTATATCGGTATCTGCCGAAGTCACAAAGTACGCATCGGCTATTATAAATTCCTTGCCCGATATGCTCAGGAGAGCACCGGGAAAATAAAACGGAGTAAAAAATATGACACTTCAGCAGCTTAAGTATGCCGTTACCGCGGCAGATAAAGGCACAATGAGCGAAGCGGCAAATTCGCTCTTTATAGCACAGCCGAGCCTGACAAATGCTATAAAAGACCTTGAAAAAGAGCTCGGCATAACTATATTTCACCGCACAAACAAGGGTATTATAATTTCCAACGAGGGAAACGAGTTTTTAGGCTATGCAAGACAGGTTCTTCAGCAGATGAATATGATTGAGGAAAAATATATCGATAACGACAGCCACAAACAGATATTCTCCGTATCAACACAACACTACTCGTTCGCTGTAAGTGCCTTTATTGACCTTATCCGCACCTTTGGCAACAAGAATTATGATTTCACTCTGCGCGAAACGGAAACATATGAGATAATAGAAGATGTAAGCGGCTTTCGCAGTGAGGTAGGGATACTCTATCTGTCAAATGAAAACGAAAGCGTTATAAGCAGGATAATAGAAAAGAACGGACTGAAATTTGATGAACTGTTTACAGCTAAACCGCACGTTTTCATAAGCTCAAATCACCCGTTGGCGGGTAAGGCGGTGATACTCCCCGATGAGCTTAAAGAATACCCGTTCCTGTCGTTTGAGCAGGGAAGCCATAATTCGTTCTATTTCTCCGAAGAAATAACCGGAGGAATGGAACGTGATATGACGATCAAGGTCAGCGACCGCGCAACACTGTTCAATCTGCTTGTAGGCCTTGACGGCTACACCGTCTGCACAGGCATTATCAGTACCGAGCTCAACGGTGAGAATATCATAGCAAAGCCGCTTATGATAGATGAATATATGAGGGTGGGAACTGTAACACGCAAGGGTGTTGATCTTACTAAGCTCGGAGAAAACTATATCGGTTTTCTCCATTCTCACATTTGATATAGTTTTAAACTATATCAAACCGTATCTCATTAGTATTTTACAATCTCGATTTCCTTTGGTATAATCAAGACACAGAAAAACAACAAATCAAAGGAGATATAAGATATGGCACTTAAAACACCGTTCAGATGTGAAAGCGTAGGTAGCTTTTTACGTCCCGAAAAATTAAAGCAGGCAAGAAAGGATCGCGAAAACGGCACAATATCAGCCGCTCAGCTTAAAGCGGTTGAAGACGAATGCATAACCGACCTTATCGCAAAGCAGAAAGCCGCAGGTCTTCATGCGATTACGGATGGCGAGTTCCGCCGTGCAACATGGCATCTTGACTTTATGTGGGGATTTGACGGCGTTGCTCATAAGAAAACAGAGAACGGGGTGCAGTTCCACGGTGAAGCGGCACTCATCGATGACACATGGCTGACAGGTAAAATTTCTGCGGGAAACCACCCGTTTGTAGAGCATTTTAAGTTTGTAAAGCAGTTTGAAGATGAACAGCATATCGCAAAGCAGACTATCCCCGCACCCGCTCAGTTCTTCCAGCAGATGATAATCCCCGCCAATATTGAAACAACAAGAAAGTTCTATCCGACTGACGATGAGCTTATAAACGATATTGCCGCAGGATACAAAAAGGTTATTAAGGACCTTTATGATGCGGGTTGCAGAAACATACAGCTTGACGACTGCACATGGGGCGTTCTGGTTGCCGAGGGCAGCGTTATCCGCTACGGCGCAGATGCAGATTTCGCCACTATAGCACAGAAGCTGTTAAAGGTAAACAACCTTGCCGTTGAGGGCAAGCCCGATGATCTTGTTATCAACACCCATGTATGCAGAGGTAACTATCATTCGGCGTATTTCAGTGCAGGTGCGTATGACCCTGTTGCGGAAATTCTTTTCGGAAAGGAAAACGTCAACGCTTATTATCTCGAATTTGACGATGAGCGTTCGGGCGGCTTTGAACCGCTGAAATATGTAAGCGGAGATAAAAAGGTAGTTCTCGGTCTTATCACAACAAAGTCACCTGTGCTTGAGGACAAGCAGACGGTGATAGACAGAATACATAAGGCGGCTGAGATCATACCGCTCGACAGACTGTATCTAAGTCCGCAGTGCGGATTTGCGTCATGCGAGATAGGCAACAAGCTGACCGAAGAACAGCAGTGGGCGAAAATCAGACTTGTAAACGAAATCGCAAAAGAGGTCTGGGGTGAATAAGGTTTCTGCCAAACCATACACATATAAGAAAACGGACGTGAGTGCTTCACGTCCGTTTTCTTATATATTAAGATGATTTACTTAAGAAATCCCTCTATTATCTTCTCTTCCGCTTCTTCTCTTGTAAGTCCGAGAGAACACAGTTTTAAGATCTGTTCGCCCGCTATCTTGCCGATCGCCGCCTCGTGGATAAGCTGTGCGTCAACATTTGCGGCATTAAGAGCAGGCTGAGCGTCAACCTTGCCGTTGTCGGCGATGATCGCGTCACACGCCGAATGACCCGTACAACGGTTGTTACCCTCTACTACCGAATAGAACGCCTGATGCGAATTTCCTCTTGCGACCGAGCGCGAAACCAGATCCGCGCCGCTGTCCTCGCCGTTGAGCTCAACGTGGAACTTGGTTACAGCTTCTTCGTCACCGTCTGTCATTATACGCTCGCGTACAACTATCTTTGCACCCTTGCCGAGTACCGCCGAGGTGCTTCTTGTTGTGCTGTCTACACCACGGAGCTGTATTGTATCCATTTCAAGATATGAGTCCTCGCCGAGAACACAGTCGGTCACCGGGTCGATTTTTTTCAGTCCCTTGCCTTTGCCCGTGCCGATATGCTTTTCCTTGTAAAGTACCTTTGAGCCCTTTTCAAGGAAAAAGCGGTGTATGCCGTTGTGACGCGCCTGTTCCTCACCGTCATTGTGCACGCCGCAACCCGCCACGATAACAACATCCGCACCCTCGCCGATGTAAAAGTCGTTGTATACAAGGTCGTCAACATCACTGTGTGTAACGCAGGCGGGGATATAAACCGTTTCGCCGACCGTAAACGGCTTTACGCGGATATTTATTCCGGGCTTGTCGTCCTTTGACTCTATAGTTATATTCTCCGATGATTTTCTTCCGGCGCACTTGCTGTCCTCGCGGATATTGTATGCACCGTTGAAGCCTGTAACTTCATCATAATCGGAAATGATCTTCAGCATTTCGGCTGTTGTGCCGTTGAAATTTACGTCCATTATATTGCTCACTGACAACCGCCTCCGTTTCTCTGGGGACATCTGCACGCATATTCGCCGCCGAGAAGTTTTGGGAGTATTTCTTCTCTCGGTCCTGCGGTGCGAACTGCGCCGTCCGCTACTACAACTATCTCATCGGCTATCGAAAGAATACGCTCCTGATGTGATATTATAACAAGCGAACCTGTCGTGCCGTTCCTTATCTCTTCAAACGTTTCAACCAGTCTTGCAAAGCTCCACAGGTCAATTCCCGCCTCGGGCTCATCAAATACGGAAAGCTTTGCGTTTCTTGCAAGAACCGTTGCTATCTCGATACGCTTTGCTTCACCGCCCGATAAAGCACTGCTCATCTCTCTGTCGATGTATTCCTCAGCACAAAGTCCGACCTTGCCCAGAAGCGCGCACAGCTCGTCGTGACCGAGCTTGTTTCCTGCCGCAAGCTCCAGAAGATCTCTTACGGTAAGTCCCTTGAAGCGTACAGGCTGTTGAAATGCGTAAGCTACGCCGAGCTTTGCTCTGCCTGTGATATCCATATCGGTGATATCCGTACCGTCAAGTATGATCCTGCCCGATGTCGGCTTTTCGACACCTGCGATAAGCTTTGCAAGCGAGGTTTTTCCGCCGCCGTTAGGTCCTGTTATAACCGTAAGCCTGCTGTCAAGCTTACAGCTGATACCTTTTATAATAGGTTCTCCGTTTTGGAGCTGCCATTTTACGTCCTGAAATTCCAGCAAAGTTAATGCCCCTTTCATCTTTTTATCATATTATCGTACCATATTAACGTTATTATGTCAAGAGCTGTCGTTACTATTGAATTTTTCCCTGCTTTATGATAAAATATTATGATGATAAATTCGGAAAGGGTGACAATATGAAAGTATCTATTATTGATAACAGTCTTTGTGACGCGTCATTTGTCGATGATGTAAAGCCGGAGCTCATATCCGCTTATAAAGACGGGCTCGCAGAGTTCGGAGTTGCATATACCGAAATGACTACCGATACTTTTCTTATGCTCCCTCCCGCAGGCGATATGTCAAAGGTGATACTCCGCATGACCTCGGTAAGGGATCTGCTTTATATAAATTCGTTCAACTTTGCGTATGTCACAGTGCCCGCCAATCTCACAGAATTCATACCTAAGATAGAAAGACCGGTAATATCCGAATTATCGCTCCACGGCGGCGATCCCATGCGCGTTATGGAGATGTTTGAAAAGAATTTTGAGCTTGATAATGTGGCAATGATACGCTTTGTGGACGACTTCCGCGAGTCGCCGCAGGAAATGGCGCAACTTATACGCGAGTACCGTGAAAAATATTTCCGTCCTGTCGATATCTGCCCCACAAACAGGTATACCAACGCCGTAAACGAGGCAGTGGCGGCGGTTATTGCAAAAAGTGACAGTATTACAATGCGCTTCGGCGATTATGACAGGTTCGCCGAGCTTCAGGACTACACGATTTCGCTTGCAACTCTTTTCGGTGTCACACCGTCACCCCAGATGATCATGGCTCTGTATAAATGCGGCTGTCTTTACGCTATGATATACGGCAGAAGAGCAAGGAGCACCCTTGACGATCTGCGCTTCAGCCAGATCTCACCGCATTATGTCAAAAATGTTGACAGAATGATACCGCCGCAACCTAACGAGCGTACAACACATACATCATTTGTGCGTCCGCCTGACAATACCGCACAAAGCGGCGATCTTTTGTATAAGAAGCTCCGCAGTATGATGGTAGACGCAGTAACGGCACAGGAGCTCGAAGAAGTGATAGACGAGTTCTGCACAAAGCTTTACAATAAATATGAGGATAAGAAAAACTGAAACTGCACGAAATATCAGTTACCCCAAACTGACTATATGTATAAAAAATGCACGCATCAAGAAGTATATATAGTCTAATTCGACGAAAAATATTGTGAGGTAAAAAAATACTTTTATTTTCTCCGCAGATATGATATAATAAAACTATACTGTGTCGGTATGCTCCTTTAACATATCGCTATGCAGTATCCAAATAAGATATCAAGCCGTTTTACGGCATTACTATAATTTCTTTACATATTTTTATTGAATTGAGGAAGTGTGACTTTTGGAAAAGTTTATTATAAATGGCGGCACTCCGCTCAAAGGCGAAGTGCAGATAAGCGGCGCTAAAAATGCGGCTGTCGCTATAATTCCTGCGGCGATACTTGCGGCAGACAAGTGTATTCTTGAAAATGTACCGTCAATCAGTGACGTAGAGGTGGCACTTGAGATACTTTCGAGTATGGGTGCAGATATAAAAAGACTCAGCAAGTCAAAACTTGAGGTCGATACCTCAAGAATATGCGACGGCACAGTACCGTATGAGCTTGCACGTTCAACACGAGGCAGCAGTTACTTCCTCGGTGCACTGCTCGGAAGATTTAAAAAGGCGAGCGTTCCGCTCCCCGGCGGCTGTGACCTCGGCAGCAGACCTATAGATCAGCATATCAAGTGCTTTGAAGCGCTCGGTGCAAAGGCTGACATCAAGCACGGAATAGTTGACCTGTCCGCGGACAAGCTGATAGGCACTCAGATATATTTTGATAAGGTAACAGTCGGCGGCACGATAAACGCGCTCCTTGCGTGCGCCGGTGCAGAGGGACTGACAATTATCGAGAATGCGGCAAAAGAACCGCATATAGTTGACCTTGCAAACTTCCTTAACTCAATGGGCGCTGATATAATGGGCGCAGGTACGGACGTTATCAAGGTAAAGGGCGTTTCAAAGCTCCACGGAACAGAGTATTCCGTTATTCCCGACCAGATAGAGGCGGGAACATTTATGGTGGCTGCGGCGGCAACCTGCGGCGATATTACACTTAAAAATGTAATTCCGAAGCACCTCGAGCCTATTACGGCAAAGCTCCGCAAGATAGGCGTGTATGTTGAAATTGAAGATGAAACCGATAACGTAAGAGTTGTCGGCAGACCTCACTATGAGGGCACCGATATAAAAACCTCACCTCACCCCGGTTTCCCGACCGATATGCAGCCGCAGATGACAACACTGCTTGCTATGGCAAACGGTACGAGTATGGTGACTGAGAGCATATTTGACACACGCTTCAAGTATGTAGATGAACTGCGCAGAATGGGCGCTGATATCACAGTTGACAGCAGAGTAGCGGTAGTAAGAGGGGTCGACCACCTCACAGGCGCTCCTGTCAAGGCAAGCGACTTAAGAGCCGGTGCGGCGCTTATAATTGCGGGCCTTGCGGCACAGGGAACGACCGAGATCGAGGATATACACCATATCGAGCGCGGATATGAAAATATGGAGATAAAGCTCAGAGAGCTCGGCGCGGATATAGTAAAGCGCTACTATCCCGATGACGAAAAGATGAGAAAGGCACTCTGATGGCAAAGGTTGTACCTGTATGCTCGTCCAGTAAGGGCAACAGCATATTTATAGGTGATACTTCTTCGGGCGTTCTTGTAGATGCTGGTTGCAGCTTCAAGGCGCTGAAGGACGGCCTTGCACTGTGCGGTATTCCGTTTGAAGCGGTGAAGGCTGTATTGATAACTCACGAGCACATCGACCATACAAAGGCGCTCGGGCAAATTACGAAGCGTACATCGCTCCCTGTATATGCGTCTGAAGGTACGACAAGAAAGCTGTTTGAGGATAATCTTGTTGCACCCGATGCGGTTATACATTCTTTGTCGGAAATAAAGAGCGTGCCTGTTGATATGGATATAAATTTTTTTCACACACCGCATGACGCTGCTGAGAGTGTGGGATATACGGTAAAGTTCAAGGAGCACAAGGTTGCGTGCTGTACCGACCTCGGTTATGTCACGGAGGAAGTCAGAGAAAATCTTCTCGGCTGTGACACTGCGTACATAGAAGCAAATTACGATCCGAAGCTCCTTTCGGTAAATCCGAAATATCCGCCGTATCTCAAGGCAAGGATATCGGGAAGCAGCGGACATTTATCAAACCTCAATTCTGCCGAGTTCTGCACCGAGCTTGTGGAAAGCGGCGCAAGGCGGTTGATACTCGGTCACTTAAGTCAGGAAAACAATACTCCGAAAATTGCATATGACGCAGTTGAACTGAAGCTCAGCGGTTGCGGTATGAAATGCGGGGTTGACTATACACTTGATGTTGCGCCTGTCGTAACACAGGGAAAATACATAATTATATAATCGTTTGATATGCACTGCATTTTCTGCTTGGTGGTAACTTTGCAGTTGTGCTGTGCTTTATTTTTTATTATGAAAGGACTTATTTATGGCAGTATATCTTATACTCATGGCGATAGTCTTGGTTTTGGCATATCCTCTTATTGAGCACAAACCGAGCATCGGAAAAAAGCTCTGCTATGTCATTGTGACATTTGCGGCTATGTATTTAATCAGCATTTTCAGGTACGGACTCGGCAACGACTATTATTCGTACATCTATATTTTCAGAAATATACAGGACGCTTCGGGGCTTGCAATATTCAACCTTGGATATGAACCCGCATTTACTGTGATAACTAAGCTCATTTCGCTGTTTACGTCCAATGTAAATGTGCTGTATGCGATATACGCTTTACTTATACTTGTGCCTACGGCATACGCGATATTCCGTTACAGCGAGAATATTTGGATGTCAACTATGATGTTTATCTCACTGACATTCTTCTACTGCTCACTCAGCTTTATCCGTCAGTCTATTGCATTCGCGGTTATACTGTGCGCATACAAGTATATGAAGGAGCGCAACCATTTCAAGGTACTCCTGTTTATATTTATAGCTTGTCTGTTCCACAGCACAGTAATAATAATGATACCTATCTATCTTATCGCCGCTTTTATTAAGCCTACTAAAATCACAGTTCCGATATACGGTGTGTTGACCGCGCTTGTATATTTACTTTCATGGCCAATACTCAGACTTGCTGTTGTTATACTGCCGCAGTACAAGGGATATCTTGATCTCAACTTTATTACGCAGGGCTACAGACCTGTGTATCTGATAGTTCCGGCTATAATTGCCGCACTTGCTCTTGTAGCACATTTTACAGGATACGGCAAGGCGTATCCGAAGCAATCATCGATTTTTACGAATTTTGCTATTTTCAATTTTATCATATGGTTCATTGCCACAAAGCACTTTGTTATCGAACGTTTCTCGATGTATATATACATTATTATGATAATGTTTATACCGTCGATAGCAAGATATTATATGAACTGCGCAAAGGTTTATCTTGCGAAAAAGAAAGATCCCGAGGCGGTCGTCGTCTTTGATAAAACGGTAGATGAGATACTCGCCGAGAAAAAGTCGTCAAACGGTGTCAAGTCTGTGCATGAGCCAGTCAGGGAAATATCGGCTGTTGAGGAAGATGACGATGTGCCGCTTAGTGATGCAGAGGCTGAGAAGCAGCGTATTTTAGCCGAAATAATGGCTGAGGATACAGAAGAAAATACTGCCGTTAGCAGTACGGATATTGTAGAACCGGAAGAACCCGAAGAACCGGAAGAACCTGAAAAAGCATATACAAAGAGAAAGCCGGATTCAGCGCTCAATTGGAATGTTGCGGCTGATGAACGCTATCTGCCCGAAAACAGAGTGTTCAAAAGCAGAAGCAATAAGTTACTGCACTTTATTTCACGTCCCGTTACGATATTCGCCGCATTTATGGTTGTGGTTGTGGCTTCAAATCTGTGGTATAACTATTTCGGACTTACAGTTTCCAAAAAGGGCTTCCACGGAGTAATGCCGTATAAGAGTACATTACCCGCATACACCGAGTTAATGTTGTCAACTGAAAATAAGGATGACAAAAATCAACTGCTCAGGGATGAAGAGAACTTCCTCAATTATATGTACCGCCTTAAAGAAAATGATAACTATTCTGTTATCATATCTGCAAGAGGAGATACTGTCGGAGGACTGAACGACGGCGCACGTTCCGCACTCAAGGAGCTCGGACTTGTCAAGCTTGCCGAGGCGGAATCGGCAACCAGATATGTAGCTGTGATTGAAGGTGGAAAGATTACGCGCGAGGAAATATCGGACAGCGACGATATTGACACAGGTGATTTCTATGTACTTGGCTTTAAGACGCACGTTACCAGTACACAGCGTACTTCTACAATACAGATGGGCAAAAAGGATTTCTCGCTCAATGAGCGCGGCATGAATATAGTCGTACTCGACAACACAACAAAGTCCATCATAGACAAGGTACGCTTTAAAACGTATTATGTAATGCTGTCGGCAACCAGATAAGGCGGTAAACCTATGAGAATGCGAAGAAAAAAATACCTCGATGAACGTCTTGATGCCTGCGGCGATGTAAATCTCGGCTGGCTTGTCGATTATGCCGCAGAGCTAAGGGGCGAAACACAGCAGAGGACTCTCAATGTCCGTGAGATTTTCGGAAACGATAATCCCGTGCACCTTGAGGTCGGCTGCGGCAAGGGCGGATTTGCGGTCGAGGCGGCAAAGCGCAATCCCGATATAAATTTCATAGCCGTTGAAATGGCGCGAAATGTAATAGTAAGCGCTATGGAGCTTGCCATAAAGGAAAAACTGCCTAATCTGAAATTCCTTATGGGTAAGGCAGAATACCTTGAAAAGTTCTTCCCCGAAAGCTCGGTAGAACGTATCTATCTTAATTTCAGCTGTCCTTACCCTAAGGAAACATACAAAAAGCACCGTCTTACTCACCCTGTATTTCTGGAGATATATAAGCACATACTTATACCGGACGGTGAGATACACCAGAAGACCGATAATATGAAGCTGTTTGAATTTTCGATAGAAAATCTGTCACAGTGCGGCTTCAGGCTCAGGAATGTAAGTCTTGACCTGCACAACAGCAGTTTTGAGGGAAATATAGTTACCGAGTACGAAAAGAGATTTTCCGAGCAGGGTTTCCCGATTTATCGGCTTGAAGCAGTAAATTCGTCAAAATAGGCTTTACTTTTCGTAAAAAATGGTATATACTGAGTATAAGAAAACGGGTTTGCCCGGAAAGGATGTTTAGTATGAATAAGGCAATGATATTTTTCGGTATTGCGGCGGCTGTCGGTACGGGTTATATTTTAGCTAAGAAATATATGGAGAATAATCCTGAGGCTGTAGCGGCTGTAAAGGAAAATTGCAGTGATAAGCTCCACAAGGCTTCTGTTTACTGCACAGGTGCGGTAAAGACGGGCAGTGAAAAGCTTACAAAGAGCGTCAACACTATTGTGTCGGCTGGCAAGGAAAAGAGCGCCGAGCTTATGAAGAAGGCGGCTACTACCGGCACGGCGTTCAAGAATGAGATAAACAACCTCAAGGATATGGTGGTATCGATAAACAGCGGCGTTGATGTTGATATTTCAGATGCGGATACAGAGGACGCCGATGGCGAAAGCTTTACCTTTACTGAGGGCGGAGAAGAAAAAGAGATATTTGAAACGCCGGAAAAGGGCTCGGAGAGCTTATAATCACAAAACGGTCGATAAGCACAATGAAGTGTCACGGGGGTTCCTGTGGCACTTTTTTTGTATGAATATGAATTTGCGGGAAGTGCAGACGATGAGTGAAATAACAATAAGGACAGCAACGCCCGATGATGCCGGAATGCTGCTCGGCATATACAAATATTATATTGAAAACACAGCGATAACCTATGAGCTGGAAGTGCCGACCGTCGATGATTTCAGAGGCAGGATAGAAAAAACGCTGAAGAAATACCCGTACATAGCAGCAGAGTGTGACGGCAGGATAATCGGTTATGCTTATGCGGGAGTATTCAAGGAAAGAGCGGCATACGACCACTCGGTCGAAACCTCGATCTATGTTGACTTGAACGAAAAGCGTCACGGTACAGGTACGCTTTTATATAACGAGCTTGAAAAAAGGCTTGCGGCAATCGGCATCAAAAATGTCTATGCGTGCATAGCGTGCCCCGAAAAGGACGATGAATACCTTAACCACGACAGCATAATGTTCCACGAAAAGCTCGGATATGAACTTGTGGGAACATTCCACAAGTGCGCAAAGAAATTCGGACGGTATTATGATATGGTGTGGATGGAGAAGATGATAGGCAAGCACGATTGAAATTACTACTTGTAAATCAGATGACGAATTTTACAGAGAGGATATAAAAAGAGCCTTGCGGCACAAACGCCGCAAGGCTCTTTACTTATAAGGTTATATACCGCAACAGCTGTCGCAGTGGTCTTCCTTGATCTCGCCTACAAAAGGTGTGGGGTCAATACCCTGTCTTGTGTAGTAGTCCGCAATAGCGGCCTTGATCGCCTGTTCCGCAAGAACAGAGCAGTGGAGCTTTGCAGGGGGCAGACCGTCAAGTGCCTCTACAACAGCCTTGTTTGTAAGCTTTAAAGCTTCTGACAAGGGCTTGCCCTTTATCATTTCCGTAGCTATTGAGCTTGTTGCAATAGCCGCACCGCAACCGAACGTCTTGAACTTAACATCTTTTATTGTGTTGTCCTCGATCTTGAGAAACATCTTCATTATATCGCCGCACTTAGCGTTGCCTACTTCGCCTACACCGTTTGCATCTTCGATTTCGCCGACGTTTCTGGGGTTAGCGTAGTGATCCATTACCTTTTCTGAATAAATCATCTATAATACTTCCTTTCAAATATAGTGTATGCTTACTTTATCTTGAATGTTTCGCCCTTGATTATGTGATCCCACAGGGGTGACATACTTCTGAGCTTGTTTACTATAACAGGCAGAACCTCGATCAGCTTGTCTATCTCTTCCTCAGTCGTGTACTCTGACATTGAGATACGCAGTGAGCCGTGAGCTACCTCGTGGGGAAGACCTATGCTCAGCAGAACGTGCGAGGGGTCGAGTGAACCCGATGTGCAGGCTGAACCGCTCGATGCGGCAATGCCCTGGAGGTCGAGCTGAAGCAGTAAGCTTTCGCCCTCAACGCCCTCAAATGAGAAGTTGAGGTTGCTCGGCATACGCTTTTCTCTGTCGCCATTTAAGTGAACACGATCGATCTTCATTATCTCGTTGTAGATCTTGTCACTGAACTTCTTGAGTTTCTCGTTCTTTGCGTCAACACCGTTTACCGCGTCTGTAATAGCAACGCCAAGGCCTACTATTGCGGGAACATTCTCTGTACCTGCACGTCTGCCTCTTTCCTGAGCACCGCCGTCAATGAACGGGGGAAGACGGTACTTCTTGTTTACATAAAGAACGCCGCAGCCCTTCTGAGCGTGTATCTTATGACCGCTGAGCGAGAGCATATCTATGTTCTGCTCCTTGACGTTGATATGAACATTACCGATAGCCTGAACCGCATCTGTATGGAAAATAACGCCCTTTTCCTTGCACAGTGCGCCGATTTCGGGAATAGGCTGTATCGTACCGATCTCGTTATTTGCGTACATTATCGTAACAAGCGCGGTGTCGGGGCGGATTGCGTTCGCCACGTCCTCAACCTTTACTATACCGTTTGAGTAAACGGGGAGGTATGTTACCTCAAAGCCCTCTTTCTTGAGCGCATCCAGTGTGTGCAGAACTGCGTGATGCTCAAATACAGAAGTAATTATATGCTTCTTGCCTTTCTGCGCCATCATCTTTGCCGTGCTCTTTATAGCCCAGTTGTCGCTCTCACTGCCGCAGCTTGTGAAATAAACCTCGTTATCCTCACAGCCGAGTGCCTGCGCAACCTGATGTCTTGCCTTGTTTACGGCTATTGCGGAATTTCTTCCGAGCGTGTAGATCGAGGAGGGATTGCCGTATTCCTCTTTAAGATAGGGCAGCATAGCGTTAAGAACGTTATCGCTTACCTTTGTGGTAGCCGCATTGTCAAGGTATATCGTTGTTTTCAGCATTTATACTACCGATCCTTTCTTTTTACTCTTTATGCTAAATGCCGTATCCCGCACCGTAAAGTGTTGCGATAAACACGACCGATTTAGTCCGATTTATATTATACACCTTATTGTCTACAAAAGCAATAGGTTTTATTAAAATTTTTCCGAAAAATATCGGCAGTGGGAAAATTCTCACTGCCGATAGTCAGTTATTCAGGTTTTTCTGCAATAAACCACACAGGTTTATTCGATAGCGATCACGTTACTCGTTTCAACCTGCGGAGCGGCTTTCGGAACAGATACCTTTAAGATACCGTCCTCAAACTTAGCACTTACGTCCTTAGCCTGTACGCCCTCGCCTACATAGAAGCTCCTGCTGCACTGACCCTCGTAACGCTCACGTCTGATGTACTTGCCGTCCTTCTTCTCCTTTTCGTCTTTTTCAAGACCCTTGGAGGCGGTGATCGTAAGATAACCGCTGTCGAGCTTCAGCGCTACGTCTTCTTTCTTAAAGCCCGGCAGGTCGATATCAAGCTCGTAGCTGTTGTCGGTTTCGCGGACATCGGTCTTCATCACGTTCTTTGCGTGCTTACCGTAAAGCGGATCGTTCTTGCCACCGAATACCGACGGCATATAAAAGTCATCATCGAAGAAATTGTCAAATAAGTTTTCATTGAAAATTGCGGGTAACATATGTCATTCCTCCATTCAGTTCTAAGCGGTCTGTGCTTTAAACGCAGTGCCGATCATTTGCTGCCCTTGTACCTTCCGGAGACCCTTTCTCTTTCTTTGTACAACTACATTATAGCACACTTTTTAGCACTGTCAATAGGAGAGTGCTAAATTTCACAAAATCTTCTTAAAAGTGTGACAAATTTGACATTTTCGAGCAAAAACACGAAATATAATTGCGTGTTATCGGCGATTTTGTGTACAAAAATAACGTCCCGCCATAAGGAAATGTTCCTGTAGCGGGACGTTATAATGTTAATATTATTGCATTGCACGTTCGGCTTCGTGATAATCCGGGTCGTTTATCGTGGCTGAATTTATCACCGTGTTATTGAGAGTTGTCTTGCCGTTTGCAAAGCCGACATCTACAGAATAAACTCCCGAAAGCGATTTGATTTTGATATTACTGCTGCTTGCGCTAAGCGTGCCCTTACCCTCCGCACTGCCTATGCCCGCAACCTGCTCGCCTTCAATATGAATTGCAAAGTCGGAGTTACCGATACTCAGGTCGCATTCCGTCTTACGACAGCCTACAGCCGCACCGCGCATTGCTTTCATAAGAAGATCCAGAGAAGCATTGCAGATATCTATCCTTGACGGCGTATCGCCGCCAAGTGCCGAGAGCGCACCTATACAGCCTGCACGTTCACCGAGGGCTCTGAGTATAAGCTTTGTGCCGTTTATCCTGATATCTACATAGCCGCACAACGATCCGAGAGCTACTGCATTATCACCCGAGCAGTTTACATCTATAACGGCATCTCCGGTTTCAATACCACAGCATCCGTCATATGAGCCTGCACCTATGCAGTCCTTTCCGGTGCAGGACATTTTGATATTGCCGCTGATTAGCTTTATCGGTGTTTCGCACGGGGATACACCGCCGCCTATGCAGATACCGTGGTCGCCGTTGGCTTGCATTTCTATACTGCCTGTCATATTTATTGCTATTTGACCGAAAGTATCATTATAACCACAGCCTATACAACAGCCGTCATTCCTGTACGAGTCGATATAAAGACTGCCGTCACCGATTATAGTCAGCTTTGCGGTGTGGGGAACAAGTATACCGTCATAGTTCAGGGTATTGTGTCCCCTGACCTCGATAGTCGCGTCGGAATTTTCACCCAGTCGTATGCATTGACGCATACCGCCCTTTATGTTCATATTTTCAAGTATGATATGGCATTTTGAATTGTTTTCGGTCTTTATCACAAACGGTGCGTTGTCAAAGCCGTTAGCCGTCAGATGAACCGTGGCGCTTTCGACTATAACTCCTGTGTAACGCTCGGAAAGCATTTTTTCAATATCGAGTTTTTCGTCACTGCCGTCATTTACGGTATAATATCGTGCCGTCTTTATATTGGGACGGTGCATATTGAGCATTCTCATCTGCTCTGCGATGGTGTCCGGAATATCGGCTTCTATCTCTTTTTGCGGTCTTGCTGTGTAGAAGCCCTGTATATAGTCAACGCCCCTGCGTATAGTAACGCTCATCTCGTCATATGTTTCAACGCCCTCGGCAAGGACCTTAATGTTATTCAGCCTTGCAAAATCGATAATTCCTGTCAGGAAATGCCGTTTTTTGACGTTTGTATTGATATCTGTAATAAGCGAGCGGTCGATCTTCAATACATCGGGCTGCAGACTGAGAACCGCCGCAGTGTTTGAATAACCGCTGCCGTAATCGTCGATCGCTATCATACAGCCGTGCGACTTGAACAGCTGGCGCAGCTTTGCTATCTTTTCATCTGTAAGATCCGCCTGCTCGGTAAACTCAATTACGAGCTGAGGCATTATATCGTCGTACTTTTCGCACAGTCTGTTAAAATCATACTCGGTTATCATATAATCGGGCACTGAATTTATAAATATCTTCTTTTCGCCGAAGCGTGCCCGGTTCTTGCTCACTATCTCAAGAACATTCTCAAAGGTAAGCCGCTCTATATCATACAGCTTTCCGTGTTCACGCGCTATGCGGAGTATCTCAAGCGGAGTAGAGCCCTTCGGGCGCATCAGTGCCTCATAGGCATAAATTGAGCCGTCAACTGTCGATACAATCGGCTGGAAGCAGTAGCTGAAATTGTTGTCGTCAATAAGGCTCGTCAGAAGCTTTGAGTCGGAATAGCTGTTGCACTCCGTAACATACTCTTCAGCGGAAAATTCTCTGTTGACGCTGCCGAGCGCCTTGGCTCTGAACAGCGCAAAGTCGGCATAGTTTATCATCATATCGATAGTTGCCGCCTGCGTGGGATACCAGCAGTAGCCAACGGTTATCGTGAATGCCTCACTGCGCGTTTCTATCATATTGCCGAACTCATCGGTCAGCCTGCACTTGCGTACTGACTCATACATTTTCTTTATAATATCGTTTATTTCCTTTTTCGCCATCTGGCGGAAGAAAACAAGAAAGTCCTTATAGCTTTTTACGCCTATTATAACATTTTCCGAAGCAAAGCGCTTGAGTGCATTGGCGGCAGTAGCCACACAAAGTGCGGTCTTATCGTAGTTAAGCTCGCTGTCGACCTTCTCAATGCCGTTGATATGGACAGCCGCCATACAGCACTGTGCAGTGCCGCTTATCTGATTTAACATACTGCGTACACGGCGGATAAAGTAGTCACGCGTGTACATACCCGTCAGAGTATCGTACTCCTTGATGTCGTCTTTGCTTGTACGCGCCTGCATTATCTGCGTTACGTCCTGCACAAAGCCGAGCAGATAGTCTGTGTCATATACTATCTTTATCTTTATGTAGCTTGTTTCTCCGTCTGCGGTATACATATATATGTTTTTATAGCCGTCTATCTGATTTTCGTTAAGACTGTCAAGCAGAGCGTAGAACTTCTCTTTATCCATATTGTCGCCGCTTATATGCAACATCGCGGCAACATTTTTATCATAGTAAGCTTCATTAAGGTCGTGAGGAAGCTTGAACACACCGATTGTCGGGAAGTTATCGAGAAATATATTCCAGTCGTGGCGGCTGTTGCCGTCCTTATCAAAAAAGCTCATATAACATCCTCCAAAACACACTTTTTGCCATTGCTATTATACATTTTTTTACTTCAATTGTCAATCCTGTTTCATCAATATGCACAAAATCAACAAAATTATGTTGATACTTTGTACATTTTTTACAGTGAAGAAAAGAAAAGGTTGTTGTGAGTTGGGTGTACCGGGGCGCAGACTTATTTTCTTACAATTCTGCAAGATTTGGAAACAATACCGCTTGCTGTTATATAATATAAGATAAGAAAAAAGCAGCTTTCGGTATGTCCGGGCTCAGGGAAAGGATGGTAGTGAATATGAAAAAACACCGATATAAAACCGTATTGTCGGTATTTTTTACGTTACTGCTGGTGTTGTCAACAATTTCGTTTGCGGTCAGTGCCGCCGAAGCTTTGACACTTTCGGCAGAGCTTATCACCGACAAAGAAGAGTATACGGAAAGTGAAGATGTTTCCGTAACACTAAGGATAAAAAACACAGGGGAAAACAAGCTTATCAATATAGCATACAGCCTGACCGCCCCCGACGGCTATCAGCTTAAGAGCGGAAGCCTTAAAGGCACTGAGGACGAGCTCGGAGCAGGCGGCGTATTAAGCTATGATAATGTATTTTCGGCTGTCATTGACAATAATAAGCCTGACGATCCGGTTAAACCCGATAAGCCTGAAGATCCGGCTAAACCCGATGAACCGATCACTCCGGGCAATACAGATAAACCCGACGAACCCGGAAATACGGATAAACCGGTAAGTCCCGATACAGGTGTGACCGTAAATCCCGTGATACCGCTTATAACTGCGGTAATATGCGCAGTCGCACTGCTTATTCTGAATAAGAAGAAAGCCAAAAATCTGCTGGCGCTTGTGCTTTGCGCAACGCTACTTTCATCAGCTTTACCGCTTGATGTTGCCGCAGATGAGATAAACGCAAATATCGCGCGCAGTGCGGATATAACGGTAACAAAGGACGTTACCGCAGGCGGCGTGAAAAAGACGTTCACGGCAAGAGTGACTGCAGGCGAGTACGGCGGAAACGTAACCGTTACATATGATGCACAGGGCGGCAAGGAAATTGACAGCCTTACACTACCTGTCGGTGAAGCTGTCGGCAGACTGCCCGACACCGTAAAAGAAGGCGCTGTACATAACGGCTGGTATCTTGACAAGGAATGCACCGAGCAGTTCTACGAAGACGAGCCTGTTATGCAGGATATAACGCTTTATGCGGGATATGACGAGGACGGCATAAAGCCTGAAACTCCCGAATATAACGAGATCACGATCTCGGACGCTCCCGAGGATTTTTCATTCTCGCTGATCTCACAGTCGGGTATAACAAGCACAAACCTACAGGATATAATCAGTATAGAATGCGAATACGGCGATATGCCTCAGTTTGACGTTGAAAACACCGCAAGCGGCACATATACGGTAAAGCCGACGGACGGTTGGACAGCGGGCGGCGCATATGTACTGAACCTTATAGATAATAATGTATCTTTCAGCGGTATAAATTCCGATATCCTGCCAGATGAACAGATCAAAACAATAACGCTGTTTATCTACAGGGAAGAAACAAACAACGTAAAGCTCAAGGACGGCATAATCACCATTCCGTCAGGTCGTATCACGGAAGATGAAAGCGGCGAATATATCCGTATATCCAAAGACGAGTTTGAAACGCTCGGAATTGAAAACGGCACTGTAATATTCTCCGACAATGCGCAGGACAGTGAAAAGTCGCGCTATATGAACGTTATATCATATGAGCTTGTCGGAGATGAGTATGTGATACTCGTTGAAAGCAGTGACGTTGACGATATATACGATGAGCTTGACATTTATTTCAGCGAGAAGTACGTTGACAACGAGGTACTTGCAGAGTCGGTAGATACCGAAGAGCTTATTGCCAAGCTGTATGACGGCGAGGGCACACAGCAGCTTACATATATGCTTGCCGCAGCCCTTTATGACAGCAAGACGGTAAATGAGCTCGGTGACGGCTCGGCACCCTTTGAATTACTGTCAAACACCTATATGGACGGTGTAGACTGGAACGACAAGCAGATAAAGCTGAATATAAAGGAACTGCTCGAGGGTCTTACGATCAGTGCAAAGATAGGCACTGCGAAGAACAGCAATTTCAGCTTTATAAACGGCTTCCCGAACGAGCAGGACTGGACAGCGCTCAATATCACGTTCAGCTATGAAACCACACTTAAAAACAAGGTTCAGCTTGACGCTGAGGTTACGATAAGCGAGTATTTCATTATCGGAGTAGGCGGCTCTGTAAACTCTAAACGCGATTTCAACGCAAAGTTCCTGCCGCTGTCACAGACAGACGTATCCTTCAAGATACTTGTAAGCTCGGCTGATGAAGACGACGACGGCAACGATAACAATAACAATAACAATAACAATAATAATACTCAGGAAGAAAACAAGAGGGACGTTTCTGTTGAGATAGAAGCGATCTTAAACGGCGAAGACGAGGACAACAGTAACATTATCAAGGACGTACAGGAGATGCTCGACGGCAAGGGCGGATCGATCAGACTGTGCGAGGTAAATCTGTTCAGCGCGTCGTTTATGCCGATATTCCCGCTGTCATTAAAGATGGAACTGAACTTTGTCGTAAATGTATCGTTTGCGGCAGGTATAAGTATGGAAGCGTCCGTACTTCAGGCAAAGGGCATAGGAATACGCGGTAATATCAAAAATCCGTCATCTATAAATGTCTACAGATTTATAATGGCTGGCGACGACCGTTACATATTTGATATGTATGCCTACGGTTATCTCGGAGTAGAAGCGGGAATAGAGGGTAAGGTATCTGTTTCACTCCTGGGACTGAATGACCTTGGCAGTGTAGGCGCGGCTCTCGAAATAGGTGCTTATGCGGATCTTTACGGCTATCTGCATTACCATTCGCAGGATATGCGTATGAATAAATATTACGCTTCTCCAAAGGAGAATTACTCCGACCTGCAAGGCGGAATTTACTTTGAGATGGGTATATATATAAAGATATCCGTATTCGCCGAAAGCAAGCTGTTTAATAAAAAGGCAGAGCTTGCAAAGCAGTTCAAATTCCCGTTGTTCGGTGTCGGCGACAAATATATCTATGCGGATAAGCCGACGCTTGACGGCAACACGGATATAATACTGCGTGAAACGGATACGAACGTATACGAGATAGACGGACTTATCCCCGCGCAGGGAACATATCTTGATATAACTACAGGTGACGTTGTGACACGCCATATGAACAGCAATGAGTTCAAGGCGGCTTGCTACAGCAAATATTTCAAGGTAACTAAAAACGACAACGGCAGGATAACTCTTACCGTATCTCCCGATGCCCCAAGCAGATATACAAGCGGACTTCTCAGCTGTATCCTGCGTGTATACTATACGGGCGGTCAGAATTTATTGTTCACGTCCGACACCGAAAAGCTGTACTATGATGCTGATAAGGGTACTTATGTAAGCAGAAAGTACATCGGTGACGTAAATGTATACTATTATCGCAATGGCGTGGACTTCCCGCTTGAGGATAAGGATAAGACCGCAACGCTTAAGTTTGCGGTATCGGCTGACGGCAAGACGGAAATAGTAGACACGGTAACCGTACAGAAGGGCGGATATGTAAGCGGCTTCTCGCTTGCAGTTGCAAACTACTGTAATTCAAACGGCTATATCTATGACACGTCGCTGTTTGACACCGAGATACAGCCGTACTACTGGCTCAGTGAGGATACAGTCATAACGCTTAATACCCACACCGCGCAGAAGCTCTACTCGGTAGAATATTTTGACGCTGAAAACGACAGATGGGTAAGTGAGCTGTGGGCGATAGATTATCTCGATGACATAAAGATGTTTGACAGATATAAAGCCCCTGTGAACAGCATTACTCACTTTGCAAACTTCGGCATCGACAGAGCGGACGGTATGAGATATCAGATGTATATGAAGGATTCTCTGACCTACCGCTACTATGACAGCAGTTATTCCGGCAGTGTGTACGGGCTAGATACTACAAAACCGCTTGACGTAAATTACGGAAGCGAAGAAGAGCTGCTCTCTTTCAGAGCGGAATACGAAAAGCAGTATCCGACCGCCTACAGTATTATGCTGAAAGCTAACTACCTGTCGAGAAAATGTATAATCGATATTTACAATGAAAGCGGTTATGCAGGTGCAAGATATGTTGCTTACGGCGATGAGTTCACTGTACCGGATACATTCATCGACGACCTGAACAGCAGTAAGGATAAAGAGCTTGTCGGCTGGGATATTGACGGTGACGGCAATGCGGATATAGCTCCCGATGAAAAGATAACCGTGACAGGTGATATGAAGCTGAAGCCTGTTATGAAGAAAAAGCTGTACACGGTAACAGTAAGACTTCTCGATAACACCGAAAAGCAGTTTGACGTAGTATACGGCACACAGCTCCCCGCAGAGCTTTCGGCGCTTATAAACAGTATTCCCGAAAACCCCGTTCCCGACAGCGAAGAGTCATTCTATGAGCCGTCATACCTGCAGATAAGAAGTGATGTTACGGTAGGCGGTTATACAGCAGGCGAAACTGTAAGGTACAACGGCGATATAAGCATTATGCCCGAGGGCAATATGTACTTCGAGATAGTTCCTGCGAAGCTGTATCACTATATAACGCTTATCGCAAACGAGGGCGGCGGCTTCAGCTATACAGATGAAAACGGCGCTGAAATAGAATCAGACAGGATAAGGACTGTTGTACAGGACGGTTACCGTTTCGCAACGGCATTTTACGGATATTCCGCATTCGCACCTGAGGACACATACACTACCGAATATCTGCTGTCGTATTTTGTGGACGCAGACGGAAACAGAATAGACAGTAACGATATTGTGAAGAAGCCTGGCACTTACTATATGAAGTGGAACACCAACGACAGACGCTGCCGGATAAACTATGACGTTTATATCTACAATGAGCACGGAGCGGAGGTTTCACATGAGATAAAGGCTGAGTTTGAGGGCTACAGACCCGATTATGACGAGCTTTGTAAAAGGTATGATGCCGAAGTTGCGGCGCTTACAAGCTATGAGGACGAGTATTACACATATACTCTGAAAGAAGAGCCTGTAAACGATGAAAATACAACAGATGACGGCAAGACCTATAAAACGATAACAGTCAAGTGGGACAGAGCACCCAAGGAGTTTGATGTAACGTTCGACTATGACAACGGCACAGAAAATGAAACGGTAAAGGTAAAGTACGGCTATTTGTATCAGGCAACGGCAAGCGCTGTAAAGGATGATAAATACAGTGATTACGAGCTTTCCGGCTATGATCTTGACGGTGACGGCAATGTTGATGTACAGCCCGGTGAGTCATTCAGAGTCACAGGCGATATTAGCGTTAAGGCAATATGGAATGCCACCGCCAAGCTTTACACCATAGTGTTCTACGCTATGGCAGGAACATTTGAAGACGGCACGGTACGTCACGAAATAACAGGTAAATACGGCGATACGATCCCGCAGTCCGATATTCCCGTACCGACAGCTCCCGAGGGCTATGAGTTCTCAGGCTGGGATAATACCGTTCCGACAACATTCGGCAATGACGACGGCACTCTCGAAACCGAATTTAACGCAACCTATAAGCTGAAAAAGATGACAATAATCTACCGTCTTGTAAACCTTGATACCAACAAGGTTTACGAAAGCTATAAAACAGCCGAATTTGACTACGGAACGGTGTTCACGGCTGATATGCTTGAGGCATCTCCTGATACAGACGGCTGTCTGTTCGGCGGATGGCTTGGCGAAAACGGATATTCAGTCATCGGAAAAGAAATCAAGTCCGATATGACGCTGACGGGTACTATCACTCCCGTTTATGTAATCTACTCGCTTGACGGTGTTGAAAGCTCAAGAGAAAAGGCAAAGATCGGTTCAGAGGTCACCGTAAAGGAAAAATCAGACGGCTATCTTGACTGGAAAACAGAAGATGTCACAGTTGCAAGCGGCAAATTCACAATGCCGTCAAAGAATGTAGCATTCACAGCCGAAAAGGATCTCAGCGGATATCTGACCGTTTCTGACGGCAGTGCAAGCTCCGTTATAGATACCGAAAGCAAGACGTTCATCAGCAACAAGGCAAGCGGCTTTGAGTATGATACAGCTACCGGTATTCTGACAGTGACCGGAAACGGTCTTAAGCTGTCGGGTGTCGGAAAGAATATAATGCTGTATGTTAAGCAAAGCGTTTCGGATATTACGTTTGAAAATCTTATGCTTACGGCAGGAGATATGAACGGCGTGAAGCCCGATGATTTCAGCAACAGCATAGGCGCAGGCGACGGATACGGCTCGGCTGACAAATATCTGATGTATGTAATCTCGAACAGCCTTAAGGTGAACATAAACGGAAATGTTACGCTTTCAAAACGTAACACGGCGGTTACCGAAAACCTGTTTGCAATATATCAGGCGCACCTTGACTATGACGATGTAACTCCTATGAGTATGGAGTTTATCGGCGGCGACAGCCCGAATCTCACAGTAACGGGAAATACCTACGCTATACAGAGTATGGGCAGTGTTAAGTTCAGCAATATGACATTTACTGCGGCAGCCGAATATTACGGCGTACACGCTGAAACGATCCGCTTTAACAGATGCAGTATAATAACGACAGGTCTTGCGGGAACGAACATAGAATCGTCAACCGGCATATACAGCAATGACCTTTCGATCGTTGACTGCAGCTTAGACATAAGAACCGGAATATTCGGTGAAACGATTGATATTTCGGGTGCTACAGACGGAAAAGTTATCTCCGGATATGGTGGGGCAGTTATGGTAAAGTGCAAGACAGCTGGCTGGTCGGATATCGCAAGCGGACTGCTGACGGTGGCACTTGACAAGGGTCACTCCGTACTGCTTGCGGTATCGGCAGGAAATTCGGCAATTCAGGCATATGACTTTGACGGCGGTGAAAACAAGGTAGTTTCCTATCCGCAAACTACCGTACCTGATAAGGAATTTGAGCTGACGAAGGATTTCTACTGGCTTCTCAAAGAGAAAAACGGTTCGGCGCTGATAAATGAGATAACATTCTCAGGTAAATAACAAGTACCCCCGACAGGCTAACCTGTCGGGGGTATTTTGCACATAAAAAGCATCTGCGGCACTTGATAAACCGCAGATGCTTTTATTAACATATTATCATTCAACCAGCTCAGGGTCAAATGTTTCGTTCCACGGAAGCCCCCACTTATTGAGTGCGTCCATAAACGGATCGGGATCAAATTCCTCAATGTTGTAAACGCCGGGCTTCTTCCACTTGCCTGTCATTACCATCATCGCGCCTATCATAGCGGGGACACCGGTCGTGTAGCTGATAGCCTGAGAGCCGACCTCCTTGTAGCACTCCTGGTGGTCACAGCAGTTGTATACCTTGTAGTGCACTTCCTTGCCGTCCTTCTTACCTATGCAGATACAGCCGATATTTGTCTTTCCGACTGTTCTCGGACCGAGTGATGCGGGATCGGGTAAAACTGCCTTTAAGAACTGTAACGGTACTATCTCCTTGCCCTCGAACATAATAGGCTTTATCGATGTCATACCGACATTTTCAAGGCACTTAAGATGAGTAAGATAGCTCTGACCGAATGTCATAAAGAAACGGATACGCTTGATACCCTTGATGTTGAGCGCGAGTGATTCAAGCTCCTCGTGGTGCAGAAGGTACATATCCTTCTTGCCGACCTGCTCAAAGTTGTACTCTCTCTTTATCTCCATAGGCTCGGTTTCTACCCACTTGCCGTCCTCTATATAACTGCCCTTTGCAGATACCTCACGGATATTTATCTCGGGGTTGAAGTTAGTAGCGAACGGATAACCGTGATCGCCGCCGTTGCAGTCGAGGATATCGATGTAGTTTATCTCATCGAAGTAATGCTTCTGTGCATATGCGCAGAACACACCCGTTACACCGGGGTCAAATCCGCTTCCGAGAAGTGCTGTGATGCCCGCCTTTTCAAACTTTTCCCTATACGCCCACTGATACTTGTATTCAAACTTTGCCGTATCGGGGTGCTCGTAGTTTGCCGTGTCAACATAGTCTGTCTTTGATTCAAGACAAGCGTCCATTATTGTAAGATCCTGATAAGGAAGCGCAACATTTATTACAATATCGGGCTTTTCCTTGTTTATAAGCGCAACGAGCTCGGGAACATTGTCTGCGTCAACCTGTGCAGTTGTTACCTTTGTCTTTGTGCCCTTTTCCTCGACCTGCTTTTTAAGCGCGTCACACTTTGACTTTGTACGGCTCGCAATGCAGATCTCGGTGAATACATCGCTGTTCTGACAGCACTTATGAACTACTACTCCGGCAACGCCGCCGGCACCTATTATCAATGCTTTTCCCATTTTATTTTCCTTTCCGCTTAGCCGCAAGGGCTGATAGTCACAAGATAATTACAAGTAGATTATACACTATCATGTGTAAAAATACAAGCGTTCATTACCGCTTTACGGGATTTTTACAGCTGTTATATACGGCAGACAAGTACACCGTAATCAAACGGTGAAAGGTTGATCGTCTTTTCATCGCTCTCATGAGGCTTTCTCAGGAACTGAGGATCAGTATATTCACCCTTCATATAATCGTCAAGGCTGAACGTCTTGGGATACTTCGACTTGTTTAAGAATATAACGGCGGCTTCGCGGTTGAGCTTGTCAATTCTTGCGAATACGCACTCCTCAGGCGTACAGCCGAGGAACTTCATTTCGCCCTGTGCAAATGCCTTGCTTGACTTTCTTATCTGCGCGAGCTGCTTTGTGAAATCAATCATATCCAGATTTTCTTTGCCCCACGGATAACAGCGTCTGTTGAACGGATCCTTATATCCCTCAAGACCGGCTTCATCGCCGTAATAGATACAGGGTATACCGGGTAAGAAGAACTGTAACACCATAGCGCACTTAAGCAGTGACAGACCGTATACATACTGCTCAGGGCTGAGATAGCGCTCAGCCTGCCATTCTCTGTCGTGCCAGCCTACATCTTCTCCTGCAAGTCTTGTTAAAATACGCTCTGTGTCGTGGGTCGACAGGAAGTTCATCAGCATATCGGCACTGGGCTTAGGGTAATGCTCAAGTATAGTCATTACGCCGTCCTCAAAGCCCTTTGAGTCACCGTACTTGCAATAGTTTATAATAACCTCTTTGAAAGGATAGTTCATAACGCTGTCAAGCTGACCGCCGATAAGATAACGTCTGCGGATACCGTAGCTCTCCTTGTTTGAAGCGTCTTCCCACACCTCGCCGTAGATGACCTTATCATTGCCCTTGGCTTTGACTGCTTTATTGAGATTGTCTAAGAACTCATCGGGGAGCTCATCGGCAACATCAAGTCGCCAACCCCTTGCGCCTTTGTCTATCCAGCGTTGTAATATGCCGTTTTCACCGCAGATATATGCGGTGTAGTCAGGGTTGTTCTCGTTTACGTTAGGCAGAGTAGTGATGCCCCACCATGATTCGTACTCGATGGGATAGCGCGAGAAGCAGTACCAGTTTCTGTAGCAACTGTCGGGATTTCTATATGCGCCCTCATGCTCACCGTACCTGCCGAACTTGTTGAAGTATATGCTGTCCGCACCTGTGTGTGAGAATACGCCGTCAAGGATAATATCTATGCCGTGCATTTTCGCCTGCTTGCACAGATGCTCAAAATCCTCGTCCGTGCCGAGCATGGGGTCGATATGCTCATAGCAGGCAGTAGAGTAGCGGTGGTTTTCGTGCGACTCAAAAATCGGGTTTAGATATAAGCAGGTAACGCCTAAGCTCTCAAGGTAGGGGAGCTTGCTCTCTATACCCTTAAGGTCGCCCGCAAAGTAGTCGTTGTTGCGGATAATGCCCTTATCATCGGGACGGAAGAAAGGCGTATCCTCCCAGTTTTCATGCACTATTCTGTCAGTAGGCACATTTTCGTGCTTTTCACCGCTGCGGCAAAATCTGTCGGGGAATATCTGATACATTATCCCGCCCTTTATCCAGTCAGGGGCGGCCATATCCTTGTCAAAAACAGTAAGCTGGAACAAGTCGCCGTTATCAAGAACGCCTGTTCTCGCGCCGCTGCGCTTTACATATCTTCTGTTGCCGTCTATCATCAGTGAGAAGTAGTAGTGATGAAGACCGGTATGTTGAGGGTTGAAGTTACAGGTGAACACATTGCAGTCGGTCGTACTGTCGGTTATCTCCAGCGGTACAAAGCGCTCTTTTTCACCGGGACGGAACATTACGAGAGTAGAACCTGTAACGTGCCATTCCTTAGGAAAGCGCAGAGAGAATGTGCTGGGCTGAAACTGTCTTATTGCTCCGAACGGGCTTTTGTAGTTCAGGTCAAAGCAGTCGAATATCGGAGTATCCATTAAAAACATTCCTTTCGGATTAAAATCATGGGGGTAAAAATCGGGTTTTAAATACCCGAAAAAGTCCGTTGCTCACAACGGACTTTTTGCTTTATGTCGGGTTTATCGATTAAAATAACTTCCAGATGTCGCGCGCATAGTCTGTAACGGCACGGTCAGCCGAGAATATACCTGCCGAAGCGATATTTGTAAGTGACATCTTGTTCCACTTGTACTTTTCCTTGTAGGTTTCGCTTGCCTTAGCCTGCATTCCTCTGTAGCTGTCGAAGTCTGCAAAGCACATATATCTGTCTGCGTGACGCAGTGAGTTTGCGACCTCTTCAAATGCAGCACCGTTGATGCCCTTGTACATCTTTTCGAGTACGCTCTTGATAACAGCGTGTGAGTTGTAGATATCCTCGGGGTTGTAGCCGTCAGCCTTGAGCTGATTAACCTCGGGTGTTGACATACCGAAGATGAAGATATTATCGTCACCTACAGCGCCGTGGATCTCAACGTTTGCACCGTCATAAGTACCCATTGTAAGAGCACCGTTGAGCATAAGTTTCATATTACCTGTACCTGAAGCCTCTGTACCTGCGAGAGAGATCTGCTCTGAAATTTCACTTGCGGGCATGAGTATCTCTGACAGCGTTACCTTATAGTCTTCAAGGAATACGACAGAGAGCTTTTCGTTGAGCTTGGGGTTCTTCTTGAGCTCTTCGCCTATGCACCAGATCATCTTTATTATCTGCTTAGCCATGTAGTAGCCGGGAGCAGCCTTGGATGCAAAGATATATGTCTTGGGAACAAAGTCGGCATCGGGGTTGTTGAGCAGATAAAGGTAATCTGCGATAATATTCATCGCATTTAACTGCTGACGCTTGTATTCGTGCAGACGCTTTACCTGAACATCAAAGATACCGTTGCAGTTGAGCTTTGTACCTGTTGTGTTGTAAACGTACTTAGCGAAAGCCTGCTTGTTAGCGAGCTTTACAGCGGCGAGCTTGTCAAGAACTGTCTTGTCGTCGGCAAACTTCTTGAAGTCGGCAAGCTTTGAAGCGTCCTTCTTGAAGCCGTCCCCTATACATTCTGAAAGGAGATTTGTAAGACCGCGGTTGCTTGCAAGAAGCCAGCGGCGGTATGCGATACCGTTTGTAACATTCTTGAATGCGTCGGGAGTAACAGTATACTGATCGTGGAATACGCTGTCCTTTATGATCTCCGAGTGGAGCTTTGAAACGCCGTTTACAGAGCTGCTTGCCGCACAGCAGAGATTAGCCATCTTAACACGGTTGTCGCGGATAATGGACATTCTTGTTACCTTTTCGCTGTCGCCGTCGGTAACTTCCATAAGGTGAGCACAGTAACGGTTGTTTATCTCAACTATGATAGCATAAATTCTGGGGAGTATCCTCTGCATGAGATCAACGTCCCACGTTTCGAGCGCTTCTGCCATAACCGTATGGTTGGTATAGTCAAATGTGTTCTTGATGATGTTCCATGCCTTATCCCAGTCATATCCGCAGTCATCGAGCAGTATTCTCATAAGCTCGGGGATCGCAAGAGTAGGGTGCGTATCATTTATATGGATAGCTACCTTTTCGTGAAGGTTTTCAAGCGTACCGTAAACATTCATATGACGCATTACGATATCGCCTACAGATGCGGCACTCATAAAGTACTGCTGACGCAGACGCAGAGCCTTACCCTCAAGGTGATTATCGTTGGGGTAAAGTACCTTTGTCAGTGAGTGTGCAATGTTGTTTGCACCGATAGCCTTTGCGTAGTCGCCCTGGTTGAACATATTCATATCGAACGACATACTTTCGGCACTCCAAAGACGGAGCTTTGAAACACCCTTGCTGTCATATCCGGATACATACATATCATAAGGAACAGCGTTTACCGTCTTGTAGTTGACGTGGCTTATGCTGTGATAATTTTCTTCCCACTTCTCGTGGATCTCACCGTCAAAGTGAACCTCAATAGCCTGGTCGGGCACAGGAACGAGCCATGCTCTGCCGCCGGGTAACCATTCATCGGGAAGCTCTGTCTGCCAGCCGTCTATGATCCTCTGCTTGAAAATACCGTATTCATAAAGAATTGAATATCCTGTTGCGGGAAATGCGCAGGTTGCCAGTCCGTCCAGATAGCAGGCTGCCAGTCTTCCAAGACCGCCGTTGCCAAGACCTGCATCAGGCTCTTCTTCATATATATGCTCGATCTTTACATCAAGCTTTTTGAGAGCTTTAGCGACCTCGTCCTGCATACCGAGATTATAGAGGTTTGTCTTCAATGAACGTCCCATAAGGAATTCCATTGAAAGATAGTAGACCTGCTTTCTTCCCTTTGAATTGCAGTCTGTCATAAACATCGAGCGCTTTTCCTTGAGATAGTTTACAACTATCTTTGATAAAGCCTTGTAGATCTGAGTGTGCGTTGCCTCTGCGGGAGATACTCTGAAATCATATTCAAGCACCTCCGTCAGTTTGTGCGTTATCTCATTTTCGGTAAATGGTGAAGTCATATTGTTTTCCCTTTCTGTCGTCCGATTTTCTTACAGTCTAATTATACAGCATATGTAGCTTATATTCAAGGCTGAATAAAATATTTTGTAAATAATAAAGTGAAATTGCACTAAATCCGATTGCTGTTTTTGTGCAATTTCACAACAATTATTTTCTGATTAAGGATCTATTTACGCTGAATTGACAAAGACGGCGTTACATACGCGTCATGCCTTTATCTTAAACGCCTTCAGTATATCGTTTTTATCCTTGATTTTCGATAATATCATAAGCTTGTCGCCGATTTCAAGCGTTGTGTGACCGCGGGGGATTATCAGTTCGGTTTCATTTCGGATAATAGAGATGATATTGAGCGTCAGCGGTATATCCATTTCCATCAGCGGAACATTCTGAAGCGTGAACGTATTGTCAAGCACTATCTCAAATACGCCTGCCTTACCCGCACCGAGCGGCAGAAGCTCTTTTATCTTGCCGCTGTCTATCTCACGCTCAAGCTGTCCGGTGATATTGTCCGTGGAGCTTACAACTATATCAACGCCCAGCTTTTTCAACGCGTCAACATTTTTGGGGTTATTTACCTTTGCTATCGTTTTCTTTACCTGATACAGCCTTTTTGCAAGCTGGCAGGCAACAAGGTTGTCCTCGTCGCGTCCGGTTACGGCGATAACGCTGTCTGCGTCGGCAACTCCCGCCTGTTCAAGCACCGATACGCTTGTGCCGTCGCCTCTGATAACGGTAATATTAAGGTCGTTTGCAAACTTCTGGCAAGCGTCCTTTTCTTTTTCGACTACTGAAACATCATAGCCTTTTTCCATAAGGACTTTGGTAAGGTAGTAGCCTATCTTACCGCCGCCTATTATCAGCGAATGCATCACTTAACGTTCCTTTCTGTCAGATAGTCTTTGAGAATATGAGCTTGTCGCCCTCTTTCATGACGACATTGTAGTTATTTACTATCTCCATTGTGCTGTCAGCTCTTATTATAGCGTACAGTGTTTCGTTTTCCTCATATTCGATATCCACCGGTGTCATACCGATAAACTCTTTAGGTATCTCCATTGTGGTGAAACGCACCATATGAGAGCCGAAGCTGACATACTTCTCTTCAAGCATAGGCTTTATGGCAGAGCAGATAGCCTCAACCGTAAGCTTTGTCGGGCACACCGTTTCAAGTCCGAAATGTGCGAATATATCTCCTCTTTCCGGGTCAAGGATACGGCTGATGACCTTCTTTACACCGTATACTTCCTTTGCCAGCTGTGAAACCATTATATTTGTATTGTCGTCGTCTGTGACCGCGCACACGACATCACAGCTTTCTATTCCCGCTTTTTTAAGGTTGTCCTGATCTATCGGAACTCCGCAAAGTAAACTGCCCTTGAAATCGGGATCAAGCATCTTGTCCGCCTCTGCCGATGTCCTTGCTATTATCGAAACGTCTATTCCTTCCTCGCCGAGCATATTAGCAAGGCGTGAGCCGACCTTTCCGCAGCCAACCACCAGTACATTCATTAAAAATTCAGCTCCTCTCCGGCTCTGAGATACTGTAATCTGTCGCCGAGTATATCTTTCATTATATCATAACCTTTTCTGCCCGTATTATGGCAGGTGTATATGCTTCCTGTGCGAAGCTCGGAAAGCTCTTCCGCGCATTTTGCTATCTGACCTTGCGTGCAGACGGGTTTCCCCGATGCGTTGCAGTATCCGAAACAGCCGACCACCGACAGCACCGGTGCGTCCCATAATCTCTTGGCGGTTCTTACCGTCCCGGCTATACCGCGGTACGAACCACCTGTTATCACTACAAAGCCGTCACGTCTTCTTTTCGGAAAACACACCGCAAAGCATTCCTCCGAAAAATCATCTGCAACATAAAATCCTTTTTTCTTTATATAATAATGCCTGTCGCTGTCTGTTCCTTTTGCGTCCTCATCTGTTGCCACAAGGTAAAAATCCTTGCACACCTCGGTAAACCGCTCAAATCTTATCGTGTTGTACTTCTCGCTCCTGTAGAAAGACTGCGGCAGTCCGCTGCGCACTCTCAGCAGCTTTTCCTTCTTTGCACAGTCGCACGCCGCCGCATCACGAATGAAAATGCGGAGATCGGGGCATTTCTTTGCGGCTGTTTCCACGCCGCCGGTGCAGTCGTCAGTGTTTATCGGCAGTACGAGCGTATCCGCCTTGCTTACAGGCACACCGAGCCGCTCGGCGTTGCTCATAAACAGCGATGACGCGCCCGCGCCGAAGAGTATTCTGTTTGCACCGTGCTCAATATACAGACATATACCGTGCTCGGAAAACAGCTTTGCGTCAGCCGTTTCATCGTCAGACAGGGATACTATCCTCAAAGTTCAGCAGTCCTTTCAACATAATTCTATATTATTCTATCACATATTTGCCATAACTTCAAGCATTATAAGTTATCAAGCAAAAAAATGACGGCAGAACTTTCATTCTGCCGGTTAAATTCAAATAAAACGAAATAAACTTAAGTAAGGAATAAAAATGAAAATCAGATATTCAACTGTCGCCGGTAGCAATAGGCAAACAGCGAATAAGCAATAAAATTATCAGCTCAGTATCTGGAGCAGACGTTCTATCAGCATACCGATCTGGGGCTTTGAGAACTGTTCGTCCGCACCTACCGAAAGACCCTTCTGATACATCTGCTCATTTATGAGAGATGAGAACAGGAATACAGGTATCTTTTTGAGTGTGGGGTCGGATTTGATGAGCTTTGTAAGATGATGACCGTCCATCTGCGGCATCTCAATATCGGTGATAACTGCGGCTACGCACTCTGTGACATCGCCGTTGTAACCCGAAAACTTCGATATGTAGTCCCACGCCTCTTTGCCGTTGGGGAAAGAGCGTATTTCTTTAAAGCCTATATCGGCAAGGCTGTTTACTATCATCTTGTTGAGGAACTGTGAGTCCTCTGCAATCACTATATGCTTTTCGGCTGTAACATCGGTCGCCTTTGCGTTTTCCGCACCCTTCAGATCAAGTCCTGCGGTCTTGTTGATATCACTTACTATCTTCTCAAAGTCGAGGATAACAAGAATTTTTCCGTCAACCTTGGCTATGCCTGTAGCAATACCCGAGTTTGAATCGCCCGAAACCTGCGGAGGCTTATCGATAGCTGCCCAGCCGATACGCTGAATGCCCTGTACAGCGGTAACATGGAAGCCTATATCCATACCGTTGAATTCGCAGATTATGAACAGACCTCTTGCGTTTTCCGGCTTTTCAGTGCCGAGTACCTTGTGCAGATCTATGACCGTAATAAGCTTGTCACGGGGCATAAATACGCCCTCTATCTCAGCCGGTGCCTGCGGCATCGGAACAAGCTCCTGTTCCATCATTATTTCACGGACCTTGGCAATGTTTATGCCGTAGGAATTACCGCATATATTAAATTCCAAAAGCTCCAGCTCGTTAGTACCGCTTTCAAGCAGTATGCCGGTATCGTTCGCATTGTAAGCTGCCATAAATACACCTTCCGTTGCATCTGTAATCTTATTTCGTTATCTATTATACACCATATCCACAAAAAAGTAAATAGATAAGTTTCACTTTTAGTTAAAAACAACCAAGTTTGTGCTCACTATTTGTGATTTTGCACAACTCAGCCAATAAATTCCTTTATGAGTGAGTTATCAGGCACTGCGCTCTCGGGTATCGGGGTTATCGTTGACAGGAACTTAGGCAGTTCGCTGTAGCGGTTTACCTGACGTATGCATTCGTCAAAATCATCGTCACACAGCCTTGACAGCACATTCCTGTATACCGAAAGCTCATACGGGAAAAATGTATCTATATCGAAGTCCGCAAGCTGTTTATACGGCATTATATAAAGGCTTTCGCCGCGCTGTACGCTAGGAAACTGCTCTATAGTCCTGTGATAGTCCCTTCCTCTGAACAGCTTGTCGCGCGACAATCTGCGGATAAGACGTATCTTTGAGGGGTGGAGAAGCTCGCCCTTCTCATCTGCTATTCGGGTGCGGACGCTGACATATATGAATGTGGCGTGATCGTGCATCCTGCCTGTAACATCGGGATTAAGCGCGTGTATGCCCTCAATGATAACAACGGTGTTGCCGTCACAGCGTATTTTGTTGCCCTGTCGCCTTGAATTGTCGGTAAAATCAAATTTCGGTAGCTGTATCTCACCGCCCGATGCCAGCGTAAGCAGATCCTTTTTAAGAAGTTCACAGTCGACTCTTTCCGGAGCTTCAAGATCGATTTTTCCGTTTTTATCGGGCGGTATCACTCCCGGTACGAAATAGTCGTCCATCGAAATGACTACAGCTTTTATGCCCTTAGCCGTAAGCTCGGTGGCTATGCGGTAGGCGGTAGTCGTTTTTCCCGAGCCCGACGGTCCCGAAAGCAGTACCAGCGGCTTTTTATCGCGGCACTGCGCTATGCTGTCTGCCGCGGCTTTTACCTTGTCTGCATACTGCTGTTCCGATGTATCGATAAATCTTTGTATATCCTCGGCACGGCGGTTTAGCTCGCCGAGCGTTACTATCCTGATCTGTTTTGTTGACTGTGACATAAAAGACACCTTCCGTTATGATAAATGGTAGTTTTATCATACCACAACGGAAGGCTCTTTTCAAGCTTTAATTATAAATCGTCTGCGTCCTGCACGGGCTTTTCGTAAATATTGTCGCAAACCCCGGTGTAACTGCCGTTCGGGTCAAAGTCTGACGAGCGCATAGCCGCTATGCTCATAGCCTTTCTCATTACTCTTGCCGTATCGGCATAACCTGTGCCCGGACGCTTCTGCAAGGACTCATCACGTTTTATTTCCATGGTTTTCTCCTTTCGCTATCGGGAATTTCCCCGATATGATTATTATCCGCACGCAGTACGCAAATAGTACGGCAATTTTTTCACGAAGAAAACAAAAAATTTACTGTTACCGCTTTTATTGACAGGTATTGAATATAGTAGTATAATTTAACTATCCCGGACTTCGGAAAATTTAAGCGATAAGGAGCGTGTTGTATGGGCGCAATTCTTACTCTCGGCTGTGAAATGATACCTAAAATCAATTTCGCGATGCAGCAAAACTATATTCCCTTCATCAGAAATCTTACTGTCAATAATGAGGGCGATGAGGATATAAGCGATGTAAAGCTCAATATAACCTTTGACCCTCAGTTTGCCCGCACATTTACATATGATATAAGCACTGTCCCGGCGGGGCAGTCGGTAGAGGTTTCGCCGCTGAGGATAATACTCAGTACCGAAATGCTGTTTTCCCTGACAGAAGCCGTATCGGGCACTGTAAGCTTTTCGCTTTGCAAAGACGATAGCGAGCTTTATCACAAGGATATGCCGGTACAGCTGCTTGCGTTCAACGAGTGGAGCGGTCTTGCGTTTGACCCCGAGCTTATCGCCGCATTTGTAACGCCAAATCACCCGGAAATAGCAAAGGTCATCTCGGAAGCCTCGGTCTATCTTAAAAAATGGGCTGATACCACCGCGTTCAGCGCATATCAGCGTCAGAATCCGAACTTTGTAAAGCAACAGATGGCGGCGGTATACACCGCACTTTGCGCAAGGAAGATCGCATATAATATGCCGCCTGCAAGCTTTGAATATTTAGGTCAGAAGGTGCGCCTTGCAAACACTGTTCTTGAAACAAAGCAGGGCACTTGCCTTGATCTTTCGGTACTGTATGCGTCCTGCCTTGAGGCTGTGGGACTGCACCCGCTTATCATATTCATAAACGGTCACGCTTTCTGCGGCTGTCACCTTGAAGAAGAAACCTTTGCGGACTGCGCTACCGATGACGTATCCGCCATTGAAAAGCGCATTGCGACAGGTGCGGAGGAGATACTGCTCGTTGAATGCACGGATTTTGCATCTGATATCGTTGATTTTGACAAGGCACTTAAGCACGGCAAGGATCATTTTAACGACCCGTCACAGTTTATTTACGCCGTTGATATAAAGCGCACCAGAGGAAGCGGCATACGTCCTATTCCGTTAAAACTTGAACAGGCGATCGCTTCGGAAAATACGGAGAGCGACAGCATAAAGCGCATAAGAATGAGCGCTCCGAGCGAGCTTGACACATCGCTTTACGGTAAGGTCGCACAGGGCAGTAACGAGCCCATGACAAAGCAGAAGGTGTGGGAAAGAAAGCTCCTTGACTTTTCACTCAGAAACTCCCTGCTTAATTTCAGGGTGACGAAGAATGCCGTACAGCTTATGACGGCTGATCTTGCAGAGCTTGAAGACAGACTTGCGGACGGTACTGATTTCCGCATTCTTGAAATACCTTCCGAGTGGACTGTTTCTCTTCGTGACGCTAAAATGTATGAGATAGAAAACGATAAGGATCTCATAACAAACATTGCACAGCAGGAGTTCAGGAGCAAGAGGATAAGAACCTTCCTCGGCGCGCAGGAGCTTGACGAAACGCTTAAGAAGCTGTACCGCTCGGCAAAGCTCAGTATGGAGGAGAATGGCTCGAATACGCTTTTCCTGTCGCTCGGACTTCTCAGATGGTTTGAAAGCGATATATCCGAAAAGGCGAGATACGCACCGCTCGTGCTTATCCCGATAGATATAGTAAGAAATGTCCGTGACAAGGGTTACATTATCAGAAGCCGTCAGGAGGACGCACAGATAAACGTAACGCTGATCGAGTACTTCAGACAGGATCACGGAATAAATATAGACGGACTAGACCCTCTGCCGCAGGACGAGCACGGCATTGACCTGCCGCTTGTTTTCAATACGGTAAGACAGGCGGTTATGGGCAAAAAAAGGTGGAATATCCTTGAATACAGCTTTATAGGTCTGTTCAGCTTCGGTCAGTTCGTAATGTGGAACGATATCAGAAACCGCAGTGACGAGCTTAAAAACAACAAGGTCGTATCCTGCCTTATGGACGGAGCGGCAAGCGAAGCGCTGAGCGGCGATTTCATAGCCGATACCGAGATAGACAGCAAAATTTCATTGTCGGATATTGCCGTACCTGTTGACGCAGACTCATCACAGCTGAGCGCAGTGGTGGCGGCATCGGCAGGCAGGAGCTTTGTGCTCCACGGACCTCCCGGAACAGGTAAATCGCAGACTATCACGAATATGATAGCAAATGCGCTGTATCACGGTAAGAGCGTGCTTTTCGTAGCGGAAAAAATGGCGGCGCTGAGCGTTGTACAAAAGCGCCTTGCCAACATCGGACTTGATCCGTTCTGCCTTGAGCTTCACTCCAACAAGACAAATAAATCCGCAGTGCTCGCAGAGCTTAACAAAGCGCTTGAAACTGCTCGGGTAAAATCTCCCGAACAGCACGCCGCAACGGCTGAAAAGCTGGCACAGCAGAAAGCAAGGCTGAACTACATAATAGAAGCATTGCACGAGAAAAGATCGTTCGGCGAGTCGCTGTATACAGCTATAGAGCGTTATGAGCAGTGCCTGCCCGAAAAGGGTAAAATCACGATAGATAAAGAAACTCTCAGAAGTGTCGACGGTAACACGCTTGCGCATTTTGAGGATATCCTTTCCCGATATATCGTTGCAATATCCGAGATCGGACTGTATGCACAGCACCCGCTTTTAAGATACGGCGGACGTGAATACTCAATAGAACTGCGTGACAGTCTGCAAAGCAGTCTTGATACGATGATCGCGCAGTATAACGATGCCGATGACGCGCTGAATTTTATTGCGTCTGCCGCAGGTCTTGACGGCAACATCTGCCGCGACAAGCTTGATACGGTATTGGAGCTTATCATTGCCTGCACAGCCGATGCACCTGTGATTTCAGAAGCAGTCGGCAAGGCTGACTGCGACAGTATAATGTCAAAGCTTGAAGCGCTTGCCGATACAGGCAGAGCATATAACGCACTGCGCAGTGATATAGAAAACAATTTTGACAAGGCGGTATTATCGTACCCCGCCGAAAGCGCCAGAGTACAGTGGAAGCAGGCTCAAACAAAGTGGTTCTTACCGAAACTGCTCGGTCAGAACAAGCTGTACAAGGAACTGAAAGTCTACAGCAAGAACCCCGCCGCATTTACAAAAAACGATGTATGCGCGGTATACGACAAGCTTATCGATCTGTCCGAAAAAGCCGCACAGATAAAGGAAAATTCGGGCGTTCTCAGTATTGCAGGCAGTCTTGCAAACGGTACGGAAACCGACTGGGAACAGCTCTTTGCGGCGGCAAAGAAGACTGCCGCTGTAAATAAAGCAGTAGTATCCGATAAATTCAGCGAAAGCGAAAAACAGCATATCATCATAAGCTTTATTAAACAGTCGCCGCAGAGCATATCGGAGTGTTCGGCAAAGCTCGGCACAGTAAAGCGTTATATCGAAAACGCCGACAGACTTACTGCCGATTACCGTATTGACGCTAATTTCGGTGACAACACCGACTGGTTTACAAGCATAAACTCTGTATTTAAATCGATCCGCGACAACATCTCGCTTGTAAGAAGCAAAGCGGCTTTCAATGCCGCCGACAAGGAGCTTTGCGATGCGGGATTAACATCTGTCAGCAAGGCATACAAGAACGGCGCAGTGTCGGCTGATAACATAAGAAACGCATATTACTGCGAGCTTTACTATCAGCTTGCACTTATCACTATTGCCGCAGACGAGCGCCTTGCGGGCTTCAACGGAAAGCAGTATGACGCGCTTGCCGAAGAATACAGAAAGACGGTTAAGGAATATCAGCGTCTTACTATACAGGAGCTTGTCGCAAGATTATCCGCAAATGTACCTGCCTCTAACGGCACGAGCGCCGCAACCTCCGAGATGGGCATACTGAAAAAGGCTATCAAGAACAACGGCAGAATGCTGCCGCTGAGAAAGCTGTTTGATGAGATACCCACACTGCTGAGAAAGCTCTGTCCGTGTATGCTTATGAGCCCTATTTCGGTAGCTCAGTATATCGATCCGTCATTCCCGAAGTTCGACCTTGTAATATTCGATGAAGCGTCACAGCTCCCAACAAGCGAGGCTGTCGGCACGATAGCAAGGGGCGAAAACGTGGTGATAGTCGGCGACCCCAAGCAGTTACCGCCTACATCGTTCTTTGCAAGCAACCGCATAGACGAGGACAACAGCGAGCTTGAAGACCTTGAAAGCCTGCTTGACGACTGTCTTGCAATATCTATGCCGCAGATGTATCTTAAGTGGCATTACCGCTCACGTCACGAGAGCCTTATCGCATACAGCAATATGAAGTATTACGATAATAAGCTCTACACGTTCCCCTCGCCGAACGACCTTGTATCGCAGGTCAAGCTTGTCCGTCCCGAGGGCTTCTATGACAAGGGAAAATCAAAGCAGAACAAGGCAGAGGCAGAGGCTATCGTCAGTGAAATTATCCGCAGACTGAGTGATGAAAAGACGCGCCATGAGAGCATAGGCGTTGTAACGTTCAGCTCGGTACAGCAGAATTTAATTGACGATATGCTGGTTGACGCATTTGCCGAACACCCCGATATTGCCGACTTTGACGCTAAGTGTGAAGAGCCTGTATTTATAAAGAACCTTGAAAATGTACAGGGTGACGAGCGTGACGTTATACTGTTCTCGGTGGGCTACGGTCCTGACGAAAACGGTAAGGTGTCGATGAATTTCGGACCGCTTAACCGTGACGGCGGCTGGCGAAGACTTAACGTTGCGATTTCGAGAGCGAGAAAGGAAATGGTCGTTTATTCCGTTCTCCGTCCCGAACAGATAGACCTTGCGAGAACACGCTCCGAGGGCGTTGCGGGACTTAAAGGCTTCCTTGAATTTGCCGAGCGTGGTTCTAATGTGATCGCGCGCCGCACCGATACGGTGACAGGCGCAAGCGACAGCCTTGTAAGCGAGATTGCCAAGGGTATTGAAACACTGGGCTTTAAGACAAAGTGCAATATAGGCTGTTCGCAATTCAGAATGGATATCGGCATAATAGACCCCGACAAGCCCGAAACCTACATTCTCGGCATAATGCTTGACGGTGAGAACTGCCGCAGGAGCGCTACCGCAAGGGATAGATTTGTGGTACAGCCGGGAGTGCTGAAAGGGCTTGGCTGGAGCGTTATGCGTGTATGGACGCTCGACTGGCTTGATGACAGCGCAAAAGTATTGCAGGATATAAAGCAGGCGGTTGAAAACGCACAGCACCCCGAAGAAAAGCCGATAGAAGAAGTAAAGACAAAGCAAGCTCCTGTATTTGAAACGGTGGAAAAAGCACCCGCTCAGAGCAAGTCCGCACCTTACGAAACAGCCGTACTGCCTGTTATGGGTACGTCCGATGAATTCTATCTGCCGCAGAACGCGGGAAAGATACAGTCGCTTGCACTGCGCATAATGAATACCGAAGCCCCGATAAGCCGTAACGCGCTGGTACATAAACTGCTCGGAGCGTGGGGCATAACAAGGAGCGGCGACAGGACAGATACCGTGCTTGCGGGCGTGTTCAAGACGCTTGACAAGCGTATCACCGTTGACGCTGAAAATGCGTTCTTCTGGCTCAGCACGCAAGACCCGGATACTTACGATGTTTACCGTACCGCAGACGCTCAGGGCAACAGAAGAGAGCTTACCGAGATCCCGTCCGAGGAGATAATTTCCGCTATGACGGAGGTACTTTCGGAACAGATAGGACTTTCGAGAGCCGACCTTATCCGCGAAACCGCAAAGAAGTTCGGCTATACAAGACTCGGTACTGTTATGACCGCTACTGTCGAGTTTGCGGTCGATAAGGCGGTATCAGGCGGTAAGCTCAAAAGCAACGGCGACAAATACACGCTTTGATATTATTGCCGGGTTAGCGACAGCCTTTTCTCGCGCTCGCTGAGCAGTATCTCGTGCTCGGCTGTCCTGCGGAGTTGACAGGCTGAGTGGATATTATCGTTGTAGCCGTGGAGCTTCATCTGCAACGGCACAGGCAGTGACAGAAAGTAAGCTCTTGTGCTTGCACTGCCGTTTATCAGCTCGTGAAGATCGTTATATAGCATAAAAAACACGGGGCTGTGACACAACCCGAAAAAGAAAAAGTGAGTCGAAGCGCAAAAAATAGTGCGCACGGCTCACTTTTTTGGTA
>CAKSTB010000012.1 GCA_934490165.1 uncultured Ruminiclostridium sp. | reverse complement strand
ACGTTTCTTTATTGCCGGTGGAAAATTTCTACGAAAAAAGCTGTGATGAAATTTTTACATTTCGTCACAGCTTCTTTTTCTGTGTAATATCACCGCGAAACGGTGATAAAATAGTAAAAGCGGGCTGAACAGCGTGCTTTTAAAAAAGCTTGCATTAGAAGCGGCAATGTAGTATAATTGATATGATAGGGCAGTTATGCCCGGGGAATACAGCATTAAACAGAAAGAGGAACAATATGGCACAGGAATTTACCGTATCGCTACAGGCAATAATCGATGAGTGTAAGCTTGAAGTTATCCACACACCGCAGGAACCTGCAAAGATATTTATCTCAAATATCGATGTAAACCGTCCCGGACTTCAGCTCGCGGGATTTTATGAATATTTCGACAAGGGCAGAATACAGATAATAGGCAAGGCGGAAACCGCATATCTTGAACAGTGCGGAGCGGAGATAAGAGCACAGAGAATAAAAAAATTCTTCAGCGAACAGCCCGCCGCGGTCGTAGTATCAAGAGGTATGGATATTATGCCCGAAATGCGCGAGCTTGCAAAGGAACTTAATATCCCGCTTTTAAGAAGCGAAGAGAGTACATCGACATTTACATCAAAGCTGGTTGCATACTTAAGTCTTCAGCTTGCGCCCAGAATTACACGTCACGGCGTTCTTATAGAAGTATACGGCGAAGGTATGCTTATCCTCGGTGAGAGCGGCGTAGGTAAGAGCGAAACCGCTATCGAGCTTGTAAAGCGCGGTCACAGACTTGTAGCCGATGACGCAGTCGAAATAAGAAAAGCATCGAATATCACTCTTGTCGGCAGTTCGCCCGACAATATCCGTCACTTTATGGAGCTGAGAGGTATCGGCATTATCAATGCAAGACAGCTTTTCGGTATGGGTGCTGTTAAGGTAAGCGAAAAGATAGATATGGTAGTTGAGCTTGAGCTGTGGAACCCTGAAAAGGTATATGACAGAATGGGCGTTGACAACCACTATGTTTCTATCCTCGGCGTAAAAGTACCCTCACTGACTATCCCCGTAAAGCCCGGACGTAACCTTGCCGTTATACTTGAGGTTGCGGCAATGAACAACAGACAGAAGAAGATGGGCTACAATGCCGCACAGGAACTGCTTGACAACTTAGGTCTTGATATGGAGAGCAGTGACACTGTTACAAGCATGGGCTGATAAAAGAAAAATACAGATAAATAAAATGTGAGAACAAACAAAAGAAAGGATATGACCTTAAAATGAAATTCGTTGCTGATATGCACACTCATACGTTGGCATCGGATCACGCATACTCGACTATCACCGAGAACGCCGCTTCAGCCGCAAAAGCGGGACTTAGCTATCTCGGCATGACCGACCACTGCATAAATATGGAGGACTCGCCGCATGTATGGCACTTCTGCAATATGAGCGTCATACCGCATTTCCTGTCGGGAGTGCGTATAATAAAGGGCGTTGAAGCTGATCTTATCGGTTATGACGGCGAACTTGACATAGATGATAATATTTATTACAATGTTGAATGGATAAATGCATCAATGCACAATCCTTGCATAATACCCGGCACTGCGGAGCAACATACAAACGCATATTTAAAGGTTATGGACAACCCGAAGGTGTGCGTACTCGGACATACCGAAACTGCGGATTATCCGTATGACTATGACGCGGTGACAAAGGCGTGCAGAGAAAAGAACGTTGCCATGGAGTTCAACGTAAGCCGTTTCAGAAGTCAGACCTCGATACAGCGTCTGCACGATATCATACTGCCAACCTGCGCTAAGAACGGTTGCTATGTAATGGTCAACTCCGATGCGCATTTTTGCAGTAAGATAGGCGCGTTCAAAAAGGCGGAGGCGCTTTTAAAGGATATTGATTTCCCTGAAGAGCTGGTTGTCAATGCGGATCTTGAACGCTTTGAGAATTTTCTCAGAATAAAGGGAATAAAGACAAACAGCGAAATAGAGCCCGATGAAGACTGACGGCGAATAAGCATAAAAAGCAAAGAATATATTAAATATCGGAAGGAAATATAACATAATGTACAACATAGGAATTGACCTCGGCGGAACAAACATAAAGGTCGGAGTAGTAGACGACGATTTTAAGATAGTAGGCAAATCAAATATAAAGACAGACCTGCCGCGTCCTGCGGAAGAAATTGCGGACAGCATAGCAAAGGGTGTTGAGCTTGCCTGTAAGGAAGCGGGTATCGGTGTAAAGGATATCAACAGTATCGGTATCGGTACTCCCGGTGTTGCGGACAGAAACACAGGAGTTGTGCTTTATTCGTGCAACCTCGGTTTCAACAATACTAATCTCGGCGGTCTTTTAAAGGAACGTCTGGGTACTGATATTTATGTTGAAAACGATGCTAACGTTGCGGCATACGGCGAGGTTCTCGGCGGTGCGGGCAAGGGCTACAAGGACGTTGTTGTAATTACGCTCGGCACAGGTGTAGGCGGCGGTATCATTATCGGCGGCAGAATTTACACAGGCTTCAACTTCTGCGGCGCGGAGCTCGGTCACGTTGTAATTGAATACAACGGCAGACAGTGCAACTGCGGCAGAAAGGGCTGCTTTGAAGCTTACAGCTCGGCTACTGCGCTGATAACAGCTACCAAGAAGGCTATGGAAGAGGATAAGGACAGCAAGATGTGGAGCATTGCGGGCAGCCTTGACAAGGTTGACGGCAAGACCGCATTTGACGCTATGAGAGCAGGCGATAAGAGCGGTAAGGCTGTAGTTGACGAGTATCTGAATTATCTCGGCTGTGGACTTACAAACGTAGTAAACACATTCCAGCCGGAAATGCTGCTCATCGGCGGCGGTATCTGCAAGGAGGGCGACTACCTCACAAAGCCGCTCGAGGAATATATCAAGCGTGAGAGCTATTGCATAAATCCCGAACGTTCCACTATCCTCGGTATATGCAAGCTCGGCAATGATGCGGGAATAGTCGGTGCGGCAAATCTCTACAGACTGAAAGACTAAGATAGGCTCATAACAGGGGAAGTTTATTTGGCGGAAAACGCAAAAAAATAAATTTACAAGGAGTATGCTTTGAACAATTACAGCATATTGGAGCAGACCGCCGAAAAGTACGGTGCGGTCGTGCTGAAAAATGAACCTATGAAAGCGCACACCTCGTTCCGCATTGGCGGACCGTGTGACGTGATGATAAAGATAAACTGTGAGGCACTGCTGTGCGAGCTTATAAAGCTGTGCCGTGAGAATGATATAAGATACTACATTGTCGGCAGAGGAAGCAATATCCTTGTGTCGGACGAGGGACTGCACGGAGCGGTACTGCTTATCGGCAGTGATTTCGGCTCTGTGCGGGTAAAGGGCGATATCATTGAATGCAACGCGGGTGCATCGCTTGCGGCGGTATGTACGGTAGCACTTGAAAACGAACTTACAGGACTTGAGTTTGCATACGGCATACCGGGCTCTGTCGGCGGTGCGGTGTTTATGAACGCAGGCGCATACGGCGGCGAGATGAAAGATGTGGTAGTATCCTGCCGTTATATTGACGAGAAAGGCAACATAAAGGAAATACCGCTTGAAAAAATGGAGCTTTCCTACAGACACAGCTTTTTCTCAGAACGCGAGCTGTGCATAACATCGGTAAAGATGAAGCTTGCAAAGGGCGAACGCAGTAAGATAAAAGACCGTATGAATACGCTGATGGAGCGCAGAAAGGACAAACAGCCGCTAGAATATCCGAGTGCGGGAAGCACCTTCAAACGCCCCGAGGGTGACTTTGCCGCAAGGCTTATCGAGGTCTGCGGACTTAAAGGAACTGCCTGCGGAGGGGCTGAGGTCAGCACTAAGCACAGCGGGTTTGTTATAAATAAGGGCAATGCGACATTTGACGATGTTATGGGCGTTGTCGATACAGTAAAACAAAAGGTAAAAGAGCAGACAGGCATAATGCTTGAATGCGAAGTGCTTATAATGAAGTGAAAATTTTAATAAGTGCCTGAGATATATGTATCGGGTGAGAAAAGCTTCAGACTGTCGAAAAACCTCTATCGTTGTTAAAAATGGGGTTGAGGGGCGTAGCCCCCAACAGGGACTAGGGGCGGTAGCCCCAGTAATATAGCCCCTTTCCGGGGGAAAGGGGTTTGGGGATAGGGATAATAAATCAGAAGTTTATTTCAAAAACAGACTTTTTCTACAAGCTGATAAGCTTATGGTTTATCAAGAGTTATCCGGGTAAGCAAACAAAACGGCACACCAGAATTATTCATTTTTCATTATTCATCATTCATTAAATAGATAAATGTGCGCAGGGAAAGGAACACAAATGAAAACCGAATTTGTTATAGTAACGGGAATTTCGGGTGCGGGAAAATCATGTGCGGCAAACTTTATGGAGGATATCGGCTATTTCTGTATAGATAATATGCCGCCCCAGCTGATACCGAAATTTGCCGAGATATGCGAAGAAAACGAGGATATATCAAAGGTAGCTATAGTTACGGATATCCGCGGCGGAACTATGTTCCTTAATCTCAGCGATACTATCAAAGAGCTTAAAAAGCGCGGACTTGACGTGAAGCTTTTATATGTTGACGCAAACCACCATGTCGTAAAGCAGAGATACAGGGAAACACGCCGCAAGCATCCGCTGTTTGATGTGGCTGACGGCGATATCGACAAGGCTATAGACATCGAAAGAGAGATACTTGAGCCGTTGCATGAACAGGCTGATTACTATATTGATACAAGCCTTATGTCAACCTCTACACTCAAGGAAAATGTGCGTAACATATTTCTTGATACGCCGTCTGACAGTATGACTATAAGCTGTATCTCATTCGGCTTCAAGTACGGTGTACCGAATGAAGCTGATCTTGTTTTTGATGTGCGCTGTCTGCCTAATCCCTACTACATACCCGAGCTTAAGGAAAAGACCGGGCTTGATAAAGAGGTCAGGGACTATGTGATGGGGTTTGAAAGCTCACAGACCTTACAGGCAAAGCTTTTTGATCTTATTGATTTTCTTATCCCGCAGTATCTGCACGAGGGCAAGAGCCAGCTTGTCATAGCTTTCGGCTGTACGGGCGGCAAGCACCGCAGCGCAACATTTGCGGAGAATATGTGCGAGCATCTCAGTAAAAATCACCTTAAAGCAAGGGTGCTTCACAGAGATGTAAATAAGGATAAGAAGTAGAGGGAAGAGTAAATTTCAGCGGAGGTGAACGGTATGCTGTGTATTATTTTCGGGGAAATGCCCGAAGATATGGAAAAGAAATACGTCTATAACACGAGTATGTATTTTGATAACACATATCTTGACAACTGGCTTACCGATGAGCTTTCGGTCAAAATGATAAAGAGTGTGGACAAGGCTGTGGTGCTGAGCTCAAATGCTGTAGACAGCAAGGCTCTGGGCATTATTCCCGTAACAAAGATCTCGGGCGGGCTTAAAACACTGCTGCTTATCCGTCACGATGATACAAAAATTTTCAATGCCTCGACCTGCGGTGACAACTGTGCAAAATGGATACTGAAAATAGCGCAGAAAGCCGACAGGGATATAATTATAAATCTCAGGCATATTATGGATTTCGGTGATAAGCCGTTTGAGATAAAGATACTCAATAACGGTAAGACTGTTCATAATATGAAAGAATATGTGCTGAATGCAGGAATGTATCTGTAAGGCGGTGAAGCAATGAAAGGAAAGTATGATATCACCGTAAAAAGCCGCCGCATACAGTATAAGTTTACTGTATTACGAAATATTACCGTATTGCGCGGCGACAGCGCAACAGGAAAAACTACGCTTATAGATATGATAGCGGCATATCAGGAAAACGGCGAAGCAAGCGGTGTTACGGTGCAGAGTAAAAAACAGTGTACAGTGCTTACAGGCATACGTTGGCAGGAAAACCTTGCGATGATACACGACAGTATCGTGTTCATAGACGAGGGCGATAAGTTTGTGGCATCGGAGGACTTTGCAAGAGCTGTAAAGAATACCGATAATTATTATGTAATAGCAACGAGAGCGTCACTCTTCAATCTGCCGTACAGTATAAAGGAGATATACGGCATAAAGAATGTATCCGGTAACAGATATCAGGGCACAAAGCGGCTTTATGCGGAGTTTTATCCTTTGAGAATAAAGCAATACTCGGAGTAAAATAAAATTGTAATTTTGCAAAGTAAAATAAAGGAGCGATCCGAATGTCATTCGCCGCCGATGTAAAAAACGAGCTGTGCAAGGCGGAACACAGCAGAAAACAGCTTGAGCTTTTGTCCAAGGGTGCGGCATTTGCTATGACGGAAGACGGCGACGGCTGTTTTTTTAATACGGAAAACAAGAAAACCGCAGACTGTATCGCAGATGCGTTCGGGGCTGTCGGTGTTGAATATGATACAGGCGAGAGCACTTTCAGAGGTAAAACTCTGTATACGGTGACGCTTGCCGACAAAAGCTATGCTTATCCTGTTCCGGACTGCTCGGGTGACGACGCGTTCGGCGTGTATCTCAGGGGAATTTTTCTTGTATGCGGAATAGTGGCAAACCCCGAAAAGGGCTATCAGCTGGAGCTTTTTCTGCACGATGAGGACAAGTGCAGAAAAATACTTTCACTTATAGAAGAGCACGGAATGGGAGCAAAGCTGTCAAGCCGCAGAGGAAGCAGCTTTCTGTATATAAAAGAAAGCGAAAAAATCTCCGATATGCTGACCTATATGGGCGCTATGATGCAGGCTATGGAGATAATGAATGTCAAGATATATAAGGAAGTGCGCAACAATGTGAACCGCACTGTAAACTGCGAAGCGGCAAACCTTGACAAGACGATAGCCGCCGCACAAAAGCAGGCAGACGACATAAACTACATATTTGAAAAAAAGGGAGAGGGGTATCTGCCGGACGAGCTGTTGCAGGTCGCAAGGATACGCCTTGCCGCGCATGAATTGTCACTGAGCGATATCGGAAAAATGCTTGAACCGCCGATAAGCAGGAGCGGTGTCAACCACAGGCTGAAAAAGATAAGCCTTATAGCCGATACGCTGAGGAAAGAAGAAAATCGGGGAGAATAAAAGTGAGCGGATTTGTACATTTACACGTTCATAGTGAATACAGCCTTCTTGACGGCGCTTGCCGTATAAGAGGGCTTGTTCGTCATATAAAGGAAATGGGACAGACTGCCGTTGCGCTCACCGACCACGGAGTTATGTACGGCTGTGTCGATTTTTATAACGAATGTATTGAGAACGGCATAAAACCGATCATCGGCTGTGAGGTGTATGTTGCGCCGAGAACACGCTTTGACAAGAGCACAAAAGCTGATATGAAGCCGCACCATCTTATACTGCTGTGTAAAAATAACGAGGGATATAAAAATCTTTCAAAGCTTGTTACTATCGGATATACCGAGGGTTTTTACAATAAACCGAGAGTGGATAAGGAGCTTTTAAGACGGTATTCGGACGGACTTATCTGCCTTTCTGCCTGCCTTTCGGGAGAGCTTCCGAGGGTGTTGCTTGACGGCAGACTTGCGGACGCTGTAAGCCTTGTCAAAGAATATAAGGATATATTCGGTGAGGATTACTATATAGAGCTCCAGAACCAGGGCATAAGCGAGCAGGAGCGTATCCTGCCGTATCTTCTGCGCGTGGCTAGGGATACAGGTACACAGCTTGTCGCTACCAATGACGCGCACTATGTCGAAAAGGACGACAGCTATATACAGCGCGTGCTTACCTGCATTGCGACCAACACAACGCTTAACGACAAGAGCGATATGCAGTTTCCGACAGACGAGTTTTACATCAAAAGTGAGGACGAGATGAAAGAGCTCGGCTTTCCGCAGTCGGCGTATGACAATACCGTAAAGATAGCTGAAAAGTGCAATGTGACATTCACGTTCGGTCATACAATTCTGCCGTATTTCAAGGCAGAGGGGTATGAGAACAACGAAATATATTTTACCGAACAGGTGAGAAAAGGACTTGTAAAGCGTTACGGCGATCCCGTGCCGAAAGAAATATCCGACCGCGCGGAATACGAAATGTCGGTTATAAAGAAAATGGGCTTTATAGACTATTTCCTGATAGTAGCCGATTTTATAGGCTATGCGAAGAGGAATGGCATTGCAGTAGGTCCGGGCAGAGGCTCGGGTGCGGGAAGCGTCTGCGCATACTGCCTCGGAATAACCGATATCGACCCGATACGCTTTAATCTGCTGTTCGAGCGTTTCTTAAATCCCGAACGTGTGACCATGCCTGATTTTGATGTGGACTTTTGCTATATAAGACGGCAGGAGGTAATTGATTACGTTGTCAGAAAGTACGGCAGGGATCATGTGGCGCAGATAATCACGTTCGGTACAATGGCGGCGAGGGGTGCTATCCGTGACGCAGGCAGAGCAATGGGGTTGCCGTACAATAAGGTCGATACCGTTGCAAAGCTTATCCCTATGTCTATGCACTCAACCATTGACGGCGCGCTGAAAAGCGAAAAGGAGCTTGTTAAGCTTGCTTCGTCGGATAACGAGGTAAGCCTGCTTATCGAAACCGCCAAAAAGATAGAGGGCATGGCACGAAACACCTCAATACACGCCGCAGGTATAGTTATAACGCGTGACCCTGTAGCCGACTATGTACCGCTGTACAGAAACGGCGAGGGCGAAGTTATGACGCAGTACACAATGACCACCATAGAGCGGCTCGGACTGCTGAAGATGGACTTTCTCGGATTGCGTTATCTGACTGTTATACAGGACTGCTGTAAGCTTGTACAAAAAAACGACCCCGATTTTGATATAGAAAAGATACCCGAAAACGACAGCGCGACCTATGATATGATGTCATCAGGCGGTACGCTCGGCATATTCCAGTTTGAAAGTGCGGGTATGACCTCGCTTTTATCGCGTATGAAGCCGCGTTCAATAGAGGATCTTACCGCGGCGCTGTCGCTGTATCGTCCCGGTCCTATGGACTCTATCCCGACATATCTTGAAAATCGCCGTCACCCCGAAAAGATACGCTACAAGCACCCGCTTTTAAAGAATATACTTGATGTGACCTACGGCTGTATTGTGTATCAGGAGCAGGTAATGATGATATGTCGCGTGCTTGCGGGATATTCATTCGGCAGAGCGGATATTGTCCGCAGAGCTATGGCTAAAAAAAAGCCCGAGGTCATGGAAAAGGAGCGTGCGACTTTCGTTGAGGGCACTGTCAAAAACAACGTTGACAGGCAGGTAGCAGAGGAGATATTTGACGATATGATGAGCTTTGCAAGCTATGCGTTCAATAAATCACACGCGGCGGCATATTCGCTTCTCGCATACCGAACGGCTTATCTCAGGTGTCATTATTACAAGGAATATATGGTTGCACTGCTTACAAGCGTTATCGGCTGGGGCGGAAAGACCGCGGAATATATAGGCGACCTTGCACAGCACGGGCTGAAACTGCTCCCGCCTCATGTCAACTACAGTGAAACAGGCTTCTCATGCGAAAAGGACGGCATACGCTTCGGTATGCTCGCAATAAGGAATGTCGGAGCAAATATGATAGCCGATATCATAGAGGAGAGAAATAAACGCCCGTTTAAATCGCTGTTTGACTTCTGCGACAGAATGTCGGACAAGAATATGAACAAGCGTGCGCTCGAATCGCTTATTAAAAGCGGTGCGCTTGACGGACTGGGAAACAACCGCCGTGAAATGATGATGTCGTTTGAGCTTATGCTTGACGCGCTCTCACAGCGGCATGACCTTGAGGGTCAGATGGACTTGTTCGGCGACAGTGACAATGCAGATGCATCTCATTTTCAGATACAGCCGACAGACGAATACTCGGCGGCGCAACTGTTGTCACTTGAAAAGGAGATGCTCGGTATATATATTTCCGGACACCCTGCCGAGCCGTACTACAGACTTGCGAGAAGCTGTGGGTATATCAATATAGGCAATATATTAGAACACCCGAAGGACAAGCAAAGCGTAAAGGTCGTTGCATTGCTGTCCTCAAAGCGTGCGCATATCACAAAGTCAAACAAGACTATGTGCTTTGCGGTGATAGAGGATATGAGCGGCGAAATGGAATGCCTTGTGTTCCCGAAGCTATACGAGCAGTATTCCGATATGCTCGAGTCGGGAAAGGTGTATGCCTTTGAGGGCACGGTTTCCGTTGAGGACGAGGGCGACCCGAAATTACTGATAAATGTAATAACCGAGCCGGATCTTGCAAAACTTCAGAAAACGATGAAAGAGCCCGATACAAAGCAGGGTGAGAAAAAGACACTGTATATACGCTTTACTTCACGGAGCGATACGAATATACCCGCGGTCAAGGCATTGCTGAGAGCAAACAAGGGCAGTACGCTTACAAAGATATGTTTTGACGATACAAGGGAAACGGTTACACTGCCGCCGAATTTATCCGTTGATCTGAACAGTAATTTTACACAAAAATTGAGCGGGATTTGCGGCAAAAACAATATAATTATAAAATAAGTCGAAAAAATGAATTTACCCCTTGACTAAATTGCATTTTAGGAGTAAACTAAGATGTGTGTAAATAATCTAGGAGGGTGACCTCTAAGGAAGGATGTACGATATTATGAAAAAGATTGGCGTTTTAACAAGCGGCGGCGACGCACCGGGCATGAATGCCGTTATCCGTGCGGTAACAAGAGCTGCTATTTCAAAGGGAATGGAAGTCGTAGGTGTTCGCAGAGGATACAACGGACTTATCAACGGCGATATTGTTCCTCTTGATGCAAGAAGCGTATCTGATATAATTCAGAGAGGCGGCACAATGCTTTACACGGCAAGATGTGCGGAATTCAGATATGAAGAGGGTCTTCAGAAGGCTAAGAAGACCTGTGAAGAGAACGGTATTGAGGGTCTTGTTGTTGTAGGCGGCGACGGCTCGTTCAGAGGTGCGGCTGACCTTTCTGCAAGAGGCATCCTGAGCATAGGCGTTCCCGGCACAATAGATAACGATATTTCTATGACCGAGTACACGATCGGTTATGACACAGCTATGAACACAGTTGTTGAGATGGTTGACAAACTGCGTGATACAGCACAGTCACACGACAGATGTTCTGTAGTTGAGGTTATGGGCAGAAATGCAGGCTACATTGCACTCAATGCAGGTATTGCCTGTGGTGCAACATATATCATCACTAAGGAAGAGCCCTACACGGTAAACGATGTTATCGCAAAGATAATCGCAGGACAGAAGAGCGGTAAGCACCACTTCATCGTTATCGTTGCCGAGGGTATCGGCGGCAGTGAACAGCTTGCAAAGGAAATTGAGCAGGCTACAGGCGTTGAGAGCCGTGCTACAATTCTCGGTCACGTTCAGAGAGGCGGCAGCCCCACAGTTCAGGACAGAGTAGCGGCAAGCGAACTCGGCTATTATGCAGTAGATCTCCTTTCAAAGGGTATCGGCAACCGTGTTGTAGGTCTTCAGCACAATGAAGTCGTAGACTATGACATTCAGGAAGCACTCAAGATGAAGAAGGAATTCCCTCACGATCTGTACGAGATCGCTAATGAGATCAGCTTCTGATTAAAAAAGGCAGTAACGGGCTTTCCGTTATATAAAGACTGTATCGTTTTTTGGCGGTACAGCCGACAGAGTAGGTTAACGTGCGTAAAGTGCCTGAGGGACGGGGAGTTGTCCTCAGGACGAACACCACAAGGTGGCGGTGCGTTTTCCGCATCTCGCTGTTGCATATAAGAGATAATCGCCGTATTTATCCCACATTATGCGATTGCGTAAGCTTGCGTCATTGAGGAGGTAAATATGGCGTTTTTTCATAATTTTAAAAAGTCGTTCGAGGAACTGAAATCTATTCGTTGCCTTACCGTAACGGCACTTCTTATCGGTATTTCGATAGCACTGAAATTTGTAATGATAATGCCGAGCGAAACGCTGAAAATCAGTTTTGCGTTTGTCGGTCTTGCGGCTATAGGTATGCTGTATGGTCCTGTAGTTGCCGGTATCGCGGGAACGGTTACCGATCTGCTCGGCTTTCTGGTAAAGCCTACAGGTGCGTTTTCACCGATATTCACACTTGTTGAAGTGACAGGTGCGGTTATATTCGGAATATTCCTGTACGGGCTTAATCCGGTTAAGCTTGATTTTTCAAGCAAATCGGCATTTTTAAGCGGGCTTAAGACAAACGGTGTGCAGGTATTCAGAATATTTATGGCAAAATTTACGGTAAATCTTGTCTGCAATGTATTTATGAATACAATCGCAATGGTGATTATGGGTTATTTTGCACCTGAGGTGTTCTGGGTCAAGATATCGACACGAATAGTAAAGAATGCGGTAATGCTCCCGATCGAAGTATTCATACTTCTATTGGTGCTTTATCCTGTTATGGTGGCATACCGTGCCGCATTCAGAGAAAAGCGTTCGGCTTGATACAAGAAAAGAGGATATAGTATGACTGAACTTGGATTTTTAGGCGCAGGCAATATGGGCAGTGCGATAATGCGCGGCATCTGCTCATCTGATATGCAGGTAAGTGTTTCGGCGTATGATAAGGATACGGCAAAGCTTGAAGCGCTTTCGGCATTCGGAGTAAAGCCCTGTGAGAGCGAATGCGAGCTTGTTAAAAAGTGCGATTACATATTGCTTGCGGTAAAGCCGCAGGTGCTCGGCGGTGTGCTTGATACTATCGCCGGTGAAGTAACGCATGATAAGGTCATTATTTCAATCTGTGCGGGAATATCCGAGGACTTTATCCGCAGTCATACAATACCGAACGCTAAGGTAGTGCTCGTTATGCCGAACACTCCTATGATGCTCGGGCTCGGCGCAAGTGCGATATCAAGAGCTGACGGAGTAACCGATGAGGAATTTGCATTTGCAAAGTCGGTGATCGAAAGCTGTGGTATTGCTGAAGAAGTGCCGATAAACAAGATGAAAGAGATAATCGCGATAAACGGCAGCTCTCCCGCTTTTATCTATCTTTATGCAAAGGGCTTTGTAGATTACGCAAAGAGCGTTGATATTGATGCCGACGCGGCTCTCAAGCTGTTTGCACAGTCGCTTGTAGGCTCTGCAAAGATGCTCACAGATTCGGGTATGACGGTAGACGAGCTTATAAAGCAGGTTTCTTCCCCCGGAGGAACGACTATCGCAGGTCTTGACAAGCTGTATGAGGGCAAGCTCACAGATACGGTCGATGAGTGCTGTAAGGCTTGCACGGCAAGAGCATACGAGCTTGCAAAGAAGTAAAAATTATTACAGCTGTCGGACTTGCGACAGCTGTATTTTTGTGCAAAAAAAACCACCCCGACAGGATTTCCCGTCGGGGTGATTTTTGCTGTAAGGTGTATATTAAATATAACTCGTTATCACTGTTATGCGTTGGCTGTCATATTGCCGTTCTGACCGCCGTTCATATCGGGAGAGTTGCCTCCGCCGAAGCCCTGATTGTTGCCATCCGGTCGGTTTCCTCCGCCGAAGCCACCGTTTCCGCCGGGACGGTTACCGCCGCCCATGCCGCCGCCCATGCCGCTACCGTAGATGTAGCCTGACATTGTGATCTCCTGGGTGGAGTCGCCGACTGTTAAGGTATAAGTTCCGTCAGATGTGATATCAGGTGTGCTTATAACTACTGTCTGGAACGATACTGTAGGCGTGAATTCTGCGATTACATTACCGCTTGAATCGGTGAGCTTTACGGTAGTTCCTGCGCTTGCGTTACCTGTGCTTGCAAGTATAGAGCCCTGAGTCGACTCCGAACCGAAGTTCATAGCCATACCGCTTGAACCTGCCATAATAACCGTGCCGCCTGTAATTACTGCGTTTCCGTCATAGTCGAGCGAGCCGTCGCCGCCGCTTGTAGGACCGTATACATAAACCGTACCGCCTGAAATTTCAAGATCGCCGTTCGAGTCAAGTCCGTCACCGCTTGCATTGACATAAATTTCGCCTCCGGTTATAGTGATCTTTGCGTTGCTGTCGGCTGAGAATGAGTCAGGACCGAAACCGCCGCCGATACCGCCGTTGTCGCCGCCTGCGGCATTTATGCCGTCGTCTGACGCTGTGAGTGTTATCTTGCCGCCGCTGACTGTAACTGTCTGACCCTCAAGACCCTCATAGCAGGTCGCTATAGTTATCTCACCGCCACTTACAACCGTGTCGTTGTCCGCATGAATGCCGTCATCGCCGGTGCTTATTTCAAATGTACCGCCCGATACGGTGACATCTGTGTTGCTGTGTATAGCGTCATCAAGAGTATCAATGTTAAACGTACCGCCCGATATTGTCAGAACGCCGTCAGCTTTTATGCCCTTGTACGATTCGCTGTCGCTGCCTGTTGTCTTTTCCGATGAACCGCCGCCTGCGTTAAGTGTAAGCGTACCGTCCTTGATATCTATTGTGCCCGACGCGTCAATGCAGTCCTTACCGCTTGTGATATTCAGCGTGCCGCCTGAGATGTATACATATCCCTTTTCGGTATCGTCCGTGTTTTCGCTGTGGATACCGTCTGTGCCGGAGGTAACAGTGATATCGCCGCCTGCAATTCTTACGCTGTCCTTGCCTGAAAGACCTTGTGACGCAGAGGTGATATTATATGTTCCGCCTGTTATCTTAAGATCGTCCTTAGTAACAATGCCGTGTTTGCTTTCGCAAGTCACATTCAGAGTACCGCTGCCGTTGAATGTGATATCAGACTTTGAGAATACCGCACCGTCAACGTTTGTTTCATCATCTGATGAGGCAAATTCGCCTGTGCTTGCAAGTGTGTTTTCAGTACCGCTCACGGTCGTTACAAATACCTTGTCAGCATTTATAACATACAGTGCCGCACTGCCGTCTTTGGTTATACTTGCGTTGTCAAGAACAAGCTGTACCTTGTCGCTGTCGCCTGCATTCACTATTATCTGACCTGTGAATGTGCCGCTGAGCTTATATGTTCCGGCTTTCGTTATAGTAATCGAGCCGTCTGCTACCGTTACCGAGCTGTCCGAGCAGCTTGCCGTAGAATTGCTGAGCGTTATGTCAACGCATTCGGAGTATTCTCCCGACAGGTCGCGGTCGGAGAACATATCATCGGCTGTGAGCTGATTTTCGGTATCATCGGACGATGTGCCGCTGTCTGTTTTGCTGCCGGTGCTTTCCGCGCTGTCTGAGCTTTCTGAACTTTCTGAACTGCCCTTGCTTTCATCACTGCTTGATCCTGTGTCTGAAGCACTGCTGTCAGATGTACTTGTTACACTGCTTGTCTGCTGAGAAGACGAAGCAGTCGATGATGATGTGCCGTTGTCGCAGGAAGTAAATAATGAAGCTATAAGAGCCGTAGCTACTAATACCGCAAGAATTTTTCTTTTCATTTTGTCCGCCTTTCCGGGGTTACAGCATTTCCTTGCTGTCAGTGCCCTGTGAAGATATATTTATTTCAAGGTTGCCGTTTCTGCATCTGAGCTCATCTATCATCTGCTTTTCACAGCCTGCTTTGCCGAGTGTGATATTGTAGGTGAGCTTGTTAAGGCTGCCGAGATTTGTGGTCTTTACCTGTGTCATTTTGTACTGCGATAAGTATTTGCCGAATATATCGTCAAATGCACCTGCATATTCAAGATCCTCGGGAACTGTTATATGAAGCACCTTGTTAAGCTCGTTTTTCTTTGACTCGCCGAATGGAGAAGCTGTAAGTATGATGTTCGCCGCGCCCATGATAACTGCGAAGATAAGGGCGTATAAGGGATAACCCATACCGCAGGCAAGACCTACAGCCATTGCGAGGAATATCGAGCCTATCTCCTTTGCCGTACCGGGCACGGAGCGGAATCTTACAAGCGAGAATGTTCCCGCTACCGCAACGCCCGCGCCTATCGAGCCGCTTACCATCATAATTACTATGCTGACAACTGCGGGGAGTGTCGCAAGAGTTATTGCAAAGCTCTTTGTGTATGTGTTTTTGTACATATACATAAATGCCATCGCTATACCGAGTACCAGTGCCGAACCGACACCGATAAGAAAACCGCCGAGTGTTATATCAGCCGCACCGCTGAAAATTCCTTCTATTACTGTATCAAACATTTACCGTTACCTCACTTCTGATTTTTTTTGTTTTTATACCCATGCTCCTTTTGAGCATTGTCATATATGCCATTCCGTACTTTGAGAACGAAGTCTGTTTTATTTCGCCTTCTGACAGTAACTCAACCAACCACATCGGCATTGAGCCTGCCGCCTTTATTTCCATCAGAGAACAGCCATTTTCAAGAATTTGCTCACCGTAGGGAGCTATTTTCAGGTCAACATCTTCTGTCCTCCAACGTATGTTGCGGTCGAATGTAATTCTGAGGTCGGGGTCGTCCGCTCCGAAATAAGCTGTTCTGTCGTAGCACAGATAAACCGCCGGAAATATGTCACCATAGAAATCGAGGAAGTAGTTTATTTCCTTTGCTATCTGGCTGTCTTCTGTGAGCCGCTCGTTGTTTTCAAGTATGTCCTGCACTTCATCGCAGTTAAGCGATATGCGGCGCTTGTAGACGATACCCTTATACTTTTTCTTAAGCTCGAGGAAAACGTTTTTGTCGCCTGAAGCCGTACCGTAACTGCGAAGTCTTAACTTTTCCTTGTAGACGGGCTTTTCAAGCGATCGCCTTATCAGCCTGAAATCTGGGGTGTCGTAATAGATGTTGCATATTGTGCTTTCACCGTGCTCGTCGGGTACCATATACCGTTCAAAGGCGCTTTCTATGAGTTCTCTTTGCTCGGCACTCACAAGGTACTTAAGCTCGTGACGTTTGAAAATGCTCTTATCCATATATCTCATTCCTTTCGGTTTCTTAGGTTTCGGGGTTGCTTTTTTGTTTCTGCTGTAATGATACAACTTCTGCCTTAAAGAAACCTTAGAAAATTTTACGAAAACTTTACAAAACGGTGAAAGTATTGTGAAAACGGCTTATTATCAACATATAATGCCGGTTTATATTGCGGTGGGATTATTAAAACTCTTGATTTTTCTTGCGGTTTATGCAATAATATAAAATAGGAAAGTTTATCCGTACAGTGTAAAAATACTGTATGGAATGGGAAATAAATAAGGATTGTTAAAAGAAAGAGAAATATGGCGCAGTTTTTGAATTTCAGAGGAGATTATACCGGTCTTAGTGCAGATAAGGCGGCGGATAATCTTGAGATGTACGGAAGTAATATTTTTATAGAAACAGAGGACAAGAGCTTTAAGGCATATCATTATCTTTTCGACCCGACCGCGGTCCTGCTTTTTATTGCGGGAATTATACAGATAGCGGCATTGTCGCAGTATGTGACGGGTATAGTTTGCCTTGCTATGGCGGTGGCGCAGATAATAACGCTGTGTGTTATCTGCCGCAAAAGCAATGACAGCATACGAAACCGCACGCTGTCGGCTAAAATGAAATACAGGGTTATCCGCGATGCTTCACTCGAGCTTGTTCCTGCGGCTATGCTTGTCCCAGATGATATAATAATTGTTCAGGGAGGGGAAATAGTCCCTGCGGACGCGCATATACTTGAATGTGTCGGACTTACCGTTGACGAAAGCCGATTTACGGCAGACCCGACACCTGTCGCTAAGCATGACGGCTCAGACCCTAAGGCAAACGGACTTAAAAAGAGCTGTATATATGCGGGAACGCGCATACTTTCAGGCTCGGCTGTTGCAAGAACAGTTGCGACAGGTGAAGATACATACAGGGCAAGAAACGGTGAAAAGCTCGGAAAGTCGTCCGACCCCAACTTCTCACGCTATGAGAAGACCTGTGTGAAGCTCCGTCTTCCGCTTGCGATAGCGGCGGCGGTAATATGTGCCCTGGGAGTGCTTATACAGATACTTACCGGCAGAAATACAAATGTTATGGGTGTTGCGGTAAGCGCCTGCGGCTGGCTTATCTGTATGTTTATGCCGTTTGTAGAGCTGTTTATCAGAATGTACAATATGAATTTTGTACGCCGTATAGAGCGAAAGGGTGCTATAATCAAAAATCTTACCGTCCCCGAAAAGCTGAACGGACTGACAACACTTATAATAGACAAATCTGTCGTGGTAGCCCCGAATATGCTTGAGGTAGCGGGAATATACAGCAAAAATCCCGACCTTATGACTACCGTAACGGTGCTTTCGTGCGACAGAGATGATCCGACGCTTGCGGAACAGGCATTTCTGCTTAACGCCGCGCTCGGCGGTACAGATGTCAGTGCGCTGAAGCGTAACGAGGTAGCGGCGCAGTTCCCTTACAACGACACCGACAGAATTGGCGGAAATATCTATAAGATGGGCGACAGGCATCTTGTCTGCGTAAAAGGCTCTGTCGAAAAGATCACAGGGCTTTGCGATATGCATACGGATACGCTGTTTGAGATAACAAACCGTGCCGCTTCTCTTGCAAAGCGCGGACTTGAGGTGTGGGCATCTGCCTACTATATAATCCCCGATGACGAAGAACTGCCGAAGAGCCTTTATTCGGTACGCTATAACTATATGGGTCTTGTGTCGTTTATGAGCGCGACAAGAGATATGATACCGCTCGCAATGCAGGGTTGTAAAAGGGCGGGCGTAAAGCTTGTGCTGACTTCTTCCGACAGTCCCGAGACCGCAAGCTCTATGGGCAAGAAAATCGGTCTTTCGGATAAGGGCATGATATCGGGTGACGCTATCGCGGAAAGCTCGCTTTCAGGCGAAAAGCTTAACTATACCGATGCCGAGATATTCTGCCGCGTAAGTGCCGCACAGCGCATAACGATAATAGACGAACTTAAGGCGGCAGGTGAAACCGTTGCGGTTATCGGATATTCAGATAATGATTATGAAATGGTAACGCACGCGGATCTCGGCATAACCTCGCTTGAAAATACTACAGGCTGTGTATATGAGGCAAGCGGGCTGATAGTACGCGATGATAACTTTGCCTCGGTGGTCGAAATGATAAAAGAAGCCAGACAGCTTCACCGAAACATAAAGCGCTGTATCTTTGCTTTGCTGTTATCACTTGTGATGCTATCGTTTACGGCGATCGCCGATATAGCAGCAGGAAGCAACGCGGTAACGCCTATGCTTGCGGCACTGCTTACAGCGGTTGTAGTTCCGCTGTGCTGCACAGGCTTCAGAAATGTCACCGCGGATATAAAGAGTGATATGACCGCATCAGGCTTTATTTCAAGAGGCAAGGGCGACAGAATGTTCTTTGTCAGAAGCCTTGTGTGCGGTGCGATATGCGGCGTGATAAGTACGATATTTGTTATGATAATGAGCGGACTTCTGCCGACGGCACAGGTATCATCGGCTCTGCTTACGCTTCTTACCGTTATGACGGGAACTATGGCTGTCGCGGCGGTCGATAAGCGTCCGGGATCGTTTAAAAATAAGACGATACCGAAATATTTGCTTACTGCTGTAATATCAACCTCGCTTGCGGCAATACTTCTGCCGTACATACCTTTTGTAAATATGCTGTTCGGGTTTGCAATGCCGCACCCGCTCGCTTCTATAGCGGCGGTTATAGCAGGTATTGTTCCCGCAATAGCAATAGAAATAAAAAAAACATCTTAACTGAAGTAAGGAGTAATTATGCTGACACATCTGCTTAACATCGTATATGGAATAGTATTCGGTGTTGCAAACGTAATCCCCGGCGTAAGCGGCGGAACTATGATGGTAGTTTTCGGCGTGTATGACAAGGTAGTGGACGTGCTGACATTAAAGCTGTCGGCGATCAAAAAGAACATCAAATTCATAATCTTTTTCGGTATAGGAGCGGTTATCGGAGTGCTCGGCTTCTCGTTTGTTATAACGTGGCTGTTCGATAACTTTCCTATTGCAACTAATATGTTCTTTATGGGACTTATCATCGGAAGTATCCCGCTTATCTACCGCAATATGACAGTCGGCGGCAGAAAGATCACGCCGAAATGCCTTATTGCATTTATCCCGGCACTTGCGCTTGTTGTCGGAATGACATTTGTAAACAAGCTCCCTCAGAATGAGGTGTTTGAGATAAGTGCCGTTCATAAAAGCACGGGTTGTACTGTTACGATTACAAATAACGGCAGTTATGATATGAAATCAGACTGGCAGCTTAAGGTCGCAGAAAAGATAGACGGAGAGCTTACCGGCTGTGCCGTAAAAAAAGCCACTGCCGATATGACTACTCTTGTCGGAACCGAAGACAGTGAAATCCCAAAGGGTCAGAGCATCACTTTGACCCTGCCCGCGGATACCGATATATTCTCAATAGTTCAAGACAGCTTTACCTACACCTATAAAATGAACCCTGTGCTGTTTATAACACTTCTGCTCGGTGTTACCGTTGCGGCAATAGCAATGATAATTCCCGGTGTAAGCGGCTCGTTTGTGATGGTACTGCTCGGAATATACACGACTGTTATCGGTGCTATCAAGAGCCTTGACTTTATGATACTGATACCGACAGCTATCGGCGTGTTTATCGGCATTGTATTCGGAGCAAAGCTGATCTCCGCACTTATGAAGCGTTACTCTCTGCTTGTATACAGCGCAATTATGGGACTTGTGCTCGGCTCGCTTTATGCGGTGTTCCCCGATGGCTTCGGATTTAACCTTGAAACGCTTGCGGGTTTTGCCGCGTTGCTTGTCGGCGCAGCTGTCGCAGTGCTTGTCGGAAAGAATACAAAGGTTGAAGAACAGTAAATGTGCTATGTTGTCACCGCCTTTCGGGGCGGTGATTTTTTGTGTTACCCGCAGAAGTTTTACTGACTGTTTACAGTTATTTTTCTTGACATCACAGCGTAAAAATAATATAATAGACAATGGCGGAGTGTATGGATTTCTCTGCCGCAAATACAGCTTAAACAAATTGAAAGGTAAGACTGACCTTGTTCATAGATATAAACGATTTAAGAATAAACTACATTGACGAAGGCGAAGATAACGGCAGAGGAGTGATACTGTTGCTCCACGGTTGGGGAAGCAATATCACGCTGTTCAAGAACATTGTCGATATGCTGTCGCCTCATATGAGAGTGGTAGCCCCCGACATGGCAGGCTTCGGTGAAAGCGATGAGCCGAAAAAGCCGTGGTGCGTTGATGATTACGTTGACTTTATCGGCACTTTCTGTAAAAAGCTTGGTATAGATCCGACCGTTGTCCTCGGTCACAGCTTCGGAGGCAGAGTGATAATAAAGGCGGTAACGCGCGAAAAGCCTGTGCTTACTCCCGAAAAGATAATACTTACCGACAGTGCGGGTATAAAGCCGAAGCAGAGCACAGCTTCAAAGATCAAAACCAGAACCTATAAGATGGGCAAGGCGGTAATGAGCACAGCACCTATGAAAAAGCTCTTTCCCGATGCCGTTGAAAATATGAGAAAAAAACGCGGCAGCGCGGACTATCTTGCGGCTTCTCCCGTTATGAGAGCCACTCTTGTAAAGGTCGTGAACGAAGATCTGACATCTCTTTTGTCTGAAATAAAGCAGTCGACCTTGCTTATCTGGGGAGATAAGGACGATGCGACGCCGCTTTCGGACGGTGTGAAGATGAGCGAGCTTATACCTGACAGCGGACTTGTTACAATAGAGGGTGCGGGACATTATGCGTTCCTTGAGGGCTGGTTCACATTCTCAAGAGTACTTGCTTCATTTCTTGATATAAAATAAAACAGAACGGAGAGTTTATTTTGGATATTTTACAGACAATTGCGGTTGCCGTGCTCGGTATGGCACTCGGTGCATCATGCGGACTTAATTTTGTACACTATATGCATATGTTCCAGCTGAACTCCTATCATGCCGATGAGCAGTTCAAGTGGATAGGAAAGAACATAGGAAATGTTATAATGCGCCATGTGTTTACTTTAGGCTCGGTGCTTACATTCCTGATATGCGGTGAGATGAGAGCGTCGACCTGCTTTATCGCGGCGGCTTTTCTGTGCCTTGACCTCGTATTCTCCGCGCCTAAAAAGGCTAAGAAAAAGCTTGTATTCACCCCGAGAGTGATCAGAATGACGGTGACATCACTTATCATTTATATACTTGTGATACTGCTCGTGTTCCTGACACTCGGTATGGGTTATCTGCCGCTTGCAATAACAATGGGTGTACAGATTTTGACATTATTTATGGCGATGCTCGCAAACCTCATCAACAAGCCGATCGAAGCGATGATAAACCGTCATTATATCAATGACGCAAAGCGTGTGATAGACGGACTTCCGAACCTTACGGTTGTAGGTCTTACGGGAAGCTACGGAAAGACCAGCACAAAGTTCTATCTTGAAAAGCTGCTCGGTGCAAAATATAATGTGCTTATGACTCCCGAGAGCTACAACACCACTATGGGCGTTGTAAAGGTGGTACGCGGTCAGCTCAACGCGACACACGAGATATTCCTGTGCGAAATGGGCGCAAAGAATGTCGGTGAGATAAAGGAGATCTGCGATATCGTAAAGCCCAAGCATGGCATTATCACATCGATAGGTCCTCAACACCTTGAAACCTTCAAGTCGATCGACAATATCATAAAGACAAAGTTCGAGCTTGCGGACAGCCTGCCCGATGACGGAACTATATTCTTAAATTACGATAACGAATATATAGCAAAGCACGATTGCAAAAAGAACAAGGTGACATATTCGCTCGGGGGCGGAACGGATTACTATGCCGATAACATTTCCGTCAGTGAGAACGGCACACAGTTCACCGTCCATCACGGCGATGAAGAAAAGCAGTTTGCAACAAAGCTTATCGGCAGTCACAATGTACAGAATATAGTCGGTGCGATAGCTGTTGCGAATACGCTCGGCGTACCGTTTGCGGATCTTGCTATACCTGTTAAGCGCCTTGAATGCGTACCGCACAGATTGCAGATAATCAAAGGCACTAACAAGACGATAATAGACGATGCCTTCAACTCAAACCCCACAGGCGCAAAGGCGGCACTTGATACCCTTGCGGTGTTTGAGGGCTACAAGATACTTGTTTCACCCGGAATGGTGGAGCTCGGTGAAAAGGAATATGAGCTTAACAAGCGCTTCGGCGAACAGGCGGCTGATATCTGCGACTTTGTAATAGCAGTCGGTGAGCGTCAGGCTGTTCCGATAACCGATGGATTAAAAGCAAAGGGATACCCCGAAGAAAAGACATACGTTGCAAAGAATCTCAATGAGGCTCTTGCAAAGGTTGAGAATATAAAGACAGGCGGTGAAAAGAAGATAGTACTTCTTGAAAATGACCTGCCGGATAATTATTGATAGTCTGAAAAAAACAAGGACAAGGGAGAAAGTATGGACGTATTCTGCGATTACTGCGGAGCAAAGCTTGACGTTGAACACGAGAACTGCTGTACTCAGTGCGGTGCACCGTTTGACAACAATGCGGGCGTAAAGGCATACCGTGAGGAAAAGAAAAGGAAAGAGGAAGAATACAGACGCAGACAAGAGGTAAGTCAGAATGAGTATAACGCTTCACAACAGCCGTCACAGAGCACTGTCAGCAACTCTCAGAATGCCTCTGCACCGAAGATTGCAAAGACGATTACGACTGTAATTATAATAATGTTCTTTGCGCCTACGGTAATAGGTATCATTATTTCCGTAATCGGCGGAATTTTCTCAGTGATCGGCGACAACTTCGACAACAACAACTACGGTTACATAGAAGAAATCTCATCTGAAGAAGAATCTTCGATAACTCAGAAAGTGCAACGCGTAAATTTCAACGAAACCGCTCAGACTGCCGAATACAGCTTTATCTGCGATGAGGTTTTCAGAACGGATATTATGTACGGCGGAGCGGATAAGGGCTATATGTATGTTGCATTCCACCTGAAGGTCAAGAACACAACGGATGAAAAGCTGTGGCTCTCCAATGACCTTAATTGCATCTATGACGGCGATATAGGCTGCGACAGAGCGTGGGGTTTTGACGAAGGAAAGAGCTTTAGCACTTCTGTTGCTCTCTCTGCGGGGATCGGCTCGGACGGCTATGTCTGCTATATAATTCCCGAAAAGGCAAAGAGCGTGGTTATCGCATACGGCGATTATGTCAGGGTAAACGTTGATCTCAGAAACCTTGAATACAAAACCGACAGCGCAGAATCAGAAACAGAATCGAACACCGGATCTGATTCAGAACCAAACCCGGATAATAATTAAAATTGACATAAAGAAAGGACAACAGCCATGAAGATAAGAGTAGGCGTATTTTTCGGAGGAAAGAGCGTTGAGCATGAGGTGTCGATCATATCCGCACTTCAGGCTTGCAATTCTATAAATAAGGATAAATACGAGGTAGTGCCCGTATACATTACAAAAAGCAATGAAATGTATGTCGGCGAAAAGATAGGGAATATCGCTTCATATAAGAACTTAAAGGCACTTCTCAAAGAAAGTCACAGAGTAATACTCGTAAACGACGGCGGGCAGGTACAGCTTGTGCTTTACCCCGGCAAGAAGTTCGGCAGTAACATATATGCAACGATAGACGTTGCGTTCCCGATAGTTCACGGTACAAACGTTGAGGACGGCGTATTCCAGGGATATTTACAGACCATCGGCGTTCCTTATGTAGGCTGTGATGTAATATCATCTGCTGTAGGTATGGATAAGTATGTTATGAAAACCGTATTCAAGGATAACGGTATACCCGTCCTTGACGGAACGGTAATCCATATAAGCGACTACGCGAAGGATGCGGAAGCAGTAAAAAATGACATAAAGGCGAAGATCGCGTATCCGCTTATAGTAAAGCCGATAAATCTCGGCTCGAGTGTCGGAATTATGATAGCACACAATGACGAACAGCTTGACGAAGCGCTTGACAACGCATTCACATACGCGTCTAAGCTGCTTGTTGAGCCGGCTATAACAAACCTTAAGGAAATCAACTGCGCGGTATGCGGCGACTATGCTACCGCTCACGCATCGGAATGTGAAGAACCGGTAAACACTGATGAAATATTAAGCTACAAGGATAAGTATATTGCGGGCGATAAGGGTGGTAAGTCAAGCGGTATGGCAACGCTCAAGAGAAAGATACCTGCCGATATATCGGACGAAACAAGAGAACAGATACGCACCCTTGCCGTAAAGGCGTTCAAATGTCTGGGAGCATCGGGCACATCGAGAATAGACTTTATGATCGATATGGATAACGGCAACGTTTATCTCAATGAGATAAATACGATCCCCGGCAGCCTTGCATTCTATCTGTGGGAACCTGTCGGCGTAAAATATCCCGAGCTGCTTGACGAGATGATCTCGCTGGCACTTAAGCGTGAGCGTGAGAATAAGGCATTGACTTTCAGCTTTGACACCAACATTCTTGACGGCTTTACAGGCGGCAAGCTCGGCGGAGCTAAGGGCAGTAAACTTTGATCACGGCGAACCCTCAAAAATTGTAGGGGAGTGGGCTTGCCCCTCCCGTATTCAACGGCTTTCCTGAAATAAAAAATCCGGTAGGAAAAAGGAGAAACATGAAAAAGGCATATATAATAAATCTCAAATACGGTATCTGGGAAAATCAGCTCTGGCTTGAAGCGGACGACACTCCCGAAATGCAGGAAAAGTGGGAAATTGCCAAAGCAAAGCTTGCCGATGTTGCAACGGCTTGTCAGAGCTCGGGCGACTATTTCAACAAGGCGATAGAGCATTTCTCGCAGTACGGCTTTACAAGGATACAGAAGTGAGCCGTAGATGAAAGAAATTAAGGTAACAAAGAATGACAGCGGTCAGCGTATTGACCGCTTTTTGTCTAAATCCTTCCCGCTGGGTCAAGGGCAGATATGTAAGCTCGCGCGCAAGAACTGTATAAAGCTAAACGGCAAGAAATGCAAGCCCGAAACTCACATCGAGGAAAATGATATAATAAAACTGTTTATCCCCGATGATATACTGATACCGAAAGCAAAGGCTGATCCCGATGATTTCTCGGCGGTGAGTGATAAGATAGACATTGTCTATGAGGACGAGAACATTCTGCTTGTGGATAAGCCAGTCGGAATGGTAGTGCACGAGGACGAGAGCGGCGACAGCGACACGCTTATAAACCGCATAAAAAGCTATCTTTATCACAAGGGTGAATATCACCCCGAGAACGAGCTGTCATTCGCGCCTGCACTCTGCAACCGCATAGACCGCAACACCTGCGGAATAGTAATAGCGGCAAAGAACGCCGAGGCGCTCAGAATACTCAATCAGAAGATACGCGACAGGGAGCTTACAAAGCTGTACCTGTGCATAGCCTGCGGCAAGATAACTCCCGACAGCGCTACACTTACAGCGTATCTTGAGAAAAACAGTGATACCAACACGGTGAAAATCAGTGACAGGAAGACAAAAACAAATCTCACGATAAAGACAAAATACAAGGTTCTGGCGTATAACGGAGAAAACTCGCTGTTAAAGGTGGATCTGCTCACGGGCAGAACGCATCAGATAAGGGCGCACCTTGCGTATATCGGACACCCGCTCCTTGGTGACGGCAAATACGGCAGTAACAAGCTCAACAGGCAATACGGCTTTAAATATCAGGCGCTGTGCAGTTATGAGCTTGAGTTTAAATTCACTACCGATGCAGGTTGCCTTTTCTATCTTGACGGCAAACGCTTCAAGGCGAAAGCGCCCGATTTTGTGAAAATGTTCGGCAGTAATATTAAGCTCTGACTAAGTGCTGTTCAGCCTGAAAGTGATATTACGGACAAAAATGAAAGAAATTTAAAAAAATCCGAAAAAAGTGTTGACAAAACGCAAAATCCGTGCTATAATATCATAGCACGATACGGAGAGGTATCGAAGTGGTCATAACGAGGCGGTCTTGAAAACCGTTTGGGGGCAACCCCACAAGGGTTCGAATCCCTTCCTCTCCGCCATGCAGATCCCGACTGGTTTCAGTCGGGATTATTTTTTTATGCTTCACAGCAGAAAGCCCCCGTCGGCAAGGCGGGGGCTTTCCGCTGTATAGCTATATAATAGGTTGTTTTTTTAAAATAACGGGGGTCATTTTTATATCGGAATATTGTTTAGGGTAGGAAAACCTCACATATGAATACACTAATTTCGTGAGATGAAACAGAAGAACTTCACCGACACCGCTGTCCGTGACGAACAGGTCAAGCGTATCAATGAGTTAAACGAGTTCATTGAGCAGCAGGATTCCGAGCTTACCGAGAGCCTTGCACGACGGTGGCTTAAGGAGATTGTCGTGTGGGACGATAGGTTTTCTGTGGAGTTGAAGTCGGGGGTTATTATTGAGATTGAAATATGAATTTTGAATATGAAAAATCCCTCCCAGCCATGATGGTTGAGAGGGTTATTTTTTATCTCTCGATGAATTCCTGAAATACCTTTTTATCTTCTAGCTTATACTTTTTGTCAAAATCAGATGTGTAATCAATTAACATCAAATCATCAGCATCAATCGAAATCTTCACATTTCCATTTTTCTTAAAAAAGCCAAATGCATCAAGTTCATCTAATGTTGAAATAACATCATAATTTTTCTTTCTAAATTCTATATACTGAATAAATTCCTCGTATGATTTACATTCTCTTGTAATTATATCCAAGTCATAAACATTGACTACATACGGAATGCCTAAGTCATTATCAATTTCTATATAATCCTGTATTTCTGACGGAATTATTCCAAAATTCTCAGCAGTAACACTAACTATATATTTTGATGCTATGTTATCTATTTCAATTTCTTCTCCAGATGTTGTAACGAATTTTTTCCCTTCTTGTACTCTTTTTATTGACCTCACTGCCTGTTCATAAGCCGCACCTATAGCTTGATACACATCGGTTTTAATACTCTCGTAAATTCCTTTTATTGAATTTAATGTAATAATCTTACTTTTGCATTCACAGAAGAGCATACCTTCGTTCGCAACTGTAGTGACATCCGCTTCACCATCTTCTCCAAGATAGGAAAGGCTACAATATATTTTATTTTTATCTAACAACCTTGCTAAATAAGTAGCAGTAAGTTCCTCAACTACATCCCCACGATTTCCAGTATAAATTCCAACTGTCTTTTTATCAAATATCTTCTCCGCAATAAAGGAATAATGAAATTGTTTAGGAATGTTCATCAAAGTTGAAAACAGTAACGGCATATAAACGTATTCTCCAAAATCAACAAAAGGCTTTGACAATAAAATCTTAAAGTCCTCGAACTCGACTTTCTTAAAGTTTTTATCGAAAGCTTTTACACTCATATAATCGAGCATTTTATACGCTAAATCACCTATAATTGACTTCAACTCAGACTTATATATCCTGAATATAAATCCTTCCTTAATACTTGGAAGATAAGGCTCGTTTTTACAAGAAAAGGCTTTTATGATGTTATTAAGTTTATATTTTTCTTGATAAGCTTTAGCAATTTTAATACCATACTGTGAAAAAACGTATCTAATTGATTTTTCATATGCTGTAAATGAAAAACCCAACTCGCTTTCCATTTCACTATCAAGCGGTGTATATACGCGTCTGGCAACATCTACTAACTGGTGAATATAACCGTCTCCTCTATAAAAGCTGCCCTTCATCTTCATTATTTTTGACTGTAGAAATTTTTGTTTTTCTTCATCACTGGCATTTATCATTTTAATTGTTTCCGAAAACGGTTCATCTATATTAGTTGTATAGGAATTTATTGCATATTATTCTAAGATTTCATAATCTCTCCACATGAAATTTTTATTACCGAATTCTTTACAGGCATATAATGCATTTGCTGCTAAATATTCAGAAGCGGGAATAAATGTATCATCATGTCCATAGAGAAGCATTTGAAACTCTATGATTCCAGACAGAACCTCTTCCAATGAATACTGAGACATAAATTGAATCACTTCATCTGTTTTCGTTTCACTCATTTTATATCATCCCTTCCATAACATCTAATCCAATGCCAACCATACAGCTAACAGTCTAGCTTCCAGATTATACTTTAACCATGTCACTTACTCAAACGGAGTTTGCACTATTGAAAACATCTATCACGCCCACCATAACACCACTTCCGCACACCCTACCCACGCCCCGTGTATCGCTGCGAAACTGCTGTCACCGCAGACATATTACTCTATACGCCAAATCGCCATATTCTGCCAAAACGGCACAGCCTACCCAATGCTAGCAAACCGCACCGTTAAGCCATATATCCCGATTTACTCCGCTTTCCTTGACATCGACACCACACACTCATTTTGTGTATCATTGTCCAAACTTAGGGTAAACTCTTTTTCTATAATCGGCAACTTAAATTCTATGGATTTCAGCCACTGACCATTTTCTTTGCGTTCTTCGTAAATCTGTACATTATCCACTAACTGTGACAGGAACTCTCGTTTCTCAGCTTCGTTCATTTGGGCATACAGCTTATCAAAGAAAATGAGTGCCTTGTAGATATTGTCTCCGGTAATCTTGTCTGCCAGCAGAGCGCGTTTCTTAGTTTTTGCAGATATAAGCAATTCCTCTGCTTCATCTATTTTATCATAAGTCTTGTACAAACGGTTCTCTAAATCTGTTTTTCTTCGCTGATAATGTTTATCCTCATAATCAAGAGAATCAACATCTGACAAGATCGTATCTTTATTATGATATAGCTGTCTTAATTGTTTTTCGTAATTTGCTATTTCCTGATCTAATGCGCTTGTGTCTACTTCCATATTTATCTTGCTGCGTATTAAATCCGAAAATTTAGGATTGCTAACCAGTTTACTGATCACCTCTGCAACAGAAGCATGAGTTATCTCACTTGTTTATTCTGCGTCTTAGCGTCTGGCTCTTTGATGGTTTTAGATAATATAGCTCTAATTGCCCCTTTGGCGTGAATACGAACTACACTAACCTCATCGTGCGTTGCTATATATTCTAATTTTTCTAAATATGGTCGCACAAGCTCAGGCGTTCGTTTTCCTAACACCCGAAACATCTCTGGTGCTTCTATTCGGACTCTTTCGTTTTCATCGTTAAGAAGCTCTGCAAATATTGGCAAACAATCTTCATACACCGTTGGTGTATTTGTTGCAATGTTTTCAGAAGCCCATATAAAACTCAACCGTACATTAGAGCTTTTATCTCCTGCCAAGATAAATAGTTCCTTAAAATAAGGGGCAACAAGTTTGTAATCTGCTCTGCCAATTCGTCCTAAAGCATTAGCAGTACGCTCTCTTAATAAGTCATTTTCCGAAACGATAAAAGAAGCAATTTCTTTTGTATATGGTGCGATTTCCTGCGGATATATCAATCCCATCTCTCCAAGCAACCACATTGCTTTAGCCGTTATTTTAGGAGATTGATTTTTAAGTAAAGAAGCTACATAGGGGATATTTTGTTTCCAAATAGTTTTATCTTTTGTCAGTTGACCGAGTTCACGATATAATTTTTCATCCATAAGCGTTGTTTTTACCTTTCCTTATCATCTCGCTTTTTATCAATATCTTCAATGACCGTTACTTGAAGTTTTTTTGCTTCAATCAATGTTTCTTGTTTACACTTCGGACAGTATAGGGGAAAATTCAAAAGAACCGTATATCGCTCCAGAAACTGATAAATTTGATTTCTCGCTTTCCGCTTTATGGACAATACTATCTTTTTTGCTTTTATGTCCTTTGCATTTCGTTGAGAATATGGAATAAACAACGTATTATCTTCTTGCTGATATATTCTCCATCCATAAACATCACGATTCTTTGGGCTTATAGCTTTCGGCTCTTTTAGCGATATTATCAAGCGGAACTTTTCCCTCACTCTCGCCAAACTCAACTTTTACGTTGATATGTCCGTCTGGCTTTTTGTGGGAAAGCAGTACTACCGTCTCCACATGCCTCGTATGCGGGAACATATCGAACGGCTGAATATCCGTTACCCTGTATTTTTTCACAAGCGTTTTCAGATCCCTCGCCTGAGTCGCCGGATTACACGAAATATAAACTATCCTCTCCGGAGCGATTTTCACAAGCGAGTGCAGAAACTTTCTGTCCGCTCCCGCTCTTGCAGGGTCGAGGATCACCGCGTTATAATGCGTGCCGAGCTTCGCCTTTTTCTCCAAAAACTCGCCTGCATCACCGCGGTTAAAAGCAATGTTGCGCGTAAGTCCGTTTTCGTGGCAGTTTTTCACCGCGTCACGGACAGCGGCGGCATTGTATTCTATGCCTTGCACCTGCTTTACATAGTCCGATGCGATTATACCTATCGTGCCTATTCCGCTGTAAGCGTCAAGCAGAATGTCGTTCTTCGTAAGCTTCGCCGCCTTGATTGCATAGTCGTACAGCTTTTCGGTCTGTGCGTGATTTATCTGATAGAACGACTGCGGAGAGATCCTGAACTTCTTGCCGCAGAGAATATCGGTAATATATCCCTCGCCGTAAAGCACCTCGTTATTATTTCCGAGGGTAAGCATTTCGGGAGTACGGTTTACCGAGAATGTAACTGTCGTGATGTCGGGGAACTGCTTTATAAGCGCCTTTACAAAGTCGTGCTTTTTAGGGAACATTGAGTTTCCGCCGACCAGCGTTACAAGTATTTCACCCGTATTCTTTCCGACACGGATTAGCACATGACGTAAAAATCCGCGCTCCGTGCCCTCGTCATACGGCTGTAATTTAAACGATTTTAGCAAAGCTCTTATACCGACTATTATCTCATCGGCGCGCTTGTCGTCAAGCATACAGCTGTCAATTCCGACTATTCCGTTCCTTGAAGACTGATACACACCCGAAATTATCCTGCTGTTTCTGTCAGAGCGGAAAACAGCCTGTACCTTGTTCCTGTAGTTATACGGGTCATCTGCACCGATTATCGGCGATACCTTGCCGAAACCGCCGAGCAGCTTTTCGGTATCCTTCTGCTTCCATTCAAGCTGCTGTTCGTATGTCATATTAGACAGCTGGCACCCACTGCACTTTTTGGAAACAGGACATTTTTTATTTGCCATTTTACTATCCTTATTCTTTATTCAAAAATTCCTTAAGGCTTTCAAGATACATCTCCGTATCTTTTATGCCGAGTTCATAAACGCTTTTCAGCCTTTCGGGATCTCTCTCCGTGCGGCTTATCGTTATCGGCTCGGACGGGCGGATAACAAATATCTCGCCGCTTTGTTCAAGCTCACGGAGCTTGTCTATGCTTTCGTTGTAAACATTGTGGCGATTTTCAAGCGCCTTGCAAAAGTCGGGAAATTTGCCGTAGAACGAGCGTATCAGCATTTTGTTCATCGGCTTTTTGCGGTAGCTCATATCGCGGGTAAGAATTACGACTTGCTTTTTGTAGCCTATGTCGGCAAAATGCTTAAACGGTATGCTGTCGGAAATTCCGCCGTCAAGATAAGCTCTGCCGCCGATTATTACAGGCTTTGATATAAACGGCATGGAAGCGGAAGCGCGGAGCATTTCCATATCCCGAAGTACGCTTTTGACTTCTAAATATTCAGGCTTACCTGTTCTGACATCGGTCACAGTCGCATAAAACGGAACGCCCGAATTTATATAAGTTTCATCGTCAAATATATCAAGCTCGTTCGGCACTTTGTAATATGCGTATTCCGTGTTGAAAAAGTCACCGTTTTTAAGTAGCGGCTTTATTCCCATGTAGTTCTTATCGCCGTTGAAGCGGCAGTTGTAGCGGATAACTCTGCCGTTTTGCTTTGACAGAAAGTTTACCCCGAACACTGCGCCCGCAGATGTTCCGATTATTCCGTCAAAATTTATATCATTTTCAAGAAGTACGTCCAGTGCGCCTGCCGTGTACATTCCGCGCATTGCACCGCCTTCGAGCACAAGTCCTGTTTTCATAATGTTCTCCGTTAAATTTATTTGCCGTATTCGTTGTCGAACTCTTGTATTTCTCTGAGCATATCCTCAGTGCTGTCATCGCTCATATCATACCATTCCATCTTTTTCAGATACTTGCCGAGCCAGCTGTCGTGGAGAGAATTTGCGACAATTCCGACCTCGCTGAAAGAATCGTTACCGTCCCCGATAACAAAAGCAAGCCGCTTATTATCTGTCGGCACTTCTTTAAAATTACACTCGGCAAACGCTTCTCTTACTGTCTTATATACAGCGTTCAAGTCATGCTGTTGTAAGCTAAGTACTTTTTCATCGTCTATTTCCACTGTGATTTTATATAAGTAATCCATATAACCCAACCTTTTTGAAATAAATCGTGTCAATTATCGTTGTTGCCGAGTTTGACAATATCCGCCTCATACGCTATAATATTCAGTGCGGCAAGCAGGCATAATCTGATATTATTTTATCACTTTTGCAAGCTATTTGCAACAAGAAAAGAAGTCCGCTCCCGAAAGGATCTGTAAAAGATATGGCAGAAATAATAGATGTTACCGACATAAATATCCCTGAGCTTGAAATATACACGCACCTTACAGATGCCCGACTGCGCAAGGTGTACGAGTACGAACACGGAATATTCATAGCCGAAAGTCAGACGGTTATAGAAGTAGCTTTAGATGCAGGCTGTAAGCCGATTTCGTTGTTCACCGACAGAAAATATATAAACGACCGCGCAAACGGAATAATAGAGCGGTGCGGTGATATCCCGGTGTACACCGCCGACAGCAAGCTGATGTCACAACTTACAGGCTATGAGCTTACCCGCGGAATGCTCTGCGCCATGGAACGCCCCGCTCCGAAGAGGGTAGAGGAGCTTTGCAAGGACGCGCGCAGAATTGCGGTACTTGAAAACATAGCCGATGTCAGCAACGCGGGGGCTATAATACGCTCTGCGGCGGCACTCGGCATAGACGCTGTGCTGATAACCCCGTCCTGCTGTGACCCTCTTTGCAGGAGAGCTATAAGAGTAAGTATGGGAACGGTGTTTCTTATCCCGTGGGGATATATAGGCGAGGATGAGCATTGGTGGCAGTCGCACGGACCTGCATATCTGAATTCACTCGGCTTTAAGACGGCGGCAATGGCACTCACGGATAACTCGGTAAGTATTGATGACAAGACGCTTCAGAGTGAGGAACGGCTTGCTATAATACTCGGCTCTGAGGGCTACGGACTGTCGCAAAAAACTATAGACGGCTGTGATTATACGGTAAAGATACCGATGTATCACGGTGTCGATTCGCTCAATGTCGGCGCGGCGGCGGCTGTCGCATTCAGAGAGCTGAGAGTAAGGGAATAAGATAAAGGGCTGAATTGCAACTAAGCAGTTCAGCCCTGTTATTATTACATTATGAATATTAAGTTATCTTATAAAATTAGTTCTTACCGCCGCGCTTGTATCGGGCAGTGTGATACCGTTCTTCCTGCCGAGCTCAAAGCACTTCATCATCCACGCCATATTCTTTGCAAGGTTCTGCATTGTCTGCATACCCTCAAGATCCTGCTCGGCTTCACCGGGCACTCTGCCGTACACCATATTCCAGTAGGTTGAGCCGACAACGGGCATCTGTGCTATACCGAAATACTTGTTCAGACAGTCGAACGATGCGGAGCTTCCGCCGCGTCTTGCGACCGCAACTGATGCGCCGGGCTTGAATCTGAAAGCCGCGCCGCCCGCATAGAACGCTCTGTCAAGGAACGACAGGATACGTCCGCTGGGGTGAGCATAATACACCGGCGTACCGAACACAAATCCGTCCGCTTCTTTAGCCTTTGCTATAAATTCATTCACATCATCGTCTGCAAAAACACAGCCTTTTTCACTGCATTGTCCGCAGCCTATGCAATCCCTGACAGGCTTTCCGCCCATCTGAAATATCTTGTATGAAATACCCTCGTTTTCAAGCGTCCTGCCGACTTCAAGCAGTGCGGCATTTGTGTTACCGTTCGTCTTCGGACTGCCGTTTAGCATCAATACCTTCATTAAAATCGCTCCTTCAAATAATATACTGCAATTTTGCGTTACAGATTATATCACCTTGAATAAAAATAGTCAAGGCAAAATTTACCGCATAATTTCATGCTGTTTATCATTTCAGCATTTCCAAAACCTGCCTATATATTTCTTCATCGTCATAAATAAGATAAAAGTCGGTCGGAACAAAATATCTTTCCTGTAGCACCGAGTTCAGCCTATCCGCAAATTTCTCCGTATTTTCATATGTACGGATAAGGACCTTTTCGCTGTCTGTCGGATAAATTTTAAGTGCGGTATCGTTAAATATTCTCTGCCATAATTCGCTGTGTTTACCGCAGAAATGATACTCTGTTTTGCCAAACTGAGTTATCATCTGCAATGCCTCTTTTTCAACGATATCGCTGTCGGTGGTGCGGTTTACTATATAGAATATCTCCGCTAAATGCTCCTTTTGCGGAGTGATCGAGCCTGTGAGCAGCTCGGCACTATACAGGTTGTCACGCAGTTTTTCGCATCTGTCCATATTATTCTTCCTCCGGGTAAATTATGCCGTGTTCCTGCCTGAACCTTGTCATTATCTCCATAACATCGGCGGTGTAGTCAAGGCACATTACGTTTTTGTCGCCGTTTACCGCCTTTTCCATATCGTTTATTTCATAGTAAAGCGCATCGGAATTTTCGCCTGCGCCGACTAGCTCCGTCCTGCCGTCCGTATAGGTTATTTTTGCTTCCCACGCTCTTGGATATTCCATGATTTCAATATAGCCGTTTTCACATGAGATCATCGCACGCTTAGGCTGTTTTGAATGGAGCGACAGCATAACCGTTGCCATTTGCCCCTCCTTATCCGACAGTAAAAGGCTCGCCTGTTCGTCAACTCCAGTCGGTGCGGTTTTAAGCTGTGACAGCATATTATCCGGCTTTGAGTCGAAAAACCAACGGATAACAGACAATGCATACACGCCTATATCAAGCATTGCACCGCCTGCAAGGCTTCTGTTGAAAAAACGGTTTTTTATATCGTATTCCTTGAAGCTGCCGAAATTCATTGTGATAAGATTCACCCTGCCGAGTGTGCCGCTTTTCAGGATTTCGTCAAGCTTTTTGTATATCGGCATATGATAAACCGTCATAGCTTCGCCGATTACAACGTTGTTTTCGTCTGCAAGCGAGATAAGCTCACTGAGTTCGTCGCTATTTAATGTTATCGACTTTTCAACAAGAATATGCTTTTTGTTTAAAATTGCTTTCTTCATAAAGCCGTAATGCGTGTTGTGCGGAGTGGTGATGTAGATTATATCGACATCGGGGTCGGTGAACATTTCGTCATAGCTGTCATACACCTTGCCGATATTATATTTTTCGGCAAAGGTCACAGCCTTGTCATGCGTCCTGTTGCCCACGGCGAACAGCTTTCTCCCGTTTTTCTGCATTGCGGCGGCTGTTTCGTTGGCTATAACACCCGTGCCGAGTACCGCCCAGTTGTAGATTTTCATAATATGCTCCTTTTAGATACAACGGTTGAAAACAAAGCTCCCGCCGGCGGTCTTTATATGCCGTCAACAGAAGCCCTGCCTGTTAAATTCGGTTTGATACTCCCGTCAATAATTCTCAGCGTGTACTTCAAAGTAGCTCTGCGGATGATTACATACGGGACAAATATCGGGAGCCTTTGTGCCTACTACGATATGACCGCAGTTGCGGCACTCCCATACCTTGACCTCGCTCTTTTCAAATACCTTTGCCGTTTCTATATTCTTTAAAAGTGCACGGTATCTTTCCTCGTGGTGCTTTTCGATCTCACCTACAGCTCTGAACTTAGCGGCAAGCTCGGGGAAGCCCTCTTCTTCGGCTGTCTTGGCAAAGTTTTCGTACATATCCGTCCACTCGTAGTTTTCACCGTCTGCGGCGGCTTCAAGATTTGCCTTTGTATCGCCTATGCCTGTAAGCTCCTTGAACCACATCTTAGCGTGTTCTTTTTCGTTGTCGGCTGTTTTAAGGAATAAAGCCGACATCTGCTCATATCCCTCTTTCTTTGCGACTGACGCAAAGTATGTATACTTATTTCTTGCCTGAGATTCGCCCGCAAATGCTTCCTGAAGATTTTTTTCTGTCTGTGTACCTGCGTACTTATTCTTAGCCATTTTGTTATCCTCCTGTGTTGCGGCAGTGCTTGCGGTGAAGCGTGCCATTTATTACCTTGATTATAGTACCCTGAGTGGAAATTGTCAATAAGATTATATGAAAATAAAGTGAAATAAAACCGCCGCAGAAGACGGCATATGCTGTATCTGCGGCGGTAATTTATAAAGTTCGTATCACGGTTAAGGTCTTTGACCCATACCGCCCTCAAGGGTGATAGTTTCGCCGTTCATATACTTGAAGTCGGGAGATGCGATCTGTACGCATACTCTGCCTATTTCTGTTTCAACATTGCCGTAGTGACCTGCCGGCGGCATCTTAACATTTGCGGCAAAAGCCTCAGGGTAAGCGTTCTTGAAGTTCTCAAGCTGACTTGTCCATGCGAGAGGGCAGACAACGTTTGTGTTTATTCCGTCCTTTGCCCATTCTGTAGCGGCTACACGCGAAAGACCCCTTATGCCTTCCTTAGCGGCTGCATAAGCGCACTGACCGTAATTGCCGAACAGACCTGCGCCCGATGCAAAGTTTATGATACTACCCTTGGTTTCCTTAAGATAAGGATAGCAGGCTTTCATATAATAGAATGCCGCATACAGACCCGAATATATGGCAAGGTCAAATTGCTCCGTTGTGTGATCCTGTATAGTAACGCCCGATGCCGATGCCTGAGCGTTGTTTATAAGTACATCGATACGTCCGAATTCTTTTACAGCGGCATCAACTACCGACTTTGCTACAGCCTCGTTGTCAGCACCCGATTCAATATTTGCGGGAACTGCAAGTACCTTTATGCCATACAGCTTTTCAAGCTCTTCCTTAGCCTTGTCAAGCTTGCTCTTGTTTCGTCCTGTAATAACCAGATTAGCGCCCTCTTTTGCATAAGCAGTAGCAATACCGTAACCTATCGAGCCACAGCTGCCGTCCGATAAAGCCGCATATCCGCCGCCTGTAATAATAGCCGTTTTTCCTTTTAAGTAACCCATTGAATTTTCTCCTTTGCATTAAGATAAGCATTACTGCCGTAATGTACTAAAGAAAATTATAGCACTTTTTTGGAGAAAATCAATACTTTTTTTGATTGAATTTGATAATTTTTAGGCAAAGTTACATACCGGGGCGTGGCTGTTTACTTTAGCGAGCGGAAATACACTTTGCATACATCTGCCCAAAACAGGGGAATAATATATCGGTAAAATCGTGGCATCAATTATAAGCGAAGCGAATATCGCTACATCAGCCATATAGCTACAGCGATGATAACAGAGCAGTATTCGAAAAAACGATCCGGTTACAGATTACGGATTTTCAGACATAACAAAAAACCCGTAAGAAAATCTTACGGGTTTGGTGGGAGCGGGTGGATTCGGACCACCGAAGCGAAACGCAACAGATTTACAGTCTGCCCCCTTTGGCCACTCGGGAACACTCCCATATTAAATTAAAGAAAAAATTGGAGCTGGTGGACGGACTCGAACCCCCGACCTGCTGATTACAAATCAGCTGCTCTACCAACTGAGCTACACCAGCTTGTTTTGTTATTTGTTTCTTTGTCAATCGACGTGTTATATTATAACATATTCAAAACCGCTTGTCAAGAGTTTTTTAAAACTTTTTTTAATTTTGTTTTACTCTTCTTGGTTTTGCTGTGCCGTGACAACAGATAATATTTTAGCATAAATTTCAGTGGTTGTCAACCCTTTTTCGACAATTTTTTAGATTTTTTGAACAATAACAGCGAAACCGCTCTGCTATGCGTCAGAGCGGTTATAAGTAAACAAAAATTTTATAAAGCCGTATCACAGCTTCTTATAATCGCTGAGTACGGTGTTTGTCATAAGCCAGCTCAGGCAGTCTTCAAACAGAACACCCAGGCGCGGTTCTGTACCGTAGCTGTAGGTAGTCTTTACTGCGATCTCAGTGAAAGTAGTTGCGCGATTGAGCGCAATGGGCAGGCTTTCGCCTTTCAGAAGAGAAGCGGTAAGCACAGAAGTAAATATGTCGCCTGTACCGGGATAATGTACAGGGATATGATCCCAGTCAATGCGCCAGAAGCTGCCGCTTTCCCTGTCAAAGCCAACATTGGAGAGCTTCTGACCGTCGTCGTCGATCAGCGGAACGCCCTTTATTACCACTATCCTCGGCTTATCGCTCAGCCGTGCAAGCCACGAGCGCGCCTGTGACACCGACATCATCGCAGGGCACTCTTCACCGAGAAGCATACAGGTTTCAGTGAGGTTCGGAGTAATTACATCTGCGGCATCTACAAGCTCCTTCATACGGCGTATAAGCTCGGGAGTGTAGGTGCTGTACGGCTTGCCGTTGTCGCCCATTACCGGGTCAACGACTTTCAAAGAATTCTGGTTTCCCTGCAGGAACTCAAGACAGCAGTCTACCTGCTTCGGAGAAGAGAGAAAGCCGCTGTACACCGCGTCAAATTTCAGCCCCAGCTTTTCGTAATGCTGATAGCAGGCGGAAATGTGGTCTGTAAGATCCTCCATAACTATATCGGTAAAGCCGCCGGTATGAGTAGACATGACGGCGGTGGGAACGGGACAGACCTGTATCCCCATGGCTGATATAACAGGTATTATAACCGAAAGCGAGCATCGTCCATAGCCCGAGAGGTCATGGATAGCCGCTATTATTTTATGATGCGACATTAAAAATCGTCCTTTCTGTTTACACATCGGTTATATTTTAACATAAAATTTCCGAATTGTCGAGATGTAAAATTTATATATGAAACGTTTGCCGTATGAATGGCATTTTTTACTGCAAAAAGCGGTCTTATTGGAAACTGCCCTTGTAAAATTTATCTTGCAATATTTCCGAGCTTAAAACACAATATATTAACGAGCCGAAAACGGCGGATATGAAAGGATAATGGAAAATGAGCAAGAAAACTTCCAATAATATGATATGTGCCGCTACTGCAATGGTAGCAGGCGGTATCGCTTTTGCCGCTACAAAGGCTATGACCTCAAACAAGACACAGAATGTCAAGAAGGCAACAGGCAAGGCGATAAAGGCTGTAGGAGCGGTAATAGAATCGCTCCAGATGTAGTTTTACAGCAAAGAGCCGCTCACGGAAAGTGGGCGGCTCTGAGTCTTTGTATATCACGGTTGACTTGAGGGCAGAGCAGTGATATAATTATTACATTATTAAGAGATAAAGGCAAGGTGCATTTAAAATGACGGGACTCAGAACCAGAGAGCCGCTCGGATTTGAAAAATTTATGGAGATGGTACAGCAGGCGGCTGAAAGTAAGGACTGTGTATTCTTTCTTGACAGCAAAGAGGGTCATGAACAGGTAAAGAACGGACTTATCGCCGCAGATTGCAGCGGTTGGCTCGTGCCTGTAGGAGAAGCCGAAGAATTCAATGCAGAATATACGGATTTCTGCGAGTGCGACTGCTGGGATAAGTATTTCGCGTGGGAAACGTGGTATGAGGACGCAAGGGGAAATATCGTGATCGAAGTTTCTGTGGTGTGATAATTATCACAGTTGCCATAGGGTCGGGCGGAGAAGTGCCGCCGCGAATAGCAATGAGAAAATTCATATATGTTAAAAACGGTTTGCGAGCGGCTGATTCCAGCGTTTGCAAACCGTTTTTATTCATATTTTGACCGTAAACATAAGCATATTATCCGTGTCAATATCGGGATTATTAGGAGATGTATCGGTTATGTTTTCCGCTGTGATAGTGCCTTTATGAAGCTCCGCTATTGCCTGTGCCACAGATAAGCCTATACCGTAGCCGCCGTTTTTCTGCGTTCTGGCGCTGTCACCGCGGTAAAAGCGGTCAAACAGCTTTTCGGGGTGGTCTATGGGCTCGCAGGTATTTGCTATGCTGAGCGTTATATTCTTTTCGTTGCCGCTGAGCTTTGCTCTTATAGTACCGCCGCTTTCGGTGTACTTCACCGCATTGTCAAGGAGCACCGTCATAAGCTGTATTATGCTGTCGCGGTTTCCGTTAAGGTTGAGCTCTTTCTGAATATCCTGCTCTATCATCACACCCTTGAGGGCGGCAGGCTCTATAAACGCATTTACCGTATCTTCCGCCGCCGTGCTTATGTCAAAGCCGCACATCGGAAGCTTTGCGGAGCTTTCGTCCATTTTAGCGAGCATAAGAAGATTTTGCATAAGTCCGCTAAGGCGGAGCGTCTGTGCACGGATATTTTTGCTCCACTTATTCTCACCGTTGTGAAGCTCCATCGCGTCTGTATTCGCAAGGATAATGGCAAGCGGTGTCTTTATCTCATGACCCGCATTTGTGACAAACTGCTTTTGCTTTTCAATACTGCGTGCAACAGGGGCGATCGTTTTCTTTGAAAGCAGAATAACAAGCAGTAACATCAGAAGCCAGCCGAATATTCCTGCGCCGACAGATATAAACAGTACCGTAAAGAATGAGCTTATCTGCATACTGTTGTCAAGCAATATTATGATGCGACCACCGGTACGTACCGAATTGCTTATGCGGTACAGATAGCCGCTGTAACTGCCTGTTCCCTCGGCAGTGTTTTTGATTGCTTCTGTGATCGCCGTCACCTCGTCCTCTGTAAGCGATGATATGTGGGTAACATCTGTTCTCAGTATATTGCCGTCACTGCTCAGTGCCGCGGCGGCATATCTTGCGGATTTCAATGCGTCCTTGTCGTGCTTTCCGAAATCGCCGTTCTTTTTGTCATCGGGCGGCTTTGCGCCGTTGTCCTGCGGAGGTTGAAAATCGGGATCATTCTGATTGCCCGATGTAGCTGTGTCTGTAGCAGTATTTTGCTGAGTATCGTTTGTGTCCTGCGGCGGCTGAGTATTGTCGGAGGTATCATTGCCGTTCCACATAGTAGACGCTTCAAAGCTGTTGCCGAGCATTTCCATAAGCCTGTCATTGTCGCCGCTCGTTGTGAGATAATTAAAGACATTTATCCCGCCGATAAGCACTACAAGCAGGATAGTTACCGCTGTCATAGCGGATATTATAAATTTTTTCTGTAGCTGTTTTACCATCAGTCGGCATCTCCGATCTTTGCCAAAGTATAGCCTACACCGCGCTTTGCTTTTATCTCAATGTCAGCACCGACAGCGGCAAGACGTTTTCTGACATAGGATATGTATACCCATACTGCGCCGCTCTCCGCATCGCTCTCATAGCCCCATACCTTTACGAGAATGTCCTCGGTGGAAAGGTAGATACCCTTGTTGAGCATCAGAAGCTCCATAAGCTTATATTCTATCTTGGGCAGTACGACCGACTGCAACGGACCTTTAAGCTCACAGCTGCTGAGATTGAGCGATACGTTGCCGAATGTCATTATGTCGGGCGTGAACTGATCTTTTCTGCGGAGCATTGCTCTGACACGGGAAAGAAGCTCGCCCATTACAAACGGCTTCGGAAGATAGTCGTCCGCACCCATATCAAGCCCCGCTATCCTGTCCTCGACCTCGGCTTTTGCGGTAAGCAGGAGTATAGGGGTGGTGTTTCCCTCGCTCCTGAGTGTTTTAAGTACCTCTAAGCCGCTCTTTTTCGGCATCATTATATCGAGAATTATTCCGTCATACTGCTCGGCTCTTGCGTAATCAAGAGCGTCCGCACCGTCATAAACCGTATCCACCGTATAATTATGATATGTCAGAATGTCAGTAACAGCCTCAGCCATACTGACCTCATCTTCTGCAAACAGTAGCTTCATAATATCACCGTCCTTTATGATATTGATATTATAGTAGGGTTAACTTAGAACAGCCTTAGAGCGTATAAGATTTTGTGTAAAATCTGATGTCGGATGATTTGCAAGGGATTGATTTACGGGTTGCTGTCTTTGCTGTTTTTATAAGTTAATAAAGACAGAGCAAAAAAGAAGAAACACGCTCCAAGACTACATACAGCGGCTACGATATGCCCCTTAAATAAGTTTATGACCATACAGATGAGAAGGAATGCTGAAAAAGCAAAACCGCAAATGGCGATACACTTCTTTTTTTTCATTTGATGTCCCTCCGAGTAAGTTTTGTTCAAACAATCATTGATTACATTGTATCATAGCAGGGCGTTTTTTTTAACGTCAGTAAGCAAATGTGCAAAAATTAAGTTCTCTGCATAGTGCAGAGAACCGTAACGTTATTTCTCAGTCATTTATATGAAGCCAGAACTTGTTTTCTTCAAGGAGCTGTGCGTCATAGCCCTTTTGAGTAGTAACCGTGAAAGTTTTTTCTACAATGTCAGAACATTCGCCGTCATCGCCGACAGATATCCCTATTATAGTAAGGTGACGGTTTCTGAAAGGGAAGTCGCTGTCTTGTCTGAAAATTGCATAGCGTGTACCCTCATCGTAATTATCTTTATAAGGATTTTTGGAAATATCGCGTGCACAGTTTGCATCATAGCCGAAATCCCATCCGTCCTTTGCAAAATCATTAGCGGTTGACATTACGTTATAGTCAAAGTCGAAATATTCATCGCCTTCTTTAAGTTCTCCAAAATAGCTTGAATATCCTCTTGCATAGTCAAAAGAGAACGATGCAACATTTTCGGGCAGATCTCCGAACAGATACAGAGAAGCGCCTTCACCCGACTGTGTATATTCCTTAGAGCCTACCTCTTTGCCGTCTTTGTCGTATAAGTGTGCTTTGGCAAGACGGTATGTGGATCTGCCGAGTTCATGATAGATAAGCAGTTTGTCACCGATTTTTATAAAAGACGGAGCGTACAGTTCAAAATCTTCATCTGTGTCGGTGAGCACCTTCAGTTCGTTATCATTCTGTTCAACGGTAATTGGAGAGCCATTCCACGTGAATTTGTCGCCTAACATTTCAAGCGATAAGTAGTTTACCTTTAACTCTTTCGGCTCGTCCTTATTTTTAAATGTTGTGAAGATACGGTTTGAATGAAGCTCTCTTGACTGCTTTTTGAGCAAGGGGAAAAGCTTATCTCCGAAACGTGATTCAAGTGGCGTTGTCATCATCCATTCGTCAATCTCGTCCTGCGTAAATTCATTACCCGAGGTTTTGTTGTCGTTTTTGTTGTCGGAGCTTTCTTCGTTGTTGCTGTCCGATTCTTCTGCCTGTGAACTTTCTTCTGACGATATTGTCGAAGATTCTGCATCAGATGATTCACTGACTGAACTATCGGTGTTGTCGATTGTTGAACTGTTATCGGTAGATTCTGCACAGCCTGATAAAGCGGCAATTGTGCATAAGGCAAGGATACCTGCTATAAATTTTTTGTACATTGTAAATACCTCTCTGAATTATTACGATTAAACTAAAATCAGTTAATGTCGCTATTAAATTATAACACAATTTACTTAATTTTTCAATACCCCAATTTATCAAAAAAAGTGTTAAAAAAAGCTGCCGCAATGCGACAGCCTTTAAAACGCCTGAAATACCGAATTATTCGGCAGATGATTCTGTGCTTGTTTCAGATGAAGACTCGGCTACTGAGGAATCAGCAGAAGAAGCGTCAGATGAAGAAGCGGAAGAATCTGTCGATGAAGCATCGGAAGATGCTGATGAAGCTGACGAATCGTCACTTGTAACGGAAGATGTTACAGATGATGTTGCGGAGCTTGTTGTCGAAGAATTGTCTGTCTTATTGAAGTTACCGCTGTACATAACGATGAAGTTAACAACAAGAGCAACAACAAAGAAGATTATTGCGGCGATCTTTGTAAGTCTGTTCAACTTAGCCTCGTTTGAACGTCCTGAATTTCTCTGATAATAATTGTCTGCACTACCGCCTGTAATCGTCTGTGACATACCCTGCTTTGTATCCTGCATAAGTACCACGAGTACGATGAAAACACAGGCAATAATCAGAACAATAGCACTGATTATTTCTAATATTCCCATTTATATGTCCTCCTTATAGGAATACGGGTATGTCCGAGTGTCTGTTTATCGTACAAACCCAAAATTATTCTAACACGCAAATGCTATTATAACATAAAAGGAAATGAAATGCAAGTGTTTTTTGGGAATTATTTTAATGCAGAAAGCGCTTTTTTGCCGATATCGTGACGATAATGTGCCTTTTCAAAGCTTATAGTGCCTACTGCCTTATAGGCTGTGTCGAGAGCCTCCTGTAATGTATCGCCGTAAGCGGTAACTCCGAGAACTCTGCCGCCCGCTGTAAGGAACTTGCCGTCCTCAAGCTTTGTGCCCGCGTGATATACGAATGCGCCCTCACACTGACCGTTCTCGTCAAGTCCGCTTATTACCTTGCCTGTTTCGTACTTTTCGGGATAGCCGCCGCTTGCCATAACAACGCAGGCGCATGACTTGTCGCTCCACTTTATATCAAGCGTATCGAGCTTTTCTTCCCATATAGCCTCGATTATATCCATAATGTCTGTTTCAAGTAAGGGGAGAACTACCTGTGTTTCGGGGTCGCCGAAACGGCAGTTGTACTCAATCACCTTTGCACCGTTAGGAGTGAGCATAAGTCCGAAATAAAGACAACCCTTGAATGGTCTGCCCTCAGTCGCCATAGCCTTTATAGTGGGCAGGAATATCTTTTCCATACATTCCTGCTGTTTGTCGGGAGTATAGAGCGGGTTCGGCGCTATTGTGCCCATACCGCCTGTGTTAAGCCCCTCGTCATTGTCGTATGCACGCTTGTGATCCATAGAGCTTATCATAGGCTTTACCGTCTTGCCGTCTGTGAACGCAAGAACGGTTACCTCAGGACCTGTCATAAATTCTTCGATAACTATTTCACTGCCGGACTTGCCGAACTTTCCGTCAAGGAGCATTGAACGCACTGCGTTCTCGGCTTCCTGCTCGTCCTTTGCAATTATTACGCCCTTGCCGAGTGCAAGACCATCACACTTGATAACTGCGGGAAAGCTGTTCTGCTTTTTGATGTATGCTATAGCCTCGTCAGCGTCCGTGAATGTTTCATATGCCGCAGTGGGAATGTTGTACTTCTTCATCAGCGCCTTTGAGAACACCTTACTGCCCTCAAGAATAGCGGCGTTTGCTCTCGGTCCGAATGTCTTAAAGCCCTCAGCATTGAGCCTGTCCACCATACCCATAACCAGCGGGTCATCGGGTGCTACGAATACATAGTCCGGCTGAAGCTTCTTTGCAAGCTCCACACAGCCGTCAATATCGGTCGCTTTTACGTTAAAGCACTCGGCATATTTTGAAATACCGCCGTTGCCGGGTGCGGCATACAGCTTGTCGACCTTGCCTGATTTTGCGAGAGCTGTTATTATGGCGTGCTCTCTTCCGCCGCCGCCTATTACAAGTACGTTCATATTTTTATGACCTTTCTTTTATTTTTCATTCGACGATAAGTCCGAGCAGCTTAGCAAACATTGCCGCCTGCCACACATCGACCTTAGCGCCTTTGAGTTCCGCTCCCGTATCCGAAACGGTAAGACCGTCAATATTACAGGAGGTGAAGTCAAGCCCCGCAAGCTTAGTCCCGAAGAACACCGCTTTTGCAAGCGTGACGTTTTTAAGCTCCGTCTGCTTTATCTCGCATGAAGAAAACAGAGCAGAGGAGAAGTCGGTGTCCGTTATACGCACCGATTGAAGCTTTGAACGTTGAAAGTCCGACAGCTCAAAGCTGCCGCCGTCAAAGCTCACATTCTTATGATAAGAGCCCTTGAAAGCCGCTCCGACAGCCTTGCATGAGGTAAAGGAGCAGGCTCTGAAATAGCTCTCGGTGAAATCGCAGTTTGATATATCACAGCCCTTGAAAACGCAGTCGATGAACGTGCATTTTGAAAAATCGCAGGCTGTGAAGCGACTGCCTTTGAACAGGCAGTTCTTGAAATAAAGGGAAGAGAAGTCGGTGCTGTCGCAGACAAGCTTTGAAAAATCCGTTGAGCAAAAGTCCGTTTCATCCTCCCGCGCTTTTGAAAGCTCTGCATCAATATCCGATATCGGTATCAGCTCTGCGGGCAGTTTTACCGATCCGGAAAATGAGTTTGATCTTTCCGTCATGTGTTGACCGAGTAGTCAAAAGTCATTGAATTGAGCGTGTATTCAAGCGACTTTGTGACCTGCTCTTCATTATCATCAAGATGAAGAGCTATTACAGCATAGACTTTATTGGCGTGACGAGCAAAATATATGTGCTGTATCGCAGAAACAGAATATTCTCCGTCCGATGATTTCACAGTTCCGTAAAACACATCGGTACTGCCGATTTTGATCATGCTTTTTGTTGATGAAACAATATTATCGCCGACAGTATAATAGCTCATATAAGTTTCGCCGATCTCGCTTACAGATTTGCCCTCTGTGTCTTCGTCTTCGTCACTGCACATAACCACAATATTCGATGTGACTTCGCCGTTGTCCGCATAATGTACAAGATAAAGCTCATTATTATCTTCTTCAAATTCACTTTCGCCGATATCAAAGAAAATACCGTCATCGTATGTCAAAGTAAGCTTATTCACACTGTGCTTTATCAGTTTCCCTGCTGTAGCGACCGGTTTTGAAGTCGATGGCGGAGCATCGGTCTTTGTTTGTTCGGTGTGCGATGAAACAGATGTTTCCGGTTTAGGGGTCGATGTTACCGCTGAGGCGACTGTTGTATGTGCAGTAGATTCCGGAGTAGTAACCGAAGAGGTCGCAGGTGTAGTAACCGCTTCGGTAGCAGGTGTAGTAACCGCTTCGGTCGCAGGAGTGGTCGACGGAGTTTCTTTTGATGCTTCCGTCACAGAAGTTGCGTCTGTCTTTTGCGTCAGCTGAGGGGGAACAGCAATAGTATTCGAGCAACCGCAAACAGATATTATTAGCGCTGCCGCGTATAGGAGCGTCAATGATCTTTTCATCGGTCTTTCCTTTCCTCCGCCAAAGGCGGATTTTGAAGTATATAGAACGGGGTGGACTGAATTGTGAAAAATTCTGCACACGCCGGCATTATATAGCGGAAAAACAGCGTGGTATTTTTTGTCGTAACAGTGACAGTATAGCCTTTTTGCTTTGTGAAAAGAGTCATAGGCTTGTAGGTCACGTTTTCTATATCCGAGTACCTGAAAATATAGGTATGACGTTTATTCGCTATGCGCATAAGACGTTCGTCGGCATAGTAGCTGTACTGTTGTTCTCCCCCTGCAACTATCAGTATATACCATATCGGCAGTATCGGCAGAATTACGGCAAGAGCAATTTTGATTATTATAATTGAGGTGTTATTTGCTACCGCTCCTCCGTTTAATAATACATTCAGTGTATATGGGGCGATCATCGCTTCAACAATACACGCTATAACTATTTTCAGCTGGGCAAACGGTGATAACACCCGAAACGTACCGCTCTGCCTGAATTCAAATCTGCCGTCAAGAATGTCTTTGTCAGTGTAAGTAAAATGCATAGAAATACCTTTATAGATGTAAAAAACAACGGGCGGACGTGCCGCCCGTTGACAGAGCCTATCAGTGGTGGAAAAGTCTGATTCCTGTGAATGCCATCGCGATACCGTACTTGTTGCAGGTGTCGATAACATTGTCGTCACGGATCGAGCCGCCGGGCTGAGCTATGTATTCTACACCGCTTCTGTGCGCTCTTTCTATGTTGTCGCCGAACGGGAAGAATGCGTCAGAACCGAGCGAAACACCCTTCATTGTTGCAAGCCATGCCTTCTTTTCTTCTGTAGTGAACACAGCAGGCTTTACCTTGAAGATGTTTTCCCATGCGCCGTCTGCAAGAACGTCCATATAATCTTCACCTATGTAAAGGTCGATAGCATTATCTCTGTCGGCACGTCTGATGTTGTCTACAAACTGTAAGCCCATAACCTGGGGTGACTGTCTTAAGTACCAGTTGTCAGCTTTTGTACCTGCAAGACGTGTGCAATGGATTCTCGACTGCTGTCCTGCGCCGATACCGATAGCCTGACCGCCGCAAGCGTAAGCTACAGAGTTTGACTGAGTGTACTTTAATGTGATCATTGCTATTGCAAGGTCAATCTTTGCACTCTCGGGTATATTCTTATTCTCGGTCACAATGTTTGAGAACAGCTTTTCATCGATTACAAGCTCGTTTCTGCCCTGCTCGAAAGTAACGCCGAATACCTGCTTGCGTTCGATAGGCTCGGGAACGTACTCGGGATCGATCTTGATTATATTGTAGTTGCCCTTTTTCTTTGACTTGAGTATCTCAAGTGCTTCGGCATCGTAATCGGGAGCGATAACACCGTCGGAAACTTCACGCTGTATTATCTTTGCCGTTGAAACGTCGCACTTGTCGGAAAGAGCGATGAAGTCGCCGTATGATGACATTCTGTCAGCGCCTCTTGCTCTTGCATAAGCGCAGGCAAGGGGTGACAGCTCGCCGAGATCGTCTACCCAGTAAATCTTTTTTAATGTGTCGGTAAGAGGCAGACCTACTGCCGCACCTGCGGGCGAAACGTGCTTGAATGATGTTGCAGAGGGAAGACCTGTAGCCTTCTTAAGCTCGCTTACCAGCTGCCAGCCGTTGAAAGCGTCCATGAAGTTTATATAACCGGGCTTGCCGTTGAGCACTTCGATAGGAAGTGAGTTGCCGTTTGCCATGAATATTCTTGACGGCTTCTGATTGGGATTGCAACCGTACTTTAACTGAAGTTCGTTCATTGTGATTTTCCTTTCGCTTACTTGTTTTTGTTTACTATGCGTGATTCATACTTGCCTGTGGCAATATCAATGTAACGGGTGAAGAGTGAAACCTTGTTGTCGGCATTGAGGTTTTCCCATACCATTGATGTGAATGCGTCAATATCCATATCCGGGATAACAACTGTCTTGGGTTCGCCCTCGTAACTCGGCAGGGGATTGCCGTCACCCTTGTAGGTGTGGATGAACTTACCCTTGCCGTTTAAAGGATCGCTGTAAGCAAAAGTGTATCTCTGACATGATGAACCGTCACCGTCAGCGCTCTTTAAGATAGACATAGCGTAATTCATCTCGCCATTGTCAAGGTGAACTATACCGGAAATTCTCGGTGTGTAGTTGGGCTTGTCGTCCTCAAATTCTCTTGTTCTGAGAGCCTGCTCGAATGTCATCTGCTTGTCCATAAGCTCGTAGATAGTGTCGGTCTGATCGCCGTTTGTAACTATCGTCTTGTTGCCGAGAACTCTTACGGGTGCATAAATGATGAGGTGGGGATCTTCCATCTTGCTTTCATCGAAAGCCTGTGTTCTGATACCCTCGCCGTCCTCAACGAATACTCTGTTGCGGCTGTTTTCGCTTCTGCCCATGATAAAGTAGGCGATGACAGCTTTTTTGCCGTCAGCGGATTTACCTATCACGATACCTCTGCCGTGATAAGCAAGAGAGTTAAGCTCTTTTTCAAGTGTTACAACTTCCATATAGCCTCCTGTTGCGGTTTTGCGTGGAACACGCAGTTTTCTGAATATAACTTGTTATAACGTCCGCAAAATTCCGTTTAGTCGGGATAATGCTGACATAAGGTTCAATCGTCGATAACGGTTATGCCGTCTTTCACGGTTATCTTTCCCTCGCAGAAAAGACGTGCGGCGCGGGGAAGTATCTTCCACTCAGCCTGTTCCATAACTCTTTTCTGGAGTACCTCGGGCGTATCGCCGTTCTTTACTTCAACGGCTTTCTGGAGAATGATCGGTCCTGCATCACACTCTGCCGTTACAAAATGAACGGTAGCGCCTGTTACCTTTACGCCCTTTTTCAGAGCCTCCTCGTGAACGTGAAGTCCGTAGTAGCCCTTTCCGCAGAAAGAGGGGATAAGTGCGGGGTGGACGTTTATCATCTTATACCTGAACGCATCGCATACCTGCTCGTCAAGTATTGTCATAAAGCCTGCGTAGATAACAAGATCGGCCTGTTCTTCCTTTAAAGCGTCAGCCATAGCTTTGCTGTAAGCGGCAACATCGGAATAGTCGCGCCTTGCGAGAACTCTTGTCTTTATGCCGTTGTCTGCGGCTCTTGTAAGTGCGTAAGCATCGGGTTTTGACGCGATAACGCAGGTGATCTTACCTCCGCCCAGCCCCTCGGACTTTTCGGCATCGATAAGTGCCTGCAGGTTAGTTCCGCCGCCCGATACAAGAACAACGATATTTTTCATATTACTCAATTATGATGCCCTCGTCACCCTTGATTATCTCACCTATGCAGTAGCTCTCAACGCCTGCATTTCTGAGAATTTTTACAGCTTCATCGGCATCGTCCTTGTCAACTACAACAGTCATACCGATACCCATATTGAATGTGTTGTACATATCGTGCTCCGATATGCTTCCGACTTCCTGTAAGTGCTTGAAGATGTAGGGCACTTCATAGCTGTGCTTTGTGATCTTTGCTGTGAAGCCGTCGGGGAGCGAACGCGGAACGTTCTCGTTAAAGCCGCCGCCTGTGATATGCGAAATAGCCTTTACATTCTTCTTCGAGATAAGCTCTAAGATAGGCTTAACGTAGATCTTTGTAGGTGTTAAAAGTGTTTCGCCGAGTGTCTTTCCTGTAGGGAGAACTTCGTCAAGAACTTCCTTGCTGTTTATGTTGAACACCTTTCTTACAAGCGAGAAACCGTTTGAGTGAACACCTGTAGAAGCAAGACCGATTATGATATCGCCTTCCTTTACAGTGCTGTTGTTGATTATCTTCGACTTGTCGACTACACCGGTCGAATAACCTGCAATGTCGTATTCGTCCTCGGGCATCATACCGGGGTGTTCTGCCGTTTCACCGCCGATGAGCGCACAGCCCGCCTGTACACAGCCGTCCGCAACACCCTTTACTATAGATGCTACCTTTTCGGGCACATTCTTGCCTATAGCTATGTAGTCGAGGAAGTAGAGGGGCTTTGCGCCGCAGCAGATTATATCGTTTACGCACATAGCAACTGCGTCAATACCGATAGTATCGTGCTTGTCCATCAGCATTGCGAGTTTCAGCTTTGTGCCGACACCGTCTGTACCCGAAACGAGTACGGGCTCCTTGATATCCGAAACATCAAGCTGGAACAGACCGCCGAATCCGCCGATACCTGTAAGTACACCGGGGATATTGGTGCGTTCAACGTCCTTTTTCATCAGACGAACGCCCTCGTAGCCTGCGGTAACGTCAACGCCTGCTGCCTTGTAGCTTTCTGAAAAACTGTTCTTCATAATAATAATTCCTTCCGTTTGGGGACTTTTGTCCTTATGTGGTGGCTTCTGATTTGCTTTCGCTTATTTTTCTGTCGAATTTATCCTTGTGCATTTCTGTTGGGATATCAGTAGGATATTCTCCGCTGAAGCAAGCCGTGCAATAGCCGCACTCACAGCCGTTTGCGTGTACCGCAAGCTTCTTTGCGCTTTCAACGCTCAGGTATCCGAGTGAATTTGTACCGATTATATCGCTTATCTCTTCAACCGTGTGATGACAGGCGATGAGATGATCCCTTGAATCGATATCCGTGCCGTAATAGCATGGGTTCAGAAACGGCGGAGCGGAAACTCTCATATGGACCTCCGTAGCTCCCGCCTCACGCAGTAATTTTACAATTCTGCCGCTTGTAGTGCCTCTTACAATAGAGTCGTCAATCAGCACCACACGCTTGCCCTTTACCACGCTTGCTACTACATTAAGCTTTATCCTTACCTTGTCCTCTCTTGACGATTGTCCGGGAGAGATAAAGGTTCTTCCGATGTACTTGTTCTTGATAAAGCCGATACCGTATGGTATACCCGACTGGTGAGAATAGCCTATGGCGGCATCTATGCCCGAGTCGGGAACGCCGATCACTATATCAGCCTGCACCGGGTGTTCAAGCGCTAAGAAAGCGCCTGCACGCAGTCTTGCCTCGTGCACCGATGCGCCCTCTATGACTGAGTCGGGACGCGCAAAGTAGATATATTCAAAAACGCACATTGAATGCGGACGCTTGCCGCAATGATCTTTTATAGAGCGTACTCCGCTCTCGTCAAATACAACGATCTCGCCGGGAAGAAGATCCCTTACGAACTTTGCACCGACCGAGTCAAGCGCACAGCTTTCAGAGGCAACTATATATGTTCCCTCCTCGGTGATACCGTAACAAAGCGGTCTGAAACCGTTTTCGTCACGGGCGGCGATAAGCTTTGCAGGTGACATGATGACCAGCGAATATGCACCGTTTATCCTGTTCATGGCACGGTTGAGAGCCTCTTCTATAGACGGGGCTTCAAGCCTTTCCTTTGTTATAAGGTAGCTTATTACCTCTGTGTCGCTTGTCGTGTGGAAGATTGAGCCCTGCTTTTCAAGCTCGTGGCGGAGCTCGTAAGTATTTACGAGGTTGCCGTTGTGAGCAAGCGCCATTCTTCCTTTATAGTGATTTACGAGGATAGGCTGAGCGTTAAGGCGGGCGTTAGCTCCCGTTGTGCCGTAACGCACATGACCTACTGCCATATTACCCTGTCCCAGTCCCTCAAGTCGTTCGGGCGTGAACACATCGTTCACAAGCCCCGTGTCCTTGTAGGAGTTGAACACGCCGTCATCGTTCACAACAATGCCGCAGCTTTCCTGTCCTCTGTGCTGTAATGCAAATAGTCCGTAATATGTGGTTGCGGCTACATTGGTCTTTTCTTTTGCAAAAACACCGAATACGCCGCACTCTTCATGCAAACCGTTTGTCAATGGAGTCATTCCTTTCCGTTCCAGCAATATGTGCAAAGCTCGCACTGGGGCTTGCCTATTGCCCGTACAGTACCGTCAAGAGATTGGAATTCAAGTGATGTAAGCTTTAATCTGCGGCATATCTCCTCGCGGAGCTTCCTGCCTCTCTCTGTGTTGGTGTCACTGTACTCGTCGATAAATCTGATACCATCTGCACCCTCGGCCTCATCAATTATCTGTCTTGCGATCAGCTCCATCTCCGATGTACTGCGTGAGAAGTTGAGATACTTACAACCGTACATTATCGGAGGACAGGCACTGCGCATATGGACTTCCTTAGCACCGTTCTCGTAGAGGAACTCTACCGTTTCTCTCATCTGCGTTCCTCTTACTATGCTGTCGTCAACGAACAGCAGCTTCTTGCCCTCGATAAGCTCATGGACCGGGATAAGCTTCATCTTAGCGACCTGATTTCTCATTGTCTGGTTGGTCGGCATAAAGCTTCTGGGCCATGTGGGGGTATATTTTATGAAAGGACGAGCGAACGGGATACCGCTCCTGTTTGCGTAGCCTATTGCGTGAGGTACGCCTGAATCCGGAATACCGCATACATAGTCAACGTCCGGCAGCTTACCGTTCTTTATATCGTTCTCTGCCATGATCTCGCCGTTGCGTGTACGCATCGTTTCAACGGTCACACCCTCATATACCGCATTCGGATAGCCGTAATATGTCCACATGAACGAGCATATGTGCATCTTGCTTTCATCACCGTCGCTGAGCACCTCACAGCCGTCCGCGGTTATCATATCTATCTCGCCGGGACGAAGCTCTTTATATGTGCTGTAGCCGAGCTTCTGGAACGCGAACGATTCGAGGGATACGCAGTATCCGTCGCTTCTTTTTCCTACAATGATAGGAAGTCTGCCGTACTGATCCCTTGCGGCGATAATTCCGTCCTTTGTGAGAATGATAAGTGACATCGTACCGTCGATCTTGCTCTGAGCATACCTTATGCCGTCGGTAAAATTGTCCTTTTGCGCGATAAGAGCACCGATGAGCGAGCCGGAATTGATACTGCCGCTGCTCATTGTTTCAAAGTTTGCACAGCCGCTCTCGAGCAGCTCGGCAGAAAGCTGTTCAGCGTTTCTGATAATACCGACACTGCATATTGAGTAAATTCCGAGCTTTGAACGCACCAGAATGGGCTGAGGGTCGGTATCGCTGATACAGCCGATACACAGCTTTCCTCTCATCTCCGTAGCGTCCTGTTCAAACTTTGTTCTGAACGGTGAGTTTTCAATACTGTGTATAGCACGCTGAAAGCCTCTGTCGGGGCTGTATGCGGTCATACCGCCTCTGCGTGTTCCGAGGTGGGAGTGATAGTCTGTTCCGAAGAAAACATCGGTTATGCAGTCGTTGTTTGAAGCTGCACCGAAAAATCCACCCATATATTATCCTGCCTTTTCCTATAGATTATTTTACCGTAAGTGATCATTCACCCATAAGACGCTTCATGATCTCTGCGTAAGCGTCCTCAACGCCGCCCATATCGCGACGGAAACGATCCTTGTCAAGCTTTTCGTGAGTTGTGCTGTCCCAGAAACGGCAAGTATCGGGAGAGATCTCATCAGCGAGGATTATTGTACCGTCCGCTGTCTTGCCAAATTCGATCTTGAAGTCGATAAGGTCAATATTGAGCTTCTTGAAGAAGTCGAGCATAAATTCATTTACCTTGAAAGCGTACTTTGAGATAAGGTCGATCTCTTCCTTTGTTGCAAGACCGAGTGCGAGTGCATAGTAGTCATTGATGAAAGGATCGCCGAGATCGTCGTTCTTGTAGCTGAATTCAAGTGTGGGGCAGAGAAGCTTTGTGCCCTCCTCAATGCCGAGCTTCTTTGAGAAGCTTCCTGCGGCAACGTTTCTGACAATAACCTCAAGGGGAACTATAGAGACCTTCTTGACGAGTGTTTCTCTGTCGTTAAGCTCTTCAACAAGGTGAGTGGGAACTCCTGCCTTTTCAAGAAGACCGAACATATAGTTTGTCATTCTGTTGTTGATAACGCCCTTGCCCGAGATAGTACCCTTCTTAAGACCGTTGAATGCCGTTGCATCGTCCTTGTAGGATACAATAACGAGGTTGGGGTCGTCTGTAGCGTAAACCTTCTTTGCTTTTCCTTCGTAGAGCTGTTCTTTCTTTTCCATTGTGTTTATCCTTTCCTTCACGCGGCTCAGCCGCAATTTTGTCGAATTTTTATTATATATGGTACACCGATCAAAGCTCGGCGAGCACCTGCTCCATTTTCTTGTCCGCTTCAAGAACCTTGGCGGTCTGTGCGGCACGGTACGCTTTCATCTTGTCCATGAGAGCGTCATCTGATACGGCGAGTATCTGTACGGCAAGGAATGCCGCGTTTGCCGCACCGTCTATAGCCACTGTTGCGACCGGTACGCCTGCGGGCATCTGAACCGTTGATAAAAGTGCGTCAATTCCCTCAAGAGCGCTTGCTTTTATCGGGATACCGATAACAGGCAGGGGAGTCTGTCCCGCAATAGCGCCTGCAAGGTGAGCCGCCTTACCGGCAGCCGCGATTATAACGCCTGTGCCGTTCTTTTCGGCATTTCTTGCAAACTCCGATACCTCAGCCGCACAGCGGTGAGCGGAGAGAACGCGAAGCTCGGTCGGAACACCGAAATCCTTAAGCACCTGAGCGGCTTTTTTTACGATAGGCAGATCCGAGTCGCTGCCCATTACAATAGCTACTTTTTTCATTTCCGTACATCCTTTCAGAAAATAAATAAAGCTGTGTAATCGTAAAATCGCACAGCTCAAAAAATACACTTATTCTTATAATACGGCGTTGAGAAAGACATATATGAAAATTTACCGAAGCTTATCAAAGCTGTTGTAAGCTGTGTTTTATTCATAAAAATCATTCTTTTCCCTCCGTAATTGGTACTTTACTTATTGTACCTTATTTTAATAGCAAATTCAAGTGCTAACGCGGAAAATCTCTTAAATTGTGCTTTTTCAACAATTGACGCTTTTTGTTTTTGTGCTATATGTACATTTGTTACTTTATAAACTTTTTTTGAGTTAATTTACTGTAAAAACGTTTACACGGCGTTACAATTTTACTATTTACGACAGTAATGCGGAATGTGGGCAAAATCAGTAATTCAGTTGCACCCGAATAGTTACAAATGTGTAACAGATTTTTGTGCAAGATAACGAAAAAAGCCCTGAAAAACAAATTTTGTAATCGTTTTCGGTAAAAAAACACAACTTGGCTGACAAAACGCTTGCAAATTTGTGTAATCTGTGATATCATTATGTCAGCGAGGAAAAAGTAAACAAAACTTTTGATGAGCGTTTGCAGTTTTTAGTGAATTATCCATTGTTCTATATGAAGTTGCATATAACGACATATAGCGGGAGCTTCAACCAAAGCGGCATACTCACGGGGTTAGTTACATATCCTCTTTAAAAACGCGACCGAAAGGTCAGGCAGTGTTTATAGCATCGACTATATTACACAAAATGAATAATTCTGGAGGAATTACCAATGAAGAAAAGAATTTTAGCAGCTGTATTAGCATCTGCATCAATTCTCGGCGCAGTAGCCGGTTGCTCAAGCAATAACGCTACAAGCTCAACAGCATCATCTTCTGATGCTACATCTTCTGCAACAGACTCAAGCAAGACTGAGGACAGCAAGACTGAAGACAGCAAGACTGAGGACAGCAAGACTGAAGACAGCAAGACTGAAGCAACAGAGCTCAAGGATGACGGCGATAAGCTGACAATCCTCGCTTGGGAGTCAAACTCAGATATCGTTAACATGGTTAAGCTGTTCTGCAAGGAAACAGGAACACCTGAAGACAAGATCGAGATCAGCAAGCAGGGTTCAAACGGTGAAGGCGGACGTGACCAGTACCAGCAGTACCTCAAGGGTGACGGCGACGCTGACCTTATGTGTCTTGAAGCTGACTGGATTCTCCAGTACATCAACGATGACGCTCTGACAGCTCCTCTTTCAGCACTCGGCATTGACGAAGCAGCTTATGCAGATGCTTACGGCTACACAGTAGCAATCGGTAAGAACGATGCAGGCGTTCTCAAGGGTGCTTCATTCCAGGCTGCTCCCGGCGGTTTCGCTTACAGAGCTGACCTCGCTAAGCAGTACCTCGATGTTGATACTCCTGAGCAGATGCAGGAACTCGTTAAGGACTGGGATACATTCCAGGCTACAGCTAAGACACTCTATGAAAAGAGCGGCGGCAAGACATCATTACAGGCTACAGAGGGTGGTCTCTGGCAGGTATACCAGGCTAACAGAACAAAGGCTTGGGTAGTTGATGGCAAGCTCGAGATGGATACAGCTCCTGACTTCTATGATATAGCTAAGTCATTCAAGGACAACAAGTACATGGCAGACGTTCCTCAGTGGCAGGATGCTTGGTACGCAGCAGTTCAGGATGGTACAGCTCTCGGTGACTTCGTTCCTACATGGGGTCTTACAACAGGTACAAGCTCGATCCTTTACAGCTTTGCTAAGGGCACAGGCGAAGGTACAGACGTAAAGCCTACTTATGATATGGCATTCTGTGCTGGTCCTACAAACTACTTCTGGGGCGGTACATGGCTCGGCGTTTCAACAAAGTGCGATAACAAGTCACTTGCTAAGCAGTTCGTTGAATTCTTCACAACAAACGCTGACACAATGAAGAAGTACACAGAGTTCACAGGCGACTTCTGCAATAACAAGACTGTTATGAAGGACATCGCTGAAGCTAAGACAAACAAGAACTTACTCCTCAAGGATGGCCAGGATCAGTTCGCTATTCTCTACACAGCAGCTGAAGGCATCAACATGGATGGTAAGATCACAAAGTATGACTCAGTAATCAAGGGTCACTTCAACACATCAGTTCAGGGTTACCTCGATGGCACATATGCTACAAAGGATGACGCTATAAAGGCATTCAAGCAGCTCGTTAAGGGTTCATTCCCCGACCTCACTGTTGAATAATCGATAGCAGAAAACCCTAATACAATTTATTGATCACTCTACAATATATTGCTTATGGGCGAAAGCCCATAAGCGTATATTGTAAATTTTTTAGCCAAAATCAGTTGAAAGGTGTGTATTTTATGCAGAGAACTGCCGGTAAGCCTCATAAAATGGTAAGCTATGCTAAATATGGCTATCTATTTATTTTACCATTTTTCTTGGTTTACACATTTTTTATGATATATCCGCTTATCAATACCTTTATCCTCAGTCTTAAAGGTAACAGCGGTAACCCCGATGCTTTCGTAGGATTGCAGAACTATCAGTATCTTCTGTTTGGTGATGCGGCAGGCGGAGAGTTCAGTGCCGGTGCGGCAATTCAGCAGGATTTCCTGAATACATTAGGCAATACAGCTATTCTCTGGATAGGTAACTTTGTAATTCAGTTGCTTCTTTCACTGTTGTTGGCAGTATGGTTCTCTGATGTAAGAGTTAAGATAAAAGGAGCAGGCGTATTCAAGGTACTTATGTATATGCCTAACATAATCACTGCGGCTTCTGTTGCAGGTATGTTCCTTATGATATTCGGTAACTCAAAGTATGGTGCAATAAACTCCATTTTGCTTAACTGGGGTTGGATAAACGAAGCTTTCCCGTTCATCAACAATGTATGGGCATCAAGAGTTCTTGTTATGTTCATTCAGTCATGGATGTGGTATGGTAACACAATGCTTCTTCTTATGTCCGGTATTTACGGTATCGACGCTTCTATTTATGAGGCTGCTTCGATAGACGGTTCAAGCGGACTGCATACATTCTTCAAGATTACAATGCCGATTCTGAAGCCTATCTTTATTTATGTTGTCATAACATCACTTATCGGTGGTCTTCAGATGTTTGATATTCCTTATCTGTTACATGAGGGTACTGTAGTAAGACAGAGCTTAAAGACGACCGCGGTATTCATTTATCAGAACTTCCACGCTGCACAGCCTAACTACGGTTACTCAGCTGCTGCTTCCGTAATTCTGTTCATCATCACAGCGGCACTCGGCATCTTTGTCTACAAGTTCAACACAGATTCTACTGCGCCTGCAAAGGCAAAAAAATCTAAGTAAGGAGGGAACTGACAATGGCTAATGCTACTCATGTTATTGATGAAAAGAGCGGAAAAAGACGTATGAAAAGTGTAGAAGAACGCTACACAAGAGGCGTTAAGATACAGGCAATAATACGTTTTGTAGTCTGCCTTATTATAACAGTTATAAGTTTGTTCCCGATTTACATAATCCTTATTAACGCAACAAGAGATTCGGGAGATATTATTTCACAAGGTATTTCGCTTCTTCCGGGCGGAAATTTGATTAAGAACTTTGAAACTCTTAATGATCCTTCTGCGGCAGATGGTGCGTTTGTAAGTGCTTTTAACCTCTTCTATGGTTATGCGAACAGCTTGATTATATCTATCGGCGCTACTGCTTGTGCGGTATTCTTCTCAGGTCTTACCGCTTACGGTCTTGTAGTTTACGATTTCAAGCTTAAAAAGGCTGCTACAACTTTCATACTTGCGGTTATGATGGTTCCTATGCAGGTTGTATCTACAGGTTTCTTAGAGTTCATGGTTCAGATCAAACTGTATGATAACTTCATTCCCCTGATCGTTCCTGCGGTTGCTGCTCCTGCGGTTGTATTCTTCATGTTACAGTATATGAAGTCTTCATTCCCGCTTGAGATAGTTGAGGCTGCAAGAATTGACGGTAGCGGCGAGTTTATGACATTCATAAGAATTGCTCTGCCGATACTTAAGCCTGCTTTCGCAGTACAGGCTATATTCCAGTTCGTTGCTAACTGGAACAACTACTATACACCTTCAATGCTGCTTCTTTCTAACAAGATCGAACAGAGAACAATGCCTATGATGGTTGCGGGTGTTCTTGGCAACGATAAGATAGTTGACTTCGGTGTTAAGTATCTTGTTGTTATCCTCTCGATACTTCCTATAGTAGTTATTTATCTTTGCTTATCCAAGTTCATCGTTAAGGGCGTTGCACTTGGTGCGGTTAAGGGTTAATCAGCAATTTTTGGGTTAATATTTTAAATACACAAAACGGCATCGGAGCTTTTTCCGATGCCGTTTTGCTGTACATTACCTTGTTTTGGTGACTGCCAATCAGACTTGATTACGCGGTGAACAGTAGCAAAAACCCCCGGCAATTTCTTGCCGGGGGTTTAAAGCTTATTCGGTTATAGATTAGCCAAGTCTTGATTCGAGATCAGCAAGTTCCTGCTTTAAGCCGTCGGGGAGCTTGTCACCGAACTGCTTGTAGAATTCCTTCATCTCTTCTACTTCCTTCTTCCAGAGGTCTCTGTCAACTGCGAGCAGCTTGTCTTCAACTTCTGATGTAACCTCGTCCTCTATACCCTTGAGGTTGATGTCACCCTTCTTAGGAAGGTAGCCGATAGGAGTCTTTTCAGCGTCGATTGTGCCTTCACATCTCTTGATGATCCAGTCGAGAACTCTCATGTTGTCACCGAAACCGGGCCAGATGAAGTTACCGTTCTCGTCCTGCTTGAACCAGTTAACGTTGAATATCTTAGGAGCCTTGTCACCGAGCTTCTCGCCCATTTCGAGCCAGTGTGCCCAGTAATCAGCCATGTGGTAGCCGCAGAAGGGCTTCATAGCCATAGGATCGTGACGGAGTACGCCTACTGCACCTGTAGCTGCTGCTGTTGTTTCAGAAGAAACTGCAGAACCTACATATGTGCCGTGCTGCCAGCTGAATGACTGGTAAACCAGAGGAGTTGTAGCCGCACGTCTGCCGCCGAAGATGATAGCTGAGATCGGTACACCCTGAGGGTTGTTGAACTCAGGTGAAATGCAGGGGCAGTTCTGAGCGGGAGCTGTGAAACGTGAGTTGGGGTGAGCGAGCTTGTTGCCTGCTGCTGTGTATTCCTTACCGTTTACCTTGTTGCCCTTCCAGTCTGTTGCGTTCTCGGGAGGATTCTTGTCAAGACCTTCCCACCAAGCTGTCATATCATCATTGTTGATAGCAACGTTTGTGAAGATCGTGTTCTTTCTTGTAGATGCAAGTGCATTGTAGTTGCTCTTTGCGTTTGTACCGGGAGCAACACCGAAGAAGCCGTTCTCGGGGTTGATAGCGTAAAGTCTGCCGTCAGGACCCTGCTTCATCCAGGCAATATCATCACCTACTGTGAATACTTCATAACCTGCCTTCTTGTATCCCTCGGGAGGAATAAGCATAGCGAGGTTTGTTTTACCGCAAGCTGAGGGGAATGCTGCTGTGATATACTTGATATCGCCATCGGGCTTCTTAACGCCGAGGATAAGCATATGTTCAGCCATCCAGCCTTCTTTCCAACCCTGGTAAGAAGCGATACGGAGTGCGAAGCACTTCTTGCCGAGCAGTACGTTACCGCCGTAAGCTGAATTGATTGACCAGATCGTGTTGTCTTCAGGAAACTGAACGATGTATCTCTTCTCGGGATCTACATCAGCCTTTGAGTGAAGGCATCTTACGAAGTCATTGGAGTCATCGGGCAGGTTCTTGAATGCCTGTGCGCCCATTCTTGTCATGATGTCCATGTTAAGTACAACATAGATAGAGTCTGTCAGCTCAACACCAACCTTAGCGATAGGTGAGCCGATAGGTCCCATTGAATAAGGGATAACATACATTGTACGACCCTTCATAACGCCGTCATAGAGCTTTGTCAGCTTAGCGTACATTTCCTTAGGATCCATCCAGTTGTTTGTAGGACCTGCATTCTCCTTCTCTCTCGAGCAGATGAATGTTCTGTCTTCTACACGGGCAACGTCGTTTTCGGCTGTTCTGTGATATAAGCAGCCGGGGAGCTTCTCCTGGTTGAGCTCAATCATTTCGCCTGTTCTGATAGCCTCGTCGCGAAGAGCCTTGAGCTGTTCCTCGCTGCCATCGATCCATACAACCTTGTCGGGCTGTGTGAGGGCTTTCATTTCTTCAACCCACTTTAAAACATTCTGATTTTTTGTCATAACCGATTGTTCTCCTTTTCTTTATTTTATCAGCTTATGCTGATGAAAGTCATTCGGTAGGGAATTATCGATACAGTTCAATCGTACCTTGTTCCCCTTTTACTATTATATACTATTTTTTGCAATAGGTCAATAGTGAAATTGCAAAAACGGTAAAAAAATTGCACAAAGTAAGCGTTACATAACCGACCTTGATTTACAGCCGGGCAAGAACCCGAAATTGGCTGTATAAAACAAATCAGAATGATACACGTTCACTTTGTGCTTTATTTTACTACATGAATATCTACTGATTTTTAAGGAATTAAATGTCAGCTTTAACTTCCTTGCGGAGCAGGATTATAGCAAGCAGGTTGGGTATTGCCATCAGTCCGTTGAACAGATCCGAAACATCCCATACGACCGTTGCCTGAATTACCGCGCCCACGAAAGCAGTAATAACGAAAATTGCAAGATACACGCCTACCCACTTCTTTGTGAAAAGGTAAACAAAGCAGCTTCTGCCGTATATCCACCAGCCCGTGACAGTTGTTATCGCGAATATGAATGTCGCTATACTGAGGAACGCTCCCGCAAAGCTTCCCAGTCCGTCCTGGAATGCTATCAGTGCCATATCAAAGCCTACGCTTGATTTCTGATCTGCACCGCTTGAAAGAATACAGAGCGCTGTCATTGTGCAGATGATGATCGTATCGATAAATACCGAAAGCATAGCCCACATACCCTGCGTGTGGTGCTTGTCGGCACTGGAGTTTGCGTTGATCATAACAGAAGAGCCGAGACCCGCCTCGTTTGAGAATACGCCTCGCTTAACGCCCCATTTCATAGCTTCAAGCATCACTATGCCGACAGTTCCGCCGCCCATAGCCTTGAAAGAAAATGCTTCGGTGAAAATGCGCGCAAATACCGAGGGAACATTCTGAATGTTTATTATGATAACGGCAAGACAGCCTAGGATATAACCGCCTGCGGCTATCGGAATAAGCCATGATGTCACCTTGCTCAGACGGTGAATTCCTCCGGGAGCAATGATCGCAATTACACCTGCGCTGAGAAGTCCCGATACCCACAGCGGTACGCCAAGGCAGTTCTGAAGCGCCATAGACGCTGAGTTCACCTGTGCCATATTGCCTATGCCGAAGCTCGCGCCTATACAGCATACCGCGAACATTCCCGCAAAGAACGTTCCGATCTTTTTGCCGCCGAATGCCTTTTTTATATAAGCGAAAGGTACGCCGCCCGTCAGACCGTCAGGCTGAACGGTTCTGTATTTCGCACCGAGGTAGTTCTCCGCAAAGCTCGTCGCCATACCTAGCAGTGCCGATATCCACATCCAGAATATCGCACCTGCACCGCCGAATGCGATCGCACTGCCGATAGCAATGATATTGCCTGTACCGACCGTCGCACCGAGCGCCGCAGTAAGCGTCCTGAACGGTGAAACTTTCTTGCCGTCAGCTTCGGGCTGTTTTGTGAGGAGTGTACGTTTTATGATAGTAGGAAAGTGCAATATCTGTAAGCCTTTGGTTCTTATCGTGAAGATAATTCCCGAGCCTGCAAACAGGATAAGCACCGGTATGCCCCATACTATGTTTTCGTTTATCCACTCTAATATTTCCATACTGACTTGTTCCTTTTCTATATTGTACAAGCGTGTTTGCCTGTACGTTATTTTCTCTGGTAATTTGTATTCCGTGATTTTGCTCTTTATGACTGCCGGAATGCGTTATACACCAATATGTATTTATTGCATCGGAGCAGGGGGTATTTATGTTCGCATTACAGAAAAATTATAAAAAACAGTAAAATCTGATAAAATTATGAATAGTTAATGCTTGTTAATAATAGCGAACAAAAGTATAAATATCGGAAAAAATAACCCCTCCGGTTTTACCGGAGGGGCGTAAAAACCTATTCTATTCCGACTATTCAAAATTTTTGGGCTTTTATTATCCGTCAGGAATAACAGTGATTATTCACCGCAGTATTCCTTCTTGTAGTATTCAACAAGACCTACAAGATCTTCATAACGCTTCTTGGAGTTAGCAACTGCCTTATCGAACAGTACGTTAGCTCTTTCGGGGTTAGCACGCATAAGAGAGTTGTAACGAACTTCTCTCATCATGAATTCCTTGTAATCGCCTGTAGGAGCCTTGCTGTCGAGTGTGAACGGATTTGTTCCTGCAGGAGCAGCGGGGTTAAATCTGAACAGATGCCAGTAGCCTGCCTGTACAGCTTCCTTTTCTACCTTCTGAGCGATTGTAAGACCACCCTTTATACCGTGGTTTATACAAGGAGCGTAAGCAATGATCAGTGAAGGACCGTCATAAGCTTCAGCTTCGGCGATTGCCTTTAAGCACTGGTTCATATCTGCGCCCATTGAAATCTGAGCAACATATACATAACCGTACTTCATAGCGATACCGGAGAGATCCTTCTTCTTAACATCCTTACCGCCTGCTGCGAACTGTGCAACAGCACCTATATTTGTAGCCTTAGAAGCCTGTCCGCCTGTATTTGAGTAAACCTCAGTATCGAATACGAATACATTTACATTCTTGCCTGATGCGAGAACGTGGTCAACACCACCGTAACCGATATCATATGCCCAGCCGTCGCCGCCGAATATCCAGTTGGACTTCTTAGCGAGGTAGTTCTTAGCCTTGAGAACTGCTGTCTTTTCAGCGCAGTCGCAGTTAAGAGCTTCAAGAGCTGCAACGAGATCCTTTGTAGCAGCAGCGTTTGCCTTACCGTCGTTAGCTGTCTCGAAGTATGTATCGATCTTAGCCTTAACGTCAGCGTTGTCAGTCTTTTCAGCAATAGCCTTTAACTGACCCTGTGCTCTGTGTCTTAATGTATCCTGAGCGATGAACATACCAAGACCGAACTCAGCATTATCCTCGAACAGTGAGTTGCCCCAAGCAGGACCCTTGCCTTCCTTATTTACTGTGTAAGGAGTTGAGGGAGCAGAGCCGCCCCAGATTGATGAACAGCCTGTAGCGTTAGCAATGTACATTCTGTCGCCGAAGAGCTGTGTGATGAGCTTAGCGTAAGGAGTTTCACCACAGCCTGCGCAAGCGCCTGAGAATTCGAGCAGGGGCTGCTTGAACTGTGAACCCTTAACTGTAGTTTCCTTGAACTTCTCGTGAACCTCGGGCTTGTCGGCTACTTCCTTAACAGCGTAGTCGAACATGGGCTGTTCGTTCATCTGAGAATCAAGTGACTTCATAACGAGTGCCTTGTTCTTAGAGGGGCAAACCTGAGCACAAACACCACAGCCTGTGCAGTCGAGAACAGAAGTTACCATTGCGAACTTCTTGCCGGGAAGACCCATAGCGTCCTTCATCTTTGCGCCTGCGGGAGCCTTAGCAGCTTCTTCCTCTGAGAGGATAACAGGACGGATTACAGCGTGAGGACAAACGAATGAACACTGGTTACACTCGATACAGTTCTCGGGGATCCACTCGGGAACGTCTACTGCGATACCACGCTTCTCATAAGCTGCTGAGCCCTGGGGGAATGTACCGTCAGCCATACCAACGAATGTAGATACGGGGAGCTTGTCGCCTCTCTGAGCGTTAACGGGGATAAGGATATTGTTAACGAAGTCAACGAGATCCTTTCTGTCGCCTGTAGCTGTGTGTACAGGGAGTGTACCCTCAGCGTCAGCCCAAGATGCGGGAACGTCAACCTTGATAACCTCGCCTGCGCCCTTTTCGATTGCGGCGTAGTTCATGTTAACGATATCGTCACCCTTCTTAGCGAATGACTTGTAAGCGGCCTTCTTCATGTATTCGATAGCATCCTCAGCGGGGATGATGTTAGCGATCGAGAAGAATGCAGACTGTAATACAGTGTTTGTCTTGTTGCCAAGACCGATCTCCTTAGCTACCTTGATAGCGTTGATGATATAGAAGTTGATGTTGTTCTTAGCGATGTAAGCCTTAACGGGAGCGGGGAGCTTCTCGTCAAGCTCGTCAACTGTCCACTGGCAGTTGAGCAGGAATGAACCGCCGGGTACAACGTCCTCAACCATATCGTACTTGTCGATGTATGAGGGGTTGTGGCAAGCTACAAAGTTAGCCTTGTTTACAAAGTAAGTTGACTTGATAGGTGACTTACCGAAACGAAGGTGAGAAATTGTAACACCGCCTGACTTCTTTGAGTCATATGCGAAGTATGCCTGAGCATACATATCTGTGTGGTCGCCGATGATCTTGATAGAGTTCTTGTTAGCACCGACAGTACCGTCTGAACCAAGACCCCAGAACTTACAGCAGGTTGTACCCTCGGGTGTTGTGTTGGGGTTCTCACCGATAGGCAGTGAAAGACCTGTAACATCATCCTCGATACCGATCGTGAACTTGGGCTTTTCTGTGTTGTTGTAAACTGCAATAATCTGAGCGGGGTTAGTATCCTTAGAACCAAGACCGTAACGACCTGTGAATACGGGTACATCCTGGAACTTGTTAGCCTGCTTGAGAGCTGCAACAACGTCGAGGTATAAAGGTTCGCCGAGTGCGCCGGGTTCCTTTGTTCTGTCAAGAACTGTGATTTTCTTAACTGTTTCGGGGATAGCTGATACGAATGCATCAACACTGAAGGGTCTGTAAAGTCTTACCTTAACAAGACCAACCTTCTTGCCCTGAGCTGTTAAGTAGTCGATCGTTTCTTCAATTGTATCGCAGACAGAGCCCATAGCGATGATTACCTGCTCAGCATCGGGAGCACCGTAGTAGTTGAACAGCTTGTAATCAGTACCGATCTCAGCGTTTACCTTGTCCATGTACTTCTGTACGATAGCGGGTGTAGCTTCATAGTACTTGTTGCTTGCTTCTCTTGCCTGGAAGAAGATGTCGGGGTTCTGAGCTGTGCCGTGCAGAACGGGGTTCTCGGGGTTGAGAGCTCTGTTTCTGAAAGCGTCAACTGCATCGTGGTCGATCATCTTGTCAAGTGTTTCGTAATCCCATACTTCGATCTTCTGGATCTCATGTGATGTTCTGAAACCGTCGAAGAAGTGCAGGAAAGGAACTCTTGCTTCATATGTAGAAAGGTGAGCAACTGCACCGAGATCCATAACCTCCTGGGGGTTAGTGGAGCAGAGCATAGCGTAGCCTGTCTGACGGCAAGCGTAGATATCGCTGTGATCACCGAAAATAGAAAGTGCGTGTGTTGCAAGAGCACGAGCGGAAACATGGATAACGCTGGGGAGTAATTCACCTGCGATCTTGTACATGTTGGGGATCATGAGCAGTAAGCCCTGTGATGCTGTGTAAGTTGTAGTACATGCACCTGCTGCAAGAGAGCCGTGAACTGCGCCTGCTGCGCCGGCTTCTGACTGCATCTCTACTACCTTTACTTCCTGTCCGAAAATATTTTTTCTTCCGGCTGTTGACCAGGAATCTGTTACTTCAGCCATTACTGAAGATGGTGTAATGGGGTAAATCGCTGCAACGTCAGTAAACGCATAGGACACGTGACCTGCGGCGTTGTTACCGTCCATAGTAAGTTTTTGTCTTCCCATGGGAATCGTCCTCCTTTGTTTTTGCATACGGTCATATCAAGACGTATGCTTTCAACTTAGTATTATATCATAATCGTCCCTGAATGTAAACCTCTAAAAGTGAAAAAAATAAGAATTTTTTTAGTAAATCTCATAAATATTCGGTATGCCTAAGCTAACCGCAGTGCCGCCGCGGCAATATCGTATGATGTCGGTATAAGGGTTTAATTTGTTTGTGAAAATTATTAAAAAATTTCACCTCACTTATTGAAATCGGTGCTGTTTAATGGTACAATATTATATATAAACTTACGATGAAATTCACCGCAGTGTGCGGTTTCGGAAATGGAGCAACACTTTGATTCAATATTTAGCGGATATATGGGAGAATATCCTCAGCGTTTTTGCAACGATGGGACTTGTCGACTATCTCGATATTCTCCTGCTTGCCTATCTGATATATAAGGGCATAAAAATCATAAAAGAAACACGTGCCGAGCAGCTTATCAAGGGTATCATACTGCTTGCCATACTTTTCTTTGTGGTAAATCAGTTTGAGTTCAAGGCTATGAAGGTTATCATTGAAACCTTCCTCAATGTCGGAATTATAGCGATACTTATCGTGTTCCAGCCCGAGCTTCGCCGTGTCCTTGAAAAAATGGGACGTACCACAAAGGTAAAGAAGCTGGCTCTTAATTTTGAGGGAAAGAACGATGCCGCAACAGCCGACATACATAACTGCATAGAGGCTGTCTGTACAGCGAGCGAACAGCTTTCTCAGACGGCAACGGGTGCACTTATCGTATTTGAGCGTGAAACAAGGCTCGGTGAGCAGGTCGACACAGGTACTATTCTGAACGCTACACCTAGTCCCGAGCTTTTCGGCAACATATTCTTCCCGAATACACCTCTCCATGACGGCGCGGTAATTATCCGCGACAGCAAGGTATATGCCGCAGGCTGTTTCTTGCCCAAGCCTCAGAAGGAAGAGCTCATATCTAAAGCGCTCGGCTCACGTCACAGAGCGGCTATAGGAATGAGCGAGGTATCCGATGCCGTTATCGTTGTTGTTTCAGAAGAAACAGGCACGATCTCGGTTGCCGAAAACGGAAGCCTTACACGTTTCTATAATAAGGACACACTGCGTAAATTGCTTACTTCTAAGCTTGTTCCGGAAAAGCCCGACAACAGGAAGAGCAAGGAGAAATCAGCAAAGAAGTCAAAGAAAAACGCACCCGACAATAAAAAAGACAAGGGGGCGGATAAATAATGACAGAATGGATCAAGAACTTTTTTCATAACTTCGTTAAAGACCTGAAGAACATAATATTCGCACTGGTGATAGCGATAATCGTCTGGTTCGCTATTTCAATGCAGATATTCCCCGATGTAACGACCCATATCAGCGATATACCGGTCGAGGTGAAAGCTACCGATTATATGACGCAGAACAATCTGTCGGTGACAGACGGATATGTTGATAAGGTTTCGGTTCAGATAACGGGAAAGCGATATGAGGTCGGCAATATGACTGCCGATGACTTCACAGCAAAAGCCGATTTGTCGGCGATAACGTCCGATGGTGAATACACCGTTAAAGTAAACGTCGCTCCCGTAAAGGAGAACAGCTGTACGGTCGATGACGAAAACATTACCCTGAAACTGAAGGTCGAAAAGACGGTATCGAAGACCTACAGCGTTTCAAGCGGTAATATGAAGGCTACAGCAGACGGAGTAACCGCGACCGCAGGTATGAAGATAGACAGCATTACAGCCGAACCCTCGACAATAACGCTGACAGGCGACAGTGCCGCAATAGATGCGGTAAAGACTGTCGAGATACGCTCGGTATTCGCGGGTGAAACCGCCGAATCGGTTAATTCAAAGGGTCAGATAGTACTGCTCGGAGCTAACGGCGAGGTAATTGAAAACCCCGATATCAAATATGATAACGAGAGCTTCACGGTAAACGTTACACTGTATAAGCAGAAAACTCTGCCGCTCACACTGCAATTTACGAATGTACCGTCAAACTTCGATCTCAGCAGTCTTAAATACAGCATTTATCCCGAATCGCTTACTGTTTCGTCACCCGATGATTCGCTTGACTCACAGGAGAAATTCGAGGTAGGCTCTATTGATTTAAGCCAACTCACAACAAAGTATCTGCAAAAGCTGACGCTGCCTATAACATTGCCCGATGGCTACAAGAACATAAGCGGTAATACCTCCGCTATGGTTTCGTTTGAAGATGCCGAGAATTACACCTTCTTGAGCTACGCTGTACAGAAGGATAATATAAGAGTGATAAACGCGCCCGATAACTTTGATGTTGAGGTTCTCACAAACGAGCTCAGCGTAAACGTAACAGGTCCTGCCGATGAAATAGCGGCGCTTGCTTCTAAGGATATATATGCTACGATCGACCTTATGGGAACTACGCTTACTGCGGGTCTAAAAGATGTCAATGCCGAGTTTACCCTGCGCGGCACAAAGGTGAAGAGCTGGGTTACCGGTGAAAACAAAGTATCTATCATGGTATCCGAGAGGGCAGAGGACAGCACAAGCAGTAACTGACAGGAGTGATAACATTTGAACCTTGCACTGATAGCAGAAGCGGCCGGAAATACGTCCGATCCGTTTGAAAACGCGCAGGAGCAGATAAAAGAGGCTGAAACGTTTTTCAGTCAGATATGGAATGCGTTTGTAGGTTATCTCCCTACGCTTATTGCCGCAGTAATAATATTGATAGTCGGACTTATCATTTCAAAGCTTGTGCTCAAGGTTATGAAAAAGGGTATGAAGCACGATGTCATTGACAAGACGATATCACGTTTTGTTTATTCGCTGGTAAGAATACTGCTGTATGCACTGCTTGCCACCATAGTACTTGCAGTACTCGGCGTTCCGATGACATCGATAATAGCAGTGATAGGTACAGCGGGTGTTGCTATCGGTCTTGCGCTCCAGGACAGCCTTTCGAACATTGCGGGCGGCTTCAGTATAATGCTTACAAAGCCGTTCAAGGTCGGAGATTATATCAAGGTCGATGATGTTGAGGGCACGGTCGAAGCGATAAATATCTGGTACACCGAGCTTCATTCTTATGACAACAAGGCTATATTCTATCCGAACGGTCAGATAACCGCAAAGAAAGTGACAAACTTCACTTCACTCGGAATAAGACGCGTGGATATGGTTTATACTATTTCGTACAATGCCGATTTCAGAAAGGCTATTGCCGTACTGAAAGGCATCACCGACAGCCACGAGCTGATACTCAAAGACCCCGAGCCTAAGATAAGAATAACCGAGCTTGCGGACAGCGCGGTAAGGATAACCTGCTATCCGTGGGTCAAGGCTGAAGACTACTGGACGGTTTATTTTGATCTTAACGAAGCCGTCAAGGAGCAGTTTGACGCGAACGGTATCGAGATACCGTATAATCAGCTTGATGTACATCTCAAGAAAGACGAATGATTAGTTAAAGCGGAATGCTGTACCCGGCGTTCCGCTTTTAAATTTCCGTAACAACACATATTGTCTGTTTGCTTTAACACAGTAAAAATCGTTGAAGTGCGCAAAATATTGTGATATACTTAGAATAAATGAATAAGCCGACTTCAAAACGCTCAGATCCGGCTCTCGACCGACGCAGGTTTCGTTATCGGTTATATTTTTATCGTGACAGCAACGAGAAGAGGTAATTACATTGGCACAATTTACTGTAAATGGTGATATACTTGAAAAGTGCATACCTGAGGAGGGCGAAACTGTCATTACCGTGCCGTATGGCGTAACGGTTATCGGCAGGGACGCCCTCTGCGGCTTACAGAGCGTCATTTACGTCACTCTTCCCGACAGCATTAAAGTTATATGTGACGGCGCATTCTACGGCTGTTCGTCACTGATTTCCGTCACGCTTCCTCAAAGCACAGAGAAGCTCGGTAGCTGTGCCTTTGCACAGTGCGGCGCACTTAAGACGATACAGCTTGACGATGATCTCATCGAAATAGGTAACTCCGCATTCTGGGGTTGTGCAAACCTTGAGAGCATTATGATCCCGCACGGTATCACTAAGGTCGGATACAACCTTTTCGGCGGCTGTATCTCGCTTACTTCCGTTACGCTCCCCGACAGCATAACAGAGCTTGACGAGAGAGCTTTCAAGGAATGCTCCGCGCTTACTACAATAACACTTCCCGGCGGTCTTCTCAGTATAGGAAATATGGCGTTTCTCAATTGCCACAGCCTGAGATCGGTAACTGTTCCCGACAGTGTTACAAGCATCGGCGAAAAGGCGTTCTTTATGTGTGAAAGCTTATCGGAGTTTGAAATCCCCGACAGTGTGACCTCAGTCGGCGGCGATGCGTTTTCCGATTGTGAGAACGTTACCGTCAGAAATACAGCAAGCGGGAAACCGCTCTACAAAGCTGTTACCGCGACTGACGGCTCTTCCGCATATAATTTCATTCTGCGCAATATCTGGGGCGCTGAGGGCTTTGACTTTTCGGCACAGGACAGCTATTTTCCCGCGTTGCAGGACGAAAAACTGCAATTTGAGATAGCATTTTCAAGGCTTATGTACAAGGTAGAGCTCAGTGCCGACACTGAAAGGCAATATCTTGATTTTCTGTATAACAACGCGGAAAAAGCAGTGCGTTACTGCATAGATAAGGACAGCGAGGAGCTGCTCCGTTTTTCCGACAGTATAGGACTTATCACAAAGGACAACATATCCGCGCTTACAGTCTATGCCGATGAGCATGGCAATACGGCTGTAACGGCATATCTGCTGAGTGTGGCGGACAGGCTGAATGACGGTAACACTGACATTTTCTCTGATCTTGAGCTATGACAGGAAGTGATATTACGGATAAAGAATATGACAAGGCAAAGGAGCGGGCGGAGAAATTCTCGGCTCTTGCGACCGACATACTTACACTTTCCCGCAATACGCTTGCGGTAAACCTGAGGTTTCTCGACAGCGCAATAAATATGCTCCCGCTTAAACCGGCTATTATTACCGAAACTGTTGCAACCAACGGCAGATACATTTTCTATGACGAGAGCTATGTGCTTAAGAGCTATAAGTCTGGATATAACCTGACGCGGGCGTATCTTCATATGATACTTCACTGCGTATTCCGTCATAACATAGTAGGAACGCTCGTTGATACGCTGAGGTGGAATTTGGCGTGCGATATCGCAGTAGAAAATATAATAAACGAGCTTGATGTCAGAACGCTTGCTTCTCCCGATGAGCCGCGGCAGGCGGCTGTGCTGAATACGATAAAAGATCACTGCGGTATTCTGACTGCCGAAAAGATATACGGCTATCTTTCGAATGACGTTGATGATTTGCAGGTTTACGCCTGGTCGGAGCTGTTTGTAAAGGACGACCACAGAATTTGGTATGTGACCTTTAAAGAAGAACAGGGCGGCGACATTAACAAGGATAATAAACGTGACAGTGACCGAAGCGGCAAAAATAACACAGATAACGGCAAAGACGGAGATACCGCGGCTGACAAATCACACGATAATTCAGACGGCGATGAGAAGAAAGAAAACGGCAATGATAACGAAAGCGGCGAAAATTCACCTGATGAAATAACTGTCGGAGCGGCTTCTCAGCTTGAAAAGGACTGGAAAGAGATCTCCGAAAAAATGCAGATAGAAATAGAAGCTTTTTCAAAGGGAAAAGGTGATGAAAAGGGGAGCCTTACACAAAACCTTAAAGCTGTCAACCGTGAGAAATACGACTACACGCAGTTTCTTAAAAAGTTTTCCGTCATGGGAGAAGCAATGCGGGTGAATGAAGATGAGTTCGACTATATATTCTACACCTACGGGCTGAAGCTCTATGAGCGTATGCCGCTTATAGAACCGCTCGAATACAAGGAAGTAAAGCGTATCAAGGAATTTGTGATAGCTATAGATACATCAGGCTCGGTATCGGGTGAGCTTGTGCAGAAATTCATTCAGAAAACGTACAACGTGCTTAAAAACGAGGAGAGCTTTTTCACAAAGATAAATCTTCATATTATCCAGTGCAATACCGACATACAGGAGGATAAAAAGATAACCTCGCAGGAAGAGTTTGACGAGTATCTCGGCACTATGAAGCTTCACGGATTTGGCGGTACGGATTTCCGTCCTGTTTTTGCTTACGTTGATAAGCTGATGCAAAGCAAGGAGTTTACAAACCTCAGAGGGCTTATATATTTCACCGATGGTTACGGCGATTTCCCGACAAGAAAGCCGCCATACGAAACGGCATTTGTCTTTGTCGATGATGAATATAACAACCCCGATGTTCCGCCGTGGGCTATTAAGCTTGTATTACAGCCGGAGGAGATATAAAGGAGCAAGAGTATGAATATAAAAGATGCAAAAGAACAGATAAAGAACGCCATGACGGCATATTTCACCAAGGACGAAACAGGCGGCTATGTGATCCCGACCGAAAAACAGCGCCCTGTGTTTCTTATGGGACCTCCCGGAATAGGCAAGACTGCGATAATGGAGCAGGTAGCGTCGGAAATGGGAGTAGGTCTGCTATCGTACTCCATGACGCACCACACAAGGCAATCCGCACTCGGACTTCCGTTTATCGTGCATAGGAATTACGGCGGTAAGGAATATGACGTGTCGGAGTACACTATGTCGGAAATCATCTCGGCAGTGTATGATCTTATGGAAAACACGGGTGTAAAAGAGGGAATACTGTTCCTTGATGAGATAAACTGCGTGTCGGAAACGCTTGCTCCGATAATGCTCCAGTTTTTGCAATACAAGGTGTTCGGCAGACATAAAGTGCCGGACGGCTGGATAATAGTCACTGCGGGTAACCCGCCGGAATATAATAATTCCGTCCGTGAGTTTGATATTGTAACATGGGACAGACTGAAAAGGATAGATATCGAGCCTGATTTTGCGGCGTGGAAAGAATATGCATACAAGGCAGGCGTCCACCCCTCGATACTTACCTATCTTGAAATTAAGAAAGCTGATTTTTACCGCATAGAAAGTACGGTTGACGGCAAAGCATTCGTTACGGCGAGAGGCTGGGAAGATCTGTCGCAAATGATAATTCTTTACGAACAGAACAATATCAAGGTAGATATCAAGCTTATCGATCAGTATATCCGACATGACAGGACGGCAAGAAGCTTTGCGGCATATTACGACCTGTTCAACAAGTACAAGAGCGACTATCAGATAGACGAGATGCTCAGCGGCAATGCAAGCGACAGCATAAAAGACAGGGCGAGAAACGCAAAGTTTGACGAGAGGCTGTCGCTTCTCGGACTTATTCTTGACAGTGTTACGGCATCAGCAAAGCAGGTCACGGACAGCGAGGATATGCTCCGCGAGGTTCTTATAACGCTCAAAGAGCTTAGGCTGAGAACGCGGGACAGTGACGTTTCTGCCGAAAAGCTGATGAACGAACTTATAGCGATAAAGAAAAACGAGCTTGAAAGCGGCAAGCAGTCGTCAAGCATTTCGGCATCACAGCGTAAAACGCTTGCAGGAGCAATATCACAGCTTGAAAAGCTGACTGTGTTCGCAGCCGGCAAGGACGGAAAAACAGCATTTACCGATATCAAGAGCAGGTATGACAGCCTTGTGGCAGAGCTTAAAAATTCGGCAAAAACGGCACAGGAGAAGATGTCGAACGCGTTTATTTTCTGCAATGAGGTGTACGCTGACGGTCAGGAAATGCTGATACTTGTAACAGAGCTTACCGCAAACAGCCATACGGCGAGATTTATTTCGGAGTTCGGCTGTAAGGAGTATTATGAACATAACAAGGCTCTGCTGTTTACAGACAGAAGCAAGGAAATTATGCAGAGATTAGAGGAGTTCGGGGAGATATAAGCCGTAAAATAACCGGATAAAATAACCGCCGTCACGGTGCTCGTGACGGCGGTTATTTATATAACTTATCCTGAAAATTAGCATTAACTCAATATTTTATCACTTTTTGCTCTGTTGCATTTCCAACACAAAGTTTGTAAGTTATCTTCGGTGGTGCAACCGCCTTTTGCAATCGGTATGATAGTTTGTTTCTCCCAGATATTCTTCAAGGCATATTCCTCGTTTGTATATTTCGGTAGCCGCATTAACACCGACATATCGGTAATGCCATGGCTCGTTGGCTATACCTGTGATTGCAACTTTATTCTCTGGATAGCGATATATAAACCCATAGCGATAGGCATTTTGAGCGAGCCAGTTATAAACCTCATAACCATATGAATTTATGCCATCAGCATTTATATCAACGCCAAGACCAAGTTGATGTTCACTTGTTCCCGGAATAGCAACCCAGCGTTCTGTTTCTGTTTTTGCGTCGGATTCAGAATATCCTTTTTCGATATACTCCGCCATTGATTCATCGTATATTTGCTGTTGCTCCTGCTCTGTTCTGTAGCCGGAGACAACAACAGGATATACACCATCATCCCTCATATCATCAAACATTTTCTGAAGCTGAGGGTATATTCTGCTGTCCACGCATTGTCCATTTGATAGTTCTGTTAAATCGATTTCACTGTCAGTTTCAAGGGGATGCCATTTATTCACCAGTATCAAGCACCATTCTCCATCTGCTTCATTTTCATTACCAAAATCAATGGAAGGCAATGATGCCTTGTTGTATATATCTGTCTCTGCAAAACGCTGAACAAAGATGCAGGCTAATGCTATCAGTAAAATCAGGATGCAGATAAATAAGTGGGGACGGCGTTTCTTGGTTTGTTGGGTATGAGTTGACATCGTTTTTCCTCCCTGATAAGCTAAAAAAGCACGCTTGCTTTTGGTACTGTAATTGTACCAAAAGCAAGCGTGCTTTTTTTTCGTTTCCCCACAAGAGTTTCCTATGTTTTCCTGCGGAATTTCTTACGATTTTCCTACAGGAGCGGAAGAGTGACTGTAAATTCGATTTGCTCATTTTCACTTTTTGCGGTAATTGTTCCGTTATGAAGCTCAACGATTTCTTTTGCAATTGCAAGACCCAATCCTGCACCTCCGCTTCTGGAACTTCGTGCAACATCAAGACGATAAAACTGTTCAAAAATGCGTACAAGCTTTTCTTTTGGAATGGTATTGCCGCAATTGGTAAACTGAATACACAAATTTTCACCGTTTTGTTTTACAGCAATATGAATCGTGCTGTCATCAAAGCTATAATTCACTGCATTTCTCAGCAGATTATCAAAAACGCGCTGCATCTTATTGACATCGCACTTTATCATAGTGTCTGGGGCTATTTCAAGCTCACATTTTAAATTCTTCTCTAAAAACATTGGTTTGAACTCGTATGTAAGTTGTTCAAGCATACGGGTCAAATTGACCCTGCTGTACTCAAGAGTAATATTAGAAAGATTAAACCGCGTGATTTCAAAAAATTCGTTAATTAAATCCTCAAGATGTTCTGCTTTTTCCAAAGAAATTGACAAATACTTTTCTCTTAATTCTTCGGAAATTTTGTTTTCGTCCCGCAGCAAAGTTAAATACCCAATTACTGAGGTGAGTGGGGTTTTCAAATCGTGGGCAAGATAAACAACAAGGTCATTTTTCCGCTGTTCTGAAAGCTCTGCTGCCAGTTTTCGTTGTTCAAGAGTATGCTTAATATGATTGATTTTCTTTTCGATTGCAGTTAATTCAGAAGGCAAAACAATATCTCCTGAATTTTCTTCTATCAAAGCATCTATACTACGGTTAATTTCTTTGAAATACTTGGAAAAAAATTCATTTAGATAAAAGCGCAAAATAATTGCAAATAACAGTAAGGAAAGCACTACGAAGAAAAGACTCATATAATCTCTAATATATATTGAATATGCATTATAAGCTCGGTCATAATCATGGTAGACAAAATTATCCAAAAAACCCACAAAAGTGTCTGCTATGTGCCCTTTTAAAAATAGAGAGTACAAGGCTGCTAAAAAAGCAAACGCAAAAAACAACATTCCAAAAGTTCTAATCAATAATTTGTTTTTAAGAAGACGATAATCATCTCTTTCGCTATTTCTTTTATTTTTCAATGGTATATCCCACTCCCCACACAGTTTTTATAAATTTCGGTTTTTTTGCAGGCTCATTAAGCTTTTCCCTCAATCTTCCGATATGAGCCATAACAGTATTATTGTTATCAAGGAATTTCTCACCCCAAATATTTTCAAACAATTCCTCAGACGAAATAACTTTTCCTCTGTTCTCACACAAGTACCAGAGGATAGAAAACTCAATAGGTGTCAAAGTAACCTCTTTTCCATACAAAGTACATTTGTGAGTATTCTTGTTTATAATAAGTCCTCTTACATCATGTTCTGCAATGGGAGCATCTTTTTCCTCGGTATTAGCCGCATTATTATAACGAACATAACGACGAAGCTGAGTTTTTACTCTTGCGACAACCTCCAAAGGGTTGAATGGTTTTGTAATGTAATCATCAGCTCCGATGGTAAGTCCCATAATTTTATCAGTATCCGCAACTTTTGCCGTCAGAATTATAATAGGATAAAAATACTGTTCTCTGATTTTCTGACAAATACGAAATCCATCAATATCTGGAAGCATTACATCTAAAATTGCCAAATCCATTTTTTGCGTTTCAATACATTCCAAAGCATCCAGACCATTATAAAATTTATGTACCGTGTAACCATCATTTTTTAGATAAACCTCAATCAAGTCGGCTATCTCTTTTTCATCGTCTACAATTAAAATACTTTCATTCATAATCAGCTTTCACGCTCCTTATCAACATCATCTGGTAACGCTTCCATAATATCTCCAAAATCACATTTCAAATATTCACATATCGACAACAAGACAGGTAATGATACGCCTATCCTCATTAAATCACTTCAAAATGCTTCAACGCATCCTTTATCGCTTCCACTTTCTCCGCTGTCGGATGCTTCCTCGGCTGTTTCAATTCTTCTACCGCATTAGGAGCATCGTACATCGGCAAGCCTAAATCTCTCTTTACCTCTGCGATATATGCGGTATGTACCTTGAAGCCATATTTAGCTTCTATGTACTCCTTTATCATTTTGTAGGGCACTCGTTCTTTGGGCTTATATTCTTCGGCTCTTTTAGCGATATTATCAAGCGGAACTTTTCCCTCACCCTTGCCAAACTCAACTTTTACGTTGATATGTCCGTCTGGCTTTTTGTGGGAAAGCAGTACTACCGTCTCCACATGGTTCGTACCACTGAACATATCCACTGCAACGCACTTGTCGGTGCTGTAGCCGAGCTCCGCAAAATACGCACAGTCGCGGGCGGCGGTGGCGGCATTGCAGGATACCATTACTATACGCGGGGCAGAGAATGCGGCTATCTGCTCGCAGGCTTCCTTGCCGCAGCCCTTGCGCGGCGGGTCGACCATTATCACGTCAGGGCGTATTCCGCGTGAATGAAGTATCCTTGCGGCTTCGGCGGCGTCTGCACAGATAAATTCGCAGTTATCGATGCTGTTTGCGAGGGCGTTCTGTTTCGCGTTTTCAATTGCCTCGGGGACAATCTCGACCCCGATTATCCGCTTTGCCGTGTGTGCCATAGACAGCCCTATCGTGCCCGCACCGCAGTACAGGTCAAGCACGGTTTTCCCTGAGGCTTCCGCAAAGTCGCGGGCGGCGGCATAGAGCTTCTCGGCGGCGGGTGTGTTCACCTGATAGAAGGACTTAGGCGATATTGCAATGCTGTTGCCGCACATCGTATCGTTAATGCAACTTTTTCCGGTAAGGCAGATCTCTTTGTCGCCTAAGATCACGTTAGTGTCCTTGTCGTTGATATTTATCACAGAGCTTACTATCTGCGGGTATTTGTCAAGCAGCCTGTCCGACAGAATTTTAAGCTCCGGGATATTTTTCGATGCTACTATGCACAGGCATATTTCGCCGCTGTAGTGTCCTTTTCTGAGGTAAAGGTGGCGGAGTATGCCTTTTCGGGTAGCTTCATCATAAGCGGGTATATCCAACTCGGTCGCTGTTTTCAGAAAATCGGAGGTTATTTCCGAGAAAATATCGGGCTGTAAAAGGCACTTTTCGCAAGGAACTATCCTGTGCGAGTGAAAGGCATAGAAGCCGGCGATAAGATTACCGTCCTTGTCTGTGCCTATCGGGAGCTGTAGCTTGTTGCGGTAGCCGTTTATCGTGTCGTTGCCGATAATAGGCAGAAATTCGGGCGACAGCCCACCGATACGGGTGAAAGCGTCCTTTACAAACTGCTCCTTGGCTCTGAGCTGTGCCTCATAGCTTATGTGACGGAGCGAACAGCCGCCGCACTTTGTGTAAACGGGGCAGTCGGGAGCTACTCTGTCGGGAGAGGGAACAATCACCTTTTCGATCTTGCCGTAGCAGTAGGTTTTGTTTACTTTCAGTATCTTTACTTCAAGCTTGTCCCCGATAGCAGAAAACGGCACGAATATTACCATGCCGTCCTTCTTGCCTATACCGGAACATTCACTTGAAAGAGCTGTTATCTCAATTTCAATGATGTCGTTCTTTTTCATTATATCTGTCCTAAGCTGAGTGCCTTTAAATAGGCGTTTATAAAGCCGTCGAGGTCGCCGTCCATAACTGCGCCGATGTTGCCCATTTCAAAGCCTGTGCGGTGATCCTTTACCATTGTGTAGGGCATAAATACGTAAGAGCGTATCTGTGCACCCCAAGCGATCTGAAGCTGTTCGCCCTTGATATCCGAGATCTTGTCGAGGTGTTCTCTTTCCTTGATCTCAAGAAGCTTTGACTTTAACATACGCATTGCGTATTCTCTGTTCTGGTGCTGTGAACGCTCTGTCTGGCAGGCACACACTATACCTGTGGGGATATGTGTGATACGGACAGCGGAAGAAGTTTTATTGACCTTCTGACCGCCCGCGCCGCTTGCACGGTAAACGTCCATCTTTATCTCATCTTCGCTTATCTCAATGTCAATATCTTCATTGATTTCGGGCATTACTTCAACGGAAGCAAAGCTTGTGTGGCGGCGTCCGGAGCTGTCAAAGGGAGATACACGGACAAGTCTGTGTACGCCGTTTTCGCTCTTTAAATAGCCGTAGGCATTTCTGCCCTCAACCAGTATGCTGGCACTCTTGATACCCGCTTCTTCACCGTCAAGGTAGTCAAGTACCGTTACTTTCATTCCGTGCTGTTCTGCCCAGTGATTGTACATACGGTAAAGCATCTCGACCCAGTCCTGAGCCTCTGTACCGCCTGCGCCTGCGTGGAATGTGAGGATCGCGTTGTTGTGGTCAAATTCGCCTGAGAGAAGAGTAGCGAGCTTCTGTGACTCAAGCTCGGTCCTGAAGTGTTTTGCAAGCTCCTGAATTTCGGGGAGCATCGATTCATCGTCTTCCTCCTGAGCAAGCTCAAGCATTGTCATTACATCGTCATAGCTTTCACGGAGCTTTTCATAGCTCTGTACTATATTCTTATCCTCGCCTATCTTCTGCGATATTTTCTGAGAGTTTTCTACGTCGTTCCAGAAGTCGGGCTGTGCGCTCTGTTCTTCGAGCTTTGCTATTTCAGCTTTGAGGTTATCAAGGTCAAGTGCGCCTGCGAGTTCTTTAAGCTCAGGCTCATAGCCCTCGAACTCAACTTTGAGTTCATCATATTCTAACATAGGTTACCGTTCCTTTCGATTTTGCAATACCATTTTATTATATACCAAAAAAATTTTTTTGTAAAGCCTTGAAATCGTTTTCATTTTATGATATACTCAAATTATTCGGTGAAAACATAGGTTTTCACAGTTTCTGAATAGAAAAAAGTTGTGTAAGGAGTTTATTAACATGAGCGAGATCAAAAAGATCCATATGGGTCCTGCAAAATGCGCGGTTGACCTTGGCGACGGAAGTGAAAGAGGAGAGTATGTAAATCAGGATTATATCCTGAACAAGCTCGGCAGACCTCACAGAGCGGTAAGCCTTATGTACTGCTATTATCCTCTTGACGAAACATGGCCTGCAAGAGCAAGAAATGCTTTTAAGGACAAGGAGATCACATTCCAGTGGGATTATCCTTATGACGACTATTTCACATATAAGGGCGGTATCGGCGGAACGACCGATGACGAGCCTTTCACCTGTATGCGTGATGTAAGAAGACACGGACAGGACGTTATACTCACAATGACGATCGACCCCAATGTAACTGACGAGCACCTTGAACAGATAGGCAAGGAACTTTCAACATTCGGCCGTATGCAGCTGAGAATCAACCACGAGGCTACAGGTAACTGGTTCTCGTTTACAAAGCGTGCAACCTATCAGCAGGTAGCCGATTTCTATATCCATGCGCGTGAAGTTATCAAGAAGTTTGCGCCCAACGTTCAGACTATCCTCTGTATCGGTGGTGTCGAGCACCCCGAAAAGGGCAACGAGATAGAGATGGAGAAGGAATTTGCCGATGCTGTAAGAGCAACGGATATCTGGTCTGTTGACAAGTATATGGCTCTTCACTGGGGCTGGCCTTTTGACGTAGCGGACGAGGGCGGAAATTCTTTTGGCAGAAGCAAGGTAGCAGATACATACAACCTTACAAAGCTTTCCGAAAAGCGTTACAGAGAGCTCTGCGGCGGCGAAAAGAAGCCTATGGTCATGAGCGAATTCAACGCCGACGGCGATGTAACAGGTCCTTACGAGCAGGCAGAAATGGTTAAGGAATTCTGCGATATGCTCAAGAACGACAAGGATCAGGGCTGGTTCAACGGCTTTACATTCTATCAGTTCCGTGACAGAGGCAGACTCGGACTTGAAATCGAAGACCCGAACAATGCTGACTGCGGTATTGAGCAGCCTGTAATGCAGACCTACAAGGAAATTATTCACGATGAATATTTCTATCCCGAAATAAAGGCTCAGGGCGATGCACAGTTCCCCGCAAAGTTACGTTGGGGCGGTTCTGAGGACGCTGAGGGTATCGAGATACCTCTGCACTTTGAGAAGAACCCCACATTCTGTGAGATCACATTTGACGGCGAGGACGCAGAGCTCAACCTTATGATGGAGATCAACGGTAAGTGGTTCTACAAAGCACCTCACGCAAAGACGATCGATTTTATGTCGGCATTCTTTGAAAAGCCCCTTGACGGCGAAGCCGATATGACACTCAAGATATTTGCACCTCCCGCAAGCGGCGAGAATGTAAATGACGGCAGTGAAGACTGGATGCTGAACACTTATTCGACTATCACAAAGATGCCGAATATCCGTATCAGATTTGCACCGATCCTCAAGTAAGGCGGCAATGTGCCGCTTCAAATTCCGCCTTTTAAGACGTTTGCGGTCTGCTGACGGTGGCAAAACGGCGGGGTTGTTAAAAGATGAATAATGAAGAATGAATAATGAAGAATTGTGTGTGTCTTTACGGTCGTTTGTGGTCGCTGCGTCCGTGCATTGTCAGCCATTTGTGTCACTGCCTCGTGCAGTGACCGGGTGTGGCTGACTATATGCGTCCATGCATAGCGACTTTGTGCGACCGTTGCAAGCATCCGTGCTTTGCCTGCGGTGGGCGACGGATTTTGAATTGTGATAGTGTTTTGCGAGGGATAGTGCACAATGACGGAGTTATGCAAAGCGTAACATAAACGGAATATGGCGGTCACGGCGGTTTGCTGTGACCGCTTTTTGCGGCAACGTGCCGCTTCATATTCGTTGTCGTAGTCGTTGGCAGTAAGCGTAGTAAGGAGTGTGGCACAATTCGGACGAGCATATTTTCATAATGACTATGCGGCGGTGAAAATGATGCGGGATATATTTACAAGTTCTGACCGAAGTGCTATAATAGCTTTGAAAAGTGCTAAGTAGATTTGGAAGGATTGAAATTAGTATGTGGAAAGGGATATATGATGAAAAATTAAGTCGATTATATGATGAATATTATGAGCGTTTTGGATGTTTGCCTGATACTTATGAAGAGATATATTACGATGATATGTCTTATGATGAATTTGTCGGATATATAAATCAAGCGTTAGAGCAAAACGTTGAAATTGATGAAGTGATAGAATAATACAGGGTATTTAATAAGCTGTGATGAAATGTGAGAATTTCATCACAGCTTATTCTTTACTATATCAATATTCGTCTTTTATGCGGAATGAGGTTTCGTGAGGGTCCGGCTGTCGGTCGGCAACATACATATCATCTATTACTATATAGCGACTGCTTTGCAGTGTGAGGATAACTTTGTCAATGTCCTCTTCAAGCCCCTGAGCTTCCATCTCGACAGAGCCGTCATAAAGATTCTTTACCCAGCCGGTAACGCCGTACATTGATGCGGCGTTCTGCGCTCTGTAACGGAAGCCGACACCCTGAACTCTTCCTTTAAAGAAAAAGTGCTTTCTGATTATCTTACGCTGATTTGTGATGTCCGGCATATCAGTTACTGCTTTCTTCAGTGCTGTCGGTTGTGTCTGAGGTCGAGTAACCGTGTACGCCGAGCGGATCGATCTTTTCGGGGATAAGCTTCAGCATCGCATTCGTTGCGGCTTTTGTAAGGTCATAGCGATACCAAGTGTATTCTTCGTCTGTGCGGGGTTCCATCCAAACCATAAGACCGTTCCAGCCGTTGTCGTAGGTGGATTTGTACTTTTCTGTAAGGGTCATGCCGGCTTCTTTTTCATCGTCGTTAGAGGTTTCGCCGATAAGGCAGGGCTTGTCTGTTTTCAGACCGAACTGCTCGGGCGTTTTGTCAAACGGAAAGCCGAAATACTGCTTTTCCCACATATAGTAGTGGGTGCTGTAGAAGTCTACATAAGCCTTATCGTCGCCTGTGAGCTTTTTCAGATATTCATCGGCAATTTTATCGCCCTCGTATTTGTCGGAATTGTACTTTACAATACCAAGACCCACTGTAACGGGAGTAGAGCAGTTTTCGTGAATAACAGCGGCGCATTTTCCGAAGAAGTAGGAGAGATCGTTCCAGCTAAGCTGACCGCACTCGGTGTTTTCATGCACCCAGTCGGGCTCGTTCATAAGGTCGATACCGAAAAGATATTCGTTTTCGCCGTAGCGCTTGCAGAATTCTTTTACATACTGCTCGGCATAGTCGTCACAGTTTTCTTTGCTTGTAATAAGATTGCGCCACTTTTCAGCCGCACCGTTGCTGTCTTTGAAATGGTCAAAGGAGAGAAGTGTCGGCATTATGTATATTCTGTGCTTTTCTGCCAGTGCAAAAAGCTTGTCAAGGTCTTCCCAGTGCTGTTCGTTTATGCTTTTTATCGCGCCCGTGGACTTCAGTCTTACTACACCTTCGCCGTTGCAGTTTATCCAGATACGCGTGCAGTTGATGCCGTCGCTGACAAGCTCTTCAAAGGTTTTGTCCCAGAATTCCTCTTCCATATTGCCCCCGAAGTCGTTCCAGTTCTGCCACGGGGTATTTACACCGTTTATCCAGAGTTCCTTACCGTCAACGGTGAACTTGCCGTCAGATATACCGACTTTGGCATTCGGAAATTCGGTTATCTGCGAGGTTTCGGCAGTACTTGACTGTTCGCCGCTTGTTGCGGCATTATTACAGCCTGCTGCGGTGACAGCTATTATTACTGTAAGCGTCAGAGCTGACAATCTGCACATAAGATTTTTCTTCATATTTGCCTCCGTTAAAATGTGAATATGCTTTTATCAAGCTCTTTAACCAGCTTGTCGCTGTAAAGCTCCATTTCTTCAATGCTCTGCGAGCTTATCGGTTCGATCACGCCTATTGTCATCATGCCCGCCTGCTTTGCGGCCTTGAGGGACGCCGAAACGTCGTCGATCATAATGCAGTTCTCGGGAGTGACGCAGAGCGCCTTCGCGGTGTCGAGGTAGATGTCGGGATACTGCTTGCCTTTGCCGAAAACGGCGGCAGAGCTTATTGTTTCGAACATTCCCCACAGTCCTGTGTTCTTTAGTACCGGGGTGTAAAGCTCAGGAGTCTGGGTGGTACATACCGCGGTCTTATAGCCGCTCTTTATTGCGAGCTCGACAGTTTCTTTTGCGTAGGGTTTTAACTTTACGTTATACCGATATTCGTTTATCGCAAGATCCGTCCACTCCTGCATAAGCTGTTCGGGAGTTTCGGACAATTTGAACAGGTCTATTGTGTATAGCGCCGTTTCATAGAACGAACGGTGACTGCATTGCCTGCCGTAATCATCGGGCGGGGTGATCCCGCGTTTTCGGAGAAACTCCTCGTCAACATACTGCCAGACATACATTGAGTCAAGTAATGTGCCGTCAAGGTCAAAGAGCACTGCTTTTATATCTTTCATGGCTGTTCCTTTCTTTTCATATACTGCTATTGTATCACAATAAAGCGGTGCGGTCAATAAGATTTTACACTTGAATTTTCGTGTTTGTGCGCTTGCAAAATGTCGGAGATTATGTTATACTTATTTAAAAGAGAAAAGAGAATTATAAAAGTACAAAGGAAAGAAAAGAAAATTGGAACAGACAAAAGAAAACAAGATGGGCGTAATGCCTGTGAACAAGCTCCTTGTTACAATGTCGCTGCCGATAGTTATATCGATGCTTATTCAGGCAATGTATAACCTTGTTGACAGCGTGTTTGTGGCACAGATAAACCCCGACGCACTGACGGCAGTCGGAATGGCTTTTCCTATGCAGAGCCTTATGATAGCATTCCAGACGGGACTGGGCGTTGGTATGAATGCGCTTGTATCGCGCTATCTCGGACAGAAGAAGCCGTATGAAGCGGGGCTTGCGGCTACGCATTCGCTCATTCTTACGGCGCTGAATTACGTTATATTCCTTATAGTGGGACTTACCGCACTGCCTGCATTCTTCTCAATACAGACGCACTCGGACGTAATAGCAAATTACGGCGTTGAATATCTTTCGATCGTATGCTGCGGCTCGTTCGGACTGTTTTTCCAGATATACGGCGAGAGAATATTACAGGCGACCGGTAAAACGCTGTTATCAATGGTGTCGCAGATACTGGGTGCTGTTATAAATATAGTGCTTGACCCTGTGTTCATCTTCGGCGTTGACTTCCTCGGAATACCTGCTATGGGTGTTACGGGCGCGGCGATAGCTACAATAGCAGGTCAGATAATAGCGGCGGTTGTGGGATTTTTACTGCACCACTTCCATAACAGGGAATTAAGACTTGTGTTCAGAAAGTTCAGGCTGAGCTTCGGTACAATAAAGACGATATATGCTGTGGGAATACCATCAATTATAATGAGTGCGCTCGTATCGGTGCTGACGTTCGGTATGAATATAATACTGAAAGCGTATGAGCCTGCGGCGGCTACGGTATTCGGAGTGTATTTCAAACTACAGAGCTTCGTGTATATGCCTGTATTCGGCATGAATAACGGCATAGTTCCTATCATAGCCTATAATTATGGGGCGGGAAAGCCTAAACGTATCACAGATACGCTGAAGCTCGGAGTTATCTGCTCGGTTGTGATAATGATAATCGGCGTATTGCTGTTCCAGCTGATACCGGTACAGCTCCTCGGAATGTTCGCACCGACAGATGATATGATAAGGCTCGGTGAAACGGCGCTGAGAATATTCAGCATATCATTCCCGCTTGCGGGTGTTTCGATAGTGTTGAGCTCGGGCTTTCAGGCACTCGGAAACGGTTTCTATAGTATGATGGTATTTATAGTAAGGCTTATTGTGCCGACACTGCCTTTTGCGTGGCTGTTCGGCATACTCGGCGGAGTGGACTGCATATGGTGGTCGCTCCCGGTAAGCGATTTATTTGGACTTATTGTTGCGATACTCCTTATGCGCAGGATCTATAAGAATGTCATAGCAAAGATGTATGACATTCAGGACAGATCCTCGGCACAGGTACAGCAGGCATAAGAATAAAGCACAAACGGAGGAACGGATCATGGGAAGAATAATCACAATTTCAAGACAATACGGCAGCGGAGGAAGTGAGATAGGCAGAAAGGTCGCAAAAGCGCTTTCAATCCCGTATTATGACAAGACGATAATTGATGTTACCGCAAAGGAAAGCGGTTTTGACCCAAAATACATAGAACGTGCGGAGCAGACGACTACAACAAGCTTTCTCTATAATCTTGCAATAAACGGAATGTACACACAGCCGCTTACAGATCAGCTTTTCGCGGCTGAGTGCAGGGTCATAAAGGCTCTTGCCGACAAAGGTCCGTGCGTTATAGTCGGTCGCTGTGCGGACTATGTGCTGAGAGAGCAGTACAGCACATTTGATGTTTTTGTACATTCTACGGACGACTTCAGATGTGAGCGTATCTGTGAACATGATAATATAAGCAAGGAAGAAGCGCTGAATGTTATCCGACAGAAGGATAAGGCAAGGCGCAGACACTACAAGTATTACACGGAGCGCAACTGGGGCGAATGCCTTAACTACGATCTGTGCGTCAATACTGCGACCTGCGGTATTGATGAGGCGGCTGAAATAATCGCTAAGCTTGCAGGCAAATAAAGACGTCGCAATCAGCGGCTGACGCCTTTAAGAATAGTAAATCGGCTGTCAACGGGGACTTTGAAATCACGTTGACAGCTTATTTTTTAAAAACGGTTAAACAGAGATAATATTTGAACAAAGGAACGGTGAACGATGGAATTTGTAATGCTCTTTTTTTCGGTGATAATTATTGTCTGTATTGTAGGCAATAAGCTGTCAACCAAAATAGGTGTACCGAGCCTGCTTATATTTCTTGCGCTCGGTATGATATGCGGCTCGGACGGTCTGCTCAAAATACCGTTCGATAATTTTGCGCTGAGTGAACAGGTGTGCACGGTATGTCTTATATTTATAATGTTCTGCGGCGGTTTTTCGGCTAACTGGAAAGCGGCTAAGCCTGTTGCGATGCGTGCCGGACTTTTATCGTCACTCGGTACGATAGTTACGGCGCTTATTACTACTGCGGGCTGTCATTTCCTTATAGGGTTTGATATCAAAGAGAGTTTCCTTATCGGTGCGGTAATTTCATCTACCGACGCTGCATCGGTATTCTCGATACTCCGTTCAAAACAGCTTAACCTGCGCGGCGGTCTTGCATCACTGCTTGAGATAGAGAGCGGCTCTAACGACCCGTTTTCTTATATGCTGACTGTTATCGCCCTTGCAATTATGGCGGGAGATGATGTATCTCAGCTCGGACTTCTCGCGGTACTCCAGATAGTCCTTGGCGTGGCATTCGGCTTTGCCATGGGATTTGCAACGGTATTTGTAATGAATAAGGTGAAGCTGTCGAAAAACAGCTTTGATATAATTTTCATGATGGCGATGGTATTTGCGGCATATTCCGCTCCGATACTGCTCGGAGGTAACGGATACCTCAGCGTATACATAGCGGGTATCATCATCGGTAACAGCAACATAGGCGAGAATAAGGCACAGCTTGTACATTTCTTTGACGGAATAACCGGACTCAGCCAGATAATGCTGTTCTTCCTGCTCGGTCTTTTATCCAATCCGTCACAGCTTCCCGGAATAATTCTGCCGGCGCTTGCGATATTTGCAATTATGACGTTCGTTTCTCGTCCTGCAGCGGTATTTGCGATATGCTCAAAGGGATATACATGGAGCGACAGGCTGTTTATAGCGTGGTCGGGACTGAGAGGTGCATCATCCATCGTTTTCGCCATAATGGCTACGGTAAGCGATGTGTACACGGACAGCAATCTGTTCAATATAGTGCTGTGCGTCTGCCTTATTTCTGTTGCGTTCCAGGGAACGTTACTTCCGAAGGTCGCAACGGGACTTAAGCTTATCGACAACGAGAGCAGTGTATTAAAGACATTCAACGACTATCAGGACGAAACTCCGCAGTTCAATATGATGCGTATATTCGTATCCGAAACGCATGGCTGGAACGGTCATAAGATAAGCGAGATAGATTTTCCCGAAAATTCTCTCGTGCTTATGATAAAGCACGGTGACAGCACTATTGTACCTAAAGGCAATACTGTGATAAATGCGGGTGATGATGTTATACTCAGTGTTCCGTCGTACAGGGACAGCGGAAATATATTGCTCAAGGAGTATGAGATAGGTCCAAAGCATTTATGGAAGGGCAAGACTATAAAGGAGCTTGACCTGCCGACTACGCTTCTTATCATAATGATAAAGAGAAATGGTGATATGGTCGTACCGAACGGTAACACTGTTATTCAGCAAGGGGATATTCTTGTTGTAAGTGATCAGTCGCATATCAAGCAGGAGGAGAAGAAAAAGGATAAACACACTGATATAAAGCCGGAAGAAAATGCGGAAGCCGCGAATGTATCCGATGAACCGAAAGAGGAAGAAGCGGCGGAGGACAGCGTTCAGGCTGAGGAAACGATCAATGAAAACGCAGATGAAAAGGTGAGTGTGTAATGAATATCAAGTGGAACGCAGAGAAATATACGGACAATTTTTCTTTTGTGCATAAGCATGGACTTGGTGTTGTCGGTCTTATTGAGAGAAAAAGCGGAAAGGTGCTTGATCTCGGCTGTGGAAACGGGGCACTTACCAAAGTGCTTTCCGACAAGGGTTATGATGTTATAGGTGCGGACGCATCGGACGATATGCTGGCTAAGGCGAGAAATGATAATCCCGATCTTACTTTTGTAAAGGCGGACGCTACCGATTTTATTCTGCCCGAAAAGGTTGACGTGGTATTTTCCAATGCTGTTTTTCACTGGATAAACAGAGAACTGCACCCGAAGATGCTGGGCTGTGTATATAATGCTCTGAATTATGGCGGTGAATTTGTATTTGAATTCGGCGGCAGAGGAAACGCAGAAAAGATACATACTAAACTGGCAGAGGTATTTGCAAGACACGGGTATGAATATCATACCGAGTATTATTTTGCGGGTGTGGGCGACTATGCGCCGCTTGTCGAACAGGCTGGGTTTACGGTAAAATATGCGGAGCTTTTTGAACGTCCGACCGAGCTTAAAGGTGATGACGGGCTTGCGGACTGGATAAGAATGTTCCTTGAAGTTCCGTTCAGGGCTGTTAATAATAAAAAAGAAGCCGATGAGATAATCTCGGAGGCGGTGAATGAGCTTAAAGCTGAGCTTTATGTAAACGGAAAATGGTATGCAGATTATATGAGGCTCAGAATGAGAGCTGTAAAGGCTTGAAAATATATGTCGGCTGTGATAGAATAAGGCTGACGGTTTAAGAAATACGACTGTCGATAAGATGCGGCGGTCGTTTTTTGTGAGGGAGAATATGAAGCGCAGTAAGAAAATATCGGTGCTGAGAGAATGCGTTGAAAACAGCCATATATGCAGGTGCTTTTACGAATATGACAAAAGTTATTGGTATTACTATATCAATGATTTCAACGACAGATTTGTCCTCGGACAGGAAGAAAACGATTTTGAGCTTAACGGATATACGATCCGCAAAATTGACGAACTGCAAAAAGCGGAAATCAAGAATGATATCTGTGAAGAGATAAACAGACTGAACGGGGTTGCAGAGCAGATCAAAGCTCCCGGAATTGATATAAGCTCGTGGCAGAGCATATTCAATTCGCTCCGTGAGAGTGGTGAATGGGTGGTAGTCGAGAATGAAAACGAAGAGATATTCCATATAGGGATAATCTTAAAAGCGGGGAAGAATAAACTGACGATGAGAGAGTTTGACGCAGACGGAAAATGGCTCGAAGAAACCAAAATTTCATACAAAGAAATAACAAGCGTCAGCTTTAAAACAAGATATATCGATAACTGGAGAAAGTATCTCGAAAGAACGAAAGAAGGATAAACATGGATCTGAAGGAAAACTTCAAAGGACATTTAAGTACGATAAATCATCACAAGATGGAAGTAATGAGGCTGTGCTTCAAGCTGGGGCTTTATAAACAGGGATTTTTGCACGACCTGTCGAAATATTCGCCAAAAGAATTTATAAGCGGGGTTGTGTTCTATACCGGAGATAAGAGTCCGAATACAACTGAAAGACGAGTAACGGGTAAAAGTGAGGCATGGCTTCACCACAAGGGAAGAAACAAACATCATTTTGAGTACTGGATAGATTACGGACAAGAACCAGGTGCGGGAATGCAGGGTACTGAGATGCCTGTGAGGTATGTCGTGGAAATGTTCTGTGACAGGATAGCGGCGTGCAAGACATATTATAAAGAGAACTATAACGACAGTATGCCGTTTGAGTATTTCAACAAGAACAGAAAGCACTATATGATGCACCCGAAAACTATGGAGCTGTTGGGTAAGCTGCTTATCATGCTAAAGAGGTTCGGGGAAGAGGATACGCTGATATACATAAAGAACAGGATATTGAGTAACAAGCGTTGAGTAAGTGGCATAAAATAGCAGAAAGAAGCAGTATATAACAAAGAAAACATGGAATTCTCAGGTGATTGTGTAAAGTGTCTTCAAAACTGTGTTTTGAGTGACAAGATTTATGTAAAATTACTTCAAGAAAAACGTTGACAAATGTCGTTTTCCATGATATAATAGACAAGCACTCAAACGAGAGGGCGCGAAAACAGAGGTGCTTAAGGTAGCCTGAAACCGCTTGAACAGTGAGAAAGACGGCAGTCGAAGGTACGGGTTTGAACGGACAGACGATAT
>CAKSTB010000011.1 GCA_934490165.1 uncultured Ruminiclostridium sp. | reverse complement strand
GCGTTAAGCGTTCCAGAACTTACAGGATATACGATATTCAGGTGGTTACACGAGTTCAGCCAACACCCTAGCGGGGTGGGGGGGTGGGTAAGGAAAGAGGGATGCACGTCTGAGCATTGCATAAGCAATGCTCCCGCTCCTCTCGTCGCTCAAGAGGAATAACTGATTTGGGAGAGAACCTAAGGGTACAGGGTTGAGTCTTGCTTTCGCAAGCACTCGGACGTTCCGCTTTGCTGCACTGGGCTGCTAAGTCCAACGGAGCTTTAGCGGAGTGCACGAGCCTCGCGTAAGCGAGGCTCAGACTTGTACCTGTTCCCTTTGGTTCTTGCCCTCGTTCATAGCAGCAACGTTATTAAACAGAATAGCGAACCCGAGAAGTGCTATCCGACAAACAGAACTATCGGTAGCCTGCTATCAATGTTAAATACTAAAACAGTATACAATAAGTACACTATACAAAAAAGCGAGCCGTGCGCACTATCTTTTGCGCTTTGGCTCACTTTTTCTTTTTCGGGTTGTGCCACAATCCCATAAAAACGCCATTCGGTTAGTTTTATCTAACTTTTTTCTCAAAACCTATTGACTATTCGACACCGCTGTGCTATAATCTATTTTAGTTAGTTGAAGCTAACCAAATTTAACCGCCAGATCCGTATTATCACAGAAAAATCTGCAATAATATAAGTTACATACAAGCTTAGTGAAAAGCGGCGGTAAACGGAGGATTTCAGATGATTTATACAGCTATTGAAAAAGTAATAGGAAGAGAAATACTCGACTCAAGAGGAAACCCCACTGTAGAAGCTGAGGTATATCTTGAAGACGGTACTGTCGGAAGAGGTACAGCGCCCAGCGGTGCTTCTACCGGTGAGTTTGAAGCGCTTGAACTTCGTGACGGTGACAAGGCAAGATACGGCGGCAAGGGTGTTACAAAGGCAGTAGAAAACATCAATACAATAATAAACGATGCCGTAAGAGGTATAGATGCCTGCGATACCTACGCAGTAGATAAGGCAATGATTGAAGCTGACGGCACAAAGGACAAGTCCAAGCTCGGCGCAAATGCTATTCTTGCAGTTTCTATTGCTGCGGCAAGAGCTGCGGCAACTTCTCTTGAAATCCCTCTCTACAGATTTTTAGGCGGTGTAAGCGCAAACAGACTCCCCGTTCCTATGATGAATATTCTCAACGGCGGCGCTCATGCGGCAAACACAGTTGACGTACAGGAATTTATGATAATGCCTGTCGGTGCTCCTTCATTCAAAGAAGCATTAAGACAGTGCGCCGAGGTTTTCCATGCACTTGCGGCGCTTCTCAAATCGAAGGGACTTGCTACATCTGTAGGCGATGAGGGCGGCTTTGCACCTGACCTTGCAAGCGATGAAGAGGCTATACAGTTCATTCTTCAAGCCGTTAAGAATGCCGGATATGAGCCCGGTAAAGACTTTATGATAGCAATGGATGCCGCTTCAAGTGAGTGGAAAGGCGAAAAGAAGGGAGAATATATCCTGCCCAAATGCAAACAGAAGTTCACATCTGAACAGCTTATCGCTCACTGGAAAAGCCTCGTTGAAAAATACCCGATAATCTCCATAGAAGATGCGCTTGATGAAGAGGACTGGGAGGGTTGGCAAAAGCTCACTTCCGAACTCGGCAACAAGGTACAGCTTGTCGGCGACGACCTGTTCGTAACAAACACAGAAAGACTTTCAAAGGGTATCTCTCTCGGTTGTGGAAACTCAATACTTATCAAGCTTAATCAGATAGGCTCTGTTTCCGAAACGCTTGAAGCTATAAAGATGGCTCACAAGGCGGGCTACACTGCTATTTCTTCTCACCGTTCGGGTGAAACCGCAGATACAACTATTGCAGACCTCGCAGTTGCTCTTAACACCTGCCAGATAAAGACCGGTGCTCCCAGCAGAAGCGAACGTGTAGCAAAGTACAACCAGCTCTTAAGAATTGAAGAAGAGCTTGGTAACAGCGCAGTTTACCCCGGTATAAACGCATTCAACGTAAAGCGTTAAGCGCTGAATTCAATATTGCATTCGTCTCCTTTCAAATAACAAGAACTCCCGTCAGCTTTACGGCAGGCGGGAGTTTTTGTATGTGTTTATTTAATTTTCAGTGTGGTATCTTATTTCTTTTTGCGGACTGCAAAAGCACCTGCAAGCGAAACTACCGATATTGCAAATATCGCAATATCAAGTCTGCCGTCAGTGTCGGGATTAACGATCGGATCGCCGGGGCATTCTCCGGGCGTAACATCTTCGCTTTCACCGGGAGTTACAGGGTTATTATCATCGGGGTTTTCCGGCTTATTATCGTCACCCGGTACTGTAGGTTTATCATCGGGATCTTCCGGTTCATTATTGCTGTCACCCGGTACTGTAGGTTTATCGTCGGGCTGTCCGGGCTTATTGTCGTCACCCGGTACGGTAGGCTTATCATCGGGCTGTCCGGGCTTGTTATCGTCACCCGGTACGGTAGGCTTATCATCGGGCTGTCCGGGCTTGTTATCGTCACCCGGTACTGTGGGCTTATCATCGGGCTGTCCGGGCTTGTTATCGTCACCCGGTACTGTGGGCTTATCATCGGGCTGTCCGGGCTCGTTATCGTCACCCGGTACTGTAGGCTTATCATCGGGCTGTCCGGGCTTGTTATCGTCACCCGGATTTACGATCTGTCTTTCGTATCCGCAAACATCACAAACTGCATCTTTATCATCGTCAAAGACGTGTTTTCCCTTATCCTTGATACTGCCGCTCAGATCTTCACAATTACTGTCCGTGCACTGTAACCAGTGATTATCATTGTCATATGACCACTTGCCGTAGCTGTGGATATGCCGCTGAGCTTCAGTGACATTTATCGTTTTCAGCGATATCGCCATAGCGGTCTTTCCGTCAAAAGCCGGTATATAATTCGGAGTTGCAACTTCTTTACCGTCAAATGTCATTACTGTTGCATTACCGCTACCGAATTTATATCCATCCTTTGCTTTAAGACCTATACTGTACATATATTTCTTGCCGCTTTCAAACTTTGTAAACTTCTTTGTTGCCGCGGTATACATATTCTCGTCCGAATACCAGAAAGCAACGGGTTCAAGCGTTCCGTCGGCGTTCTGCTGCATCTCTTCCCAATATTCGTATGCTATCTCATAATTGTCTTTAAACTCGCCGCCTGTTACCGCTGTTGCGACAGGCTTATCCCCATCGTTGTAAGACAGCGTAGCACCGCTTATTTCAACCTTATTGATAACAGTGTCACTCTTTACGGCAGGCGTCATTTCAATGAAGTCCGTCATATAAAGAGTATAGTGATAATTATTACCGCTGTTATCAAAATTATAGGGTTTTCCGTTTATTGTTACAGTCACATTGTCCGCATACTCACCGAAAAAGTCATCTATCCTGATAGATATGGAATAATAATATGTCTTTCCATCTTCAAATTCAGTTAATAATTTTTCTTTGTCAATCGGATTAAACATTTCAACCGACGAACACCATTTTACTCTGTTTCCGCTTTCATCGAGGAGTGTCCACTTCTCTTCCCAAATGCTGAATTTATCCTCGTGCTTATCAGCTAACTTTGCCGTAAAGCCTGGCTTGTCGCCTGCATTGAAAGTAAGTGTAGCATCTGTAATTTCAACCTTATCGTAAAGTTCAATACCGACACGATATTCTATATATTTATATTGGCTTTTATCTCCAAGCTGATAATATCCGTCCTCACCTGCGAGAAACTCTTTCGCATCAGTTCCGTCTATATCGGCACCCGCAAAAATGCTGTTCTTAGAGCCGTATAATGTAAACGCACCGTACACCGTGTTATTGGTAGTGCTTCTTAATATGACCGAGAAATCAGTGCGTAGTGAAGAAACGGATACTATTCTGCTCCTGTAATTTAAGTGCATAGCCTCAGACTGCGAAAAATATGTTCCGGGCTTTGCAAGCGTATTATCACCTGTGACCGTCAGCTTCGCCTGTTTGTCCTGACCTGATATATGAATACGGTTTGCATAAATTCCGTACTCTGCACCGCTTATCCTGCAATCGCCGTAAACTCTCAGAAACAGCTCATCAGCAAGACTATAAATTCCTGAATTTGAAAAATAGTAATAGTTCTGACCATTTGACGTGATATTGACATTCTTTATCGACATATACATTTCGCCGTCATCTTTTTCATCTTCATCGTCATATTGCTTTTCATTGTTGATTATTATATTTGCATTATCCTCATCACTTTCGGTTATCGAACCGTCAGCTTCATTATAATACCAGTATGAGCCCTCCGTTGCCGATACAACAAGCATATTACCGCCTATGTATACAGTCTGGGTTCTTTCGTTTTCGCCTTCGGCGAACGCCGCAACAGATGCGACTGTCAATGTCAGAGCAAGTACAGCTGACGTAATGATGAATTTGACAGCAGACCGTATTTTGTTTTTCTCTCGCATTTTCATAAAAACCTCCTTTTATCTGAAAAACCTATAGGTTGCTTTAATTATACTATACAGGAAATTTAATGCAATACAGTTTCCACAGGTGTCACTTGCCAATACAGAAAATAAAAGTTGAAACCTACTTTATTTTCCTGCAAATATGTAGTATAATTTCAACAGATACTATTATAGGAGATTTCTTTATGAAATTTTGCGACGTACTCAACAATTATATAGAAGAACTTAATTGCCTTGCAAAGGATATCGAAAAGCTTTCCGGTATTTCCGCATCAACACTGAGCCGATACAGATCAGGAGAGCGTGTCCCCGACAAAAGCTCGGACAACTACAAAAAATTATGCCGTGCGATTGAAGAGATCGCCGCTTCAAAAGGCATTGAATATACCGATGTCAACGAAAAATTCGCAAAGTGTTTTGAAAGCACAAGCTCACCCGACTGCAATGTTCTGCGCGAAAACTTCAATATGCTGATAACCGCGCTTGACATAAGCATAGGAAAGCTATGCAAAAGTCTTAATTATGACACATCTACCGTATTCCGCATAAGAAACGGTACTCGTCAGCCGTCAGACCCGACAGGCTTTGCTAAAGCGACCGCGGCATATATTACTGAAATATCATCCGATAACAAAACGGCTCTGTCCGCACTCTCGGGACTTATCGGCACACCTTTGCCCGAGCTTGACGGTAAAGACGAAATATCGTCGGCTGTTTTCAGTTGGCTTATAAGTGCTCACAACGACAACGACAATAACAACAGCGTTGCCGATTTTCTGAAAAAGATCGATGATTTCGATTTGAACCTATACATAAAGACAATTCACTTTGACGATATCAAAATACCGACAGTTCCTTTCAGTCTTCCCACGTCAAAATATTATTACGGCATATCCGAGATGATGCAAAGCGAACTTGACTTTCTGAAAGCAACAGTGCTTTCTCCTTCGAACGAATCGGTTATACTGTACAGCGATATGCCTATGGAGGAAATGTCGAAAGACGAAACATTCCCGAAAAAATGGATGTATGGTATGGCTTGTATGTTGAAAAAAGGGTTACATCTCAATCAGATACACAACTTAGATCGACCGTTCAACGAAATGATGCTGGGACTTGAAGGCTGGATACCGATGTATATGACGGGTCAGATAACACCGTACTATTTTAAAGAATGTCAAAACAGCGTCTTTAATCATTTTCTTCGTGTTTCGGGAGCGGCGGCGCTTTCCGGCGAGGCTATATCCGGTCACCATTCAGACGGAAGATATTATCTTACAAAACAGAAAAAAGAAATGTCATATTACAGAAAACGCGGAGAGCATCTTATAGCAAGTGCCGAGCCTCTGATGGATATTTACCGCAGTGATAAAGCGTCAAATTTCCGGGCACAGCTTATTTCAGATTCTCATATAAAAGGCGAGCGCCGTAATATACTGTCAACACCTCCGATCTATACAATAAGCGACTCCCTCCTGTCCCAGATATTGGAGCACAACAATATTCGCGGTGAAGTCGCCGAAGCAATAAAGAAGTTTGCCTTATCGCAGAGGGAAATGTTTTTGCATACCCTCTCCCACAGCTGTATAACCGATGAACTGCCCATTATCGGCAAAAAGGAAATGAAGCGCTATCCCAATACCCTCTCATTGTCGGAGCTGTTTTACGGCGGCGATATTTTATACACATACGAGGAGCTGTGCGAGCATATAGAGCAAACAAAGCGCTTTTCCGAGCAATACGATAATTACAAGGTCGAATTAAACGACACGGCGGCATTCAGAAATCTGAGAATAAGCATTATAAAGGGTAAACGTGTCATTATCTCAAAGGGCAATTCACCCGCCATACATTTCGTTATCCGACATGAAAAGCTGAGAGCGGCGATAGAAGAATTTTCTCCGCCGCTCACCGATAATTATTCCGAATAACATTCCAGAATTTTCTTCATTTTTTCAACACCCTTTACCTGTGACTCGATCATTTCATTAAGCATTGGCTTCAGCTGAGGACATATGTTAAACCTGAGCGCGTTTCTGCTCATTCCTATGCCGCCCTCGTGATGCGGTATCATCTGCCTGATATAGCTTATGTTGATGTCATTATCGGGGCAAGCCGACTTCATACGACTGAACATATTCTGCGTTACAGTGCCGTACTGCCTTCTGTAGGCGCACATTGACTGCGGATCGTTTCTGTATCTCCTACAGCCGCAGAGTATCTCCTTCATCATTTCCACGCCTCTGGTCTGCCCTTTTATGATTTCCTGTGCTATCTCCTGTAGCGGTACGCAGGTGGTGTACTTAAGCAGCTCACCCGACAGCTTTATCGCACCCTCGTGGTGCGGTATCATTGTTACGATAAAATCGCCCGATACGCTGTCGCTTACCCTTGCGTTGTTCATACAGGATATCATAGTGTTAAGGATCGATTCATAGCACGCAAGGTATTTCTGCGTAACTATGCTGAATGTACATTTTTCCATAATTACCTCCGATATGTTTTATAATATTCTATGACAAACACACGGATTTGTTGACAGCCGGCATTTCCGCTCAGAGGTGTTGCAATAAAGACGGTTAGATGAAATTTCTTTCACAAAGGGCATTTTATAAACCCGCGTAATTGACTTTTCACCCTCGATATGCTAAAATATCATTTGCAAAGCCGTTTCGGCACACTTTACCCCTGAAAGGATCTAATAAAAATGAATAGATTATATATAAAGCTCATCGCTGCTTCCCTTGCACTTTCTTGCACTGCGGCACTTACAGCCTGCAACTCTTCGCAGACTTCTTCCGACACATCATCTGTTGCCGACATCGGCGGTTCGACCTCAATATCCGAACAGGAAAGCACAGACAGCAACGACAGCTCAGGCGGCGCAGACTCTTCTGCACCCTCGGACAACAGTTCTGACGATAATTCCGACAGCGGTTCAGCCGAGGATAAAACTTCATCTTCCGACAACACCGAAAGCACGGTATCCTCAGTAACATATGAACCGGTAAAGGACGGAAAATTCACGCTTGCAAATGAAAAGCTGTCTTTCAAAATGCCTGACGGCTGGAAGCTTGCCAGCGCATCTCTTGCTTATCAGTTCGCGTCCGAGGACGAAACAGACGAAAACAAGTTCAACCTCGTTGTCAGCAAAACCGACAGCCCCATCGAAAATGTAACTTCCGACCAGATGACAGCCACATATGCCGCCACAATGGAAAACTTCAAGCTCGTAGCATTCGAGCACACCGAAATAGCAGGCAAGCAGGCGGTATATATGCAGCTCACCGGTATGGTATCACAGGTCACAAAGCAGACAACCATAACACAGTATATGATACAGTCGGGTGAAGACGCATATTGCTTCTCATTCACCCAGTCAACAGAAGAGGAAACATTCCCCGACCTTATAACAGGAGTTATAGACTCACTCGAAATTAAGTAAATAGTATCTGAGGAACAGCCATAACAAGCTGTTCTTTTTTTGGATTTTACCGTTTGCCGTTGCATTTCCCCATCGGATATGCTACAATATATCAGAAAATATCAGCCCTACGGCACACAGGAGTTACTATGAATAATACTGAAAACAACAGATTTTACCGTCTTGATGAGATGATGCAGTCGCAGGTTGACTGCGGTATGATCCCAGGCGGACATTTAAGAATAATCAAGGACGGCGAGCGCGTATACGATAAATGCTTCGGCATGGCAGATACGGCACGCGGACTTAAAGTATCCGATAACACTATCTACCGTCTTTACAGCATGACAAAGCCCGTCACCGCCGTTGCAACGATGATTCTCTACGACAGAGGTCTTATCGACCTGTCCGACAGCGTATGCTGGTATCTTGAGGGCTTTAAAAATCAGAAAGTCGAAACTGCAGACGGCATTGTTCCCGCTAATCGCGAGGTGAAGATAATCGACCTTCTTACAATGACCGCAGGGCTTATGTACCCCGACCGCGGTGTAAATCCCGCAGGCGAGAAGATGGCGGATCTGTTCGATAAGTTCTATGAAAAGGCATTTTCCGGTAACGGCACATATTCAACCGTTGAGATGTGCAACGAGATGGGAAAGCTTCCGCTGTTCGCACAGCCCGGCACTTGCTGGAACTACAGTGTATGCGCCGATGTACTCGGTGCTATAGTCGAAGTCGTAAGCCATAAGCGATTTGGCGATTTTCTGAATGACGAGATCTTCACGCCCCTCGGTATGACCGACACCGATTTTTTTGTACCGCAGGAAAAGCGCGACCGCTTCGCCGAAATTTATATCCGGGGCGAAGACGGAAAGTTAGCGCCCTGTGACTGGCAGCACTTAGGACTTGTTTATAAATATACAAAGCGTCCCGAATTTGAGATAGGCGGCGCAGGACTTGTTTCCACCGTAAATGATTATGAGAAATTTGCTCAGATGCTGTTAAACGGCGGCAAATACGGTGATACCCGCATAATCAGCCGCAAGGCGGTCGACCTTATATCACACAATATAATAACCGATGAGCAGGCAAATACTTTCAACTGGGATTCCTGCATCGGCTATGGCTACGGCGGTCTTATGAGAACACTCACTCACCCCGAAATAACCACCGTCGGCAGTATCGGAGAATACGGCTGGGACGGCTGGACAGGAAACTATTTCTGCAACGACCCCGAGAACGATCTTATATTTATGTATTTCATTCAGGTCTGCGGCGGAAACGGCATACGCCCGCTCAGGACATTGAAACAGGCAATGTACTCAGCACTTGAAGACTGAGCACATTGCCCGGATTTAAGATATTTGACCGCAAAAGCAGACGTTAATTATACATTTACCACCGATTCTTTTGAGGGTGCGACGGTCTTGCGCCTTGAGTACAGCGCGGTGCATCTGTACTTGAGCCTGAGCTTATCTGCGATAAGTGCAACGAACTCCGAGTTTGTGGGCTTACCGCGCGATGTGTGGATAGTATAGCCGAAATAGCCGTTGAGTGTATCTACATCTCCCCTGTCCCACGCTATTTCTATAGCATGGCGGATCGCACGCTCAACTCTTGACGGCGTTGTATCATACATACGCGCTACTGTAGGATAAAGCAGCTTTGTTATGCAGTTTATCATCTCAGGATCTTCAACCGAAAGTATAATAGCTGTACGCAGATAATGATAGCCCTTGATATGCGCAGGTATGCCTATCTGATGTATTATCTCCGTTACAACGCATTCCATATCCGACTCATCGGCAGGAGTGTTATGCTTTCCTGCAAGCTTGTCGTTATAGACAGACAGCACCTTTGATACAAGTGTTTCTGCATCGAACGGACGAAGCATATAATAGTCTGCTCCCGCGTCCATTACCTCAAACTCAACTTTTGCCGAGTCATAATTTGCCGTTACGAATACCACAGGATTGTAATCTCCGCTGTTCTTTATCGTCTTGATTATATCGCATACATCAAGACCGGGAGTTTTAGCGTCAAGTATAACAACCGCAGGGCGTTCTGTAAGTACATATTCAACAAGTACCTTTCCTGATTTCGGTCTTGTTATTGCATACATTCCCGCCTCTTTGAAAGCTGTAGCCCATGAAATACCCAACTCTAATGAATCGTCCCCTATAAGTACTCTGATAGATTGTGACATTTTCTTACCTCCATAGTTTTATTGCTTCTATAATATAACATAAACTGGAAAATAATTCAAGCTGATTTTACCAATTTTTTTCAGTTTCTTTGAAACGAAGTCCGATTTGATAAAATTAAAACGAAAATTCAAACACTCAAGCCCAATATGTAGAATTTTGAGGGAGTGTATTTATTATATATCCGCATATTGACAAAATTCGATGTTTTTCGACAAAATTTCGACATAGTGATACGACTTTCGTCAAAATGTACAATCTAATTATATAATATTAGGGGTTAAATGTCAAATGATTGTGAGGTCGGAGCAAAACTCCGACCTCATCATTTTTATGCCGCGTCTTCAGCGCTTTCGCTTATTTCGATCATATGCTCGTACATTGTCTGTGCAAAAATCCCGTATCCGTGTGTCGGGTCACTTATAAATACATGAGTTACCGCACCGACAAGCCGTCCGTTCTGCACTATAGGACTGCCGCTCATACCCTGTACTATTCCTCCGGTCTTTTCGATAAGCTCCTTATCCGTTACCCTGATCACCATATTTTTATTGTCGATTCCGTTTATATCTACGCTCTCTATTTCCACACTGTACTTTTTCGGTGCTTCAGGGTCGATCGTTGAAAGTATATATGCCTTTCCGCATTTCACCTCATTGCTGAAAGCAAGCAGCATAGCATTGCTCTGCATATCTTCCTTATCTGTTACGGCATACAGCCCGCAGTCGCAGTTATCGGTAATATTGCCGTCCACTTGCGCAGGTGTCAGTGTACCGCAGAGTTCCCCAGGTGAATTGCATTCTCCCTTTATTACGCCTGTGATCACCGCCGGCACTATCTGACCGCTTCCGAGTGGAAGTATATCTCCCGTATCGACATCACAGACCGCATGACCAAGCCCCGCACAACCGCCACTCTCAGCGTCATAAAAAGTCATTGTGCCTATTCCTGCTGTGCTGTCGCGCACCCATAGTCCTATTCTCGGCTGTCCGTCCGTGTCACGCTTTATTTCCACCGTTGCCGTATATTCGGTGTCATCTCTTGTATAGGTAAGCTCTGCACTCTCCCCGCTTGCCGCTATAAGCTCGCTCATATTTTCAGAAGATTTTATTTTTTCACCGTTTACACTTGTTATAATATCGCCTTTTTCTATTCCCGCCCTTCCTGCGGGTGAAAGCTCAAAAGCGTTACCGCCGTCCCCTATTTTGGCAAATCCTGTTACTATCACTCCGTCAGTCAGCAGCTTTATGCCGAAAGGCGTTCCGCATACATAAAGCTCAGGTCGGTCATAATCGACCGCACAGCTCAGCGGATAACAGACAGAATTTGTCGGAATATATTTTTCGGCGCATACACCGCTGTATGTTATATTTGAAAAAAGCGTAACAGCGACTATAATGCCGCCTGTCGCCTTTAATTTCTGTCGCATCGGTTGTTCCTGTTCCTTTCATTTTTATCACAGCATTATTATCTGCCCGTGCGATTTTTATATAAGAGGTATTTTTTAATTTTACAAATTGTACGGGTTGGAAAAAACAAATCCGAATGCAATTTTCTTCACAGGATACACACAATAATAGTGTTGATTTTTCCGTTTTCATATGTTATCATTAGAATACAGAAATCTATAAAATAAAACGAAACGGAAAATGATAAAATGAAAATTTTTGTAGTTATATTAAAAGTACTTATGATGATAGCGACAGGCGTTATAGCGGTCGTTCTGAACATTCTCGGTCTTATATCTCTTATGACCACCGAGTCATCTGATGTCGGCTCGATTATGGGTATACTGATATTCTGGATGATATTCACCGTTATATGCTACATAGTGCCGGTATTCTTTGCGATGCTGAAAAAATATTTTATTTGCGGCGGGCTTACGTTTATCGGTATGATATGCGTACTTATCCTTCACGAGCTGCTCCCGGGAGGTCCGGGATATCTCTATATGCCGCTCCTTATTATTACGGTACTCGGCATACTCCTTGCCATATTCGGCAACTGGGACAAGATACACGGCAATATCGAAAAGCGTGAAAAGGAAAAGAACAAAGCCGCTCCCTCTGTTCTCGGCGGTACTACCGCCCCAGCAGATGAACAGCTTTCAAAAAAAGCCGCAAAAAAACAGGCAAGAGCAAAAAAATAAGCGTTTTTACGAAAGGGTGATATTATGGCACTTCTTACCGAAGACGAACAGTTCCATCTCAAAATCAGAAAAGGCGATGTCGGAAGATATGCAATTCTCCCCGGTGACCCCGGAAGAGTTCCGCTTATCGCAAAATATCTCGACAACGCAGAATTTATTGCTTCCAACCGCGAATACACGACCTATACAGGCTATCTTCTCGGCGAAAAGGTAAGCGTGGTTTCTACAGGTATCGGCGGTGCGTCTGCCGCTATCGCGGTTGAAGAGCTTATCCGCTCAGGCACGGACACCTTTATAAGAATTGGCACGAGCGGAGGTATGGATCTCAGCGTTTCGGGCGGCGATTTAGTCGTAGCACAGGCTTCAATACGCAGTGAGGGAACATCACATGAATATATCCCCGAAAACTACCCCGCAGTTGCGGATTTTACAGTAACCACAGCGCTCAAAGCCGCAGGTGACGCATTATCCGAAAACGTTGACGGCAAGCGTTGTCATGTCGGTGTTGTACATTGCAAGGACAGCTTTTATGGCGAGATCGAACCCGAGCAGATGCCTGTCGGAGATAAGCTTTCAGGTAACTGGGCGGCATATGTAAAATGCGGCTGTCTGACTTCCGAAATGGAGTCCGCCGCTATATTCTCGGTAGCCCTTGCAAGAAGAAAACGTGCAGGCGCTGTATTTACGGCTCTCTGGAACGTTGAAAGAAGCAACGCAGGACTGCCCGATACACTGTGCATGGACAGCGACAGAGCGATAAGAACCGCTGTAAACGCAGTTAAAATACTTATAGAGCAGGACAGAAAAAATGGCATTTGAGCATATATTATTCGACCTTGACGGAACGCTTACAGATTCCTATGAGGGCATAGCAAAGTGCGTACAATATGCACTGAGCTATTACGGCATAGAAGAAAACAACGAGGATAACCTTAAAAGATTTATCGGTCCTCCGCTGTGGGAGTCATTCCATATGTTCTATGGTTTCCCTGAAGAAAAGGCAAAAGAAGCAGTGCTCAAATACCGAGAGCGCTACAATACTGTCGGCGTGTACGAAAACAAAGTGATCGCAGGCGTTCCCGAAACGCTGAAAGCACTTTACGATAACGGCAAAAAGATATATCTTGCCACATCAAAGCCGCTAAAGCTTGCGAATGTCGTGCTCGAATATTTTGATCTGGCAAAATATTTCACATTCATCTGCGGCGCATCGCTTGATTTTTCGTTTGAGGACAAGGCAAGCATTATAAACTATGTGCTTGACAATCAGCATATCGAAGAGCGTTCATCAGCACTTATGATAGGCGACAGAAAATTCGATATCATCGGTGCAAAGCAATGCGGCATAAAATCTGTAGGTGTGCTCTGCGGCTTCGGCTCTGAAGAAGAGCTGAGAGAATATAAGGCAGACTACATTGCACCTGAATTTTCCGATATTTTAAGCATAATAATGGAATGATGTTTCCGTTGTATTTTTCGGCTTTCCGGTTATAATAATTTGCGTAAAGTCAACTTTACTCATATTTTATTTCTGAAAGGAAGTACGACAAAATGGGAACAGAACACGCTAACAAGTGCATCGCATGTTCAATAACAAACTGCAAGCATCACTGCTGCTGCGGTGATTACTGCTCACTTGATCATATCCAGATCGGCACACACGAAGCAGACCCCACACAGAAGGCTTGTACAGACTGTAAGTCATTTGAACTGAAGGCGTAAACAACCATATAAAAAGGCTCCCGGAGTATTTCACTCCGGGAGTCATTTTATAAAGAGGTAATTACTTTGTTATACGTTTCTTTCGAGCTCCTTTGCCGCCATCAGATCCGCAAGAAGATCGGGATCTTTGAACGTGCAGGTCGTGCGGTCATAGAATACATCGGTTATATCCCACAGCACAGGGAGCATTCCTCTTGAATACGCCTCCTTGCAGACGCTCGAAAGATAAAGATTTACATACTTTGCCTGCTTATTCTTTGTAGAACAGCCGTATTCGCCGATTATAACAGGTACACCCTTATCAACAAAGTTTGTCTTCATCATATCCATGTACTTTGTAAGGAGTTCCTTGTCGCCTTCTGTGCCCCAGGTCGTCTTTGCCTTGCCCCAGCTTGCGTCCTTTTCAAGTATTGCAAAGGTTGAAGGTGTGTAGTAGTGTACCGATACCGCGCAACGGTTTTCGGGGTCATCGGGCATCTTGTAAAGCTCATCACAGGTAAGATCTATATCGGTATTATATCCCGCAATAAGCAAATGACGCTTGCCGTTGTTCTTTCCTGAAGCCCTTACTATATCTACAAACTTCTGATTTATTTCATTCAGTATCGAATATGACTTTTCCTTGTCCCCCTCGTTACTGTATCTGTTCCACAGCTCTTCCCAGCCGCCCTCTTCGTTGAGAGATTCAAACATCAGATGATCGCCGTAATCCCCGAAAGCATCACAAAGCTGTTTCCAGATAGTTTCATATTTCTTGAAGCATTCATCTCTCTTCTTATCATCGGCAAAGCCCGAGAACCAACCGTTATCATAATGAATGTTCAGAATTACATACAGGTCGCTGTCAAGTGCCCAGTTAAGCACTTCCTTTACACGCGCCATATATTCGGGGCTTATCGTGTAGGTTTCCTTATCCATCATATTGCTCCACGCAACAGGCAGACGCATAACACCGAAACCGCAGTCCTTATAGCCCTTGATCATTTCCTCGGTAATAACAGGACTTCCCCACGCCGTTTCATAATTTGTGGCAGACGACTTATCTATCCAGTTTCCGCATGAGTCGAAGGTGTTACCGAGGTTTATTCCCAGTCCCATATCCTCAATTATCTCCTGCGTTGTCATCTCGCGCATTGTCGTGTCTTCACTGCCCTTTACAGGCTCGGAAGAACACGCCGTTATTGAAATTATCATACATAATGCCATTACAGCCGCTATTATCTTTTTCATAAATTTTCTCCTTATATACAACTGCGGTACTCTGTCGGGGTCTTTCCGACCTGTTCTTTAAACTGCCGCATAAAACTGTACTCGTTGGTATAGCCGCAGCGTGCGCCTATTTCCTTTATTGTAAGTCCGGTCGATGAAAGCAGACGCTTTGCGCGCTGTATCCTGCCCTCGATTATATCCTTGATAACTGTCGTTCCGAACAGCTTTTTATACAGATGCTGAAAGCCCGAACGGCTCATTCCCGCCTGCGCGGCAAGGTCGTCTACATTGCCGACCTGATCCGGCATTGTGAATATCAGCGTCCTTATCTGCGTGAAGCGGTAATGCCGCTCGCTGAGCTGTTTTGAAGAAAGACAGCTTCTTGCCTTGAGTGTACGGCTGAGCATCAGGAAAAGCACATCGATATAATGCTTCTCTATGTCCTCACTGTTCACAGCACCCGAGTAATGCTCATACACAAGGATATGCACAAGGTGCGACAGCTCATCAAGCTCGCCGAGATACACCGGGATATTCATCGGAATGCCGAGCTTATCTATGTATTCCTTATCCCAGAACTCATTTTCAAAATACACCCAGTCATCGGTATATATATCACCCTGAGCCGTGTAATAGCACGGCATATCCGCAGACATCAGTATAAAAGAGTTTTCCTTTACATGATACTGCACATCACCTACCCTGAAAAAGGCGGGAGTCTTTATAAGGAGCAGAAGCACAGCCCCCGGACCTTTCGGGCGATCCATTATAAAATTTTCAACTCTGGTATCGTGGACGTAATTGTATCCGATAGAACCTATCTTCATATTTCACCTCGGAACTATTATTGAAATTATTTTGCAAACACGAACTTCTTAAGCTCAAACAGCGTTCTTTCCTTGAAGTAGCAAGCCGTCCAGCCTGTATAATCGGTGTCTACGGTAAGGAATACAGCGTGTCTGCCGCTGACAGGCTTAACATCTGCTTTGTAAACGCCGCTGCCGTGACCGACCTTGAACGAGCCTATCTCCTCGCCGTCCTCGCTGTCAATGTGTATATGTACGTTGCAATCAGTGCCAAGCCCTGTTATATCTGCTTTGAAGTACATTTTTCCGTTGCCGTTGTCAAGCCCGAAATCAAAATACTTATAGCCAAGGACAGAGCCGTCCTTAATGCCTGTGACTACCCTTTCAAACTCGTTGTGCTCGGTGACAAACGCTCCGCCCTTAAGCACGCAAGCGATCTCTGCATCCGTTATCCTATACGGATCAAGGCTGTCCTCAAAGCCGAGCGAAGTCATCTCAACAGGCGGTATAGTGCCATCCGGGAGTATCTCGATCTTCTCAACGCAGGCACGTCTTGACATGATCGAACCGTTGGTCATACGGTGGTAGAAGATATACCACTGACCGTTTATCTGAGCTATAGAGCCGTGGTCGTTGCCGCCGGGATAATCAACGCCGTTATCAACGATGTATCCGCGGTACTTAAACGGTCCTGTAGGCTTGTCGGAAGTGGCATAAGCAAGCCGCGAGCCACGCTTTGGCGAATAGATAAGGTAATATGTATCGCCGACCTTACGGGGAGAGCAAGCCTCAAAGAAGAGCGTTTCCTCTGTATCAAATCCACCGTCATTTTCTGTGGTTATCGGGATAATGTGCTCGATACAGCTGTTATCCTTTATCGTGTACATTGTGCTGGTGTCGACCTCAGCCATAAAAGAGCGCTCAAAGCCGCAGTATATATAGGTTCTGCCGTCATCATCAACCAGTACGCCCGGGTCGATGAACCAGCCGCTACAGCATACCTCGTCCGATATGGTATACTTGTACTTTGAGAGAAGCGTGAAAGGTCCTTCAGGGCGGTCGCTGACTGCAACACAGCCGATCGCATTCACTATGTATGCATATAGGTAGTATTTCCCATCTCTGCACACAACGTCAGGAGCGAAAAGCAGCTGATTACTGTTGGGCGTCCAGTCGGTATCTGAGGGGCGGTCGCCCTCGGGCTTTACACGGAATGTAACGCCGTGGCATACCCAGTTGCTAAGGTCGTTTACCGGAGCGCTCCAGCACTTGAGAATATAGTCGCAGAATTCGTCCGAGCCCGCTCTGTCATGCGAACCGTAGATGTATACACGGTCGCCGAAAACTCGCGGCTCACCGTCGGGGATATATTCCCAGCAAGGTAAATAAGGATTTGGCATTGGTTGATTTCCTTTCGGTAGATTATTTTACTAATTTGATTATAATATAAAATTGCACGATAAGCAATATCCTAATTTGCTGAAACAGGTTACATTTTGTGCACAATTTTATTTGTACCAATGGTTGAAACCATGGTACGTTTCGTGGTAAAATAAAATAAGAGGTGACTATAAAATGACAAGAGAAATCAACAGGGATATTTTTATACTTTCGCAAAAATCCGTACCTGCGACAGAAAATGACAGGCAGACAGGTGAGGATTTACTGGAAACGCTTATTGCAAATTCCGAGCGCTGTGTCGGTATGGCGGCTAATATGATAGGTGTATTGAAGAATATAATCGCTGTCAACGATAACAACGATTATATAGTTATGTATAATCCTCAAATAATAAAAGCCGACAAGGAATACGAAACCGAAGAGGGTTGCTTTTCACTTGACGGTGTACGAAAAACGAAACGATACAGGAAGATAAAAGTCAGATATCTTGATAAGGATTTCAAGATAAAGATAAAAACCTATGACGGTTTCACCGCGCAGATCATTCAGCATGAGATCGACCATCTGAGTGGGATAATTATATAAATTACATATGTGACGCGTTTTTTCGGAATTATATGACAAAAACATAAAGAGTGCATCGGTTGCCGCCGATGCACTCTTTTATCATTTAAATCATATTATTATTTCTTCGTCTTGACTGTCAGCGTACCGCTCCATGAGCTGTACTGTGTAGTCTTGCCAATTGTCTTGTAAGCTCTTATCCTGAACTTGTAAGAAGTATTTGCCTTTAAGCTCTTCACAGTGCTTGTCACTGTGCTGTTCTTAGTAACCTTTGCGGCAGAAACCCACTTCTTACCGTTCCATTTCTGGATTTCATATCCGGTAGCACTTGTATTCTTATTCCACTGGAGCGTTATGCTGTTGTAGGACTTAGCTTTAGCCTTAAATCCGCTCATATTAGTCGGATTTGTATTTACGCTGAGCGTTGTCGTGTAAGCACTGTACTGTGTAGCCTTGCCAATTGTCTTGTACGCTCTGATTTTGTACTTATATGTTGTGCTTGCCTTAAGGCTCTTAACGGTGTAAGTAGTAGTGCTGTTCTTGCTTATCTTAGTAAGTGTAACCCACTTCTTACCGTCCCACTTCTGTAACTCATAACCTGTAGCGCTAGTGTTCTTGTTCCACTGGAGCGTTATGCTGTTGTAAGACTTGGATTTAGCCTTAAATCCGCTCATATTAGTCGGATTTGTATTTACGCTCAGAGTTGCCGAGTATGCGCTGTACTGCGTAGCCTTGCCAATGGTCTTGTACGCTCTTATTCTGTACTTGTATGTCGTGCTAGCCTTTAAGCTCTTAACGGTGTAAGTAGTTGTACTGTTCTTACTTATCTTTGTGAGTGTAACCCACTTCTTGCCGTCCCACTTCTGTAACTCATAACCTGTAGCGCTTGTGTTTTTGTTCCACTGGAGCGTTATGCTGTTGTAAGACTTGGATTTAGCCTTAAATCCGCTCATGTTAGAGGGGTTCGTATTTACACTGAGCGTTGCCGTATAAGCACTATACTGCGTAGCCTTGCCAATTGTCTTGTAAGCTCTTATTCTGTACTTGTATGTAGTACTAGCCTTTAAGCTCTTAACGGTGTAAGTGGTAGTGCTGTTTTTGCTTATCTTAGTAAGCGTAACCCACTTCTTGCCGTCCCACTTCTGCAACTCATAACCTGTAGCCGATGTGTTCTTGTTCCACTGAAGCGTTACGCTTGTAGCGGTCTTTGATTTAACCTTGTAGCCGCTCATGTTTGTGGGATTGGTGTTGACCGAAAGCTCAACATATCCGCTGTATTGCGTTGCCTTGCCAATGGTCTTGTACGCTCTGATTCTATACTTATAAGTTGTACTAGCTTTAAGGCTCTTAACAGTGTAAGTAGTCGTGCTATTCTTGTTTATCTTGGTAAGCGATACCCACTTCTTGCCGTCCCACTTCTGTAACTCATAGCCTGTAGCGCTAGTGTTCTTGTTCCACTGGAGCGTTATGCTGTTGTAAGACTTAGCCTTAGCCTTAAATCCGCTCATGTTTGTGGGATTTGTATTTACACTGAGCGTCGCCGAGTTAGCGCTGTAAGCTGTAGCCTTACCCTCAGTCTTGTACGCTTTAATTCTGTACTGATAAGTTTTGCTTGCAGACAGCTTTGTGACCTTATATGTCAGCGTGCTGTTCTTGGCTATCTTAGTAACCTGAACCCATGTCTTACCGTTGTAAGCTTCAATAATGTAGCCGCTTGCCGAGCTGTTCTTATTCCACTGTAAAGTGATACTTGTGCTGTCCTTAGCCTTAACCTTGAAACCGCCAACCTTGGCAAGGGTTAGCGTGGCTGTATAAGTATCCTTATAGCTTGCACCGCAAGCCGAGCACTTGTGCAGTGTGTAGCCCTTTGCTGTGTATGTGGGTTTTACAACTGTATTATCATACTTGTGAGCTGTCTTTGCTATTGTTGCGGTTTCAGTCTTTCCGCAAACCGAGCAAGTCTTTGTCTTTGTACCTGTTGCCGTGCAGGTTGCCGCCTTGGTGATCGTCCAATCGCCGAACTCGTGCTTGCCTGTTGCAGGTATTGTTTTCTGTGCTATAAGCGTAGCGCCGCATATTGAGCAGTGACTGCCCTCTGTAAGACCTGTCTTTGTGCAGGTAGGCTCAACCGCCTTGTCAATTACCACGTTATGACCGTCTGCAATCAGCTCATATGCAATGCCGTTATCCTTGGCGTATTGCTCCGCCGCTGAATTACAATAGCACTTTATGGCAAAATCCTCAACTTTGCGGTAGTTATTGTCTTCGTCCAAGTAGTAGCCGAATGCGTGCTCGCCGATGTACTTGACGTTTCGCGATATGATCAAAGATTTAAGATCACCGCAGTTTGAAGCGTCGTCGCCGTTGACAAAAGCATTTGAGGCTATTGTTGTAACGTTGTCGCCGATCGTAAGTGTTTCTGCTTCGGTGTCACAGCTTATGACAGTGCTGCCTATATACTTGATATCTGTTTTCTGTTTTTTTATTACAGGAGTAACGTCAAATGCACCGATACCTATATCAGTAAGCTTTTCGGGTAAAACAACAGTAGTTAAATTGCGGTCATAAAACGCTTTATAATTTATCCTTATAACACTGTCCGGTACGGTTAAGCTTTTGAGAGCGCTGGAATATCTGAAGTTGAAACGGAATTCCTCATCGCCTAATTCTGTGACAGGCTTGCCGTTTATTTCTGCGGGTATCGTAACTGACGACGCTTTACCCGCATAACCGATCACGCGTAATGAACCGTTATCGAGCTCTTCTGTTAAAAAGCATATCTCATCGGTAAATCCGTTCTCGGCAGCATAGCGGTGACCCTCGGTTTGCTTTACATATTCGATCTTAAAATTGTCATATTTTTGGTCATATTTGCTAAATCCAAACGCCAATTTTTCTATTGATTCAACGCTTGCCGGTATTGAAACCGATGCTAATGAATCACAGGATAAGAAAGCGGCCTCGCCTATTGTAATTACGCTGTCAGGTATAACTACACTTTCGAGCCATGAACACGAGCTAAACGCGTTATTGCCTATATACTTTACCTTATCGGGAATAACTATATTTTCAATTTTACAACCATGAAACGCTATATCCGCTATTCCCACCGTATCTGCTTTTATTGACGCGGTGGTTACGGTTTGGTCGTAATATACAAGCCACTTACCGACATATTTTGCAGTCGGGTCCTGATTATTAAATATTGCTGTGTCATTGAATGCGCCCATGCCGATTGCTGTAACGCTGTCAGGTATTTTTATATCTGCAAGTGCCGAGCATTCATTGAATGCATATGATCCGATGCGCGTCACACCGTCAGGTATATTTATATCTGTGAGCGCCGTGCATCCATTGAATGCCTGTGCTCCGATGATCGTCACACCGTCCGGTATTGTTACACTTGTCAGTGAAGTCCGGTTTTTAAATGCATAGCTATCGATCCGGGTAATCTTCTTACCGTCAATTTCGGAGGGAATGACATATGTCTTATCATGACCGGTGTATTTTTCTATTGCCAATGTGTCGGAGTTTTCAACAACATAGGTAATAAGACAGGTTTCATCGGAGAAGCCGTTTTCGGTCGCGTAATAATGACCCTCCGTGTTCTTTGTATAGTTTATTTTGAAACCGTCTACTTTCGTAAACACAAAATTGTCATCGTAATAATATCCGAAAGCGTATTCACCGATATTTGTCACACCTGCGGGAATAGTAACCGACTTGAGTGAAGTGCAGTTAGCGAATGCACCATTTCCTATATTTGTTAAACTGTCGGGTAACACTATATCCGTAAGTGACGTGCAACGGTTGAAAGCTTCAACTCCGATGCTTGTTACGCCGTCGGGTATGGTTACTTTTGTGAGCGATGTGCATTCATAGAACGCTGTCATTCCGATCTCTGTTATTTTTTTGCCGTTGATTTCAGCGGGAATTACATATTCTGTATCGTAGCCGGCATATCCTGTTACTTTTAATGTGCCGTCTTCCTTCAATTTGGTGACAAGGCAGGCTTCATCGGTAGCACCATACTTAAAGGCGTAATAATGTCCCGCCGTATTCTTTGTATAGTTTATTCTGAAGCCGTCTGTTTTCAAACAATCCCAATTGTCACCGTTATAATATCCGAAAGCGTATTCGCCGATATCTTTCACACCTGCGGGAATAGTAACCGATTTGAGTGAAGTGCAGTTCAGGAATGCACGGTGACCGATATATTCCACACCCGCGGGAATACTAACCGAACTGAGCGATGTGCAGCTATCAAATGCAAAGCCATCTATACTTGTTATGCTGTCGGGTAGCACTACGTCTGTAAGTGCCGTGCAGGATCCGAAAGCGAAAGATTCGATGCTTATTACGCCGTCGGGTATGGTTACACTTGTGAGTAATTTGTTTCCGTTAAACGCGCCATTTCCGATGCTTGTAACTTTTTTGCCGTTAATTTCCGCAGGAATTACAAGTGCCGTATCGTTGCCGACATATTTACTTATGCGTAAAGTAGTGCCGTCTTCGTTCAATTCGGCAACTAGGCAGGGCTCGTCGGAGAAGCCGTTTACGGTTGCGTAATAATGACCCCATGTGTTTTTGGTGTAGTTTATTTTGAAACCATCGATTTTCTTTTCAGCACCGTTGTCATTGTAATATCCGAAAGCATTATTGCCGATATTTCTCACGCTTGCGGGAATAGTAACCGACTTGAGCGAAGTGCAGTCCATGAAGGCATATGTGTATATATCCATAACACTGGCGGGCAGTACTACATCTGTCAGTGCCGTACAGCCCTGGAAAGCGGCAGAACCGATCATTGTTACGCCGTCGGGTATGGTTACACTTGTGAGCGATGTGCAGTTTTCGAACGCATTATATCCGATCTCTGTGATTTTTTTGCCGTCAATTTCCGCAGGAATTGCATATTCTGTATCGTAACCGGCATATTTGGTTATTTTTAACGATGAGCTACCACTGTGCTGCTCGGTAAGAAGACAGGTTTCATCGGAGAAGCCGTTTTGTGTGGCATATAAATGTCCCACTGTGCTCTTTGTGTAGTTTATTTTGAAACCGTCTGTTTTCGTATAGTACCAATCGTCATCATAATGATATCCGAAGGCGTACTCACCGATATCTGTCACACTTGCGGGAACAGTAACCGATTTAAGTAAAGGACAGTCGAAGAATGCGCGGCCGCCTATCACTACAACGCTGTCGGGCAGTGATATTTTTGTCAGCGCCGAGCAACTTGCGAAAGCGTAGCTTCCGATATCAGTCACGCCGTCGGGTATGGTTACACTTGTGAGCGATGTGCAGTTCCGGAATGCCTCTGTGTCGATAGTTATCAGACTGGCGGGCAATACTATATCTGTAAGTGACGTGCAACTTGCAAAAGCATCCATTTCGATATACTTTACGCTGTCGGGTATGGTTATACTTGTCAGCAATGTGCTATCCGCGAATGCGCGATATCCGATACTTGTGACCGGTTTACCGTCAATCTCCGCAGGAATTACAAATGATGTATCGTTGCCGCAATATTTGGTTATTTTTACAGTGCCGTCTTCCTGTATTTCTGTAAGAAGACAGGTTTCATCGGTAAAACCGTTCTCAAAGGCATACCTATGTCCTGCTGTGTTCTTGGTATAGTTTATTTTGAAACCGTCAATTTTCGTTTTTTGATATTCATCATCAAAATATCCGAAAGCGTAGTCACCTATAGTTGTTACACTCGCAGGAATTGTAACCGATTTAAGCGATGTACAGTTATGGAATGCCTGAAAACCGATATCTGTCACACTGTCGGGTATAGTGACGCTTGTGAGCGATGTGCGATTCCCAAATGCATAATTTGTGATGCCGGTGACTTGTTTGCCGTCTATTTCGGCAGGAATTTCATATACCGTATCATTGCCGATATATCTCTTTATTTCTACAGTGTCGTCATCCAGTATATTGAAATCAAGATAACCTTCATCAGTAAAGCCGTTTGCAGTGGCATACAAATGTCCATGTGTGTACTTGGTATAGTTTATCGTGAAGCCGTCGATCTTATTTATATTAATTCCGCCATCATCGCTATAATATCCGAGGGCGTTATTATCTATATATGTTACACTTGCCGGAACAGTAACTGTTTTGAGTGAAGTGCAGTTATAGAATGCCCGATAAAGTATACGTTCAACACCGTCCGATATAGTTACGCTTTCAAGCGACGAGCAATCCGAAAAAGCATTATTGCCTATGTCCTTTATGCTGCCCGGTATGGTGACGCTAATGAGTGATGTATTGCCTCTGAATGCATCGTTTCCGATACTTGTGACTTTTTTGCCGTCAATTTCCTCAGGAATTACATATTCGGTATCGTTGCCGTCATATTTACTTATCTTTAAAGTTGTGCCGTCTTCATTTAATTCGGCAACAAGGCAGGGTTCGTCGGAGAAGCCGTTTTGCTTTGCGTAATAATGACCCCATGTGTTTTTTGTGTAGTTTATTTTGAAGCCGTCTGTTTTCGTTATATTATAATTGTCATCGTAATAATATCCGAAAGCGTATTCGCCGATATCTGTCACACCTGCGGGAATAGTAACCGTTTTAAGTGAAGGACAGTTGAAGAATGCATTGCGACCTATATATGTGACGGTGTCGGGCAGTACCAGATCTGTCAGTGCCGAGCAACCGTAGAAAGTTTCCCATTCGATGCGTGTTACGCCGTTTGGTATGGTTATACTTGTGAGCATAGCGCAGTTGTTGAAAGCGTAAGAGTCTATAATTGTCAGACTGTCGGGCAGTGCTATATCTGTCAGTGACGAGCAACCTTGGAAAGCGCATTCGTCGATATGCGTTACGCCGTCGGGTATGGTTACATTTGTGAGCGATGTGCTGTTCTGGAATGCTCTGTTTCCTATACCTGTGACCTTTTTACCGTCAATTTCCGAAGGGATTTCAAATACCGTATCGTTGCCGGCATATTTGGTTATTATTACAGTGCCGTCATCCTGTAATTCGTTAATAAGACAAGCTTCATCGGTAAAACCGTTTTGTGCGGCATATAAATGTCCCGCTGTGTTCTTGGTATAGTTTATTGTGAAACCGTCGATTTTAGTTTCTTTGTTTGCATCATAAAAATATCCGAAAGCGTAGGTGCCTATAGATATTACACTTGCAGGAATTGTAACCGATTTAAGCGATGTACAGTTATGGAATGCCTGAAAACCGATATCTGTCACACTGTCGGGTATAGTGACGCTTGTGAGCGATGTGAGATTCTCAAATGCGTTATATCTGATTTTTGTGACTTTTTTGCCACCAATTTCCGCAGGAATTTCAAATACTGTATCGCTGCCGAGATATCCGGATATTTCTAAAGTGCCGTCAGCGCTCACTGTGTATTTAAGACAACCTTCATCGGTAAAGCCGTTTTCAATGGCGTACAAATGTCCCGCTGTGTGCTTGGTATAGTTTATCGTGAAATCATCGAATGCTACTCTTGCATCTATGTTACCATCTTCAAAATAATATCCGAAAGCCCAGCCGCCTATAAATGTTACACTTGCCGGTACAGTAACTGTTTTGAGCGAAGTGCAGTTTGCAAATGCAAGGCCGCCTATATATGTGAGGCTGTCGGGCAGTGCTATATCCGTTAGTGCCGTGCAGCTTTCGAAAGCGCTTAATCCGATGCTTGTCAGGCTGTCGGGCAGTGTTATATCCGACAGTGATGTGCAGCCCTCAAAAGCATACTGTTCGATATCGGTCACGCCGTCAGGTATGGTTATGCTTGTGAGCGATGTGCGTTTTTGGAAAGCGTTATATCCGATGCTTGTGACTTTTTTGCCGTCGATCTCATCAGGAATCACATATACCGTATCGCTACCAATATATTTGCTTATTTTTAAAGTGCCGTCATCCTGTAATTCGGTAAAAAGACAAGCTTCATCGGTAAAACCGTTGATTGCGGCGTATATATGTCCCTGTGTGTTCTTTATGTAATTTATTTTGAAGCCGTCGATTTTCTTTGTGCCGGTGCCGTCATTGTAATATCCGAAAGCGTAGTCGCCTATAGATGTTACACTTGCCGGAACAGTAGCTGTTTTGAGCGAGGTGCAGTTATAAAATGCATTCTCGCCGACAGATGTTACGTTGTCGGGCAGTACTATATCCGTCAGTGCCGTACAGCCATCAAAAGCATAACTTTCGATATCAGTCACGCTGTCAGGTATGGTTATACTTGTGAGCGATGTGCAGTTTTGGAATGCCATTTTGCCGATCCCGGTGACTTTTTTGCCGTTAATTTCATCAGGGATCGCAAATGATATATCACTGCCGAGATATTTGGTTATTTGTACAGTGCCGTCGTCTTGTAATTGGCTAACAAGACAACTTTCATCGGTAAAACCGTTTTCAAAGGCATACTTATGTGCCGCTGTGTTCTTGGTATAGTTTATTTTGAAATCATCGATTATCTTATTTTCCTTTGTTTCATCATCAAAATAGTATCCGAAAGCGTATTTATCGATAGTGCTGACACTCTCAGGAACAGTGACCGTTTTAAGCGACGTGCAGTTAAAGAAAGCCTGATAGCCTATCTCTGTCACGCTGTCGGGTATTGTAATATCTGCAAGTGAAGAGCAGCCATAAAACGTCAGCGTTTCGATGATCGCCAATCCGTCGGGCAGAGTTATATCGGTAAGATTTTTGCAGTCGTAGAAGGCGCCGGAGTTTATAGTTGTTACACCTTTTGGTAAGGATACGCTCTTAAGAGCGGGACAGTTCGAGAAAGCATTGAAGTCGATGTTGCTTATGCCATCGGATACAGCCACGTTTGTAACTGTAGTGCAACCGTTAAACGCGCCGTTGCTTATACCGCTGACTTTCCTGCCGTCTATCTCTGAGGGTATAACGATATCTCCGCCTGCACCCTTGTATTTATTTATATAGTAAACAGGAGCTTCGTCATCTTTTGAGATATTTTTGAGAACATAATCGTATTCCGGCTCGCCCTGCGTCGGCATTTTATCTGCGTTTTCAACGGAGAAAACTTTAAAACCGTAATAACATGTGGAATCGTCGGAGGTGAGCCTGAGCTTTACCGTATTGCCCGGCACATATACAGTAATTCCGGCAAGATCAGTACCTCCAAGCTTATCTATTTGGTTGTCATCGCCGTCATAGATCGTAAGAAAGTCTTTAATGAATTCAAACGATGAGTCAATAGAAAAAGTGATCTTCAGATTATTGCAGCTTGTATCGGTATAAACATATGTGATATCCGAATTTTCCGCATAGGGGTGTTCACTCTGCAGTTCGTCTAAAGAAGCGCAGTTGATAACAGTACTTCCTGCGAGAACTGAGTCGTCGGCTTCGTCGTTAGTTGTATATGCCGTTACCGTATTTTCTGTGCTGTTGTCCGTTACGTTGTTTTGAGGCGTTATATTGTCCGCAAATGCATCAATTGTAAACGAACTAGCTGTCATAGCTGCCGCAAGCACTGCGGCAAGTATTCTTTTACCGTTCATGTATTTCTCCTTTTGGCTCTCAGCATAAAGCTGTAAATATATTAAAATAGTACCATGATTGCTTTTCCTTGTCAACCCTTTTTTTCAAAATCTGCACCTGTTTTGTAAAAAAACAGTAACCGAGAAAAAGATATGCATCGTATCGGACGGGACACGGCTGTGTGGGTTTTAAACCGCCATGCTCTGAAATGTATACGGCGGTAAACAGCGGTATATGCATCTGCTTTGGTGTTATATTCATTATAACGCCCTTTCGGGCAATAAAAAACGCACACGGAATGTAACCGTATGCGTATATATTCTTACGTTGGCATTACCAAAATCAAGTTATCGGTCGGAAACCGCATTTCCCGCTCAGCCTGTATAACAAGCTCCCGTTCACTTTTTTCAGTTGTCGGATACATTGTACAACAAAATATGTTTGTTGCCAATATCGAAGCCTGACTTTTCTATAGTGTCTGCCAACTTTTTTTCTTTTGTTTTTACTGCGGCGCTGATATAGTAATACTCATTATCAACTTTACCGCTGTAATGATAAAATACCGCTCCGCTTTCAAAAAGCGTCCTGCCGCTTTCGATATCAAAGCACTTGGTTTTTAAATCCGATGCTATGCCGTCACCCGTCATTTTTACATAGCTTTCTTTTAACGTCCACAGCCGCGAGAATGCTTTGTCACTGTCCGCTGAAGTCAGAACATAACTTGTTTCGCTGTCGCTGTAGCATCGCTTCATAACAGCTGTGCTTGTATGCCGTATACTCTCACAGTCAACACCGACAGGAGTTTCCGCCAACGCACACACCGCCAGTCCGTCACAGTGCGAAATGCTGAAATATAATGAATTATCACTGAGATATGGCTTGCCGTTTGCGGCTTTTACTATGTCGTTTTCGGAAAACGGCTTACCGATATGGGAAAAAGCCTTTTTGAGAAGCAGTATTCCGCACTTATGTGAATAATCGTGGTAGCCCGATCTGATCTCGAATTTTTTCTTGATCGGAGATATAAATATAAGAGGAGATATCTTCATCATCAAAGCCCCAATTCAAGGAAGCTGTTTATATTCTTCCACAGCACCTTTTCCTTTATATCCTCGCTGAGCGGGATCTTATCAAGAAATTCAAGATCCTTGTCCGTTCTCCACATAGGATAATCCGTACCGAAGAACACCCTGTCCTCCCCGAACCTTGTTATCAGCTCTGCAGCTTTTTCAGGCGTCATTGAATAGAACGAGCTGCTTGTGTCTACCCAAATGTTATCAAGCCCCACAAGCTCGTGCTCCGCCTTGTCCCACTCCGACCAACCGCCGAAATGAGCGGCAATAAAGCGGGTATGCGGATATTTTCTTGCTATCTCGGCCATAAGCGCAGGGTTTGAGTATTTATAGCGTTTATCACCCGTGTGGATAAGAAACGGCAGTTTATCCCCGACAGCATCATATATGCGGCAAGCCTTTTCTTCATTTATGGCAAAGTACTGAAAATCAGGGTGAAGCTTTATGCCGCGCAGTCCGATTGAAATAAGTCTGTCGATCTCCTCTTCCATACCTTTCATATCCGGGTGAAGCGAACCGAAGCCTATCAGTCTGTCGGGATACTTCTCTGTGGCAGACACGATAAAGTCGTTGATACGCTTGACCTGATGCGGTACTGTTGCGACCGACTGCACCACGAACTTTGAAACACCGCATTCATTGCCCTGCTTTATCAGCGTATCGGCTGTACCGTCAAAGTTCATATAAAGGTCATAGAAATGTCCTATGTTATCGGCTGCCTTTCGGGCAATTTTATCCGGAAATATGTGTGCATGGGAATCTATTATATATTTACTGTAGCTTAACATATCATTCTCCTTAATAATATGCCTTAATGTGATAAAACGGCGGTGTACTTGCGTAACGTACACCGCCGTTTGTAACGAAAAATCAATTATTCTTCGTCTTCAGGAACATAATTCATGATAGCATCAATACCTGCGCTGGTGAGTTCATATTCCTTCTCCAGCTTTTCAAGGTACTCAACACCCTTGGGCTCAATGTGGTAATAAACACGTGTGCGTCTTCTGCCTACGAGTTCAAGGCGGTCAGCGATAAGCTCTTTATCCAGAAGTCTGTAGAGTGTGGGGTACATAGAACCTTCAGTAATTCTGAATGTACCGTTACTTCTCTTGCCGATTTCCTGAGTCAGCTGATAGCCATACATCTCTTCACCGTTTAAAAGATGAAGTATGAGCATCTCGAGTGTGCCTCTTTTAAAGTTTTCCTTAATTCCCATCATAAGATAACTACCTCCTTATCTTTACTTCATATTATTACACATTAAAATAAAATTGTCAATATACTTTGTAACTTTTTCGTAAAATATTCACATTTAAAAATAACTTTCGGAACAATTCAGGGGTTTTTGCTGCTTTTTGCACAAACCTGTTCGTCATATTATTAACATTTTTAACGATATAATAATCAAGCTCACGCTTTTGCTTCAGTGTAACTTGCAAAAGCGCACAGGCTGACAAGTTTGTAAAGCAACCTAAATATTTTGGCATTCATAAACAAAAGGCTGAGCAATTACGCTAACAATTGTTTTGCAAAAAGTTCAAATAATCATGTTCATTCATAGGCTTAGCAAAATAATAACCCTGGAGATACTCAACGCCCTTTGAAGTAAGCAGATCCACCTGCTCCTTAGTTTCTACACCCTCGGCTACTATAGAAATTCCAAGACCGTTTATCATTGCTATACAGCTGTCAAGAATCGTTCGGGGCTTTTCGCCGTTCTCATCAAAGCAAGGCCATATAAGGCTCTTATCAAGCTTTATTATATCAAAGCCCGTATTTGCCATCTGCGACAGGTTTGAATAACCTGTGCCGAAATCGTCCATAGAAAAGCCACAGCCCATAGTTTTCAGCCGCGACATATTGAGATCAAGCAGTTCACCTGCTTCAACAGCGGCAGTTTCGGTAATTTCAAGGTTGAAGAAATCAGATGTGATACCGTATTTGCTCATACAGTCGAGCAAGCGGTCTGGGAGCGATATATCAACGCTCTGTACTGCGGAGATATTAACCTCTATGTACTCTACTCCGTACTGCTTTATATTGCTCTGCTGTGCAAAGCGACAGACATTTTCAAAGACGATGTTGCCGAGGTCTGAAATAAGCCCCATACGCTCCGCCATCGGAATAAAGATCTCGGGCGATATAAAGCCGAGCGTTTCTCTGTCCTTGAGCCTTACAAGTGCTTCTGCCGATACAAACTTCTTCTTTGTCGTTGAATATATCGGCTGGTAGTATACTTCAAGTCCGTCATTCTTGACTGCGTACTGGAGCAGTCGTTCTACACCGGAAAGGTAATTTATTTCATCTATAACAGCTTCGCTGACAACGAGAATAGAACGTTCGGATCTCATCTTTGCACCGAGTATATGCGTCATAAGCTCGGTAATTTTATCTACGCTGTCGGCATACTTCGGGCACTCGATAAACGAAAGTCTGAAAGAGGTATTGACCTTAACACCTGCCGATGTCGAAAATTCTATCTTGTCAAAATCGGATTTGATCAGCTTCTCACAGCAAGCTTTGTGTTTTACGATAAAGCTTATGCTGTTGTCGGAGGTGTGATAATAATCCGACCGCAGAACAGTCGACAGCTTAAGCGCCGCCCAGCCGAGAATATTATATACCTCGTTTACACCGACAGAATTTTTAAGAAGCTCGGAATTTGCAAGCGTGAATGTTACAACAAAGAAGCCCTTACCGTTTTCACACCGCTCCTTGAGCATCATTTCAAATGCGTGGCGGTTCAGCGCGCCGCTTATATCCATATCGTTGTATTCTCTCGGGTTCTCGACCGACAGGAAGATAAACAACTGCATAAGTGAAACGCCCATTGATTCAATAAGCCATGTGGGATTGAACAACTGCACTATTCCGATTATTATCCAGCCTGATATTCCGCAAAGTGCGGTAAACATTATATGACCCGGTACGGATTTGCGGTGGCGGATAACGGTAACGATCGTCCACAGCACGTACACCGCAAGGCAGACGTAAAGCATCGAAACAACGGGTCCGTACGAATATCTGCCGTCACTGCCTATATGATAATCTATCCTGCCAAACGCAGTCATTACAAGCGAAAGCAAAGCCGGCAGGATTCTTACGATAAGCTCTATCGGCTTGTAACGCTTCTGCTTTCTGGTCAGGATATCGATATAGATAAAAAGGAACATCAAAATCAATACAAGCGAGCCGATAAACAGCTGATGCGCCAGGCGGTTTATAAACGGATCTATTGTATCAATATGATATAGGGTATAAATGGTACAGCCTTCAAAAACGCTGTAGATCAGCGAAACCGAAAGATAAAGCGTATATATCCTTGTGGACAGAAGCTTTATGTGCTTATTTAAAAAATAGATAACGGCGATTGTCAGCATAACGCTGAACGAAACGATCTGAATACCCAGATTCATATATATCCCTCCAAACTGTTTCTACACTAATTATACGTTCAAAACAGCAAAAAGTCAAGAAAAAGACCGCCCGTGCGGGCGGTCGTGAAATACAAAAGCTATTCAAAAAGAACTATTATGCGATCATAGAGCCTGCTACGAGCTGTACAAGCATAAGGCATACTATATCGGGGTTCTTTATATTCTGCATCTTTTCGATGAACTTGGGTAAGCTTGCGGATATTTCTGTGCTGAACGCTTCAAGAGCGGCACTGTCGGAAATATCAACAGAATTTGAGCTGTTGATTTCGGGGAGAGCTTCTTCGGTGTATGCCGCTTCCTTGCTCTCTGCCTTTAATGTGAACATATCCGTTCCGTTTGAAGCAACAGTGATATCAAATGTTCCGTTGTTACCGTCCATAGCAACGTTGAGCTTTACCTCAAAGGTTTCGCTGTCGTCTGTAGTGACCTTGAAGTTATATGTACCGTTGCCGTTTGTTACGTCAAATGAGAAGTCAGCAGTAATAACAGTCTGACCGTCTGCCGTAACAGATGCAGTACCTGTGTAGTTGTTGCCGTTTATTGTGCCCTTTGCACCTGCATAGATCGTTGTATCGCTCGTGATCGTTGCATTTAAGGAATATTCAAACTGCGCATTGTCAGAGAATGTCACAAGAACAGCCTCGATAGCGTCTGCTATAGAGATCTTTCTGCCGATAATGTTGTTATCCTTTACATAAACGATCATTGTAGCCATTACCTGACTGAGCTCTTCCTCTGTAGCGTCCTTTGTCGAATCTGTCATAAGAGTCTTGATATACTGGAAAGTAGCGTTGTCGATGCCAAGCTGTGAAAGGATATCCATGATCTTGCTTTCCTTTTCTACTGCATCAAGTACGTCTGTGCAGAAAGCAATTACCTTTTCGGCTGTAAAATCAATTGTGTATGATGTGCAATCAACTGTGCTGTCCGACATTTTGAATGAATCTGACTTGTTTTCAACGCTTGTAAAGTTGTCGAAATAAGCTTCGGTAATGATGTCAACGATCTTGTTGAATGTTTCGTCATCAATGCTCTTCAGTATCTCTTCATAATTTGTCGAAGCAGAAGGAGCTTCCGCTACATCTGAAACGGTAAGAATGCCGCTGAAATCAGAGCTTCCGCCGGAGGAAATATCCTTTAAAGATGAGGAAAGCTCATTGAGATCCATTACTATGTACTTATCTGTAAGCTCGGGTACAGTGTAATACATTTTGCCGTCGGCAAGCCAGAAGTTTATATTCATATAAGCTTCATCGCCCGCGCTTAAAGCAAGTGAGCCCGATGCCTTATTAGCAGAGCTGTCAACATTGCTCTTGGCTGTTATAACTGTAGGGGCAATATCAACATCGGCACCGATCAGATCCTTGGATACATCTATAGTAATAGTCTGCTCAAGGCCTGTCTTTACGTTCTTGGTGCTGTTTAATAATTCATCGGCTTTCTTCTCGGCAGATGCAAAATAATCTCTTTCCAAAGCTTCGTATCCGCTTGCCTTGTTCTTGAACAGATTGAGGCAGGCAAAAACTACGCCGCCTGCAACAATTGCAACTGCAAGAATTATAAGAATTATCGGCAATACCTTGTTCTTTTTCTGAGGAGGTACTACTGCAAAGTTACCTGCATCATAAGCGGGCATACCCTGAGGAGTAAACTGTCCCTGAGCCTGAGCAAACTGTGCCTGCTGTGTATACTGTCCGGGCTGAGGCTGTGTCTGCTGTGCGAACTGCTGGGGCTGTGCCTGCTGTGCGAACTGCTGAGGCTGTGCCTGCTGTGCGAACTGCTGAGGCTGTGCCTGCTGTGCAAACTGCTGAGGCTGTGTCTGCTGTGCGAACTGCTGAGGCTGTGCCTGCTGTGCAAACTGCTGAGGCTGTGTCTGCTGCGCCGGCTGTTCAGACTGATCGCTGAACTCGTTAAGAGCCTGCTGCCAGTTGGGCTGCTGTTCGTTCATGTTGTTATTTTCCATGATTTGTCCTTTCAAGATGTGGATTAAAATGATATATTTCCTGTAGAAACCGCTGTCTAGGCGCATTTTCTGATTTCATTCTACCATAACGTCGGAAAAAAAGCAAGTCGGTAATATAAAAATTATATGGCAATTATAATTTTTTCAGACGATATAAGAATATTTATACCCAAATGGCGGCGGATTTGGTAAATGTAAACAAGAAAACTGCTGTAATTTCTAAAATCACAGCAGTCCGTAAATCATATCAACTTGTATTTTGCCTTAAGTGTAAGTATGCGCAGAACACTTTTATCAAGCTGTGACGAGCTTATTTCGCCATCGGTTACCGCTTTCATCACGCCGTCAAACGCTTCATCAAGATCTTGCGGCATAAGCACGATATCAACGCCTGCCTTTACTGCGGTTACTGCCGCCTCAGCCGATGTGTAGTTATCGGCGACAGCACCCATAGCCATAGCGTCCGTGATTATCACTCCGTCATATCCGAGCTCGTTACGCAGTTTTTTGGTTATCATCGTTTCAGACATTGATGCCGGGAGATCGTCATTTGTAACGTTCACGGCGGTTATGTGAGATATCATAACCATATCCGCTTTCGGAAGAGCCGCCGTAAACGGTACAAGCTCGCATTTTTTCAGCTCGTCCCACGTTTTTCCTATGCTGACATAGCCTGAATGGGTATCGTCCTTTGTGTCGCCGTGCCCTGGGAAGTGCTTAAGCGTTCCCATAATGCCGCTGTCGTGCATTCCGTCAAGCTGTGCCGAAACCATTCGGGCAACTAAGGCCGGATCACTGCCATAGGAACGATCGCCTATCACTATATTCTGCGGATTTGTATTGGTATCGGCGACAGGCGCAAAATCAAGGTTGAAGCCCAGCATTTTAAGGTACAAGCCTATCTGCCTGCCGACTTCCTCCGCCTTTGACGCATCGCCTGCCTTGCCTATATCTTCCATACTCTTATAGCTTGCTACATCGAAATAATCGGAATTTGCAATGCGGGCAACTCTTCCGCCCTCTTCGTCAACGGCGATGAAAAGCGGATATTTACTGCTGTTTTGCAGGTCGGAGATGAACTTCGGCAGCTGCCGGGCGCTTGTGATATTCCTGCTGAAAAGCGCTACGCCGCCGACAGGGTATTCTTCAAGGCGGGTGATAACGGCATTATCAACACGGTCGACTGCCGGGGCGGTTTCCGCATTGCCTTGCGTGGCGAGAGCTTCGGGGCGGACGATAAACATCTGTCCAACCTTTTCTCTAAGTGTCATTTTGTCGAGAACGTCTTTTGCGGTATGTACCACGGTATCATCGTCGGCAAAAATGAATTTTTCGGTGCTTTCGTTTTCATCGACTACCGATACTCGCTGTGTGCATGACGCAGTCAGAATTATGCAAAGCGACATAAGTATTGCGGCTGTCTTTTTCATAAATTTTCCCATTTTTACTTCTGTGCCATACAGAGCTTATAATAGTCGCCCTTCTTCGCCATAAGCTCGTCATGTGTGCCCGCTTCGGTAATACCCTTGTTGCTGATGAACATTATCTTGTCGCAGTTCTTGATGGTTGACAGGCGGTGAGCGATGATAAAGCTCGTTCTGCCTTTCAACAGCTCCTGAAGTCCCTTTTGCAGTTCCTTTTCAGTCTTTGCGTCAATAGATGATGTCGCTTCGTCAAGGATAAGTATCTTCGGGTCGGAAATAAGTGTTCTCGCAAAGGATACGAGCTGACGCTGACCGCCCGACAGCTGTGAGCCGCCCTCGTACATCTCAGTCTTGTAGCCTTTTTCAAGTCCCATGATGAAATCATCGGCACATACTGTCTTTGCCGCCGCCCTGATCTCTTCCTCTGTGGCATCAAGCTTGCCGTAACGGATATTGTCCTCTATCGTGCCTGAGAATATGAAGCTGTCCTGCATCATTATACCCATCTTATCGCGAAGCGAATGGAGCGTAACCTTGCTTATATCGTTGCCGTCTATGTACACCGCGCCGCCTGTAAGGTCATAGAAACGTGAGAGCAGGTTTACTATAGTAGTTTTACCCGCACCTGTAGGACCTACAAGCGCTATGCTCTCACCGGGCTTTACCTTAAAGCTTACATTTTCAAGGATATTTTTACCCTCTTCATAAGCGAATGTTACATTGCGGTATTCGACTTCACCCTTGATATCAGGCATTTCGTAAGCGTCCTCGGCATCCTTGACGTTTACAGGCTCGTCCATCGTTTCAAATATACGCTCAAGGTAAGCCACCGCATTTACAAAGTTATTATAAAGGCTGGCGATATTGATTATAGGCTGCCAGAAGCGTGAGGAATAGTTGCTCATTGCAAGTATCGAGCCGAGCGACACCGCGGGATAGCCTATAACGAGCAGTCCGACAAAGTACAGTGCAGAGTCTACCACCGCTCTTATATTATCGACCGAGAAGCTGACAAAGTTGTTTACCGTGACCGCCTTCATCCACGCCTTTCTGTAGGCGGTAGACAGTCTGCGGAATATGCCGAGGTTTTCGTTCTCCCTCGCAAAGCTCTGCGTTACACGCATACAGTTTATGCTTTCGGCAAGGTATGCGGTCTGGTTCGAGTTCTTGTTTGAAACCCCCTGCCACGCCCTTCTCTGCTTGTTTTTCAGTATTATCATAACAACGATAAATACAGGAACGCCCGCAAAGATAACAAGCGCCAGTCTTGCATCGACCGAGAACATAAAGATCGTTATGAATATAAGGTTGAATATTTCAAGAATGAAGTTGATTATGCCGTTTGTCAGCATATCCGATACATTATTTACATAGTTTACGACACGGACAAGTATCTTGCCCTGCGGTCTGTCGTCATAATACTGGAACGGAAGCTCCTGCAAATGCGCAAACAGGTCTTTTCTTATATCATATATCATAAGCTGACCCGCTTTTGTCATAATGCGCTGACGGATATTTCCGAGTACAACGCTGACAATTATAGACAGCAAAAAGCCTATCGACAAAAATACTATATAAGGAATATCGCCGTCCGGTATCGCCACATCGACAGCCTCTTTTGTAAGAAGAGGTCCGATAAGGGCGACTACAGCCGATATTGCCGACAGCGTAAGCGCCAGTATCATCTTCCACTTATAGCGTTTTACATATACCATTGCTCGCTTGAAGTGACTGAAGTCGAATGGGGTTTCAAGTCTTTCATCAACGTCAAATTTATTTCTTGCCATTTAAACCGCCTCCTCTTCTGTACCGTTCTGGAGGGTGTAGATCTCATAGTAGTAGCCGCGCTGTTTCATCAGCTCATCGTGCGTACCGCACTCCTTGATACGACCGTCCTCAAGGATAACGATCCTGTCTGCGTATCTTGCGGAGGATGTACGCTGAGCTATGATGAGCTTTGTACACTCAAAATCAAGATTATTGAGATTTTCCTGTATCTCCGCCTCTGTTTCCATATCAAGTGCAGAGGTAGTATCGTCAAGTATCAGTATCGGCGGACGAATAGCCATAGCACGCGCCAGCGCTATTCTCTGCTTCTGACCTCCCGACAGACCTACACCGCGCTCGCCTATTATCGTTTCGTACTGCTCGGGCATCTTCTCGATAAATGTTGCGGACGCTAAATGAGCAAAGTTCTTTACATCTTCAAAAGGCAGATCCGACTTACCGTATGCTATATTTCCGTCAACCGTATCGGAGAACAGCAGGACTTCCTGAGTAGTCATACCGATATTCGCACGAAGTACATCGGGTTCGTAATCCTTTACGTTCTTTCCGTCGACATATACTCCGCCCTCCGACACATCATAAAACCTTGCGATAAGGTTCATAAGCGTTGTTTTGCCGGAACCTGTAGAGCCCATTATTACAATGGTTTCACCGTGTTTTATGTTAAGATCGATATTGTGAAGGACAGTAATATCACCGAACTTTGCCGATACATTCTTAAACTCGATATCACCTTTAAGACGGGGACGTTCGGCGCTGTTATGATTGTTCACGATATTCGGGCGTGAATAATATACCTCGATAATCTTGGAAATACTAGCAAAGAAACGCTGTAAATCGTTTATCAGCATACCGATATTTCTCATAGCGTTTGCTATAGTCCACAGAAGTCCGGAAAATACTGTGTACTGAGCTATTGTAATTCTTCCGTTGATAACAAATATGCCGCCGACAAGCATCTGCACAGCCCAGAGAGCCTGCGCCAGTGTTTCTATGTAAGGCTGGAATGTAAGCCATACCATAGCCGCCTGCTGATTATGCTCGCAGTAATCCTTGTTATACTTGTCAAAGTCCTCTTTTTCGTAATCCTCACGGGCAAAAGCCTTTACAACGCGGTTTGCGGCGATATTCTCCTGCGCCTTTGTGTTAAGTCGCGAGAGCTTTTCACGCAGCACTACATATTTCGGTCCTACTCTTTTCGCAAACATACGGGTCACTATAAAGAGTATCGGAGTAAGTGCAAGTATGCAAAGCGTCATCAGCCAGTCAATTGTAAAAAAGTAGATCACGGTGAATAAGAACAATGCACCGCTTTCAACCACCATCATAATTATCCATGCGATAGAATGACGTATCATATCAAGGTCGCCCGTAAGCCTTGTTACAAGATCGCCCTTTGTATGAGTGTCAAAGAAGTGCATATCCTGATTTTGAATACGCTCAAAAAGCTCGTTTCGTACTTTTTGCAGAACGCCTTGTGATACTATCTCATAAAGAGTTTTAGCAAGGAATTGCAGACAGGTACGAACAAACACAAATAAGATCATCGCAACGCAAAGCAGTATCAGCAGATCGCGCTGATTTTCAATATTCTGCAAAGCGTCCGGAGAAGATATAAATATACTTATTATCTGCTCAACAATCATAGGTCCTGTAAGGAAAAACGACTGTATCACAACTGACAGACACAGTGCTACGGCGTAAACCGCACGGTAGCCTTTCATCTTTCCGAGCATCCATTTAAACCGGAACATTTAATCACACCTTTCCCGCTGTCGGTCATCATAAAGGTAAAAATATTTACCTAACATTCGACAGAACTTGGTAATCGTTTTCATATTTCTGTGCAAAGTCATGTTTCAAACGCTCTGCGCAGGCTCTATTTCTTTTTGTAAAGCCGATATTACACGGAAAAATCGGTTTTGCTTTGGGTATTTTAGCACAATGTCGGTAGGCTGTCAAGGGGGTTTTATAAAATAATTGAAATATTTTCTCGGAGTGATGATTTAAGTAAATTTTAAGGATTTATTAAGCAATTTTAAGTTGTTGTCAAAAGCGATTTTGTAAAAATATTACTGATGGTTGTGACAAAAATTTGTTATTTGTTGTGCTTCTAATATAGTGTTTTTGGAATTGATATTGATAGCAGGTTGACGATAGTTCTCTTTGTGGGATAGCAGGCTACCGATAGTGCTTTTTGTCGGATAGCACTTCTCGGGTTCGCTATTCTGTGCGATAACGTTGCTACTATGTGTGAGGGAAACAACCCAAGGGGAGAGAGGAAGGCGCTCCAAAGGCGCTTTCCCCTCTCCCCTTAGGTTTTCTCCCAAATCAGTTATTCCTCTTGAGCGACGAGAGGAGCGGGAGCATTGCTTTTGCAATGCTCCGTCACTCATCCCTCTTTCCTGACCTCTCTCCTCTTCTGCCATAATGGGGTGTTGGCGATAAGACACACAAACGATTGCGTTTGAAAAGCCGCCGTAAGCGGGACGCTCCGCTCTGTTCGACCCGGGGGACTGTACAGATATCTCAGGATAGTGCGTTTTTTGGAAGTTTCGGTGATAGTGCAGTTGCATTGATAAACTCACGAAATTATTAACACCTTGTAGATATGGAAACTGTTTTCAGCGGTGTTGGCAATTTATCTGAATTACTGCTTTATCGGAAATGCTAGATATTACAGATTTTATCGTTTTTTTGAGGCAGCCGCAGACTTGAACTTTTATAATAAAATTTCTTCTTTTCTATTGTAATAATCTTTGTTATATGGTAAAATTATGTATAGCGAATAAACATCACCACACGAAATACCCATTTCATTTCAGAAAGGAATGTATATGAAAAGAAATCCGTTTTTACTTACCGCAATAACCACAGCAATAATCACATCTTTATTATTGACCTCGTGCCAATCCGACAGAACAACAAGCACAGATAACCCTGACTCGAACGTGCAAAACAGCTCCGTGTCCGAAACCGAAAGCAAAGCCGATAATTCCGAAACTAAAACGTCTTTACGCACCGTAACCGAAATTCCGTCGGGAGAGCTTTCGGACACCGATAAATTTCTAAGTGGGACATGGATCGATGAAAACGGCTTTGTTGCAAACTTTACCGATAAAGGCAGAACGGCAATATTCGACGAATTGGATATTATTGAGATCAGCGACCGTACCTCAGACAATTCTTCCGATGAAGAAATGAAGAAAGCCTGTATCACAGCGAAAGATGCAGATACGATAGAAATCAGCTGTGACGGTATACGCTATACAGCATATCACGTCTACAGCGTTAAAGGGCAAGAGCTTGCCGAAAATTTTGAAAACTCGGTCATCGGTGAATGGGTAACGTGTAACACAACCTATTGGCAGACGATAAATATAAAGAAATACAATTTTCTCTCAATGCTCAAAAGTGAGATCGGCGATGATGCATTCACAGTAGGACTTGACGGTGTAAAGCTGCGATCCGCTTTACTTGAAGATACCAACGCATTCGTAAGACTTGCCGGTGAAAAGCTGAAATTGTATAACGTATACGGCAAGTATATCTCATCGGTAGAACTTGTAAGAAAAGACAGCGATGAATACAATAAACTGACCGACGCAGGTTCGGCTCTCAACGGTGTATGGGTAGATCCCGACGACCTGAACACAACGCTCACATTCTTCGCAGAAAATTCGCTCACAGTGAACGGCAACGCTTACAAAGAAGTGCTTGGCGAAAAATTCGACAGTCTTTCGGGTAAAACCTATGACATATCCGCAAGATACACAAGTGATATTATCAATGTTTATTCAGGTGATGAAACCTTGTTCAGTATCGTTATGTACGGAAGCGATATACTTGCCGTTTTTGCAGACAGCAACGACCGCTCTCCGCAGCTCATCTTCTACCGTGAAAACAGCGATAAGATAAAAAGAGCAAAGGAAACGCAGAAGCTGGAAAAAGAAAAAGCCGATCTGCTGAGCGCCTATCCGGATAACGATAACTGGATGAATAACACCGAATGCGGGGATATCTTATCTCTTGCGGATAAGGATCATATCGACAAGTGCGTCCAAAACGGATATTTTACCGCAGGAACGCCGCAGGAGCTTGCGAGCTTTGTTTACTATGTGAACACTCAGCCTGTAGAGCAGGGTCAGATTTCGCTCGTCCTTACAGCCGATATTGACCTTTCCGGCTACGAATGGGCACCTATGGGCTGGAGCGGAGGAAGCAATTCAGACCATCCGTTTTCGTTTTGTGTATACGGCGAAAATCACAAGATAACGTATATGACGATATATTCTGACCACAGCAACGCAGGCTTTATCGGCCGGGGAACGGTATGCGGAGTGTTCGATCTTGATATTGAAAATGCCGTTGTCACAGGCGATGACAATGTAGGCGTTCTCACGGGTCAGGCTATTATGGGAAATTACCAAAACTGCCACGTCAGCGGAACGGTAAACGGAAGCAGAGCAGGCTCACTTCTCGGCTATGAGGCAAACTGCGATAAAGAAAACTGCACCGCAGATGTTGAGGTAAACGGCAAGAAATTCGATTTCCTTTCGTGGAACGAACAGCAGAAAAGCGAGATAAAAATAGACGATCCCGTTACAATAACGATAGATGAAAGCTACACCGTCACACGTCCCGAAGTCACAGGTTATACGAACCTCGGCTGGATGGTATATGAGGACGGAAAGGAGATGCTCCACAGAAACGCAGAGGGCGAGCTCAGCTTTTGCTATTTCGGAAATGAGCCGGGTCACAGCTATGAAATTTATCTCTCGGCATACGTCAAGGGTCAGTATGTGCCGATAAGCAATATTATCGAGTATACGGTGAAATAACCTAAACTGAAGTACCGCAATTATTATGTTGCGGTACTTGATTTTTTCTCCGAAAAGTAGTACAATTATTGTGTGAAACTGTATCTCCGCTTAAAACGCGGAAATTGACATAAAGAAAGGATTACAGCATGACTATAAAGACATACTTTTTAAGCGAAGACAAGTCAGTCTATTTGAAGGCATATATGCTTGACAACGTGGACGGTCTGCCGTTCTGCGAAAAGCGCCCGGGCATACTTATCCTCCCCGGCGGCGGATATGAGTTCTGCTCTGCAAGAGAGGGAGAGCCTGTCGCTATGCACTATCTTGCCGAGGGCTATAATGCTTTCGTACTGATATACAGCATCAACGCAAGACACCCTGCCCCGCTTCTCAACGCTTCATATGCTATCCTTAAATTAAGGCAGAGATGCGAGGAGTTTGGCATAGACCCGAACAAGCTTGCAGTATGGGGCGCAAGTGCAGGCGGTCATCTTGCCGCTTGTACCGCTACAATGTGGCAGGATCCGTCAATATACAAGGCGCTCGGCTGTAAGCCCGAGGATATCCGCCCCGACGCGGCGATACTGAGCTACCCTGTTATCAGCGGCACGACAAATCCGCACAAGGGCTCGTTTGACGTACTGCTCGGTAAGGACGCAACGAGAGATGAGCTGTCAAAGCTGTCTATTGAAAACCGTGTAACGCCCAAAACGCCACCAATATTCTTATGGTGCACAGCAAACGATGACTGCGTTCCCGCGCAGAACAGCCTTGTTATGGCTAAGGCTTGTGTATCGAACAAAGTCCCCGTTGAGCTGCATATGTTCGACTGCGGACCGCATGGACTTTCGACCTGCGACAAGGTAACAGGCTGGAATGAAGCGTTCTATCTTGACAATTGCAAGCAGTGGATAAAGATGTCTGTTGACTTCCTTGCAAAGTACCTGAAAGTCTGAGCAAAAGCAAACTATAAACCAAGCCGTGAACGGCAGAATATAAACAAAAGAAAGAGGCATAAAAATGAGCAAAGTACCTTTCACCACCAAGGAAAAGCTGGAGGAGATCATCAAGGAGATCCCCACGCCTTTCCACATTTACGATGAAAAAGGAATAAGAGAAACAGCAAGAAAGCTGTATGACGCATTCTCATGGAACAAGGGCTTTAGAGAATATTTTGCCGTAAAGGCAACTCCCAACCCCTACCTTATGGAAATACTTAAGGAAGAGGGTTGTGGCTTTGACTGCTCAAGCTACACGGAGCTTATGCTGTCCGACAAGGTGGGCGCTAAACAGCACGACATTATGTTCAGCTCTAACGCTACTCCCGATGAAGACTTCAAGCTTGCTTACAAGCTCGGCGCAATAATAAACCTTGACGACTTCACACATATAGATGTACTCGACAAGCTGACAGGTATCCCCGAAACCATCTGCTGTCGTTACAATCCCGGCGGTGAATTCAAGACAAGCGAAAAGGGCAATGTAATGGACACCCCTAAGGACGCAAAGTACGGTATGACGCACGAGCAGATAATCGAAGCATACAAGATACTTAAGGAAAAGGGCGCAAAGCGCTTCGGTATGCACGCATTTCTTGCAAGTAACACGCTGACAAACGAGTATTACCCCGTACTCGCAGGAATTTTATTCAGAACAGCGGTTGAAATTAAGGAAAAGACAGGCGTACAGTTAAGCTTCATCAATCTTTCGGGCGGCGTAGGCGTTCCTTATAAGCCCGATCAGCCCGCTAACGATATCAAGGTGATAGGTGAGGGTGTGCGCAAGGCTTATGAAGAGATACTCGTTCCCGCAGGTATGGGCGATGTTGCTATCTTCACTGAGCTTGGCAGATATATGCTTGCTCCCAACGGTGCGCTCGTTGCAAAGGCTATCCGCGAAAAGCACATCTACAAGGAATATATCGGTCTTGACGCTTGTGCCGCTAACCTTATGCGTCCCGCTATCTACGGCGCATATCATCATATTACGGTCATGGGCAAAGAAAATCAGCCCTGCGACCATAAGTATGACATTACAGGCGGTCTTTGTGAGAACTGCGACAAGTTCGCCGTTGACCGTATGCTCCCTAAAATCGATATAGGCGATATCATCTATATCCATGACACGGGTGCTCACGGCTTCTCGATGGGTTATAACTACAACGGCAAGCTCCGCAGTGCAGAGGTTCTTCTGAAGGAGGATGGCTCGTTCAAGCTTATCCGCCGTGCAGAAAAGCCAGAGGATTATTTTGCAACATTCGATTTTTCGGATAAGTACAGCTTTTCCAAGTAATCAAACTTAATATCGGGGCAGATGACGGGAGTTGTCTGCCCTTTTGCTTTATTGCGATATAATGAAATGTAAGGACAAAGGAGAAAATATATGAATGTAACATTAAAACCTACAGGCTTGTACTCGCCTGCGCAAAATCAAATCAATCGGCAGACTGCGCAGAATAAAACAGGTGCAGATGAGAAGCAGAAAGCGCATGAAAGCATTACCTCCGAAGACGCTCACGCCGAGGAAAAGACAAGGCTTGAACAGCTGAGGGAGAAGAAAAAGCAGGAGTATGACAGCGCAATGCAGCAGCTCGAACAAATGCGTGAGGCAGAAAAGCAGGCTGAAAAAAGCGGTAAGAAATTCACCGATTACGGCAAGCTCCTTAAGATAGCCATGCGGATAATGAACGGCGATAAGGTGCCTATGGCAGACAGAAAAAAGCTCGCCGAGGAGATGCCGGACTTATACAAGCAGGCGATACTTATGCGCCGTCTTGACAATGACAAGCCAAAGAAGTACAAGAGCGAATATGAGGACGACAAGGACAAAAGCACTGTCGAGAAAATGCTTGACGGAATGGACGGAGCTGATGATGCTTCCGATGTTATGAACGATCTGCTCGGCTCGTCCGGAGAATAGTCGCGAAAGGAACAATATGCAGGACAAACGACAAATCAACATAGATGTTTTTGAAGATACAATGAAACAGTATAAGAGCAATACTGTACTTAAGGCGGCTGTGAGCAATTCTATCGCAAACCAGAAATTTACGGGAACGAATGAAGCGGTGGATTTGCCGCAGTCGAAAGGATATTCACCGACAGTTACAGTAAGCGGTAAACGTTCGCTTGAAGCGGCTGTTGAATACGCAAAGCAAGGTATGAAGACCTGTGTACTGAACTTTGCTTCGGCAAGTAACCCGGGCGGCGGTGTAACGCATGGCTCTTCGGCTCAGGAGGAGTCGATCTGCCGCTGTTCTACGCTCTACCCTTGCCTTAACACGGGCGATATGTGGGGATGCTTCTACACTCCGCACAGATATGCCAATAATCCGCTGTATAATGACGACTGCATCTATACGCCCGATGTGTACGTAATAAAGAGCGACACAAGCGTACCGAAGCTGTTACCCGAAAGTGAATGGCAGAAGGTGAACATTATCACCTGTGCCGCTCCCAATCTGCGACCCAAGCCGAGCAACAGTATGAACCCCAGAGCGGGCGACAAGCAGGCAAAGGTCACAGATGAAGAGCTTGCGGAGCTTCTTCGCTCAAGAATATGCAGGATATTCGAAATTGCGGCGGCAAACGGTAACGAGGCGCTGATACTGGGGGCATTCGGCTGTGGTGCGTTTATGAACCCGCCAATTGTTGTGGCAAAGGTGTTTGCAAAGCAGTTAAAGACATTCGGAAGTTATTTTAAGGCGATAGAATTTGCGGTATATCATACCGAGCGCGACGCACAGAATTATAGTGCTTTCAGGGCGGTTATAAAATAGTCAATATTCCCGCAATGGGTTTAATTCAGGAGGTATTTTTATGAAGACATTACTTGATGCATGCAAATTTTTAAAGGCGGCAGGTACATATTATCTTGCCACAATTGACGGTGACAAGCCGAGAGTAAGACCTTTCGGCACGGCTCATATCTACAACGGAAGGCTGTACATACAGACCGGAAAGAAAAAGGCTGTATCGCATCAGATAGCCGCAAATCCCAATGTTGAGATATGCGCTATGGCTGACGGCGACTGGCTCAGAATTGAGGGTGAGCTTGTCGAGGATGACGACCGTGCGGCAAGGGTTTCTATGCTTGAGGCTTACCCCGAGCTTAAGGCTATATACGATGCGGACGACGGAAACACACAGGTATTCTGGCTGAAAAATGCTACCGCTACCCTGTCTTCATTTACAAAGCCGCAGGAAACGGTTACATTCTGACAAATGTAAGAAATAATCAAAAAGGAGTGGTTATATTGATAATCTGCGCTATCACAGCTCCATGCAAGGCTTAGCGGATAACCGCATGGAGAAAACTCAATAATTTATCCGCTGACCTTGCTTTTGGCATAAATCAAACAAAAGGAGCAAGGTTAATGAATAACACGAATAACAACAAGAGCTTCGGACAGTTTATACTGCTGTGGCTCACACAATCATTTTCGGCACTCGGAAGTGCCATGACAAGCTATGCGCTTGTACTGTGGCTGTACGGAGAAAGCGGTTCTGCGCTCTATACGGCTATGCTTACTATAACGTCATACGCACCGTATGTATTGCTCAGCATATTTGCGGGAGCACTGTGTGACAGGTTTGACAAGAAGAAAACCATGCTTATATGCGACAGCGTAGCGGCACTGTGTACCGTAACAGTCATACTTCTGTTTATGTGCAACGCTTTGCAGGTGTGGCATCTCTATATAGTCAATGCGGTATGCGGACTTATGAACACGGTCCAGCAACCTGCATCGGAGATAGCTTCTACTCTGCTCGTGCCCGAAAAGCACTATCAGAAGATAGGAGGACTGAGATACTTCTCATCATCACTGTCGTCAATTCTAACCCCGATAATCGCAACGGCTGTTTATTCCTTTGCGGGGCTCGGTGCGGTACTTGCGACCGACCTTATAACGTTCGCGGTTGCGTTTATTACGCTTCTGTTTTTTATCCGCATACCGAAACAGACGATTAAAAACGCCGAAATGTCGCTTATGCAATCGGCAAAAAGCGGACTTGACTTTCTGAGAAGGCACAAGCAGATCTTAATGCTGATAATGTATCTATCGGCGATAAATCTCGTTGCGTCAATGTATGAAGCGATCTTACCCGCGATGGTACTTTCAAGAAACGGCGGCGGCAAGGAAGCTCTCGGTGCGGTAAGCACCTGTGTCGGAATTGCAACGCTTATCGGCAGTCTTATAGTCACGTTCATTCCCAAGCCGAAAAGCAGACGAAAGGTTATCTGCCTGTCACTGCTCTTTTCGATGAGCACGGAAAACTTCTTTCTGGCGTTCGGACAAACGCCTGTTTTCTGGTGTATCGGTGCGGTGCTCGGCTGGATAGTAATTCCGCTGATGAGTGCAAACCTTGACGTTATAATGCGTACAAATGTGCCTGCCGAAATGCAGGGACGCGTGTACTCGGTACGAAACACTTTGCAGTTCTTCACAATTCCGCTTGGAAACTTCCTCGGAGGATTATTTGTAGATACCGTTGCAGAGCCTTTTATGGCGGCTGTACCGGACAGCTCTCTGCTGTGTACCGTATTCGGCACGGGGAAAGGCTCGGGAGCGGCGCTGACATACTTCATAATCGGCATTATGGGAGTTGCTGTGTGTCTTATTTTCAATAATAATAAACATATAAATCAAATTGAATAATATTCAACTCCGCTCTGTAACAAGAGCGGAGTTTTTCTATATTTCGGTTCTTGGTTTTTCCCATCATTTATTATAGAGCCTATAAAGATCAGCCCCGTTTACCAAAAGATAAACGGGGAATTTTTATATCATATTTCAAAAACGTTTTACAGCATAATAGTACATTCCCATACCGATAGCTCCTGTAATTACCTCGGTCAGCGGAAATGCAAGCCATGCGTAATCCAGTCCGATAAACGAGAATATCCAGAATAACGGCACAAGGCAGATAAGCTGACGCAATACAGAAAGGAAGGTGCTTGTCTTGGAATAGCCTATAGACTGGAAGAAAACCGGGGTCATAAATGAGAAAACAGCGGGGATAAAGCTTGCTCCTATAAGTCGGAAGCCTGTTTCACCTATGCTTTTTACCGTTTCGCTCGATGTGAACAGTCCTATAAGCTGTGTCGGTATAAGCTCAAACGACAGCACTCCGAGTATCATAAACACACCCGAAATAATCAGAGAGCTGCGGAATATCTTTCTGCACCTCAGATAATCGCCCGAGGTGTAATTATAGCTGAGTACCGGGACAATGCACGTCTGAAGTCCGAGAAGAGGAATAAAGAAAAACGACTGTAGCTTATAGTATAGCCCGAGTACTGTCACAGCCTCATCGCAGAAACCTGCAAGTATTATGTTAAGCAGTGCTATGTACACGGTGTAGAGTGATTGCATACATATTGACGGATAGCCGAGCTTGTAGATATCCTTTGCTATCTTCGGCATCTGCTTTATTTCCGGTGGTTTTCTGAAACCCTTTATGCCGACAATCACGGCGGCAGCTATCTGACCGGCTACTGTTGCTATTGCTGCACCTCTTATTCCAAGCTCGGGAACAGGTCCAACACCGAATATCAGAATAGGGTCAAGCGCTATGTTTATCACAGCCCCTACTATCTGCGCTACCATTGGCAGCTTCATATTTCCTGCCGCCTGGTGTACCTTCGTCCAGTTGCCCTCCAGGAACAGTCCGATACTGCCTACGCTTACTATCAGCCCGTATTCGTTTGCATACTGCATAGCTGCAGGCGACTGAACGGACATACCGACATAAAAGCCCATAAACGCTATTGATATTACGGATATCAATGCCCACATTATCACCGCAAGCACCATTCCGACACCCGCTGTATGGTTTGCGCCCTTTTCGTCCTTAAGCGCGTACTGCTTAGCGATAAGGGTGTTTGTTCCGACACCTGTGCCTACTGCCAGCGCGATTATGATCAACTGGACCGGGTATATCGCGGAAAGTGCTGTCAGTCCGTCATCTGAATACTGCCCGATAAACAGGCTGTCGATTATATTGTACATTGCCTGTATCAGCTGAGCCAGCATTATAGGCGGAGCGATACGGAGCATTATCTTCCACACGCTTTCTGTTCCGAAAAATTCAGGGGAAACGGATCTTGCTTTTTCTGCCAAAAAATAACCTTCTTTTCTTGATCACTCGACGTATGATTATAGCACTTTATCGGGAAGATTGCAAGACAAAACCGGTTGATTTATAAAAAAGAACCACCATATGCCGCAGCATACGGTGGTAACCCCGATCAACAAGGAGATCATACTCTTTCTAAAACAGTGAAGCCTGCGTTAAAACGGATAGTGCCGTCTTCCGCTTCCTTTATTTCAGCAAATGAAGAAACAGGTTCGTCCATAACAGTACCGTTTATTTTTGTATCATAGAAGATCTTACCGTCTTCTTCCTTCCACTCGGTAGTTTCAATCACACCGTAGTTACCCTTTATCTTAGCTCCCTGCTCCTTTGCCTTTTCCATCATTTCTTCCGGAATAGGCATCATTGTTTCAACCGTGCCGTCTTCGCAAAATTCGTAAATAAAAGAAGCCTGCTGCATATATTCGTTAAGCAGATCCTCGTCAGTGATATACTTCGGGAAGTCTTCAACCGCTACGAAAATCATTTTACCCGGTTCGGGATAAACCGGCAATTCTCTAACTTTCCATTTACCGATAAGATTCATACTATTCATCCTTTCATACTCTGAATTTTCCTGATTTATGCGAACATAAGCCGTTACAGCTTATGCCCAGGGGTCTGCGGATTTGGGTGTGCGTATACCTGTAAGCAGGTACTGCTCCCATAAGAACCATTTGCCGTCGCCCTTCATACGCAGTTTTATGGGTCTTGGGCTGTCTGCGCCGCCACAGGGAATAAACAGCTTCATATAGCCCTGTTCCTCGCCCGAAACGTGCGTACTTTGTACCGTTACTCTGAACGGCTCTGAAGGCGTGTAATCATTATCCGGTGTTGCTCCCTCAAAATATGAGAACGGGATATAGGTCTTTCCGTCACGGAAACGGTCATTGAGGAATGAAATTTCAGCGCCGTTTAGCGGGCGCGGTCCTCTCAGCCAGTTGAGCATTTCCGTACCGATATTTTTGTCCGCCGCATAAGCGCAAAGTGCGCATACTGTAAGAGCGGCAGTTTTGAACGGCGAATCAAGATTTGCCTCAGGCAGTGCCTGCATTTGTGCAAGACTTTCCGGGAGTGCCGTGAATGTAAATGTTTCGCTCTTATTGCCCAAAGACATTGCGGCATTGTTTACCGCACCTCCTACAGCGCTTACCGCTGTGTTTTTAAGTCTGTCAAAAAGTCCCATTATATTCCTCCTGTTTCATCTTTATTTAAGCTTATCAGCTTTTTTACCTTATAATTATTGTTTGCATATTTACGCAGTTGACTATCGTCATATCTTATTAACAATATAGCAGACTGTAGTGTTATCCCTGCAAAATCAGGAAGTCTCTTCCTCTCCATACTTTTCTGCCAGAGCATAAAACAAATCCTTAACATTTTCGCTGACCTTGCATTCCGCGTTAAGATTAGTGCCGTCTGCAAACTTCAGACTGCTCGAATACATCGTTTCATCGCATACAAAAACCACACGGCTTAACGGTCTTGGTCGGTATTTCTTGATTTTATCCGCAAGATCGCTTTCCTCAGCCGCTTTGATTACATTTTCGGCTTCTTCCTGCGTTATCTCACGGTTATCCGATTTGACTCTTTCTTCTTTGCCGCTTACCGAGCAATTACAGCTGAACAGCCATTTATCGCCGCTTTTAACAAGATCAAAGTTATAGCTATAGGTGTAACACATATGACCGCAGGATGCATAGATCTCAATTACATCATTATAATTGTATTTTTTCATTCTTTCAAAAAAGCCCATGTACTCCCACCCCTTTTTTCAACTCATTTCTGCATACAGACCTTGCCTTTAGTGTATTTCTCAGCCAGCTTTATAAAAGCAATGCGGATTATTTATCTGAGGTTATTATAACATACGAATTGAATTTAGCCATTACCCAAATGGGTAAATTATAAGTAAATGCTGAAAATTTCTGTCAAAATCCGTTAACAATCAGTTTTTTTGAGGTTACAACTGCGGCAAGCTTGGTCTTTGAGGAATAACCTGTTTTAGAAAGCATACTGCTGACGTGCGCCTTGACACAATCGGGAGTAACGCAAAGCTCCTGTGCCATCTCCTTATATGTCATACCTTCCACAAGAAGACGCAGAACTCTGATCTCGGCATCGGAAAACTCGTAACTGGTAGCATTACCGACCGATACCTCCGGCATTTTGTCGGGATATACGCACTCCCCGTCTATCGTCCTCGTTATAACGCTGAGCAGCTCTTCTTCGCTTGCATCTTTGAACCAGATGCTTTCAGCGCCGACATTCCTTGCCTTATCAAGATAGCAGTAATCAAGCATAGAGGTTATGATGATTATTTTTATTGTCGGAAAGCGTTTCTTGATCTTTTCTGTAGCGACAAATCCACTTTCGTCATTTTCTGTGCAAATATCCATAAGTATCAGGTCGATATCGCCCCGCATACAGTATTGCTCGGCAAGTGCGGCACAGGACAGAGAGCCTGCAAGTCTGAGGCCGTCTGTCTGTGTAACCATATTTTCAAGGCTTTCCCTTATCATTTTCTGATCTTCAACTATCAGTACCTGCGTCATAGCACTACCTCCTTTTTAAGTGGGAAAGATATTACAAGCTCAAAAAACGGATATGAGTTTATGTTCATTGTTCCGCCGCCTTTTTCAATTCTGTCACGAAGCGATGAAAGACCGCCGCCCTCCGTAACGGTACTATCCGGAACTCTTCCGTCATTTGACAAGGCTATCCATTGTCTTCCACCGCATTTACTGCATTTTACGTTAAGCTTTGCTGCGCCTGCATGACGTACTGCATTTGTCGCACACTCTCTGACCGCTGTGATGAATATCTTGTTATAAAATAAATCGGGAATATCTCCGGTAATATTTATTTCAATCCCGAGAACAGAAGACGTTTCTTTCAGCTGTTCCGATATATCATAGCTGTATGTACCGCTGTTCTTTTCGTTATCCCTCATAAGAAGCCTGACCGCATTTTTCCACACAGTAAGATCAAGCTCATTTGTCGGACGGTTATTGTTAAGCAAATTGCGGGTCGCGATCACGCTCCTGCCTATATCATCATGAACACGGATCTTCATACCGAGTATTTCTTCCTCGCGTATGACCGTTCTGATGTTCTCGGTCAGCTTTCTCATACGCTCGCCCGCCCGTTCGAGCTTTCTGCTTGTTTCTTCGAGTTTTAACCTGTATGCATACAATTCGTCTACATCTGTAGCGGTTATCTGGGTATAACAGTCTTCGTATTTATCAATAACGATATCCGGTCTGAAACGCCATGCTTTACCGTCGACCATAATGACTGTGCCACCCGAGCTTCTATCTTCACCGAGCAAATTAAATATGTCGTCTATATATCGGATATCGTTCCCGCTGATCTCATACACAAGCTTATTCATCTGTGTATTACATAATGTAACCATACCGTTTCTGTCAAAAAAGCATATACCGATAGGGAGATTATCGAATGCTTCTTTTACAGCTCTTCTGAGCCTGAATTTTCTGCCTATGTCAAACATTTTTCCACCTCCCCGGTATATGTTATCTGCCACTCTCCGTCATCATCGCGCACTGCACTTATCCTGCTGCCGTTTAATATGCTCAGATCGGATACGGCATCGGATATTACAGTCATTTTACAAGCGTTTGCGCTACGGTTTATAACAACGTTGACTGCAGTTATGCTTTCAAGCGACAGCTCCAGAATTTTCTCAAAAGTATCAAACATTTCAGTGATTGTACACGATGGCAAAGGAGTATCCGCTTTTATATCAAGCCCGCAGGTAACGCCATACAATTCAAGGTTGTCAATCAGTTCGCGAAATGCAAGATAAAGCTCTTTTTCGCTTATCATATCGGATTTTTCGGAGAGGAATATAAGATTATTTCTTCGTTTCAGATATGCGCCTATTATCACCATTCTGCCAAGTAGCTTTTTACGCTCATTTTCATTTTCTTCCAATTCAAATCTGTCAATAAGACTGTTCAGAGCTTTTATCTGACCTGCGGTATCTTTCTGTATTCGGTCGTATATCCTATCTCTTTCAAGAATATGGGCTTCTCTGTTCTTAAGCTCGTATTCTTCACATAAAAGATCATATTCCTCCTTCAGATCATCTTTCATTTCAGCCAGCTTTTCGTTGATCTCCTCAAGTTCTGACAGATCATCAAACCAAAGGACATGACCCCCTTTGATCTTTGTTGATGAAAGGCGTTTACCGCGGCTTATTGTTACCGGCATTTTTTCCGCAGACCTCATCTCCTCTTCGGACAACATTTCCGCACAGTCCGATGCCAGCAAAACATTGTAATCGTCATCGGTTATCAGCGTCTGAAGCGTACACGGACATAACAATTCGATATAATGCGTATTGGAACGAATCAACCCACTGTAAATACAACATTCAAATGTAAGCATTATCAGCAGACTTACTGTAATCGTCATATCACCCGAGATCTTATGCAATATCGTGCCGCTTGATATTGCACCGCAGGCATATAAAACACTGTATATTACCATCAGAGCTACGGGAATGACAGGCAAAACGATCATTTTTTTCGTCTTTGGTATGCGGCATTTGTATATCAACACCGCAAGAGCGCTGACCGTGCAGAAAAGTATAAAAATAGCAATAATGCAGTATCCGAACGAATAACTGTAATCACTGTCGCTCCACACCTGTACATTTTCCGGGAACTTGAAAACGAAGCAATGATAATCGTTTGTAAGCACTGTTGCAACCAGTACAGCAGAAAATGAAAGCAACAATATCTTAACTCCGGATATTCGATAATTTTCCGATTTTTCCAATGAAAGAGTAACTAAAAGCGAAAGCACGGGAATAAATATCATAGGTATATAGTAAGAATACCACAGCAAGCGGATAACTGTAGGGTTTTCAACAAAAATGAATTTTACGGTTCTGACCAGTACCCAAAAAACTATAAGAAACGAAATGGCTGTCATAAACCGCTTTGCCTGCACCTGCACTATACGCTTTCTTAGCGTAACTCCCCACCACAAAAACAATACGATGTATATTAAGCTTCTGCAGATCCGTAATACAGGAATTTCGGCAAGTCTGTCAAGGCACCGACACAGTGCCGCACATATTACGGCAAGTACAACGATTGCAATATTCAATATCGTATTTCTGTTTATTTTACGTTTCATACGCTCACCCCTGTTTTCAGTATAACATATAAAAGGTGGGTTTTCAATAAATGTAAACAAAAAAGCGCTTGTCAACCTTCACGGTCAACACACGCTTGTTTTATAATAAAACATACTATGCGTAATTGCACAAGTCAATATGTTTGAAATTTTTAGTTTATAACGCTTTTTTTATTTTACCGAGCGCACCTTTTTCGAGCCTTGATACCTGCGCCTGGCTGATACCTATTTCCTGAGCTACTTCTACCTGTGTTTTTCCACGGAAAAAGCGGAGTTTAAGAATATTCTTTTCTCTGTCATCAAGCCCTATTATCGCCTCTTTCAAAGCTATTTCATCGAGCCGGTTTCTGTCATCGTTATTGTCGCCTATCTGATCCATCTTCAGTTTATAGAAAAATTATGTTTTTTCAAAAAAGTGCGCTTTTGTTGCCTAAAAATAACCTTTTTTATATAAAACTCATTTGCTGTATGCCTATATCGCTTTATTCTGCGAATTTTAATAGTTATAATCAGCATTTTTTTGTAGCATAAAAAAGCGTGCCAACCACAGCAAGTCAACACACTGAATTATAGCATTTTATTCAATATAATTTCACTGCACAGGCTCTTTTCTTGAACATATATAAACAATAACAGCGCTTATAACATCTATACAAAAAACAAACTGACATACAGAATTCAAAGCCGCAAAGCTTCCGGAACACTTACGTTCCTTATAAACCCTGAGATTTGCCGTTAATCCGACAAGTCCTGTAAGGAATATCGTTATACAATCGAACAGCACGAAAAAAACAGAAAAAGCATAAGTGAAAATTGTAAGGAAAAATAATACACCAAGCACAAATATAGCAAGATATGCCGGTATCTGAACAAGCTTTATAAGCATATTGAAAAAGGCTGTCTGTCTTGCTCCCCACCCCTTTGCAAGGCAAAACGGCATATACACAAGCGTGCATATAAACGAAATGACAATTGTCACAAATATCACAAATAACAGCCAAAGCCCATTACCGCCGAAAAAACGCTCTACAATATATTGATTTATAAATATGGAGTAGAGAGCAAACAGTAAAATATATGGCTGAATCATCACCGGTATGAGTAAAAGAAAGCGTTTCATATTTCTGCTATTATCCTTAATTTAATATTGCAGTTAGTATACCACAATATACTGTATAAGTCAAGCAGAAATATGTGATTTCAAAGTTATAACGCTTTTTTTATTTTACCGAGCGCGCCTTTTTCGAGCCTTGATACCTGCGCCTGGCTGATGCCTATTTCCTGTGCGACCTCTACTTGAGTTTTTCCGCGGAAAAAGCGGAGCTTGAGTATATTTTTTTCCCTGTCGTCAAGCCCGATTATCGCTTCTTTCAGTGCAATTTCATCAAGCCAGTTTTTATCATCGTTATTATCGCCTATCTGATCCATCATATATATCGTGTCGCCCGATTCGGAGAATACCGGTTCATACAGCGATATCGGGTCGCTGACGGCTTCAAGAGCGATTACAACGTCTTCGCGTTTTGCGTCGATTTCCTTTGCGATCTGCTCAATTGTCGGCTCTTTTGAATGCTCGGTTGTAAGCTTTTCACGCGCCTGCATCGCTTTATATGCCAGATCACGCATAGAACGGCTGACACGGATCGAACCTGAATCGCGTAAATAGCGGCGCAATTCGCCGGTAATCATTGGCACAGCATACGTACTAAATCTGACATTAAAATCCGGGCAAAAATTGTCAATTGCTTTCATAAGACCTATGCATCCGACCTGAAACAGGTCATCTGGGTTTTCTCCTCTGCCGGAAAAACGCTGTATCACGCTGAGTACAAGGCGGAGATTGCCGTTTATAAGCTCTTCTCTGGCATTAGGATCTCCGTCACGCATTTTTTGCAGAAGCTCCATCTTCTCGGACTCCTTGAGCACCTTTAACTTTGATGTATTTACGCCGCTTATCTCGACCTTGTTGTAATACAAAAAACCACCGCCCATACTTTCATTTTCCAATAAAAGTATGGGCGGATAGCCTTAAATATATACTGTCATTTTTTGGAGAACAATGACGGTTTAAGCAGTGACGTAAATATCCTCTTCCTCTTCGGGAGCGAGGCTGTGTTTTACTCTGTCCTGAACCTCTGCCTTCTTGGCGTTGTTAAATCTGTCAAGAGTACCAACAAGATATCCTGTGATACGGCGGATACGATCAAACGGAATTTCGCCGAAATGATATGTTAAATCCGCGTAATCACCGTCAAGATTTATATCAAGCTCTGTTACAAGCTTACCGGGATTAGCCTCAATCGCATACTGAACATAGGCATCGATCTCTTTCTGATCAAGCGTGCCGTTCTTTACATTTACTTTTACCATAACAATCTTCCTTTCAAATTTACTGTATATAAAAGCAGTAAGTACATTCGTTTGTTGTTTTTAAATTATACCACAACATATAGTGCTTGTCAAGAGGAAAAAGCACAATTTTTTGTAAAAAGATAAAGTATGTAATTATCCGAGTAAGCTACACAACGCAACTTTCACGGATAATTCACGTTTCATTCCGGGTGACCTCCTCCCCACACTAAATATTGCCATACTTTTCTTATTAAAGTAAGTTCCACTCAAATTTCCACTGTGGAGCTTACTTTGGGAATTTACTCTGAAGAACTTTTTTCAAAAAGTTCTTGACAATGCAACTAAAATATGATAAAATATTTAAGTCGTGGAAAGATGGCTGAGCTGGTCTAAGGCGCACGATTGGAAATCGTGTAACGGCTAATACCCGTTCGAGGGTTCGAATCCCTCTCTTTCCGCCACACGACGCTGAGCATTCAGCGTCGTTTTTATATACGGGTATGGTGGAATTGGCAGACACGCCAGATTTAGGTTCTGGTGCGAAAGCGTGCAGGTTCAAGTCCTGTTACCCGTACCAGCTACAATATTTGTAAAACGCTCGATAAATGGCTTAACCAAGCCATTTATCGAGCGTTTTTGTTTTCTTGAAATGCGTCTGATTTGGTGCATTTTGGGGCAGTTTGACACCCTAATAGGGTGTCAAATCGGTGTCAAGTTAGCTTCCTAACTATCTATAAAATCCAACAAAAAATCCCCCGACAGAGCCTTATCGCTCCGCCGGGGGATAACTATTATACTTATTTTTTCAGATACTTAACGTCTATCGGCGACTGTATGTTGAAAACGCCTGTAGTGTCCTTACCGAGCACTGCTCTGTTGCCGACAATTTCATCGACAATCCAGGTTTTTTTTAGTAACCAGCCTGTAAGGACTTTCGTTCCGCCGTACCAGGTTGCCCCCTGCTTTATTTTCACACGGTCACCCTTACTAATTTTAGCGGGTGTGGAAACTGTCGATGTTTTCTTGCCGAGCATTCTGTCAACTTCCGCCTGCACAGCCGTGTAATTATAACCTGCGGCGGTCAATCTCTGCTTGCGCTCTATGCCGTTACCCCATGAGCCCCGTATTACTTCTTTAGCTATCTCGGCATTTGACTTCTTGGGTGTAACGTTTGTTGTGTTTTTCACGCCGAGCTGAGCATTGACCTCATCGGCAATTTTACCGAGCCTGCTGTATATGTACTCGCCCGGGCATGATTTGCCGGAGTTAAACCATCTGTGTACGGTCATGTTCTGCTTGTCGACCTGTCCGATGAGCGACTTGTCAGCTTTCCACATTAGCTTTTTAATGCCGTTTCTCTTGCATATATCTACACAGAGCTTAATCAGTGACTTGTACACCCTATCGTTGATAGCATACGGCTCGTAACTGTCGCTTGCACACTCTATCGTGATAGCTCTGTTATCATTACTTGCACTTGATGAACACCAGGAACGGTCCTTTTCCTCAACGTACATTGCAATTTTGCCGTCGTAACCTATGCCATAGTTTGACGATGCTTCTTTCGTCTGAAAGAGCTCGCCGAGCGGTTCAACCGCGCACTGACCTACAACACAATGTATTGTTATAGTGTCTATCTTGTGATTTCTGGGGCTGTTTCTGTGAGGACTTATCCTCGTGTAACTAATTAACGGACTATTGCTCATATTATTTTTCCTCGCTTTCGCTCTTATTTTTGATTTGCTCCATTATATTGGTTAATTTTTTCGGCACCGGAAGCCCCAGTGCGGCGGCATTCTCGATTATGCTGATACCCTCATTTGCGATGTAGAACAACATCACGGCTGACATTGCGGCAGGCGTTCCGCCGAGTATGTATGTATCGGCGATGTGGCCGACCGCAACAAATACCAGTATCAGAAATTTCTTTGCCAGACCTCTGAAACCGACTTCCGATGATAAACGCTTTTCGATTACGGCCACAATCACGCCCGTGATATAATCCAGTGCCATAAAAGCTATAAGTGCCCAGAACAGCCCGTTCACCTCGCCGTACATAAAGCCCAGCACCGCTCCGACAGCACCTGCTATGCTGTCAATAATTATCTGTATCTTGCTCATTTTTTCGTCCTTTCTGCCGATTATTCGGCATCTGCTATTTCAACCGGTTCTACACCGATTTCTTCTTCTGCCTTCATCTCCGCCTCAAACTCATCAATCGCTGTATCAAACCTCGCAATATCCTCCGCCGTAATTCTGTCGCGGCTGTAATGGTTACCAAGCTGCATAGCCGCCCATGCTCTGTCAAAGCTACCGCTCTTCACGCCGTTTACCGCGACCTCGACGATCCATTTCCCAAAGTCCAGCATTATACCTCACCTCCCGATACCGCCGCCGCTTCGAGCGCCGCCACTCTCGCCTCAAGGCTCGTTATTCTGCGCTCTGCGTCCTCAGGTGCAGGAGTCCAGTCAGTCGGCTTATTACCTTTTTCCAACTTTATGCCACAGACCGATATAGTCGGTTCCGGGTAATCGTCATTCGGTACAGCCAGAACATATCCGGCGGAATAATTACCGGTTGCGGCAGGCTTTTTTGTGGACGTGAAACTCAATCGTGTCCACGATGGTCCTACCACAAAATATTTTCTGCCGCCACTATCGGTCGATGACTTCCAAAAAGGCTGTAATGCACAACGCGCATTATTACTGCTTCCGCTACGCACCCAGCATGACAACGTATAATAGCTGTCTTTGTCTAGTGGGACATTATCCTGCGTAATGCCATATTCCGCACCGAGCGTATAGCAATCTATACTAATCGCCGTTATTTCTCCACAAGATGGCATACTTTCCCGGAATGTTCCGAGTATTTCACCGTTGCCGGAAGACCCGCTTGTCCGCCAATGCCCTTTTGCACGTTTTCCTGTTCCGATAGTCAGTGTTTCCGAACCTGTAACAATGTTCCTGCCGCCTATGCTGACAGCATTTACCGCTGCCGTGATATTCGCCGCAGTCGCCGCGCCTATCTCAGCCGCTGTATGTTTATGTGATGCCGTTGCAAAGTAATCAATATTCTTTCCCGCCGCCGTTCCCAGTGTCGGAAAATCTGTTATTTGTGACTTTGTGTGTGTATGGCTCTTTGCCGCCGCACCTATCTCAGCCGCTGTATGTTTATGTGATGCCGTTGCAAAGTAATCAATATTCTTTCCCGCCGCCGTTCCCAGTGTCGGAAAATCTGTTATTTGTGACTTTGTGTGTGTATGGCTCTTTGCCGCCGCACCTATCTCAGCCGCTGTATGCGTATGTCCCGCCACCGCAAAATCACTCGCGTGCTTGCCGTCAACCGTATCCGCATTACCGCCGCTTGCGGGAAGTGACGCGGGCATATCGGTGATATCAGATATCGTATGCTTATGTGACACATCTGCCTTGCCGTCAAGCGCCGTCTGCATTGCTGACGATATCGGCTTATCTGCGTCTGCTGTGTTATCAACATTACCAAGCCCTATCTCCTCAGCCGTATACGCAGGCTTGTTTTCGGCTTTCGCCCAGTCCGCAATTTCATCGGATTTAACACATTCCGACAGATCGGCGGCAATTATACCGCTTTCCGATACCAGCAGATTATCCCCTATAATTACGCCGCCGAGCGTATCGGCTGTTGCCACGGGCAATGTATATCCGCTACTACCACCGCCGTCACTGCTGCTGTCAACACCACCATCCGCCGTAAGCTTCCCCGCTATATGCAAGTTTCCCATCGTGTCAAGCACCAAAGCATCCGACCTGCGCGCATCGCTTTCGTCCGAACTGGAATTCCAGCCGTTACCGACAACGAACAGTCCTTTGCTTGTTTTATTCCACCGTCCTATTGCGAACGTTTCATCTCCTGCCACCGTACCCCAGCCGGAAGCGTGAGAGCTGATACCGCTCGCAACCGTATAATGACCCTCGGCATGAGAATAACTGCCTGTTGCACGGCAATTCTCACCCTCTGCGTGCGAACTCTGACCGCTCGCCACACTGTCTGTCCCTTCGGCATGACAGGACGGATTTGACGCTACAGTGTTGCTCCCTTCCGCATGGCTGTACGGAGCGTTAGCCGTAGTCTTATACCCTTCCGCATGAGCATAATACGAGCTTGCCGTATTGTTCTCGTAATCATTGAATATCTCACAGTTCTTATCGGCGTTGGTGAATTTTCCCACACCGTTAGCACGCTTTGCCACATCATCTATACGCTTATCAGTCTTGTTTTTTGTACAGAGCGGCGATTTATTTGCTACAGCTGCCGCAAAAGTTGCCATCTCAGATACGCTTGCAGTAGCTTCATCTGTAAGCTCCGCAAAAGCACAGCTGACCTTATGCGCCCCTCTGTATTTCCATACAAGCGAGGTCGGAAAAAATGCTATTGTGCGGTTTACATCTATCTTTCCGCCGTTACCGCAGAGCGTATCAAAGCACTCTATGGCAGGATTTCCGTTGAATGAAAACTCCACACGCCGCAGTGCGATATTTATGGCATCGGCACAAGCTTCAAACGCCGCAGTGCGATCAGATACAGACTGCAAAAGCGGATTTTCCGGTATAAACATTGTGGCGTTTCTGGCGGCGATATCAGATGCCGTAATCATCGCGCTGTTTTTATACACATACTGTTCACCGTCAAATGTTGTTGAAAAATACTTTGTCAGCGCTCTGAGGTCAAAAAACTCCGTACCGGTACGCTCATACCCCTCGACTGTATAATCCGCGTCATACACAAGCGTGCCGTCAACAGTTTTCGTCTTTTCCTTAAGCTTTACGATCTCGAGCTTGCCGTACCTGTTGATCCTTCCCGATGCCGCCATAAGCGCACAGCACCACTCTATCAGATCGCGGTATGTCTGTATTGCCGTTGAAGAGCCGGAGTCAACCGTCAGATCATAGTTCGGATATGAGCTGAAATCGGTTGTTGCAAGCGTTATTCCGACATCTGCGGCGAGCTCCTTGATGTGCTGCTGCACTGTCTTTTTTCCGCCCGAATACGCCGATATATCAACATCGAACTTTGTGCTGTCGTCAAATGCCGTCAGCTTGTGGATACTGCCCTTGCGCTTGGTCAAACTGTTGTCTACCGTGAATATTCCGAGCGGAACGCTTTCCCATGTGCCGTCGGCAAGCTGTATCTCATATTTCGGCGATATCCTGGCATTTGCATAGCTCCTTGTCAGGAAGTTATCGTCATACACCGTTATATCAAGCTGATTTGTGTAGAACGTGCCTATTTCAAAGGTGTCACCCGATACAAGCTGTTCTTTCAGCGTGACGCTGTTATTTACTATGATATCATCGGTTATGTTTATAGTTTCACCGTCACAGAGCTTAATTGTGCCTGTAATACGATCTGTGCGGTTCTTGTCCTTTATTGCCGCCGTATAAGCGGCTGATACATCAAGCATAGAATCACCTCTTAATATTCGATAAAGTTTACGCTTAAATCCCACAGCGTTTCTGTAGCGGTATCGGCGTTAAGTACCATAGTTGCGCTTCTGTCACCGGCATACATTGTGCAGGTCTTTGTGCTTGCTGTAGTCGGGTCGAAAAATGTTACGGAAAACGAATCAGGAGAAACCGCATTTGCTATAGCGGAAAGCTGAGATCTGTTCACCCTCCACGTTACCTGTATCTTGTATACACCCGCTCTGATACGGTTGCGGAACATCATGCCTGTTTCACTTCTGCCGCTGTCTTCGCTGTCAAGGTCAGACCTCTGTACAGCGTATGAACGGGGCGAAATCGGCGTGAAATTACCGAATTTTATAAGTGTCTGCATATTAACTCCTTCCGTTAAGTCTGCGGTTTCTGACAGCATTATAGCGTGCTACGGTTTCACCGACCGTGTCGCCGTCTATATCGACCGTGACGTGTATATCTGCGGATTGACCGCCTGCACTGTCTGACATAGCCGAGCGTACAGCATTATAAATTGCTGTTTCTATGCTTGACGAGTTCGCAACTGCGGTACGGTTACCGATAGTGCCGACAAGCTCAGGACCTGCTTCATTGGCTATGAACAGGTCGCCGTAATCGGGGAAACCGCCGTCGGCGTAACCGAGAATGCCGAATGAGCTGATATCTGCCCATGTAGACTGCCCTTTTAGCCGACGCTTAAGAACAGGGTCAACCTTGTCATTTTTTATCTGCATAGCCGTCGACTTTGCAAACTCATAAAGTGAAGCGCCGTAATTGCCTTCGTCAAACCATTTTTTCAGTTCTTCATCATTGTTAACATTAAAATGGCTGACCGTTTCGCCGTATGCGTCATCTGCACTTGTGCTGTCGTTTTTCACCATCCAGTCACGCATATATGTCAGCATTTCGCTGTATGTGGTGTTGTATTTCTGACTGCGTTCCGTCTTACCGGCAGTATCGTTTATAACGTTACTTAGCATTACACCTGCCTGATAGCATAACTCAGCACACTTGTCAAACGACTTTCGGAATGAAGTACCGAGCAATTCGTCAACCTTACCGAGAATTTTACTGCAAATAGTAGTTATGCTCGGTGTTAACTCCACAAAAGCATTTTCGACAAAATTAAATAAATCGTCGATTGCCTTATCAATGTCACCGTTACTGAGATCAGTAACAATATCTCCGATAAAAGTACCGACATCGCCAAGCCATTTATCAAGGTCTGTTCCAAGCACTTCGTCAATTCCATCAAGAAACGGCTTTAATTCAATACTAAGATTTTTGAACATTGTTTTAATTGAATTACCTATTTCACCGCTTTTCAGTTTTCCCCAGAGCTTGTCTACCTCACCCCATATATTTGAAAAATCAATATCAAATGACAGCGAACCCAAATCAATATTTTTAGTTTGCTCCTGCACATCACTCAGCGCATCAGCAAGGCTATCCGCATTCTCCACATCATTGCTCGACACCACACTTGAAGCAAGCGTACCGGAATTGCCCGACAGCCTGTTAAGCTCGTCAAAGCCCGCAAGACTGCGTTTTACGCTGTCAGTAAGATTATCTGTGCTTTCTGCAACATCATCAACGCCTTTAGCCGCCTTGTTTGCCGCTTCATTTTCTTTTTTCAGCTTTTCGGAATTGTCATCTATGCCCTCTGTGCCTTTATTTGTGGCTATGCCAAGTAACGCCAGCGCACCGACTATTATTCCTATCCAGCCCATAGTAGCTTTTAAAGCGCTTGCATACGTCAACTGCTTCGGTATAAGTATGTTCAGTACGCCGGTATATGCAAGTTTTGCGGCTCTCATAAGCCTTGTTGCCGCCGTTACAGCAGGTATTGCCACCGCCATACCGATAGCAATTTTTAGCATTGTCTGCTGTGCAGGCGTTGCCGCTTCAATCTTCGCCTGTATATCCGAAACGACATCACCAAGACCACCGACAGCTTCTGCCACCGTCATTATAACGGGCTTTAATGCGTCAAGAGAGCTTGACAGCACAGGGAGTACGCTCTGAGCAAGCGGCAGGAGTGCTGTACCGGCTTCTGCGGCAAAATCCTCAAGCTCTGCCTTGAATGTTGTAAGTGCACCCGAATAGGTATCGTTTTCCTTTGCGTAGTTTCCTGCCGCATATTCCGACTTATCAAGGAACATCTGCATAGCGACATTGACCTTCTGCTGTGTGGTAGAGAGCTTTCCAAGCCCTTTTTCCTGAGCGTATATCTGTAAATTCGTGTCGTTTATGGCAACGCCGAGATTATCCATCATTGTAAAGTTGCCCTTAGCCATACCCGCGACCGCTTCCATAGCGCTGTCAACGGATATACCCATAATACTTGCCACATCAGACGCTCGTTGCATAGACTGCGTTACCATATCGGCAGACTGTGCCACAGAAAAGCCCGAACCCTGAAAGAGCGCACCCATTTTTGTGGCAGTCGCAAGATACTTGCTCTGTGAAAGCCCGAGCGAAGAAGCGGCAGTTTCTGCGGTTTTCTGTATTGTTCCGGCATAGTTCTTGAACACTGATTCTGAGCCGCCTATGTTCTGCTCAAGATCACCTGCAAGGCTGATAGCGTTCTTTATCATCGCACCGAAACCGAGCGCAGATAATCCCGAAGCGAGTGTCTTAAAAGCACTCAGCGTTCCGGCAGAAGTATCTTCCGCCTGTTTTTTCACATTCACAAGGTTTTCATTCACCATTCGTATCTTACGGTCAAAATCATCCTTGTTTGCGCTTACTATAACGTTCAACTGTTCTACTGTCACTTTTTGTACCTGCCTTTCGTAGCCGCCGCATATTCAGCCATATTCTGCTTTGATAACTCCCAGTCCGACACGGGTATTCCCTCTGACTTATCACGTCCGTACAGCTTAGGAAATGCCTTTTCGATGCTGTGCGGATATTGCCTTGGAGCGTTGACACCGATGGCAACAAGCTGACCGATGCTATAAGCAAAGGCACACATCAAGCGTTCGTAAAACTCGGTGTGTGCCTTGTCGTATTCATTTTTTGCCTGTATCGCCTGCGTTATTTCCCGTACCGATAAATCCCAGAAATCTTTATGCGTTATTCCTGCTGACAGTGCCGGGCGGTAGAGATTAGTTATCAGCTCTCCTGCACTGCTCCACTCTCTGCCTTTTCTGCGAGCGCCAGCAGTTTTTCTGCCTGCTGACGCTTGAAAAAACCCGACACCGTAAGCGTCTTAAAGAGTATCTCTGCCATATCCGAAAGATCACCGCCTGCGTCTATGTAATCGTCATAGATCTCCTGCGCCTTTCTGATGTCAATGTTCGCCTGGAAGCGATTTAAAGCGCCCCACAGATACAGTGTCACTGTTTCGAGCTTATCAAAATCCGCCATACCCGCAACAAGCGACTTGCCTGTTTTCTTTTCGATCTCGATTGCCGATGAAGCCGAGATTTTGAGCTTATACTCGGTATCACCGATTTTCAGTGTTTCATAGGGTAATCTGTTTTCCATTTTAATATCCTCCGTTTGATTTTTTGCATAAGAAAAGCACACCCTTTCAGATGTGCTTGATCTTATACCTTACCGATTACTCATCAATGCAGTATCCGTGCTATGCTTGCTATGTTAAGGAACATTACAGCAAAACCGATTATCGAAATAATCAGGAAGAAAAGCGCTACACTCTTGATTGACTTAACATCTTTTCTCATTCTTGCCTGCTGCGCGTGTTCACTCGCCATATCACCTATTAGCTCAGCAAGTTTATCATTTGTTCTTGCATTCTCGATAAGTAATAACTGCGTGATTTCATCGTTCGACTTAATCTCGTAGTACTTGTTCTCCTTGCCGCAGAAATATACGTTATCGGGCAGTTCTCCGCCGCTTGCTTTTATTTCGGCACAAGCCGCCTGTACGTTTTCGCCGCAAGGTTCACCTACAACATAGTTGTAGTGGTTAAGGTAGTTTTCTAATTGCTTAGTCATTATATTCCCTCCGTGATACTATATTTGTATCTATAATACCACGAAGGGTTATAAATGTCAAGTTATGCCGCCGCGGTTACGTCCTCAAGCTCTGTAAGCGGTGTGCTTCTGAGCGTGAATTTCAGCGCCGCATTGACCTCTGCCGCAGAACGCTTAACCGATACCTTTGAGCTCCACAGAAAGCCTGTGCCGTCAGGGTAAAGGAGCTTGAACCATGCAGTAGAATTTGATTTCTGTAACGCTCTCAGCGTAGAATATGACGTTGACACATCCGCTTCTGACACGGCAGGATTATCGTCATCATCGTTGTAGAAGAATGTAAAGTCCAGATCGCCGTAGTCCTTGACACCGGGTATGTAGCGCTTTGAGCCGTCTGCCAGGTTCGTTACATCGACCTTTTCAGGATCGCCGCCCATATCGGGAGTTGACTGCAAGCCGTAAAGCGTCTTAAATGTGCCTGTCTTTGTGTCGGCGTACTGTAATTTTGTGCCTTTTGATAAAAGTTCCATAATAATTTTCCTTTCTGTTTATGGGCTATAAACCCTGTGATTTAACTCGTCTATTTTTGCGGAAAACCGCATACATTTACGCTGTAATTCGCCATCGGGCATCATCTGTCCGAATATACGGCGAAAGCCTTTCGATACCATTACAGCGTTTATCTGTGCCGATATATCGGCTACCACAGCAGGCGTGTCCGCCTTATCCCACACATCGACCTGCACCGTGATAACCGACAGCCGCTCCGCACCGTGAAGTACGGTGTCGCTCTGATTTGCTATCTCGCTTAACGTAATAACGGGAAAATCGGCTGTGGTGTCGGGAAACTGCAATTCTACCGCGCCTATATCGGCAAGCATATCAGCAATTGTGGGTATAATATCTATCATGCCATTGCGCTCCTTATCGCTTTTCTGAGTTCTGTCTGACACATTTTAAAAACATATTCTCTGTTACTCAATAATGCAGGATATAGGTACGGTCTGGGAGGCGCACCATACGTTGTATGATAATTGCCGTCCGAATCACGCCAAGTCCACGGTTGCATTGTATGAGGAACACCCGGTGCGCCAAGCTGACCTGTACCGAACTCGACGAACATAGCATACTCAACATTTGTGCCTACCACCCAGCATTTAAAGCCACCGCCTGACACACTGCCGGTATATTCGTTCTTTTTATTGTCTGCATAGCTGAAAGAATGAAACTCCTGATTTGTGCATTCAATGCTATTTTTCAATCTTGCGGTATCATAAGGACAGTTCTTTTTAGCGTCACGCTTTATCTTCTGCGCTCCTCTGCCTAAGCCCTTGTTCATCGCCGCATCTACGCTTCCGCCGAGCCTTGCAAGCTTAACCATAAGCCCTTCAAGCCCTGATATTGACACTTCCATGCTTACGTCCTTTCTGCCGTTGCGCTGTCGTGCATAGTGTAATGCGCAACGGAGAGTATCTTGTAATCTGCTCCGTCACACCTTACTATATCTCCGACTTTAAGCGTATCTTTATCCGTTGTTGCTATCGTCAGCATACCGTGTATTCTCTCGCCGTACAGTTCGACAGAAACACTGTCGTTTACCGGCTTTACAACAGCGTTTACAGTCGCTGTCTGTTTAAGCTCCGATACCGTTCCCACATAGTCGCTTTTCTTTGATACCTTGCGATACACCGCAAGCGTTCTTGTATCAACCGTCATCATTCGCACGGATAACACCGACCTTTCGGGGATAGTTCTGCAATCTTTTCTGCATATCGGGCGGCAAGTCGGACACAAAGGAACGGGAAATACCGCCCTCGCTGCGAGCGGTTTCTCCCTCTGCACCCTGTCTGTTATAGGCAATAGCCGCAAGCTCTGTCTGCACGCTGACAAGCCTTGCAGGAAGTTCTTCTCTGCCGATAACGTCAAGGATAGTGTCCTCTGCGCTGTCAAGAAGCACGGCAAGCAGTCCGTCTTTACCGGTATCTTCGGTATCGATGCCAAGACGGATTTTAAGCGTTTCCAGTGCTGTCATTGTTTTTCTCCTTAACCGCCTACAGCTACTGTAACCGCTTCGGAAGCCGCTACAGCCTTACCGTCAACGGATACGGCGACCGCAATCTTGTGTGAAGCTGTCGCTGATACGACACCGTCTGAGGGAAGCTCCGCCCAAGTCGATACATCAGAGCCGAGTGTTGCCGCAGTGACAGAAGATGCCGTCTTATAAACGAGCTTACCGCCGTTTGTGTTGCCTATTACGGTAACAATGCCCTTACCGCTTTCTCCTGCCGTCATAGACGCTGTGAGAGTGCCGAGATGACCGTAATTTACGGCTATCATATTCTTCTTGTTATTCAGCACAAAAGCGTCATAGTAGAACAGACCTTCTACAAGGTGTCCTGCAAGTCCGGGAGGATCTTCGTGAATACGGTAGTCGTTTATCTTTTCAGGACCTGTCGTTGCCATAGGGTTTGTGATAATGAAATCAGCACCTGCGGGCATTCTGACAGAGGGAACCTTGACAACAGGCACTTCGTCAATCTGTCCTATCTGACCGTTGAAGATAATCTTCTCCTGTGCCATATCGCTTGCCTTAGTGAAATTATCGTCAAGTTTCAGCTTGTTATAGAAGTCGGGAGTAACAAATGCCACTCTGCCGACTGTGGGCATTTCCGCATCGTCAATCATACCGTTTGCAGTGAGGAATGTTTCGTATGCGTTGGACTTTGACAGTGCCGTGAATGTTCTGAAGCCTGCACCCTTTGCGATAGCGGCAAATCTGTAGGTATCAATTTCGGGGATAACCACAGTGTCGAGCTGTCTTCTGAGTGATTTGCCTGCGTCCTTTACACCTTCGGGAGAATCAACGGCATTTGTCTTGTCAATCGTGTAAGAGAATGATCTCTTGCGTGACATTACCATCTCCTGCGTTTCGTCCTGAAGTTCCTCAGGTGTGCCGTAACGATTTGCGCCGCTTGTCCTGTAGTCGTTCATCTTTGCCGTACCCATAGAGTAGACCTTTACGGTCTGTGCACCGGTGAACTCATAGTCATTATTTACCGCACTGTCTGAGAGTGCGCCTGCCTTGATAATTTCATCGACAGTGTTTGAATACTTGGTTGCGTAATTTACCATATTTCTTTTCCTTTCTTATACGCCCAGTCCCTCAAGGAACGGGTCTTTCTTGCCTGTCGGGCTTCCTGCTTTCGGAGGATTGCCCTTCATTCTTTCGTTGACCGCACTTTCAACGGCTTCGGCAAATGCCTTGCTGACCGTTTCAATGCTTGTCTTACATTCATCTGCGCCGGTATAGTCAAGCACAACGGCAAGCCCTACAGGAAGTCCCTTGTCCGCAAGCTGTACCTTAGCTTCTGCCATAAGCTCACGCTTTGTAACCTCCGCCTCACGCTTTGCAAGCTTTTCCTCAGTCTGTTTGCGCTGATACTCGGCTTTCTGCTCTGCGTTCATTTTTTCGAGCTTCTTCGCCTCCGAGAGCTTCTCGTCTGCGTCCTTCTGCCACTTTGTCTTTGCTGTTTCCAGTGCCTTGCTTACACGCTTATCAAACTCAGACTGCATATCCTTGTCCTTTAACATATCGTCAAAGGTGGGCTTCTGCGATGCGTTATCCTGAGCGCCACCGCCGTTATCGGCAGTCTGATCCGGAACGTTTGCGCTTGCGCCACCGTCCCCTGCGCTTTCTGCGAAGTGCTGTAAGCTGATGAAAATTCTTCTGTTGTTCATGTTTCTGTCCTTTCTCCGCCCACCGTGTTCATTGCCCACAGTGTTCGGAATAATTTGTTTTTGGGTATAAAAATACCGCCCTTTTTAAGAGCGGTAAAATTATTAAGTTTGGTTCTGATTTGTGCTGAAGTTTGCAAAAAACGGCTGTTTTTGTGAAGTTTGTGTTCAAGTCAGGTGAAATTGATTGCACACAGGTATAAGAAAACCGCTCACTGCTGTGGGCGGTTTATTCATATAAATTCAATAGTGCTGTCAGTAAAGTCACGATTGCTTACAATCGCAACACAGTTCTCCATATCGTATATTGGAACAGGTGCGAATTGTTCTTCACCGATTTTAATGTGAGAATATGGCTTTTCCGGCATTGCGGATAATTTTAAAACACGATATTTGCCAATTGAAAATGATGATAAAATCTTATTCATAGCTGCCATACTCCTTTACATATTTTTTTAGCTCTTCTTCATAGCTTTTTAAATGATGTTTTGTGGTTTCTATTTCATTCCTCGGGATTTTATATTTCTTACTGTTCTCAATAAGATACTTTTTAGCCTCAATTTCATTCAGTATAGTTCTCAACGGTTCTGGCTTATCTGAATTTAAATTCCCTATATTCTGCATATAATGATGTGTTTCCTCTAAGACATCACTTATACATACGTTCTTTCTAAACAGCAATGTATCTCCGACAATTGCGGCACTTGCTCCTACATCATCAAGGTGTTTTTCTATTTCATCACTGCCGCGAATAATATTGGCACCGTTTTTTCGTGCTTCTATTGTTAAACTGTTGAACTGTTCATCGCTAATAAAACGAAGTTTATCTCTTGGTTTACCCAACTTTCTTAATCTTTCTTTTATTATACCACTTTCCCCCGATTTGTCAACACCATTCCCCGCAAACCTCATCGGTTTACCCGCACTTCCTGCAACATACCGCCACTTGCCGTCCTCGCCCTGCTGCAAGTTCCGCTCCCACTCGTCAAAGTCAACATCTGCGCCTATCTCATCGCAAAGTTCCGCAAGTTCTTTGTCAAGATCCTCCTCGCTCGGCAGGACGGGGAGCGTTGTAGAACGGCAGAATGGGTGCATAGGCGGAAGATTTACACCTGCCTGTGCGCTGTTACGCTTGAACACCTTACCGTCAAGTTCACGGCAGAGGTCGCTTGTGCGGCTGTCAAGGCAGGCGGAAAACTCGTATTCGTCAATGTCAAGTTCCTTGTAGCCATACAGTTCCGCCATATTCGCAACGCAGGTGGTTTCCGTCCGGACAAGCCTGCGTGCCTCGAAAGCGCCGACACCGCAGCGGTTCATTATATCGTCCGCCATGTGCTGCTCGGACTTTCCTGCCATAATGCCCACAAGCATATCGTGCTTTAGCCCGTCCGCAAGTGCGTTTGTGTTATCCCAGACACGCTCGGAGAACATCTGACCGCTCCAGTTGGTCGACAGGATAGCTTTCACACGGCTTTCGGGGATTAAATCAAAAGCCGCACGATAATCCGCACCCTTCGTCACATCGAAAACCGTCTGCATATACGCATTCTGAACTATATCACCCAGATGCGCCGTATCAACGCCTATTTCGGCGTTTGCAAGGCGTGAGCACATATCACTTATCTTGCTGTCAAGATCGTTTAAACGTCCTATCCTGTGGGCGTATGCAGGCGATGATAACAGCGTTTCAAGCTGTTGTTTCTTCTGCTCATCGGCGCAGGCGGCAAGAGCGGTCTTCATCTGTTCGAACATCGACTTATCCGGTGCATTTTTGAGCATTGTTTCGGCTTCGGCAATACTCAGTTCAAACTTATCGGCAAATGTACTCAAAATGCCTTTTGCTTCATCTTGCAGATACCGTGCTGTTGCGTAATAAGCCTTGCCGAGAGTATCGGCGGTGCTTTCCGCTTTTGCCGTGTAGCTTACCATTCGTCCTGCGGCTCTGTCCTCCCAGTATTTCTTACTCGGATTCTTCATTGCTTTCGCCCCTTACAAGCGGTGTGTTCATAAACATCTGCTGCTGTGCCGCTATAGCGTCCTGCTTCTGCTGTCTGAGTTCTTCCGCGGCGCTCTGAGGATCTTTGACAAACGGCAGGAGCGACAGCAGTGTTTCCTGCGGCACTTTACCGTCAAGCGTTGCCACCACCTGGGATAATTCAAGCTCATTTTGAGGGAGCGAGCGTGTAAAGGTTATGCCAATCAGCTTCGGGTCAATATAACCGCCCTTTATGCCGATTATGTTTGACAGGCACTCAAGGCGGTAACGTAATCCCTCAGTGAAATACCGCTCCTTCGTCTTGGTAATCTGTTCAAGATTCAGAAGCTTGTACTTCATCGCAACACCGGAAGCATTTCCTGCAAAATTGTCGTCCGACATATCGGGTACGCCCGAAATCTTGTGAATGTCGGTAACAATGCTCTTTCTCAGCACTTCCACACTTGCTTCATCGAACTGCCGTGTCAGAAAGCCCATTTCGCCGTCCTGCGACAGTTCTACAACCCTGTTACGCTGAATATCGCTGTAGGTTTCGGCCTTTTCATCGTCTGTTTCGCCGAGTATCTGACCTTTGATGTACATTAAGCTGTCAACGAACTGCTCCTTATCATTGACCCTGTCTGACTGCAACGTATTATATGCGTCAATAAGGCTTATGACCTGCTCGAAATCGCCCTGTCGCTGACCGTCATTATAGATCTCATTCAGCGGTACTTTGCCGAAATAGTGCGGTACTGCCTCGCCCTCCGATTTAAGTCCGAAGTTGCTTGTAAGTTCAAAATCCTGCGTTATCGTATTGGTCATAAGCTTACACTTGAAGCACTTTGGCGTACTGTTGCCCGGCTCGAAAACGGGATAATAGTACACCGCAAATACGGGATTTTGCTCCACCGTATCATCATAAACGACAAATGCGGACAGCGGAGTGATACGGGCAAGCTTTGGACGGCTGTCAGCGTCCATATAGATAAGTTCGTATGCTCTGCCAAATATTGCGGCATCAAGCGCAAGGTCTGCGTCCTGCGTACTGCTGTCGGCATAAGAAAGGCAATCGGTTATTGCCGTAATATCCGTATCATCTTTACCGCTGTAAGAAACAGGAGTAGCTATCAGATACGAAGATGTGAACTTTGCGATATATGCGGCGTGATTTATCATAACACGGCTGTTGCTCAGCATATCGTCACTTTTGCGTCTGTCGCAGATGTGCTGTCTGCCGCAGTAGTAATTATCCAGCATAGCAAGACGTGGCATTTCATACTTATCGTGCTTTTCTATGTAATCCCGTGCTGCTTTCGGCGTTATCATCTCCGCCGTTTTATCTGTTGTAAAAATCGGTGATGTTATCATAAAATCTCCTTAATAAATGCCTAATTTCCGCTTGCTGAGCGTTGATTTCACTATCTTCCTGCCGATATAGTCCTCAAGAGCATAACGGATAGCGTCTATAGTGTGGTTATTTCTGTCGGGGAAGTCCGCTTTCAGTTCTCCCCTGCTGTCACGGTCAAGTTCATATTCGTTGAACTCACGGGCGGCATTCGGGCAACGTGTACTGTCAATAACGATCTCCTCGAGGTTTTGCAGCCACGTTATACCGTGCTCAACGCTTCCGGGACCTTTGATAGCTGTTCGTATGCGAAGACCTCTGTCCCTCAGTTCATCGTTTGAGCGTGGCTCGGCAGATTCGGCAATAATTGTACCGTTCTGTGTATTCTCTTGGCGGATTGCGTTTGCAATAAGGTCATACTTTGCGGCGCATTTGAAAAATTCGTAAAAAATAAACAGCCTGTTTCGCTTGCTGTCGAAATGAGCTGTTATATATACAAACGGATCTGCGCCGTAGCCCCAGTCTATACCGCGCTTGATATGATCGAATGACTTTATTTCCTCGTCCGTAATAGGACGGATAGTAATATTCGTGAACACCTCCGCACCCGTGCCGGTCACCTCTCCGAGATATTCATGCCTGTACTGCTCCGGCTTTGTATGCTCAAGATGCCGGGCTTCAATCAGGAACTGCTCGCCCAGCCATTCTGCCGGCACAGAACGATAGTCGCTGTGATGCACCACCTTGTCCGGTCGGGGAACAAGCACCTCGCTGTTTATCCAGTTCCGCTGTGACTTTGGCGGATTGAACGTGTAAAAAACGGTGTATGTCGCACCGCCTCTGAGCAGGGATTGATTGATAGTGCGTATCTCTTCCATACCGCCGAACTCGTCTGCCTCTTCATACCACACATAGCGGATATATCCCTTTCTGACTTTGGTCGATTTCAGCTTTTTCGGCTTGTCTGCGCCACGAAATAAAATACGCTGTCCTGTCGGCGTGTAGACAAGTTCAAGTGGCGACTGCCTGCACTGCCAGAGATGCGACACGCCGAGCCTTTCTATTGCCCACAACAGCTGTTCATAAACGCTGTCTTTCAGATACAGTCCGACTTTGCGGATAACAACCGCATTCGCCATAGGGTCTTTCATCATACCGAGCGGTATCTCTGTTGACGCAAACGATGATTTTGTCGAGCCTCGTCCGCCTTTGAGCCAGTAATGCGTGTGCCTGTCTGCCTTTATGTCTTTATGCAAGTCGTAAAACGAGGGAGCGATAATGTTGCTGAGCTTAACAGTCGTCAACTATCTTCACTCCCACATCACCGTCAATGCTGACCTTCTGCGTGTACTCCCCCGTCATCTTATTCAGCGTATCGATCGCCCGTATTCTGTCTGACAGTTCGTTCTGCGCATCTTTTGCCATATCGGAGAGTATCGCCTGCCGTTCACGGGCGGTCATTATGCGTGCGGTCTGGGCGTCTTCGGTTAATTCACGGATATAGTCTGCTATGTTAGTATTTTTTAGTAATTTGTCAGCGTTCTGACCTGCGTATTTCTCGCTGTATCCTGCCTGTATCGCACTCTGGGCGGCGTTACCGCACTGAGCGTAATATTCGGCAAATTTCTTCTGTCTTTCGGTCACGGTAACACCGTCCTTTCTTTTGGGTATAAGAATACCCGACACCGTTGTGCCGGGCTTCAGGAGGAAAACTTATTGTTGTAGTTTTCCCATTCTAATTTTAGCACACTTGATTTCGGACATCAATAGGACAGCGGCGGACATTTGCGGACATTAACGGACATCGGCGGACAATTCTTTGAAATATCTGTCTAATGCCTTGCGTAATGATTCTCCGCTTGTTTCATCACACATACCCGCAACCTCGTCCCATGTAAACGTCTTAGATCCACAACCTATGCAATATAGCTTCAGCGCCTTGTGAAACCTTCTGACCGGTATTGCGTCTATAAAAGCGCATATCTTCTCGTTTTCCGCTTCTATGCGGCTTTTTTCGTTAAGAAGCGATACAGTACCAAGCCCGTGTATATAACCCTCGTCCTTTTTTGTCACAAGCTGATATGCCGGCGGTCCCGCTGAACCCTGAGTACTTATCAGCACTTTTTTCTTGCCGAGTTGCCTGTCTATACATTCAAGCAGCTCGCAATTCGCACGGTATTTCTCTAAATCTGATAATGTCATTTAGTTTCCTCCTCTATCATCAGCGTTCCGCAACCGGGGCAATATTTCGTCATGTTGCGACCTGGCGGAGCATATCCGCATTCTTTGCAGTACGGGTAGTAGCCATCTGAGCTAATCTCCCACTTTGATTTACGGTGTGTACGTTTCTTATCGGGTATTAACTGCCCACAGAACAGGCAGATTTCCGTTGCGGGTTTGCGTTTAGTCATTTAAGTTTCTCCTTTCAGCTTCTGTATTCTCGCTTTAAGCACTCTCATAACCGTCTCATGTGTATCGGTTCTGTCCTTGATTGCCGCCATAACGTCCTCGTCAACACAGCCCTGAACAATCAGATACGCCACATAAACCTTATCGTACGGCGAACCCTGACGCCACAATCGGCACTTGCCCTGATCATTAAGCTCAAAGCTCCAGTTAGGCGTAAACCAGACAATATGCCGTCCGCCTGCCTGGAGATTAAGTCCATAAGCACAGCTTGACGGATGCACAAGCAATACATCAATCTTGCCTGCATTCCACAGATCTTCATCATCAGGCCCGTTATATACTTTCACGTTGAGTTTTGTCTTTGCAAGCGCCTGAAGAATACGCTCCTTGTCATGCTGAAATCCGTAAAAGGTTATGCAAGGCTCTCCGTTAAGGCGTTCTATGTACTCCATATATGAGTCTATCTTGCAATCGTGAAGCTTGACGACTTTACGGTCATTGTCATAAATAGCCCCGCTGCAAAACTGAAGCAGTTTTCCCGTAAGCACACCTGCCGACTGAGCCGTTATCGTGTTTTCGTCTATCTGAAGCAGTAAATCTCTCTCGAACTGTGTGTATTCCTTTTTGATTTTATCGTCAAGTATAACCGGGATTTCATGTTCGATACACTGCGGAAGTTCCAGATAATCCTCTGCTTTCATACTGATGCAGATATCGCTTATGGCTTTCAGTACGGCAGGCTCTGCGTCGTCTTTAGGCTTGTAATCCGTAAAATGCCCGCCGTGCGTATTTGCTATGAAATAACGCTCTCTGAACTGCGTGATGTTTTTTCCGAGCCTCGCCCCTTCATCAAGGAGATATATCTGCGCCCACAGATCCATAAGTCCCTTTGATGAAGGTGTTCCTGTAAGCAGTATAACCTTTTTGCACAGCGGACGTATAAGTTTCATTGCTTTAAACCGCTTACTGCTGCTGTTCTTGAAACTTGTACTCTCGTCAAGCACAACCATATCAAACGGCCAGTCCTGTCGGTAATACTCGACAAGTGACTCTTCGACAGCTGCATTAAACTTCTGAGCCTTTCGTTTCCAAAACCATACAGCTTATTCAAAGCAAGGGCTGTGCAGATGCGATACACTGCGACCACCTGTTGCATCTCGCTATGTGCGATTGCTGTCTGCACGTTTGCTTTGCTCGTCATTGAGCTTCCCGCTATGTGAGATTTCATGTCTTCGCCTCCCACTTACCGCAATAATATTTGCTTATGTCTGTGCCTTGTTGTACCCAGTAAGCCATCGTACAATCCTTCGTCATGAATTTGTTGCACTGAGGACATTTTCTGGGACGTTTTTCTTTCTTCTCTTCCTGCTCGTTCATCAGCTTGCATATCTCGTGTTCGATGTACCACTTTGCCTTCTTCAGATCTTCGGCGGCATCGCCTTTCTTTCCTGCACGAAGTATGTACTTGACGGCATTGCCGAGATTAAAGCCAAGCTGATAGTCATCGATGATGTCTATCGCTTCAAACTTGTTGCCCTTGTAGTGTTCGGGATGATTAATCTTCTCCATTTTCGTTACCTCCTGTGATTATCTCTGAGTACGGCAGACTTTCGATCCATTCGCAGAACGTATGCCATTCATCAAGTTTGTGGTCTTTCCGCCAACGGTACATTCCTGCAAGCACTTCGTAGTTAAGCTGTACCGTTGCTCTCTGATTGTAGCTTTCGGGCAACAACTCGATTAACGCTCTCCAGTATTTTTCCTCTTTGGTTTCGTTGTATTTCTCTCTCAGCTTGTTGCAAGTGTTTTGCACTGTGACAAAACAAAGTGTTACCCACGATCCGATTTCCTTGCATCCCTCGCAGGAAAAATCCTCGTTTAAAAGCTCTTTGCTGTGTATCTTGTGCATCTTACTGCAGGAATTTCTGACCGTTCCGACTTTGTATGTGTCAAACTCAGCCCACCAAAACATTGGTGCGGTAATATCGCAAGTTACCGTTATCATCCTGCGGTACTTTGCGTGTACGGAACCTGCCTTTGCAAGATTCATCATCAGCTTTAAGTCGTTATCCCCGACGCAATAACCGCCTATTTCTTTGCATGTTGCAATCGGCTTGTTACAAAATTCAACGTTAAAGCACTTTTCACTATCGCTTCTATCCCAACTGTTCATCGGATTTCTCATTCCTCTGATTGCCGCTTCGAAGCCGTAAACCTCTGTGTTTTCGATTTTAACCATTTCTTATATTCCTTCCTTAACATTTAATTGTTATCTTTAGCTGTCTGCCCAGCCATTTTAAACCGTCAACGGTGAGCGTATACCAGACGCCAATTTCGTCAGCTTCTCTTGTGACGAGAAACCTCGGTAGCTTATCCAGAATTTTGTTACCATTTGCAGAGGCACCCCAATAGTTGCGATACGGCTTATATAAGAGCTTACCGTGTCTTTGGTACGGTCTTTCATAATCAAGCCCTACCATGTGCTTGCAGTAATCTACTGCTATTTTCAGTTCATCTTCTGATATACATAACTCTACGCCCATATCCGTGCCCATGTCGGAAAGGTACTCCGTATGTTCTTCATCTCGCTTTTTCACCCAATTCTTCGGATGCCGGCAACCGAGCATACCGTCAGCATGCTCTATCCCGTATTCACCTTCGCTTTCGGGGCACACATCGTCCTCAGCGATAGGGCATAAAGGGCAACAGTCACATCTCATTTGCCGCTCTCTCCTTTCTGTTAAGAGGGCAACTCAGGGTTACTCTTATCTCTGCACACCAATGTGGTGCACACATACACGCATCATACAACAACCCTCTGGGATCGGTACCATAATCTACGACACGTTGATAGTATTTGCATTCCTTGCATTTCTTGATGTCTGCCATTTTCTCATTCCTCCTTATCGTCCATCTTTGCTCCGCAGTTGTGGCAACATTTCGTTTCTTGGTAGCTGAACGTTCCGCAGACTGAGCATTTGTAGCAGATGAGATTTTCAAGTTTTCCTGACATTGACACTCTGTCGCAAACATCTGCTTCCCAATGCCCGTGCCTTACTAGCTCGACATCAGCTGACGGCGCGTAATCTATTGCCGTTAAAATCATCGAATTTTTGGTAATGTTTTCTTTCACCCAAGACTTAAAAGCCTCTTTTTCAAGATATTCGGGCATTTTCTTTTCCCTCCTCATCCATTTTTGCCCCGCAGTTAGGGCAGTAATTTTCTTTGATAGCGCTTTTTCTTCCGCATTCCGAACAGCGATACGCCCTTTTTTCTCTGTCTATCAGAGAACCTGTTTTATCAACGATACACCTTGTAACGGCATATTTGTCCCAGCGTCCGTGCCTTACCTTCAAGTTTTACGACTACTGTGCCGCAGCACTCCCACGGGTCAGATACAACCGTCCACACCCTACCTTTATTTTCTGCGCTTACGTGATATTTGTCGTTCATGACGACCTTATCACCGATTTTTAGATTATTCATTCGTTTCGTCTCCTATCAGTTCGGGGTTGTCATATATATTGCCAATGACTTCAACATCTGTGTCGAAATCACAGACTGACAAGAACAGGACTTCGATGTCTGGGTGTTTTAAATCTTGAAAAACGAATGAGCAATGTTTAAAGCAAACCTCACCTAAAAGCTGTATGTCCTCGCCCTCGTAGGTGAATGTTGTGACTTCGCATATATCTCCCTCAAAAATCTTCTTGCCGTTCTTGTCGGTCAAGCCTGTGTACTGCCCTATCGTTTTGGGGATAACTTTCCACGAAATCAAATCCAAGTCCGATAAATCGTCTTTGCTTATTTCACCCCAATATCTGTAACCGATAATGTGAGCCGTAGAATCGCTGTCATACCAAAGACTGCCTTTAATCCACTCATCAATGCGTTCATCAAGTTTTGCTCTGAATAAAATTTCTCTCATCGTTCCCTCCTAAACATTCAGCATTTTGCTGATTCTTTTGTCAAGATTTTGTTCGGCTTCGGCTGTGCTTTTAACGCTTTTTTCAAGTGCCGCACCTTTTGTTATTTCTTCCAACGGTATATTTGTCAACTTAACGCTTTTGCCATCACCGTAGGCTATACACATTCGATTTTTCCACTCTATATATGCTCCAAAAGCGTCCTCATGCGCTTTAATAGCCTTATCGTGATTGTCAAGTACTCTTTTCGAGGCTATATATTCAAGCTCGTTCAAAATTCCTCTGATGATAAAATCTGCTTGACATTGCTGACCGAGAGCCTCAATTATATCTTCTTTTGAATATTTGGAGAGTTTTTTAAGTAACTCCAGCTTTGCATCATCTCTCATTTCTTCCTCCTGTAGTCTTCCCAAGCCATTGTTACTCTGCGGCTGCTCTCGACAAATCTGCTGACAATTGCCGAAGCTGTTTCCTTGTCACCTTTTGCCGAGAGCCTGTCTATCAGAGCTGATGTCTTGTAGTTTGTTGTGATTATTGTCGGAAGCATCGCTTCGTACCGCTCGTTGATGATGTTATACAGCACAGATACCGACCACTCCGTAGCCTGCTCCTTGCCTAAGTCATCAATCGTCAACAGGTCAACCGTCTTGTACGCTCCGACAACCTCTTCTTCGTTTACTGTGCTGTCCCTTTGATAGCACTGCTTGATATCCGACAGCATATCAATTGATGTCTTACAGATAACCGGGACACCCTGCTTTATCAGTGCAAGCGATATTGCAACAGCAAGGTGTGTCTTGCCTGTACCGCAAGGTCCTTCAAAGAGAAGCCCTTCGCCGTTTGCTTTGTGCTTATCCCAGTTATGTACATACTCAACGGCGATATCGTAAGCCTGTTCGTTTTCGCTTGTCAGCTTGAAGCTGTCAAATGTTCTCGACAAAAATCGCTGTCTAATTCCGCTCTTACCTAGTATGTTCTCAATCTTCTGCCTGCGTTCTTCCTGAGCTTTCCGCTCGGCTTCTGCTTTTTTCTGTTCTTCTTGTTTCTTTTCCCATCGTACCCAGAATGCTTTGCTTTGCTCACAATCGCATCTCTGTGGTTCGTTTAATCTCCATACCAGCGCCTTGCCTGCAAGCACTATGCATTCGTGATACAGCGTTTTACCGCAATACTTGCAAGTCTTAGGCTCAGGTATCGGATCAGAGCTTGGTATGCCAAGATCAAGTATCTCCTTGCTTGTGTAGATAACTCCGTGCTGTTTACTCTGACAACCATCGCTTGTAATCATCGGCGTTGTTCCATCCGTCATCGTCTTCATATCCAGCATTCTTTTCTACCTCCGTGATTTTCTTTACCCGGTCTTTCATCATCCATTCACCGATTGTCGTAATACAGTCCATATTGTCGATACCGTTCTTTTTGCTCCATGTAACAAATTTACTTTTGTATTTCTCGACTTGCTCTTTACCATACAGATTTACAAGATTTTCCTCGCAAATTCTGCTCGTAGTAGTGTAAGTAGTATTTCTTAGTTTCTTAGTTTCTTTACTTTCTTCCATTGAGTCCAGTTTGCGTTCGTTTTGCATTCGGCTCGTGTTCGCCTCGTGTTCGTTTTGCGTTCGGTCTTCTTGGTAGTCTGAGTAGTTAATCACAGTGATAATCGTGTATTGCGTGTTCGGCGTGCGTTGTATTTCGCCTGTTGTTTCAAGACGTTTTAGCGCTCGGTAGATTGTATCTCGGCTGTAGCCCAAATCTTGGCACAAATGTGAGATGCTTGTGACAACTTGCCCTCGCTCGATTATTTTATCTCGCCACGTCTGTGGCTCGTAATTTGCCGTGAGCAACAGGTGCAAGAAAACCCGGAATGTGACCTCATCAGAGTACCATTGCCAACTAAGTATCTTCCTGTGTATCTTGATAAAACCGCCTTCAATTCTGCCCATAGTCTACCACCATCAGAACGGATAATCATCTTCGGGCGCATTGAAGTCAGGGCTGCCCGAAATTGCAGATGCAGTGGTTGTTGCGTTTTCTGCAACAGCCGCGGACGGCGCAGAATGCCCCGTATTTGCGTTGTTTGCCTTTTCTCCAGTAAAGTATACTCTGTTCACCAAAAACTCAGTGACAAGCCTCTCCGTGCCGTTTTTGTCAGTGTACGTTCTATTCTGTGCTTCTGCATCAAGAAGAATCATTCTGCCTTTGCCGAAATACTTAGCTATAAAGTCAGCGTTTGCTCTCCACGCAACGAAAGTAAAAAAATCGGTTTCTCTGCTGTCATCAGCGTTTTTGTATGAACGTTCAACTGCAAGTCGAAATGAAAGGACATTCGTTCCCGATTGTGTCGTCTTAAGCTCAAGTTCGCTTGCTATTCTGCCAAGCATAATTACTCTGTTGTACATAAATCGTCTACCTCTGTTATCGTTATCTCAGTGCGTGGATTTCGCTTATCCACTTTTGCTCTCAGCATCAGCGTGATGTGGCTGAAACTGTCATCTGCTATAATCCCTGCCGAAGTCAATCCGTCAAGTATCATCTTGCCGCTGTAGTTATCGGGATCATGCCGTACCCTTGTTGGGAAGCAGTATGTAATCTGTACAACCGACTTATCGATCGGCTGTTTCGGATATGGTCTGCAGGAAAAGCGGACTAAGTCCGCCCATTCCTTTTTGACCTTCTGATATTCCCATCGGGCATTGCGACCGATGAACTTGTTGTTGCTCGGAGGAATCGCCTTAATCGTGTACCGATATGTCATTGTCAAAAAGCTCCTGTTCCGTAACTTCGCCCGTGTCCGTATCAACAACCGTAGCATCTACATCAACGATATTGTCATCCTGTGCAGACACTTCCTCTGTTGCTTTCTTCGGTTCTTCAGCGGAGAATGCATTCATCATCTCTACGGACATATAGCCGTAGTGTGACAGCAGATTTCTGAGCATTGTCTTAACCGCCATCTTGCCAAAGTCTGTTTTCCACGCAGACGAACTGTAGCTGTAACTCTTGCTGTACTTCTTAGCGTGTCTTTCGACTTCTTCCTTCGTCCAGTACATACTGTGCGTAAAGCCGTTAAGCGTTTCAAGGTATGCAAAGTAGCCGATTACCTTGTCGCTTGTTCTTTCGCCTGAGATATCAAGCTCTCCTGTAAGTTTGCTGTAGCCCTGATATTCGCCTTCGTAGACTTCGCCTGCGTTGATGTGCTTGTACTGTCCTGTACGCATACAAAGCTGTATCAAGCCCTTGTAGCCGATCTGAAACTGAGGAATGCCCTTGTATGCTACCACATACGCAAAACCTAACTGCTTGTTTATAGGCAGCTTAAGCGATACTGCCTTTAAACATTCGCCGAAAACGAGCTTCGGCTGACACTGCTGTAAGGTCTTATCGCTGTTGTACAGATCGAGAATGCTTGCCGCATAGCTGTCGGCATTCTCATGCAGAGCGTTCTGCAAAATCTTCTTTGTTTGTTCATTGTCGAGCAGGCTCTGCATTATTGCACCGGGTTTCTTCGTCTTGCTTGCCTCCACCTGTGCTTGTGCCGCCTGTGCGATTATACCGTTTGCGTTTGTTACTGTGTTTGCCATTGTTAAACGTCCTTCCTTTCGGACAGTCTGAATGTCCGTGTTTTTGTTGTTTTAATGCAATCCGCATATACCTGCGGATACTTTTCCTTGAGTGTTTTTGTATCAACGCTTGTGCGTGCAGACTCTTTGTAACTTACGTTGTACTTGTTCGTACAACCTGTTTCTGCACCGTCAAGATGAAGTATAGCATTCTGCTTTACTTCGTTCATTGCCTTTTCGATAGCTTTCTTCTGCTCCTGCAGGCTGAGATATCTGTCAAAGTTTGTGTCATCTCCGAGTAAGCAAGCTGATTCTTCAACCTCTGTGTGGCACAATGTTCTTATTGTGCTTGCCGCTGAGTCAGAGCCATCAGCTTCGGGTCGCTCATCGGGAACGATGTACTTGTTCCAAAAGTCAATTTCCATCTTCAGTAAAGCATCGCCTTCGGCTTTGTCATACGGTATCTCGAACCAGTAAAACGCTCTGCCCATTACAAGCACTGCGAGATACATCTTCTCATATCCCATCACGTTCATATAATGTCTGCACTGGCATAAGTAATTTAGTGGTACTTCGCCGTTCTCAAAGTCGCTTCTCGCATACGCAGATGTTGTCTTGCACTCAAGTCCTGCGTTCTCGCCTACTACCTCACGATCAACGTTTGCTGTGATGAAATCGTACTTGTCGTGTGCAAACATAGCGTTTCTGCGATGTACTCGCTTGCCTGTAGCTTCTTCAAAACGTGATGCAACATACTGTTCGAGATCACGCCCTGTTCTCATAGCTTCGCCGTCTTCCTTATCAGGCAGTCTGCCTGTCTTATCCGCCCATAAGGTCAGTTTGCTGCTGTACGGATTAAGACCACACACTGTTGAGGCATCCGAGCCTCCTAAACCTTTACGGCGATATTCGAGCCAGTCCTCACGGCTCAGTCCTACCGTCTTAACTATCACTCTTGGCATTGGTTTTTCCTTCTTTCTTCTGCAAGAACAAGCACTTGCCGCTTGCCTTATCAAACTTCTTGCATTCGTTGTAGCAATGCGCCATACATATAGGCTCATGCTTATAAAAAGGGCAGAGCACCCAGTTATGATTTTGTTCTGCGGTCTTGCCGCAGCGAGAGCAAGTCATTTCTTTTCTGGCGAGAACAGCTCGGACAAATTCATTTGTTCACCTACAGCCGATGTGCTACCGTTGAAGTTTTTATTCGCCTGTTCTGCGTTTGCTACCATTTGTTTATAATAACTGCTTTTAAGCTCGATGCCTATCGCACGTCTACCGAGTCCGAGTGCCACAAAAGGAACAGATCCTATACCGCCGAAAGGATCAAGAACAATATCATTCGGGTTAGTCCATAACTCTACACAGCGTTTGATCACTTCAAGCTGTAGAGGACATATATGACGTTCATCTTTTTCTTCTCGTGCTGAGTTTTTTTGTAATGTATCGCTCTGACGTATATCCATCCATACAGGAGAAGCGTACTGTTGCCACACATCGCACGGAAAGCTCTCGTCAGTATGAGTTACACGTTCCGGGTTATCTCCGGGCTTACGCATTGTCAGAATGTAATCAGGTATTCCCTGACGATTCATAGCACTGTCTTTTTTTATCTGTTTATGTAACAATCCGAGAGCTTTTGTTCTCTGCATTTCGGTGACCGGGTTCTTCCATATCGTTACACGACTGTGATATATAAAACCGCAATCTTCGAATACTTGACGGATTATTGCAGGAAAATCTTTAAGACCTATCACGCCGTCTCGCTCTTTCATTTTCGGTAAGTCCATGCAGTGAAAAGAAAGTAAACGTCCGGGCATAGTTATTCTGAACAGTTCGGTGGCAAGATACTTGAAGTGGGCGTAAAACTCGTTGTCGTTCTTACAGTTGCCCATATCTCTATCACTGTTGCTGTATGTATACAGACTTGCAAATGGCGGTGAAAAGATAGTGTAGTGAATACTATTGTCTGGTATTCCCTTAACTATCTCACAGCTATCACCGTTATACAGCGAGTATCGTTCTTTTATGCTTTGCTCTATCACATTAGGCATACTTAAATTCCTCCCATAACGGCAACATCATAGACTGCATAGGCTTATATTCTGTTGATATACGAACTGTAGCAGTCAATTTGCGCCGTGTAATATCCTTAGTCAGGTCAATAAGATGTTCTTTCATCTTTTCGTTATCGTGTTGCTTACGTTCTATATTTTCTTTTACTGCTCCCTCTCGTGCAGAAATAACTATATACACATTAACGTCATTTTTCTGCCCGAATCGCCAACAACGCCGTATAGCCTGATAATACGCTTCAAAACTATCTGATAGCCCTACGAATATAACGTTATGGCAATTCTGCCAATTCATACCGTATCCCGCTATCTTAGGTTTTGTTATAAGACATTTAATATCTCCGCTTGCAAAATCAAGCATAGATTTCGACTTATATTCAGCAGTGTCTGAGCCTTGCACATTCACGCTGTCATAAATTGTGCTGTGAAGTTTCTCCGCTTCTGCATTCAAATCGCACCAACATAACCATGTTTCTTCAGATGAATTGACAAGTTCAGCCGCCGCATAGCACCTTGCATCGAGTGATTCTTTACGTGCTTCACGCCGCTCTGTTAGCGTCATTGCTACATTTTCGGCGTGCCCTGCATCAACGACTATTTCATGCACATTTAGCTTTGGCAAATCATAGCCGTCACATTTATATCCGAGTTTTTTAGGATCATCCATTACAACACACCAACTCGACAGCCATTTCCAGAATAAATCCTGAGCATGACCTTTAAGCCGCCATTTTGATGTTTCTCCGCCATCATGTACGAAGTACATTGCAAGCATTTCAGCTCGTGTCATTACCCCTAAGAACTCAGAGTGATTGCCGAGTTCCATATAGTCATTAGGGGCAGGTGTAGCGGTGCAAGCAAGTTTGTATGGTGTCATTGCAAACATACCCATTATCTGATTACGTATCTTTCCCGAAAAACTCTTAATGATAGAACTTTCGTCAAGCACAATTGCTTCAAACTCTGACGATATGAACTTATCAAGTTTTTCGTAATTGGTGATATTGATCGCCGTGTTTGTTGCATCACTCTGAGAAGAACAGATATTAACCGCTATACCAAATTTTTGACCTTCTCTCTGTGTCTGAGCCGATACTGCGAGTGGAGCTATTATAAGCACTTTTGCTCCCGTCCTCTTCCGTATTTGTTCCGCCCATTCGAGTTGCATTGCAGTCTTGCCATCGCCACAATCAGCAAATATTGCCGCTTTTCCCTTTGCAAGAGCCCAACGAACAATATCTTTCTGAAAATCAAAGAGCATCGGATTCAGTTCACTTATATCAACTTTAAATCCTTTAGCCTCAACTGTTATAGCTTTGCTTGCTATAAACGAGTTATATGTATCCATTTATTAGTCCTTCCTATGCTTATTCATCATTCAGCCCGCTTCCATAACTGTACAAATCATCGTTGTATGTCACATCGTAGCCACAGTTCGGGCAACATTCTTCTCTCTCGTAGGCATCCTTACCTTGATACTCGCCGCGATAAGCTTCTTTGATTTTCGGTCGCTCACCCGACCAGTTACACCTTAAACATGTGTACAATGTTTAAACATCCTTTCTGATTTAATTTGTTCGGCAATCAACTGAACCGCATATTCAACAGTCAGCCGTTTACCGTTTGCAGTTCCTTCTCGTTCGATTATTCTCCACAGTTTTGCATGAGCTTTCGGCAGGGCAGACCAAAACTCTTCGTCTGTCACCTTGCCAATAAGCAACGTCACTTCTTTTTTCACGAAAACTCCCTCTCTACGTACTGACTGAGTCGCTCTATCTTCTTATGAAGATTGACACCGAACAGAGCCTTTTCTTCTTTCGTACAGCAGAAACGCATATACATCTGTGTTACCATTATGTACACGTCTGCAAGCTCCTCAATTACATCAGCACGCTTGCTTTCGTCCATATATCTTGTACGTCTGAGCTTCAAAATTGCTTTCTCAAGCTCGGACATCTCTTCAAACAACATATCTTCCTGTGCCATCTCGCCATAGGATGCGATTGCACATCGGAGTATCTGTTCTTCATCTTCGTTTATCTGAGGTATTGACATTTTGTTCTCCTGTGTTATACTTATCTTGTACATTTTCTTTTGCCGTCTTCGGACGGCTTATTTTTTTACTTGTCTTTCTTATCTTTCTTTGCCGCTTTTTTCTTTGCTTTTTTCTTTTCCACCTCGTCCATCCACTCCTTGATAAAATTGCCGCACACGATATTCCGCTCCAGTATCTGTGCCGCTATCAATCCCGATACGGCAGGCGATTTTGGAAACTCCGCTATATACATATCAAACAACCGAAGTTTCGTTTCCTCAACGTTATCCTGCTGTATGTCAACTCCATAAACGCTTTTCAAGGCTCTCAGACCGTCTTCCCAGTCTTTGCATAACTTAAACTTTCGCTCAAGGATTTCGGCAAGAAAGTTTCCAGTACCGCAAGCAGGCTCTAAAAACGTTGTTTCAACGTTCGTCCACATTTCTTCGGGAACAAGGTCGCACATATCCTTGACGATATGTTTCGGAGTAAACACTTCCGCAAAGTCTTTAACTCGTTTCTTGCTTTTTATCAGCTTTTCGGGCATTGCTTGCTCCTTTCTCAGCGGCGACAAGGATTTCGTTATACAAATCTTCCGCATATCCCTTGATGGTTTCATCGTTCGGGCATTCGTCACGAGCGTCCTTTAACATCGCTGTTATTCTCCGCATTACCATCGCTTTTTGTTTGGCGTTAAACAGCTTGTACTTGCACTTTTCACGGTTAAGTCTGTTCCACTCTTTATACGCAGGAGTTTTTAGTGTGTACGGATTTGTTTGCTTTCCGCACTTGTCACAAAGCACCGCAAAATGTATTCTTGGCTCGCACCCCCAACGTTTGCACCGCTCACGCTCTTCTTCAGGTGGGATTGCCACAACCGTAAGACCAGTGCCACCGCAAGTACACGGTAACAGCTTATCCCTTGCGTTCATCGTCCGTTTTCTCCCTTCGGTTATTTGCCTTTGCCGCTCTCATCAGCCTTATCTCTGCGACATACTCCTTGTACAGTGTTTCGGTCAGCCATCCCAGCCCGTGCCATACTGCAACCGCCACCAGCACAACCGGGACGATCTCGCCGCCTATCGCACGATAGCCACGCTCGGAGAACGCCAGCACCGACATCGGTATGTACATCATCACGGCCGCAGAGGCTGTTATCCACAGCCGCAGGAGCTGTGACAATATGTACGCGATTATCTTAGCTATCTTCATTTTTACCTCCTAACCATTTCTTTACTGCTTCTTTTTCAAGTCTATACTGCGTACCTACCTTAACACACGGTATTTCACCGTTCCGGGCTTTGCCACGAAGTGTTTCATAGGAAAGCCCTGTTATTCTGGCAAGCGTTGCAAGATCAAATATTATCGGCAAAGCTTCCCAGTCTGTTGGCACTCGATATTCAAGCGATGGCATTGTTCGTCTCATTTTTCTCACCTCCTCTTGTCGCTTACCTCTTTTCGTGATATAATAATCAAAAATCGAAATGAGGTAATTTTTTTTATGTCTACTTCTGCAAATGAACTTTTTCTATCTAAAGAACGGGAAAGAATTTTACTATCTCTTTTTCATGGAAAGTCTATCCCGGTTGATAAAATCAGCTCAGAACGATATGCCTTTTTGATTTACTACTCCCTTGTGACAACTGAAAACGGAAAATATGTCATAAGCGAAAAAGGCATTAGATATGTTCTTTCTCATAGAGATGATAGATTTAAATTCTGGTTTCCGACTATTCTTTCAGTGCTGGCTCTGATTATTTCATTTATCGCCCTTCTGCGTTAATCCGAGTATGTAATCATTGACTATCTCGGTATTGAACTGTACGCTCGAAAAATCAGGTGACGGACAGCCGTTGAACTCAAACATTTCGCACGGAGCTTCGTCATACAAATTGCACATTAAAACGCCCTCAACTATGCCCATAAAGTGCTTACAAATCGTGCAAAAGCCGCTTTTACAATGACATTCACTGTTATATAAGCCGAGCATTTCTTTAAGACGCTTTATTTCTGCGTCTTTTTCCTCAACTTCACGCTGTAGATAAGCGATTTTTTCTTTCTTGGTTTGCAATGTCCTCACCTCCTGTTTATTGCAATCATTCCTTTCAGATGATATAATGTTAATATCATACATAGAAAGGAGGTAGTTCTATTGAAGTTTCCTGATTTCTCGTGTTTTTTAGAAACACTGACGGAAGAAAAGATTAGAAAAATATCTGACACATTAAACAAAGAGCCCGTAAGCTTTAAATTTTGTTTAAATCCTGACACCGTATCAGATAACTTTTCTGATCTTTATCAGCAATTGATAAGCAAAGATTTCATGATTGCTATTGCTTTGCTCGAAGAATATCACTCATGGCTTTGTGAACAGCTTGATAAAGAGTAATTCCGTCAACTTCAATGTTATTTTTTTTATCTGCTTGCTGACTTTGCGTATTTAATGCAGAGTCAGCAATTTTCTTTCCCGTTGCATAGAACTTACCCGACACTTCCAGTTCAAATACGCCGTGCTCATAATGCAGATTGAATTTTGAAACGTCTGAATAATCTACACCGTTTACAAGCAACTTTCCTGCCGTGACATCAAGTTCAAGCTTCTTTAATCCCACCTTTCTCACCTCCTCCGGTTGTTGCGGTTATCCCATTTTTGGGATATTCAAGACAAAAAAATATTTGCTTTTTCATCGTTATTGGATATTTTAAGCACATTGCATATCTTGTCTATTTCTTCCGTATCAAAATGCGAAACGCCCTGCATACGACTTGACATCGTATTAGGTGTCATTCCGATATTTTCTGCAAGCTGTCTTTGGGTTATTCCGGCTCTCGCAATAGCACTTTTCAGAAGATTTTTGTTTAACATTTTATCACCTCTTTCCTGTCCCACTTCTGGGAACGATTTTAGTATAACACAGCAACTTTATTTTGTCAACCCATTTTTGGGACAATTTCAAAATATTTTTGTATTTTCTATTGCATTTTTGGGATACTGATGTTATAATGAGTTTAGATGAGGTGATAAAAATGGACGAAAGAGCGGCACGAATAAACGCAGCAATTGAAAAAAGCGGATATAGTTATACCGAACTTTCTAAATTAACCGGTATATCAAAATCGTCGTTACAGCGATATGCAACAGGCGAAACAAAAAAGATACCTATAGACTGTATCGAAAAAATTGCAGAAGTCACCGGCACTGATTCAAGGTATTTAATGTGCTGGGAAGAAACCCCCACCCCCGAAATCACCGACAGTCAGCTTAAATTTGCCCTATTCGGCGATGCTGAGATAGATGATGATGTACTTGACGATGTAAGAAGGCTTGCCAAGCTCCACATGGAGTTGAGAAAGCAAGAGAAGAACGAGAAGAAATAAAAATGCTCCCACCGATACTGCGAATATCGGCAGGAGCTAACAGTAAGATTTCTCAAACTGTTTCCAAATAATATAATATCATACTTTCGACATAAAGTAAATGCATTTTATAAATTTTGTAGTATAAATTTATATTTTGTCGTGTTATGTCGAAAAGATTGAGGAGGAATTTTACAATGGATTTCATCGATCAGATTAAGCAATTTGCAAAAAGAGTTGAAACTTTAAAGCCTAATCTTCAAACAGAGGAAGCAACCAAAACAGCTCTGATAATGCCTTTCTTTTCCTTGCTTGGCTATGATGTATTTAACCCTGACGAATTTGTACCGGAGTACACTGCCGATGTAGGTATTAAAAAAGGCGAAAAAGTTGACTACGCTATAATGAATAACGGCGATCCTGTCATATTGATTGAATGTAAATGGATAGGTGAAAATCTTGAAAAGCATGACAGTCAGTTGTTCAGGTACTTTGGCACTTCTAAAGCAAAATTCGCAATTCTTACCAACGGTCAGTTTTATCGTTTTTATACTGATCTTGATGAAACCAACAAAATGGATGAAACTCCTTTCCTTGAAATCAATATACTTGATATAAAAGAAAATCAGGTTGCGGAATTAAAGAAATTCCACAAATCGCAGTTTGACATTTCAAAGATATTTGATGTTGCTTCGGAGCTTAAATATTCGAATGAATTTAAAACAATACTGGCTAAACAGTTGCAACAGCCGTCGGATGATTTCGTGAAATTGTTCCTTACCGGAATATACGAAGGAAAACTAATGCAATCGGTAGTTGAAAAGTTCCGTCCTATACTTAAAAAGGCACTTAACGATTATATCAATGAATTGATGAGCGATAAAATCAAAAGTGCTCTGGATGTAAATATTGCTGATAAACAACCTGAAAATGTACAGCAAGAAACAACCGAAGAACCGAAAGAGAAAATATCGAGAATATTTACAACTAATGAAGAACTGGAAGCGTATTTTGTTATTAAAAATCTTCTGAAAGAATACTGCGCAATGGAAGACATAGTGTATAAAGATACTGAAAGCTATTTCGGCATACTTTATCAGGGAAAAACCACAAAATGGATCTGTAGATTTATACTTACAGATAACAAAAAAACCATCATTATTCCGGATGAAAACAAAAAGGAAATCAAACACACATTGCAAAGTGTATACGAAGCAGAAAAATACATAGATGAATTGAAAGCAGCGCTTAACAGATATATCAAATAAGCCCTTCCCCGCCGTAGCAAGCGGGGAAAAATTATAGGAGGTGTTAAAATGCCCGGAAAGGTAACTTATACAAAGCGAAAAGACGGCAGATATCAGGCAAAAATGTACTGCGGCACTGAAAACGGTGTACCAAAATACAAGTACGTTTATGCAACTACCGAGAGAGAAATGAAAGCAAAGTTGTCCGAAAAAACAAAGCTCGTAAACCGTGGTATAGACATCACCTCGGAGCGTGAAACTTTCGGTGACTGGCTCGAAATGTATCTTATCACAAAGCAGTCCACAGTAAGCGATAAATGGTACCGTGCCATAAGGACAAATGCAAAAATTTTAGAGCCGTTGAAAGATACGAAGTTATCAGTCATCAAGCAGTATATGCTGACTGAAATACTGTTTGATATGGCAAACAATGGCTATTCCGAGAAGACTATGCAGAGCGTTAAAGGAATCGCCCAGGGCGTACTTGAACTTGCCGCCGACAACAGAGCTATAGACCACAATTTCTTTAAGAAAGTAGCAATACCTAAAGCAAGGCAAGAGCCTGAACACAGGAGAGCTTTGACAAGCGAGGAACAAGCCTGGATTCGAGATACACCGCACAGAGCCCAGACCGCCGCAATGATCATGATGTATGCGGGATTGCGCAGAGGAGAACTCATAGCGTTGCAATGGACCGATATAAATCTTGATGAAGCGACAATACGGGTAAACAAATCTGTTGAGCAAGTCAGCGGTTCTGGGCTTGTAGTGAAAAAAGGCGGTAAAACAGATGCCGCAACAAGAACTGTCTGCATTCCTCAGATTTTAGTAAACTACCTGCGACAAGTCCCCCACACATCATTTTTTGTAGTCACGAATGCTAAAGGTAAAATGCACTCGGATAAAAGCTGGTATCGTATGTGGGAAAGTTACATCAAGTGCTTATCTGAAAAATACGGTACACATAAGCCAGGAACGGATCATAAAGTTATCCCACCTATAACTGCCCATTGGTTACGCCACACCTTCATCACTTTAATGTATCTCGCCGGTGTTGACATAGTAACCGCAAAGGAACAGGCAGGACATAAAGACATTCAGACTACCCTTTCAATATACACCCATCTGTCAGAAAAATATAAGAAAAAGAACCTCAAAATGTTGGACGATTATATACAGATTGAAACATCTTGATACAAGCATAGGGTGTCAAATAGGGTGTCAAAATGCTCACAAACGGCTCTGTTAAGCCATTTTATTACAGGTTCAAGTCCTGTTACCCGTACCAAGCTTCAAGCCGCACAACAATGCGGTTTGTTTTGATTTTGAAAGCATTTTGACTGTTTACAAAAACACGGCTTAAAATCACCGTTTTTATTCGCAATTTCTCCTTGACAAAATAGAATTATTATGATATAATAAATAACCGTCAGGAGTTTGCTAATATGGCTCAGTCGGCAGAGCACATCCTTGGTAAGGATGAGGTCCCCGGTTCGAATCCGGGTATTAGCTCCAGATAGGATAAACCCCATTGCAGATAAATGCAATGGGGTTTATTTTTATCGGGTCTATAATAAATGCGCTCTTTATTTCTTGTTATTTGACAAGCAGAATCAGAATTTTTGACACGCAAAATACAAAATCAGAATAATTCTTATAAATATTTAAAT
>CAKSTB010000010.1 GCA_934490165.1 uncultured Ruminiclostridium sp. | reverse complement strand
GTAGTCGTGTACGGCTTTGTGTTTACGTTGAGATAAGTATAAGCACTGTATTCTTTAACACTGCCGAAAGTTTTGTATGCTCTCAGTCTGAATTTATATGTTGTGCTTGATTTAAGCTTGCTTACAGTATAGCTTGTGTTAGTGCTGCTAGTAAATGTCTTTAGAGCAACCCACTTCTTGCCGTCATATTTTTCAAGCACATAGCCGCCGGCAGAGGTGTTCTTGTTCCACTGTAATGTTATACTTGAGTTTGTCTTGCTCTTGCACTTCAGCCCTGTAGTCGTGTACGGCTTTGTGTTTACGTTGAGATAAGTATAAGCACTGTATTCTTTAACACTGCCGAAAGTTTTGTACGCTCTCAGTCTGAATTTATATGTTGTGCTTGATTTAAGCTTGCTTACAGTATAGCTTGTGTTAGTGCTGCCAGTAAATGTCTTTAGAGCAACCCACTTCTTGCCGTCATATTTTTCAAGCACATAGCCGCCGGCAGAGGTATTCTTGTTCCATTGTAATGTTATACTTGAGTTTGTCTTGCTCCTGCACTTCAGCCCTGTAGTCGTGTACGGCTTTGTGTTTACATTGAGATAAGTGTAACCGCTTGATAAGCTGCCTTTGTAGGACTTGATCCTGAATTTGTTGGTTGTACTTGATTTAAGTCCGGTAACGGTATATTTTACAGTCGCATTTCCGACAATATTCTTTACTGTAACCCACTTTGTACCGTTGTATTTTTCGAGCACATAGCCGCTTGCAGAGGTATTCTTGTTCCACTGTAAGCTGACGCTTGCGTTTGTCTTGGCAGTGACTTTCAAGCCGTTTACGTTGCTAGGCGGTGTAGATACTGAAAGTGTACTGCTCCATGCACTGTACAGCTTGGTATTATTTGCTGTTTTGTAAGCGCGGATACGGAATTTGCATCCTGTCGTGCCTGCAGAGAGACCCTTGACTGTATATGTAGTCGTTGCGTTGCTTGTGATCGTGGAAAGAGTTACCCAATTGCCCGATTTATACTGCTGGAGAACATAACCAGAAGCGTTTGCGTTTTTATTCCACTTAAGCGTTATGGTCGTAGCTGAGGCAGATTTCTTTGCAAAACCGGTTACTTTGGACGGAGCAGACGGAGTAACGGGAGTAGCGGGCGTTCTTCCTTTTTTGCCGTACTTTATCACTGCATCAATAAAGCTCTTGTCATACCAGCCGAGTGTTGAACGGTTGAGATGTCCGTGGCATTCGCCCTTGTCGCTGCCGTTATAAACGTTATTGTCCCAGAGCATACAAGGCACGCCGTATTCGGCGGATTTGCCCATATAATACTGCGCCCATTTTACACGTTCGGCAGAGTTGCCATTCTTGTTTGAAGCACTGGTTTCACCGATTATTGCGGGAATGCCTTTATCAAGGAATTTTGATTTTATTGTATTGTACAGATAGTCTACTTCACTTTTGAGATCGTCTGAGAAGATAGGTGTGCCGTTTGCGTTCAAAGCAAAGTTGTAAGGAGTATATGCGTGTACCGATACGATAAGGCGATCCGCTGTCTTGTCGGTCGGAAGCTTGAAAGCATATGTAGTACAGCCGTTTATTGAAGCGCCGTATCCGGGAACCATTATACATCTGTCGTTATTTTTGCCACCTGCCGCACGGATAGTATCGACCGCAGTCTGATTGAGTGTGTTTATAACATTGATGGAATCAAGTACCGCGCTGTTGGGGTAATCTACAGGGAAATACCATTCATATTCTGAGCCGACAAGTCTCGGCTCGTTGAGCGTTTCAAATACCAGGCGCTGATCATAGTCCTTGAAATATGCCGCAACCTGTGACCATATTGATTTTACAAACTTTACAGACTGCGTCTTGTATGTTGATGAAGGGTAGTAGTACTGTGTGGAAGTGTCGTGATGAATGTTCAGGATAACAAACATATCATTGTCAATACAGTAGTCTACAACTTCCTTTACTCTTTTGAGCCACGCTGAGTCGATCGTGAAGTTGTTGCCGCTTGTGTGATTTCCCCACGATACAGGTATTCTTACCGTGTTGAAGCCCTGAGCTTTAACGGCGTCTATCATTGCCTTTGTGGTTTTTGGGTTACCCCACGATGTTTCGCTGTTTACGCTGTTTCCACCGCCTGTAGCGTCAAGCGAATTTCCTAAGTTCCAGCCTGTACCGATTTCTGCGGTGATCTGCTTTGCAGTCTTGCCACTTTCGGTAGCGGCAGAGGCATCGGGCGCGGCACATACCATAAGTATTGCTACCGCCAGTACCGCAATAAATGCCGCAACAGCCGAAAAGGTTTTCTTTGTTATTGTCATTTTTTCTCCTTGCCTCAGAATTATAACATTCTGATAATAATATTCTTTATTTCAGAGAGAGGAGCCTGTTTTGATACTGCACCCTCTTCAAAAGCTACACACGGCATACCGTATACAACGCAGGACTCTTTGTCCTGACCTATAGTATATGCTCCGTTTTTTTTCATTTCACCAAGCCCTGAGGCACCGTCACGCCCCATGCCCGTGAGTATAACTCCTATCGCATCTTTTCCTGCGGCTTTTGCGACCGAGCTGAATAATACATCTACAGAAGGGCAGTGCCCTGATACTTTTTCTCCGGGCTTTGAGGTCACATAATAGCCAAGAGTATCTTTATGAACTTCAAGCTGTTCCGAACCGTGTCCCAGTATGATAAGACCTTGCTTCAGCCTGTCGCCGTCCTCGGCTTCCTTTGCGTTCATCTTGCATATTCTGTCAAGTCTGTCAGCATACATTTTCGTAAATCCGACCGGCATATGCTGAACTATAACTACCGGAGGAGTATCTGCAGGCAGCTCTTTGACAACTTCGATTATCGCATCTGTACCGCCTGTACTTGCTCCGATAGCTATAAGCTCAGGCCTGTTATTATGACAGACATTGTGTATAACGGTATTGGCGGTTTTGTGAACTGCTTTTTTTGAAAAAAGTATGTCGGGATCGCTTCCGTCGGGCGACTGCATTATTTTTTCAAAATGCGGCTTTGCTTCCGTCAAGTGAGGATGTTCAGCCGATACCGCATTATCTATCATGGCGTGCAGTTCTTTTTCAAATGCGACAAGTCCCGCAGCGCCGCCGCTTGCGTTTTTCAGTGCACCGAAAAGCCCGAAGCGCTTTGGTTCTTTCAGTATTCTGTCGTTATTGGTTATCAGGATAGCAGGTATCCCGTTCAGCGCAGAAGGCAGACGGAAATACACATCAGCCATTAAATCATTGATCACAGCACAGTCATAGTGCGCCTGCTCGGCAGAGAGCGACAGCTTTCTGAAATCGACGGTTTCAGAAGTGCAACCCTTTATACTGCGGTCGAGAATAGACTTCGTCACCTGACTTATAGCTGTACTTGTTCCTGTTATAAGTATGTGGAGAGGCAATACCTCACCTCCGATTACGGCGTTTTGCCGCATAATAGTCAAGCCGCATTATTTCAGCGGCTTGCGGTATATTGCAGGTTTTATATATTCATAATCTGTTGTATCTCTCGGTATGCTCTCTGCATGACCGATAAACAGATATCCGCCCGGTCTTAATACATCAAAGAAACGTTTTACAAGCGCGAGCTTGGTTTCCATTTCAAAATATATCATAACATTGCGGCAGAATATCAGATCAAACGGAGCTTTTTTATAGGGAATAGGCTCCATCAGATTGAATGTGCGGAAGATGACATCGTGTCGCAACTCAGGCTTTACCTTGCGCTTTTCGTCATCTATTTTATCAAAATACTTATCAAGCCAGCCCGGCGGAAGATCGGTAAGTCCGCTTGCAAGATACACACCGTTTTGCGCCCCTGCAAGAGTGCGCAGTGAGATATCCGTTGCAAGTATTCTTGTATCCCACGAGGACTTTTCCTTGCCGAGAAATTCGCTTATGTGCATAGCAGTCGTGTATGCTTCTTCGCCGCTTGAACAGCCCGCGCTCCATATTCTCATCGTCTTTGTCTTTGAGTTTACCTGCTTTATAAACGGCAGGACTGTATCGGTGAGATATGTGAAGTGCTCGGGTTCGCGCATAAAATATGTATGATTGGTGGTAAGCTTTATCAGCAGACCGTCAAGCTCCTTGCCGCTCTTATCGTTAAGACAGCAGTCAAGATACTCATCATAGCTTTTAATGCCGCGTTCATACAGCATATTGCTGAGCCTGCCTTCGATAAGCGTCCGCTTATGCGAGAGGTTAATGCCGTAGCGCTCCCTCATAAAGGTTACAAGACGGTTAAATTCGCTGTCGGTTATTTTAAGCATTACGGCTTACCTGCCTTTACTTGTTTTCTTCGCTTGCGTGCTCATCTATAAGCTTTGATACATCAAGTACAAGCTTGATTCCGTCGTTCATCTCAAGTATTGATTTAATGAATTTATTTGAGTTTACACCGGTAAGATCGGGTGTTTTTGATATATGCTGCTCGGTAACGGGGATAACGTCCGCTACGCTGTCAACGATAAGTCCTACCGATACGTCACCCGTTGAAACTATTATTATGCAGGTACGGTCATTAAAGGCTATCTCTTCCTTGCCAAATCTGCTTCTGATATTTACGACCGGAACTATCTTGCTTCTGACATTGATTATGCCTTTTATGTAAGACGGTACACCGGGTACAGCCGTTATCGGCGGTACTTCTATTATTTCTATGACATCAGGTATCTCAATGCCGTATACCTGATCGCCTATATAGAAGGTCAGCACCTTCGTAATTACCGTGTTCTGAGGATCTGTCTTTGCGTCCTCCATTGCTTTCTGAGTATTCAGAAGCTCCTGCAGTTTATCATTATAATTCTCTGACAAAGTCTGTCCCTCCGTTTCCTTAGCCGATAAGATTGTTGACATCAATTATGAGCGATATCGTACCGTCACCCATTACCGTACAGCCTGAAAGACCCTCAGCCTTTATATTGTACTGGCTGAGATACTTCGGGAACGGCTTTACAACTACAGGCTGTTCGCCTATAAGCTTGTCGGCAAACAGGCATACATTCTTTCCGCCAACATCAACGAGAAGGAGTATACCGTCTTCGAGATTTGTTACCTCGGTTGGCATATTGAATTTTTCGTGCAGACGGAGGATAGGATAGCATACGCCTCTTATCATTATCATCTCGCCCTGCTTTGTATCGTGCAGGAGCTGGTTGTTTGCAACCATAAGGCTTTCCTTGATAGAAGAGATCGGCACAGTGAATATCGTAGGACCGACTTTCAGCTTCATACCCTCTACAATTGCGAGTGTAAGAGGTATTCTTATAATGAAGCTTGAGCCCTTGCCCTCTTCGCTTTCAACGGTAAGCGTACCGCCGCACTGCTCAATATTACTGCGTACAACGTCCATACCGACACCTCTTCCGCTGTATTCGGTAACGGTATCGTTTGTCGAGAAGCCCGGCAGGAGTATCATATTCTGAATTTCCTTGGTCGTATATTCATTTTCGGGCTTTGTAAGCAGACCGTTTTTCCTTGCCTTTTCCATTACCTTTTCGCAGTTTATGCCTGCGCCGTCATCGGATACGGTAATGATAACCTCGCCTGCGGAGTGCTTAGCCGAAAGCTTTACAGTACCCTTTTCGGGCTTGCCCTCTGCAATACGGACATTTACATCGTCCTCGATGCCGTGATCCATACAGTTTCTTACAAGGTGCATAAGGGGATCGTTCAGGTTATCAACTATGCTCTTGTCGACCTCTGTCGTTTCACCCTCAAGTACAAGCTCAGCCTCTTTGTTGAGCTTTATCTTCATATCACGGACAATTCTGCCCATCTTCTGGAATACGCCTGCCAGCGGTACCATTCTGATAGACATAACGGTATCCTGAAGCTCGTCTGTAAGCTTTCTGAGCTGTCTTGCAGCCTTTGAGAAGCTCTCAAGCTCAAGACCCTCAAGGTCGGGGTTTGCGATTACCATTGATTCTGTTGTGATGATCTCGCCCACGATATCATGAAGCGTGTCAAGCTTGGAAAGATTTACGCTGATAAGGCTCTGTTTTTGTCCGCCGTTTGCCTTTTTGATATCCTCCTGTGCCTTTGTGACCGCGCTCTTTGCGGCGGGCTTGGCAGGAGCGGGCTTTTCGGGAGCTTTTGCTTCTTCTGCCTTAGCCGCGGGAGCAGGAGCAGGTGCTTCAGGCTGAGCCGCCGCGGGTGCGGGTGCAGGCTCAGGCTCTGCCGCAGGTGCAGCGGGAGTATCTATGACCTCGTATGATTCAACGTTTACAGCACCCTCGATAGTCTTGAGCACTGAGTCGTTGTTTCCGTCAAAACCCTTGAAAGTAACAAGGAAGCCGTTTTCAACGATATCCTTTGCCGTATCGGCATTCGATTCGACATCGGGAGGAGTACAGCTTATAACTTCCGCTTCTTCCTTTATCTTTGTCAGAAGCAGGAATGCGCGCAGATTTTCCATCTTGCAACCGTCTTCAAAGAATACACGAACTGTCATACTTCCGTCAACGTGGCTTCCGGCATGAGTATCGGAAGCGGCAGAAGCGGCAGAAGCGGTGGTTTCTGTGGCGGGCGCAGTGCCGTTTTCCATAGCTTTCAGCTTTTCTGTGGCATCTTCCAGCTTCTTAAAAGTTTCCGAGAAGTCGGTAGGTGTATAGTCGTCATCTCCCGAGTTCTGGATATATTCGATCTCAGCCTTGTAAAGGTCGGATACTTCAAATATCAGCTCATATACAAAATGAGCGTCTTTTGCAATTTCGGGCTTTTCCCTTATTACAAAGAACATATCCTCGCCCTTGTGCGCAAGGTGCTGGAGATTTTCGAAGCCCATCATAGCCGATGAGCCCTTGATCGTGTGCATGATTCTGAATATCTCGTTGATATCCTCCTGTGAGAACACATTTGCGTCCTCAGTCCTGAGGAGAATTTCATCGAGCTGTTCAAGCAACGTATTGGTTTCAAATATGTACATTTCAAGCATGGATTCCATGCCGGGTTCAACCTTTGCCATATACAAAACCGCCTTTCCCTGATTTTTTTATTTTGCAATCGTAAGATTGATATTGATAAATCCGAAAAAATGTGCTAAACTTATTGTCAAGCAATTGTGATGCAGTACAGTATGTGCATCTGAAAGGAAATATATATGCCCAACATTCCGCAGATTACAGCTCCCGTTTCAAATAACAAGAGCTATTCTTTTACAAACCGACAATATGACGGCAACATAGAACCGTTTGATATGGTTGAGCTTGCTCAGCCTATCAAGACATCTACCGCACAGGATAACGATTCTGCCGCCGCAATGATGATGGGCAGAAAGAATCTTGCTCCGCTTACCGTTCAGATAAAAGACCCCACAATGGCGGTCGAAACGCTCAAGAACCTGTTAAGCTCCGATCTGCTCGAGCAGACCATGATCAACGGCTACACCGAGCTTTACGATGATATGAACGAGCTTATCCAAAGCTTTTATCTCGCTCCCGAAAAGCTTGTTCGTGAGATACAGAACCAGGAAAAGCAGAACACTATGTTCAGCGGCGATGAGTTCTATAAGCTGCTTCACGGTATCCTTAAGACCACCACAAGCCCCGAGCTTAAAGAAGGTATCGGTCAGCTACTGAAAGCGCTCAACTATTCGTCCAACAAGCAGGAGATACTGAATGCCCTCGGCGCTAATCTCAAATTCCTGTCGGAATACTTTTCACCGAACGAGTCGCTGTCGCGTAAGCTCTCTGATCTGTCCTCGCAGTGGAAGAGCAGCAGTGCGGCTGATATGTTTGAGCCGCTCAAGGGCGAAACGCTTGCTCTTCTGAAAGACGTTTCCGCAAGTCTGCTCAACGATGAGAGAACACAGACCTTCATTCCGCTTATAGTACATAACCTTTCCCGCTACAATACCAATAACGGTATGCTAAAAGAAAGCTTTGCAAATCTTCTGGCGTATATCCCGTCTGACGGGATGCGCCGTGAGCTGTCGGTCGCTTTTGGAAATTTGCTGAAAAAAATGTTCAGCAAAAAACAGCTTAGTGAGATGTCGGACACATCTGATAACTATAATAATACACTAAATCAGTCCGAAAATCAAGACTATTTAAGCATTTTTGACAATAAAGATGAAAAATTATCCTTGTCTTTGTTCATTAAGTCACATTTATCCGATGAAAAATACCTGTCGGAGGTCGATTTATCAAGGGATAAACTGGAATTTCTGACAGCTCCGTTTGAAGAGGGAAAGCAATCGGGATTACAGACACTGAAGAATATAGTAATGACCATGCTTACAGGCACGGACAGCAGACAGATAATACCGGTCGTTCACCGCGACTTCCAGGGACTTAAGGATATGACCACGCTTGTCGATTATCTTAATGAGATACTCCGCGAAATGCCCGATATCCCCGAGCGTGATACGATCTTCGAATTTTTTACGAATATAGTAAACACAATGGCACAGCGTAAAGAGCTCCCTGCGGCGAGCAATATTCCGTCCGCGCCGTCAACGCTCGACAAGCTTACCGATTTCATAGGAAAGAACATAAATCACGAGGCGATACAGTCGCTTGACGATTTCAATGCTTCAAACCTTTTACAAAGTTTGCTTAATGCTCCCGGTGTATTCACTCCGCTTGCTCACTACATTCTGCCTTTGCAGATCGAGGATACCAAGGCGTTCGGTGAGCTGTGGGTCGACAATGACGAAAACAATCCCAACAACACACCTGTCGGACAGAAGAATTATCATCTGTTCCTGACGTTTGATGTTGAGTCGATAGGACGCTTTGAGGTCGATATGTATGCACTTGGCGAAAATATCAATCTTTCGCTTTTGTATCCAGAAAAGTTCGGCTTCAAGATAAGAAAGCTTACCGATAAGATAGACCTTATAATAAGAAATATCGGCTACAAGCCCGCAAAATTTGAAACTGCGGTGCTGAGAAAGCCTCATGTGCTGACTGAGGTTTTCCCGAAAATAATCGACAGGAGGAAGGGTCTTAATGTCCAGGCGTAATTTAGGAAAGCAGGCTGCGGCGGCGCTGAAATACAATCCCGACCTTAACTATGCTCCGGTCGTTGTAGCGTCAGGTCTCGGCGAGCTTGCGAAGAAGATAATAAACATTGCCGATGAAAACGGCGTTCCGGTATACCGTGACGACAGCACGGCGGCACTGCTTGTAATGCTCAACAGCGGTGAAGCAATCCCTGTCGAGCTGTACAGAATAATAGCTGCTATCTATGCGGAGGTAGTTTACTCCGCTAATGATATGAAAAAGGGCAAATAAGCCTAAGACAAAAGAAAGAAGACGATAAAAATGGTAAAGACAAAAAATCTCACAATCATTGTAACTGCGGCAGTACTTGCCGCGCTGACCTGCGTTGCGACAATGGTAGTACAGATACCTATGCCGCTCACAAAGGGCTATGTAAACCTTGGCGATGTGCTTGTACTTACATCGGCATGGCTTATAGGTTCGCCGTGGGGAATAGCCGCGGCGGGCATCGGTTCTGCACTTGCAGACCTGCTGACAGGCTATGCCTATTACGCACCCGCAACACTTATCATCAAGGCGCTTATGGCGGTTGCGGCGTTCTACATTGCAAAGGGCTTTCTGAACAGCTCTTATATGAAGTCGCTTGTCGGTAAGATAATCGGCGGTGTGGTCGCTGAAATAATTATGGTGGCAGGCTACTACCTTTATGCGATCATACTTTACGGAGATCCCATAGCGGCGGCATCAAGCATTTTCGGTAATGCAATTCAGGGCGCTGTCGGACTTATAGTGGGAGTGCTCCTGACGGTTGCGCTCGAAAAGGCAGGAGTAAAACGCTTGCTCGGATTTGACCGCTGAGAATAAATTGATATCACGACCCGTGAAACGGTTTTACCGTTTTGCGGGTATTTTTTACCGCTTAAAGCCAGAAATTGACCGTTTGTGCCATTTTCGTTGAAAAAAAACGGGTAGTATGGTACAATAATGTAAATTCTTTATTTTGGGTGTTATCAAAGGAGATATAAATGAACAAGAAAAATACATTCAAAGTATTAACAGGAACATTAACTGCGGCGGCTCTGGTTGTCGGAGCGGTGTCTTTTACCGCAATTACGGCAATTGCCGATGAAGCGGTGAGCTATTACGGACTGTCCGCGGACGGTACGGTTATAAACGGAACGGTTACTGATTATACAAAGATAGCTTCAACTGATACTGCATGGGGCACTGCCGGCAAAGAAACGTGGTATGTGGCTGACGGTAACTTTGTTATCGGTACAACAGCAAATCCTCTGGAGCTCAAAGGAAATGTAAATGTCATACTCAAGAACGATGCAGAGGTGATTGTATGGAACGGTATTGCCGGCACAGATGCAACAATAACCTTTTATAGTGAGAGTGAAAGTGCAAGCGGTGTTATTGGCTTTATCGGAGCGGACGGAGCTAATGGCGGCGATGGTCAAACAGATAGTTATGAAAGTACCACACCGGGAGAATCCGGCAAAAACGGACTTGTTGCAGTAGACGTCTCTTCGCTTACCGTTGCGGGCGGCACAGTAACTGTTATCGGCGGCGATGGTGGTAAAGGCGGCAATGCAGGTTATTACACTGCCACCGGTTTCTACGGCATTGGCGGCGACGGCGGTAACGGCGCTCTTGCAATAACTGACAGTACAAAAGTTCATCTGTATGGCGGTAGATTGAATATCACTCCCGGTAAAGGCGGAACACCCGGTACTAATACCTATGTACCGTCCGAACAGCAGGATAATTACAAAGGCGAACAAGGAGCTCCCGGAAAAGCTGTCGGCGGAATATACGCCGTAAACGGCATACTGAATGTCAACAAGTCGGACAACAGCGACGCAACGGACGTGTCGGGTGACTATGAGCTTTATTCAGTCGATGCACCGATAGGCTCGCACCTTGATATTAGGAGCAGCGGAACTACCTTTGTAAACCGCGGCACTACTATAACTACCCGCGGTGATATTTCGGTTGCCAATAAGCTTGAGGTCGAGGGCGCGATCCGCATAAACGGAAACATCATACCTTCCTCTCAGGCGGAGATCACCAAGTCAGGCGGTGGCGTTATCAGCAGGATAACACCTTCCGGTAATGAGGGCTTCACTCTTGACAATAATAACGGTCTTATTATCCCTGACAGCGATTACAGCTTGGTTACGACAGGCGGTATTTATATAAGTGGTAATGCAACCGCAGATATGATCATGGCACATTCAAACCGATTCGGCGTTTGTATGCGTGGTGACGGAGTATATATTGATGACAGCGAACCTAATTATTTCTCTTTACCGTATTGCATAGCAGAGGAAGCTACAGAGAATGTCAGCAAGGTAAGCGGTGATGTGTTTGCAAATGCAGGTACGAATTCTTCGGTTACATTTGCGGTTACAGATCCCGATGAATATGTCCTGACAGGCGTAACGGTCACAGACTATGACGGAAACGAGATCTCTTCGGAGAAGTACACGTTTGATTGTCAGACAGGCGTGTTTACGGCGCTTTCGATCGATTGCAATATGATCGTAAAAGCAAACGCACAGCTTAAAGATGTTAAGATAGCCGTAACCGATGAAGACGGCGAGGAGGTTTTGTATTCTGCAGGCTTCAGTACCGTTTACGATAATGGCACATCGGCAGAGCCTTTCACATTCAAGATAAAAGTAACAGAGGGCGGTTCTATAGCGAAGTACAGAGTTGTAAAGGAGTCCGACCTCAATAAATTCACCGGTGCAGTGACACCGACTTCTGTATTTGAAGTATCCTATCTCAGCGGAAGCGAATGGGGCACTGCGGATAATTCGGCTTCTAAGATAAAGAAGGACGAAACAGCGACATTTACTATCAAACCTCGCAGTGATTTAGCTGTAGGAAGGTACAGCGAAGACTATATTGTCATTACCGACAGAAGCTCATATTACGATGAAACTGCAGGAACACAGGAAACGGCAGTAGCACGTTTCACACTGACCTGCGTTATTGAACATCAGAGTGACGGAATTTTGCATTATACTGACAAAACAGAGCATTACAATATCTGTGTCAATTGTCAGGCTGAAATAAATAAGACAGCGCACACATTTGATGTCAGAACGGTAAATGATGAAACATTGGCAAATGCGGCGAACTGCACCGACCCCGCCAAGTATTTCTACTCCTGCGAATGCGGCGCGTATACAGATGATACGGCGCTGGTATTTGAAAACGGTGATCCTAACGGTCACACATTCGGAAAGTGGCAGGAGAGCAAAGCGGCAAGCTGCGAAGAGGGCGGCAAGGAAAAGCGCGTATGCGATAACTGCAACGCATCAGAAGAGCGTGATACAAACCCTCTCGGACATTTATGGAACGATGATTTCACAGTAGACACAAAGCCTACCTGCGCCGAGCCCGGCTCTAAGTCAATTCACTGCGCAAGATGTGACGCGAAGAAAGACATTACAGTAATTGCGGCTGACGATCACTCATTCGGTGAATGGATCACTGTTACTCCTGCGGGATGCCTTACGTCAGGAAGCGATAAACGCGTATGCTCAGAATGCGGTTACGAAGAAACACGCGAGGTCGCTCCGACAGGTCATATATGGGAAGATGACTTCACAACAGATATCGAGCCCGGTTGTACCGAAAAGGGTTCAAAGTCAGTACATTGCTCGAAGTGTGGCGAGGTCAAGGACGTTACCGAGATTCCGGAAAAAGGACATTCTTTCGATGAGTGGACAATACTCAATATGACAGACTGTACACAGGGCGGCATCAGGCAGCATATTTGCACGGTATGCAATTTCACTGAAATCGATGTTATACCGCCTCAGGAACACTTGTGGAATGATGATTTTACGGTTGATATAGCACCTACCTGTACACAGAGCGGTTCAAAGTCGATTCATTGCTCAAGATGTGATGTCGTAAAGGACATTAGCGAAATTCAACCGACAGGTCATAAATTCACAGAATGGTCGGTAAACTCCGACGCTACCTGTGTTGAAAAAGGACAGGAAACAAGGTCATGCACAGTTTGCGGCTACACGGAATATAACGATATCGATATTGATGCAGACGCACATTTATGGGAAGATGATTTCACAACAGATAAAGAACCCACATGTACAACCGAGGGTTCAAGATCAATTCACTGCTCACGTTGCAGTGCGACTAAAAATTCGGAAACTATCCCTGTAGCAAACCATCAGTACGGCGAATGGAAAATCACGAAAGAGGTTACCTGCACAGTTGACGGTATGCGCGTGCATGAATGCTTAAATTGCGGAAAAATAGAGGAAAATGTTATCACGGCAGATCACATATGGGATAACAAGGTAACTGTTGATGAAGAACCCACCTGTACAGATGACGGTTCACAGTCAATACATTGCACTAAGTGCGATGAACAGAAAGAAATACAGCCTATTCCTGCCAAAGGTCACGATTGGTCGGAGTGGAAAATCATAAAGGAATCAACGGCAACTGTAAACGGCACTGAAGAAAGACAGTGTTATGTATGCGGTGCAGTTGAAATAAATGAACTTGATCTTACCGGAGATGACGCATCTGATTCTTCCGACAGTAAGCCCGAAACACCCGACAGTAAACCGGAAGCGCCTGACAGCAAGCCGGAGTCACCGGACAGCAAGCCGGATAATCCCGATACGGATACTTCAAAGTGGAACAGCGATGAAAAGCATCACTGGCATTTAGATTCAAACGGAAACAGAATTGATTATGCATATCACGAGTTTGAATGGGTAACAGACCGCGAACCGTCAGGCACGCAGCCCGGAATCGGTCATTATGTTTGTATTGCCTGTGATTACACTACATCACCTGAGGAATTCACCAAGGACAGCCCCGAAACAGGCAGTGAATCGCTTGCACTGTGGATCGCGGCAGCATTTGTCGCAGGCGGTGTTGCTCCGATAGCAATTAAAATCAAAAGCAAGAAGAATAAGTAAATAAGTTCGGAATATAAGGGCAGAAGCGTTTTCTGCCCTTATTGTTATATCTGTAAAAAATGCACCCTGCAAGGGCTTTTAACCTTGCAGGGTGCTGTATTTATGCGGTTTTGCAATTAAAGTCTGAAGTAGTCAACGCCGCCCTTGAACAGTAACTGTTCCTTGTTGCCGTCAACGTTTACGCAGGTGTCGGAGCTGATACGCTCTGTATGTCCCATCTTACCGAGTACACGACCGTCGGGAGAAATGATACCCTCAATAGCACACATTGAGCTGTTGGGGTTGAATGCAAGATCCATTGTAGGCTCGCCGTTCAGGTCAACGTACTGGGTAGCGACCTGACCGTTTTCTATGAGCTTTGCAATAACCTCATCGCTTGCTACGAAACGACCCTCGCCGTGTGAGATCGGTATGTTGTAAACCTCACCGACCTTGCAGTGCATAAGCCACGGTGACTTGTTAGTGCAGATCTTTGTCAGTGCAAGCTGTGACTGGTGTCTGCCGATCGTGTTGTATGTCAGTGTGGGGCTTTCGCCTGACAGCGGAACTATCTTTCCGAAAGGTACAAGACCGAGCTTGATAAGAGCCTGGAAGCCGTTGCATATACCGATCATAAGACCGTCACGGTTGTAGAGCATATTCTCCACAGCGTCCTTGATCTTAGGATTACGGAAGAATGCATTGATGAACTTTGCAGAACCCTCGGGTTCGTCACCGCCCGAGAAGCCGCCGGGTACAGCGATCATCTGGCTGTCTTCAATTCTCTTTGCGAACTCGTTTACGCTGTCTTCCATATTCTTTGCAGAGAGGTTTCTGATAACGAATATCTCAGCCTCACCGCCGTATCTGTTGAATGCGGCAGCCATATCGTATTCACAGTTTGTACCGGGGAATACGGGGATAAGTACCTTGGGCTTTGCAATCTTGCCGGGTGCTTTATTTGTAAGTAAATCACAGCCCTTGTCGTAAGCTACTGAAACAGGCTTCGGCATTTCGGGGAGTGAGTTCTTGAAGATAGGTTCAAGTACAGCGTCATACTTCTTTTCGAGCTCGGCAATGTCAAGTGTAACATCGCCTGCTGTGATAGTATAATCGCTTACTGTTTCACCGATAAGCTCAGCGCCGTCAATCGCGCCCTTGGCTTCTATGATGAATGCACCATAGTGCAGACCAAACAGCTTTTCGTCGTCCATAGCTTTAAGCTTTGCGCCTATTCTGTTGCCGAGCGACATCTTGAAGATACCTTCTGCGATACCGCCGTGAGCCAAGGTCCATACCGAAAGGGCAGTGCCGTCTGCAATTGCCTTTTCTACTGTGGCAAATACCTTCTTTACACTGTCGAAGTCAGGCATACCGTTCTCGTCATATGCAGGCTCAATGTAGTAGATATCACTGCAAGGAAGCTTGAACTCGGCAGAAATTATCTTGTCCGACTTAGCGGTTGAAACTGCGAATGAAACGAGCGTAGGCGGAACATCGATATGCTCAAATGTACCCGACATAGAGTCCTTACCGCCGATAGCACCGCTTGAAAGCGCTATCTGTGCCTTGTATGCACCGAGAAGTGCGGCAAAAGGCTTGCCCCAACGCTCAGGGTCGCCCTGTGTACGCTCAAAATATTCCTGGAATGTAAGCCAGCACTTTTCGCTCTTACCGCCTGCGGCAACTACCTTTGCCATACTTTCTACTACCGCGAGAGCGGCGGCATGATAAGGTGACTGGCGGCTTACGAACGGATCAAAGCCCCATGCCATTATAGATGCTGTCTTTGTGTTGCCCGAAAGTACGGGGAGCTTTGCAGCCATAGCCTGTACAGGTGTCTGCTGTGTCTTGCCCGAATAAGGCATAAGAACAGTACCTGCGCCGATCGTTGAGTCGAAACGCTGTACAAGACCCTTCTGTGAGCATACGTTAAGGTCGGTAACGAGCTTTTCCCATTCTTCCTTGGTGTTATGTCTGCCTGTAGAATAGCTTACCGTGGGAGCGGGAACGTGTATATCGGTGTGCTTTTCGGCACCGTTTGAATTTAAGAATTCTCTTGAAATGTCGCAGATAGTCTTACCGTTCCAGTTCATCTTAAGTCTGGGATTTTCGGTAACTACCGCAACGGGAGTAGCCTCAAGGTTTTCCTTGCCTGCAAGAGCAATGAACTTGTCAACATCGTTCTTGTCAACAACTACTGCCATTCTTTCCTGTGATTCGGAAATAGCAAGCTCTGTTCCGTCAAGGCCGTCATACTTCTTGGGAACTGCGTTGAGGTCGATCTCAAGACCGTCTGCAAGCTCGCCTATAGCAACGGAAACACCGCCTGCACCGAAGTCGTTGCAACGCTTGATAAGCTTTGTTGCGTTCTTGTCACGGAATAATCTCTGAAGCTTTCTTTCCTCGGGAGCGTTACCTTTCTGAACCTCAGCACCGCAGGTTTCGAGCGATTCTACGCTGTGTGACTTTGATGAGCCTGTAGCACCGCCGCAACCGTCACGACCTGTTCTGCCGCCGAGCAGAATAATTATGTCACCGGGAACGGGACGCTCACGGACAACGTTCTCGGCGGGAGCGGCACCGATAACAGCGCCGATCTCCATACGCTTTGCCATATATCCGGGATCGTATATTTCGGCAACGTGACCTGTAGCAAGACCTATCTGGTTGCCGTATGATGAATAGCCCTGTGCGGCTGTTGTCGTTATCTTTCTCGGAGGGAGCTTGCCGGGGATCGTCTTGTCAACAGGGAGCAGAGGATCTGAAGCACCTGTTACACGCATAGCCTGATAAACGTAAGAACGACCCGAAAGCGGATCTCTTATAGCACCGCCGAGGCAGGTTGCCGCACCACCGAAGGGTTCAATCTCGGTGGGGTGGTTGTGTGTTTCGTTCTTGAACATAAGAAGCCAATGCTCGTCCTTACCGTCAACGTCAACGGTGATCTTTACCGAGCAGGCATTGATCTCTTCGCTCTCGTCAAGGTCGGGGAGCAGACCGTCTTTTTTCAGCTTTCTTACAGCCGCAGTTGCAATATCCATAAGGCAGACAGGCTTTGCGCTTCTGCCGAGCTCTTCCTTGTCGAGCTTGTATTCCTTGTATGTTTCGGCAATGTAGGGAGCGTCGATCGTCGCATTGTCGATTATTGTACCGAATGTTGTATGACGGCAGTGATCCGACCAGTATGTATCGATCATTCTGATTTCGGTAAGGGTAGGATCTCTCTGTTCCTTCTTGAAATATTCCTGACAGAACTTTATATCGCCGAGATCCATAGCAAGCGCATACTTCTTGATAAACTCGGCAAGCTCGTCTTCGGAAAGTCCGATAAATCCGTCAAGAACCGCAACGTCCTTGGGTATATCGTACTTTACATCAAGTGTTTCGTACTGCTCAAATCCGCACTCTCTTGCCTCTACGGCGTTTATGAGATAGTGCTTTATCTTGGCGAAATCCTCATCGTAAATATCGCCCTTTAATATATACAGCTTAGCGTATTTTACTGTGGGACGTTCGCCCTGACACAGCATCTGGATACACTGAGCGGCAGAGTCGGCTCTCTGGTCGAACTGACCGGGTAAGAACTCTGTTGCAAACATCTTTTCGTCTGCCGCTGTTTCGGGCAGAGAATAGTAAACATCGTCAACAGGCGGCTCTGAGAATACAGTGGGAGTAGCCTTTTCAAAGTTCTCCTTTGTGATACCCTCTGCATCGTAACGGTTTACGATACGGACATCTTTAATGCCCTTGATCTGAAGTGCGGTCTTGAGGTCGGAAAGAACTGCCTTTCCCTCAACTGCAAACTGCGGCTTCTTTTCCACATAAATGCGATAAACTGACATAAACTTCCTCCGTCATTTTATTGTAAGCGTGCCTAAGCACGAAACTATCAATACCTTTTAATTATACTACAATATGTGCCCGATTACAAGCATTTTATTTCTTTGCCGATACAAAAATCACTGCCCGAAGCCTCGGTAATTTGTACAGTAATTATATCCTGCTTCTTTGCGTCACTGCCGTAGATGCGCACCGGAACATACTGCGGAGTTAGACCGTTTGCGTATTCCTCGCTTTCTCTGCGCTGAATAAGCACCTTTTCCGTTCTTCCGACACTTGAGCGGAAGTACTTTTCTTTAAGCTCCTTTGCAAGCGCGCTCATAGCGTGATATCTCTTTGCCGCAACATCGTGCGCAATATGGTCTGTGCGCTTTGCCGCCGCAGTTCCCTCTCTTATAGAATATGTGAAGACGTGCATTGAAGCAAAGCCGACTTTCCTTGCAAACTCACACGACTGATTAAATTCCTCGTCCGTTTCCCCCGCAAAGCCTACCATAATATCGGTAGTTATGGCGCAGTCGGGGAAAGCTTTTCTCAGCCTTACGACTATATCGTAATATTCATCGGGCGTGTAGTGCCTGTTCATACGCTTTAACGTAGCGGCGCTTCCCGACTGTAGCGACAGGTGAAAATGCGGGCACAGCTTTTTCTGCGCCGCCATTCGTGCTATATCTTCATCGGTAAGAAGCTCGGGTTCAAGCGATGATAAACGTACACGTTCCACTCCGTCGACCGAGCATACCGCTTCGATTGCGTCCGCAAGTCTTAGCCCGATATCCTGACCGTAGCAGGAAAGGTTGATGCCTACAAGCACCATTTCCTTATGACCGCACGAAACCTGAAACCTTGTTTCGTCAATTATATCCTGCAACGGTCTTGACCTTACAGAACCCCTCGCCGTGGGGATTATGCAGTAACTGCAAAACCTGTCACAGCCGTCCTCTATCTTGATAAAGGCTCTTGTCTTGCCCATATCGGCATTTTTCTGCTTTTCGTACTGCTTTTTCACGGGTCTTGGAGGTACATCGACCTGCTTTATCTTGTTGCCCGTGAAAGCGTCTATCATATCGGCAAGGCTGTCCTTGTGCTCAGTGCCTGTTACGATATCTGCCGACAGCTTTGCCGCAGTTTCGGGAAACGCCTGCGGAAAGCAACCTGTCAGCGCCACTATCTTCATTGGGTCGCGGCTTTTTATCTTATTTATCAGTTGTTTAGCTTTCTTATCGCTGTTTTCAGTTACCGAGCAGCTGTTTATTATAACGATATCCGCAGTAAAGATATCGTCTGTTTTTTCGTATCCGTGTTCTTCCATAGCCTTTGCTACCGAGGCACTTTCATACTGGTTGACCTTGCAGCCGAAGGTCTGTATAGTGTATCTGATAATATCACATCCGTGTTATATTGTGGTAAGTTTCACCAAAAGTGAACTCACTATAGCCTAATTATACTTTATTATTACGAATTTTGCAAGCTACGGCGTGTTTTTGACAATAATACTCTTGACCGCACCGTGAAATGTGTTATTATATAGCTGTAAGGAGCGAAAAGCACTTACAGATATAAGGCGGCAAAGGGAAATCAGGCTAACGGTTATCTTTCCGATTGAAAAAATTAAGTAAATTCAGTTAAAAAGTAATTGACAACCGCCTTACATTTTGGTAAAATGAAATCAATCGGACAGGAAAGCCGAAATATGAAAGGTAGGTTTTTTGTATGAAAACAGCTAATATCAGAATCAATACTATTGAAGACGTTAAGAATTTCGTAACTACAGTTACAAAGTGCAACTACGATGTTGATATCGTAAGCGGCAGATATGCAATTGACGCTAAGTCGATCATGGGTATCTTCAGCCTTGATCTTTCAAAGCCTCTTGAGCTCCGTGTTCACAGCGATGACTGCGATGAGCTTCTGGCTGAGCTTGACAAGTATATCATCAAGTAATCAATAATTCTTAATAGCAAGAGCCGCCGTGCATCTCTGCACGGCGGCTTAGTTTTCGCCTTATTCGGTTACGGTTATCGAATTTGCATACTTTATCTTACAGAGAATGGTATTCTTCTCTCCCGACAGCATTCCTATACGGCTTCCGTTAGAATAGATTATATCGCCGTTTTCGAGCAGTCTGTAATCCATTATCCGCTTTTTGATAACGGTTTCGTTCCCGCTCTTGTCACGCTTGACAAGCTCCCAGTCGGACGGGATCACACCGTCGTCCGCATTGGCGTTCAGCTGTTTCTCAGCCTTTATCATATTGCCCTCGATAAAAGCCTCGCGCTCGTCTGCGGTCTTGCTTTTTGCAGGATTTTTACCGCCTGTGCGTAAGGGCTCTCCGCCGAATGCCATTGAGAATACACTTAAAAATCCTCCGATAGCCTTGATTATCCTGACAGGGAACAATAGTATGTCAACCAGCAGATTGCCTTTTTGCTTTGTGGGAACGTATTTTCTTCTTATGTAGTAAATGTTTCCGTCTGTGTCGTCCTGAGGCTTTATGCAGTCATATCCGTCCTCGGCTATAAATTCATCTATAGTGCCGCTCCGCGTATCGTAAAGGCATATCGAACACGGACTTTTTTCGGCAACGTTTCCGCTTCTGTCGGTCGCAAAGCCCATTGCGGTATAGTAGATAATATCGCTGTTCCTGCGTGAAATGAACGGGTGAGTTTCGCTGGTAAATCCCTCGGTAAGCTGTTCAAAGCTGCCGTTGTCGGTGTTTACAAGCGCAATATGATTTTCATAATGTCCGTTTCCCGCACTGACAACACATTTTCCACCGCCGCAATCAATACTGTTGATAATTTCCTCGCGGTTTGCAAAGATATAGGTTTCGCCATCATTGTCCTTGAAATACATTCCTCCGACATTATCCGCAAAGGTCGAATATATCAGCCTGTCACCGCAAGAACCTATGCCTTTCAGCATATTCAAGGCTTCTTCCTCGCCGTATTCTTTAGGCTCAACGCCCATAAATTTAGCGCCCTTGCCTGTGGTTTTCCACTCGTCACGGGCTTTCATCTTACGCACGGCATCGCGGTAGCTTTCCACACGCTCGCAGGGAACACGCTGTTCCTTGCCGTTTTCGATGAGGTAAAGCTCGCCCTCGGATATGCAGTATATATTCATATTATTCCCCCCGAAGCTTTATTTCTGTCCGTAATATGCGTTAGCGCCGTGCTTTCTGAGATAATGCTTGTCAAGAAGCTCCTGCTGCATAGGCTCGATATTCTTGTCAAGCAGAAGATTGAACATTGCCATCTTTGCCACGTTTTCAAGCACGACCGCATTGTGGACGGCTTCTGTTGCGTCCTTGCCCCATGCAAAAGGACCGTGTGAGTGTACGTTTACGGCAGGAACGGCATTCGGGTCGATATTACGCTTTTTGAATGTGTCGATTATTATTGTGCCGGTTTCCTTTTCGTACTCACCGCCGATAGCCTCGGGGGTCATCTTGTCGGTGCAGGGGATAGCTCCGTAGAAATAGTCGCCGTGTGTAGTTCCGAGCGCGGGGATATCAAGTCCGCTCTGTGCAAAGGTCGTGCTCCACTGAGAATGTGTGTGGACAATACCGCCGATATCAGGGAACGCCTTGTACAGCTCAAGGTGTGTGGGAGTGTCGCTTGACGGTCTTAAATTCCCCTCGACCTGCTCTCCGTCAAGAGTCAGGACAACAAGGTCATCAACTGTCATATGATCGTATTCAACACCCGATGGCTTTATTACAACAAGACCTCTTTCGCGGTCAATGCCCGATACGTTGCCCCATGTGAATGTGATCAGTCCGTATTTCGGGAGTAAAAGATTTGCTTCAAGTACCTGCTTTTTGAGTTTCTTTAACATATTTTCTGCCTTTCGTATTCGTATTTATTTGCATTTTTTAATGAACCTGCCGTCCATTTTCTTTATGAAATAATTTCTTACATTCAGTGTTTCCTGCGGTGTCAGCTGATTTTTCGGCAGACAGAACGCAAGGTCGTATCTGAAATATATGATAAAGCATTTTTCGACTTCGTATATCTTGAAGATAGTATTCCACTGTGCGTTTATATCCGTTGCGGTTCTTCCGCCGAATACCCTTATCGATGCCGCGTCATAGCTGAAAGTACGCTTGGCGTTGAGTACTACCTTGCCGTACTTTATGCCGTCCTTGGCTTTTTTGGATATACGAAGGACATCTGCCAGAATTACAACAACGCAAATAACGCTTACCGCCGCTGAAACATACAGCGGTATAATTCCCGCAAGCCCGATAACGAGCGATATCACGGCAAGTGCCGCCATAGCGATAAACAGGATGTTATTTGATTTTTTAAGTGTATATTCGGTAAAGCTTACCAATGTGCGGTAATCGTCCGCTGTAGTTGTTATTTCCTTAGAAAACATCTATTATTCTTCTTTCTGATTTTCATTAGTTCCGGCTTTTTTCTTTCTTACAAAGCTATCGCTTCGCCTTTTAGGTTCGGGTGATTTATTGCTTTCCGCTTTAGTTGCAGGTTCAATTTCTTCATCAAGGACTTTGTATATCTCGTCCTTTTTCTGAACAAAAAGCAGCTCGTCCTCACCCGTGATTATATCTACCTTTTCGCCTGCTTCTATATCGGTGTGATATACAGGTATAGCGTCAAAACGGTAGGTTCGCCCCTCATATTTAACTTTTACCTTGCCATAGCCGCTACCGACTATGTTTTCAAGCGCGGTGGCTTCATATCCGGTAAGCTCGTCGGGCTTCGGCGCTTTGCCGTTTACAAAGCGCTTTACAGCAGGGGAGAGGAAGTGTGTTCCTATAAAGTTCACGATAAGTGCCATCGCTATATCGGCAGGCACAATGAAGTACCACGGCAGTGACAGCGGCAGAAGTATCAGCCCGAAATAGCCGAATACCGCCATAAACACCATGTAGCCGTATATTCCCTGCGGAATGAACTGTTCTATCGGTATCGTCCTGCCTTTTGGCAGTTTAAAGCCGAGATTGATTTTAAGCCTGAAGAACAACAGCATGACAAGCAGACCGCATATTCCGACTGTGCCGAGCACAGCGCAGACTATAAAAATTACACGCATATTATTCCTTGTCTTCGGGTTTCGGAAGAACCGTAAGACGAACCTTTACTATTCTGCGCTCACTGACTTTCAGGACTGTAATTCTGAAGTCCTCGGTCGTAACCATTTCACCTGTTTCGGGAATTTTTCCGAACAGCTCGAGCACCCAGCCGCCGACAGTCTTGGCGCTTCCGTCTATTTTCGGATTATCACCTGTGCGGTTGTGCCAGTAGCGTCTGAAAGCTGTAAGCGAAACATCACCGTTTACATTGAACTCATTTTCGGAAACGAATGTAACAGGAGCTACTATCTCATCGTTTTCGTCCCATATCTCGCCGACAAGCTGTTCAAGTATATCTTCAAGCGTAACTATACCGAGCGTGCCGCCGTACTGGTCGAGAACAACAGCCATATGCACCTTGTCTTTTTGCATCTGCTTCATTATATCGCTGATCTTCATCAGATGTGGGACATAGTGTATCTCCTGCATTATATCCCGCAGTAAGAAAGATTCGTCTTCTTTTTTGGTAAGGTATCTCTTGAAAAAGTCTTTCTGGCTCACAAAGCCTACTATGTGGTCTATAGAGCCCTCGTAAACCGGCAGTCGTGAATATTCCTCGTTTATGAAAGTTTCCTTTACGGTTTCTATATCCTCATTTATATCGACTGCAATGACATCCACGCGGTGCGTGATTATCTCGTCAACTACTGTTTCGTCAAATTCAAGAGCGGATTTTACAAGGTCGCGCTCCTGTTCTTCAAGCACACCCTCGTCCTCAATCTCATCGATTATAGCCATTAGCTCCTGCTCTGTTACAGTAACCTCTTTTTTATTTCCGAACAGCTTGTTTGCGAGCTTTTTAAGCAGTATAAATAAAGCTGACAGGGGAGTGAATATAAATGTAAGGAATGTGATTATTCCGCTCGTTGCGACCGTAAGTCCTTCCGAGTGGTCTTTCGCAAGGCTTTTCGGCATTACCTCGCCGAATGTGAGTATCACAAGCGTCAGCACAACGGTAGATACAAGTGCCGCATTATCAGGTCCTACTATCGCGGTCGCAAGTATAGTTCCGAGTGATGACGCGGTTATGTTTACTATGTTGTTGCCGATAAGTATTGTGGTGATCACCTTATCATATTTGTCAAGCAGCTTCAGTGCCATTTTAGCGCCCTTAGAGCCGCTTTCTGCCATGCTTTTCAGACGTATGCGGTTAGCGCCTGTAAGCGCCGTTTCGCTTGCCGAAAAGAACGCCGAACAGGCGATCATTACAATTATAATTATGAGTAGCTGTATTTCCATACGATTAAATGTACCTCTTTCGTTTTAATAGCGGTATTGCTCACTGCAAAACCACACTAAATTATATACATATCTATATTACCATATCCGTGCCGTGCGGTCAATATTTTTATTTGATTTATCTGAAATTTTACTTCCGTGAATTTCCATGTGAATTTTCAAAGAAAGCTTTGCTCATTTTTCTGCTGAGAAAGTAACTTTGGAAATTCACGTTTGTATATAATTTACACGTTAATACTTGAACTTGACCGCCGAATGTGATATACTTATTTTATTATTGCGTAAAAGCAAAAGAACGAAAGAAGAGGAAAAGCTATGGCAAAGAAACGAATAGCCGTACTGTTCGGCGGTGCGTCCGCTGACCATGCCGCCTCGCTCCACACCGCATACAGCGTGCTGAGCGCTATGCCAAAGGAGATAGAGCCGCTCGCAATAGGTATTACGAGAGCCGGCAGATGGCTTTTTTATCCCGGTAGCTATGAGAATATAAAGGACGGCAGCTGGGAACAAGACAGCGATTGTTGTTCATGTGTAATAAGCCCGGATATGACTAACAAGGGCGTTATAAAGATAATCTCCGATGGTGAGAGCACCATACACCGCGTTGACGCTGTATTCCCCGTGCTTCACGGTAAATACGGCGAGGACGGCAGAGTTCAGGGTCTGTGCAAGCTTGCCGGACTGCCTATTATCGGCAACGATTTTGCGGCGGCGGCACTGTGCAACGACAGACGTATTATGGATCTTGTTCTGTCCGACAGCGGCATAAAGGTTATTGAAAACGTTACGCTTCACCGCAGTGAAATGAACGATATGGCAAAGGCTATAAGCAAGATAACCGACAGGCTCAGTTTCCCGATATACACAGCGCCCACAAGCTGTTCGACATCGGTCGGTGCTTGCAGAGCGGAAAACGAAAAGGAGCTTGAAGAGGCTATAAAAACAAGCTTTTCGCACCACCCCTATATCATAGCCGAGAGCGCCGTCAAGGGCAGAAGACTTACCTGCGCGGTACTCGGTGCAAAGCACCACGATGAGCGTGTCGCCATAGGTGAGCTTGTAAGAATTGACGACAGCATAGATAAGCTTTCTGAGTATATCGCCTCAACATCTGAGCTTAAAGTACCGGCAAAGCTTGACGGACTTACCCAGAACAAGATAAAGCAGACCGCCAGAGCCGCATATGATGCGCTTTCCTGCAAGTGCTTCGCAAGAGTGGATATGGTACTTGGCGATGACGGAGAAGTCTATGTAAGACGCGTAAGAGGAATACCCGGTCTTGACAGACAGAGCATATTCACAAGACTGGTAACAGAAAGCGCATACAGCTATGAAGAGATGTTAAGACTGCTCATAGGCGCTGTGGTAGACCTCGACTAGTCTTTGAAAGGAAGAGCATATCAAGTGAAAAAGAACGTATGCATTACGATAAAAAGCACGCAGACTGTCGACCAGGATAAGGACTCGACAGAGCTGTTCACATTCGGTGCTATGGAGCAGACCGAAAACGGCTATCGCCTGTCTTATGATGAAAGCGAAGCCACTGGCTTTGAGGGAAGCTCGGTAACGCTTGAGGTGACCGATGATATGGTTACTATGACAAGGAGCGGAAAAGCAATAAGCTCGCTCTTTATTGAGCGCGGAAAGAAGCACCACTGCCACTATGGCACGGAGTTCGGGGACTTTATGATAGGAGTCAGCACCGATGAGATAAGAAATGAGCTTGAAGAAAGCGGCGGAGATATCTATCTCAAATACACGCTCGACATAAATTCAAGCTATATGTCAGAAAATGAAATGTTTATAAACGTCAAGGAGTGTAACTGATGAACAATATGATAGAGCTTGCTAAACAGCAGGTAAAGGAAACAGTAATGAACGCACTGGGCAGACTTGTTGCCGAGGGCAAGATAGAGGCAGTACCCCTGCCCGCTTTCAATGTAGAACGTCCCGCCGATGTATCACACGGCGACTTCTCATGCAACGCCGCAATGGCAAGTGCAAAGGCTCTTAAGAATAACCCCAGGACAATAGGTCAGATGATAGCCGATGCCGCAATACTTGACGGCACTGTATTTGAAAAGATCGAGGTCGCAGGACCGGGATTTTTAAACTTCTTTATAAGCCCTGTATGGTTCAATGAAACTGTCGGCGAGGTCATTTCAAGCGGAAGCGACTACGGCAAGACAGAGCTTGGCAAGGGTAAGAGAGTACTTGTCGAATTTGTATCGGCAAACCCCACAGGGCCTATGCACATAGGCAATGCAAGAGGCGGTGCGCTCGGCGACAGCCTTTCTTCTGTATTGCAGTTTGCAGGCTACAATGTAGAGCGTGAGTTCTATGTAAACGATGCGGGCAACCAGATCGAAAAGTTCGGCAAATCACTGTCTATAAGATATATGCAGATAGCAGACGGCAATAAGGCTGACGTTATCGCGTCTTTCGGCGATGAGGACGTATGCCGCAGGATATTTGAAGATGAAGAAAACTTCCCTATGCCCGAGGACGTATACAAGGGCGTTGATATAATCGAGCACGCATATAATTTCTACAAGATAAACGGCGACAAGCTTGTAAATGCCGATGAGGAAAGCCGTAAATCCGCACTTGTTGAATACGCTCTGCCGCTCAACATAGACGGACTTGAGAGAGATCTTAAGAAATACCGTATCGTATACGACACATGGTTCAGAGAAAGCTCGCTTCACAAGAGCGGTGCCGTAAAGCAGATAGTCGATATGCTGACCGAAAAGGGGCAGACATACGAAAAGGATGGTGCTATCTGGTTCAAGGCATCGGATTTCGGCGATGATCAGGACAGAGTTCTTGTCCGTGCCAACGGCATTCCGACCTACTTTGTACCCGATATCGCATACCACTACAACAAGCTTGTGACAAGAGGCTTCGACAAGGCGGTAGATATCCTCGGTGCAGATCACCACGGATATATAGCAAGAATGAAAGCCGCTCTGACAGCTCTCGGCGTTGACGCAAACAAGCTTGATATTGTTATAATGCAGATGGTAATGCTAGTCAGAAACGGCGAAACAGTAAAGCTCTCAAAGCGTTCAGGTAAGGCAATAACACTTTCTACCCTGCTTGATGAAGTTCCGATAGACGCGGCAAGGTTCTTCTTCAACTTAAGAGATCCCAACACGCACCTTGAATTTGACCTTGAGCTTGCTATTGAGGAAAGCTCAAATAACCCTGTATTCTATGTACAGTACGCTCACGCAAGAATATGCAGTATTCTGCGCCGTATGGAAGAAGAGGGCACGGGCTACAAAAATATACCCGTATCGGAGCTTAACTACGCTCACCCCGCAGAGCTTGCACTTATACGTCACATTGCCGCTCTTCCAAACTGCATAAACGAAGCCGCAAAGGACTATAACCCCTCAAAGATAACAAAATATCTGTGCGACCTTGCACAGCTTTTCCACAAGTTCTATGACAACTGCAAGATAAAGGGCGAGGAGGAGAACACACTCCAGTCAAGACTTTCTCTCTGCGTTGCCACAAAGACAGTATTCAAAAATCTGCTCGACCTGCTTAAGGTTGAAGCACCCGAAAAAATGTAATTTACGAGAAAGGACTAAATATGGACAGCAATCCCGTCAGTCAGGATATACCTATACGATTGCCGATACTGCTTGACGGCGGTACCGGCACAGGACTTGAAAAATACGGCTATGACCACAGTATGTCAACGGCTCAGTTTGTCTGTGAGCACCCGGATGCACTTGTTAAGCTCCAGCAGAGCTTTCTTGATGCAGGTTCGCAAGTGCTCTACACCGCGACGCACGGTGCAAACTGTGAGAACTTAAAGGCTTTCGGTGCAGAGGATAAGACAGAAGAGCTCAACACCACCGCCGCAAAGATAACCTATGACAATTTTCACGGCAAGGCGCTCATTGCGGGCTGTCTTTCGTCTACGGGTCTTTATATAGAGCCTTACGGCGATTACACGTTCACCGAGATAATGTCGGTATACAGACAGCAGGTAAAAGCGCTGTCGCCCTATTGTGATATGTTTGTAATAGAAACAGTACCCGCACTGTGGAATATGCGTGCGGCTGTACTTGCCTGCAAAAAAGAAAACAAGCCTGTTATAGCGACCATGAAGGTAGACGAGGACGGCGACACAGATATAGGCACAAATGTACTGTGCACTATGCTTGTCCTTCAGGAAATGGGCATATCGGCGTTCGGCCTTAACTGCACGTCAGCCGATCTGTGTCCCGATATAATCGAAGAGATCGCGCCCTATGCAAAAATACCGCTTATTGTAAAGCCGAGCGCTGTATATGAAAATGACGGTGAAAAGCAAAGCATATCCCCCGAGGAATTTGCATTTGCGGTGAAAAAATCCGTAATAAACGGTGCAGAGATAGTCGGCGGCTGCTGCGGCACGGGAAAAGAGCATATAGCCGCTCTGTGTGAAATGCTTGCAACGATAGACAGCTCGGAGATAAAGCCTGTCGAAAAGCAGGATACTTCCCTTGCGCTTGCGACTGAAAATCAGATGTTCTTCTTAGACCCCGAAACAACGGAATTTTCACCAGCAGTCGAGTGCGGCCCTTATATGGAAGACGACATTGCGCAGATGTGCAGTGAAAGCTACGATGTACTTACAGTAAGCATAAACTCACCCGATGATGCTATTGACTTCGGCAGAAATATGCATATGGCAACACTGCCTGTAGCGTTCTTATCTGACGATGAAATATCGCTCAAAATGGCGCTTATGCTGTATCAGGGCAGAGCGATAATAGACAAGAAATCACTAATAGAGCCTGAAAAGCTTGAGGCTATGGCTGAAAAATACGGTGCCGTGCTGTATTAAGCCGAAACAATATTTACTTTACATCACGGAAGGAATTTTATAAATGTACAAATCGGAAATGCAATACTACCGCAAAGCGTTCTTTATGGCAATGATAATGGGTGTTATACTGTTCCTGCCTTTTGTTCTCATAGACGGCGGATATTTCATCTATTACGGGGATTATAACGCTCAGCAGATACCTTTCTATACACTCTGCAACCAGGCAATAAAAAGCGGAAGTTTTATGTGGAGTTGGCAGACCGACCTCGGTGCGAACTTTATAGGCTCGTACTCGTTCTACACGCTCGGAAGTCCGTTCTTCTGGCTCAGTATGCCGTTCCCCGCAGAGTTTGCAAAGTACCTTATGGCACCGCTCATGGTGTTGAAGCTGTCATGCTGTTCGCTGTTTGCTTTTGCTTATATAAGGCGTTTTGTAAAAAAGCCGAAGTCCGCACTTATCGGCGGTCTTTTATATGCATTTTCCGGTTTTTCGATGTACAATGTATTCTTCAATCACTTCCACGAAGCGATGGTCGTGTTCCCTCTTATGCTGATTGCGCTCGAAGAAGCCGTTGTAAACAAAAGAAGAGTGTTCTTTGCACTTACAGTTGCGCTCAACGCTTTTGTAAACTATTTCTTTTTCATCGGAGAATGTATATTTCTTATCATCTACTTCCTTTGCCGTCTTACCGACCCGAAATTCAAGGTAACATTAAAGACGTTCTTTGCACTGGCGTTTGAGTCTGTTATCGGCGTTGCGCTGGCAGGCGCTATGTTTATTCCCGCGATAATAACCTGTATAGACACCCCGAGATCGGGCAATACCTTAAACGGATGGAATTTGGTATTCCATAATCCTACACAGAGGTACGGCATAATATTGCAGAGCCTGTTCTTCCCGGCTGATATCCCCGCAAGACAAAATTTCTTCCCGGATTCTTCGGCAAGATGGGCAAGCGTTGCCGCTTATCTGCCGCTGTTCTCAATGTCGGGTGTAATTTCGTTTATCAAATTCAAGAAAAAGCACTGGGCAAAGTGGCTTATGCCGATATGCCTGCTGTTCGCAATTATACCTGTGCTGAACTCAAGCTTCGTGCTTTTCAACAACAACTTCTATACGCGCTGGTTCTATATGCCGATACTCGTTGCGTGCTTTATGACCGCATATGCGCTTGAAAACAACGAGATCGATATGAAGTACGGTCTTAAGTGGTGCGGACTTGCCGTAGTGCTTATATCGCTTGTCGGAGTGCTTCCGTCCGAGGTATCAAAGGACGTTGTTGATATTGCAACGGGTGAAGAATCCACCACAAAGGTTACCGAGCTGTTCAGCCTGCCCGGCGAGAAGCTTCCGTTCTGGATATCGGTAATACTTGCAATAACGGCAATAGTCGTATGCTTTATACTGGTTCGTAAAAAGGATAAAGCAAAGCCTAACAGGTTTTTGCATAAGGCGTACTGCTTTACAATAGTTGCCTGCCTGTGCTTCTCGTATTACACACTTATCTATGGCAGAGCGATAGGTCCTAAGATCGGAGATTACAATAACATTGTAAATGCTACCATAGAGCTTGACGACGACAGCTTCTACAGAGTCGAAACATACGGCGTTACCAATAACGCCAATATGCTGTGGGGAATGTACGGCTTCCGCAGTTTCCACAGTATTCTGCCCGGCTCGGCGTTTGAATACTATGACGGTATGGGATTTAACCGCTCGGTAAATACCGACCCTGACGGAACATATTATGCAATGAGGTCGATAAACTCCACAAAGTATCTTATAGTACAGAGCTACAAGCTTGATTACAGCGATACAAAGACACTGCTCGAAAACCTCAAGAACTTTGAGAAGATAGACGAGCAGGACGGATTTACGATATTCAGGAACAACGCTTATATCCCGATAGGCTACTCAAACAGCTTCTATATAACTGATGCCGAGTACGAAAAGGTTGCCAAGAGCAACCGTGACAACATACTTGCGCGTGCGGTTGTGCTCACAGATGAGCAGGCGGAAAAGTACGGAGATATACTGACAGAGCTTGACCCCGACAGGTACTCGGACTTCAATTTTGATACGTTCAAAGCTGATGCCGAGGAGCTTTCAAAGACGGCGGTCGATACATTCACGCCTACCGCAAACGGATTTACCGCTACGTCTTCGTTCACCTCCGACAGGTTTGTAACGTTCACAGTACCGTGGGAAAGCGGCTGGAGTGCTACAATTAACGGACAGCCTGCCGAGATAGAAAAGGTAAACCGCGGAGTTATGGGTATAAAAGTACCGGCGGGTCAGTGCGACATTGAGTTCAATTACGTTACACCCGGACTTAAAATCGGCGTTGTCTGCACGATCGGCTCTGCATTTATCCTGATGATCTACTACATTGTACTGAAAAAGGTATTCAGATACAAGCCCAATCCGAATGTGCATCTGTACGGCGAACAGCAGTTATCTGCCGTTATCAACCATAACGCATATATCAGGACGATAACAAGATCGGTCGATGAACAGCTCGACAAGAAGGCTAAACTGCCCGAAGACGATCCGGCAGAAAATAACGAAAGTGTTACAGCATCTGATGAAGATAAAGAATACGATGTTGAAAATGATAATGAAAAAGCGGAATAAACCGCAGAAAAGAGGATCTTATGCATCTGTTTGAAAAGACAATTGACAGCGAAGTAAAGTACGAGGGCAAGATATTGACCGTATGCTCAGACAAGGCAGAGCTTGAAAACGGCGCAGTCGTTTCACGCGATGTTATCCGTCATAACGGCGGCGTAGGCGTTGTTCCGATAACTGACGATGGCGATGTACTGTTTGTAAGACAGTTCAGATATCCTTTCCAGAAAGTACTGATGGAAATTCCCGCGGGAAAGCTCAACGCAGGCGAGGATCACGCAGAAGCGGGAAGAAGAGAGCTTCAGGAAGAAACAGGCTGTACCTGCAAGGAGTTCAGATATATGGGATATATGATCCCTACTCCCGCATACTGCCAGGAGATAACACATATGTACCTTGCTACGGGTCTTGAGGGCGGAAAGCAGAACCTTGACGATGATGAATTCCTCGAGGTTGTGAAGATACCTCTTGACAAGGCTGTCGAAATGGTAATGAACGGCGAAATTGAGGACGGCAAGACACAGCTTGCATTACTCAAAGCCAAGATGATATTAGGCTGATTTTCGGCATAAAATATTATAATGTCAGACTGAAAGGATCGGGAGTACAATGGAAGATTTCCTCACAGGAAAGAAACACGTTCATTTTATCGGAATAGGCGGAAGCGGTATGTATCCGCTGGCACAGATACTTCACAGCAAGGGCTATTACCTCACCGGCTCGGACAATAACGAAACCGAAACGCTCAAAGCGGTGCGTAAAATGGGTATACCCGTATATATGGGTCAAAGAGCCGAGAATATCGAGGGTGCAGATCTTATCGTATACACAGCGGCAATAATGAGCGACAACCCCGAGCTTATCGCCGCAAAGGCAAGCGGTGTGAAGACTATAGAGCGCTGTGAGCTTCTCGGACTAGTTACAAGCTGGTACAACAAGGCTGTATGCGTATCGGGTACACACGGTAAGACAACAACGTCTTCTATGCTTACGCATATGTATCTTGCGCAGAACGTTGACCTTTCGACCGTTATCGGCGGAAAGCTGAAAGCTATAGGCGGCAGCGGAAGAGCGGGTTCGAGCGATGTTATGGTGTGCGAGGCGTGCGAGTTCTCAAATACGTTCTTACACCTGTTCCCGAATATTTCTATAATACTGAATATTGACGCAGACCACCTTGACTTCTTCAAGACGATGGATAATCTGAGAGCGTCATTCACGAAATTCTGTGATAATACAACGGATATCCTTGTTATAAACGGCGATGATGAAAACACGATGAGAGCGGTCAGGGCATCGGGCTTTGACAAGCAGATCATCACATTCGGCAAGAGCGACAAGAACAGATATTACCCCGAAAACATTGAACGCATATCGGATTTTCAGACCGACTTTGACCTTATGGAAAACGGCAGGAAGATCGAGCGTATCTCTATACACGTTCCCGGCGCGCATAATGTTCTCAATGCGGTTGCCGCCTGTGCCGCCGCGCTGGCGACCGGTGTTACCCCCGAAAACATCAACAAGGGACTAAGCACATTCTGGGGCGCAGGAAGAAGATTTGAACGTCTTGCGACTATCGGCGGTATCACAGTGGTTGACGACTACGCGCACCACCCTGCCGAGGTTGCCGCAACACTGAAAACGGCAAAGGCAATGCAGGACTTCAAGCGCGTATGGGCTGTGCATCAGCCGTTCACCTATTCGAGAACATACACGCTTATGGACGACTTTGCAAGCGCCCTTGAAATTGCGGATAAGGTTGTACTGACCGAGATAATGGGCAGCCGTGAGAAGAACACATACAATGTCTACTCTGCCGACCTCGCCGCTAAAATCCCGGGTTGTAAGTGGTTTCCGACCTTTGAAGAGGTAGCACAGTATGTTGCCGATAACGCAGAAAGCGGAGATATGATCATCACGCTCGGCTGCGGCGATGTATATAAGGTCGCTTTCAGGATAGAGGAAATGCTGAGGGAGAAGTACGGAGAATAAAATTACTTTATAAGAAAACAACCGTCCGGGTCTTAAAACTCGGACGGTTATTTTTTGCCATCATCCTCATATTTCATAATATCCTCGACTTTACAGTCGAGTATCTCGCAAAGATCATCGATAAGCTGAGTGGTAACTCCCATATTATGCCGCAGCCTGTTTATCGTGCTGCTGCTTATATTATACTTATTGATAAGCGCATAGGTCGAAATTCCTCGCTTTTTCATTGTATCCCAAAGCGGTGTATATACTATCATATCTGCTTCTCCGATCCGGCTCAGAATAAATGTTCATTTAATATTATAAATTATGTTCGACTACTTGAACATTGTCGAATTTTCGACTATAATATTATATGATTCTTATTCTGACAATAAACGGAGGCAAAACATGGTTTGTGCAATTTTCTCTGATAAACACGAAGTGAACAGCATTTATAAAAATGATTACGAGAAACATATACAGGGTATCAGGAAAAAAATTACGGAAACGGTATGGAAAATGTATTGTAAAGGTTATGATACATTTCAAGTCAATTGTGAATACGGCATTCCTTTATGGACAGCAGAAATAATCACTGCACTGAAAATGTACAATTCTATATTTCTTGATATTTTTGTACCGTATGAAGAGCAATGCAAAAATTGGTCCGAAGATAAACGCAACAGATATTATGAATGCCACAAGAATGCCGATTCTGTTGCAATTGTTAATACCCATTACAGCAAAGAATGCTATAAAATTGCTGAAGAGATTATGATAAGCAAAAGTGATATTGTCATATTATTCGGGTTCTCGGAAAGCATACAGTATTATTCGGACTTTTATAATATACCTCTCATAAATCCGGATTAAATAAAAAAGCAGTACCGAAAAACGATACTGCTCTTTGTCATACTTTCATTGATTACTTTGCGCTGATTGTCATCTTATATCTTGCGATCTTTTTTCCGCCGAGTATCTGAATACCCTTCTTTTCTTCAAAGACCCCGCTGTCATCATCGTAATCGTCACTGCCGCACCAAGGCTCAATGCAGATAAATCCTGCGCGCTTTCCTGCGGGAGTCCACAGTCCGAGTGTTTCAAAGCCCTCAAAAGCAATTTTAGCAACTGTCTTTCTGCCCTCAATGAGCTTTACGGCTCTTGACTTTATGTTGTCGAAATAAACGACATCGTTATCGAACATATCATAGGATAACGGAAGCTTTGACGAGCCGTTAAGACGCTGTATGCGATCCTTGCTCCTGAACAATCTTGTTTCGAGATCCATAACAGGTGTTGACGCTTTTTCACGTTTTTCAAATACGAGAGTGCAGTTGTCAAGATCATCGCAGGCAATAGCCGGGTGAGCACCTATGCAGAACGATATACTGTCATTGCCGGGATTGTACACGCTGTAGCCGATCTCTATCCTGTCGTCGAACAGATTATACTGTAATGCAAGCTGAACACTGTACGGATACTTTCCCTCAACGGGAGTATAATTGTATGCGAGAACAAGCGAATTGCCGCTCTTACGGATTACAGAGAAGGTGTTATCGCGGGCAAAGCCGTGTTTTGAAAGCGAAACGTCCTTGCCGCCGATAGTTGTTTTATTGTTTCTCACATTGCCTATTGCGGGGAAAAGCACAGGTGAGGTCTTGCCCCAGAAAGCGGGATCGGCGCACCACATTATCTCTCTGCCGCCGATAACGAGTGACTTAAGTTCTGCGCCCTCAGACGCAATTACAGCCGATGAATTTCCTGTTTTAAGCTCTGTTGTCATATGCACCTCAATGTTTACTGCTCATAAGCTGTAAGCTTATCATTTTCTATAGTGAGATTAGGATTGTTGAACTTCCAGTTTTTAATGAAGTCGGGGATCTTCTTAGTTGTACCCTTGAAGTCGGGAAGCTTGCTGAGTGTGATCACCTTATCGCTTGCGAATACACCCTTAAGAAATTCCTCGCTCATACGCTCTGTATTGACAGAGGGTGTTCCGCCGAGTTTGGTTATAACCGCACCTGAGCCGCTTGCCGCGCAAACGAACTCCTTGCACCAGGGTACATAGTAAAGCCACTGCACCGTGCTGTCAGATGCAAACACAGCCTCAGGATCCGGTATATAACCGACCTCGGAAAGTGCTGTCATCTTGCTTGTATCGGTGAATTTTGAAAGCTCACCGTATTTTCCCTTTTGCTCTGTATGATCTTCTTTTGCGGGATATACGTCAATACCGCTGATATCATATGTATTGGCATTTACTGTTGTAAGTTTCGACTGACCGTTCCATACCCAGATAAGGTTAGTAAGCTTGTGATAGTTTTCAAGGCGGTCGTATACCATATACCACAGCTTCTGATAGAGCTGTTTCTTATATGTTTCCTTGTCCTTCATACCCCACCAGAACCAGCTTCCGCTTGCCTCGTGAAGAGGACGCCATATAACGGGAACGCCTGCTGTTTCAAGACGCTGTAAGTAAAGCGCAACAGTGTCGATATCTTCTATAATGACATTATATTCCTTAGTACCGGGAGTTACCGCATTTTCAAGGCTGAAGTTTCTGATCTCTTCGCTGTAGAAGGCTCTGCCCTTTACGGAGTCATCATCAATATCAACAGGAACTTTCCAGTGCCAGCAGAAAGAAACTATACCGTTCTGCTCATTATGCCACTTGATAGCTTCTTCGATCTGCGTGTAATCAGGTTCGTCAGTCCCCTGTGCATACAGGAAATCAAAGCCCATTATAGCAGGCATATCGCCTGTTGTATTGTAATACATTATATTCTCAAACTGGTTAGCGTCGGAGTACTGCTGACCCGAGATCAGCTGCTTTCCGTAAACGCTCTTCAAATAGTTGAAAAGCTCAAGTGTTTCTTCGTTGGTGTTCTCCGAAACAGGCTTTGAGCCGTCGGGAGTTTTGGCTTCAAGCTTTTTTATCAGCGCGTCTACATCCGTTTCGTATTTTAACGCAACGTCCATATCTATTTTTCCGTTTTCATCAACGGCGATAGGATTTGAACGGAGCTTCTGCTCGTTGTCCGTATTTCCTGACGATGTGCCGTCAGCAGAGGTCGATGCATTTCCGCTGTCGATATTTCCTGATGTGTCACCGCTGTTGCAAGCTGTCATAGACAGAATCAGCGATACGGCAAGAACTGCCGCAAGTATTCTCTTCATTGCTAAGACCCTTTCATTAACTTAAATTAAATCTTAAATTTTTCGGAATTTAATCCGTTTAGGTTAATTATATCAAATCGACAAATAAAATTCAATAGTTTTATAAAATAGTGTTCATATTTATACTGTTCCGTAAATTCCCGTAGTAAGTTACGGAGTGAAAAAGTGGGGCTTGATTTGGAGATTTACGGATTGCATCAGGGGAGCTTGCCGTCTTTATATTCCTTAGGAGTGACACCGACAGCCTCGCTGAAAGCACGGCAGAAATGGCTCTGTGACGAGAAACCGAGCAATGATGCGATATCGGCGATGCTGTGGTCGCCGTCCCTCAGCATTCCTTTGGCGGCGTTTATGCGCACGGCGCTGATGTACTCATGTATTCCCATGCCGATCTCCGCCTTGAACAGGCGGTGCAGGTGGGAGCGGTCGTAGCCTATGGTTTCGGCGATATGCTTTGCCGTAAGGTGCTTTCCGGTGTTCTCGGATATCATCTTGATAGCCTTGCGGACGGGCACGGAGAGCCGTTTCGCTCGCCTTAGCCGGCGCATTCTTTCTGCGTAATCCATCACCATATCATCATTCAGCTCCATGACCTGTTTTACGGTAGTGCACTTGTCGGCTCGTTGAATGTACAGGTCGCTCAGAGTGTAGGCGGTTTCCTCGGACATACCTGCGGCAAGGCAAGCGCGGGCGACAAGCGCGGCGCATACCACCAGGTGGTATATCTGGTTGCGGAGCGGATCGTCGGATAGCTGTCCTTTTCCGCTGTCGGGATCTGCATCATATCTGAGCTTATGTTCGAGTATCTTTTCGACCTCGCCCGAGGCTACAAGCGCAAAGACGGTGTTTTCATTTTCGACAGGCTCATGAAAAAAGTCCTGTGCCTGCTGTACATAAAGGAGCTTATCGGGCTCTGTATTTTCGTCTGTACCGGTGGTTGATACCATGGTACATTTTGCGGCGTTTTCGGGTGTATCCGACCTGATTTTCTGCTCGTTGGCAGATATTGTATGTTTATCTGTCATATTTAACCTTTCTTGTATGTTTTTTAAACGTTGAAAATATTATACAACATTTATGCAAAAATAGCAACATTTTTAATATAACTGAAATTCGGTTTGTGATAAGATAAAGTTGTAATCAAAAATGTAAAATGGGTGAATAGCACCCTGACGGAAAAGGAGCTAATATGAAAGAAAGGGCACTCAAGGCGATAATTGCGGCGGTACTGGCTGTATCGATGCTGGCGGGCTGTGCAGGCAATACATTATCGGGCGGCTCATCGCCGATATCGTCCGATACGGTATCATCTGACGTGACAACATCAGGCATGACATCATCTGAGGCGGGATCGTCCGATACGGTATCATCATCGGAAATCTCAGCCGATGAAAGCACATCTCAGGACGTTTCTGCGGAGGACAGCAGCGAAAGCAGTACTGACAGTTCTGCGCAGAGTAGTGAGCAGAGCACAACGCAGTCGTGTGAAGAGGAGAGCAGTAACGACACCTCCGAGCCTGCCGGGGAGAGCGAACCCGGAGTTATGCGCGACATTACTTCTCAGCAGCTTGTTGAGGATATGACATTCGGCTGGAATCTCGGCGATACGCTTGACGTTTGTCAGGCTGACCGTGATGGTGACGGTAAGGTAAACGAGCACGTTGAAGAAGGCGAGAAGGTTGACGAAACGCTGTGGGGTAACCCCAAGGCTACATATGAGCTGTTCGCTCAGCTTAAAAGCGACGGAATAAACGCGGTAAGAATACCTGTGACGTGGCGTGATCATATGGACGCGGACGGCAACATCGACAAGGATTGGATGGACAGGGTACAGCAGGTGGTCGACTATGCATACTCACAGGAAATGTATGTTATAATCAACGTTCACCATGACGGCGGCGGTGACCCGAAGTTCGGCGCGTGGATAATCGAGGAGTCGCAGAAGGACTATGACGCATTCCTGAAAAAGTATAAAAACGTATGGGAACAGATCGCCGAGAGGTTCAAGAATTACTCCGACTATCTGATATTTGAGTCGATGAACGAGGTCGGATTTGACAACCTTTACAATAGGAACAAGGCGGACGCATACGACCTTATTAACAAGATCAACCGGGACTTTGTCGACATAATCCGTGCGACAGGCGGAAACAACGCAAAGCGTCATCTGCTTATAGCGGGATATTACACCGACATAGAGCGCACCTGCGATTCTCTCTTCAAGATGCCCGAAGACCCCGAAAACAGATGTATTGTATCGGTACACTACTACACACCGTGGGACTTCTGCACCTGTGATATCAAGCATATATGGGGCACAAAGAAGGAAGTAAGGCAGATGGAAACGCTTATCGGCAAGATGAAGACGAACTTTGTTGACAAGGGAATACCTGTAATAATCGGCGAATATGCGGCAAGCGGAAGCGACCTTTCTTCCTGTATATTCTTTATCGAAAAGCTGAACAAGCTGTGCAGTGATTACGGCATTGCGACATTCATCTGGGACAACGGCGGACAGATAAACAGAACCACCTATCAGTGGAGAACACCGCAGTATCTTGAGGTACTTAAGCGTGCGACAAGCGGAGAGGACTATGAGGTAGTGAAGAGCTGAGAGGCGGCAGATCGCAACAGATGTACATGACGGAAAGTTAATATTTATGACCCTGCTGTTTCGGGAACGGAACGGCGGGGTTTTTGTGTGTAATGAATAATGAATAATGAATAATGAATAATGAATAATGAATAATGAATAATTGTGGTTGCGCCTACCTGCGGTCGTTTGTGGTCGCTGCGTCCTTGCAGCGACTTTGTGCGACCGCTGTGAAGCATCCTTGCTTCAGGCGCGAATTTAAAATGGGGTAGTGCTTGGCGGCGCGTGTTGTTTCTTTTTTGAATGATATTGAGTTTTTTAGAGGTTTGGGGTTAAGCGCAAATTGTGAAAAAAAGTATCACAATTTAGCTCACCTTTGGCAAGGGACGGGCAAGGATGCCCGATATTGAACGCCCAAAGTTTCGCTAGGATGCGAAACCAACAGAGCGTTCATAAGCCAAGCGAGGTGCGGGGCGAGGGATAGTGCGGGGTTGGCGGCGTTTGAGGAAGTTGAGAAAATCGGGGCGGCGGGAGGTAGGTGTTTTGCACAATACAGCAGGCGGTAATTTGTACAAAACGGAGAAAATGAAAGAAATGTCGGAAAATGATGTAAGGTTTTTGAGGTTCATACGTTTATATTATAAAAGATTATAAAAGGGAAAATCACAGACGATGTTGCTTTCTATGAATTTAATGCTTTATGCAGAAAGGAAAAAGTATGAAGAAAAAGGGTGTACTGTCGGCGGTGATAGCGTTTGCACTGACTGTAAACGGTGCAGTGAGCGCTTATGCCGACACAGGACAAGCAAACACAGTTAATGTCGGAGCTGTGGAGGACTCAGTCGGCACGGAGGTGAACGTAAGTGCGGAGGAGCACGAACAAGCCGAAGAGCAGATCGTAAGGACTGCTGTCAGTGAGGAAAATCTGCCGGACAGTCTTGACGCAGAAAAGGTGATCGCCGACGGATATGTGGCGAGGCTAAACAGCGAGGAACAGTCGCTTAGTGAGATCGTCCTTGAAAAGGAGGACGGAACAAGGTCACTGTATCTGTTCGGCGAGAACGTCAAGTATGTTGACGAGAACGGCGAGGTCGCTGACAAGTCGAATGATGCGGTAAGACGCGGAAGAGCATATGTTAACGAAGGAAATGATGTTGAGGTCATTCTACCCGCAACTCTGACGACGGGCATAGCGGTAACCGACGATGAGCTGAATATAACGATGAAACCGCTTACTGACAAAATCGGAAGGTCGCTATCACCCGCAAAAAAGACGGCGGACGATACAGTAGTATACAGTGATGTATTTGACAGCAGCACCGATATCGAATATACTTATACAATACGGCGGAGTAAAAGAGAATATCATATTGGAAAGCTATAACGGTAAAAATTCATTTGACTATGAAATAACAACGGGCGGTCTTTCGCTGTATGAAGATAAAGGCGCTCTGTTACTTTCCGATGAAAACGGCGATGTAAAGGCTACACTCGGCGAGGTCATAGTATTCTCGGCGGATAACAAGAACAACACGTTCGGAAAGTATAAGGTAGAGGAGCTTGAGAAAAACAACAGATATAAGGTAACACTGACTGTTGACAAGGAATATCTTACCGACCCGGATACAAAATATCCTGTCAAGATCGACCCATATATAAAATCTAATAAAGATAATCTCAGCATACAGGATCTTCAAGTTTTCAAAGGTAAGGACGGTAAGGGAACAAGCGAAACATCGCTCGGAACTTCCGGAGTTTCAAGAGTAGGTTGGACTGACTGGGGTGCGTGCAGGACGCTACTTAAAATTGGCAGAAGCGCTACTGTCACAGATAAAATAACCGCTTCATCTCAAGTCGTCAGTGCTTATATTGAAATAAGAGATCTGATGTGTCAGAGCGTGTCTACACCAATAGCTTGCGCACAGTTCAAGGGAAATATATGGAGTGAAAATAATAAGAGAACGTGGAACGATCTCAATGCGGGAAGTTCCGGTACACCTGTAAGTATATATAAGCCGAGCGATACAAGCAATAACAGCAAAGCGTATAATGTCGTAGGTGACGGCGGCGAAAGCATGAGAACCAACGAGGGCTACGGCAAGCAGTGGTACGCGTGGAATATAACGGGTATTGTAAAGAACTGGATGAACGATCAGAGCAATATGGACAGAGGTCTTGTGTTCAAGACGGCGGGAACAATGCTTGAAGAAAGCTCAACATATGCAAAATATATGAAAACTTTCAGTTCTATGCAGGGTAATGCTGATTATAAGCCGTATGTTGTGATTAATTATAACACGATTAATGATGATCATAAAAACACAATTGGTGCTGCTTCAATATTAAAATATCAAATTGAAGAAAAAGGTGAAATCAATTATACGGGTGATGTTGATATGTTTAAATTCACTGCACCATCTAATGGTTACTATAGATTTGAAAGCAGAGGTACATCTGATGTTAAATGTACACTGTTAGATTCAAATGGTAAAACCATTACCAGTAATGATAATTACAATATTGACTATAGCAAAAATTTTCTAATTAGAAAATATTTAACTAAAAATAGTGTTGTGTACCTAAAAATACAGAAATCTAGCGGGAAACAAAATGAATATTATTTATATGTTACACGTTCATCAGCATCGATTTTATGTGGCGTATATAAAAGAATGAAGGGTTATACTGGAGCAATCCATTCTGTTCTAGATACCACTGAAGCAGGAAAATCATTTAAGCAAATCGTAAACAGTCATTATGGTGATAGTGATTTAATTGAAAATCAAAATGGAAATGTTACTAAAATGAAGGGAAAATATAATGAAGAAATAACAAATTCAGACTTATTTATCTTTGATGGTCACGGCGAAACTGGTTATTATGTAACTTATAATGAAGCTAAGGTACTATCATCATCATTTGTTGATGGAAGCTTCAAAAATAATCTGGTATCTATTTGGACTTGTTGCAATTCTTCCAAAAGTGATTTGGGAGTTGAATCTTTAACTGAAGCAAGTGTTAATGCCGGTGGTAAGGTTTCAATTGGTTTTGAATATAGTATTCATTATACTGATTCTACCGAATTCACGGAAAATTTATTAAAGGCATTTTATAATGGAGCAACTGCTGAACAAGCGGTACAATATGCTTGTACTCATCAGAAGTCTGATGAAATTGCTAAATATGATCGAAATTTTTCTGCGCTGGTATTATCCAATTATGAAAATATAAAAATTTGTGGAAATAGAAATACAAAACTAGCACCATATAAAACTTATAATGCTAGCGCTGTTTATTCATCCATGCGCGCAATTGACATTACTGTCGATGAACTGGATAATAGTAATGACTTTGTAAAATATGACGCGAACAATTTAGGTATTACATATTATGTGAGAAAAATAGACAACATCGAAACAAATGAAGTTTATACATATTTTAATTCTGATGAAATTTTGTTGGATTCTGAAACAAAATTCACTAGTAACGATATTGCAAAAGTGAAAAAATTGGCTTTAAGTTCAGATGATGGCATTTTTGTTAAAACTGATACCTCAGTATCATTTGTTGAAAGGAGCTAAACTTATGATAAAAAATAGATTGCTTGTTATATTGGCAGGAGTTATGTGCGTTACTTTACTATGTTCGTGTCAGAGTAATGCCAAAAGCGGCATAAATGAAGAAACGATGTTCGCAAGAGATTTCATCAAGGTGCAACATGATAAATTCTCTGTCGGTCTTGGTGCGCCGGGGGATGTGAGCAACAGATACACGATAGACGATCTTGCATCGGTAACTCAGCTTGATACATACAGCTTTGACGAAAACAGCAAAATCGAACTGTACAGTGAGGACGGAATAAAGCAGGTCGATAAAGCGTTCTTTACATGCAAGGATTATCCCGATGTTGATTATCTGTACGGTGAGAGCGTATGGTATGACATAAGAAATAAACTGTATAAGGTCGCTTACGGCGGAGAGCTTTCATCTCCGGATATCAGCATATGGGTAAACGACAAGGGTATACTTGTTATGCGTATACAGTCGTTCAGCACAGATGATAATTCCGTGGCACATATAGCGGGAATATATCCGTCGGAAACGCTGTATGCATTGGCGCTTGAACACCGTAAAAATCGGACAGATTCGCTTTATGTTACCGATGAACAGCTTGGAAAGATAAAGAGTGAGTTTGCGGAGTATATCAAAAATCACTCGTCGGTTTTCGGCGAAGGATATGAGGAAAGCTCTTTTGAAACGTATGAGATAAATGAAGATAAAGCATTCTATCCCACGATAAGATATACGGCGAAAACGAAAAAGCCCGCTACGACAGAAGAGCAGATACTTGATTATAACGAAATGTTCTGCAAGACCGTCACTATCGATTATAACGGCTGTGATACTTATATAACGGTTGAAGGAATAGCACCGTATGTCAAGAAAACAGGTACGGTAAATATCCTGCCGTATGATGACGCCAAGAAGAAAATGGCGGCGAACGACGGCGTTTACGCCATTCAGCCGGGTATGCACCAGGACGGCGAGGATGATGAATATTGTCCGACACACAATGAACTTCTGAAAACAGAGTACACGGCTGAAAATGATATGATACTTACTTACGCAAAGACAAAGGACGGCAGTATAATACCTGTTTATGCTGAGAAGAGAACATATAAGGCAGACGAAAACAGTATCACGAATGATTATATAGCGTTGATGCCGGCGGCAAAATAAATAATTGAATTTGGCACTGCCGCGGTGTAATAGCCGCGGTGGGTGCTTTAATAAAGGATTTAAAGAAAATGTATGAGATTGGGTTTTGTTTGGTAAGATTATGTGGTATAATAACCTCAGACATAAAATCCGTCGAAAGCGGATTTTGCCGTGCCTTGCACGGCTTGCGGAAAACCGCAAGTCTGAGAACATTTTACCATTAAATCTTTTTGTCTGATGACAAAAAACGGCGTACCGCCGTGTCGGTTTACACCGACTTGATTTATGGTATAATAAAGAAAAAGTTGCGACGCTGTCACAACAATTGACTTGGTCTCATTTTGTAGTTTTGCTTCCAATCGAAGATGAATTAAAAAGAGATTTTTACGTTGCTATGTGTAAATCAGAAAATTGGAGTGTTCGTGTTCTGAGAGAACGTAAAAACTCTATGCTTTATGAGCGCACAGTCATCTCCAAAAAGCATGATGAAACAATTAAAAACGATATTGCACTTCTTATGAAAAAAGATAATAAATTGCTGAAATATGATCCTACAAGCTGGTTCTTTTTCAACGGTTGCAGGTTCAAGGATTAAAATTTTATCGCACTATGGACAAACAGGATTGTCCGATTGTATTATAAGTAAAGGGCAGGAAGGAGTATACGTATGAAAAAGATTTTAAAAATATCGGTGTTTACGGCGGTTGTTATTTGCCTGTCGGCATTTTTGCTTATCGGTTGTCAGAGCAATAAAAATGTTATTGCCACGGTGAACGGTACTGACATCACCGAGGAACAGCTACAGGATCAATTAAAGACAAGTGCGGTTTTCAAAGAGGTTATAAGCAGTCATATTGACGATATAGCTACACCTGACTATAAGGAGATCACGCTCAAAAGGCTTGACGAACAGTGCCCTGCCGACAGGGACAAGACTATAAAAAAACTGGTTGAAACGGCTTATTTTCTCAGCATGGATAACAGTATTTCAAAAGAAGAAGCCGAGAAACAGTTAAAGCAACAACTTGACAATCTTGATGCATATTCAGGTCAATACGACAATGTAAAAGTCAACCGTGAGATAATGAATGAATGCTTTGAAAAACTGTCGACCACGGAAGAGCAGTACATAAAAGACAGCGCCGATTCGTATATCGCAATGGTGAACAGGCAGAGAATGTACAACAAATTTATTGAAGATGAAAACCTTGTTGTCGATGAAAATAACAGCGATGAGGTCAGAAATAAATTTGAGCAATATCTTGACGAACAGCTGAAGAAAGCCGATATTGTGTATTACAACAGTTGATATAAGTAACGGAAAGTTTATGTAAAACCGGATATCACCTATATCGTATCGCTTCAGGCAGAGGGAAAACTATGGATATAAATACGCAGAACTATTTTAAAAACTGGAGTGATACGGCAAGTTGGTCGACTGACGGCTCACTGCAATACGATGAACGAAACAACGTGTTGTATTTTGATAAGACAAAGGTTACGGAAAAGTTGTCCGATGTAAATGAAGACTATGATGTTGCGGCAGTGCGGACATTTGATATACCTGACGGCAGTCACGGGTTTTATTTCTCGGTCACGCTCGGAAACAGCTCGCCGCTTTTCGATAACAACGGCGGACGTATAGACATTGAATTCTATGACGCAAACGGTGTAAGGACGGTAGGAGATTATTCAACTTTGTACATATATAATGCAGAGAATTTCATCGAGGCTTATCTGGGCGATGACAAGCCTGCACCTATCCCTGAAGACGCAAGAAGTATGGTTATAAAGGCGTACGGTGTTTCCGATACAAAAACGATAGAATTCTATATGAAAGACTTTAAACTGTCGTTTTCGGACAGTGAGGACTGTATGGAAACATTCGCTAATGCTTATCCGGCGTTTTTCAGCAGAAAGGTTGATAATTCTCCGATAAGGATAAGCTCGGGCTCGCAGATCATGACTGTAGTCAGCTTTGCGGCAATAATTGCGGGCGTTGCGATCGTGACGGTGTTGCTTGCAAGAGCGGATAGAAGAAAACGGAAAACGGGAAAGTGAGGGATTAGTATGAAGAAAAAAAGCAAGATTGTGGCGGTAGTAATGGTGGCTGTGATGCTTACGGCGTGTCAGAATAACGTTGTAAATTCCGACATTACGGAAAGTACATCGGAGATAACTAAGACAAGCGATACAGAGCAAAGCGGCAATGACAGCAGGGAAGAAAGCAGTACCGAAAGCCTTACCAAAGAAGAGCAAAGGCGCAATGAGCTTTTCGAGAGAGCAAGTACAGTAAAACGAGATGACGGCGAAGGGACTATACTCGAAAAAATGGGCGACGGATACATAGTAACCGGTTCAGGCATATCTTGTTATTTATATTATATCTGTCCATGGGAATATTTTGAGGTTGGAAACGGAGCGGGAGATTTTTTGGGATATTATAATTTAAAATCCGAAGAGGTTGAACTCAATGGAAATATAAGTCGTTTTTCTAAGGAAATTTCAGATAAGTTAAACCAATTGAATTCGGAGAGTACGCTTGAAAATGTTGAAGAGCTCTTTGGAAAGCCTTCGGAAAATAATGATATGTTTAAGTTGGAACTTACAGCAGTAGAAAAAGGTATTGAATATTTTGGAGGAAACGAGGTTGCGTTATATTTCGGATACACCGACAAATTAAGAGTGTATATTGTAAACAGCATAATATATGTTAATCGTATCGGTGATCACGATTATATGGAAGAAGAATGATGACGAAAAATAAAAGCTCAATAAGCTGAACGAACAAAGCATGCTTGATGATGTTGAAGGATCTTAGGCGAACCGGACGGAAAATATTTCACCGACGCGCTCAATCCGTCTACTGTGAACGCTTATGAATATGAATTCGGTGACGGTGATCGCAACGATGTTCTGTATTTTACTTATGACGGCAAGCTGAGGGCTTATAAGGAATATGGCAAAATACTTGTAAGTAGAAGATAAGGAAATATAAACCGAGGCAGAAAGGCGGAATATGCATGAAAAAGATGATATGTTTCATATGTATGTTTGCGTTGATTTTACTCTCAGGCTGTGAGGACAAAAAACTTTCGAGCGCCGTTTCATCACTTGATAACGAAAGCTCTCAAAGAAATGTAAGATATAATGCAGTCAATTTATGTTATCAAGCATATAATACAGCTAAAGAGCTGGTAGATGCGTCAAAAGTTGTAGTGTCCGGAAAGGTCACAGGGTTTACTTTCGTAGCGGTAGACAGAAATAGCTATGAGGTCGCAACCGATGAAACCGCGCAGGAGGACAAAGAAATATTTACTATTTACACGGTAGAAGTGATAACGCCTTATAAGTACATTAACGATGATGTCCCGGAAAAGTTAAACCTTTGGATAGAGGGCGGTTTTGAAGATATGTTCATAGAAGAACAGCTTGAAGCGTTGGGCGGTTCAGATACAATAACAATAGCGTTTAACAGACCTGAAATTGAAATAGGAAAAACTTATCTGTTTTCGTTACTGACTGAAAACGGAATTGATGTTTTCGTCAGGAATTCAGAACAGAGTGCAATTGATCTGAGTGATCCGCAAAATAAAGATCGACTCAATTTGTTTACTGCACAGGATATTATCGATTGCTTTGATTAAGTGGTGACAGAAATACCGCAGTGGTTGTATCGGAATTTGCAAACAGGCTCAGTCGCCCTTTTCAAAGCGGGCACGGAGCTTTTCAAGTGCTTTTTTCTCTATTCTTGAAACATAACTGCGGCTGATGTCAAGCTCGTCTGCCACCTCACGCTGGGTCATTATCCTGTCTGTGCTGTAGGACATACCCGACAAGCCGTAGCGCTTTGTAAGTATTTCCTTTTCGCGCTCGTCAAGCTCTTCGTCTATATATCTGTACATTCTGTCAAGCTCTATATTCAGTGCGGCTTCTTCGGCAACATCTGTACCGTCGCAGAAAATATCGGCGAGGGTGACTGCGTTGCCGTCCTTGTCGCAGTCCATAGGCTCGTTCATATATACTTCCGTCTGCTGGTGCTTTGTCTTGCGGAAATACATTCTTATCTGGTTATTTATACATTTTCCCGCATAGGTCGAAAAGTTGATGTTCTTTTTATAATCAAAGGTTTCTGCGGCGCGGATAAGCCCGATTATTCCGATGGATATCAGGTCATCGGCTTCCTTGCTGTCGGGGTAGTGCTTTTTTACTATAAACGCAACAAGGCGGAGATTATGATCGATAAGCTTGTTGCGGGCGGCAAGGTCGCCCTGAGCCGCCTTTTCAAGGCATTCCCGCTCTTCCTTAGCGGAAAGCTGACGGGGAAACGAGCCGTTGCTTCTGAAATGCAGTGCAAAAAATATAAGGCTTTGCAAAGCCGTTTGCAGTACCGTTATAAACATAATATCACACTCCGAAAAGTTAATGATACAGTTTATTCCGGACATTGTTCGGGTTATGCAGGTACATTATCACTTGACAGCAGAAATTTATCGGTGTATAATTAGCTATATCAATTTATAACGTCAGGAGAGCGGAGTATGAAGCAGAAAAATCGCGAAAAGCTCGGAATAGGTATGAAGATAGGAGCAGGGGTACTTGCGCTTATTATGATCATAGGTGTTGTGATACAGGGATTTATGTATCTGAACTGAGTTATTTATATATGGATAAAGTGAACCGCCGGCTGTAAGGTCGGCGGTTGTGTTTATTCCTGACGTGTCCTGTCGGTTCTGTTGAAAATCAGCGATACCGCAAGTCCGAAGATCATAGCGGCGGTAACACCTGCCGAGCAAGCTGTGAAACCTCCTGTGAAGATACCGAGGAATCCGTCCTTTTCTATAGCTTTTCTCATACCCTTTGCAAGCAGATTGCCAAAGCCCGTCAGGGGTACGGACGCACCTGCACCTGCAAAATCGACAAGCGGCTGATAAAGCCCCGTTGCTCCGAGAATTACACCCGAAACAACATAGGCTACAAGTATTCTTGCGGGGGTGAGCTTGGTAAGGTCGATAAGAAGCTGGCCTATAGCGCAAAGCGCACCTCCGACTAAAAATGCCCATAAATATTGCATAATATTTCTCCTGTTATATTGTGTCAGATATCTCTACTAAGTGAGATATGCCGGGTATGCTTTCGCCCTGCTGGACTATAGTTGTTGACATAAGTGCACCGGTAGCGGCAAAGAGCACTCTGTGGAGCTTTCCGTCCGCTATCTGTGGCAGAATATGTCCGCACAGCACCGAAGCACTGCAACCGCAACCCGAACCGCCTGCGTGTACGTCCTGCTTTTCGCGGTCGTACAGCATAAGTCCGCAGTCCTTGTGCTTATCCTCTATTTCAATGCCGTCACGGCGGAAAAGCTCGTGCATAAGGTCAGATCCGACCTGTCCTAAGTCACCTGTGTAAATCACGTCATAATCGGCAGGAGATGTATCGGTGGCTAAGAAGTGCCGTTTTATCGTGTCGTATGCCGCGCCTGCCATAGCCGCACCCATATTGTTTGCGTCCTTGATGCCCATATCGGTTATCTTGCCTATGGTAATGCTTTTTACAAATGGCGGCTTTTCAGCGGCTGAGGTTATACAGCACCCTGCGCCTGTGGCTGTCCACTGTGCTGTGGGCGGGCGTACACCGCCGTAGTTTATGGGAAACCTGAACTGTCTTTCGGCAGAGCAGAAGTGGGAAGAGGTGACCGCCGCGAAAAATTCGCCGATACGCATATCGGCAAACAGCGAAGCCATGGCGAGGCTTTCAGCCATTGTCGAGCACGCTCCGTAAAGCCCGATGAACGGAATTTCGGTATCGCGCAGTCCGTATGCCGAGCCTGTGCACTGGTTGAGCAGGTCGCCTGCAAAAATGAATGAAATATCTTCTTTGATAAGCTTGCCTTTTCTGAGCGCTATATCGAATGCGTACTGCTGGAAGGTGCTCTCCGCCTTTTCCCATGTGGTAAGTCCGAGTTCTGCGCCTTCGGCGGCATAGTCAAAGCAGTTGCCGAGCGGTCCGTCACTCTCCATTTTGCCGACCGCGGCGGCACAGGAATATACCGATACACCGCGGTCAAGCTCTATAGTACCGTCAGTTATAAATCTAGCCATATCAACCTCCGAAAAGACTTATTATGAACAGGATAATGCCGTAGACAAACGCCGCCGCAATACCGTAGACTATTACAGGTCCTGCGATAATGAACATTTTTGCGCCTGTACCGAGAATGTAGCCCTCGGTCTTGAATTCAAGCGCGGGAGAAACCACGGCGTTTGCAAAGCCCGTTATAGGCACAAGAGTACCTGCACCTGCGTGCTTGGCTATTCGTTCGTACTGACCGAAGCCTGTCAGCAGTGCGCTTATCAGTACGAGGGTTATCGAGGTGTAGGCTGACGCTGTATCCGTATCGTTTCCTATCATAAGATACAGATCTGTAAAAAACTGACCTATACAGCAGATAAGTCCGCCGATCGCAAATGCTTTTGGCACTGTTATATATAGCTTGCTCGGCGCGGAATATCGGTCGGCAAGCTGTGCGTATTCTTTTTTGGAAATATTCAAAATATCACCGTCCTTGATGATATTTTTGCTTTTGCGGCGAAAAATATCCGTGTTAAAATCTGCTTCCCGACAAAGTAAAAAACGGTTATTATGCAATTTTTATATTGATTTATTGCAGATGTTGTGATATACTTTAGTAGAAAAGACAGGAAAAGTGCATTTTATTGCTTTATTTTCCGGTCGGAATTTCATTTAAGAAAGGGATTACAATAATGAAATACGCAGTATTACTTTGCGACGGTATGGCTGATCTTCCTCGTGAGGATATAGGCGGCACACCTATGAGTGTTGCACACAAGCCTAATATGGATAAGCTCGCAAAGGTATCAAGAGTAGGTCTTGTAAAGACAGTTGAGGATAACTTAAAGCCCGGCAGTGACGTTGCAAATCTTTCCGTTCTCGGTTATGATCCTGCAATATATTATTCGGGCAGAAGCCCTTTAGAGGCAGGCAGTATCGGCATTGATATGAAGCCTACAGATGTTTCTTTCAGAACAAACCTCGTAACGCTGTCAGACGAGCCTGTATACGAAGACAAGACTATACTTGATTACTGCGCAGATGATATATCTACAGAAGAAGCCGCAGAGCTTATCAAGTTCATTGACGAAAAGCTCGGTACGGACGAATTCCGATTCTACAGCGGCGTAAGCTACCGTCACTGCCTGATATGGGATCACGGCACGACCGATATCGGTACTCTGACACCTCCTCACGATATAACAGGCAAACCGATAAAGACCCACCTCGGTGTAAACGAAAACGGCAGACCGCTTATCGAGATGATGAAGAAGAGCTATGATTTACTGAAAGACCACCCGGTAAACTTAAAGAGAATTGAGAGAGGTCTGCGCCCTGCAAACAGCATATGGTTCTGGGGCGAGGGCGTGCGCAAGGAGCTTACACCTTTTGCCGAAAAGTACGGCAAGAGCGCCGCTATGATCTCTGCGGTTGATCTGCTCAGAGGTATCGGCAAGTTCACAGGTATGGATGTTATCAAGGTTGACGGCGCTACAGGCTACATAGACACAAACTTTGACGGCAAGGCTCAGGCGGCAGTTGACGCGCTGAAGGGCGGCAAGGACTTTGTATATATCCATGTTGAAGCTCCTGATGAATGCGGTCACCGTCATGAGGTAGAAAACAAGGTCAAGGCAATAAGCCTTATTGATGAGAAGATACTCGGCAAGCTTCTTGAAGAGTTCAAGGACGAGGATATCAAGATCCTTATCTGCCCCGACCATCCCACACCTCTGGAGCTGAGAACACATACAAACGCTCCTGTGCCATTCATGATATATGACAGCAGAAAGAAGCTTGACGGTGTTGATTGCTTCTGTGAGGAAAGTGCGGCTAAGACAGGCGATTATATCGCCGAGGGTCATACACTTATGAGCAGTTTTTTGGCTGACTGATAGATAATACTATAAGAATATTTTACCGCCCTGTGTTTTTCACGGGGCGGTGTTTGTATAGATGGAAACGCCGTAAACCAGTGGCGATTTACGGCACTTTCTTTTTATTTGATTATAAGTTGATATTCATCGCAGAAATTAAAACTGCTTTTGAAAGTTTCTTCAAGGGTATGGAGAAGCAGTGTTTTTGATTTATCGTAGTAGTTTTCGATATCCTTTGAAACGGTGATTTCAACTATACGTTTGGTTGCTGGAGTGTAAGCTGCTGTGCTTTCGGTAATCTCCTCCTTGCTGTTGTCGGTGATACTGCATTTTATTAGCTTTACGTCATCACCGATATTGTTTTCTTTTCTCCAGCGATCAAATATTGCATAGGGATTACTTGGCAGTTTTGATAAGACATATGCAAGACCGTCATCGGAACTGTCCGATCTGTAACAAATCAATGCAAGTGACGCTTCTGACTCAGAGCGTTTGGGGTTGTTGGTTTCATTTATATCCGTAACATTTTCCTTTATAAATTCGGCGTTTCCTATGCGCTCAGGTACGGAAAGAGTGGCTTCATACGGAATTATATAAGTACCGCTGAATTTGCCATCCTGTGCAGATTTGGCTATATAGGTAAGAAGCTTGTTCTGAAAAGCTGTGAGCTGTTCGCCGCTTAACGAAAATGTTGTGAAATAAAATGCTCTGTCGGCAAGCTCCTGTGCAGTAATACCTGCGGCTTCAATTTCTTCCATAGTCGCCGTGTAGATGTATGCCGGGGTATAGATGAAATTACCTTTACGGATCGATTTCGTGAATGTGACTAAATCATAGCATTTCTGTACATCGCCGGAGGCTATAGCTTCTATCTCTTCATCTGTGTAAATGTACTCAGAGTATTCATCGCCTAAATTGTTGTCTGCCGCCTGTTGTTTATAAACGTCATTACGCTTTTTTAGCATTTCGACTATTGTATCATGGTCTAATGAATATTTTTTGACTATGTTAGGGAAAAATGGGACTTCTTCAATGTTTATAGGTGGTATTTTGTCTAAATTATAATGCTGTTTTTCGTATTCTTCCGACCACTTATAATAATCCTCTAATGTGCCTTCCGGACAGCTTTCTTCTATCAGGCGATCTAATTCAAGCGGTATCAAGCCAAATTTGGCTTCGGAAATTCCGTGAAAATTGCCGAGTTCATCTCCGCCTCCGCCCGAATGAGTGCTGAGCGGCGGCATTTTTACTTCTTCAAATGTAAGCGGTGTTTCGACTATTTCGTTGGAAGATATTTCTTCTACAGCGTTTGATGAGCCGGTCGGAATGGCATCATTGCCGGGAATGTGATTGCCTAGAGCGAATATTGTCACAAATACCGCAGCCGCGGCCGCCACCGAGCCGATAACAGCATACAGCTTTTTTCTGTATCTTTTTATTTTCGGCTTTGCCTGTTCGACAAATTCATCGTTTACGTTGCCGAGTTCGTTCAGTAAGCGTTTTTCTTTCATAGCGTTATACCCTCCTTTATAAGATGTTCCTTAAGCTCGTTTCGGGTTCTGAAAAGCATCATCTTTATGCGGCTTTCGGTAGATGAATGTTCGGCGGCTATCGCCTTTACCGGCATCATATACCAGTATCTCTGCATAAAGATAATGCGCTTTTCGGGTTCAAGTGAGCAGAGAAAGACGTTGAGTGCACGTCTTAATGTGTTGTTGTCCGAAACGTCCTCGGTAGTAACACCCGACGATACACATTCAGCCAGCTCATCAAGAACGGCGGCTGTCTGTCCCGAACCTCTTTTATCTGCTGTTTTCTCAAAGAATCTGTTCAGCGAAAGGTTGCGAGTTATCCTGCCGAGAAATGCCGACAGCTTTTTCGGCTTCTGCGGCGGAATGGCATTCCACGCTTTCATCAGCGTATCGTTTACGCACTCCTCGCAGTCCTCGTTCACGGCAAGTATGTTGTAGGCGATAGAGTAACAGTATCTGCCGTATTTGCCGTGGGTTTCGGATATTGCTTTTTCATCTCTTGCAAAGAATAATTCTAAAATCCTGCTGTCTTCCGTATTTCTCACTCCCTTTTATTTTTTTATACAGCCTGTTCACCTATAAAGACAGAATCTATGTAAAAGGGTCACGCTTTTTAAGAAAAAAATTTGCGGATATAAATACAGGCCTCTGCGTAATACAGAAGCCTGCTTTGTAAACCTTGTGTGGTTTAAATGCTGTTTAGTCTTCAATATAAACTCTCTTCATAACCTGAGGAGTTGTGGGCTTGTCGTTCCAGTCAACCTCGGTTTCGGCGATTTCGTCAACTGCGTCCATACCGTCAACTACCTTGCCGAAAGCGGCATAACCGCCGTCCAGATGAGGAGCATCCTTGTGCATAATGAAGAACTGTGAGCTTGCGCTGTCGGGCATCATTGAACGTGCCATCGAGATAACGCCTCTTGTGTGTTTCAGGTCGTTCTTTACGCCGTTCTGAGCAAATTCACCCTTGATGTTTTCCTTAGCACCGCCCATGCCTGTGCCCTCGGGATCGCCGCCCTGAATCATAAAGCCGCTGATCACGCGGTGAAAGATAAGTCCGTCATAAAAGCCTTCCTTTACAAGCTTTTCAAAGTTTGCGCAGGTGATAGGTGCGATCTCGGGATAAAGCTCTATCTTTATCTTTTTTCCGTTTTCCATTTCGATAACTACCATTGGTTTAAATTCCTTTCATATTATGTTTTCCTGTATGTCAATAAGGCTAAAGCCTTACCGATGTCTTACTCTGCGTTAAGCTCGGAGTAAATATTGGTGTCCGTTCCGCTGATCTCTACGCCCTTGAGCTCAAACAGCTCACTTATAGTTGCAAACTGGAAGCCTTTTTCAAGAAGTATCGGGATCGCCTTGTCAAGTGCTTCGACAGTCTTTGAATTGCCCTCGGCATCGTGGAGCAGGAAGATCACGCCGTCTGCGGCTTTTTTCTCAAGATACTTAGCTCTGTACTCCGCTGTCACTCTGTCCTCCCAGTCGTTGCAACCGTATCCGCTGATAAAAGTCATATCAATGTTGTCATACATTGTATTGTTTACAGCTATGTACGGTGGGCGGAAGAACTTTGGGGTTGTACCTGTGATCTCTCTTACCTTGTCGTTTACATATGCGATCTCGTCCTTTATCTCATCAGCGGTCATCTTATCCATGTAGCTGTGTGTCTTTGAATGGTTTTCGATGTCGCAACCGAGATCATAAGCGCGCTTTACCGATTTGGCCGATTCATCGTTTATATTCGTTCCGATAAGGAAGAATGATGCTCTTACCTGATATTTTTCAAGTACGTCAAGTATTTCCATAGTTGTGGTGGCATTCGGACCGTCATCAAATGTTATCGCTATTGTCGGCTTTGACGGGTCAAGCTCATAATCGATACGCTTTACCGTATCTCCGCCCTCGGGTGCGGAGGAGACAGTTTCGTCTGTCTGAGCGGTCGTTTCAGCTGAGGTTTCGGGCACAGACGTTCCTGTGTTCTCAGGAGCTGTGGTTTCATCTGACGAGCTACTTTCGGGCTCGGAGGAGGTGCTGTCGGTGCTTGCAGTTGTCGAAGTCGAGCTTTCGGCAGAGGACTGTGATGATGTCGCCGCCGAGGAACAGCCTGTAAGGCAGAGTGCGGCAATAAGAGCCGCGGCGATGAGCTTAACTTTCATGGCGAATTTCCTTTCCGGGTTATTTTTTATTTTTTCTTATCCATTTGATATTGATAATGTCTATTGCAAGACCAACAGCTACCGCAACAGAAAGCACTGCTATCCAGATAAGGTTGTTGCCTGTAGACTCTTCCTGCGCCTGAATATCGCTTGTTACAGGGGTGTAGTCCGCCGGGGCAGTGTAGGTCTGCGGCTTGCTTGTGTCCGGTGAAGCGGTCGATTGTACAGCGGTTGAGGATGCCGTACTGCTTGCGGGGACGTCTGTAGTTGACGGTGTGGTTTCGGCTGTGCTTTGAACGGTTGCTTCCGACTGTCTGAAATACTCGTCTGCACGGAAGTAATAACGTTTTTCTGCAAGGTAAGCACAGTGGTCAAACGAAAGCGCGAGCGGTGAAATATCGAAATACATCTGCGTATTTGCACCGATGGATTTAAACTCGTTGTTTTCGAATTTCAGGTTGCTGTCCCATACGCAGTCTACCCATACCCATCTGTCGTCTATTTTTGCGGCGCACCACTCGTGATTGACAGGACCGTCAGCGAGATCGTCATATTTAACAGTGTCTGATGTGACTGTCCCCTTAACGTTTACAACATAAATCCCCTGCGCCTCACACAGCGCACTGAAAAGCGCTGAATAGCCGACACAGACGGTTTTACGTTCTTTAAGAACGTTTTTTATACAGATCTCGGATTGCGTTACCGAGCTTTCGCGCGCGTCGCGGTCATAGTAGATATTGTCGGATACCCACTTTGATATAGCCTCCAGCTTTTTATACTCGTCCTTTATGTCGCCTGCAATGTAATTTGCCAGATATGCGACCTCATCAAGCGTCTGCTTTACGCTTTCTTCCGTCAGTTCATCGGTAACATAGCCTGCCCATGATTTTGCGGAGGTCGGAACTGCTCTTTCGATTACCGAAAGATTTTGTTCGCTCAGTCTGTTATCGGGAAAATACCAGTTATCATCATACATTATGAGATAGCTCAGTCTTGCACCTGACTTCAAGGTGATTACTATACGGTCGGAGCTTCCGGCAGGCTCTGAGGGATTCAGAACCGAGGAGAAAGTTCCGTCGCCATTTACTTTAAGGGTAGAGGAAACAGTGCCGCAGTTCTGAAAGGTGATATTCGTCACCGGGTCGTTTTTATAACAGCCGTCTATCAGTACCGAACGGCTGTTTATTGTGATCTTGCTGTAGTATTCTTCATTTTCGCCTGTGACAAGCTCATAGCACTTTTCAGGCTTTTTTTTCGTGTCTGCGGAAGAGTTGTCGCTGCTTTCGGCATAACATGGAAGAAAAAAAGTAAGCAGTGTTATAAAAACAAGAAATACGGCAAGCGTTTTTCTTTTTAGAATCGAATTCAATTTTGCTCCTTACGGATTTTAGCGGAAAAGCTGTAAAACTGATTTTTTTATAAAAATACAAGATTTCCGGTTTGCAAACGTAGTTTATCACAGTTCTGTTGAGCTCAGATAATCTCCGTGGATATATTCGCCGTTATCAAGCTTGTAATAACCGGTGTCGGTTATCGCAATAACTTGCACAGCTTCGCCATACGAATAAGATCTTACGGTTTCCGAGCCCATTATCGCCCTTGTTCTGCTGTAGCAGCTCTGATTTACATACATTGTGCCGGTTATGGCATTTTCGGCCCATTCAAGAGACTCGGGCGTGGTAGCCGGAGTGGTTTCGGGGGCTTTGGTGGTAGTCGAAGCCGTAGTCTGTGCTTTTGTGGTTGTCGGTGTTGTTTCAGGCTTTGGGGTTGAAGTAATCGGTGTGGAAACAGCCGGAACAGAAACATTGCTTGAATTGCTGCTGTTGTTATCGGAGTATGAAGAGTAGCTGTGTGTCAACGAGGCAACGACTGCGAATACCAATAAAACCACTCCGCCTACGCCGATAAGTGTATCAGTGGATTTACTCAAAATATTTTTTCTCCTTTTTCTGTTAAAAATACATTTTCTTTATTTGAATTTGTAATGTCTGTATACTATTATATCAAGGCGAGCCGCAATAGTCAACTGTTATGTCGAAGAAGATCTTTTTTAACATTGTAAACGTTATATATAACAAGCGGCGTAATGCAGCGACATATCGTATATAAGCCGTATCCGGGATAAAAACACCGGGATATCTTTTTTGCTTGTTAAATGAAGAGTTGAAGTCATTTTACCTTGACAGCCGCATGAAATCATGATATACTTAAAAACGTATAAATCGAACAAAAGAAAACGGAGGATAGTTTTCAATGGCAAAAATAGCGGTTCTCGGCTACGGTGTCGTTGGTTCAGGCACGGTAGAAGTAATTGAGAAGAATAAGGCCGGTCTTTTAAAGAAAGCCGGTCAGGAAATAGAGATAAAGTATATACTTGATCTGCGTGATTTCCCGGACAGCCCGTATAAAGACAAGTTTATAAAGGATTTCAACATAATTCTGAACGATCCCGAAATTTCGGTAGTAGTCGAGGTTATCGGCGGAATCAAGCCCTCATATGACTTTGTAAAGTCTTCACTGCTTGCAGGCAAGAGCGTTGTTACATCAAACAAGGAGCTTGTTGCAAAGAAAGGCGCAGAGCTTTTAAAGATAGCGCATGAGAAGGGTGTAAACTTCTTCTTTGAGGCAAGCGTAGGCGGCGGTATCCCGATCATACGACCGCTCCACCAGTGCCTTTCGGCTAACCGTATAGATGAAATAGCAGGTATCCTGAACGGTACTACAAACTTTATCCTTACAAAGATGATACGCGACAATATGGCGTTTGATGTTGCACTTAAGACAGCGCAGGATCTGGGCTATGCCGAGCGTAACCCTTCTGCCGATGTTGACGGTATAGACGCTTGCAGAAAGATATGCATACTTGCATCTCTCTCATTCGGAAAGCACGTTTATCCCGATAATATCCACACAGAAGGTATCACAAAGATCACTCCCGAGGACGTTGCATATTGTGAGAACTTCGGCGGCTCGATAAAGCTTATAGGATGGGCATCAAGACAGGAAGACGGCAAGATCGCAGTTATGGTATGCCCCGCGTTTATCCATGCGGACAGCCAGCTCGCAGGCGTTAACGATGTGTTCAACGCGATCCTTGTAAGAGGCGACTCGACAGGCGATGTTGTATTCTATGGTAAGGGCGCAGGTAAGCTTCCGACAGCAAGTGCGGTCGTAGCCGATGTAGTTATCGCCGTAAAGATGAACTCTTCAAGTAAATCGCTTTACTGGGAAGACAGCGATCAGGACTTCATTGAAGATACAGACAAGATCGTTCTCGAAAACTATATCCGTGTAAACGGTGTTTCAAAGGACGAGGCAGAAGCTATGTTCGGTAAGGTGACTTATCTTACAAGAAAAGACGCTCCTGTAGGCGAGCTTGCGTTTATCACTCCCGCGATCAGCGAAAAGGATTGCAATGAAGCTATAGCAAAGCTCGGCGATAAGGTACTCGGTCGTATAAGAGTACTTGATTATTGATTTGATAAATATTTGTCTTTGAAAGGAAAAACAATATGTCCGAAAATCAGCCAAAGTACAGAAGAATACTTTTAAAGCTCAGCGGTGAAGCACTTGCAGGTGACAAGAAGATGGGACTTGATATGCCCACTGTTACCGAGATATGCAAGAGCATAAAAAAGTGCTATGATGTAGGTACAGAGATAGGTATAGTTGTCGGAGGCGGCAACTACTGGAGAGGACGTTCAAGCGAGAGCATGGACAGAGTAAGAGCTGACCATATAGGTATGCTTGCGACTGCCATGAATGCACTTGCCGTAGCAGACGTGCTCGAGAGTCTGGGCTGCGAGGTTCGTGTACAGACAGCTATTGATATGAAGCAGGTTGCCGAGCCGTATATCAGACAGAAAGCAGTAAGACATTTTGAAAAGGGCAGAATAGTAATATTCGGTTGCGGTACGGGAAGTCCGTTCTTCTCGACCGACAGTGCAGCAGCGCTGAGAGCGGCTGAGATAAATGCCGATATACTTCTCAAGGCAACTATGGTTGACGGTATCTACGATAAGGATCCTCATAAGTATGACGATGCAGTGAAGTACGATTCGCTCACACACCAGCAGATACTTGTCCAGAGCCTTAAAGTCATGGACAGTGCAGCTGCCGCTATGTGCCGTGAGAATAAGACACCTATCCTTGTATTCGATCTCAGCAGACCTGATAATATCTTTGATGCTGTAATGGGCGAGAAGATAGGTACTGTGGTAAGCGATAAGTAAATAATAAAACGATAATATATACCCGAAAGGAAATTTACCATGAAAGACGTAATCAATACCGCTAAGGACAAAATGGGCAAGTGCGTGGCTTCTGTTGAAACCGAGTACGCTTCGATCCGCGCAGGCAGAGCAAATCCTGCGGTTTTAGACAAAGTTACCGTTGACTATTACGGTGCTCCCACACAGATAAACGCTATGGCGGCTGTAGCCGTTTCAGAAGCAAGAGTGCTCGTTATAACACCCTGGGACGCTTCAACACTGAAGTCTATCGAAAAGGCTATCCTTGCAAGCGATATCGGAATTACTCCCACAAATGACGGCAAGGCTATCCGTATCACATTCCCCCAGCTTACCGAGGAAAGAAGAAAAGAGCTCAGCAAGCAGGTAAAGAAGATCGCCGAAGAGGGTAAGGTAGCAGTCCGCAATGTTCGCCGTGACGCTATGGAAAAGTTCAAGGCTATGAAGAAGAACAGCGAAATAACAGAGGATGATCTCAAGAACTGCGAAAAGGAAGTTCAGAAGCTCACAGACAAGTACTGTGACGAAATGGACGCCGCAAGCAGTGCAAAAGAAAAAGAGATCATGACAGTTTAATTATCGGTAATTGAATTGGCTGATATAAAGAATGAAGCATTACCGTTCGTTCCGCTCCATGTCGGATTTATCATGGACGGAAACGGCAGGTGGGCTAAAAAAAGAGGACTTCCGAGAAAGGCGGGTCACTCGCAGGGCGCAAAGGTGTTCAGGCGCACTGTTGAGGATTGCCGCGAGCTCGGAATAAAATACTGCACTTTCTATGCGTTTTCAACCGAAAACTGGAAACGCCCGAAAGATGAAGTGGACGCCATAATGAAACTGCTTGTAAAATATCTTGACGATATACGCAGTATGGCACAGAAGAACACAAGGATAATCTTCCTCGGCGACAAGTCGGCTTTTGCCGAAGATATACAGGCGCGGCTTGTTGAAATCGAAGAAATATCAAAGAATAACGACGGCCTGTATGTGCTTGTCGCGCTGAACTATGGCGGCAAGGACGAGATACTGACTGCCGCAAAGCGTCTTGCACGGGATTATAAGGACGGAAGGGTAGACCTTGACGACTTTACCGAGGACGACTTTGACGATTATCTCTATACAAAGGGCATTCCTCCTGTCGATCTTATCATAAGACCGAGCGGAGAGCAGAGAACCTCCAACTTCCTTATATGGCAGGGAGCGTATGCCGAACTGCTGTTTATGGACGTTCTGTGGCCGGATTTTTCAAAGAAGGATCTTATTGCGGCTTGTAATGAGTACGCAAGAAGGAACAGAAGATTCGGCGGACTGTAATGCCGCTTTTGAAAGGAACAAGATGGTAACCAGAATAGTGACCGCTCTGGTAGCGATACCGATCGGTATTTTAATTATTGCGCTGAACAACGAGATACTCTACTATGTCGCTATGACTACTTTTTCGGTTATAGCCGTTTATGAAATGCTCGTTACGACAAAGTATCTCAAGAATAAGTTTACGTCTGTCGTAAGCCTTTTATTTGCGGCGGTAACTCCTATCCTTTTCTGGATAGAGCCGCTGAGAAACAACGTAAAGCTGATATACTTCGGATTTGTTGTTATAATGCTGCTCGGAATGCTTTTCAACCACGAGAAGGCAAGATTTGAGCAGGTGGCGCTTGTTGCATTTGTATCGATAACGATACCTCTTGCACTTTGTTCTATAGCGTTTATGCGCACAAAATTCCCCGAGCACGCGACATTTCTTATCGTTTACACTATGGTAAGCGCATGGATCGGCGATGCAGGCGCATATTTTGTCGGAACTTTCCTCGGGAAGCATAAGATGTGCCCTGCGATAAGCCCGAAGAAGACATGGGAAGGCTTTGCCGGCGGAATAATCACATCTGGCGTTTTTGCCGTTATAATGAGCTTTGCATATGAGCTTATCGACAGCATGATAAACGGCGGTGTGCATACATTCAGCGTAAACTGGGTATATCTCACTGTACTGGCACTGATCATATCGGGACTCGGAGTAGTCGGGGATCTGTCCGCATCACTTGTAAAACGTGAGTGCTCCGTAAAGGATTTCGGCAATATACTGCCCGGACACGGCGGTATTCTTGATCGCTTTGACAGTGTTCTGCTTGCCGCACCCTTTGCATATATGATGTTCCAGATATATTTTCCCGTGACACCAATTGCATAATCGTAAATTTAACTACAATGCCGAAGCGGAATACTCTTCGGCATTATTTGTCATAAAGAGGTAACAATTGAGTATTATAAAGAATATAGCACTGCTCGGAAGTACAGGTTCGATAGGCACACAGACACTTGACGTGTGCCGTATGCACGGCATAAAACCGACAGCTCTGTGCGCCGCAAAAAATACCGCGCTTCTTGAAAAGCAGGCGCGTGAGTTTATGCCGCATATTGTCTGCATATATGACGAGAATTGTTATAGCGATATGAAACAGCGGCTTGCCGATACAGATATAAAAGTACTGTGCCAAATGGACGGACTGTGCGAAACCGCGTCAATGAAAACCGACGCGGTCGTAAATTCGGTAGTCGGTATGGTAGGACTGCGTCCGACGCTTGCGGCGCTTGACGCGGGCAACAGGGTAGCGCTCGCTAACAAGGAAACACTGGTAACGGGCGGTGAGCTTGTTATAAATAAAGCTAAAGAGAAAAATCTGCCGATACTGCCGATTGACAGCGAGCATTCGGCTATATTCCAGTCGCTTATGGCAAGCGGCGGCAGTAAAATTGAGCGTATACTGCTGACGGCATCGGGTGGACCTTTCTTCGGCTACAGCTATGATAAGCTCAGAACAGTTACCAAGGCGCAGGCGCTTAAGCACCCAAACTGGGATATGGGTCAGAAGATAACTACCGACAGCGCAACGCTTATGAACAAGGGGCTTGAACTTATTGAGGCTGTATGGCTGTTCGGTGTTAAGCCCGAGCAGGTCGAAATAAACGTCCACAGGCAGAGTATTCTTCACTCTGCGGTCGAGTTTGAGGACGGCTCGGTCATAGGTCAGATGGGTGTACCGGATATGAGGATACCTATACAATTTGCGCTGACGTACCCGAAAAGACTCCCGTCACCCGCAAAGCGGCTTTCGCTCTTTGATGTCGGTACTATGACGTTTGAAAAGGCAGACGAGGAAACGTTCCTCTGTCTTAAATACGCAAAGAAGATGATCGCCAAGGGCGGCACGGCCTGCACGGTGCTCAACAGCGCAAATGAGACGGCAGTCGGACTGTTTCTTGAAGATAAGATACCGTTTTACCGCATAGGCGAGCTTGTTGCCGATGCCTGCGAAAATGTAAGTACGCATGATGAGGTGACACTCGGTAATATACTTGACAGTGAGAATGCGGCAAGAGAATATGTAATTGCCCACGCTTAAAATAAGGAGGCTCTTTTTGAACATACTCAACATTTTACTCGGAATACTTCTGTTCTTCATAATCATACTTGTGCACGAATTCGGACATTTCACGGTTGCAAAGCTGTGCAATATGAAAGTCAAGGAATTTGCTATCGGTATGGGTCCTAAACTGTTTAAAAAGCGTATCGGCGAAACCGTGTTCGCGTTCAAGGCACTGCCGATAGGCGGCTCTGTAATGCTTGACGAGGACGTTGAAAATGACGACCCGAGAAGCTTCAGAAACAGACCTGTGTGGATGAGAATACTCGTAATAGCCGCAGGTGCGTTTATGAATTTCGTGCTTGGCTTTATCTTCTGTATTATTTCGGTGCTCTGTTCAAACAGCGTTACGACTACCACGATAGGCGGATTTCAGGAGGGCGCGATAAGCTCCTCCGTGCTTCAGGCGGACGATAAGATACTGAAAATAAACGGTATGAATATCTATACGACTATGGATATTTCGTTCCAGCTGTCAAACTCGCAGTCGAGAGGTATCGGCTCACAGTACTACAGCTATGACTTTGTCGTTGAAAGAAACGGTCAGACGGTCGAGCTCAATGACGTTAAGTTCGCGTCACGTTCATATGCAAAGATGATCTCCGAATATAAAAAGCTTGTTGATGAGAAAGAGGGCTATGCCGAGCTTCCCACAGCATATTTTGATATTGATACAAACAGCTATACCGAGGCTTTCGGTGAGCTTGAAAAGAACGACCCCGAATTTGCAAAGTCGTTTACCGCTATAGCCGACGAGTACAAGAGCGGATACACCTCGGAAGAGAACAATATGTATCTTGACTTCATCGTATACGGTCAGAAGCACAACTTTGCAAACGTTATACAGGCGGCGTGTGCAAACTTCGTTTCATATGGCAGACTTATCTGGATATCATTCGGCAATCTGCTCAACGGCACATACGGTCTTAACGAAATGTCGGGACCTATCGGCGTTGTTCAGAGCGTAAGCACGGTCGCGTCATTCGGCTGGGGCTCGCTTATGACACTGGCGGCGCTTATCGCGATAAATGTCGGCATTGTAAATCTTCTGCCTATACCCGCTATGGACGGCGGACGACTTGTGTTCCTGTTCATAGAGCTTATAAGAAGAAAGCCTGTCAAGGCGGAGCACGAGGGTATGGTGCATTTTATCGGTATTGTTGCGCTGATGGTGCTTATGGTTATAGTAACGTTCAATGACATTGTAAGAATATTTACGGGCGGTTAAAATGAGCAGGAAAAAAGTTAAAGTAGGAGATCTCACTCTCGGAGGAGAGCATATATATATCCAGTCAATGCTGAATATCCCCGCGGACGATGTAGAGGGGAATGTAAAGCAGGCTGTCGAGCTTGAAAATGCAGGCTGTGAGATAATACGCACGGCAGTGCCGAATGTGAAGAACGCGGAGCTTATTTACGCACTTAAAAATGCGGTGAATATACCTGTTGTGGCGGACATTCATTTCGACTACAGAATAGCGCTTGAATGTGCGGCGGCAGGTGTTGACAAGATAAGGATAAACCCCGGTAATATCGGCGACAAGGACAGAGTAAAGGCGGTAGCGGATGCTTGCCGCAGTCGTAATATTCCGATAAGAATAGGGGTAAACAGCGGCTCGGTCGAGCGAGAACTGCTTGCAAAGTTCGGCGGACCGACTGCACAGGCGCTTGCCGAGAGCGCATCGCGCCATGTCGAAATGCTCCGAGAATACGATTTTGACGATATAGTGCTTTCGGTAAAATCGTCCGATGTAAAGCTGATGACCGAAAGCTACAGACTGATACACGAAATGTATGATTACCCATTGCATCTCGGAGTTACCGAGGCGGGAACAACACGAATGGGAATAATCAAGTCGGCGGCGGGCATAGGCTCGCTCCTGCTTGACGGCATAGGCGATACGATAAGAGTATCACTGACTGCCGACCCTGTTGAAGAGATCTATGCCGCAAAGGATATACTTAAAGCCGTCGGAATAGGCGGCGGTGTGCAGATAGTTTCCTGTCCGACCTGCGGCAGAACAGGTATTGACCTTATATCTATAGCAAAGCAGGTCGAACAGCGTACAAGAGATATAACCGCCGATATAAAGATCGCCGTAATGGGCTGTGTAGTAAACGGCCCCGGAGAAGCAAGAGAAGCCGATATCGGCATTGCGGGCGCAAAGGGCGAGGGTATAATCTTCAGAAAAGGCAAGGTTATCCGCAGAGTGCCCGAAGAAAAGCTCGTTGATGAGCTGATGAGTGAAATAAACAAGACTGTAAACTGATAAGGAATGTGAAATAATGCCGGCAATTTTAAAAGAACTACTGAATAAAATTGAACTGCCGCAGCAGACAGGTGATGCCAGACTGCTGTCGATATTGTGCGATGAAGCGGACAAGAGTATGATATTACAGCTCGAAGCCGATGAGCTGATACCGTACAATGTACTTGCCGAAACAGGCAGTGCGATAAAGAAATATCTCGGTGTGCCATCGGTAAGGATTTACCCTAAATATGCACCCGAGCTGTTCAATCCGTCATACCTTTATGACATTATTCAGATACTGAAGCCGTCACACGGCGTGATCAACGGATATATGGACGATTCTGAAATAAGCGACGATGGCGATACATTCGAGTTTACGCTTATGCACGGCGGAATTGACCTTTTATACAGTGAGAAGATAGACAAGGAAATAGAGAAGTTCACAAAGGGCGTGTTCGAAAAGAGCGTCACGGTAAAATTCAGCGAGAATGCAAGTGTGGGCTATGCCGACCTTGACGAAAGATATTATGAAGAACTTGCCGCACAGCCGCTCCCCGACTTTGAAGAAATAGACAGAAAAGCGGCAGAGCGTGCCGGCGAGAGCAAAAGCTCCAGAGGTAAGAAATCAAGACCCGAGCCGAGAAAGCGCCCGGGCAAGATAACGCTTACATATCTTGAGGATAAGCTGAACCCCGACGGACTTTTATATCTCGGAAACGAGATAAACGAAGCTCCGCAGTCGCTGAAATCACTCAGTGAAGAGAGTGACAGCGTTATCGTATGGGGTGAGCTTACCGAAGTTGAGCACAAGGAAACGCGTAACGGTGTATATACGATAATCACGGCGGCACTGTGCGATGATACGGGAAGAGTACCGGTAAAGCTGTTTGCAAAGGCTGAGATAATAGATGATTATTCTTTCCTTGAAGACGGCGCGGTGTTTGTTATGCGTGGAAGCTATAAGCTTGATACATTCGCAAACGAGATGCAATTCAACCCGAATGATATAATGCAGGTATCACTCCGTGACGACTATACGATGAAAACGCCTGCTCCGAAGCCCTCTGCACAGGGCGGAAATGCGCCTGCCGCTCCTGCCATGACAAAGGCTAACGTATTTGCAGAGCCTGAAGAAATGGAGCTTATGTTTGAAACGACCCATTTCGGAAGCAAGGCAAAGCTTGTGATGGGCAAGCCGATAAACGACCCGCCTGTTGAAATGGCAAGCGTAATGACAGAGCGTGATAACGTTACCGTATGGGGCGAGATCTTCAACGTTGAAAAGAAAGAAACCAAGAGCGGCAAGTCGACCATAATCACCGCCGCATTCAGCGACAGGACTTCATCGATGATAATGAAGCTGTTTGTTTATAACACAAAGCTCGACAGCTATAACTTTATCCAGAACGGCACAAAGATACTTGCAAACGGCAGTTACAAAATGGACGATTTTCTGCATTACAACTGCTTTAATCCGCAGTCGGTAATGCTGGTAGAGGTAAAGCCGAAACAGGATAACGCACCCGAAAAGAGAGTAGAACTGCACCTGCATACAAATATGTCGGATATGGACGCTGTTACAGCGCCGTCCGTGCTTGTAAAGCAGGCTCATGCATGGGGACACAAGGCAATAGCCATAACCGACCACGGCAACGCTCAGGCTTACCCCGAGGCGATGAATACCGTTGAGAAGATAAACAAGGAAGACCCCGACTTCAAGGTAATATACGGACTTGAGGCGTACTTTGTAAATGACGGCAACGCGGTCGTAGACGGCTGTGACAAGATAAAGATAGAGGACGATATTGTCATATTCGATATAGAAACAACGGGACTTCACCCCGCAAGCGAGCGTATAACGGAGATCGGTGCGGTAAAACTGCGCAATATGGAGATAGTCGACCGCTTCTCGACATTTGTAAATCCGATGATGCCGATACCGTCAAATATCACCGAGCTTACGGGTATAACGGACGATATGGTAGCGGACGCTCCGACAGAGGACATTGCCGTTACCGACTTTATGGCATTCTGCGGTAATGCGCCTGTATGTGCGCATAACGCTAAGTTTGACGTTTCGTTTATCAGAAGCGCCGCCGCAAGAATGGATAAGAGCTTTGATAACCCTGTAGTTGATACGCTGAGCATAGCAAAAGCGGCGCTTAAGGGTATCAAGAACTATAAGCTTGACACTATAGCAAAGTATTTCAAGCTCGGCGACTTTGACCATCACAGGGCGGTTGCCGATGCCGAAATGCTGTGCATGATATATATGCATATAGTAAACGACACAAGAAAGACCGCAAAGCTTGAATATATAGGCGACTTCAACACGGCGTTCGGAAGTGTGGATATAAAGAAGCTCCCTACATATCACCAGATAATCCTTGTAAAGAACAAGGTCGGACTTAAAAACCTGTACAGACTTATTTCCGCATCAAACCTTGATTATTTCTATAAAAAGCCGAGAATACCGAAATCTCTCCTGTCACAGTACAGAGAAGGACTGATAATCGGCAGTGCGTGTGAAGCGGGCGAGCTTTTCAGAGCGATACTTGAAAAGGAGTCGCAGGAGAAGATCGAAGAGATAGCGTCGTTCTATGACTACCTCGAGATACAGCCTATCGGCAACAATATGTTCCTGCTCAGAAACGGCAAGGTTAGCAGTGAAGAGGATCTGAGAGATCTCAACCGCGCAATAGTAGCGCTCGGTGACAGGCTCGGAAAGCCGGTAGTCGCTACCTGTGACGTGCATTTCAAAGATCCCGAGGACGCAGTGTTCCGTGAGGTGTTACAGGCGGGACAGGGCTATGACGACTTTGCAAATCAGCCTCCGCTGTATTTCAGGACTACCGAGGAAATGCTCGAAGAGTTTGCTTATCTCGGCGAAGAAAAGGCAAAGGAAGTCGTTATCACAAACACAAACAGGATAGCCGATATGGTTGAGGTCGTACGACCTATTCCCACAGGCACATATCCTCCTCATATTGACGGTGCGGACGAAGAGTTACAGCAGCTTTGCTGGGACAGAGCGCACGCATGGTACGGTGACGATCTGCCCGAAACTGTTGAAAAGCGATTGAAGAAAGAGCTTGACTCGATCATAAAGCATGGATTTGCCGTACTGTATATGATAGCACAGAAGTTGGTTGCGTTCTCCGAAAAGAACGGATATCTCGTAGGTTCACGAGGATCTGTAGGTTCATCGGTAGTTGCCATAATGGCGGGTATATCCGAGGTCAACCCCTTACCTCCGCACTACAGATGCCCGAAGTGCCGACACAACGAATTTATCCTTGACGGCTCATACGGCTCGGGCTTTGACCTGCCGCCTAAAAAGTGCCCCAACTGCGATATTGATATGATCCGTGACGGTCACGATATACCGTTTGAAACGTTCCTTGGATTTGACGGCGATAAGTCGCCCGATATCGACCTTAACTTCTCGGGTGAAGTACAGGGCAAGGTGCACAGATACACAGAAGAGCTGTTCGGTAAGGATCACGTTTTCAAGGCGGGTACTATCTCCGCCGTTCAGGAAAAGACAGCCGAGGGCTTTGTACGCAAGTGGCTTGAAAAGAAGGGTATGACGGCAAACCCCGCAGAGATATCACGTCTTGCGGCAGGCTGTACCGGTGTCAAGAGAACTACATCTCAGCACCCGGGCGGAATGGTCGTTGTACCGAGCGAATATGAGGTTTATGACTTCACGGCAGTCCAGCACCCCGCGGACAAGACGGAAAGCGATATGATAACCACGCACTTCGACTTCCACGCTCTGCATGATACTATCCTTAAGCTTGACGAGCTCGGACACGATGTGCCGACACTGTATAAGCACCTTGAAGATATGACCGGCATAAAGATAGCGGACGTTCCTACAAGCGACCCAAAGGTCATGGAGCTGTTCACATCGACAGAGCCGCTCGGCATAAAGGAAGAGGATCTCGGCGTATCAAGCGGTACATACGGTATCCCCGAATTCGGTACGCCGTTCACGTTACAGATGCTTAAGGATGCACAGCCAAAGAAATTCTCAGACCTGTTGCAGATCTCGGGTCTGTCGCACGGTACGGACGTATGGCTCGGAAACGCGCAGGAACTTATCTCAAACGGAACGTGTACGATTTCCGAGGTTATCGGTTGTCGTGACGATATCATGGTATATCTTATGCACCAGGGACTAGAGCCGAAGCTGGCGTTCAAGATAATGGAGATAACGCGTAAGGGTAACGCCAAGAAGCTGTTTGACGAGAATATATACAAGGCTTTTGAAGAGAACAATGTGCCTCAGTGGTATATCGAAAGCTGTAAGAAGATAAAGTATATGTTCCCCAAGGCGCACGCCGCCGCTTATGTAACAGGTGCGGTAAAGCTGTGCTGGTTCAAGGTCTATTATCCGTCGGAATTTTACTCCGCAGTACTTACAAAGCACACAGAAAATATAGATGTAAAGACGGTTCTCGGCGGCAAGGAAAGCGTCAGAAACAAGATACAGCTTATCCAGTCAAACCCCGATGCAACTGCAAAAGACAAGGGTATGCTTGATGCGTTGCTGCTGATTTACGAGATGATGCTCAGGGGCATAACGTTCCTGCCGGTTGACTACAAGAAGTCAAGGGCAACGACTTATGCCCTTGAGGACGGAAATCTCCGTCTGCCGTTCCTGGCAGTCGAGGGTTGCGGTGAAAACGCCGCAGTAAAGCTCAAGGAGGTTATCGACAAGGGCGATTTCATCTGTCTTGAGGATATCCAGGCACAGTCGGGTATCAACAGCACCGTACTTGGCAAGCTGTATGATATGAATGTGTTTGGCGACCTGCCCCAGTCCGCCCAGATATCATTCTTTTGATAACTGTAATTGAAAAAAAGGTTGATTTATGAAAGGCGTTGCAAAGACAAAATGAAGTATTCGTTCAATGTGAAAATTCTCAGCCGGTTTTATCACAGCGCGGTAAAAGCTGAGCTTGAAAGACATAATTTTCCGAAAAGTACTGCAAAGAAGATCTTTAACGAGCATAAGGCGATAGTTGCCCGTGCAAAGGACATCGGCAAGTCGAAGCTGATGAGCTCCTATATGATGGGTGCATATTTTATCGCCATGAACCGCAGTACAGGAAAGACCGCGGAAGAGAATTACGAGATATTCAAGGACGGATTATGTGCGTCAAAGCTGTTTCACAAGGCGGTAGGCGATGTAGACAGCTATCTTGATGAGAAGAAGATGCCCGGTCGCCTTGAATGGTCGGAAGACAGCCATAAGAGAAAATACGAAAACGACTGGGTAGTTGATATTCTGCCTGCGAACGGTGAATACGACCTCGGTTATGACTATCACGAATGCGGTATCTGCAAGCTGTGCGCAGACGAGGGTTGCCCCGAGCTTGCACAGTATCTGTGCCGTATGGACTATGTTCTTGCAGATATCATGAATATGAAGCTTACAAGAACCAAAACTATAGCTGAGGGTGCCGATATGTGCGACTTCAGATACAGCAGGAAGTAATTTTGACACTTATAAAAGGATAATGTTACACCATGAAAACAGCGGCTATCATATGCGAATACAATCCGTTTCACAACGGACATAAATATCATATAGAGCAGACACGGTTACAGCACGGCGCAACGCACATAGTGTGCGTTATGAGCGGCAATTTCACTCAGCGCGGCGATGTTGCGCTTGCGGATAAATACGAGCGGGCGAGAGCCGCACTTATGGGCGGGGCGGATCTGGTGGTAGAACTGCCTACACCGTTTGCGCTTTCAAGTGCAGAGCATTTTGCTATGGGGGCGTGCCGCATAGCCGATGCGCTCGGCTGTGTCGATATGCTGAGTTTCGGCAGTGAATGCGGAGATGTTTCGGTTCTTGAAGAGGCGGCAGGCGCTGTTGATTATGCGGTGCAGACGGAAGAGTTCTTCAGCCTTATGCGAAAGGGTGCGTCATACCCTGCGGCACTGAAACAAGCCGTAGAGCTCAGCTATACGCCCGATGTCGTGGCAACGCTCACAGAGCCGAACAACACACTTGCGGTCGAATATATCCGCGCGCTTGATAAGCTCGGCGGTATGATAAAGCCGGTCACTGTAATGAGAAGCGGTGCGGCGCACGACAGCGAAGAGGGCAGTGACACTGTGATAAGCGCATCAAAGCTCAGGAAAATGCTCGGTGCGGGCGAAGATGTAAGCGCCTATACCGATTATGCAGAATATGGGAATTTTGCACATATCGAAAATATCGAAACGGCGATCCTCGCAAAGCTCCGTACTATGTCGAAGTCGGAGTTTGAGCGGCTTCCGAACGGTACGGGCGGCATGGACAGCAGAATATACAAGGCGGTACGAACCACGGTATCCTTGCCGCAGCTACTGCTTATGATAAAGTCGAAAAATTTTACTATGGCGAGGATACGCAGGCTTGTGCTGTGTGCATTCCTCGGCATAACGGGAAACGACCTTAAAGATCCGCCCGCGTATGTCAGAATACTCGGAATGAATAGCCGCGGCAAGGAAATACTTGCGGCGGGAGAACATAAACTGCCTGTAGACACATCGCTGTCTGCGCTTGCAAAAACAAGCCGCGAGGCGGAGCACTTTGCAAGACTTGAAGAAAGGGCGGGAAACCTCTATGCGCTGGCTCTTGACAAAAAACAGCCGTGCGGCACAGAGTTCACCTCAAAGCCTGTTATAATATAAGGAGGAAATATGGATAACGCCGAGAAGTACAGAGCGCTCAGAGAAAAGCACAAGGAATTTATCTATCACGGCTATGATATTGCCGACGATGGGATATTCTTCCACTTTTCGATAGACGATTATCATTTTTACCCCTCATGGAAGACGGAAAGCGGACTGCTTCAAAACAGAACTCCGTTTCTCGACTACATAATATTTAACCTCGGTATGGCGGAGCTTGTAAGCTACTGGAAGTGTGCCTGCCCGCCTGTAGTAAGGGTGGAGTGCGGCTCGCTTGATGAAAAGCAGTGCCTGTGGTGGAAAAAGCTCTACTTCAACGGACTGGGCGAATTCTTTTACAGAAACAATATAGACGCTGATTTTGACAGCTTTATGCGGATAGTGCCGGATGATAACAGCAGGCACAAATACAGCTGTGAAAGGGAAGTCGGCGGTTATCTCGTGGCGGTCGGCGGCGGCAAGGACAGTGTGGTATCGCTTGAACTGCTCAGAAAGTATCACGATGAAACAATGTGCTACATCATAAACCCGAGAGGTGCAACGGTAGAGTGTGCAAAAGTAGCGGGCTTTGACGAAAGCGGAATTGTAGGACCTCGCAGAACGATAGACAGGGCACTGCTTGAACGCAATGCGGACGGATATCTCAACGGTCATACGCCTTTCTCGGCGGTGGTCGCATTCTCGGCTTATCTGTTTGCGTATCTTCACGGCAAGAAGTATATAGTGCTGTCAAACGAAAGCAGTGCGAATGAAACCTATGTCAGCGGCAAGCAGGTAAATCACCAGTACAGCAAGAGCACCGAGTTTGAACGCGATTTCAGAAGCTATGTTACCGATTATCTTGATGACAGCATACAGTATTTCAGCCTTCTGCGTCCGTGGAGCGAGTGGCAGATAGCAAAGAAATTTGTTACCTATCCGCAGTATTTCACCGTGTTCCAGAGCTGTAATTTAGGCTCAAAGACTAATGTATGGTGTGCGGACTGCGCAAAGTGTCTGTATGTCTATATACTGCTGTCGGCGTTCCTTGATGATGAAACGCTCGTAAAGATTTTCGGCAAGAATATGCTCGACTGCGAAAAGTACGAGGATATGTTTGACGGGCTTGTGCTTGACGGCAAGGATAAGCCGTTTGAGTGCGTCGGCACAAAGAGCGAGGTCAGGCTGTCGCTGTATATGGCGATAAAGCGCAGGGGTGAGAAGCTCCCTTATCTGCTCAGCCGCTATGCAAAGACAGATCCGCCTGTGCCGCAGAGCATGGAAAACTATTTTGACAATGATAATTTTGTACCTCAGCACCTTATCGGACTGCTGAAGTAAGAAAGTGACGATATATGACTATAGATGAAAAGCTGAAAGCGTTTTTTGAAAACAAGAGGGTCGTTATTCTCGGCTTTGGCAGAGAGGGACGTTCTACATTGAAACTGCTCGGTGACTGTAATTGCAAAAGCGTTACGGTAGCCGATATGAACCCTGTTTCCGAAACGGAAGCCGAGGGCTGTAAGCTCTGTTGCGGAGAAAACTATCTCTCCTGTCTTGACGACTGTGATATTATTATGAAAACTCCGGGCATAGGTCTTAAGGACAGTGTGAGCGATGAAATAAAGGCTAAGATAACATCGCAGACCGACTTGTTTTTACGCTTTTGCGAGAATATGACGATCGGCATCACGGGAACAAAGGGAAAGTCAACCACTTCGAGCCTGATAAAGTTCTTTATCGAGAAGAGCGGAAGAGGTACTATGCTTATCGGAAATATCGGAGTTCCGCCGCTTGAAAGACGTGAGGAGTTCACAAAGGACTGCGTTATCGTGTGTGAAATGTCCTGCCATCAGCTCGAATATGTCAAGGCATCGCCAGATGTGGCGGTACTGCTGAATGTTTACCCCGAACACCTCGACCATTATACAGACTTTGCGGCTTACAGAAATGCAAAGCTCAACATATTCCGCTATCAGAATGAAAACGATACGCTGATAATCGGTGAAGAGGTTAAGCAGTATGCCGATACAAAGGCAAAGGTCATAACGGCGGGCTTTTCCTGCGGTGATATAGGAACAAGAAACGGCGGTATCTTCATCGGCGATGAATTTTATCCTGCCGATATGATAGATACAAAGCTTAAAGGCGAGCACAACCTGTATAATATTGCAATAGCTATCTGTGCCGCGACAAAGGCAGGCTGTACGGTAAAGCAGTGCCTTGATGCGCTCCCTCAGTTTAACGGTCTTGAACACAGGCTTGAATATGTCTGCACACTGAACGGTGCGGAGTATATCAACGACAGCATAAGCACAGCGCCGCAGACGGCAATAGCCGCGCTGAAAGCTTATCCCGATACCGATACGCTGATCATAGGCGGAATGGACAGGGGCATTCCTTATGATGAACTGTCCGATTGGCTCAGCGCCGATACTTCGGTCAGAAATCTGATAATACTTCCCGACAGCGGCAAGAGGGTAGCGCAGAAGGTTACAAATCCGCTTATAAAGCTGATCTACGCCGATGATATGGAGCAGGCTGTAAAGTATGCAAAACAGGTGACAAAGGTAAGATGTATCTTATCGCCTGCCGCCGCAAGCTACGGCTTTTACAAGAACTTTGAAGAGAGAGGAAAGCACTTCAAGGAGCTTGTGACATCAAATAATTGATACTATCCCAAAAACTTTTTGTAACAAATGCCGAAATTTCTCCGATATAACTGTGGGGATTGACAAAAACGGTTTTGTGTGTTATCATATTATCGTGATAGCACGTTAGCATACTAAAGCGTCGACTTAACTGACGCAACGTGACCGACATAAAAAGTAAACAAAGCCGACAGGCATGAAAGGAAATAACCATAGATGAAAAGCTACGATCTTATTACACCTGAGGGTACAAGAGATCTGCTGTTTGACGAGTGTGTAGCCCGTAAGGAAGCAGAGGATAAATTAAGAGCGGTGTTCACCGCCCACGGATACAGCGAGGTGATCACTCCTGCGCTTGAATTTTACGATGTATTCAATAACAAGACAAGAAGCTTCCGACAGGAAGATATGTACAAGCTGACAGACGGCAAGGGCAGACTTATGGTAATGCGTCCGGACAGTACAATGCCGATTGCCAGAATAGTCGCAACAAGACTGCGTGACGGCGTGTTCCCGTTAAAGCTGTTCTGCTCACAGAATATCTACCGCTGCAATCCTAAGATGGCAGGCAGGGACGACGAATTCATGCAGAGCGGTGTTGAGATAATAGGCGGTGACGAGAAGCGTTCCGACCTTGAGGCACTCAGCCTTGCGGCACAGGTGCTTAATTCCTGCTCGAGTGATGATGTGCGTCTTGAAATAGGCGATAACACATTCTATAAGCTTCTTCTTGAAAAGCTGGATATAGACGATGAGGAAACGGTAAGAAGCCTTATCGAGTCGAAGAACACTCCCGATCTTACACAGTTCATAAAGGACAATGTTGATAACGCTCCCGAAAAGCGCAGATATTCCGAGATACTTTTACAGCTCCCCGAGCTGTTTGGCGGTGCTGAGGTGTTTGACAAGGCTGAAAAGCTGTTTGCGGGCACTGACCTTTCCGACAGACTTACAGAGCTTAAGGAAACCTTTGACGCATTGAGAAAGCTTGAGGCCGAGGACAGGATAACGGTTGATCTTGGTCTTGTAAACAAGGCTGAGTATTATACAGGTATCGTGTTCAGAGGATATATCGAGGAATACGGTCAGGCGGTGCTTTCGGGCGGCAGATATGATACGCTTATAGGCAGCTTCGGAGCGGATGATATGCCGGCTGTAGGCTTTGCTGTAAACGTAAACGCTATTGCGGCGGCTAATCTCAGAGGCAACAGAAGCACAAAGGCACGTCACGCGGAGGTACTTGTTTTCGCCGCAGACGATGATCTTATTGACGGCATCAGCCACTGCACTAAGCTTATCTCAAAGGGTGTAAGTGCTGAGTTCAGCACCTGCCCGACACTTGATGCGGCTATTGAGTACGCAAGGGCAAACAAGATAAGCAAGATAGATATTATAGATAAAGAGAAGAACGAACAGCCCGTTACAATGACGCTGTAAGAAGGGATATACATAAATGGATAAGAAGACGATCAGAATTGCTCTTACAAAGGGCAGACTTGAAAAGGACACGGTAAACCTTTTCGAAAAGATAGGATATGATGTTTCACAGCTTCGTGACAAGGGCAGAAGGCTTATACTCGATATACCCGGAAGCAACATTGAGGTAGTGCTTGCAAAGGCGGCAGATGTGCTGACTTATGTCGAGCACGGCGTATGCGACTTGGGCGTTGTCGGCAAGGATACAATTGATGAGCACGGCGGAAGATTTTTTGAGGTATGCGACCTCGGATTCGGTCGCTGCAGATTTGCTCTTGCGGGAAAAGTCGGCAACAACTTCTATGAGGGCTGCGGTGTAAAGACTATAGCCACAAAGTACCCCAACATTACAAGAAGATTTTTTGAGTCAAAGGCTATGGACGTTGATATAGTAAAGATCGAGGGCTCTGTTGAGCTTGCTCCCTTGCTTGAACTGTCGGACGGTATCGTTGATATAGTCGAAACAGGTACAACGCTTAAGGAAAACGGACTTGAGGTATATGAATATGTATCTCCTATTTCAGCCCGTGTTATAGTAAACCCGGTAAGCATGAAGCTCAAGAAGAACAGCATTGAAGAGCTTGTAAATAAAATGGAAAGCAATATATAAGAAAGGACGCTAAAAATATGATAAAGATGATAAAAGCCGACGGCAGTGAAAAGGAATTTCTCGCAGGAATGAAAAAGCGCAGCAGTGAGGTAAACGCCGAGGTCGAAAAGACAGTAAGAGCAATTATAGACGATGTTGCCGCAAGAGGTGACGAGGCTGTAAAGGAATATACCGCTAAGTTTGACTGCCCCGATATGCAGTACTACAGAGTACCCGATGAGGTCATACAGGACGCGCTCACAAACGCAGATCCCGACTTTGTAAACTCTATGCTGAACGCTCAGGAGAATATCACGGCGTTCCACACCCGTCAGAAGCAGAACGGATATATGATGACAGACGAGAGCGGCTGTATCTTAGGTCAGCGTGTGAGAGGTCTTGACAGAGTAGGCTTATACGTTCCCGGCGGCACGGCGGCTTATCCCTCATCTGTTCTTATGAACGCTATCCCTGCAAAGATCGCAGGCGTAGGCGAGATCATAATGGTTACACCTCCTATGAAGGACGGTACGCCCAACAATGATATACTTGTGGCGGCGGCTCTGTGCGGCGTTGACAAGATATTTATGTGCGGCGGTGCGCAGGCTATCGCGGCTCTGGCATTCGGCACAGAAGAGATACCCAAGGTTTCAAAGATAGTAGGACCGGGCAATATCTTCGTTGCTACCGCAAAGAAGCTCCTTTACGGAACGGTAGATATCGATATGATAGCAGGTCCGAGCGAAATCCTTATTGTTGCGGACGATACGGCGAACCCCAAGTATGCCGCCGCAGATCTTATGTCACAGGCTGAACACGACAAGCTTGCAAGCTCCGTGCTTATCACAACAAGTCAGCGTGTTGCAGATGAAACGGTAAAGGAGATCGAAAGACAGGTAGCCGACCTTTCAAGAAAGGATATTATAAATACCTCTCTTGACAACTGCGGTGCTATCATTATATGCGATGATATGGACAAGGCTTGTGAGATAGCAAACGAGATCGCTCCCGAGCACCTTGAAGTGCTTGCGTCAAATCCTCTCGAATACATAGGAAAGCTTACAAACTGCGGTTCGCTGTTCCTCGGCGAATATGCTCCCGAGCCTCTCGGCGACTATTATGCAGGTCCTAACCACGTTCTCCCGACAAGCGGTACGGCGAGATTTTTCTCACCGCTTTCTGTTGACAGCTTTATCAAGAAGTCAAGCTATATCTACTATACAAGAGATAAGCTGTTCGGTGCTAAGGAAGACATTGTAAGAATAGCAAAGCGTGAAAGACTTACAGCACACGCAAACGCTATCACGGTAAGATTCGAGGACTGAGAAATGAACTATTCAACATGGGAACAGCGCGTCCGCAAGGTTGAGCCGTACACACCCGGCGAACAGCCCAAAACGGACAATGTAATAAAGCTGAATACGAATGAAAACCCTTTTCCGCCGTCACCTAAGGTGGAAAAGGTCATAAAGGAATATAACGAGGACGCACTGAGATTATACCCCGATACAAGAGCAGGACTGCTTGTTGACGCACTTGCAAAGCGTTACGGCGTTGACAGCGATCAGGTGTTTGTGGGTGTAGGCTCTGACGATGTAATATCGCAGACGTTCCTTACATTCTTCGACTCCGACAAGGAAATCCTTTTCCCCGACATTACATATTCATTCTATGACGTATGGGCAGAGCTGTACAGAATACCATACCGTACAGTGCCCTTAAAGGACGATTTTACGATCGATCCCGACGACTATAAGTGCGACAACGGCGGTATAATTATCCCCAACCCCAACGCACCGACAGGTGTACTTGAAAGTCTTGATACGATAGAGGAGATTTTAAAGGCAAATCCCACATCGGTAGTTGTAATCGATGAAGCGTATATCGATTTCGGCGGAACAAGCTGTCTGCCGCTTATAGACAAGTATGAAAATCTGCTTGTTGTGCAGACATTCTCAAAGTCACGCTCGATGGCAGGTATGAGAATAGGTTTTGCTATCGGCAGTAAGAAGCTTATCAGGTATCTGAGCGATGTAAAGTTCTCGGTAAACAGCTATACGATGAATCCGCTGTCTATCATCGGCGGTGCGGCGGCTGTCGAGGACGAGGAGTATTTCAAAAAGACAACACAGGAAATAATCGACACAAGAGAATACAGCAAGAAAAGGCTTACAGAGCTCGGCTTTACTTTCCCCAACTCGATGAGCAACTTCATCTTTGCCTCGCATAAGAGCGTACCTGCAAAGGAGATCTTTACAAAGCTCAAAGAGCAGGGAATATATGTACGCTACTGGGATAAGCCCAGAATCAACAATCACCTGAGAATTACGATCGGCACTAAGGAAAATATGGATAAGGTGTTTGAAAAGCTCGCCGATATAGTCGGCTGAATACCGAAAGGATAAGAATATGAGCGTTATCGAAAGAAAGACAAAGGAAACCGATATAAAGGCGGAGCTTAACGTATACGGCAGTTCAAAAGCCGAGATCGACAGCGGCATAGGATTTTTTGATCATATGCTGACGGCACTTACCGTTCACGGCGGGTTTGATTTAAAGCTCAAATGTGACGGCGATCTGTATGTTGACGGTCACCACACGGTCGAGGACTGCGGAATAGTGCTCGGCAAGGCACTGGCACAGGCACTCGGCGACAAGAGCGGCATTGTGCGTTTCGGAAGCGCATATGTCCCTATGGACGAGGCACTCTCATTCTGTGCGGTCGATATAAGCGGCAGACCTTATCTTGTGTTTGATGCTGAGTTTACGGACGACAGAACGGGTATGTTCGATAACTGCCTTACGGAAGAATTTTTCCGTGCGTTTGCTTTCAATGCGGGAATTACGCTTCACGTTAAAAATGTTTACGGCAAGAACGATCACCATAAGATAGAGTCGATGTTCAAGGCGGTGGCTTATGCACTTAAAACAGCTGTAAGGAAGAACTCGGACGGCTCTGTAGTTTCCACGAAAGGAACATTATAATGATAACGATAATCGACTACGGCGCGGGAAACCTGTTCAGCGTGCAGAATGCGCTGAACTTTCTCGGTGTAGAAAACAATATATCAAGCAAGGCTGAGGATATCGTATCGGCGGATAAGCTGATACTCCCCGGTGTCGGAGCGTTTCCCGATGCTATGAGAATGCTTGACGAGGCAGGGCTTACCGAAGTGATAAAAGAGCAGGCAAAGAAAAAGCCGCTTATGGGTATCTGCCTTGGTATGCAGATGCTGTTTGACAAGAGCTATGAGTTCGGCGAAACCGAGGGACTTGGGCTTATACCGGGTACGGTTGAGCTTATGCACCCGGCAAACGATCTTGTTATACCTCATATCGGCTGGAACTCGCTCGAAAAGAACGAGCCGTGCAAATTGCTCGAAAGCGTAAACGACGGCGATTATGTATATTTTGTGCATTCATATGCGGCTGTTACCGACAGCAGGAATGTTGCGGCGTACTGCGACTACGGTATGAAAGTGCCTGCGCTTGTCATGAGCGGCAATGTATACGGCTGTCAGTTCCACCCCGAAAAGAGCGGCAAGACGGGGCTGGGTATACTTAAAACTTTTGCGTCGCTTTAAGCGGCAAGCGGGAAAGGAGCAAATATGGATAAGCTTATCTGTTCATGCGGAGGAGAGCTGAAAGAGGGATTTTTCTCCGGCGGACTTCTGCCATTGCAGGCGCAGGTATCTGTCGAATTTGACGGCTATGGTACGGCGGTAAGTCCTGTTACGGCTTATGTCTGCACAAAGTGCGGAAAGGTCGAGCTGTACGCGGATAAAACTGTTGTCTGCGATCCCGCAGAGCAAGGAAAGGAAAACGAAGGCGAATGATAATTCTACCTGCAATTGATATAAAGGACGGCAACTGTGTGCGTCTTGTAAAAGGCGATTACGGCACAGCACACAAGGTAGCGGAAAGCTATATGGATACAGCAAGGAGCTTTGAACAGGCGGGCTCGCAGTGGATACATATGGTCGACCTTGACGGCGCTAAGGACGCAAGCACCGCAAACAAGGAGATATTCCTTGATGTAGCGAAAAACACAAAGCTGAAAGTTGAAGTCGGCGGCGGAATAAGAAACCTTGATACTGTTGAAATGTACCTTTCGGGCGGCGTGTCAAAAGTTATAATCGGCTCGGCGGCTGTAAAGAACCCTCAGCTTGTAAAGGACGCTGTAAAGGAATACGGCGACAGGATAGCGGTAGGAATAGACGCGAAGAACGGATATGTTGCGACTGAGGGCTGGCTTGAAACCTCGGACGTTTACTTTACAGAGCTTGCAAAGCGTATGGCGGACGAGGGCGTAAAGTACATAATCTTTACCGATATATCAAAGGACGGAACGCTGTCCGGCGTGAATGCCGCTCAGCTTGACGAGATAAACAAGGCTTGCAGTGCGAATATCATAGCAAGCGGCGGCGTGCATACGATAGATGATATTATCACCTGTAGAAAGCTCGGACTTTACGGTACGATATGCGGAAAGTCGTTGTATCAGGGAACGCTTGATTTAAAGCAGGCGCTTTACGAGGCGGTAAATGAATAACCATACTGTCGGTGTTATCGGCTCGGCGGTATGCTCAGTTTCGGTGCTGTGCTTTGCTGTCAGTATGATAGTAGGGATATTTGTAAACACTTTGTTTTTTTCGTGTTTTGCAAGTATGTTTATAGCACTGGGATTTATGCTTTTTATGTGCGCTGTTTCAGTGTCAAACAAAGATGATGAAAAGCGTGCTTGCGGTAAAGTAAGTCTTGTATGTGCGGCGATATATGTTACGCTGATATTTTTGGTTTACTTTGCCGAGTGCACAACTGTAAATCTTTCGCCCCGGCTTGACGAAAAGATATTGTCGATCATCGATTACGGTCATACGGGAAGCCTTTTCTTCAATTATGATCTGCTCGGATACGGCTTTATGGCATTGTCAACGTTCTTTGCAGGTTTTCTTGTTGATAAAACAGAAAGATATGGCAAAGCACTCTCGCTTATGCTGAAAATACATGGAATATTTTTCCCGTCATGTTTTTTCGTGCCGATGTTTCCGCTGTTCACCGGCGGTGACGGCGATACGCTGACAGGCACGGTTCTGCTTTTGGTATGGTGTGCATACTTTTTACCCGTTTGCTGTCTTGGTATCGGGTATTTCCGTAATAAAAAGGACTGATAAAGAAAGGAGCATATATGCTCGCAAAAAGAATTATACCTTGTCTTGACGTTCGTGACGGCAAGGTGGTAAAGGGAATCAACTTTGTAGGAATAAAGGAAGTCGGCGACCCTGTTGAATGTGCCGAGGAGTACAATGCACAGGGTGCAGATGAGATATGCTTCCTTGACATAACCGCGACCCACGAGGGCAGAGGTACTATGGTTGACGTGGTGCGCCGCACGGCACAGCGTGTATTCGTTCCGCTGACGGTCGGCGGAGGAATTTCAAGCGTTGACGATTTCAGAGAGCTGCTCAGAAGCGGTGCGGACAAGGTATCGGTGAACTCTGCGGCTGTAAGAAACCCTCAGCTTATCCACGATGCCGCCGAGATATTCGGCAGTCAGTGCGTGGTAGTGGCAATTGACGCTAAGAAAAAGGGCGACAGCTGGACGGTAGTTGTAAACGGCGGCAGGATAGATATGAATATAGACGCTATCGAGTGGGCAAAGAAAGCCGAAGAACTCGGTGCGGGAGAGATACTCCTCACGTCTATGGATACAGACGGTATGAAAACAGGCTTTGATATCGAGCTTCTGAATGCTGTATGCGATGTGGTAAAGATACCTGTTATCGCAAGCGGCGGCTGTGGTACGCTTGAGCATTTCTCGGAGGTGTTTAAGAAGACAAAAGCTTCTGCGGCGCTTGCGGCATCGCTGTTCCACTATAAAGAACTTACGGTATCGCAGGTAAAGGAGCATCTTGAAGAAAACAATATACCTGTCCGCCGTGTAGATTAAAAGCAATTCCGGGAGGCTTATAACCTCCCGTTTTTCCTGTTTACTATTGCTTTTTACCGCAATTGGTATTATAATAAGATTATTACTATCAAAGGAGAAATCAGATGGATCTTGATAAATACTTCAAGAAAGCCGAGCTTATACCTGCAATTGTCACCGACATTGACACAGGTGCAGTGCTTATGCTCGCATATATGAACAAGGAGAGTCTTAAGCTGACGCTTGAAACCGGCTATACATGGTTCTGGAGCCGATCAAGAAAAGAACTCTGGAACAAGGGTGCTACATCGGGAAATTTGCAGAAGGTAATCGACATTCACGCAGACTGCGACGATGATACACTGCTTGTGAGAGTAAAACCCGCAGGTCCTGCCTGCCACACAGGAAGCTACACCTGCTTCTTTAAAGAAATATACAAAAATGATGAGGTATGAAAATGACAGTTTATGAAGAAATTTTTGAAGTAATTAAGGCAAGAAAGGCTCAGTATGACGCGGGAAATGCACCTGAAAAGTCATACACCTGCTATCTTTTTGACAAGGGCGTAGACAAGATATGCAAGAAGGTAGGCGAGGAAGCCGCAGAAACGATCATTGCCGCAAAGAACGCAGACAATGACGAGCTTAAAAACGAGATCAATGACCTTTTATATCACGTTATGGTGCTTTGCGCTGACAGAGGGCTTGAATGGTCTGAGGTCGAAGAGGTTCTTAGCGAGCGCAACGAAAAGATAGGCAACTTAAAGCAGTTCCATACAACCGACAAGTTATCATAAGGAGTGTTATTATGTTTTCATTAAAAAAGGCGGCAGCAGGAGTATTATCGTGTACAATGCTGCTTGGTTCACTTGTAATAAGCGGATGCAGTAACGGTGAAGTATCAGGCGCGCAGTCGGGCAGTGATACAAGCACGGCGGAGGTCATCACCGCTCATCAGGGTGAGATAAAGGACATAAGCTCTTTGGAGCTTGTAAAAGATATGAAGATAGGCTGGAGCCTCGGAAATACGCTTGATGGAGGCGGAAAAAGCTCAAAAGGCTCTTCTCCCGAAACGATAGAGCGCGCATGGGGCAACCCTGTTACCACAAAAGAGATGATCGACGAGATAAAGAAAGCCGGCTTCAATGTTTTGCGTGTTCCAACAACGTGGGACTGGAGCACAGGTGACGCTCCCGACTATAAGATAAGCGATGAGTGGCTCGCCAGAGTAAAGGAAGTAGTTGACTACGGAATGGCAAACGATATGTATGTCATTCTCAATATCCATCATGAAACATGGCACTATCCCACAGAGGATAACTACGAGGCAGCAAGCGACAGGCTCAAAAAGGTATGGACTCAGATAGGAAACTACTTTGAAAACTATGATGAGCACCTTATATTTGAGGGACTTAACGAACCCCGTGTTATCGGCTCTGACGAGGAGTGGGCAGGCGGCAGTGACGCTACAAGAGAAGTTGTAAACAAGCTGGACGCTGACTTTGTATCCACTATCCGCAGTCTTGGCGGCAACAACAAGCTCCGTCACCTTATGATACCGGGATATGCCGCATCATCAAGCGAGGTCGCACTTAAGGCGCTTAAAATCCCGGAAAACGATGATAAGCTGATAGTTTCGGTCCATGCTTATATACCGTATAATTTTGCTCTTGCAGAGTCAAAGCAAGCAAACAAGTGGATAGCCTGCAAGGGTGGATTTACAACCGACATTGATAATCTTGCCGATCTTTTGAAAGCTACATTTATCGATAAGGGTCAGGCTGTTATCATAGGTGAATTTGGCGCAAGAAGCAAGGATAATGAAAAATACCGTGCGGAATGGGCTAAATATTACGTTACAAAGATGAATACGATCGGTGTTCCTTGTGTATGGTGGGACAACGATGCATTCACCGGAAACGGCGAGCTGTTCGGTCTGTTCGACAGGCGCAATCTTGAATGGAGATTTCCGCTTGTTAAGGATGCCCTTATTTCGGCATCTAACGGCGAATACACGGTAGACGGTCTTAAGTCGGATAAATCTATTCTTGATGAGCTGAAAAATGACATGGCAGAAGCTAAAAACAGCAGTGACGAATAATTAAAACGAAAGGGCAGTGATTTAACTATCATTGCCCTTTTTGAAAGGAAAAAATATGCGCATAATTACATTAGACCTGCACGGAATGACAAAGGACGAAGCAAGAAACAAGCTCGTTATGACTATAAGAAACGCGCCGCAGGGAAGCGTCGAGCTTCGTGTGACACACGGCTGTAACAACGGAAACGTACTCCAGCAGATGGTGCGTCGGGAATTTAAATCTCCGAGGATAGACTATATCCAGCCTGTGCTGTCAAATGACGGTCAGACGCTTATCTTTCTGAAATAACTGTATCGTTACAGTAACAAATTCGGACTTTGTTGTATAATTTCTCTGAAAATTTTATTAAAACACTTGATTTTTTGTGAATATAGTAGTATAATTGCTTACTGCGATAAGCAAATACATAAATCTCAGGAGGATAAGAATATGGATCGTTTAAAAGGAAAAGTAGCAGTTATAACAGGCGCAAACTCCGGTGTCGGCGAAGCTACGGCGCTTGCATTTGCAAAAGAGGGCGCAACGGTAGTTATATCTGCACGTCGTATTGAACCTCTTAACGCTGTTGCCGATAAGATAAAGGCTGAGGGCGGCACGGTTCTTGCAGTTCCGACCGATATTTCAGACAAGGCGGCTTGTGAAAACCTTATGGATAAGGCTGTAGAAGCATTCGGAAAGATTGATATTCTTGTAAATAACGCAGGTGTTCTCGAAAGCGGACTTAAGCCTATCGATCGTTTCAATGACGATGACCTTGACAGAATTGTAAACACAAACGAAAAGGGCACAATGTACTGTATGCGTGCCGCACTTAAATATATGAAGGAATGGGCATCTATCGTAAACGTTGCATCTGTTGCAGGTGTAATGGGCTGCGGCGGTGCGGCATATGTTGCCTCAAAGGCGGCTATCGTCGGTATCACAAAGCACACAGCAATGCGCTATGCCGATAAGCATATCCGTTGTAATGCGGTTTGCCCGGGAAATATTCTCACTCCTATGACAGCTAATGCTTCTAACGACCTTGACGTTGATATGATCACAGCAATGTCAAAGCACAATGATTTAAGAGTTGGCTCATGCACAGCCGAGCAGGTTGCAGGCATTATCCTGTTTATGGCTTCCGACGAGGCTAAGCCTGTCAACGGTCAGATCCTTGTAACCGATTTCGGTTCAACTCTTTAATTGAAGATTTAATATGATAATTTATGAGCAGTGCTTGCATTACGGCAGGTACTGCTCATTATTTTTATGTGCTTTAAAGCATTTTCAAAAATATTCCTGAATTTAAAACCGATAAACCTCAATTACCGCAACAAACTATTGAAAAAAGCGATAAAATGTATTATAATAAAATGGATTGGAAGAAAAAGAAGATTATGAACAGCGGTAAAGGAACAACCGCACAGAGAAAGGAAAACATTTTGAACTTAGAAACACTTATTATCGCCACATTGTTTGAAAACGGCGGGGGAATGTCATTAAAGCAGATAGCAAATAAGAACGATCTGCCGAAAAAATATCTCGACAAGCTGAAAAACACAGCAAAAATAATGATACGTCAGAGGACGATCTTCAAGGCAAAGAGCGACCTGCTCTATATAAGCAATATGCGCACCGTGTTTGCGGGAAAGGTAGCTACACTTTCACGCACATTCGGCTTTGTCACGAACCTTACAACAGGCGAGGACTGCTTTGTAAGCGGCGGAAAGCTCAAAGGCGCGGTTCCCGGTGATACAGTAATTGCCCGCGAGGTAGCCGCAAAGACCGAGCAGAGAAGCGCTACGGCAGAAGTACTCGCGGTACTCGATCAGTCTGAAGAGCTGTTCGGCGGTGTTATCGTTAAAGAGGGCATGATGCTTAAGGTTCTGCCCGATTCACTTGGTTGTCCTCCTCTCACGATCCTTAAGGTCAAGGAGCAGATAAAAGAGGGCGATAAGGTACTGTTCTCTATAAGAAAGCGCGGAGAACACCACTCGGAGCATATTGTTGATATAGTAAAGGTGCTCGGCTCGAGCGAATATGCAAAATCCGCTACGGAAGCATATCTTATTCAGAACAATATACCCGTTGATTTTTCGGAAGAGGCACGCAATCAGGCAAAGCAGTATGTAAATGCCGTTATTGATGAGAAGCAGGCGGCTAAAAGACTTGACCTGCGTGACCTGCCAATATTCACTATAGACGGCGCAGATACGAAGGATATAGACGATGCGATAAGCGTTGAACGCATTGACGGCGGTTATAAGCTCGGCGTTCATATCGCCGATGTAAGCCATTATGTAACAGAGGGCTCACCGCTTGACAATGACGCATTTGAAAGAGGTACAAGCGTATATATTGCCGACAAGGTCATACCTATGCTCCCGAAGGAGCTCAGCAACGGTATATGCTCGCTCAATCCCGGAGTGGACAGACTTGCTTTCTCCTGCCTTATGGAAATTTCAAATAAAGGTACAGTAAAGAAATACAAGTTTGCAAAAACCGTTATCCGTTCGCGCGTACAGGGCGTGTACAGCGAGGTAAATTCTATCCTTGACGGCACGGCAACGGCTCAGATAAAGAAGAAGTATAAGGAAGTCATAGACTGCATACCGCTTATGAACGAGCTTGCGCAGATACTGATAAAAAAGCGCAAGGAAAGAGGTGCGCCCGAGATACAGTCGAGCGAAAGCAAGATAATCTGTGACGAGAACGGAATTTGTATCGATATCAAGCCCAGAGTCCAGGGTGTGTCCGAGGGTATTATTGAGGAATTTATGCTTATGGCGAACAATTCCGCCGCTAAGATCGGTATGAAAAAGGAGATCCCCTTTGTGTACCGTGTGCATGAAAATCCCCCTGCCGAAAAGATAGAATCACTGAAAACAACTCTTGAGGCGCTCGGCATAAATCCGCTTGGAATAAACGAAAAGGCTGAAGCAAAAAACTTTGCAAAGCTGCTTGAAGAAACTGCGGACGACCCCAGAAACGTAATTATCAACCGCATTGTACTGCGTACTATGGCTAAGGCTAAGTATTCGGAACAGCCTATAGGTCACTTCGGACTTGTAATGAAAGAGTATGCGCATTTCACATCGCCGATAAGACGTTATGCCGACCTTTCTATTCACCGTATCCTGACAGATTATGTTGCAAGAAAGGGCGCGGACAAGCTTAAGAAGAAGTACGGCGACTTCTCGGTAAAGGCGGCGGCTCAGGCAACTAAGACGGAGCTTTCGGCAGTAGCGGCAGAAAGAAGCTGTGAGGATTTCTATGCGGCTGAATATATGAAAAAGCACGTCGGCGAGGAATTTGACGGTATTATCTCAGGCGTTATCGGAAGCGGACTCTTCGTTGAACTGCCGAATACCGTTGAGGGCAAGATCGATGTGCGTTCGCTGTCAGAGAACTACTTTGAAGTAAGAAACGGCATTGCGCTTTATGACGGCGTTACAGGCACAATGTACACGATGGGCGACAAGGTTCGTGTAAAGTGCATAAACGCAAATGTCAACCTAGGACAGATCGACTTTGAGCTTATCAAGGTCTACACAGACGACTCGAACGGCGATAAAGCCGAATAATAAGTAAAAATCGAGAGGAGAAGAATTAAAATGGCAAACGAAAAGAAGGAACACAAGGATCTGCGTGACGTAAAGGCATTCAAGGCGGTAGGTCAGGGTGTTGAAAAGGTAGGAAAGATCAAGTTCGTAAGCGAGTTCAAGGACTTCATATCCAAGGGCAACGTTATGGATATGGCAGTAGGTATGATCGTCGGTGCAGCTTTCACCGCAATCGTAACTTCGCTTGTAAACAACATACTTATGCCGGCACTCGGTATGATCACCGGACAGATCGACTTCTCAGACCTTAAGATAGTGCTCAAGGCGGCTGTAAAAGAGGGCGGAGAGATAATCGAGCCTGAGGTTGCTATAGGTTACGGCGCATTTATCAATTCCGTTATCAGCTTCCTGCTTATTGCGCTGTCGGTATTCATTCTGATAAAGGTGCTCGGCGCATTCAAAAGAAAGAAAGAAGAAGAGCCGGAAGAAGAGCCCGCTCCCGATCCGCAGATAGAACTGCTCACCGAGATACGCGACCTACTTAAAGGCGAAGCCGCTGTAAAGGCTGAAAGCGAAGAAGAAAAAGAACCCGAAGCACTCACAAAGTAAGTACATAGAATTAACGCAGATCATCGGAGGGCAAAGTGATAAATCAGGATACGATCATTTCGGACGGAACGCTCACAAAAGAAGAAAAGGAAAAGCTGCAGCAGGAGTTTTTCGAGCGTCAGCAGAAAGAACTGCATAAAGGCAAGCTGTTTATGATAGCAAGCGTTGTTGCACTGTACGCGAATGCAGTTGTTACTGCGGCTTTGTATCCGCTGTATCTGCGCGATCTTCTGCGCTCGATATTCTTTATAACCGACCCCAAAAAGGTAGATGATTTTGCATTGCCTGAGTCTGCGATAATGTTTATCACAACGATGATAATCTTCATCATTCTGTGCATAAATATCGGTATGGCGATAGCGACTAATGTCTGTGCCGTAAAGAAGAAAGGCGCAAGACCTGCGGCGGCTGTTTCATTTATACTTGCCGAGGTTATCAACCTGCTGATAACTGTAATGCAGTTGAGCTCGGCGCTGACCTACAGTGATACTGCGGCAAAAATCGCGATGTTCGTAAACATTCTGTTCTGTATTGTGTGCGGCGCAGGGATCTATGTCACGATATTCAGGACGAATATTTCGGATTATACCTATGCGGCAGTGTCCGAAGAGTCCGAAAAAGCCGAAAAATCGTAATTTACCTAAATTCGAAATTTCTTTAAGTAAATTTAAGAAAAAGTATTGCATTTTCCGCTTAACTGTTGTATAATCTAAAAAGCGGCTATTTCCGATAGCTAACCCAATTAAACCGAAAGGAAAAGTACTTAATAAATGAGCTTATTTGAAGAAAACAAGAAGAGAGTGATAGACGACTATGAGCGTCTTATCAACAGAAAGAACGCCGTTGCTGACTGCTATAACGGCATATACGACAGATATGTAAACCCCGTTCTGACGGCTGACCATGCTCCTTACTTCTGGAAGTACGATATGAACCCCAAGACAAACCCTTATTTTATGGAGCGTCTTGGCATAAACGCTGTACTGAACTCGGGCGCGCTTTATCTCAACGGCAAGTATTATCTTGTTGCAAGAGTTGAGGGTAATGACAGAAAGTCATTCTTCGCAGTTGCGGAGAGCGACAAGCCTACAGAGGGCTTCCGTTTCCACGATTATCCTGTTCAGCTCCCCGATACGGAAAAGGAAGAGACAAATGTATACGATATGCGTCTTACTCAGCATGAGGACGGCTGGATCTACGGTGTATTCTGCTCGGAGAGCAAGGACAAGGACAGCAATGACCTTTCCGCCGCTGTAGCTCAGGCAGGTATCGTCCGCACAAAGGACTTAAAGACATGGGAGCGCTTACCCAACCTGAAGTCAAAGTCACCTCAGCAGAGAAACGTTGTTCTCCACCCCGAATTTGTTGACGGCAAATATGCATTCTATACACGTCCTCAGGACGACTTCATCCAGACCGGCTCGGGCGGCGGTGTATGCTTCGGTCTGTGCGAGGATATCAATGATCCTGTTATCTGCACCGAAGAGGTTGTAATCTCACCAAGACAGTACCACACGATCACAGAGGTCAAGAACGGCGCGGGCGCTGTTCCGATAAAGACACCAAAGGGCTGGATTCACATTGCGCACGGCGTTCGTAACACTGCGGCAGGACTGAGATATGTAATCTATGTATTCGCTACAGACCTTAACGATCCGTCAAAGCTTATTGCTTCTCCCTCGGGTCTGTTCATAGCTCCTCATAAGGGCGAGCGTGTGGGCGACGTATCGAACGTATGCTTCACAAACGGCGCTGTTGTCACTGAAAACAACGATGTTTACATCTACTATGCATCTTCCGATACAAGACTGCACGTTGCGGCTACTACTATAGACAAGCTGATGGATTACACATTCAACACTCCTACCGATCCGCTCCGCTCGGTTGACTGCGTAAAGCAGAGATGCGAGCTTATCAGCAAAAATCTTGAAATAATGAACAAGTAATTATTATGCCCCCGAAGCGCTTCGGGGGCAATCAGGTTGTAGAAAAAGTCTGTTTTTTTAAGAAATGTAGCTTATTCTCAAACCCTAACCCCAAACCCCTTCCCCTCGGGAAGGGGCTGGATGTGGGGCTGCCGCCCTCACCCCGCTTGGGGCTACGCCCCAAACCCCATTTTTAAAAATTATGTAGGTTTATCGACAGTCTGTATGCCCCCGAAGCGCTTCGGGGGCAATTTTGCAGGTGGAAATATGAATAAAGAATGGTCTGAGATCAACAAGGAAATGCAGGTGCTACTGCGCAAAAAGGATACATTTTCGGACGGGATTGAAATGTGTCTGAAGCTCAGAAATATGCTTTCAAACGCGGTAAAGGAGCTGTGCGAAAGGCTTTGTGACGAGCAATACAGCCTTATGCCGTACCCGAATGCAAAGGGGTATCACTGCAAGACAATTGCATATTCGATATGGCATATGGCGCGGATCGAGGATATCACGGCGCATACGCTGACGGCAGATGATACGCAGGTCTTGTTCCAGGATAATCATTTGAGAGAAACCGGCTCACCCATAATCACTACCGGAAATGAGCTTGTCGGGGACGAGATAATTACATTCTCGAAAGGGCTGAATATTGCGGGATTACTGCGGTATGCGGGCAATGTCAGGACAAGCACCGATGAGCTTTTGCGGGATTTGAGCTTTGACGATACCAAGCGCAGATTTGACGATGAGGACAGGCGGCGCGTTATCGCTTCAAAGTGTGTCAGCGAGGACGAAAGCGCGGTATGGCTTATCGACTACTGGTGCGGCAAGGACGTTGCGGGGATAATCAGAATGCCGTTTACAAGGCATCTTATAATGCACATCGAAGCTATGATGAGGATAGCAAAGAAAATAGGAATTGAGATATAATAACAGCCCGGGCATTAAAAGTGCTCGGGCTGAATTGCTGTCAATCGGCATTGACGGCGGTGTGGATAAAGCGGCAGATAGGGTAAAGAGAACGGAAGCCATCGAGGATAAGCGGCTTTAAATCAGGGGTGAAGACGGTTTCGTCCTCGTATGTGAAGCTTGTCGAACAGCTGATGGATTTGCGGTTGTACCAGCCGTCAAGCAGGGGAGAAACCTCGCCCTTTTTGCGCTTGTAGAAGTCGCCCTCAAGCGTAAAGATGTTCTGCTTGTTGTAGGCTCTGACTAGCTTTGAGAACTTGTCGGGGTCGGCATCTATGGCGTTCCTGAGCTTTTGCATAGCGCCTGCGGAGGCGCTCCACATACCCATTCCGTAGCCCCAGCCCTCGCATGAAAGCTCAAAGTAGAAAGCCGGTGCTATCCACCAGTCCTGCCGCGTTTCCTTGAACGTAAACCAATAATTGTCACGGTAAGGGTAGGCGTGGGGGAAGCGCGCGTCCTTTACGATCCTTGACACGGAGCTTACCGTGTCGTAGCCGATTTCGCCGTAAAAATCGCAGAAAAGCTCTTCGCAGAGCGCTTTCATGGGAGCGGCAAGGTACTGCCTGTATTCTTCTTTGTGCTGTTCATACCATGGTTTATTATTGTTGAGCCGTATCCCCCACAGGAAGTCTACGGCATTTTTTGTAAATCCGTCAAACATTTTTATCGTCCTTTCGTGATGTTTCAACGTATATTTTACACTGTTCCGAGGCAAAATGCAAGTGGGAATAAACGGACAATATGTGCATACAATATTATATGAAATGCCAGAAAACGGCTCTATAAAGCGAAAGGGTGATAGTGTGAAACGTCATAACAAATGGCTTGATCTTATACTGTATATACTGTCGGCGGAGGTTATCGGAATGTCGTCGGGGCTGCTTGCGGGGAGCTTCACGGAGTTTTTCGAGAAGTACGATCAGCCGCCGTTACAGCCGCCTGCGTGGGTGTTCCCGGTAGTGTGGATAATGCTGTATGCGGTGATGGGTATATCGGCGCACATTATTCATTACAGCGACGCGGCGGTGAGTGTGAAGCGTAAACTTCTGACGGTTTACTGGGCACAGCTGATAGTGAATTTCTTGTGGAGCATAATATTTGTGCGGTTTGAACTGCTGTGGCTCGCGGCGGCGGATATAGCTCTGCTGCTCATTCTGATCGGAATTATGATACTCGGTTTCGGCAAAGTGAAGCATATCGCAGGGAATATAAATATACCGTATTTTCTGTGGGTAGCGTTTGCAACGTATCTTAATATCGCTACTATTTTTGTAAACTGACAGTGGTTTACAGAACGCCGCAATCAAAATAAAAACAGAATTATAGTATGTGTACCACTTGTATGTACAGTGGTACATTTGCTTTGTTTATAAGGCGAAAAATGTAAAAAAGAGGTGGTGTAAAGCGATTACATATTGACAATGCTGTTAAGTAAAATTGTGTATAATTTAGGTCATATTAAGTAGTGCAATAACTATTACATATGGCAACAGTTTTCTTGCGATAGGAAAAATTTGTATTTTGCGTTGACGGAACAAATGAAATTTATTTGTCAAGTACTTTTTTCGGTGATTTTAATGTTATTTTTGCAAAAAAAGTGCTAATTTTGCAATGAGGGTTGACGTGATCGAATAATAGTGGTACTATTTTACTGTACGTTTGTGAAATATCACAAGAAATTTAATGATAGGAGAGTAAATTATGAAGAGCAAGAAAATAGTTGCCGGTATACTTGCGGCGGCGATTACGGTAAGCTCAATAGCACCGGAAGCATTTGCACATATTATAGGAACCGATAGTAACGGAAACTACTGTGTAAATGTGTCTGATCTTATGGATAACGACACCGATATTTCCGATGTCTACGGTGCTACTGTAAAATTTACCGATGAATCTGCTGAGGTGCTCAGCAGAGGAGCAGGCGGCGGATTTGTTTTTAATACCAGTCGTGGTTGGGATCAACTTCAGTGGTGCACCGGTTGCGGTGAAAAAGAAACACATGATATTTTCTGGAACACAGAAACAAATTCTATTACAAGATTGGATACATCGCCGATTTGCACAGAAGATGATATTGTTATGAGAAGCGCCGAGATAGCATTATCACAATGGTGGGGCGACAATATCAGCATCAAGTCTATATCTTTGCTCGATAAAGACGGCAATGAGCTTACTTCCAAGGATATGCCGGATAATCCTGCACCCGGCGATTCAAGCGGTGGAATTGAAGAACCCGATGAGCCGACACCCGGTGAATCAAGCGGTGGAATTGAAGAACCCGATGAGCCGTGTCCCGGTGAATCAAGCGGTGATGTACCCGAACCGGGGGAAGATGAAACCGATTATATTGAAACTGTCTGCTCTTCAGTCGAGCAGCTCCAGACACCTCACCCTTATAAGAACAACTCATATTATTCTTACACATATACAGACGAAAGCTGTAGTAATCTCAAAGTGACGTTTTCTGAAGATTCATATACAGAACAAGGCTGTGATACAGTAACAATTTACGATGAAACAGGGGAAGAATGCACAACTTTATCAGGCGATGAATTATCAGGCGCAATTGTGCTGATCCCCGGAAATACAGTAAAAATAGTACTTACAACAGACGGCAGTATAACTAATTACGGTTTCAGAGTTGAATCTGTTGAGAATGTTGACAAAGTGCCAAAACAAGGTGACCCGGAATATGATTTTGTCATTGAACCTACTCAAGACTATTTTGGAAATAATACCTACTCTTTGGTATCATACAGAGGAGCAGGCGGAGATATAGTTGTACCATCTGAGATCAACGGTAATAAAATAACAATAATAGATGGTCCTGCATTCTATGAAAATGAAAATATCACATCTGTGACGCTTCCGGATAGCATAGAGGAATTCGGTTCAGGGGCTTTTGCATACTGCACTGCATTGACAAAAATCAACATTCCCGCATCACTTAAAATAATTGGATATGATGTCTTTGATAATTGCAATCAGTTAGAAGAAATTGTTGTTGATATAAGTGAAAATACCGGATACAGTATTGTTTCCGCACGTGATGATTCAATTTCATCATTTGGTTCTATGCCATCACTTAAAAAATTCACAGCAAATTATATCGATGGATATGACGAAGATGCTTCATACCGGGTCAGCGTGATTGACGGCGTATATATATACTACAATAGTATTTTTTGCTATCCCGAAATGAAAATGGATAAAACTTACATTATGCCGAGTGATTGCTCTGCTGATTCCGGAGCTTTTTATCACGCAAAATTCGAAGAATTATATATTGGTGACGGCGGTATCGGCGCAAATAATTTATATGAATGTGAAAACTTGAAAAGGATATATGTGTCAGAAGAAAATCAAAAATATACAGATGTAGACGGTGTACTGTTCAGCAAGGATAAAACCGAGTTAATTGCATATCCGCCCGCAAGAACAGATGTCGATTATAAAATTCCTGACGAAGTAAATAAAATCAATAAAGATGCTTTTCGTAATACATTGCTGTTAAAGCGGCAAGATAAAAATTATATCAAATATGCAGATAACTGGGTGATTGGTTACGAAAAAGAAGATTATTCGGATACTGATTATAATACGTGCATTGTGAATAATAAATTATATCTTAAATACGGAACAGTTGGTATCGCGTGTGAAGCGTTAAATGGTATTAACAGTATTGATGAGGTTGTTTTCCCGGCGACAATCAGATACATAAATGACAGCGCTTTTACTTGTTCTTCAATAGGAAAAATAACCATACCCGGTTCAATAAATACGATTGAAGGAAGCACCTTTGAATATTGCAAACAGTTAAGTGAAGTAACTTTGGAAAATGGAATTGAAACAATAGGAGCTGAAGCATTCCGGGGTTGTGATGCAATCAGTAGTATAACTATACCCGGCAGTGTAAAAAAGATCGACTACGCAGCTTTTTACGCATGTTCTAATCTTGCGGAAGTCAAGTTGAATGAGGGCTTGACAGAAATCAGGGAAAATGCATTTTATGACAATTCTTCTCTTTCTGATATTAAAATTCCAGACAGCGTAGAATATTTAAGCGGAGATGCTTTCCAAAATACACATATAACTGAATCTCAAGCAGACAATGGTTATGTCTATGTCGACAACTGGCTTGTAGAAATTCATAGTGACAAGATTAACGGTAATAAGGCTGATATCAGATATGGTACAATCGGTATAGCAACAGATGCATTTGCTTGGGAGAGTGATATAAGTGAAATCACAGTTCCGGATACTGTAAAGCATATCTGCAACAATGCATTCAGAGGCTGCGAAAATCTGACTAGTATAGCTATACCGGACGGCGTGACAAGTATACATGATGGTACTTTCAGCTATTGTGAAAAATTGACGAGTATAACGATTCCCGGCAGCGTGACATATATAGGCGATGATGCATTTAGAAAATGTACATCGCTTAAGACGGTTACTATCCCTACAAGTGTGACATATATTGGTTCTAACGCATTCAATAGATGTACATCGTTCGAGTCATTCACTATTCCTACAAGTGTAACATATATCGGTAATGAAGCATTCCTTGACTGTACATCGCTCAAGTCAATCACTATT
>CAKSTB010000009.1 GCA_934490165.1 uncultured Ruminiclostridium sp. | reverse complement strand
GGTAGCTTCTTTTATTATATACCTTGCCTTTCTGTTTTTCTACCCCCTTGTGTCCAGTTTTAGTATAGCACTTCACTACATTTCTAAAAAAACAGACTTTTTCTACAACCTGACACCCGCCGCTGATCGGCGGGTGTTTTTAGCATTCGCTACCCCCTCCCCTCAATCTGTCTGTAAAAACTCTAAAAACACCCTCGCAAAGTATAAAAATTCAGTTGACATTGCATAAAAAATATGGTAAAATTATCTTGAATTATAGTCCACGGCTTTAAGGGGAGGTCAGGCAGATGCGTAGATTGATACGTCTTCACAATAAAAAAGGTTTTACGCTCGTTGAGCTTATCGTTGTTCTTGCCATGATAGGTGTTCTGACGGCTATAATATTACCGCTTTCGCTGAATGCGGGAAAGCCTCAGGCGGCTGTCGCAAAGGCTAAGGAGTTCTATTTCGGCTCACAGAGGATACTGATACAGTACAGAGCCGACGCGCCCGAAAAGCAGACGGGCTATCTGTCTTACGAAAACGGCGGAATGACTTATACCATAGGCTCGGGCGACTATCTTTATATGTGCGCCAAGGCAGAGAAATATAAGGGCTTCACAGAGCTTAAGCTTGCAAAGCTTGACGCACCCTCCGATGACAGCCCTGCCAATACGGCACAGGGATATCTGCAGTTCCAGTATGCGGTAACTATTGATTCCGCAAGCCCGGATCATGAGCTGCTTGATAAGCTGAACACGTTTTCAACAGACGAGGACGAGGGGTATTATTTTGCTCTGGTCGATGATAAGTGCAAGGTAGTAATGACATATTGGTGTGAAACCGTTATTGAAGATATAAGCAGAGTGACGGATACATCAAGTGATTTTTCAAAGACAACGATCGAGCCTACTGACAATTATTATGTAGACGGCTATCTTTTAGGTGCATATCCGGAAAGATATTCCATGCTCGGTTACACTATGTTCGATCAGGTTGATCTGCCCCCGGACGAAACAACTCCGGCAAGCTCTACTCCCGCACCCGCAGGTCCGTAATGAACGGATATCGCACACACGCCTTTTGTGACGATATCGGATTGCCGAACATAGAAAAACGGCGGATATAAACGGCAGTGTGAATTTATTAAAGCAATTACGGCAGGTACGCGAAAGCGTATCTGCCGTTTTGTGTGTTAAAAGGTCTGCTTTAAAAGAAGTATCGCGATGTAGCTTTCTTGTGTAAAGGTGAGCTAAAATCAGTGCGGGGCGAGGGATAGAAAAAAGATTATAATGATGGCAGAAGTTATAATAACCGATGCAACGGGAGGGGCAAGCAATGCAAGGATGCATTAAATGTGTGTGCACAAAGTTTCGCAGGACGCAAAACCATACAAGCACACACAGAACCTCACCCTAAGGGAACAAGAAACGATAGTAACTATATCAAATTGTTAGTGCAGATAAAAACTGTATTTTGGCTGCATCACGAAATGATAATCGGCAGAATAAATCAAAAAGTTTGTAGGGGAGGGGCTCGCCCCTCCCGAAATATCGTAGCGAATGTCAAAATGATTTTCATATATAGTAGTTGTCGAGTACGGTTGATATTTGAAAGATTAAAATGTTTGGTGAATGTTAGAGGTTAGTACAACGGGCGGGGCAAGCCGCCGCCCCTACGGAAAATTGGAAATGATAGTAGCTATATTAAATTGTTAGAGCAGATAAAAAACAATGAAGTACACCATATAACAGACTTTTCTACACAATGCACCACTTTCACGGCGGGTGTTTATTTTACCCTGTCATAATCCCTCCGCAAGTGAAAATAATACGAAAATTCCCGAAAACTGCTTTATGACCCTTGCAAAAGTATTCGATTTCTGCTATAATGTCTATCGTGTAGGTATAGGCTTTGATTTAAATTTCCATAAAAAGTAATATCTATATAACCATAAATTATTTTTACCGACGCGGAAAATGCGTGAAAGGTCGTGTTATCAGTGGAACTATTCGGTTCCATCGTCTTTGCCTGAGGGCGGACTTTAAGTTAAGGATATTAAATATAAGGAAAGAATAAAAGGTATGAAAGAACAGTTACAGAATATAAAGGAGCAGGCGCTGAAAACTATCGGTGACTGCGTTGATGTCAAACAGCTCGATGACCTGAGAGTAAAGTATCTCGGTAAGAAGGGTGAGCTTACAGCTATCCTTAAGAGCATGGGAAAGCTGTCGGCAGAAGAAAGACCTGTTATGGGTCAGCTTGCAAACGATGTAAGGCAGTCGCTTGAGGGCTTTATTGCACAGAAGCAGTCACAGCTTAAATCTGCGCTTATGGAGCAGAGATTAAAGAAAGAAACGCTTGATGTTACTATGCCCGGCAAACAGCAGGCTATGGGCGTTCGTCACCCTCTTAATATAGTTCTTGATGAGCTTAAGGAAATATTCAGGGGAATGGGTTATACGGTCGTTGACGGTCCCGAGGTCGAGGAAACGAAGTATGTATTTGATATGCTTTTGACCGAGGACGGTCACCCCGCAAGAGATGAGCAGGATACATTCTACATCACAGATGATATACTCCTGCGTACACAGACTTCTTCCGTTCAGATAAGAACGATGCTGAAAAACAAGCCCCCTATAGCTATCATAAGCCCCGGACGCGTTTATCGTCCCGATGCTGTTGACGGCACGCACTCGCCTATATTCCACCAGTGCGAGGGCCTTGTTATTGACAAGAATATAACATTCGGCGACCTTAAGGGTACGCTCGAAACATTTGCGAAGCGTCTTTACGGCGACGATGTAAAGCTTCGTTTCCGTCCTCACCACTTCCCGTACACCGAGCCGTCAGCCGAGGTCGACTTACAGTGCTTCAAGTGCGGCGGTAAGGGTTGCCCGCTTTGTAAGGGCGAGGGCTGGATCGAGATGCTCGGTTCAGGAATAGTTCACCCGCAGGTGCTTATCAACTGCGGCATAGATCCCGAAGAATACAGCGGTTTTGCTTTCGGTATAGGACTTGAGCGTATCGCTATGATGAGATACAACATAGATGATATGCGTCTGCTGTACGAGAACGATCAGCGTTTCCTCGCTCAGTTCAGATAAGCGATAATTATAATGAATACCGATTGAGATCGTAAAAGGAGATATTAACGTGGATTTATCAATGAGATGGCTTAACGACTATGTTAAAGCCGATATGCCCATAAAAGAATTTGTAGCGGATATGACTATGAGCGGTTCAAAGGTCGAAACCTATCATAAGATGTCCGACCCTATAAATAATGTAGTAGTTGCAAAGGTACTCAAGCTTGAACGTCACCCCGACAGCGAAAAGCTGTGGATATGTCAGCTTGACGCGGGCAGAGATGAGCCTGTGCAGATAGTTACTGCGGCTCAGAACCTGTTTGAGGGCGCGATCGTTCCCGCTTGTATGCACAACAGCACAATAGCTGACGGAACAAAGATAACTAAGGGTAAGCTCAGAGGCGTTGCAAGCAACGGTATGATGTGCTCATACGCAGAGCTCGGTCTTACAAAGGACGATTTCGACTACCCTGTCGCAGATGACGGAATACTTATACTGAACAACGACCCCGATGTTGATTCTTTTAAGATGGGTATGGATATCTGCGAGGCTTTGCAGATAGATGATACTATCGTAGAGTTTGAGATCACAAACAACCGCCCCGACTGCCTTTCCGTACTCGGACTTGCACAGGAGGCAAGCGCAACATTTGATATCCCGATGAATTACACCGAGCCGACATTCAAGGGCGTTGACGGTGATATCACAAAGGAGATCGGCGTAAGCGTTGAGAATACGAAGCTTTGCTCACGCTATATGGCGGCGCTTGTAAAGAACGTAAAGATAGGACCGTCACCCAAGTGGATGGCAAGAAGGCTCAGAGCCTGCGGAGTAAGACCTATCAACAATTTGGTAGATATAACAAACTTTGTAATGCTTGAATACGGTCACCCGATGCACGCATTCGACTTAAGATATGTTGAGGACAACAAAATCGTTGTAAGAAACGCAAAAGAGGGTGAAACCTTAAAGCTCCTCGATGAAATGGCAGAGCCGGTAAAGCTGACTCCCGAAATGCTGATAATCGCAGACGGCAAGAAGCCTATCGCCATAGCAGGCGTTATGGGCGGTGAGCACAGCGGTATCATGGACGATACAACTACAGTTGTATTTGAGGCTGCCTGCTTTGACGGTGTATCGGTAAGACGTACCGCAAGAAAGATAGGAGAACGTACAGAGGCAAGCTCACGCTTTGAAAAGGGACTCAACCCCGTAAATGCAGAAAAGGCGCTCAAGAGAGCATTACAGCTTATCGAGATGCTGGGCTGCGGCGAGGTAGTGAATACTATCATTGACGAGAACCACAGCGAGTATGTTCCCGAAAGATTGAAGCACGACTATAAGTGGGTAAATGAGCATTTAGGCTCTGATATCAGCGAAAACGAGCAGATAGAAATTTTAAAGAAGCTCGGCTTCGGCTATGAGAACGGCGAGATTATCGTTCCTCCTACCCGTATAGATATGCACCGTTCATGCGACGTTGCAGAGGAGGTTGCCCGTATTTACGGCTACAACAGGATCCCCTCAACTATACCGAAGCTGTCATCACAGGGCAAGAGAACGCCTGAGCAGATATTCGAGGATAAGGTAATTTCACTTGCACTGGCGCTCGGATTTTACGAGGTAATGACATACAGCTTTATTTCACCCAAGGACTACGAAATGCTCCGTATGGACGAACAGTCAAGAAAGAGCGTTGTTTTAAGACGACCGCTCGGTGAGGATACAAGCGTAATGCGTACAAGCGCTCTCACTTCTATGATGGAGGTCGTAAGAAGAAACTGGAGCAACAGAAACCTTGCCGGCAGATTTTTCGAGATAGCAAGAGAATATTTCCCGACAGGAGAAAATCAGCTCCCCGTTGAAAGAGATGTTCTGTGCTATGCTCTCTACGGCAACGGTGAAGATTTCTTCACAGCCAAGGGCGTTGCAGAGGAAGTAACGGCAAAGCTCGGTCTGAAGAATGTTGTATACACAGCCGAAAAGAACAATCCCACATTCCACCCCGGAAGATGCGCAAAGGTCACTGTAAACGGCGAGCTTATCGGATATGTAGGTCAGCTCCACCCCGAGGCTGCGGCAAACTTCGGCGTAAATACAGAGGTTTACTGCGCTACACTCAGTATGGAAGTAATGTTCAATAATGCAGACGGCGATGTGAAGTACACTGCCCTGCCCAAGTTCCCCTCAACATACAGGGATCTGAGCCTTGTGTGCAACGAGGACGTGCCGAGCGGAGATATAGTTGCGGTGATTGAAAAGACCGCAAAACATCTTGAAGCGGTACGCCTGTTCGATATGTATAAGGGCGAACAGGTACCCGCAGGTATGAAGAGCCTTTCTTACAAGCTCATTCTCAGAAAGAAAGACGCTACGCTGACAGACGATGAGGCAGATGCGGTCGTTGCAAAGGTGCTTAAGGCGCTGGAAGCTATCGGCGTTACATTAAGATAACGGCAAATATTACAGAATAACCGGGGCACAGCCCCTTATAGTAAACAGTAAGGAGAAAAGCAATGAAACATTTAAAAAAGCTGGTAGCGGCAATATGCGCCGTGACAATCACATTAAGCGTTGCAGGCTGTGCTGATGTATCAACTATAGGTTCTATCGATGATCAGACCATCAATGCAGGCATTTATCTGCTGTATGAACAGTCGGCTATAAGCGAGGCTCAGGAGGAAGTCGACGATCAGCTGAAGGCTATGGGTACTGATTCTTCAAAGGTAGAGGATTTCAGCTATTTCAACTATAACGTGCAGGACAAGACATACTCGCAGTATGTTCAGGATCGTACATTAGAGCAGGTAAAGCAGTATGTTGCTATCCAGAAGAAGTTTGACGAGCTGAAGCTTACTCTTACCGATGAGGAAAAGGATAATGTAAAGACCTCTGTAAAGAAGATGTGGGATACGGAGATCTCGTATTACGGCTACAGCACAGGAAAAACCTACGGTCAGAACTATGAGGCAGGCGGAATAAGCAAGAAGTCATATGAGGCTGTTCAGCTTGTAAACAAGATGAGCGAGAAGGTATTTGACGCTTATTATGAAGAAAACGGCATATCCGCTACAGACGAAAAGGATATAGCTACTTACTTCTATGATAACTACGGCAGATTTCAGATAATACAGGTTTCTCTTAAAGAGGGCAACGGCGACAAGATAACGACAGACGAGGGCAAGAAGGCTAAGAAGGAACAGGCTCAGGGCTATGTGGACAGACTGCTTGCCGGTGAGGATTACGAAACCGTTTATCACGAATACGAGGATCAGGTAGCGAAAGAAAAGGCAGATGCCGAAGCTGAAAGCAACTCGGGCGCATCTTCAAAGGCTTCCTCCGAAAGCTCGTCGGCAGTTTCTTCTGCAAGTGAAACAGCATCTGACGATACAACAAGCAGCGGAGCATCCGACAGCACCGAAGAAGAGCACGATCACGAGTTCCTGCTCAGCAAGAAGGATACTTCACCCAGCGAAGAATTTATAAAGTGGGCGTTTGAGCTTGAAACAGGCAAGGGCGGCGTTTATGAGGACGACAGCGTTTATTATGCGGTTGTTCGCCGCGACATCAAGGAACGCGAGGACTGGCTTCTTGAAAACCACAGCGATATACTTCACCTTATGAAGGATGAAGATTACGAGGCTATGCTGAACGAAACAGCTAAGGACTATGCGCTCGATCTTAACAATGACGCACTCAACAAGTACAAGCCTGAGAATTTAAAGAAGTAAGCAAAAACGTAAATATGGAATTACCGGTCAGAGCAAAAACTCTGACCGCTATTTTTCGGAAAGGAAAAGTACTCGAATGATAGTATTGTCCGGTAACGATATCTCGGTATCATTCGGCGGAGAAACGCTTTTTCACAATGTGAATTTTCGCCTTGAAGAAAACGGCAGGGCGGGTCTTGTCGGTGTCAACGGCTGTGGAAAGACTACCCTTATGCACGTCATAAACGGCAAGCTTGAACCCGAAAACGGAAGTATAAACAAGGCGGCGGGTATAAAGCTCGGCTCAATGGAGCAGTATGTTATCCGCGACGACAGTGTGACGCTGTATAGCGAGGTGCTTGATATATTCCGTCCGCTTACAGACATGGAAGAAGAGCTTGCGGATATAGCGGTTGCCATTGATACGGGCGACCACAGCGAACAGACGCTGTCAAGGCAGATGCACCTACAGGAAAAGTTCGAGCGTGACGGCGGGCTTACCTATAAGTCGCGGGCTTCGTCTGCGCTTATCGGTCTGGGATTTTCAGAAGATGATTTCGGCAAGCCGATAAGTGTAATGAGCGGCGGTCAGAAAAGCAAGGCACAGCTCGCAAAGCTGTTGCTTTCCGGAAGCAATATACTTCTGCTTGACGAGCCGACAAACCACCTTGATATTACCGCCTGCGAATGGCTTGAGAAATTTCTGACAGAGTACAAGGGTGCATATATTGTAATATCGCACGACCGTTATTTCCTTGATAAGGTCACGAATACCACCTTTGAGATGGAGAATAAGACACTGCATGAATATAAGGGCAACTACACGCGCTATCTTGACTTAAAGGCGGAAGCACGGGAGGCTCAGCAGAGAGTGTATGACAGAACACTGAAGGAAATAAACCGTATCGAGGGTATTGTCGAACAGCAGAAGCGCTGGGGACAGGAGCATAACTTCATCACGGCGGCATCAAAGCAAAAACAGGCTGACAGGCTCAAAGAAACGCTTGAAAAGCCCGAGGATCTGCCCGAGGCTATAAAGTTCTCTTTCAAGGCGAAAGAGGGCGGCGCAAACGATGTGCTGATAGCGAAAAATCTGTCAAAGTCGTTTGACGGTGTGACGGTTTTCAGCAACGCGGAGCTTGATATAAAGAGGAACACGACCACCTTTATACTTGGTGAGAACGGCTGCGGAAAAACAACACTGTTAAAGATCCTTATGGGGCAGTATCAGTCCGATAGCGGAGAGTATAAGTTCGGCAATAATATACAATGCGGCTATTACGACCAGGCGCAGACCGATCTTGACCCATCCAAGACTGTTATTGACGAGGTGTGGGACAGGTACCCGAGAATGACACAGACGGAGGTGCGCTCGGCGCTGGCGCAGTTTTTGTTCAAGGGCGAGGACGTGTTCAAGAATGTCGGCAAGCTCAGCGGCGGCGAAAAGGCAAGAGTGTCACTGCTGAAACTTATGCTCAGTAAGGCGAATATGCTCCTGCTTGACGAACCGACAAACCACCTTGATATCCATTCAAGAGAGGCGCTTGAAAATGCACTTGCAAACTATGGCGGCACTTTGCTTGTCGTATCCCATGACCGTTATCTTATAAACAAGCTTGCGGACAGGATAGTTTGGCTTGATAAAACAGGAACAGTTAATATAGACGGTAACTATGACAAATACATTGAGCTGAAAGAGGCAAAGGAACAGGCACAGCAGACGGTTAAGGCGGTGCAGGCAAAGGCGGTTACCGAGGTAAAGAAGAATGACTACAAGGAGCGCAAGGAGCGTGAAAGCACACTCAGGAAGCTGAAAGGCGCACTCGCACGTTGTGAAGCGGCAATAGATGAAATCGGAACGAAAACGGCAGAGCTTGCAGAGCAGATGTCAAAGCCCGAGATAGCAACAGACTACGAAAAGACAAGTAAGCTTGCCGAGGAAATAGCCGTTTTGAAGGAAAAAGAAGAGGAGCTTACGGCTCAGTGGATGGAGCTCAGTGAGCAGATAGAAACGTTTTCATAAGTTACACAGAGAATTTAAGTAACAAGCGTTTTGATTAGTTAAAAAAATCGACGAAATTCTTTGTGCATGATGCACAAAGTTTCGTTAAGAAGATTAACGAATTAGCTAAATTAAGTTATAAGCTTTTATGATGTGGAAAACGTTTACACAAAAAATAGCAAAGTTATGGAACAAAAAATCAAGATATTGTGGCAATAAAAAATATGTTCGTCAGAATTGCCAAAATTTAAGCCGAAAGTTTGTAACTATTCGCTAAGCGAAAATTTGATTTGTACAGAAAATCAAAATCAGTTGTACTATGTGAAAGTTCTTTTATCAACCTTGACAGTGCGGTGATAATTTGCTATAATTACTATGTTATAGACCCTTGTGCCGTTTTGTACATTATTTCTAAATACGCCGTGTTTAACGGCAAAATCGTATATGGTAATTGTGCATTTGGTACAAAAAGAAGATGAAACAAGTTACGCGCTGTTTAACGTCAGCCGTGCTTTTTTGAGGATCGGAACTATCTATGGAAACGATTTTAAGGGCGGAGAATATATCGAGAAGCTTTAAGATCAACGATAATACTACTGTTGACGCGCTTAAGGATATAAATCTCGAAGTCGAAAAAAATAAGCTCGTGGTTCTTCGCGGCAGATCCGGTTCGGGAAAGACTACGCTTATAAATATACTCGGTGCGCTCGACAGACCGACAGGCGGCGACGTTTACTTTGACGGTAAAAAGATAACAGGACTTACCGATAAGGAAATGGATAAGCTGAGAAGAAACGATATGTCGTTTGTTTTCCAGTCGGTGGCGCTGATACCTACTATGACGGCATACGAAAACGTTGAGTTTGCGATGCGGCTTGTGGGAATGCCGTATGCCGAGCGTGTAAAACGTGCGAAGGAATGTCTTGTACGAGTAGGTCTGGAAAAGAGAATGCATCACAGACCCGGTGAGCTTTCGGGCGGCGAACAGCAGAGAGTGGCTATTGCAAGGGCAATATCGCACAAGCCGAAGCTGATATTTGCCGATGAGCCTACTGCGGCGCTTGATATGCCGACAGGTCTTGCGGTAATGAATCTTTTTAAAGAGCTTGTACATACAGACGGTCTTACGATCGTAATGACAACGCACGATACCGCAATGATGGAACAGTGCGATGTTGTTTACACACTTGACGACGGACGCATTACAGACGTCAGAAAGCAGGTGGAGTGATGCCTCAGAGAATGATGCTCGCACCGCCCGAAAACGTGATGGTGCAGTGCGAGAACCTTGTCAAGATATATAAAACCACGGACGTTGAGGTTATGGCTCTTCAGGGACTTGACCTTACGGTAGAACGCGGAGAGCTGATGGGAATTGTCGGCGCGAGCGGCAGCGGTAAATCCACACTGCTGAATATGCTCGGAGCACTCGATAAACCCTCGGCGGGAAGTCTTTATGTAGACGGTAAGGACTTGCTTAAATTTGATGAAAAGGATCTTATAAAATATAAGAGAGAAACGGTCGGTTTCGTATGGCAGAACAACGCCAGAAACCTAATTCCGTATCTTACGGCGATTCAGAACGTTGAAATGCCGCTTCTGCTTTCGGGTCACAAGAACCGCAGGCAGAGAGCCGAAGAACTGCTTGATATGGTGGGACTTTCCGCAAGGAAAAATTCACTCCTCGGTCAGCTTTCCGGCGGTGAGCAACAGCGTGTGGCTATCGCAATAGCGCTTTCAAACAACCCAAGCCTGCTTCTTGCCGACGAGCCCACGGGTGCGGTCGATACAAAGACGGCGGCTATGGTACTGGATGTTTTCAAACAGCTCAATCGTCAGATGGGCGTTACTATTATAATAGTAACACACGATACAAATCTGTCGAAATCGATCGACCGTGTAGTCGCTATCCGTGACGGACGTACATCGAGCGAGATGCTGAGAAAGAAAACCGAGATCCTCTCATTCGGGGAACTCGAAAAGATGAGCGAACAGCAGCGTGCGGAGCATGAAAAGCTCATGCAGCAAAGCGGTTCGGATCATGAGGAGCTTGTCGTTCTTGACAGAGCGGGCAGACTCCAGATACCAAAAGAATATCTCGAAGCCCTCGGCATAAGAGGCGGAGATAAAGTGCGTGTCGAGCTTGAAGACGGAAAAATATCCGTCTACAACTCGGATTACAACTCGCACGGATAAATTCCTTAACTCGTCGAAATTAGCATATTTTCGATTGAACATAAACGACAACTATCAGAAAGGTGGATTATTACTGTGGCAACAAAATCAAGCAGGATGAAAAGAACATTAGCGGGTATATTGTCATGTGCGACACTTATATCTTCATTGTCACTTACATCAACCGCAGTCAGCGCAGAAGAAACAACCGATACTTCTGCCGGACAATCCGAGGAAAGCACGACGACCGATAGCTCTGTGAGCGGAATCACGATCACCGGTATGGAGGGCAAGTACAGCACTTATTACAACAGTCATAAGGACGCTGTAAAGCCTGACAAGGAGATCACCATCTATGCTACCGACTACAAGGAAGGTACGATAGACGGCACAGCCTTTGTAAACAGCGGTGCATCTTCCATGACAGCCGAAGAAGCTGCACAGATCATTCCCTCGGTCGAAGAGATCAAGGAAAAGTCGGGTGACGGCTACAACGGACTCAAGGCATTCCTCGCAGAAAACACCGACCTCAAAACGGATCATTATTCCACAATAAAGTGGAAGAATGACAAGCTCACACTTACATATGAGTTTAACGTTGAAGAGACAGGTATCTACAACCTCGAGGCTATCTACTATCCTATCGAGGGCAATGAAACAAAGAACACGGTACTGGATATCGGACTCAAGATCGACGGAGAATATCCTTTCACAGCTACACAGGATCTCACACTCGACCGTTACTGGAAGGACGAGGGAGAGATCACCCGCGACAACAAGGACAATGATCTTCGTCCCGGTCAGGTAACCTATGATTGTTGGATAAAGTATCCCATTAAGGATAAGGAAGGTCTTTACAACGAGCCTTACTACTTCTACCTTGAAAAGGGTACTCACACACTTACGCTTGAAGGTATCAGAACCTACGGAGTATTCCATTCGTTTACGTTCAAGAATTACGATGAGCTTGTAAGCTATGACTCGATCAAGCCTACAGATGATCAGAAACAGAACACACCCGCTCTTTCATCAAAGAACGAGGAGCTCGGTACAAACACCATCTTCTTACAGGCAGAAGAAGCACTCTACAAGACAGCATCGACTTTATATGCTACTTACGACAGAACGACTTATATGACAAGCCCCAACCACCCGACCAAACAGCGTTACAACACTATCGGTCAGGCAACATGGAACAAATCAACACAGGCGATCACTTACAACTTCAAGGTTGAAAATGACGGTTACTACCGTTTCAACTTCAAGTCAAGACAGAACCAGATGCGTGGATTCTTCTCAAACAGAAGGATTTACATTGACGGTAAGGTACCATGTAAGGAATTTGACGATGTACAGTTCATCTACTCTCCGGATTGGTACAACCTCACTCCTCAGGATGCCGAAGGAAACGATATGTATGTTTACCTGACGGCAGGTGAGGAACACACATTGACGCTTGAAGCAATACCCGGTTCGATAGGCGAGGTTATGCAAAGACTCGACGACCTCGTGCTTGAGCTCAACCAGTACTACAGAAGAATACTTATGATCACAGGTCCTGACCCTGATGAATTCAAGGATTACTTCGTAGAAAAGAAGATACCCGGCATTCAGGACGCATTCAGGAGAATAGTTGATTCTCTGCGTGCTGAGAAGGCAAGTATTGAAAGCCTGACAAAGAAGGGTTCTGAGGCGGCCGCACTTGAAACGATGTGTATCTACCTCGAAAGATGTATCAACAAGCCTGAAGATATCCCTGTAATGGCAAGCAGCATCAAGGACAGCATCTCATCGGTATCCGCATGGATGCGTGACTATCGCGGTCAGCCTCTTGAGCTTGACTACATAGAGATAGCAACCTGTCACGAGGACTTTGCTTCTCCTTACGGAAACTTCTTCAGCGAGCTTGCATTCGGCTTCAACGCATTTATCGGTTCGTTCTTTGAAGATTACACGAACCTTTCAGACGCAAGCGCAACATCACTTGATGTATGGGTATCACTTGCGCGTGACCAGGCAACAGTTGTTAAGAATCTTGTTGATAACAAGTTCAACTCAAACCCCGACTACAACGGCACACAGGCTTCTATCAACCTCGTTCAGGGTTCGGTACTCGAAGCAACACTTGCAGGTAAGGGCCCTGAGATCGCCCTCTTTATCGGCGGCGACTTCCCGATACAGCTTGCCGCAAGAGGACTGCTCGTTGATATGACACAGTTCAAGGACTATGAAGCGGTAACAAAGAGATTTGCGGAAGACGCAATGACACTTTACGAATACAACGATGGTACATCGACAGGTGTATACGGACTTCCCGTTTCACAGACATTCCCGATGCTGTTCTACAGAACAGACGTACTTGAGGAGCTTGGCTTTGAGAATCCTCCCGAAACATGGGCAGAGCTCACAGATATGCTCCCGACATTACAGAGAAAGTACCTCGACGTTGGTCTGATACTTCCTCAGAACATTTCGTCAAATACGTTCGACTCCGGTAACACATTTATCATGCTGATGCTCCAGACCGGACAGGACATCTACAACGAAGACCTTTATTCAACAGATTATAATAGTATAAAGACATCTGATATCAAGGATCTGAACCTCACGAACTTTATGACTCAGGATTCTATAAGAGTATTTGAGCAGTGGACAAAGTTCTACACGGTATTCAGCTTTGACCAGACATTCGACGCATTCTCACGTTTCAGAACCGGTGAGATGCCCCTCGTTATCCAGCCTTATACATTCTACAACCAGCTGTCTGTAGCAGCTCCCGAGATCAAGGGTCTGTGGGACTTCACACTGGTACCCGGAACAAAGCAGGCTGACGGAACAATCAACCACGCTGCAAACTCAGCAGGAAGCGGTGCGGTAATATTCAATAAGGTTTCCAATCAGGCGGCCGCTTGGGACTTCGTAAAGTGGTTCACAAGCACAGAAATTCAGGTTGACTACGGTAAGCAGATCGAAGCTCTTATGGGACCCATGGGACGTTTTGATACAGCAAACGTAGAAGCTCTTGAACAGCTCCCCTGGTCAACGGCAGAGTACGAGAAGATCTCGGCTCAGCAGAGCTACCTTAAGGAAGTACCGATCATTCCCGCATCTTATGCAGTTACAAGACATATCAACAACGCATTCAGAATGGTTGTTAACGATGCAGGTAACCCGAGATACACTCTTATGAGCTACAACGATCAGATAAAGTCTGAGATCGTAAGAAAGTATCAGGAATTATCCAGCATTAAAAATTGATCCTGAAAAGCCGTGAGGGCTTTCGCCCTCACTAGCTTTGCTGAATTATAGAGGAGGTTATCGGTTTGTTAACTAAGGAAAAGACGCAGTATATTGAAGACAGTAAAGTCAGATATACACTGCGAGAGATGAAGAAAAACGGTAGCGTTTACATACTGCTCGCTCCTTACTTCATTCTCTTCACGATCTTTACGATCATACCGGTGTTGCTGTCGTTGCCTATGGGCTTTACGAACTTCAACATGGTACAGTTCCCCCAGTTCGTGGGACTCAGCAATTTCTATTCGCTGATACTCGAAGACGAAGTCTTCTTAAAGGCGATACAGAACACACTTGTTTTCGCAATTATCACAGGCCCGTTAAGCTATATCATGTGCTTTATACTTGCGTGGCTTATCAACGAAATGCCCAGAGCATTAAAGACTATATTCACATTCATTTTCTATGCGCCTACTCTGGCAGGTAACATCTATACCACATGGCAGCTCATCTTCTCAGGTGATACATACGGTATAGCAAACTCTTATCTGCTTGACCTCGGCATCATCAACAGTGCACGTCAGTGGCTGACAGACGCTAACTACATCATGGGTGTTGTTATCGTGGTTCAGCTGTGGATGTCACTGGGTGCAGGCTTCCTTGCTCTTCGTGCAGGTCTTCAGGGTATCCCGAAGGACAGATACGAAGCGGGCGCTATCGAAGGTATCAAGAACCGTACACAGCAGCTCCTGCTCGTTACGGTACCTGCAATGGGACCTCAGCTGCTGTTCGCGGCAGTTATGCAGATCACCGCTTCCTTCACAGCAGGTGATGTAGGTCGTTTCCTTACCGCATTCCCTTCAACAGACTATGCGGCACACACGATCATGACGCACGCTTTCGACTACGGTTCAATACGTTACGAGATGGGTTACTCATCAGCAATATGTTTCGTACTGTTCGTAGTAATGCTTCTTGCCAACTGGGGCATCAAAAAGCTCCTCGGCAAGTATCTTGACTAATCGGAGGATCACATTATGTATTTCTCTCTAAGAAAGGAAGGTAGTTATGAAGATAACTAAGAGGAGAAGAAAAAGATATGGCGGTTCTCTCGGCGGCGACATTTTCATATTTGTAGTGCTCGTTCTGCTTGGTCTGTTCATGCTCTTCCCCATCTATCTGTCGATCATACAGTCATTGAAGCCGGTTGAGGAACTGTTCCTTTTCCCGCCCAGAATGTATGTACAGAACATCACGGATCAGAACTTTGCTGATCTGCTTGCAACGGCGTCCAATATGTGGGTACCGTTCTCAAGATACGTTTTCAACTCAGTATTCGTAGCTGTAGTAGTTACAGTTGCACAGCTACTCTTCTCATCATCTGCGGCATATGCACTTTCAAAGGTTGCATTCCCCGGTGCGAAGGCGCTCAATAAGATTATCGAAATTGCCCTTCTGTTCACATCTACCGTACTCTACATCATGCAGTACATGGTAATGGCAACACTCGGCATGATCGATACATACTTTGCGATCATTCTGCCGTACATCGCAACTCCTATGGGTCTGTTCCTTATGCGACAGTTCATGGGTCAGCTGCCCGACAGTATGATAGAAGCAGCAAAGCTCGACGGCGCAAGCCACATAAGAATCTGCTGGCAGATAGTAATGCCGAACGTAAAACCCGCTTGGCTGACACTTCTGATATTCGCTTTCCAGGGCGCATGGCAGATCACAGGTTATTCATTCATTTATAATGAGGCATTAAAACCCATTCCGACCGTTATGCAGCAGATAAGTGCAGCAGGTATCGCCCGTGCGGGTGTTGCCGCAGCCGCAGTTGTTATCACAATGCTGCCGCCTATCATAGTATTCGTATTCTGCCAGAGCAGCGTTATGGAAACTATGGCTACCAGCGGTCTGAAAGACTGATCTAATATTAAATTATACAGAAAGGATGATTTTAGTGCCAAACATGAAGAAAATCGCCGCGTCAGCCGTTTCGGCTATTATGGCGGTTTCCATGCTGTGCAGTTCAGCGTTTGCCGATCAGCCGTATGAAGGTTATAACTACGACTGGTGGGGCGATCCTGTTCCGTCACAGACCGGATATGTCGTTGACCGAGTTGTAACAGGTCTTGATTTCGGATCCGGCACAAGATATAACACCGATGCCCAGCTGAAGGAAATATCCGATCAGACAGGCAGTGAAGTGACAAAAGAAATCACTATCGGCGAGCTCAAAGAGCCTCAGGATCTGTTCGTTGACCGCGAAACACAGAGCCTGTACATAGTTGACTCGGGCAACAACAGAATACTCGTTACCGATGTAAACTACTCAAGAACATTCCAGGTTATGGATTACTTCTATAACCCCGAAACAAAGAAATACGAAACTCTGAAGAACCCTCACGGTATTTTTGTAAGACACGTTGATGATGCGGAAAACGAAAATGAGTCGACAATGATCTACATTGCTGACTATGACAACAGCCGTGTACTCGGTGTCTATGCGGACGGTACGGTGTTCCAGATATTCGAAAGACCTGCCGCAGAGTTTTATGACGCAGATGTTACATTCCAGCCCAACAAGGTCGTAGTTGACGTTGCCGGCAACGTATATGTAAACATTCTGTCAATTACAGACGGTGCGGTAATGTTCGCACCCGACGGTTCGTTCAGTAACTTCTTCGGCGCTAACCGTGTTGAACAGACAGCGCAGGCTATCGCAAACAAGTTCTGGAGAACGATCCTCTCGCGTGAGGCTGCCGCAGCATTCATTCAGGCAGTTCCTATGGAGTTCAACAACTTCGATATCGACGACGAAGGCTTTATCTACACTGTAACGGCATCAAAGAGTGCTACTACAGATATCTTCAAGAAGATGAACCCCGCCGGTGAAAACATTCTGATAAACCTCGGCTTCTCGGATTACACATACGGCGATATGGCTTCTTACTATTATAAGAACCAGACATACGGTTCTCAGATCACAGACGTTGACGTTGACGAAACAGGTACAATAAGACTTCTCGACTACGCAAACGGACGTATATTTGAGTACACAGACGAATGCGACCTGCTGTTCATCTACGGCGGCAAGGGCAACCAGAAGGGTCTGTTCACAAACGTAACCGCGATTGAGGCTTACAACAGCGTTGTATATGTACTTGACAGCCGTAAGAACTCAATTACGACATTCAAGCGTACAGAGTTCGGCGACATTGTTCACGAAGCAATGGGACTTTACAACCTCGGTAAGTACGAAGAAGCAAGCGGTCCGTGGCAGGAGGTCCTGACACGCGACAGCAACTATTGGTTCGCGTATATCGGTCTTGGTAACTCAGAGCTTTCGCAGGGTAACTACGAACAGGCTATGGAGTACTTCTACCGTAACAGCAGAGCCGGTTACAACAGAGCGTTCAAACAGTACAGAATGCAGTTCATAAGAGATAACTTCAATATCTTTATGATAATAGTTCTTGTAATAATAGTTGCGCTTGTTGTTCTCAGCAAGGTAAGAAAACGTTTAAAAGCAAAAAAAGCGGGAGGTAGTAAATAATGAGATTTGATTTAGATATGCCCGCTTGGAAATGGCCGTTTTACGTTGCAAGACATCCTTTTGAAGGATTTGAAGATCTGCGTTGGAAGAAAGCTTACAACACAAAGGTTTCGATGGTTATCGTACTTTGCTTCTTCCTTATAACGGTCTGCCAGCAAGTTATGACAGGCTTCCTGTTCAATACGAACTACGTCAAGATATTCAACATAGTACCGCTTCTTGTTCAGACAATTATCCTGTTCTTCACATGGGTAATCGGTAACTGGTCGCTGTGTACCTTGTTTGACGGCGAAGGTTCAATAAAAGCAATCACAAGTGTCAGTGCTTATGCACTGGTTCCCTACCTCATCACTCAGATAGTTGTAATTCTCGCAAGTAATGTACTGCTCAGGAGCGAAGGTGCTTTCATCGTATTCTTCCAGTATCTCGGTATACTGTGGAGCGTAGTTCTGATGATATCCGGTATCAAGACCGTACATCAGTACTCAGTACCCAAGACTCTTCTTGCTATGATATTCACAGTTGCGGCAATGGTAGTTATACTGTTCCTGCTTGTGCTTCTGCTCAGCTTGTTCCAGCAGGTTTACATCTTCGGTTTTTCAATCTATACCGAGCTGATGTATCGATTCAGTTTGTAAGCGGAGGTGCGACAGAAAAATGGTTAAAATCAGAAAAAAGATACTCGCAGTTCTGCTCACAGCCGCAATGCTCGTATCAATGAGCTCTGTTGTAGCATGGTCTGACGAACAGCCCGCAGCAGACGACGGAACTTCACAGACAGAGCAGACAGCAACAGACGATAATTCTTCCGAGGATAAGGAAGATAAGTCGGATAAGAAAAACGATAAGGACGACAAGAAGAAGCCCAGAACAGACGCTGAAGGTCTTGCTGAGATGAAGGTAATTGCCGAGAACGACAGCTACAAGCTTTATCTCAACGAGGAAACAACAAACTTTGCATTACAGTCAAAGAGCGACAGCTATGTATGGTGGGCAACTCCTCTGAATGCAGACAAGGATGAAAACGCCAAGACTGCTCAGAAAAAGAATATGCAGTCGCCTTTCTATATCGTATACGGCGATGTATCAACACATACAAGCCAGAGAATGAATGTTTACGACGGTTCGATAAAGTCCGGTGATTTTGATATCCAGGAAATCGAAAACGGTGTAAAGATCATTTATAGGATAGGTAAGATCGAAGCGGAAATTCCGATGACGATCACGCTTGAAAAGGACAATGTAAATGTTTCGATTATTTCTTCCGAAATAAAGGAACAGGAAGCTACAGACTCAAAGGGTCTTGTACTTCTTGATATCGGCCTTTTACAGTTCTTCAATGCGGCAGGCATGGAGGACGAGGGCTACATGGTAGTACCTGACGGTTCAGGCGCTGTTATCAATTACAACAACCAGCGTATAAACGCTCAGGCGTACAGCAACGATGTATACGGACTTGACACATCGGTAGGCTTACTTACAAGACCGTCTAAGACAGAGCAGGTTTACCTTCCTGTTATAGGTGCTGTTACTAACGGCGAAAAGACAAAGCACGGCTATATGGCTATTGCTGAGTCAGGCGACACCTGCGCATCCGTAAATGCAACAGTAAGCGGTCAGAACTCAACATCATACAACAACGTATGGTTCGAGTTCAAGGTAAGAGCAGAGGATACTTACTATATGGGTACTCGTAAGCTTACAGTTTACGAGCAGGGCAAGGTAAATCAGCCCAACCTTACAGTAGGCTTCTATCCTCTCGCCGGTGACGACCTTTCTTATGTAGATGTTGCTGAAGCATACAGAAACTACATGATAGAAGAAAAGGGCTTCACAGACAAGACAGATAATATCACAAACAGCTACTATCTCGACCTGTACGGCGGTACGGTGAAGGCTCAGTCGATTGCAGGCTTCCCTGTTAATCTAGAAACTCCCGCTACCACATATGAGCAGGCACAGGATATTATCAAGCAGTTAAACGAGCTCGGCGTTGACGATATCGTTGCAAACTACAACGACTTCAACGGTGCCGGCATCAAGGGTCTTATCACTGCCGATGTAAACTATGCAGGTACGCTCGGCGGCAAGAATGCCTATACAACTCTTGCAGAGTATGTAAACGGCATAAACGGTAAGCTCTTCGCAAGCGCAGGTATTACTTACATGAAGGACAGCGGTAACGGCTACAGCTACACGCTCAACGCTTGTAAGGCTACCACAAAGGCTTACGCTACTACAAACAACTGGGATATAGCATTCGGTATCCCGAATCAGGTAAGACTTGTAACTAAGACGACACTGTCACCTTACTACTGGCCTGACCTTTACAAGAAGCTGATAAGCTCGTTCTCAAACGAGGGTATCAAGACTATCAGCCTCAGCGATGCTACAACGTTACTTTACAGTGACTTCAGCCGCGAGAACTACTCCAGAAACGACGCAATGAATATGCTCGTTGACGGTTACAAGCAGTTCAAGGACGCAGGCTTCACGCTTCTTGCAAGCGGCGCAAACGCTTATGCGCTTCCTTATGTTGACTACCTCACTGACGTACCGGTAACATCAAGCAACTTTGACCTGTTCGACTACGACATTCCGTTCTATGAGATCGTTATCCACGGTTATCTGCCTTACACAACAAAGGCAGTTAACGCAAGTGCCAACGCAGATGATACTATCATGCTCGCACTTCTCACAGCAACACCTGTTCACTATGATATGATGTATGCTGACCCCAACGACTTCACAGACAGTGATTACGAGACGCTCTTCTACTCAAATTACAAGGGCTGGCTCGAACCTTCGGCTAAGGTATACAAGCTCTATCAGGATGAGCTTAAGGACTTTGCTAATCTCCACATCACAAACTACACAAGAATTTCCGGAGATGAGCTTGAAACCGAGTTTGACGGCGGTAAGACGATCAAGGTAAACACAAGAGAAATGACTCTCACCGTCAACGGCAAGGACATCGATCTTGCACAATATGGACTGAAGGGAGAAACAGATGAATAATTCGAATTTCAACCCGAATGAAGAAATTGAAGCAATGAAGACGACCGATGCCGCCGAAACTCCCGTTAATGACGCACCCGCAGCCGAACAGGCTGCTCCTGCCGAAACGGTAGCCGATACAACAGTATCGGAGCCCGAAGCAGCGCAGGAAACGGTCGACGCTTCCGTCGAAGAGCCTGCCGGAACAGCAGAACCTGTTGTTCAGAAGTCGGCTCATATGACAGCTGCCGCAGCAGCACTCAATGTAGAGGGCGAAGAGGTGGATATCCGCCGCAGACAGCCCAGAGTACAGAAAGAGATCAAGAAATCACGTATTTCTTACGAAAAGAAAAAGGGACTTTACGGTTACGGCTTCATAGCAATATGGATCGTCGGCGTTATCTATATGTTCCTTATCCCGATATTCCAGTCGGCATGGTATTCACTGTGCTACACCGAGCTCGTAACAACACCCGAGCAGGCGGCTCAGAGAGGAATGACCTCAGCGGGTATCTATACCGAATGGAACAACTTCGGAAACTATGAAGAGGCACTCTTCAAGAACCAGGATTACCTCCCCAAGCTTACCGAGTCACTCGGTTCGATGGTACCTCAGGTAATCGTAGTAATGATATTCTCACTGTTTATCGCACTTCTTCTTAACCAGAAGTTCAGAGGCAGAACATTTGCAAGAGCGGTATTCTTCCTGCCGGTTCTCGTTGCAACAGGTCCTGTACTTGCGGTAATACGAGGAGATATTTCAAACAACGGTATTTCGAGCGGTGAGCAGTTCAGCGCACTGTTCCAGACCGACCTAGTTGATGAGCTGCTTGAGTTCTTAGGTATCTACAACCTGAACGAACAGCTGACAACAACGATACAGACGATCACCAGTGACATCTTCAACCTGTTATGGAGTGCCGGTATTCAGATACTGATATTCCTTGCCGCATTACAGCAGATACCTACTTCCGCAAAGGAAGCGGCATCTATGGAAGGCGCAACAGGATGGGAATTCTTCTGGAAGATCACGTTCCCGATGATAAGCCCGATGATTTTGGCGAACTTGATATACACGGTCATCGATACATTTATCGATTCCGAGAACGCCGTAATGAAGATCGTGCTTGCTCAGTCGAGAAACTTAAAATACGGCCTTTCATCAGCGATGGCTTGGATCTACTTCCTCATAGTTGCAGTAGCACTTGCAATTATAGTGGCTATCGTATCTAAGTTCGTATTCTACGAAAATGAATAAGGAGGTGTAGTTGTGAGCGAAAAAGATTTAGAACAGTTAAATGCTGATGTTCAGCAGACTAATGACGATGCAGCCGCAGCTGCACCCGCTGATAATGCTTCTCCCGAGGCGATCGGCGAGGCTATAAAGGAGATAAACGGTGAGGCAGAAGCCGCAGCTGCTCCCGAAAAAGCCGCCGATGAGCCCGAGGTCGGTGTTATCAAGCCTATAGCCGCTTCAAAGCCCGAGTCAAAGAGAGCTTTGAAGAAAGCAGAAAAGAAAAAGGCTAAGGAACTTAAGAATATCTACCATGTAAGCAACTGGCAGATAATAAAGAATTACCGCAACTACAACCAGCAGGAAAGAAAGCACTACAAGTACATCTTCAGAAGAAGAATTACCGATAAGGTATGGCCTGTATTCCGTTTCCTTATCCTGTTCGGACTTGGCTTCGTAATTCTGTATCCTATGCTCTATATGCTGTCAACAGCACTCAGACCCCAGACAGAAATGAGCGACCCCTCAGTAATGTGGATACCTAAAGAGGTCATCTTCTCAAACTTCGTAGATGTTTGGATAGCAATGGACTTCCCGAAGGTGCTTTTACAGACGATACTTGTAAACGTTATATGCTCGATGATCCAGGTCGTTACCTGCGGTATCACCGGTTACGGCTTCGCACGTTTCAAGTTCAAGGGTAAGGGACTTATGTTCGGTATCGTAATCTTACAGATCATCGTTCCTGTACAGGTAATACTTATCCCTCTGTATATGCAGTTCAGATTCTTTGATGTGTTTGGTATTATAAGACTTATCACAGGCGATGCGCTGAACCTCGTAAGTACTCCTATTGCTCTGTACTTACAGGCGTTCTTCTGCAACGGTATCAGAGCAGGCGTGTTCATACTTCTGTTCAGACAGTTCTTCAGAGGACTGCCCAAGGATCTCGAAGATGCCGCATACCTCGACGGCTGTGGCCCCTTCATGACATTTATCCGCGTTATGGTTCCCAATGCAAAGACTTCGTTCTTAACAGTATTCATCTTCTCGATCGTATGGTACTGGAACGACTCATATGTAACGGGTATGTTCTTCACAAACCCCTACACGATAGCGATGGAGATCGACCGTCTTGGTACAACCATGATGATCTATTTCACGGGCGAACAAAACGGTGTAACGAGCGACTATCTGGTATGGATAGAAGCGGGATGCTTAATGTCACTTCTGCCGATACTTATCATGTACATCTTCTTACAGAAGCAGTTCGTTGAAGGTATCGAACGTTCAGGTCTTGCCAACTAAGCGGCTGTGAGCCGCGGCAAATTCGCCTTCTAAAATACAGGCGGTATACTAAAGCTACGCTGACGGCGGTTTGAACGATAGTGATAAACAAATATCAAGAGGAGTATCGGAAGATGCTCCTCTTTTTATATGCGAGTATTATCGGTTAAACCCGCCGTTCGGCAAACTGTAGTAAATATGTATCGTTCGGAAAGGCGGAATTGGGTGCGGCAACTTGCCGCAGGAGTATCGGAAGATGCTCCTCTTTTTATATGCGAGTATTATCGGTTAAACCCGCCGTTCGGCAAACTGTAGTAAATATGTATCGTTCGGAAAGGCGGAATTGGGTGCGGCAACTTGCCGCAGGAGTATCGGAAGATGCTCCTCTTTTTATATGCGAGTATTATCGGTTAAACCCGCCGTTAATCAAACTTTAGTAAATATGTATTGCTCGGAAAGGCGGAATTGAGTGAGGCAGCTTGCCGCAGGCGGAATTGGAGGTCGACGGTATGCCACGTTTGCAAAGACGTGCACAAAGTGCTATAATAGTAACACCCGGAGGTGCAATATGGAACTGTTTGATTTATACGACGATGAACGCAATTTTACAGGCGAAACAATAGAGCGCGGAAAGCCGCTTCCCGAAAACCGTTATCATCTTGTTATACATATATGCATTTTTGGCAGTGACGGCAAAATGCTGATACAACAGCGCCAGCCGTTCAAAAAAGGATTTCCCGACAAATGGGATATTTCGGTTGGAGGAAGCGCTGTCGCAGGTGAAAACAGCAGGCAGGCGGCAAGCCGTGAGCTGTACGAGGAACTCGGCATTAGCCACGATTTTTCACACGACCGACCTATGCTGACAGTACATTTTGAGCGCGGATTTGATGATGTTTATGTAATACACAAGGACATACCGATATCTGAGCTTAAATTACAGCCTGAAGAAGTGCAGGCGGCGAAGTGGGCGGACAGAGATGAAATATATTCGCTCATTGACAGCGGCGCATTTATACCGTACTACAAAAGCTTTATTGATATGCTGTTCAACTACAGAATAAAAAGAGGTAACTTTTCAAAGGAGTAAAATATGAATGACGTATGCCGAATGATAAAAAAGCAAACGATAACGAACTTTATCAATATGGAAACGGCAATTAAAACATACGACAGAAACGCGCCGGTCTGCGGTTCGCCGGCATGGCGATATGTGTATCACGCTGTTCACTCGGCGGACAAGTGGTTTTTCAATCCCGCAAAATTTACAGAACCCGATTTTCACGAAAACGGAATGGATAACCCCGACAATCCCTGCGAAAAGGTTTTAAGCGATGAACAGTTGCTGGAATATCTGCATAAAGTGCAGATTAAAACAGAAAAATATCTTGATGAGCTGAGCGATGAAGAGCTTAACGAAAAGCCCGACGGGTGTGAATATACAAGACTTGAGCTTATACTCGGACAATTCCGGCACATTTCCTCGCATATAGGAATGATAAACGGTCAGACTATAGAGAGAACGGGAAAATTCCCGATATTCGCGGGGCTTGACGGAAAACAGACAGATAAATTATTTGACGAATAAGAACGAAGGAACAGAAGATGTACATTGATTTTCACATACACGCCTATGCCGATGAAATAGCCGACAGGGCGGTGAAGAAGCTGAAAGACACGGCAAGCTGTGAGGCTTACACCAACGGCAGAATAGACGATACAAGGCAGAAGCTGAAAGCGTGGGGAGTAGATTACGGCGTTTTACTGCCGGTTGCGACAAAGCCTACTCAGCAGACGACTATAAATAACTGGGCGATAGCTCAGAACCACGGAAATATAATATCGTTCGGCACAGTGCACCCCGACAGCGAAGAGCTTGACAGTGAGCTTGAACGTATAGCCGGGTCGGGACTTCACGGGATAAAGCTCCACCCCGCATATCAGGGTCATTTTATGTTTGAGCCGTGTATGCAGAGGATATATGAGAAATGCGGCGAGCTCGGACTGCCTGTTATTCTTCATATGGGATACGACCCGATATCGACAATGATATCTCACGCTATGCCGTGCGATCTTGCCGAGATGGCAGAAAAATATCCCTACTGCAAATTCATCGGCGCTCATATGGGCGGAATGATGAACTGGGAGCGGGTTCTGCACTATATAAAGGATACAAGCAACATTTATTTTGACACGGCGTACTGCGCAAATTTTATGTCCGATGAGATGTTTATGGAAATGTTCAGGGCCTACGGCGAGGACAGAATATTGTTCGGCAGTGACCTGCCGTGGAGCGATCCCCGCGATGAGATAAATATGATAGACAGAATGCCGATAAGCGACAGCGCAAAGGATAAGATATTCTATAAGAACGCTGTTGAGCTGTTGAAGCTTGACATATAAAAATAACGGACGTGACTTTGGCGGTCACGTCCGTGTTGCTTTATATTCAATTACTCGGCTTCTTTACCTGCCGCCGCAAGCGCGATAGCGCATTCGATACGCTTCTTCTGAAGCTCGCAGGACAGCTTGTGAGGCTTCTTTACATCGCCCTCATAGATAAAGCTGTTGGCATTACAACCGCCCGAGCAGTAAAATCTTGCCCAGCAGTTACCACAGCTTTCCTTGCTGTAGATATGTATTCCTGCAAAGTAATCCTTTATCTTCTGATCGACCTTGCCTGTAAAGATATCGCCCATCTTCCACTCCTCAATTCCTACGAACTGGTGACAGGGGTAGATATCGCCGTCGGGAGTAACCGCAACGTATTCGTTGCCGCAGCCACAACCGCGCAGACGCTTTACGGCGCAAGGTCCCTGATTTAAGTCTATCATAAAGTGGAAGAAGTTGAACTTGCGCTTGTTCGCAAGCTTCTGCTCTTCCATCAGCTTTTCAAGCCTGTCATATTCGGCAAAGATAGTGGGGAGGTCGCCCTCGGTGATCGCATAAGGCATCTCGGGGTCTGTTACAACAGGCTCGACCGAGAGCTGTTCAAAACCGAGGTCGCTTATATGCAGGACATCGTTTGCAAAGTCGAGGTTGTACTTTGTGAATGTACCTCTTACATAATAGTCCTTTGTTCCTCTGCCTGCAACAAGCTTTTTGTATTTCGGAACGATTATATCATAGCTTCCCTTGCCGTTCGGTGTGGGTCGGATATTGTCGTTTACTTCTTTTCTGCCGTCAAGCGATAATACGCAGTTTGACATTTCCTTATTGATATAGTCGATCTTCTCATCGTCAAGGAGCATACCGTTTGTGGTGATGGTAAAGCGGAAGTTCTTGCCGTGCTGTTTTTCAATGCTTCTGGCGTACTTTACGGTTTCAACAACGGTTTCCCACGCCATTAAAGGCTCGCCGCCGAAGAAGTCAACCTCGAGGTTTTCTCTGTTGGCACTGTGTTCGATAAGGAAGTCCATAGCCTTCTTACCTGTTTCGGGCTTCATCAGCATTCTGTCGCCGCCGAAATCGCCTGTCTGGGCAAAGCAGTACTTGCATCTTAAGTTGCAGTCGTGCGAAACGTGCAGACACATAGCCTTGATAGGCGCTTTCATAGCCATTGCGGCGTACTGCTCGTAATCGTCCTCGGTAAAGAGCATCTTTGCGTCATACAGCTCCTTAAGCTCTGCGTAGCATTCCTTTACATCTTCCTTGTCAAAGCCGTTCATCTTTGTGAGAACGTCATCGGGACATACATTGGCAAAGGGCGGAGCAACATAGTCAAGGAGCTTATATGTCAGCTCGTCAACAACGTGAACGCCGCCGCTGCAAACGTCAAGTACAATGTACTGACCGTTCTGCTCATACTTATGTATCATTTCTTTCATTGGTTGTATCCTTTTCTTATATAAGGCGGTTATCCGCCGAAATATTCAAACAAGCCAAAAGCTCCCGTTTGTTCGGGAGCTTTGCCTGTTCTGTACTTATTTTGTCTTACCGAAAGCATTGCCTTATCTGCATGAAAAAAGCAGGGGCAGAAGGGGGCGGCAGCCCCCTGTATATTCCCCCCTCCCATATGGGAGGGGGCAAGGGGGAGGGTTTCCCCGCTTGCAGTAAAACAAACACAAAACAAGCCAAAAGCTCCCGTTTGTTCGGGAGCTTTCAAAGCTTTTCTCTTACCCGTGGCTTACTTGTTTAAAGCCTCGCACTTCTGGTTAGCTACAGTGCAGCTTGTCTTACAAGCAGACTGGCATGAAGTCTGGCATCTGCCGCAGCCGCCCTTAGCAGCTGTTTCCTTGAGGTTAGCCTTGTTAACTGTCTTAATGTGCTTCATAAAAACACCTCCGTTTATGTTATCATTCTAATTGTATCATAAAGACACCGAAATTTCAATAGTTATTTTGAAAAATTACATCCAGCCGCAGTCGTCGTACTCGCTCCACTTGTCTTCAAGCTGTTGCTGCTGAGTGAACTTCATAACTATATAGGCAACACAGGCTACCACAGCAACAAGTGCGCCTATAACAGGGATAACATAGTTTCTTTTCTTCTTTTCTTCCATGGTTATTCTTCCTTTCGGTATTGTTAAAGCCTGATGGCTGTTTTACATATTAAGATATTCCTTATATATCTCCGACTTTGAGAACGGAGTTTTTCCCGCTATCTGCTTGCAGGCATCGGACGGCTTTGCACCGCCGTCAACAAGCTCTTTTGCCATAAGCGCGGCATCGGTAAGCGAAATGTCCTCGTTCTCTTTCTGTTTAGGTTTTCCCTCGACTACAAGTACATATTCACCTCTCGGCGTAAGCTCCTTGTAACGTTCTATCATATCAGAGATCGTGCCCTTGATAACTTCCTCGTGTATCTTGGTAAGCTCTCTGCAAAGGGCTATCTTCCTGTCGCCGAGAACTCTGTACAGATCATCGAGTGTGTTTTTGAGCTTGTGCGGGGCTTCATAGAATATAAGCGTTCTTGAAAAGTCCTTGATCTCGTCAAGGTGCTCGTCACGCTGTTTTTTGGTAACGCTCAGAAAGCCCTCAAAGCTGAAGCGTGACGTATCAAGCCCGCTCATGCAAAGTGCAGTGATCGCGGCACTGGGCCCGGGTACGCTTTCTATCTCAACGCCGTGCTCGTGGCACTCTCTGACAAGCTCCTCGCCGGGGTCTGATATGCACGGCATACCTGCGTCGGTCACTATCGCGCAGGTTTCGCCCTCAAGCAGGCGGGCGGTTATATCCTCGCCGCGCTTGTTGCCGCTGAACTTGTGATAGCTCACCATAGGCTTGCTTATTGAGAAATGTGTCAGCAGCTTCTGGGTCACTCTGGTGTCCTCCGCCGCGATAAAATCGACCTTGCCGAGCGTTTCTACCGCTCTCGGTGACAAGTCCGACAGATTACCTATCGGAGTGCCGACTATATATAGTTTTCCTGCCATGTATCGTGTCAGCCTTTCTGCATTTTTGTGCCGTAGTAAATTTCGTTCATCTTGTCACTGTAGCCGTTATCGCTGTATACTTCAAAATCGGGGAGTATCTCCATACCGGGCTTACCGCCCTTTTTGCCGCTTATCAGCACAAGCCACGGCTTGCCGCCCCTGCGGTTTACCACGTTTTGCATAATCTTAGGCTCGATCCCGTGCGCACGCATAGAGCAGATAACATCTGCAAGCCTGAGCGGTATCTGGCATATCTTAAGGCTTCCGCCATATTTTAAGAGCGAAGCCGCGGTTTTCGTAACATCGTCGATATTGCACAGTATCTCGTGCCTTGCCGCCGCCTGAACATCGGACAGCCGTTCTTCACCCGAGCCCTTTTTCCAGTAAGGTGGATTTACTGTCACGATATCGAAATATTCACGCGGAACATCTTTCGGGTCTTTCAGGTCGCACAGCACAGGCTTTACCCTGTCCGAAAGATCGTTTTCGGCAACGCTTTTGTTGAACAGCTCCACCGCTTCTTCCATTATCTCAATGCCGTATATCTCTTTCGGGGGCTTTTTTGCTATATTTCTGCACATTATCAGAGGGATTATGCCACAGCCCGTGCACAGATCGCACACCTTATGGTGCGGTGCGGGGTCGGCAAAATCCGCCAGCAGAAATGCGTCTGTGCCGAAGCGGTGGTCATCTGAAACATATATCTTTGTACCGGAAAGGTCAAAGCTCTCGTAATTCTCCGCCATATCAGCCTACCAGTATATTTCCCTCGGGCAAGATCCTGTTCTTGTCCGAGCTGTGATTTTTTCTTATAACAAGCGAGGTCATAAGCGTTACAGGACCTATTCGTCCGGCAAGCATTGTGAATATCATTATCAGCTTTGCGGGAATATTCATCTCTGCAGAAGCACCGACCGAAAATCCTGTTGTTGAGAATGCGGAAACTACCTCGAATATTGTTTTCTGAAGCGACATACCCTCACAGCACATGAGTATTCCGGTGAATGAAAGCGCTATCAGAACAAGCGACAGTACAATTACCGTGAACGTTTTATATATAGCGTCACGCTTTATCCTGTGATCCATAAGATAGGTGTCTTCTCTGCCTTTCAGTACTGAAATGACCGTACAAACTACAAGGGCTACAGTAGTTATCTTGATACCGCCGGCTGTGGACGCAGGTGCGGCACCGATGAACATAAGCACTGTGATAATTATCTTAGTAAACGGCATAAGTCCGTTCATATCAAAGCACGGGAAGCCTGCCGTTCGTGAGCTTGCGCTGAGGAAGACAGATGATAGTATTTTTTCGCCGAGCGACATATTTCCGAGCGTATGCGGGTTGCCGAACTCGACTATGAATATTATAAGCGCGCCGAGGAATGTCATTATTACAGTCATCATCAGAACAAGCTTAGTGTGAAGGAGCAGACGCTTTGTTTTATTATAATGCCTTATGTTCCGCCATACGATAAAGCCCAGACCTCCGGTCGTTATAAGTACAACGAGAGTTATCATAACTAAAGGGTTATTTGTATATTCGCTGAGTCCCACAGCTCCGGGTGTCACTGTAAGCAGGTCAAAGCCTGCGTTGCAGAAAGCGGAAACGGACAGGAATATCGCTTCAAATACACCCTGTGCGCCGAAGTCGGGAACAAAGACAAACGAAAGTATGACAGCGCCGACAAATTCGATCGCAAACGAATACAGCACTATTTCGTAAAAAAGCCTTTTGGGTGAAGTTTCGAGCGCATTGTCTGTAAGCTCGCTGGCGGCGAGCTTTACAGTCGACCAGCCGAGCTTTTTTCCGAGGATAAGGTTGATGAACGTAACCAGTGTCAGAAATCCCAATCCTCCGACCTGTATCAGTGCAAGTATAACGCCTTGTCCGAAGCCGTTGAAATAGTTATAGGTGTCAAACAGCGTGATACCGGTAACACAGGTAGCACTGGTAGCGGTGAAAAGGCAGTCGACAAAATCGCTGAATTGTCCGCTTCTTGATGAGATGGGCAGGGACAGAAGTACCGCGCCTGCAAGTATGATAACCGAAAATCCGAGCACAAGCAGCCTTGACGGCTGTATCTGTCGGGTCTTCTTTTTCAGTTTAGGCATTTTTTAAGCTTAACTCCTTAGTTTTTGATAATTCTTATTGTTCGCTTTCGGGAAGATCGTTGTCTTCGGGCTTTTCGGGCGGCTCATCTTCATTGTGTCTGATCGCATTCCTGCCTATTGCGTATACGTTTATGTCGTTTATACGTCCGATAAGTACGCACGCACCGTCGGATCTTACCGAGTTTGTGCTGACAAGATAGCAGTCGGTGGGGATAGCCTCGCCGTCTTTTATATATTTAACCGTTGAGGATTGATTGTAGTACTGTATGCTCATTGCTGTCATACGGTCTTCGTCATAAACGGCTATCGTCTTGTTTTCCGTACCGCCGGAATAAGCGGTGATATATTCGTTTATTCTCAGAGTATCCGAAACATTTTCACGGCTTTGTGCGGCATAACCGAACAGCCCGCTTGAAGCGGTCGCAAGGCTTGCGTATATCACCGCCCCCGTAAAGATAAAGGCGGTTATTTTTGACGCGTGGACCTTTGTACAGCATACGACCGGCACAGCCGCCGCAAATACAGTGAACAGCAGGCAGACAGGATACAGCATATCCGAGCTTGTAAGTCCCGATGATGCGTCACAGCCGATAAGCATAGCCGTGATACCGGGTGTCATAACGTTGCTGAGTATCTGCGTACCCGCTTTTGATGCGTTGTAAAGAAGCAGAGCCGCGGTGGCGGCGATACCGTTTCCGGTAACGCTTAGCAGAAGCCTTGAATAGCTTATGCCGTATACGAAAATATAGCTGAAAAATATCAGTACAAAAGGCACAGCAACAGTGAATACCGATGCAGCACCGAATATTGTGTCCTGTGCTGTCGTAATTCCGTCAACGCGCAGAAAAGCATCGATCGGCAGTGTGAAAATGAGCATAAGCGTACAAAGCACGCCCATTGATACAAAAGAACCGTCATAATATTGTTCTTCTTTTTTTCTTTTACTGCGGATAAAGCTTACGATCGCTATTATAACGAACGTAAGCGCCGCGCCGCCTATACCCCATGTTGAGATGATGAAGTAATACAGCCGTCCGCCGATAAGCGTAAGCAGTGTCGCGCCGCCGTCAGCAAGTGCCTGAACCGAGCCGAGCACCGACTGTACGATCCCTCCCGAGAAGTCGTACATATCCCTTGCGAGATATGTGAATATGATATCCGCCGCAAACAGCAGAACAAATGTCACGGCGTATACGCCGAAATAAATCGTCTTTTTACCGCCTGTAAGCTTAGCGTAAAGACAGAACAGGCACACGGCAATAAATATTCCGATGCAGGCGGGTGACAGGAAGTACGCGCCTGCTGTAAGCAGTCCCGCAATAACGGACGCAAAGAATACGCCTGCTTTTTTGCCGCCTTCCCTTTCTCTTCTGAATATAACAAGCATGAGAAGCCATACAAACACAGCGGCTAGCGGTTCTGACAGCAGATAATGCGAATAGATGAGCACCGACGGAAAAATGCCGCACAGCGCCGTTATAATAAGTCTTTGCCACAGCTTTTCAACTCCGAGCCTTTCGGAAAGACGGAACGCCGCAAGCGGTATTACCGCATATGCCGCAGAATTTATCAGCATAAACAATTTATATTGGAGCACAGGGTCGGGGCAAAGCATAGTCGGCAGGTACGGTATGCCGCGGAGAAATCCGCTGATACTGCCGACAGACGGCATTACGCCTGTCCAGTCCCTGCCTAAGAACGCGGCGGCGGCAGCAGCGCCGGTAAACTCCTCTTCGAGAGAAGCTGTCTGCATAAACATTCCGAGCGCAGAGCCGAGTATAAAGAACACAAAAAATATAAGGAGCGACATACCTTTTTCGCCCTTTTTGCCGTAAAATGTTTTAAGCTTGCTCAAAGTGTCGTTCCTCCTTTCATGAACCGTATACCGTTATATCCGCAAAAATCACTGTAATAAGCTTACTAACACATCAATCATAGAGTACCCTATTCCGAGCATACTGTTTATCAGCTGGAAAACAAGCAGAACGGCGACGGCACTGCAAAATGAAAAAGCGATCGAATAAAGTATGCCGGGTCTGCCTGCGGCTTCAATCCTCGCAAGGACACGGTCATAGTTTTCGCTTGCGTAGTGTTGCTTTATCATACTTATTTTTTTGACTGCCGTTTTAAAGTAAAAGCTGTTGAAAAACATCAGCACGAATATATTAAGGGCGATAGACGCGGCGGTTGTAAGAAGAAATGCCGTAAAAATGTTGCTCTGTGACAGTCCGAGCTCGTCGGCAAAATGAGTTATGAGTATTTTTGCCTCAACGGTCATAAAGAGCAATACCATCATTATTACGCCGAACAGGTTCATTCTGCGGTAAAAGCAATGTATGGGGAAGAACAGAAAAGCGGCGAAATTCAGCTTCAGGATCTTATTGTTTTTGCGCATATCGTTGAAAGCGGGGATATAATAATATGCGTTTTTTCCTACAAATTTCAGAAGCTCCTGTACCGTAACACCGTTTACGTTTTCAAAGTCCCTTTCCTGCTCAAGCAGTCTTTTATCCATTATTTCACGGTATTCGCCGAAGCTTTCGACATGGAATATCTCAAAGCCGTCCTCGGTGGTTTCGTACTTGCTGTTTTCCGCATTCTCGATATTTTCAAGGTGTTCGCGAAGCTCCTCGCTGTCGCCCTTCCATTCATAACTGCCGTGCTCGGCTGAGTGAACGCAGTCGCCTATCCTGTTCCAGCATTCACGATGATACGGTGCGCCGCATTCGGGGCAGACTACTATATCCTCATCATCAAAGAATTTCATGCCGCAGGCGGCACATTTCTCGTTTTTAAACTGTTCGTGCATCTTATATCCTTAACCTGATTTTGTTTAGTGACTATATTTAATATATTATAACACGGTTTAAACACGCCGTCAAGTTAAAACGGCGTGTTTAAACCGTGTTAAAACGTTCTCGGACGCAGTGCGCCGGCATGGAATTATGACACGATTCCTTAGCTTATCAAAATTCATTAAAATTGCAATGCAACATATTATAAAAAGTCAGAGCAATAAATATATAGCCAACAACGCTGAAAACAGTTTCCGTGCCGATAAGGTGTTAATAATTTCGTGAGTGTACCAGTGCAACTGCGCTAACATTAACCCTTCAAAAAACGCTACTAACCTGAGATATATGTACTAAAACTGCGGACGTGTAGCGTTAAGCGTTCCAGAACCTACAGGATATACGATATTCGGGTGGTTACACGAGTTTAGCCAACACCCTAGCGGGGTGTGGGTGTGGGTAAGGAAAGAGGGAGCGTGAGGGGGAAAACCTAAGGGAGAGGGAGAGGGGCTGCTAAGTCCCTTGTCCTGTTCCCTTTGGTTCTTCCCCTCACACATAGTAGCAACGTTATCGCACAGAATAGCGAACCCGAGAAGTGCTATCCGACGGATAGAACTATCGGGAGTTTGCTATCATTGTTAATTACTAAAGCAATATAATAGGAGTAAACTATACAAAAAAGTGAGCCGTGCGCACTATCTTTTGCGCTTCGACTCATTTTTCCTTTTTCGGGTTGTGTCACAAACCCTAAAATCGACTTGTATAAGTCGGGCTGACGGTGTATAATATCAGCAGGGATAAGTCAAAGGAGCGGTTGTATGAAAAAGAGAATTCTATGGATACTGACCGGCGGAACATTCTCGTGCGTCGGCACTGAAAGCGGGCTTTCGCCGTGTTCAAGCATTGAGCAGGCACAGCGTATATTGTCGCTTATGCCGGATATAAGCGCAAAGTATGAAATTACACCGCTTGTGCTGATGAATATCGACAGCAGTGATATGACAACAGCCGATCATAAGCGTATCTCCGATACGATCGATGGATATATGGAAAAATATGACGGAATGGTCATAACACACGGTACGGACACTATGGCGTATACTGCCGCCGCGCTGTCAGTCATGCTCGAAAACCCGCCGATACCGGTTGTGCTTACGGGCTCACAGCGTCCGTTCTTCGATAAGGATAGCGACGCACCGAGAAATTTTGCGGACGCGGTAGAAGCGGCGGCAAATAAGGCTCTGCACTGCGTATGTGTGGTTTTTGGCGGCATAATTATGTCCGGAAGCGACTGCACCAAGACAGATACCGTATCCGACCTTGCTTTCACCGCATCGGAGAGCGAAATAGGCAAAATCGTGGGCGGAAATGTCAGGATCACTCACCCGGAGAAAGTCACGGCAGGAGAGTACAGGTACGACAGCTCGCTTTGCAAGGCGGACGGAAAGGTCGCGTTGCTTGATATGCACCCGTCTTTCAATGCGGATATAATAGTGCTGTTATACGATAGCGGAATAAAAGGATTTGTTATCCGTTGTTACGGAGCGGGCGGAATGCCCGAAAAGGTAAGAGCGGCACTCGGAGTAGTTATAGCAAAGGGTGCAAAGGCAGTCGCTGTGACCCAGTGTCTGCACGGTGGTACAGACCTTGGTATATACGCTGTCGGAACGGACGCGGAAAAGGCGGGTATCATTGACGGAGGGAATATGACGGTCGAGTATGCGGCGGCAGTTATGATGAAAATCGTTTCTGATACGGAAAAATAGTATTTTCACGCAAGAACCAACCATCTATGCTTGCATATGCAAGAAAATTTGCTTGAAAAAAATGTATAATTCGACTGTTCTGACGGAAAATTCTGAAATCTTGCATTTTTTGCTTGCAAAACTGCCTGAAATGTAGTACAATTAACGTGTATGAAACATTGGCATAATGCCGAAAGGATATTAAAATGCAGGAAGATCTACTTGTTCAGATTGAAAATAAGATGAGCACTTTCTCAAAAAGTCAGAAGCTCATAGCAAATTTCATCATAAACAGCTATGAAAAGGCGGCGTATATGACGGCGCTCAAGCTCGGAAACGCTGTGAATGTCAGCGAGTCCACAGTCGTGCGTTTCGCCATAGAAATGGGATTTGAGGGTTACCCTGAGCTCCAGAAGAGCCTACAGTCGCTGATAAAGAACCGTCTTACGGCGGTACAGCGTATCAACATAACAAACGACCGTATCGGTGACGACGGCGTGCTCAAGAATACGCTTACGCAGGATATGGATCGTATCCGCAGAACGCTTGAAGAAATTGACCCCAAGGTTTTTGACGCGGCTATCGAAAAGATATGCTCCGCAAGAAGAATATACATACTCGGCGCTATGAGCAGCAGTATCCTGGCGAGATTTCTCGACTACAACTTCCAGCTGATATTTGACAACGTGCACTTTGTACAGGCTATCAGCACAAGCGGTATCTATCAGCAGATCATACATATGAACAGCGAGGACGCGTTTATCGCGATATCATTCCCGCGCTATTCACAGAGTACGATAAAGGCTACCGCTTACGCAAAGAACTGTAACGCGAATGTTGTCGCAATAACAGACAGCGTGACTTCACCGCTTGCTCCCTATGCGAACGAGCTCCTTATCGCAAGGAGCGATATGGCAAGCTTTGCGGACTCTCTTGTAGCCCCGCTCAGCCTGCTCAACGCTATAATCGTTGCGGTAAGCGCAAGAAACAAGGACAATATCGAACAGACCTTCGGCAAGCTTGAAACGCTGTGGGAGGAAAATCAGGTATACAAAAAGGACGTATAATGAACTACGACTTAGCAATAATCGGCGGGGGCGCGGCAGGTATGGCTGCCGCTGTTTTTGCCTCTGAGAGAGGTGTGCGCACCGTTGTAATAGAGCACAACAGACAGCTCGGCAAAAAGCTTGCCATAACCGGCAAGGGCAGGTGCAACGTCACCAACAACAGCGACAACGACAATATAATGAAGAACATACCCACAGGAAGCCGCTTTTTATACAGCGCTCTTGCGGGTTTTTCGGCGTATGATACAATGAGCTTCTTTGAGGGGCTGGGCGTACCGCTGAAAACCGAGAGAGGAAACCGGGTTTTTCCTGTTTCCGACAGTGCAAAGGACATTGTCGAAGCGCTTAAAAAGCGTATGGGCACGCTCGGTGTCAAAATAATCACCGCGCACGCAAAGGGCGTAATAACCGAGGACGGCAGAGTCAAGGGCGTAAGGCTCGGCGAGAGCGAGGTTTATGCGGATAACGTCATAATAGCGACGGGCGGAGCGTCGTACAGCGGCACAGGCTCGGACGGCAGCGGATATGAGATAGCCCGGGCGCTCGGTCACACTATCGTTGAACCGAAGCCCATGCTTGTCCCGATATGCGTAAAAGAGAGCTGTTGCTGTGATATGTCGGGGCTGAGCCTTAAGAACGTTACGCTGTCGCTTATCGATACGGCTAAAAATAAGGTGGTGTACAAGGAGCTTGGTGAGATGCTGTTCACGCATTTCGGAGTGAGCGGTCCGCTTGTGCTTTCTGCATCGGCGTATGTCAAGAAAAGCGATTACAGGCTTGAAATAGACCTTAAGCCTGCGCTTGACGACAAGAAGCTTGACGCAAGGCTTCTGCGCGACTTTGGCGAACAGCACGCAAAGCAGATATCTACAGTAATGCGCGGACTTCTGCCGCAGGCGATGGTTGAACCTGTGCTTGACAAGGCGGGAGTTGCAATCGATACCAAAATAAGTGAAGTAACCAAGGTGCAGAGAGCGGCAATCGTAAATGCGCTCAAGCGCTTTGACCTGACGGTCACGGGACTGCGCCCGATAGAAGAGGCGATAATAACCGACGGCGGGGTATCGCTTAAGGAAATTGACCCGAAGACGATGCAGTCGAAGCTGATCAGTGGGCTGTATTTTGCGGGCGAAATTATCGACTGCGCCGCTTACACAGGCGGGTACAACCTACAGATAGCATTTTCAACAGCGCACAGCGCGGCTGTGTCAGTGGCGACCCGCCACTGACAGCGGCAATGTGCCGCTTCAAGTTCCGCCTTTGAAAATGTGTCGGCTTGCTGAGGACAGCAAAACGGCGGGCGGCTGTGAGCCGCTTCAAATTCCGCCTTTAATACTGTTACAACATAGCAAAGGACAGCAAAACGGCGGGGTTACACCAAGCGTTGATTTATAGAAAACGATAATGTTTATGCTGTAATTACTTAAATATTTGCGTATATATCCGGGTGTTTTCTGTAAACCCGCTTGACAAAATAAATCTACAATGATATACTTGTAGTGTAAACATAAATATAAGACTTAAGAAATGAAACGGTGAGAGATATGTGTAAGGTAACGAATACCAATTTATGTAAATGGGGGGGGGCTGAGTAACAGCACCTCTGTAAGTAGTGCACAATATCTCTGCGTAAAATTCAATATGGTAATTAAGGCATAGTCCACGAGGGGTGGACTATGCCTTTTTGCATTATCACGGTAGCGACAGCTTTCTTTACGAAAGGTCATAACCGTAGGTTTTGCAATATCGGATAATCCGACAAATGCGAAGCGACAGGAAATTTAAAGCTATCTGCAATCATGAAAACAGAAAGAGAGGAAGTATATGAAAAAATGTCCCTATTGTGCTGAGGAGATCCAGGACGAGGCTGTGATATGCCGTTATTGTCATTCCGACCTGAGAACTGGAAATGTTGCGGTCAATACGCCGCACCCCCCGCCGCAGCCTCAGATTTACCGACAGCCGACGCCGCAATATGCCGGATACGACAGTACTCTGTCGGCGCATACGAAAAAAGTGTTGCTGTGCTGTGCGGCTCTTGTAATATCGCTGTTTGCGTCGCTCGGTATGTTCTTTACGCTGTTCACACTGAATGTCTTGTCGCTGATAGGAGCAAGTGACATCGGTAGTATAACTGCATTCAACGCGATCGATAAGCTGATCGGACTGTTTAGGATCATGAACAAGGATAATGCAAATTATCTGTCGGATTCGGTAAAAGGTGTTCTCGGTCTTTTCGTATTGATATGCATGGTGCTGTGCATCATGGTGATAATATGGGGAGTTTATTTTGTCAGAGGAATTACGAATATTTCAAGAGATCCTGCTGAAAGTCTGTATTGTTTCAAGAATGTGTGTCTTATGAACGCCATTGTTAATATCGGTGCGTTCGTGGTTATTATTATCTGGAACTTATTTGTTTCAACGGGAAGTGAGAATTTCCCTCAGGATTCGTATTTTGCAAGCTATGGGGTCAAGCTCGCATCTATGGAGGCTCAGCCTAATATATTCATTTTCGGTATAGCCGGAATTGTCGGTGTGACGGTGATATTAAAGCTCAACAAACTCGTTTATAAAATAAACAAGGAACAGGATAAGCTCAGTAAATACAATAATAGCGTGCAAGAAAGCTATTGGAACTGCAGCAGCTGTGGTACACATAACAGAATAAGTAATCTGTACTGTGTCAACTGCGGCAAGAAAAAAGAGTAAAAGGAGAGGATAGCAATGAAGAAAAAACGATTAAAAGCATTGATAATGTCCGCGGTGATTTTATCGACAATTGCCGCGAGCGGCTGTTCTGCTGACAATTCCGCGTCAAAAAGCGAGTCCGAAGCTGTAAGCGGAGGTCTTACGGTATCATCGGACAGCACAACGAGCAAAGCCGAAAGCAAGTCCGACAGCTCGGCGGCTTCTTCCGACAGCGATACGGAAAGTGCGGAAAGCTCAAAATCAGTAGAAGAATCCAATTCATCGGAAAATTCAGATACTTCCGAAACCGAGTGGAAGGAAACTGCGGAGGACAGCGTAAAGTATGTTTCGGTGGACTGCTACAGCAGAAAAAACGCGATACTCGGAGCTGAAACGGTAAAGCTTTACAGTGCCAATGAAAAGGTCGAGGTAGTGGCGATTACGGATACAGGCTATTGCAAGCTTAAGGACGGAACATTTATACATAGCGATTATCTGTCAGACAGCAAGGTTACTGTGACGACAGAAGCGACAACTGCACAGCCTACTGACAGCGAACCTACAGAATCAGTCGTACCGGCTACAACCGCTTCCACAAAAGCACCCGCAGATGTGCCGTTTGCACCGACAACGGAAGCGACTACCACCGACAAACCGAAAGAAACGACAACAACTACAAAAGCATCTGCGCCGTCAACACCGTCGGCGTCTGTAAGCGGGTATACTTGGGTGATAGAGCCGAGTTATGATTATGATGATGTAAATATATTATGTAGTATGAGCGACAAACCGGTTGCTGATATCAGATTATGGGATGATAATACCGATGACCATGACAGCGGAGAGAAGTTGCCTGTTGGTTTTGTAGTAAGTCAAGACAATAATTACGGTCTTATTTCGCTAAACGGTGACTTATTGATGGATTGCGAGTATAGGTACATCAGTACGTTCAGTGGATTTGCAGAAGCAGTGAAAGCTGGTAGTGGTTATTCGTATACACTTGGCAGTGATTATGAAGTACATATTATGGAAAACTTCGGGCATGGCGGTGACGCAACATATTACATATATGATGAGAGAAATAGTAAAATCGGTTACATTGATCCGAACGGTATCATTATTTGTGATGAGTATGATATGGAGAAGATTGCTAATCGTGCTATCCTGTTAAAGAGCGGTACATTAGATGAGAATAACGGTTGTAGGGAAGATAGTGTTGCAAAGTTTGGTCTTATGTACAAAAATAGAATTATAATACCGCTTATATATGATGGGGGCAGTAACGGAAATCTGGTTGAATATAATCCTGATATAATGGAAATGTGCGATGTTAAAGACGGCAGAGCTGTTTTCTGGAAGAATAACAAGATATATGTTTTCGACAACGACGGAGTTTGTTATTCTGACGGCGTGTATGACAAGGTCGATAACGGATATCAGGAGCTTAACTATTTTAACGGCTATCTTCCTGTGTGCAAGGACGGTAAATGGGGTCTGATAGATGTCGACGGAGATGAAGTGCTTACCTGTCAGTTTGAAGATATCACTTCGGTATATGACGGTAAGGCATGGGCTAAGCAAAACGGCAAGTGGGGAGTAATTAAGCTTGCCTGAAATAAAGGAGGTATATTATGTTTAAAAAGGCAAAGAAAATCAGCGCGGCAGTATTGTCGGCAGTTATGATGCTGACAGCTGTTGCAACACCGCTCGGGGATAATCTGCCTGCGGTGAGGGATAGCGTGAGTATGACAGCGAGCGCGGCTTCAAATCCGTTTGGGAAATGGCAGACAATAAATGGTGTTACTACAATAAGATGTACTTATTATGCGTGGCAACAGGCATATGATAACACCGGAGTGGCATTGCCTATGCTCGGTAATGGGTGTCAGTGGTACAACAATGCAAAAAACGCAGGTTATTCTGTAGGAACAACGGCAAAAGCAAAATCAATTGCAGTATGGGGATCATGTTCTAATAACTCATACGGTCATGTGGCGTATGTTGTTAGTGTTAATGGTAACAAAATGACGGTTAACGAGGGCGGTAGAAGTGATGCGACAAGTTCTAATGGAATTGTTAACGGATTTTCCTGTGGCTCGACTATTGGCTCAAAAAGATATTCTGGTTCGCCACTTATTGGTTTCATATATCTTGATTCTACATCGTCTTCTGATGACGTAAAGTTATTAAATACTTCATCTCACTATACAGATGAGGTATATGATGACAATGCTATTGTTCACGGTGAGGTTAATAAGCCAACAAGTTATCCTGTAACAAGAATTGGCATACAGGTGCGTAAAGACGGAAATACATATTCAAACGGTTGGTCGAGATTTGATAACACACAAAAAACTTATACAAACAGTTCGTGGATGAGTCCGTGGTTTAATATCAAAACTGAATTGGGTGCAACATTAGTTCACTGTACCAGATATTATTATAAATTTTATGCCGTAGTAAATGGTAAAGAGTATTGGAGTAGCGAAAATACTTTTGTAACTACCGGCTCTCACTCCTACGGCTCGTGGTATACAAAGACTTCACCGACCTGCACGAGCGGAGGAACGGAAGAGAGAAAGTGCTCTTGTGGTGCGACTGAAACACGTTCAACATCTGCGCTGGGACACGATTATGGAAGCACATATTTTGAAGCGGATCACCCGCATAAGTATGCACATTTGTGCCAGAGATGCGGATATAAGGAGTTTACCGGCGGCAATTTAGATTATTACTATCTGTGTGCAACCTGTACTCATCTGACGAAGCCTGAGATTACGAAAATTACAGGCGATTTAGTTGATAATTCCGAGATTACGATTGAATGGACAGCAAGCGAAAGTGATAAGCTGGCTAACTATTGGCTTGATGTATTTGACCCTGACGGACTAAATGTAGTTGATGTAAGTACCGGGAAAATAAACAGTTATACATTTACTCCTGTTAAAACCGGTACATATACCATTAAAACCTACGCCGCTCCTATCGGAAATAAGGATGGTAGCGGAAGCGTAGGCGCAGAAACAACAATCGAGATTGGCTGTAATCATAATTACAATATCGAGGTTGTGAACCCGACATTTGACAGAGAAGGCTATACACAGTACACCTGCACTAAATGCGGTTACAGCTATAATGGCGATTATACAAACAAGCTAGCCCTTGCCAATGTAAGCGGATTAAAGGCAAAGTCAAAATCAAGCACAAGCATCACATTACAATGGAACAAGAACGCGAGTGCAAGCGGATATGAGATACAGCAGTACAAGGGCGACAAATGGGTGAGGATCGGAACTGTCGGCAAAAATTTTACCGTTACATATACCGTTAAGGGGCTTAAAGCCGGAACGGCGGGTTATCAGTTCAGAGTAAGAGCATATAGAACTGCGGGCAACAGCAAGGTCTACAGCGATTATTCTTCAACGCTGAAAGTCAATACAAATCCTTACGGCGTAAGCGGATTCAAGTGTTCGTCAAAAACAAGTACTTCTGTGACATTAAAGTGGAACAAGGGTACAACTGCAAGCGGCTATCAGTTACAGCAGTACAAAAACGGCAAGTGGGTAACTATCTACACAGGCACTAAGGCTACATCTACAAGCTATACTGTAAAGAATCTTAAGGCAGGAACAGCAGGTTACAGATTTAAAATAAGAGCGTATAAGACATACGGCAGCACTAAGCAGTACGGCTCGTGGAGCGGTGAAGTCAAGGTAAATACTAATCCTTACGGCGTGAGCGGTTTCAAGTGTTCGTCAAAAACAAGTACTTCTGTGACATTAAAGTGGAATAAGGGCACGACAGCAAGCGGTTACCAGTTACAGCAGTACAAAAACGGTAAGTGGGTAACTATCTACACAGGTACTAAGGCGACAAATACAAGCTACACTGTTAAAAATCTCAAGGCAGGCACGGCAGGTTATAGATTCAGAATAAGAGCTTACAAAACTTATGGTAGCACAAAGCAGTACGGATCATGGAGCAAGGAAGTCAAGGTAAATACCAACCCTTACGGCGTAGGCGGTTTTAAGGCAAAATCAACAGCCAAGACTTCGGTAAAGTTAGGCTGGAACAAGGGTACAACAGCAAGCGGTTACCAGTTACAACAGTACAAAAACGGCAAGTGGGTAACTGTTTATACAGGCACTAAGGCTACATCTACAAGTTATATTGTCAAGGGCTTAAAGGCTAATACAAGCTATAAGTTCAGAATCAGAGCTTACAAGACGATTGGTAAGACTACACAGTACAGCTTATGGAGCGGTACGCTGACGGTCAAGACGAAGAAGTAAGCGGTTAATTGAAATATAAAATCGGGCATCGGTGTAAAAATCGATGCCCGATTTTTTGTGGCGGGGAATATGGTGCTTTAACGATGTTTGCGGAAGTGGCGATAATCGTGGCAACGGGCGGGGCAAGCAATGCAAGGATGCATTAAATGTGTGTGCACAGAGTTTCGCAGGACGCGAAACCATACAAGCACACACAGCACCGCACCCTACGGAAAATCGGGTAGTATACGGTGCTTTGGCGGTAATGGTGGAAGATGTGACGCTATTGAGAGCGATAAATACGCAGTTGCGTAATGTTACCGCCGGTAGCGGAGGAAACGCATATTGCAAACCGACAGAACGGCGAATTGTCAGCGGCGACCCGCCGCAATTTGAAGCGGCACATTGCCGTCCGCGCTTGACAATGAGAGGGAAACGTGATATACTACACTTATATTAAACCGTTGACCGAGAGTAGTAATATCGGCAGAGATACCACAGAGAGCCGCGTAAGCTGAAATGCGGCGTATTTAACCGATACGAATGGACTTGCGAGGGCAGACCGAAAGCGATCAAGCGAGTAGTTTCTGACGGAAGACTCTGACCGTGACACAGAGAGCGCATTTTTATGTGCGTACAATAAGGTGGCTTGCAGATATGGCTTCTGTTCCTTATTCGGGACGGGAGCTTTTTGTTTAAGCCGATAAATGAAGAGGTAAATATTATGAGCAAGATTATTTTAACAGGCGACAGACCGACAGGCAGACTTCACATAGGTCACTATGTAGGTTCGCTCAGACGCAGAGTGCAGCTGCAGAACACAGGCGATTTTGACGACATCTACATTATGATCGCCGACGCACAGGCGCTGACTGACAACTTTGACAATCCCGAAAAGGTACGCAGTAATATAGGCGAAGTAGCACTCGACTATATGGCGGCAGGACTTGATCCCGAAAAGTCAACAATATTCATTCAGTCGATGATACCCGAGCTTACCGAGCTTACATTCTACTATATGAACCTTGTTACGGTGTCGAGATTACAGCGTAACCCCACCGTTAAAGCTGAGATCACTATGAGAAACTTTGAAGCAAGCATACCTGCGGGCTTCTTATGCTACCCGATAAGCCAGACTGCCGATATTACGGCGTTCAAGGCTACTACCGTTCCTGTAGGTGAGGATCAGCTGCCTATGCTCGAGCAGGCTAAGGAGATAGTCCACAAGTTCAACTCCATCTATGAGCCTGTGCTGGTCGAGCCGGAAATACTCCTGCCCGAAAACGAGGCTTGTATGCGTCTGCCCGGTACTGACGGCAAGGCGAAGATGAGTAAGTCGCTCGGCAACTGCATTTACCTTGCAGACAGCCCCGCCGATATTAAGACAAAGATAATGAGTATGTTTACCGACCCGCTCCACATTCAGGTATCCGACCCCGGTCATATCGAGGGTAACACGGTGTTCACCTATCTTGACGCATTCTGCACAAATGAGCACTTTGAACGTTATCTGCCCGATTATAAGAACCTTGACGAGCTGAAGGAGCACTATAAGCGCGGCGGTCTTGGCGATATGAAGATAAAGAAGTTCCTGAACAATGTAATGCAGGAGGAGCTTGAACCGATAAGACTGCGCCGTGAGGAGCTTGCGAAGAATATGGACTATGTTTATGATGTGCTGAAGAAGGGCACTGAGAAAGCCCGTCAGTGCGCGGCTCAGACTATGAGCGAGGTCAAGAAGGCTATGAAGATCGATTATTTCGGTTAAGGTATAAATCAGCGGATAAGAAAACAGCCGGATTTGTTTTATCAGGACAAATCCGGCTGTTTATTATTCTGCGATTTTACCGTCTGAAATGCGGATGATGCGGTCGCATTTTTCCGCAAGCTGATTATCGTGTGTTACTATGATTATCGTGCGGTTGTCGTTGCGGTTAAGGTCGATGAGAAGAGAAAGAACATCGTTTCCTGTCGCAACGTCAAGGTTGCCTGTAGGTTCATCGCAAAGAAGAACCGTGGGGTTGTTGACAAGAGCTCTTGCAATGGCCACACGCTGTTGTTGACCGCCGGAAAGCTCTGACGGGTATCTGCCGAGCAGGCTTTCGACACCCAGCTTTTTTACGGTATCCGATATATCGGTTTTGCCCTTTTTGGCGAGCTTTGACGGAAGAAGTATGTTTTCTTTTGCGGTAAGCTCCGGTATCAGATCGTAAAACTGGAACACAAAGCCGATCTTGTTCAATCTGAAATCCGCCAGTGCCGTATCTGCGAGTTTTGTTATGTCGGTATCGTCATAGAAAACGCTACCGTCTGTTGCTTTATCCAGTCCGCCCAGTACGTTGAGCAGAGTGGTTTTTCCGCTTCCGCTTTTACCTGTTATTGCGACAAGTTCTCCGTCATCTATGCGGATATCGAGGTTGTTTATGGCGGCTACGGCGTTTTCGCCTTTACCGTATATACGGGTAAGCCCTGTTGTTGTGATCATCGTCTTTTCCTTTCCTCGTTCAATTGAACAGATATTTCAGATGTGAATTTTTTTGTTGAAAGTAAAGTGAGTATAACCGTTATTATCGAGAGGACGATAAAAATTATAACGAGCGGCTTTATAAGCGGAACCGTCCAGGGTACGTCATGTAGAAAACAGTAATTCATAATATCTGCTGCTATATCGTCCTGAGCGGACTCTTTCAGATAAACGACCTTGTCATACATCATGCCTGTAAAGAGCTCTACTCCGTAAGCGGCAAGCCCTGCGATAACGGTTGATATGATCGGTATTCTGAGGTTTGAGATAAACAGCTTTCTTCGTATCCGTGAAAGCGGCGTTCCTAATGCACGAAGCACGGATATTTCGTAAGACCTCATTCTGATTTTAAGCCCGATACAGCTGAAATAAGCCGCAAAGCCGAGAAGCGACATTATAACAATTGTTGCGGCTGTTCCCGATAATCGTTTGAATTTGTCTATAAAGCTTTGCATTTTCAGCTCGCTTAAATTGTTGCGGGTCATACCGGCAGTTGTCGGAACAAGTCCGCCGTCAATATCGGTCGGTGAATAAATGCTGCTGTACACAGCCCCGGGGAAGCCTGAGGAAGCCGCACCTGCGGCGGTGGTCAGCAGGAAATATCCGCTGTTTTCCTGTTCTTTGAAGCCAAAATCAAGAAGATAATCAAGCGTTTTATCCGACAAGCCGTCGAGCGTGAGCGTTGCACCGATCTTAAAGGTGTGTTCTGTTACCTTACCGATACCGTAGCCTGTGTCGTTTGCGCTGAGCGCCATTATCTCAATGCTGTCGCCTTCCTTATAGACGTTGCGGTCATAGTCCCGCACCAGAATGATCTGTTCTCCGCTGTTAAGTGCGGAAATGTCGGGCATACCGCCGGAAATACACGAAGAAAGCGCTTTCAGCGTTTTTTCATCGGCAAGTCTTATCGGAATGTTGTAGCAGTATTTGTCACCGATACCGTCCGAGCCTAAAAAGCTCTTGTATTGTTCGTCCGAAGCCGCCGCAATGCTATCTTTTATACTGTCATCTATCTGTATTTTTGTTTCACGGTTGTCGTTGTAGGCGAAGGTTTCACTGTCGCACACGGCAAAGGTATTTCCGATATAGCCGAATGATAAAGCGTCGGGGAAATTTTCAGTGTCCTTGTCGGATAAACCGACGGAATAATTGAAATCCGCTATTTTAAGGCTGTGGTTCTCCTCTGCGCCGAGTGATATTACTCCTATAGGATCGCAGTTCAGATAATCGGCTATCCCGTACTCATCCATGTCAAGCCAACCGGCATAATAAACGGGCGGAAAGTCAAAAAGAAGATAATTATGATATTCCTTTCCGTCACGGGTGTATCGCATATAGCCGAGAGTAGTTCCGAACACTATCAGCGACAGTGCAACAGTCTGTATAAGAGTTATGCCTTTACTGCTGAGAGCGCGTGAGATCATACTGCCTGCCGAGCCCAAGCAAGGCAACAATCTTTTCTTTTGCTTTTTGGACGAAAGTACGACAGGCATAAACACAAGATACCCCAGAGCAATTGTGATTGCCGAGAATATAACGGCAATTACAATAGGATCGGCGGTTGCGCCGAGAACAATGGGGTCGGTTGAAAAGCCGCTGTATGGCTTCATACCCATAAATTTGACGCGGACTGAGAATATAAGAATATAGAACAGTATGCCGAGAGCTATTCCGAGTACCGTCTGGACTATAAAAAGCATAACAGCTTCTGTTGCGTACATAATAACGCTTTTTGATTTTGAAAAGCCTATGTTATGCAGGAGGCGGTCGGTATTTTCACGCTCCTTGAAAACTATATTGAGCATACAGATAAAAGACAATACAGCGATCAATGCGCAAATAGACGACATGATAATCAGCCAGAACGTATTTGCGTTGATAAAACGCTGTCCGTGTACGAAATTCTCTTCATGGGAGTTTGTATGAAAATGATAAAAGTCGGTATCATCACTTTCCGGGGGATATCTTTCTCTCATCTTGGCAAGAAATTCATCGGCGGGGGTGTCAAAAATGCCATGAAAACCATAGTCGTTGCGTGTTACAATGCCTTCGCCTTCATAAAGATCAATAATATAGCTTGCCGCCGGGGTGTCTGACGGCTTTCCGACGTATATAAGAGGAAGCGGCTTGAGGGGTATCTCGTCATCTTCCGTATATTCGATTTTTTCGCACCGATCTCTTCTATAATAGTCTTCTCCGATAATGCCTTTAAGAATATATTGCTTGCCGTTTATTGTTATGCTGTCACCGCTTTTTCCGAGATAACCGACACTTTCGAGGAGTGACTGTGCAACTGCGGCTTCATTTTCCGAAACAGGCAACGAACCGCTTACCATAGGAATGTGCAGTAAATTGTAGCCCATCTCCGTAGTATAGCCGTAGGCGTATTCTTTACCGTAAAAATCGACTTTTCCCGGTACGGTTACAATTTCGTGTATGCAGTCTGCGTCGGCAGGGACCAGTTCGTTTTTTAAATCATCGGGAACGATCAGAAGAACGTCGTATTTTCCGGAATAGTCATACTTTGATTCAACCTCCTGATTGATTCCTTCACGAACGAAAAGAAAAACCGTGGTGATGATCGCGGTAAGCAGCAGTCCGGAAAACAGAAGTGCAAAAGCGGTGCGTAGATGTTTTCTCCAGTATTTGCAGAGAATATAGAAATTACAGGACATATTTTACCTCTTTGAAAAAATGTGATTGAAAGAAATCTGAACTTTTTAACTGATAATTTAATGATGGGATACTATGCAATAACATACGTATTTAATGCTATTTAAAGCATATCACAACGAAAATGTGATGTCAACGGAGATTGGATTTTATTTAATAAGCAATATGATATTTTGTTTATTGTCTATAAAATTGTGTCTTAGAAATTGGTTGAGATTAACAAAATCAGTTTTCGCTATCAGAATTTATCCGCAAAGTAAGCTATTACCGACATTTCTTTACCTGTTCCTTTATCAATGCCCTTGACCGTTATGCCCGACAGGTTCATAAGCTCGCCCACCCGTACTTCCGTCAGGTCACAGCGCATCACGTCCTTACCAAGGCAGACAAGCACAAAATCGCCGTCCATAATGTTTACAGCGCCGTTTTCACCGAGCCGTACCTCCTTATAGGTTTCTGGGTCACGCATTGTGACGTATTTCAGCGGTCGTTTGTCAAGCCGCGTCATATCCTTTACCGACATTGTATCTTTGGGTCGTTTGTTTTTACCGAACATAATATCACCTTATACACAGAATTTTTATTCAAGTATAACCCCGCGGCGGCGCTTTGTCAACTTCCACAAAATATTTTATAGAAAGAAATGCTAATATTATTTAAATTAACACCGATTTTTTTAAAAAAGTTACAATATTATTACAAATCGCCCGAAACCGTTGACATCGAGCGGTTTTTAAGTTATTATATAGTAGCTGAATTATAGATAATTATCGCCGGTAAACGGCGGTTCAGTTTGTAGAAAAGTCTGTTTTTTAAAAAAGGCACTTGTTCACAATCCCTATCCCCAAACCCCTTTCCCGGGGTGAAAGGCTGTGTATGCTTGGTTGGCTCTGCATCGTGCAGAGCCTCTGGGCATACACGCCCGGCATCCGTGCCGGGGGCTGAGTGTGGGGCTGCCGCCCTCACCCCGCTTGGGGCTACGCCCCAAACCCCATTTAAAAAAGTTATATAGGTTTTTCAACAGACTGTACTGTCGGTAGACGGCGGTTATACATAAAACTTTGCGAGGAGAAGATCCTCTTTTGAAAGGAATGTCTGAATGACAGAGATAAACAGACTGTGCTTAGGCTGTATGAACGAGAAAGAGAGCGACGGACCGTGCGAGAAGTGCGGCTACAGCAATGACGCGCCCTATCTGCCGTCATATCTTGCACCGGGGACGGTGCTCAACGACCGCTATATCGCAGGAAAGCTTCTCAGCTACAACGGCGAGGGAGCTACATATATCGGTTTTGACAAGGTGACCGGTACAAAGGTCACGATCAAGGAATATATGCCCGATACACTGTGCTCACGCAAGAAGGGCGATCCGCAGATAATAGTTGACCCTAACCAGCTCCCGCTTTACAAGACGTATATGTCGGAGTTTGTGGAGCTTAACAAGGCGTTGCTGAAGGCACGTTCAATGACGCACATACAGACGGTGCTTGATATTTTCCCACAGAACAATACGGCGTATGTAATATTCGAGTTTATCAACGGCATAACGCTGAAGAATTATCTTGCCAACTGCTCGGGCGAGCTTACATGGGACAGGGTAAAGGAGCTCTTCCCCCCGATACTGACCACGCTCAGCCTTGTGCACTCAGCAGGGATAATCCACCGTGGGATAAGTCCGCAGACTATACTTGTGACAGAGAAGAACGAGCTTAAGCTCATAGATTTTCAGATAAGCGCAGGGAGAACGACAGGCACGGAGATCGCTTGCGAGATGTACCCCGGCTATTCCGCTCCCGAACAGTATTCGTCCGCAGAGTGGCAGGGTACATGGACAGACGTATACGGCATATCCGCTACGCTGTACAGAGTGCTGACGGGCTGTGCGCCTACCGAGTCAATTTCAAGGCTCGGCAATGACAACTGCCCCGAGCCTATGGTAATAAACAGAAATGTGCCGAGCCACGTTTCAAAGGTCATAATGAACGGTCTGAAGCTCAACACCTCAAACCGTATACAGACTATAACTGAGCTTGTTGTAAAGCTGTTTGAACAGCCTAAGTTCAATACCGCCGAGCAGGAGCCTGTGCGCCCGGTTCAGCGTGTAAAGCGCATTGAAGTTACGGAAGAGCCTGAAAAAGCGCCTGTGCAGAAAAATACAAACGCTAAGGGTAAGAAGAAAAAGCAGAACAACAAAGCGGCGATAATAGCAACGATAATCGTGTGCGGCGTTATAATCATCGGCTTTGGTATCGCTATCGCGGTGCTTGCAATGACAGACAATAACGCAAGCTCGTCATACGACCCTAACTATTACTCTGCGCCCGAGAGCACGGCTTCTTCAAGCGCCCCGGAAACGACTACCGCCTCAACAACGGTATCCTCCGATACGATGCCCGATATCGTGTACGGCTGCCCGACATTCACAGGTGCGCTGTTTACATCTATACAGGACACATACAACTTTGTCAAGATAAACGTTGAGTACAAATTTGACGATACAGTCGCAAACGGCATAGTAATAAGCCAGAGCATAGAACCCGATACCGAGATCACGGCGGGTACGGAGATAAAGCTTGTAGTCAGCAAGGGTCCTTCATCTATAGCGCTCCCCGATTATAAAGGACTTAAGGTTGACGAGTATACCGCTATACTGTCGCAGAGAAACGTGAAGTTTGAAAAGAAGGAAACGAGCGACACGAACGGCGTCAAGGCGGGATATGTCGTTAAGTGCAGTAAGAAGGTCGGTGAAGAGGTCGATGTTGAGAATTCCGAAACGGTGACTGTATATTACGCCAAGGCAGGAGCTGACAGCGATACATCTTCCAAAACGTCCTCCGAAGCTTCTTCCTCATCTGCGGCTGAAAGCTCATCGGAGTCAAAAGCAGACTAAAATTAAAAATTTATGTATTGTCGCAGAGTTTGTAAAAGGCTCTGCGGCAATTGCTGTATAATGTATAAAATACCGAAATAAAGAAACGGAGAATGAAAATGGATCTCACAGAGATAAGAAAAGAGATCGACGCTACAGACGATGAAATACTGAGATTGTTTCTCAAACGTATGGATCTGTGTGTCGGAGTTGCAAAGTACAAGAAAGAAAACAATATGCAGGTGTTTCAGGGAAAGCGCGAGCAGGAGATACTCGAGCGTATAAAGAGCGAAGCGCCCGAGAATATATCCGAGGGTGCGGGACAGCTGTTCACCTGTATTATGGATATATCAAAGTGCTTACAGCAGAGGATACTTGCGGACGCGCCGACACCGAAGTTTGCAAGCCCGAAAGCAGGCGCGATGAGGATAGCCTGCCCGGGTACTGCGGGCAGTAATACCGAAGAGGCATCGGTAAAGCTGTTTCCCGAGTCTGAGATATACTTTTACCCTGATTTTTCGGATGTGTTTGAGGCGGTAGAGAACGGAAGCGCCGATTACGGTGTTCTCCCGATAGAAAACAGCACTGCGGGAGATATAAGACAGACCTACGACCTGCTTGCAAAGTATAATTTCTATATCTGCAAGCGTACTCAGATTAAGATAAATCACTGCCTTGCGGCAAAGCCCGGCGCGGATATAAAGACTATATATTCGCATGAACAGGCTTTAAAGCAGTGCTTCGGATTTTTAAAGGAAAGCTCCGCAAGACAAGTACCTTATACAAATACGGCGCTTGCCGCAGAAATGGTCGCAAACAGTGACGACAACACGATAGCGGCGATATGCTCGGAGAGATGCGCAAAGCTGTACGGACTGGATATAGTGAAGCGCGACATCGCGGACAACCCGGACAACACAACGCGCTTTATCTGCATAGCAAAGCGCCCCGAGGTCACTCCCGACGCGGATATAATCTCAATATGTATGTCACTGCCGCATACAACGGGCTCGTTGTACAGAATGCTTATCCGTTTTGCGCTGTACGGACTGAATATCACAAAGATAGAGAGTGCGCCTGTTCCTCAGGCAAAGCAGGACATAAAGAGAGAAACGTTTGACGTTGTATTCTATCTCGACTTTGAGGGCAATGCGCTTGACCCCGAGGTGGTAAGGCTTATGACCATACTGGAGGAAGAGATGAAGTACTTTAAATTCTTAGGCAACTACAAGCATTTTGACTGATCGTAAAGGAGCGGTATGTTTACAAGCGCGGTTATACTTGCCGCAGGAAGCGGCAGGAGAATGGGCTTTGACAAGATGACGGCACAGCTTCACGGCAAGGCGGTCATACTATATAGTGTGGAGCGGTTTATCGAAAGCAGCGCCGATGAGATAATAATAGCGGCAAGCGAGGATAATATCGCAGAGATCACACAGCTTATCGGGGACAATGTGAGCACAGATAAGCCGATAAAGATCATTACGGGCGGGGCGACACGCTTTGAGTCGGCTCTGAAAGCTGTGAAAATGACATCGGATAAGTGCGATGTTATATCGATACATGACGGAGCAAGACCGTTTTTAACGGCAGAGCTTGGCGGTAAGGTAGCACAGGCGGCATATGAGCACGGTGCGGCTCTGGCGGCGGTAAGAGCAAAGGATACCGTCAAGGTGTGCGATAACGGCGAGGTTATCGCCACCCCCGACAGAAGCGCGCTGTGGCTTGCGCAGACACCTCAGGCGGCAAGAAAGGCGGATTATCTTGCGGCGGCGGAAAAGCTCGATGTGAATGACGCAAGGATAACGGACGACGCATCGGTCATGGAGCTGTACGGAATAAAGCCGTTTATCGTTGAGGGGAGCTATGACAATATAAAGCTTACTACAAAAGAGGATATCACTATGGCTGAGAGCATAATCGGAAAATCAGACACTCCCAAGCTCCGTGTGGGTCACGGCTATGACGTGCACAGGCTTGTAGAGGGCAGAAAGCTGATACTTTGCGGCGTGGAAGTGCCGAATAAGGATAATATAGGACTTCTCGGACACAGCGATGCGGACGTTGCGGTACACGCGCTTATGGACGCTATGCTCGGAGCTGTGGCTCTCGGAGATATCGGAAAGCATTTCCCCGACAGTGACGACAGATACAAGGGTATCAGCAGTATGCGGCTTCTTGAACACGTCAGAAAACTGCTTGACGAGAAAAACGCACACGTTACAAACGTGGATATAACCATAATCGCTGAAAAGCCGAAGCTTGCAAGCTTCATACCCGATATGCAAAGAAGTATAGCGGCGGCTCTGGGACTTGATACGGACGATGTAAATGTCAAGGCGACTACCGAGGAAGGGCTAGGCATAGCGGGCGAGGGCATAGCCGCACACGCTGTCTGCATGGTCGAAAAGATCGGCTGAAATGTTCAGGTGCTGAATAAATATTTATGAAAAATTCATAACCATAAAAGCGTTACGGGAATGTAAAAATCCCGTAACGCTTTTGTTTATGCCGATTTACAAGAATTCAGCCGAAAATGAAAATACTTTAAATGTCAGCTTTACAAATAATAGTATTGCAAAAATGAATAACAAGCCATTCAAAAAATTCATTGAAATTTGTCAAGAAAATTATCCACTTATAACATTTTTGTTTGGTGAATTCATAGATTTTGACGAAAAATTTTGTTTTAACATTCAAGGCGGATTGACATATTCTAAATAGGTGTTATAATACGGACATACAGATAAAACAAAGGCTATATCGTAAATTCACGATATAGCCTTTGTGATAAAAAGAAAAGTAGAACAAAACAAAACGGAAAGGAAGATGAATTATGGATTACACATATCTGCTTTATATAGCGATAATCCTCATTTTCACAAAGGCGTTCGGACTGCTGTCAAAGATCATAAAACTGCCTCAGGTAGTCGGTGCGCTGGTTGCAGGTATCATCTTAGGTCCTGTATGTCTTAACCTTGTATCTCTTGACAATGCTCCCATACTGAGCAACCTGTCTGAGATAGGTGTTATCGTACTTATGTTCGTTGCGGGTCTTGAAACGGATATCCGCGAGATGAAAAAGTGCGGTGTCGCAAGCTCGATAATAGCGCTTATCGGTGTTATCGTACCTCTTATCGGCGGTGCTGTTACGGCATTCTGCTTCGGCACGGCTGATCCCACGCTTACAGCATCGACATTCTTACAGGACGTTTTCGTAGGCGTTATCCTCACGGCAACATCGGTAAGTATAACGGTCGAAACGCTTAAGGAGCTCGGAAAGCTCAGCACGAGAGCGGGTAACGCGATACTCGGTGCGGCACTTATAGATGATGTGCTCGGTATCATTGCGCTGACTGTGATCACATCTCTTGCAGATCCCGAATCGGGCAACATCGGCATAGTAATACTGAAGATACTCGGCTTCTTCGCGTTCGCTCTGCTGTTCGGTATATTCTTCCACTTCGTATTCAACAAGTGGACACAGAGAACAGAGGAAAATCAGCGTCGTTACGTTATAGTAAGCTTTGCGCTCTGCCTTATCTTCGCTTATGTTGCGGAAGAATTCTTCGGAGTTGCGGATATTACAGGTTCGTTCGTTGCGGGTCTTGTAATTTCAAGTACATCAAAGACAAAGTACATTGCACACAGATTTGATACAATGTCATATCTGCTGTTATCGCCTATCTTCTTCGCAAGCATAGGTCTTAAGGTAACACTTACCGATATGACTCCTATGATAATCATCTTTGCTGTGGTACTGCTGATAGTAGCTATACTCTCAAAGGTCGTCGGTTGCGGACTTGGCGCTAAGATATGCAGATACTCAAATAAAGAGGCTTTGCAGATCGGTGTCGGAATGATATCGCGTGGCGAGGTCGCACTGATAGTTGCCGATAAGGGTCTTGGTATGGGACTTATGAGCAGCAGCCTGTTCGGACCTATAGTAATAATGGTAGTTATCACAACTGTAGTAACGCCTATCCTGCTGAAGTTCGTATTCAAGGATAAGAACGATACTGCGGGCGATAATACGCAAAAGAAGGAAGTTGTCGAAACTACGGTTTCTGACGACAGCCTTGAGTATGTTCCCGGTCAGGATAACGTATAACCTTAATTATAAAACGAAAAATATTTACAACCGCCGAGAGCTGAGAAAGCCATCGGCGGTTTTCTTTACACAAGTTTTTATTGACAAGAGGGCAGTTTTACTATATTATTATAGTAGCTGCGTTTATATGCAGATATTTATCCGAAAGGTTGTGTATCTGTTGGAAAAAAAGCTTAAACTTTACGGTTTCAACAACCTCACAAAGACCCTCAGCTTCAACATCTACGATGTCTGTTATGCCAAGGGTGCAAGAGAACAAAAAGAATATATTGACTATATCGACGAGCAGTATAACTCCGAGCGACTTACGGGTATACTGTGCGACGTTACAGATATAATAGGTGCCAATGTGCTTAACATATCAAAGCAGGACTACGACCCGCAGGGCGCGAGCGTAACACTGCTGATAAGCGAAAAGGCTACCGACAGCATGGAAATAGACAAGTCGTGCAACAGGGGAATGGTTGACGGAAAGCCGCTTCACCCTCCGCGCGGTGCGGCAACTGCGCCCGAAACGGTAGTGGCGCATCTTGACAAGTCACACGTTACGGTACACACCTATCCCGAATATCACCCCAATAACAGCATTTCGACATTCAGGGTCGATATTGACGTTTCGACCTGCGGCGAGATCTCACCGCTTAATGCGCTTGATTATCTTATCGGCAGTTTTGACTCCGATATCATTACGATAGACTACAGGGTAAGGGGATTTACCCGCGATGTAGGCGGCAGAAAGCTGTATCTTGACCACGATATAACCTCGATTCAGGATTTTATCAACGACTATACGCTGACGAAATATGACGCAACGGATATAAATGTGTATCAGGCGAATATATTTCACACAAGGCTTATGGTGCGCGAGATGGATCTCAAGAACTATCTGTTCAATACGGATATATATGATATCCCGCCTAAGGAGCGTCTGAGGATAACAGAGAGCTTAAGGCGCGAGATGATAGAGATATATTCGGGGATGAATATTTACGGATAAATCAAAGCGATGAAATATCCGGGAGTGGCGAGCCCCTCCCCTACAAAAATACCTAGATGATATTACGATAACATTACTTCCTTCCCGAAAGGACTGATGATATGCTCTCACAGGAGCGCGCGCCTATATATGAGGCGTTAAAGGAATACCGGGCAAAGCGTATAGTGCCTTTTGACGTACCCGGTCATAAGATGGGCAGGGGCAACCCCGAGCTGACGGAATTTTTAGGCAGGGAATGCATGACGGTGGACGTAAACTCGTCAAAGCCGCTCGATAACCTGTGTCACCCGGTTTCTGTCATAAAAGAGGCGGAGCAGATAGCCGCAGAGGCTTTCGGTGCTAAAAACGCATTCTTTATAGTAAACGGAACTACCGCCGCAGTGCAGGCTATGGCGCTTGCCGTTGCAAAGCGCGGCGAGAAGATAATAATGCCGCGTAACGTACACCGCAGTGCGATAAATGCACTTATTCTCGGCGGTGCTGTGCCGGTATATGTAAACCCCGGAGTAAACAAGGAGCTCGGAATACCGCTCGGAATGACGGTCGAGGACGTTGAAAAGGCTATACTTGAAAATCCCGACGCAAAGGCGGTATTTGTAAATAACCCGACCTATTACGGCGTATGCTCGGATATAAAGCGTATTGCGGATCTTGCACACGCACACGGAATGTACTTGCTTGCGGACGAGGCGCACGGAACGCATTTCTACTTCGGCGACAATATGCCGCTTGCCGGAATGAAGGCGGGCGCTGACTTTGCCGCGGTAAGTATGCACAAGAGCGGCGGCTCGTTGACGCAGAGCAGTTTCTTACTTACAGCCGACACGGTGAACGAGGGCTATGTAAGGCAGATAATAAACCTTATGCAGACGACAAGCGGCAGTTATCTGCTGATGTCGAGCCTTGATATATCAAGAAGAAACCTTGCGCTCCACGGCAAGGAGATATTCGCAAAGGTGCAGTCGTATGCGCAGTATATGCGTGACGAGATAAACGAGATAGGCGGCTATTACGCATTCTCAAAGGAGCTTTGTGACGGCGGAGCGTTCTACGACTTCGATGTTACAAAGCTGTCGATACACACAAGAGATATCGGACTTGCGGGCATAGAGGTTTACGATATCCTCCGTGACCGCTACGGAATACAGATAGAATTCGGCGATATAGGAAATATCCTCGCTTACGTTTCGATAGGTGACAGGGAGCTGTATCTTGACAGGCTTATCGGTGCGCTCAACGATATAAAGCGCATCTACTCAAAGGACAAGACGGGTATGCTTGACCACGAGTATATCAATCCTATAGTAAAGCTGTCACCGCAGGACGCATTCTACGGAAACAAGAAAAGTGTGCCGATAGAGCGCAGTTCTGGTAAGATAAGCGGCGAATTTGTAATGTGCTATCCGCCCGGAATACCGATTCTTGCGCCCGGAGAGCAGATAACCGATGAAATTCTCGTATATATAAAGTATGCGGGAGATAAGGGCTGTTTCCTTACGGGTACACAGGATCTTGAAATAAAGAACATTATGATACTGGACGAGTAAGCTCGTCTGCCGTACCACATTGACTTATACGTTTACAGACTGAAAGGACGGTAATAATATGGATTTATGGTTCACGGAAAATCACAGCGACAGCGTAAGATTTTCGATAAGAGTTGACAAACAGCTGTACAGCGGGCAGAGCGAATATCAGAGGATAGATGTTTTTCAGTCGCTCGAATTCGGCAGACTGCTTGCGCTTGACGGCTATGTAATGATAACGCAGAAGGACGAATTTATCTATCACGATATGATAGTACACGTTCCTATGGCGGTAAAGAAGAATATAAAGAATGTGCTCGTCATAGGCGCGGGCGACGGCGGCACTGTAAGAGAGCTGTGCCGCTACGACACGATAGAGCATATCGACCTTGTTGAGATAGATAAAAAGGTCGTTGAGGTCTGCGAGGAGTATTTCCCTGAGATGACCGTTTCAATGCATGACCCCAGACTTGATATACATTTCACGGACGGACTGAGGTTTGTAAGACACAAGCAGGGCGAATACGACCTGATAATAGTTGACTCTACCGACCCGTTCGGACCGGGCGAGGGGCTTTTTACCCCCGAATTTTACGGCAACTGCTACAACGCGCTGACCGACACAGGCGTACTTGTAAATCAGCATGAAAGCCCGTTCTATGTCAATGACGCAAAAGCTATGTGCAGAGCGCACGAACGCATAAAATCGGTGTTCCCCGTATGCGCCGTTTATCAGGCACATATCCCGACGTATGCCAGTGGTCACTGGCTGTTCGGCTTTGCAAGCAAGGGGCTCGATCCGATAAAGGATCTTGATGCACAGCACTGGAACTCACTCGGACTTAAAACGAGATATTACAATACCGAGCTTCACAAGGGTTGTTTTGCCCTGCCGAACTATGTAAAGGAAATGCTTGAAACAGGAGAAGTGCTCGATGTGCGCCGCTGATTTCAGAGCGGCGTGCAAAAAGGCGGGACTGGCTTTAATAGTCATATTCGCGGCACGCTGTGTTGCCGATGCGGTGACTGCGCTCATAGGAGTGCTTATGGCTGACTGCGATACGCAGGTGACCTCTTCTGTGCAGGCGCTTGCAAGCATACTTATACTGTATGTGCTGGCGATAGCGGTAACATCAAAGCTGCTCGGATATCACTTTGACGGCAGTCTTTACAAGAAGCCTAAAAGGCTCGGTAAGGCTGTATCGTGGTTCGTACCAATGTACGGAGCGGGTCAGGTGGCAAACATTGCGGTGATGGCGATATCTTTTTTTATAGTACAGGATCGCTCGGCGGTTCAGGATACGCTCGCACCGATAGTGTCAAAGGGGCTTGGGCTTGGCGGCTGGTATCTCGCGTTTCTCTTCATACAGATGGCGGTGCTTGCCCCGCTGTTCGAGGAGTATTGGTTCAGGGGAGTTATACAGACCTCACTGATGCCCTACGGAAACGGCTTTGCGATACTCGTTTCGTCACTGTGCTTCGGAATGGCGCACGGTAACATACATCAGTTCTGCTATACGATGATCGTCGGCATATGTCTTGGCTATGTCAGATATGCGACCGGCAGTCTTGTGCCGACTATGATAATGCACGCGATATTCAACTCTATTGCGGGAATAGCGATAGTGGCGGTCGGCAGTGATACCTTTATTTCGGCTGTAAGTCACGTTCAGCAGGGAATTGAGCTCAGCAGCGGAGAGCAGGCATTTATGACGGTGCTGATGCTTTACCTTGCGGTCGTGCTGATAGTAGCTGTAGTCGGCATTGCGGCGGCTATAGGAAAGCTTAAGAACAATCGCCTTTACCGACCGGTAAACAACTATCCGGAGCTTACCAAAAAGCAGAAATTCATCGCTGTGACAAAAGAACCTTTGTTCATTGTGGGATTTATTCTGTGCACGGCGTATATAATAGCTATGATGATTATTTAACGAAAGGACTCTGTTAAAATGCAGAAAAGCCTTACCGGTATTATTGCAGAAAGATACAGACAGCAGAGCTTTGATCTACTGACCTCAAAAGACGATCTTAAGCCTGCGGATATACGCAGACTGTGCCTTGATGTCGGTGTTGCGCTGATCGTATCGGTGCTGCTGCAAAAGGTCATATTCATTGCGATGGTGATGTTGCTGCGCTCGTTTGTCGGGGCGGGGCTTGATACAGGCAGTACCATGTTTACTGTGCTGAATTACACCTTCAGCAATATATCGACATATATCCCGAAGCTGCTTGCGTTCGGGGTGCTGTATAAGAAGTACAGACCGCTGAAGCGTCTTGACACGCAGTATGAGAACAAGTCGTACTATCCGCTGATCCTCATACCCGCAATGTTTGCGTTTGCAATGTGGGGAAGCAATATCACGACCTGCATAAATTATATATTACAGCTTCTGTTCGGCGTGGGAGAGATACAGAACGTGATGGACGCTATTGCACCGTCAAGTTTTTCGGCGGGCGTGGTAACGCTGATATTCACGGCGTTTATTGCACCGGTATTCGAGGAGATCATTTACCGCCATCTGCTGTTACGTTCGCTCAAGCCTATAGGCGATACTCCAGCAATTATACTGTCGGCACTGGTGTTCGGACTGGCGCACGGCAATTTCGACCAGTTCGCATATGCGTTTTTAAGCGGCATAATCTTCGGACTTGTGGCGGTAAGATATGACACGATAATCCCGGGAATGGTACTTCACCTGATAAACAACTTCTTTGTGACGGTGATAACCTATCAGAAACAACTCACCGGTATCGGCGGACTTTGGGATGGACTTGTAGACGCGGCGGCGGCACTCGGAAATCTTATTGTGAACATCTCTTACTTTACGGCACCGTTCGTTGCGGTACTGCTTGCGTTCTGCGGAGCGGCAAAGCTTACGCCTGTCGGCGGTGAGCATAAGCATAAGAAGATGTTGGCGGTCTTTTCGCCTGTGTTTATTGTGGCACTGGTGGTTATGCTGTTGCAGTTTTAATAAAGATCACGGCGGAATGTGTGGCTTCACATTCCGCTTTGTTATGCGGTTTAGCTGTATGCAACGCAAAGTAGCGCCGAAAAATAACGATTGTAAGCAGATGTTTATTGCGGCTACTGCGGGAAAAGGGTTATAATCGGGCTGTCAAAAAAACACGGCAAATCAAGGAGGAAACAGATATGGATTTCAGTGAAAAGTTAAGGCAGATAAGAAAGAGCGAGGGTATCTCGCAGGAAGAGCTTGCGGAGCGTATAGGCGTATCACGTCAGGCGGTAACCAAGTGGGAAACCGGAAAGGGTCTTCCCGATATCGAAAATATGACCATACTTGCGGAGATATTCAAGGTGACACTTGACGAGCTTGTAAGCGGAAGTTTGACGGAAAAAGGCGGTGCGGCTCAGTACACGAGCGAAACGGCATATGATATAGATATCACCACACACTTTGACATAAATGCCGGAAGCGTGCGTGATATCACCGTATCCGGCGGTGACGACGAGAAGCTACACGTTATATTCTCTTCGGAAACGGCGGAGGATATCGGCTCGGTGTTCAAGGTAAAGCTCGACAGCCGTAAAAATAAGCTTGATGTAGAGTGCCTGCGCAAGGATAAGATGAGCAGGTATGAAGCGCAGGAGAATGTATCGGTGAAGATACTGCTGCCGAAGCAGTTTACCGACTGCTGTGAAATATCCGCACAGGCAAGACTGCTGTGTGTAAGCTCGCTTGACATAAGGCGGCTTGAATATGACGGAGAGGCGGACAGCGTTGTTATAGAGGACAGCTCGGGAAGCATAGAGCTTACTTCAAAGTCCGATATGGACATAACGGCTGACAGGATAAACGGAGTGCTTGATATCAACCTGTGGAGAGCGACCGCAAAGGTGCATATCCCGGCGGAGAATATCCCCGATATTCTCGGTAACGGCAGAAAGTGCAGTATAGCGTATATTAAAGACGGAAAACCGTATGAGCCCGACACCGCAGAGAAAAGCGGTGTAATAAAGGCGGCGGGAATAGGTGCAGATGTTGTTGTTGAGGTTAAGTGAGATGAGAAGCGGCGGCTTGCGAGGGCAAGTCGCTGTTTGGCTATTTTGACAATTTTTGTTGGCTATATTTCACAAAAAATCAAGACAAGTCTTGATTTTGCATAGTATAAGTGATATTGTAACAATAGAAAAAGTGTTTCTTTTTCAAAAACAAAACGGAGGTACTTATGAAAAGAAAAAGAACACGCGAACCGCTTATTTGCGCAGGAAACAGACGATTATTCGGTAGTATCCCAGAATAAAGACGGATCAAAAACAATACTTGACGCATCTTTATACAGCAAGAAAAGTACAACAAATTTCGGCTTTTCGCACCAAACTCAATAATGAGAAACAGCAATTAAAAAATAAGCAGTTCTATATCATTATATGTAAATCAAGTCTGAAAAAATGAGGTAATCAATCATGAAAAATCTAACCAAAACAACAGCACTCATCTTATCGACACTTATGCTCTTCGGCTGTACAAGTAACTCTGCAACCGGCGGTGTAGGCGATACCACACCGCCGAGCGAGAGCTCGGTCACGGACAGCAAAAACGATAGCAAAAATGAAAGCTCTGCAACTGAAAACAGTTCTGTAACGGATAATTCGAGCAAGAAAAGTGAAGAAAACCTTGTTGAAAATATCGAGGGGTATCAGACGTTTTCGTATGATGAAGATAAAAATGAGATTACCAATATAACAATATTCACAAATGAAGGTTCAGACTATTATGACATCTATAAAGTCTTTGAGCCTACTATAGAGAATATTGAAGAGTACGCATATGAATCAATTGAGCCTGTTGCAATCAAATGTCATGTCGTCGGCGACAGTTATTATGTATATAACGGCAAGTGCGGAGATGTACAAGTAATGAACCGTGATATAAGAGGAGGAGTATATACCCCTGTCGTTATCGATGAAATACTTGATGACGGCGGTAAAGAATGTGTATATAAAAACGGTGATATAGTTTATATTTGTGAACCTTATGACGTAACATCTTCTTATAAAGGAAAAATGCCGTTTTTTGATCAATATTACCAAATGTCGCGGGAGCGTTATGAAACAGAATCCGGAGAATTAACATCAGGGTATTATGAAGATCCATGGGTAGGTTTGTATAACACTTTAAAAGAGGGAAACGGTAAGTATATATTCAGTACTAACACACCGTTGGCAATGCAAAAGGGTGAATCTTATCTTGCGTATATTGACAACAGAAAGACCCCCAATGAAAACGACGGTAATATCTATGCTAAAAATTATCATATAATTTTTAATCTTGAAAAAGATAAGCCGACTGTTTTCTCAACGGAAGTCGGCGATGATGAGCTTTTCAGCAGTGCACGGTGCTACCGATATCAATGGAAGATACTTAAAGAAAAATACGGGGAGCATTTCAAAAAATAACGCGGGACTACAAAATTGAGGTAAAATGCTATGAAAAATCTAACCAAAACAACAGCACTGATCTTATCGGCTCTTATGCTATTCGGCTGTACAAGTAGCTCTAACTCTGTGCAGAGCAGTGCGGGTGATACTACACCACCGAGCGAGAGCTCAGTCACGGACAGTAAAAATGAAAGTAAAGCCGAAAGCTCGGCTACTGAAAACAGTTCTGTAACGGATAATTCAAACGATAAAAGCGATGAAAATCTTGTAAAGAATATTGAGGGATATCAGACATTTTCGTATGATAAAAACAAGTATGTAAAAACTACTTTCCGCAGAACATATAATTTGAAAAGGGATGGGTTAGGTCCGAATACAGGCGAAACAGTAACACTTCCTCTTGCGCGATATGCGGTACAAGATGAGGTGTTGGTAATAAAATGCAAGGTTGCGGGCGACAGTTATATATTCAATAACGGAAAAAGCGGAAGTAAAACCGTACCGGAATCTGCTTCGGTAAATTCTTCCGATACAAACGACCTGACAGGGATATTTACGCCAATAGTTATAGAAGAAGTGATCGATAAAACCGCCGATGCGGTAACGGATCTTAAAACAGGTGACATAATTTATATCCAGGAGTCGTTTTACTTATGTGAACATATGGACGAACAAGGCAATGTAGTTCCATCGGTAATAGATGAATTTTTAGACGAAAAAAATGCCGAAATAGCCGAATACGAAAATGAAATAAAAGCCGAGAAAGCAAAAGAAAATCCCGATCAGGATAAGATTGATGATTTTCAAAACAAGATTTACGAAATCGAGGATATTGTCGGTATTAACAGCAAAATGAACGATTATATCAAAAAATATAACGGCAAAGTAATTCTGACAGATAACGGTTCAGCTATGGAAAAAGACGTATCATATCTTGCCTTTGTGGCTGTTACTCCTATTCCCGGAACAAATGACGGGAACTCTTATCATAAATCGTATCCTATGAAATATGACCTGGCTTGTGATGATGTTCCATCACTTTTCGGAGATGATGATATATATTTTCAAGGACTATACGGTTATGAAAAATCATGGAAAGCTATGAAAGAAAAATACGGGGAGCATTTTAAGGACTGACTGATAGGCAATTTAACAGGGAAGGGCTGTGACTCAATTCCTCGGTTTATCAAATTTCATTAAATTTGCAGTGCAACATATTGTCAAAACGTCAAAACAATAAATTACAGCCAACACCGCTGAAAACAATTTCCGTGCTGATAAGTTGTTAATAATTTCGTGAGTGTATCAATGCAACTGCATTATCACCGAAATTTCCAAAAAACGCACTATCCTGAGATATCTGTACAGTCCCCCGGGTCGAACAGAGCGTCAGCGTCCCGCTTATAGCGGCTTTTTAAACGCAATCGTTTGTGTGTCTTATAGCCAACACCCCATTATGGCAGAAGAGAAAAGGAGTTAGGAAAGTGGGAGCGCGAGGGAGAAAACCTAAGGGGAGAGGGGAAAGCGCCTTCGGAGCGCCTTCCTCTCTCCCCTTGGGTTGTCTCCCTCACACATAGCAGCAACGTTATCGCACAGAATAGCGAACCCGAGAAGTGATATCCCGCAAAAGGCAGTATCGGTAGCTTGCTATCATTGTTAATTACTAAAGCAATATAATAGGAGCAAACCATACAAAAAAGCGAGCCGAGCGCGCTATCCTTTGCACTTCGGCTCACTTTTCCTTTTTCGGGTTGCGACACAACCCCTTTTGCACAACAGACTGAGTGATTCTGCTTTTTTCCTCATATCCGACCCTCTTCGCCTTCAATTATACAATATGCACAAAAGCGGCAGGCTTATTTTAGCCATTTTCATAGAAAAAAAGATTGACAAAATGCGCTCCAAATTGATATAATGATATTGTTAAAAAAATAACAAATGGGTAAACCGCTCGCCCGGTGGTAAACTATAACAGCTTACCGCGAAACACGGTACAACAAAGAAAGAACAGTTTAAAACATTCAGGAGGACAAAATGGCTAAAAAGCAAATCGTAAGCAAAAAGACAGCTGAATCTGCTCCCGTAAGCCCGCTGATCGTTGACAATGTTGACGCTCTCAAGATTCGTATGGCAGAAGTAAAAGCTGCACAGCAGGAATTCGCAACCTACACACAGGAGCAGGTAGATAAGATCTTCCAGGCAGCCGCAATCGCAGCTAACCAGATGAGAATCCCGCTCGCTAAGATGGCAGTAGAAGAAACAGGCATGGGCGTTGTTGAAGATAAGGTTATCAAGAACAACTACGCAGCCGAGTACATCTACAACGCTTACAAGAACACAAAGACCTGCGACGTTATCGAAGAAGACAAGGCTTTCGGTACAATGAAGGTTGCAGAGCCTATCGGTGTTGTTGCCGCAGTTATTCCTACAACAAACCCCACATCAACAGCTATATTCAAGACACTTATCTGTCTTAAGACAAGAAACGGTATCATAATCAGCCCCCACCCCAGAGCTAAGAAGAGCACAATCGCTGCCGCTAAGGTAGTTCTGGACGCCGCTGTTGCAGCAGGCGCACCCAAGGGCATCATCGCTTGGATCGACGTTCCCTCACTTGACCTCACAAACGAAGTTATGAGAAGCGCTGATATAATCCTCGCTACAGGTGGTCCCGGAATGGTTAAGGCAGCTTACTCATCAGGTAAGCCCGCTCTCGGCGTTGGTGCAGGTAACACACCCGCAATCATTGATTCTACAGCTGACATCAAGCTCGCTGTTGCTTCTATCGTTCACTCAAAGACATTTGATAACGGTATGATCTGTGCTTCTGAGCAGTCAGTAATCGTACTCGACAAGATATATGACAAGGTTAAGAAGGAATTTGCGGCTCTCGGCTGCTACTTCTTAAATCCCGAGGAAACAGAAAAGGTAAGAAAGACGATCCTTATCAACGGCGCACTCAACGCAAAGATAGTTGGTCAGAAAGCCGCTACAATAGCTGAGCTCGCAGGCGTTAAGGTTGACCCCAAGACTAAGGTTCTTATCGGTGAAGTTGAAAGCGTTGACATCGAAGAAGAGTTTGCACACGAAAAGCTCTCTCCCGTACTGGCTATGTACAAGGCTAAGGACTTTGAAGACGCAGTTGCAAAGGCTGAAAAGCTCGTTGCAGACGGCGGTTACGGTCATACATCATCTCTGTACTGCAACGCTGTTACAGAGCGTGAAAAGATCAACGAATTCGGTAACAGAATGAAGACCTGCCGTATCCTCGTTAATACTCCTTCTTCACACGGCGGTATCGGTGACCTTTACAACTTCAAGCTTCTCCCCTCATTAACACTGGGCTGCGGCTCATGGGGCGGTAACTCCGTATCCGAAAACGTTGGTGTTAAGCACCTCATCAACATCAAGACAGTCGCTGAGAGGAGAGAGAATATGCTGTGGCTGAGACTTCCTGAGAAGGTTTACTTCAAGAAGGGTTGTATGCCTGTTGCTCTCGATGAGCTGGGCACAATAATGCACAAGAAGAAAGCGTTTATCGTAACAGACTCTTTCTTATATCATAATGGTAACACAAAGGCTATCACAGATAAGCTCGATCAGATGGGCATTTCTCATACAGTATTCTTCAACGTTGCTCCCGATCCTACGCTTGCTTGCGCTAAGGAAGGTGCAGAGCTGATGAAGCAGTTCCAGCCTGACGTAATTATCGCACTCGGCGGCGGTTCTGCTATGGACGCAGGTAAGATCATGTGGGTACTTTACGAGCATCCCGATGTTGACTTCCTCGATATGGCTATGAGATTTATGGATATCCGTAAGAGAGTTTACACATTCCCCAAGATGGGCGAAAAGGCTTACTTTGTAGCTATCCCCACATCTTCAGGTACAGGTTCTGAGTGCACACCTTTCGCAGTTATCACTGACGAAAAGACAGGCGTTAAGTATCCTCTTGCCGATTATCAGTTACTGCCCAACATGGCAATCATTGATACAGACAACATGATGACACAGCCTAAGGGTCTGACAAGTGCTTCGGGTGTTGACGCACTTACACACTGCCTCGAAGCTTACGCATCTATCATGGCTACAGACTACACAGACGGTCTTGCTCTTAAGGCTGCTAAGAACATCTTTGAGTATCTGCCCAGAGCTTACGCTGAAGGTCAGACAGATGTTGAAGCAAGAGAGAAGATGGCTAATGCTTCTGCTATGGCAGGTATCGCATTCGCTAACGCATTCCTCGGTGTCTGCCACTCAATGGCCCACAAGCTCGGTGCTTTCCACCACCTGCCTCACGGTGTTGCAAACGCTCTGCTTATCACACACGTTATGCGTTTCAACGCAGTTCCCAACCCCACAAAGATGGGTACATTCTCACAGTATGATCACCCCCATACTCTTGAGAGATACGTTGAAGTTGCTGAATTCTGCGGCGTAACAGGTAAGAACAACGAAGAGAAGTTCGAGAAGTTCATCGCTAAGATCGAACAGCTCAAGGAAACTGTAGGCATCAAGAAGACGATCAAGGACTACGGTATTGATGAAAAGGACTTCTTAGACAGACTTGACGCTATGACAGAGCAGGCATTCGATGACCAGTGTACAGGCGCTAACCCCAGATACCCGCTGATGAGCGAGATCAAGCAGATGTACCTCAATGCTTACTATGGCGTTGACGAAACAGTTTAATCGCACTCTCCATAATGTTTTAAACTAATATAGAGAGAACCCCTGCGGGCGATGTGCCTGCGGGGGTTCTTGCTATGTCTGTAGGAAATCTTGACAAAGTTGAATTTTTATGATATAATACGAATACAATAAAAGTGCAGTATACTGCATTTTGGCTTGGTCGTTATGATCTGGGCCACCGCAGACGGGGACACTTCCCCGTCATTTTTTTTAGATTTTTATGATTGCGGGATAATGAAAAATGGAAAAGATATTAAGCGTATTTGTTGATGAATCGGGCGATTTCGGTAAAGTGAACAACGCTTCTCCGTACTATATAGTAACATTGGTATTACATAATCAATCGGAAGATTTAAAACGGGCACTGGAACAACTTGAAAATAGTTTGTCATATATGGATCTCGACTTTTCTTATATACATACAGCTCCTATAATAAGAAGAGAAGTTCCGTATCATAATATGACGATAGACGAACGCCGACAATTGCTTTATAAAATGCGTTGCTTTTTTCTTCATGCCCCAATAAAGCATAACTCTATTATAATAGACAGGAAGACTGCGGGAGATAAGTTTGCTTTGAGTACACAGCTTTCAAAGCAAATAAAATCATTTGTCAGTGAAAATTACGACTACTTTTCGTCTTTTGACAAAGTCAATGTATACTATGATAACGGACAAACAGAGCTTAATCTTGTGCTTAATACTATCCTGTCTATGCTTTTGAGCAACGTTGAATTCAGAAAAGCTTCACCGGGTGAGTACAGATTGTTGCAGTTAGCGGATTTTATATGCAGTATAGAATTGCTTTCGCTAAAGCAGCAGGAAAACAGACTAAGTAAATCGGAATCTTCATTCTTCTATAAACCGCAGGAATTAAAAAAATCGTTTATAAAGACGATAGCGAGCAAGCGCATGTAACAAATCCTGCCACAGCCCCCCTCAGGCGATGTGCCTGCGGGGGTTCTTGCTTTATAAGAGCGGTTTCACTGAAAACTTGGTCGTATTTTCGACAAAGTTTTCATCAAAGGTAAATCAAGCCCTTGCCTTTTTGCTAAAAACGGTGTATAATCTTATTGAAAAGTAGCATAGTTTCTGTAGTAAGTTTTCAGCGGAGGTGTATTATGGAGATAAAACGCGACAAGTATCTCGAGAAAATCATTTCATATATGTGGGACGGACAGGTCAAGGTGATAACAGGCATACGCCGCTCAGGCAAGTCATATCTTCTCGGTACACTGTTCAGAAAGTACCTGCTTGAAAACGGAACAAAGCCGGAAAATATCTTTTCCTACGCATTTGACCTTGCGAGCGATATACGGTACAGAAACCCTCTTGAACTTGTTAAAGCTGTGCGTGAAAGAGTAAGGACGGACAGCGAGCAGTATTATCTGTTTGTGGACGAAATACAGATGTCGGACGAAGTGCCCAATCCTTATAACAAGGACGGCAAAAAGATCACGTTCTATGACGCTCTGAACGATCTGCGGTCGCTCCCGAACCTTGATATATATGTCACGGGCAGTAATTCAAAAATGCTGTCGGCGGATATACTTACCGAATTTCGCGGCAGGAGCGATGAAATAAGAGTGCACCCGCTGAGCTTTGCGGAGTATTATTCCGCTGTGGGCGGTGATAAATATGAGGCGTTTGACAATTACGCGTTTTACGGCGGTATGCCGCTTGTACTGTCAAGACCTACCGATAAAGCAAAGATGAACTATCTGAGCACGCTGTTTTCAGAGGTCTATATTAAAGATATAGTAGAGCGCAAGAGGATAAAGCGTGAGGATATTTTGTCGGCGGTGCTTGATTTGCTGTGTTCTTCTGTAGGCTCGCTCACAAACCCGACAAACATTGCAAACAGCCTTAACTCAAAGCAGAAGCTGAAGGGCGGGAGCGCGGTCGCTAATAATACGGTGAAGCAGTATATCGCCGATCTCACCGACGCGTATCTTTTTAGCGAGTGCAGGCGGTATGATGTCAGAGGTAAAGGCTATTTCGATTATCCAAACAAGTATTATTGCGAGGATATAGGGCTGAGGAATGCCCGGATAGGCTTCAGACAGCAGGAAATGACGCATATCATGGAAAATATCATTTACAATGAGCTGATCGTCCGTGACTGTATGGTAGATGTCGGAGTGGTGTATTCAAGCGAGAAAGACGACAACGGAAAGTCAAAGCAGGTCGCAAGGGAAATCGACTTTATAGCAAATGACGGAGAAAAAAGGCTGTATATCCAGTCTGCCTTTGCGTTGCCCGATGAGGAAAAGACGATGCAGGAGAATAAGCCGTTTTCGCTGACGGGTGACTATTTTCCTAAGATAATAGTACGTCACGATATAACCAAGCGTTGGTATAATGAAAGCGGAGTTCTTAATATAGGAATAGTGGATTTTCTGCTTGACGACAGCATAATATGAGCGTAAGCCGATATTTGTGTAACCTCGTTACACAATCCTTGTGCAAAATGCACCACAAATCAAATTCTGTTATATTTAAATTTCACTAATTTTAAAGATTAGCACAAAATTTAGCAATTTGGCTATTGCTTTTTTGAATGGAGTATGATATTCTTAGTGTACAGAAAACACCAAGGGTGCAAGGGAAATATCTTAAAGGTGCTAACGGCAGAGCTTAAGGTCTGGTGCTAAGAGTAAAGCTTTCGGCATAGACTTAAGATGACAGACACTCTCGGGGGATTTTGGATTTAACGGCGCAGACCGTTAAGCATAAAAAAACTTTTACATTTTTCAAGGAGGTAATTTCCCATGATAAAGAAATTACAGAAACTGAAAGCCAAGAAAGGCTTCACACTCGTTGAGCTGATCGTTGTTATCGCTATCATCGGCGTACTCGCAGCTATCCTGATCCCCACAATGCTGGGCTTCGTTACTAACTCAAGAGTAACATCTGCTAACACAACTGCATCTGAAATTCAGAAGCAGATCAACCAGTTCTTAACAGACGCTGATACAGCAGGTTACGGTCCTCTGAAGGGTACAGCTACAACAACAGTTGATATTGAAGTTTCAAGTGGTACATGGACAGTTACAGTATCGGATACTTCAGCATTCAAGACAGGCAACACAATTAAGTGGACAAATACTAGCGGTACAGGTTCAGCAGGCACAACAAAAGCAGGCAAAACAGAAGCAGTTGAGCTTTTAGCTATCAATCTTGCTGATTTATTCCCTTCATTATCAAACGGTGCTGCAAAGGCTAACATAATCGGTGGTAGCTGTGTAGCAGTTTGGTACACTGCAGATTCATCTACTGTAGCTGGTGTTACTGGTGTTCCCACATTCGGTGCTGACGCTCAGCACGCTTGGTCAGCAGATGTTTTCGCTTGGGATAACAGCACAGCCGGTATCACATCAGACGGTTTCACAGTTGGTACAGCTCCCGTTCTGGCACTTGGCTAATCTTCTGATTAACTAAAGTACATATTATCCCCCGACTTTAAGTCGGGGGATTTTTGTATCTGCACGGTTCATACGGTAAAACTTTCTTAAATACTATTGATTTTTATGTAAAGGTATGGTATTATTAAGTTAATGACTTAAAATCGGAGGGGAGTATGAGAAAGTCAATACATAATTCGCAGTCGGGAGCGGCTGAAAGAAAAAAGAAAAACCGCGGCTTTACTATAGTAGAGCTGATAGTTGTTATAGCAATACTCGGTGTGCTTGCCGCCATACTTATCCCGACATTGCTCGGAATAACAACAAGGGCGACTGTCGGCTCGGCAAATACCACCGCATCTGAGCTTAAGAAGCAGATAGGCTATTTTCTGACTATGGCGGACGCAAACCGCAAGAACTATATGCTTATGGGGGACGAGTGCAGGGAGGTTTTCACTATAACTATCACTGACGGCACATGGCATATCGACGCGGCGCAGAACCCGTCAGCCTTTTCTCCCGATACAGTGACATGGGGAAATGACGCTACAGTAACGCAGGCTAACAACATAATCAATTCTCAGTACGGCGAGGAGTTACTCGGAATGTATCTGCGTGATGCTTTCCCTACGATAACGAACGGCATAATCAGAGCCAACTGCATAAAAGGTATCTGCGTATCAACATGGTACACCCCGGATACAACGAATATATCGGATATAAACGATGTTCCCGCCTTTGGCACAAGCAAGGCATGGGTCAATGGCAACGGCGATGAGATCACCGCCTATGCGTGGGACGGAGCTACAGCGGGAGTGAGCGCGGACGGTTACGTTATCGGCACTGCCCCTGCACTTGACTTGGGTGCATAAAAATAACATAAAGAATTTACCCGACTGTACAAAAGCAGTCGGGTATTACTTACATATGACAGGGGTGATAAAGTGGCATACAGTGAGCTTATAAAGAACTTTGAGAAAATACGCGCGTATATGAGGGAGTTCTATGTATACGGCTTCAAGAGCAGAAACGAATACGACAGGAAAAGCGCCCGCTCATATGACGATGAGCGCCGCAGGGTAGAAAGCTGGCTCGGAGATTATATGCGCTTTACCAAGACCGCGGAGGGCAAGAATGTATTTCTGTCGGTCGACAGCCGCACGGAGGACAGCAACCCTTTCTATAAAGCGTGGAAAGCGAAGAGCTTTACAGACGGGGATATAACGCTTCACTTTGCAGTGTTCGATATACTCTGCACTCCCGATATAAAGCTGACGCTGTCGGAGCTTATAGATGAGATCGATACTTTGCTGTCGGGGGAATTTACGTTTGACGAATCGACCCTCAGAAAAAAGCTCAAGGAATACACCGAGGAGGGCATTATCATAACCGAAAAGCAGGGCAGAAAGGTACTTTACAGCCGTTCTCCCGATATTGACGTGTCACAGCTATGCGATGTTGTTGACTTTTTCGGGGAAACTGCACCGTGCGGTGTTATCGGAGCGTTTATTGCGGATAAATTGCCGCCGCATGACAGGCTTTTCGCGTTTAAACACCACTATATCACGCAGGCGCTTGACAGCGATATAGCGGCTGTGCTGTTTGACGCAATGCAGAAGAAATGCTGTGTCACCGTGGAAAACCTCGGCAGGCACAGCGACAAGCCGATGTCGGTGAGGGCCGTACCGCTGAGAATTTATTTCAGTGCGCAGAACGGCAGACAGCACCTTGCGGCTTATAACGAAAAGCTGAACAGGCTGTTTTCGTACCGGCTAGATTACATATCCGATGTGAAAATCGGCGAGCCGTGCGAAAGGTTTGATAAGCTTAGGGAGAAGCTGAATGCGGCTGAAAGCTTTATGTGGGGCGTAAACGGCAGGCTTGATACCGACAGCACGGAACACGTTGAGTTTGATATAAGAATAGCGGACGATGAGCAGTATATAGTAAACCGCCTTGAGCGTGAAAAGCGGTGCGGCAGGGTCGAAAAGATAGACGACAACCATTACAGATACTCCGCCGATGTGTTTGACACTACCGAAATGATACCGTGGATACGCACGTTTATCTGTCGTATAACAAGGCTAAATTTTTCGGACAGAACGGCTGAAAATAATTTTAAAGCCGATATAGAAAAAATGTATGAAATGTACGGAATAGAGGATAACACGGCTGACAGCGGAGGTGAGAGCGATGATATTCAGTGAGCTTTACTCGGCATATTATAACACGGTAGCGAAGATAATCACCGCCGCATTTGACGAAAGCGCTACCGAAAAGGACCTTGACCGTATCGTCAGCGAAAACGCATTTTCCGAAAGCGTGCTTACTATAATGCCTTCCCTTAAAAGCGGAAAATGGAAGCTTCTTGACGGCGATTTAAGACCGCTTTTAAAGCGCGAGCCGACAATGCCGCTGACATTGCTTCAGAAACGCTGGCTGAAAGCTGTGTCGCTTGATAAGAGGGTGAGGCTTTTTGATGTGCAGTTCCCCGATCTATCCGATGTCGAGCCGCTTTTCACCGAGGACGATTACAAAGTGTATGATAAATATTCGGACGGCGATGATTTTGGCGATGAGGGCTATATCGGTAGGTTCAGGCTGATATATTATGCCATAAAGAATGATCTGCCGATAATCGCAAGGTTTGATAACAGGTACGGCAAGGAGGTAACGCTGAGATTTTTCCCGAAAGGGTTTGAATATTCCGAAAAGGACGATAAGATAAGGGTAATAATGGACGGCTGTAAGTTCAGACAGATAAATCTCGGAAGAATTATAAACTGTCAGCTTTATACCGGGACGGGGCAGTGGAACGAAAAGCCGGAAGCAATGCAGATAAGAGAGCTTACCCTACAGATAAATGACGAGCGGAATGCGCTCGAGCGCGTAATGCTCCACTTTGCGCACTTTGAAAAGCAGGCGGAACGAACAGGCGATAACAGGTACTTGCTTCATCTGAAATATTATGCGACCGATGAAACGGAGATCGTTATACGCGTGTTGTCGTTTGGACCGTGCGTTAAGGTTATCAGCCCCGATAGCTTTGTCGGGTTGATCAGAGAAAGGTTGGAAGAGCAGAGAGGGTGCGGGGTGAGATGAATTTAAACTGTGCAGAAAGTAAAGCAAATAGCAATCCCACTTGCCTCCCCTCGAAAAAGGGGAGGTGGATTGACGGCAAGGTGCAAACTTTAGTTTTACAGCGTTTCTGTGCGATATATCGGACTTCTTATATCAGCAAACTTATTTTGCCGTCAAGACGGTGGGGATTGAATTTGATAGGAACGTAATCTGCAACCTTGCCCACTCTTGAAGAACATTCCCCACGCTCCTCACACCTTCATTTCAATATTTTTCACATTTCTTTCATTCCCTGTTATTATCCGCTTCATAAAAGTCGGGTATACTATAGTCACAGTCAGAGGAAAGGACTCCGAAGACCAAAGTCAGCCGATAGGTTTCGGCTTGAAAAATATCGTGCCGACAAGCACGGTTAACATAACAGGAGCCGGCAAGACGGCAACAGCCGCCCTATACACGCTCCGCCTAAGTACAACGAAAGTTTTCATATATACCTCTCTATTATTCAAGCAAAACCGCTCTGTGACGCAGGGCGGTTTTTGCTGTGCGCTTGAGCAGTTGACATTCTGAAAGAATAGGTGTATTATACAACTTGCAAGGAGGTTATTATAATGGCAGGTTTTAATGAAAATGCAGATAAAAAGATTAAAATTAACAGTAAGCCGAATGCGGTAACTATAGAAGCGATAAAAGAAGTTCAACAAATGAAATCCGGTGTTGTCACCGATAAAACCTCTTATTATGACGCAGATAAGATGATAAGCGATATACTTGATAACTGATACAAAACCGCTCTGTGACGCAGGGCGTTTTTTGCTGTATTCCCCTCAAACAGCCCCAATTGTAAATTTTACACAAACGCCCTATAAAAATTCTCAGAAAATTTATAAAAAAATTTTCAAAAAGGCTAAACTTTAGAAAAACCAGCGCCGATATAATAAATGTAAGGGTCACACAGCCCTGTGCGGAGGCGGAGATAACTTCCGCAGTGTTTTGCAAAACAAACACCAAATGACTTTAGCTTAGCGCAAAGCAAGGTCACACTAACAAAAACAAGTCCCTATAAGGGCAACGACTTCCGAAAAGGATTTCGGGAGTACATTCAAGGAGGAAAACAAAATGGCAGGTATGGTAGTACAGCATAACTTAAATGCGATCAATGCTAACAACAAGATGAACATCAACGTTTCAGGTACAAAGAAGGCAACTGAAAAGTTATCTTCAGGTTATCAGATCAACCGTGCAGGCGATAACGCTGCAGGTCTGGCTATATCTGAAAAGATGCGTTCACAGATCCGTGGTCTTTCACAGGCTACAAAGAATGCCAACGACGGTATCTCTCTTATCCAGACAGCTGAAGGCGGCTTAAACGAAACTCACTCAATTCTCCAGAGAATGAGAGAGCTTGCAGTTCAGTCAGCTAACGGTACATACCAGGATGATACAGACCGTGAAGCTATCCAGCTCGAAGTTGATGCACTCAAGAGCGAAATCGACAGAATCGCTTCTTCTACAGAGTACAACGGCATGAAGCTCCTCGATGGTTCACTCGGCGGTTCAACAGCTGTTACAGAATTCGGTGCTAAGTATGGTGAAGTAGACGCCACAACAGATTCTGCTTTCTTAGGTTCAACAATCACTTCTAATGTTGCAGGTGCAACAATCACTGTTGCTTTAGGCGCTACTAAGGGTGGCGAAGCTGCTACATGGGATCAGGACGGTAAGAACCTTACACTTAACCTTGTTGAAAACAAGACATATACTCAGGATGAAATCAACAAGCTGATTGAAAATGCTGACACACGTAAGGCTGACGGCATTGTAGCTGACTTAGATGTTAAGCTTAAGAATGGCGTTTTAACAGCAGCTACAGCTTCTAAGGGCAAGGCTACTACTGCAACTGTTGCAGGTGTAAGAGCAAGTGTTGCTGAAACTAAGGTAAGCACAAAATTACTTTCTTCTGCTATAACAGGTTACGGCGACAGCATTACAATCACATCAAACAGCTATGGTGCTGATACTCGTAAGATCACAATAGCTACAGACGCTGATGCAGGTAAGGAAAGAATTGAAACAGCTAAGGCTGACACAGTTGGCGCTAAGGACGGTTCTTTTGTACTTCACCTCTCAACAGGTAAGGACTACTCAGCTCAGGATATTGAAGATCTGTTAAAGGCTGAAGGTCTTGATTATTCAATCAAGATTACTGACGCTGATGCTCCCGACGGCGACTACAAGCTGAAGTTTGATACAAAGGAAAAAGTTACTATTGCGGCTGATACAGGTGCTGTAACAGGCGGCCAGACATTCACGCTCGCAAACGGTGCAGGTATCGGTAAGGAAGATGTTGCTACAACAGGCAAGGGTCTTACATTCCAGATCGGTGCTAACGGCGTTGAGGATCAGAGAGTTACTCTGAACGTTAACGATATGTCATCTTCTGCTATAGGTGTTGCAAGAGCTGACGTTTCTACTCAGGACGCTGCAAACAAGGCTATCGACATGGTAGACGCTGCTGTTAAGACAGTATCTATGCAGAGAGCAGGTCTTGGTGCTCTTCAGAACAGACTTGAGTACACAGTTAACAACCTGACAACAACAAATGAGAACCTGACAGCAGCTGAATCTCAGATCAGAGATACAGATATGGCTACAGAGATGATCAACTACACTAAGAATAACATTCTTCAGCAGGCATCTCAGGCTATGCTCGCTCAGGCTAACCAGCAGCCTCAGGCTATTCTCCAGTTACTCCAGTAATCTGAGAACAGCATGAGTTTCAGGGCTTAATATTATAAATTAAAGACTTGATGAGTTCGCCCCCGTGAAAACGGGGGCGGATTTTATTTTGTTAATGAATGATGAATATTGAATAATGAAAAATTGTGGAGCGCCTTGCGGCGGAAATTTGAAATTGGGGTAGCATGGGGCGAGGGATGGAGCAGAGTTGGCGAGGGTAATTAAACTGTCCCGAAATTTGTAGGGGATATGCTTGCCACTCCCGCACCGATACATAATAACCATACAGAAAGAAATGCACCACCCAACAAAAAAACGCAGAGCCTGCACTCTGCGTTTCACTTTATATATCTGTCAGTCTTCCTTTGTATTCTGATACGTCTTTAATATATCCTCGGCAACGGCTCTTTGTGTCTTTCTCAGATCCATTGCTTGCTTTTGTATGTGCCTGTGCGCCTGCTCCTCTGTAAGATTAAGATACTGCATCAGCATCGACTTTGCACGGTTTACTATCTTCATATCGGATAACTGCTGTGACAGCTGTCTGTTCTCTTCTTCAAGCTTTGCCATTCCGATGTGCGCTATTTCGGCAAGCTTTATCGTCTGCACGAGCAGAGCCTTGTTGAACGGCCTTGGCAGTACGAAAGCGCCGGTAAACCGTATCTTCTTCTGCACCTCGTCCGCGATCTCGCGCTTTGCAAGTACTACTATTCCGTTCTTTGCGTCCTTTGAGATATCTGCCACCAGGTCAAGTCCGAATTCGTCGGACAGTGGGGTGGAAATTATAACGCTGTCGAATTTTGATATATCAACACCTCTTATGATAGCGCCGCTTGTGAAGGTCGAGATGTTGTCGCAGTCAAGCTCAAGCAGCAGCTGAGCTATGCTGTCGCATATCTCTTCGGTCTTGCCTGCTATCAGTATGTTCATTGCGGCACCCTCTTTCGTGGTATTAAACGCTCCGCCGATGCACCCTTAAAACCGGCAGGGCGTTTTATATTTATATATCTATTCCGTTTCTTATCAGTTATGCGTATAAAGCTGCTTGTACGGGCTTGCGGTATTCGGTGAAAGCTTGTAAAATCTGCCCTTTAACAGCGTGTTTGTGTCATAGCCGAAGTTCTTTGCAAACTCGTCCACATATTCGCGGATATCAGCCTTGTCGCTGTCGTCCGCAACCTCGCATGAAACCTGTACGGGAAGACCCTTGGGCGCTTCGTCACTGCGGATATACATATGACCGCCGTGCATTCCCGTTCCGCAGAACGAGCCTACAGGAACCTTGCCGTCACAGCCGATGCCGAGCACCACGATGATCCCGCCCGCCTGATATTCTCCGAGAAAATCGCCGACCTTGCCGCCTATGATTATTTTCGGGTAGAACTCATGATATTCTTTCATATGTATTCCTACTCGGTAGCCCGCATTTCCCTTTACGAATATCTTGCCGGAACGCATTGCATAGCCTGTCGTATCGCCGCAGTTGCCGTGTATGAATATCTCGCCGTTGTTCATTGTATCGCCGATAGCGTCCTGTCCGTTGCCGTGTACCACAATGGTACTTCCGTCAAGGTATGCGCCCAGAGCATTTCCGGGAGTTCCCTCTATGGTTATCGTCTTGCCTGCAACGCCACAGCCTATGTAACGCTGTCCCATTGCATCGGTTATTGTTATATCCTTGTCGGCACATTCGACTATCTTTTTATTAAGGTCATAATAACCTATCTCATTAGCATTTAATACTGTCATGGCTTATCCTCCGTTATTGCAGACATTACAGGCATCATCAATGCTTTTTGCCTGCGAGCTTTTCTTCACGTCTTGCCTTGCCGAACATCATCATCTGCGGCTTTTCTCTCAGAAGATCAAGGTCAACCTCGGTAAGCGGTATCTGCTCCTTTATCATCGAGGTGTAAATACCTGCTCTTGCGACATCGCCCATCAGGATAAAGCCCTTAAGCAGACCGTCCTTGAATACGAGCTTCTTGTATATCTCCTTGTCTGCGTCCTCTGTGATATCCTCATCGCCGTCATAGCTTCCGGCTGTTATGATATGCAGACCGTAGAAGCCTATGGCGTTCATCGGTATAGCGTTCAGATAAAGCGTTTCCTCGCCTGCCATATTCTTGCCTGCGACCTCGCCCTGCATAAATGCGTTAGGAAGAAGAGCAAGTATCCTGTCGGTATTTGACGAGCAATCGTGGCTTACTGTGCAGTCGCCTGCGGCATAAACGTTGTCGAGCGTTGTCTGCTGGTGAAGGTCGGTTATTATGCCCTTTTCTACCTTGCCGCCTGCGTCGCTTACAAGCTCTGTGTTAGGTCTTACGCCGACTGCCACAACAAGAATGTCAAAATCGACCGTGTCGCCGTTTGTCAGCTTTGCACTGTTCTTTGAGAACTGCTCAACGCTTGTTCCGAGTATGAACTTTGTGCCCTTATCCTCGATATGCTTCTGCATTATCTCACCTGCACGGATATCAAGAATACTGGGTAGTATCCTGTCCGCAAGATCAACCACAGTGATATCGGCGTTCAGGTGGTGCAGAGCCTCTGCGCACTTAAGACCGATAAGTCCCGCGCCTATTATAAGCACCTTAGTGCCGGCTGTTACCTTTTCGCGGATAGCCTTTGCACTGTCCCATGTCATGAATGTGAACCTGTCCTCAACCTCGTCAAGTCCTTTCATCGGAGGAACGAACGGTTTTGAACCCGTTGCTACCAATAACTTATCATACTGTACTTTCTCTCCGTTGTCAAGTACCACACAGCCGTTTTCGATTTTCTCGGCACGGACAGAGAAGATAGTCTTTACATTGTTCTTCTCATAGAAGTCCGGCTCTCTGTAGTATATCTTGTCGTCAGCTACCTTGCCCTCAAGCCAGTAGCTTATAAGCGGTCTTGAATATGTATGATACGCCTCGTCGGTGATTATCGTGATATTGCCTGTCTTATCAACCGAGCGTATACCCTGAACTGCACCGATAGCGGCGGCGGAGTTTCCTATGATAACATAATTTTTCATCTTCGCTCCTCCTTATCTTTCTTCAAGGACTATCGCCTTGTTCGGGCAGCCCTTTACGCAGGCAGGCTCGCCGTTGTTGTTCTTCATACAAAGATCGCACTTCTGTATTACCTTTGAATTTTCGCTTGTTACGATACAGCCGTAAGGACAGGCAAGTACGCAGGTGTAGCAGCCTACACAACGGCTCTCGTCACACGAGATAACGCCGTCCTTCTGTGATAAAGCGCCTGTTATACAGCTCTTTACGCAAAGAGGAGTTTCACAGTGGCGGCACTGTACGGCAAAATTTATGCCGCTGCCCTCCTCTACCTTTATTCTCGGGATAGGCTTATTGCCGTTTGCGAAAGCCTTTATCATGCTTTCAGCTCCGCTGTTTGCGGCGGCGCAGTAATATTCACATAGATGGCACGCAAGGCACCAGTCTTCGTTAACGTAAACTCTTTTCATTTTACCTTACCTCTCCTTTATCACTGACCTGCGTGCTGTATGCCGAGTATCTCGAGTTCCTTTTCGTTAAGGCCGATACCTCTGAGCATAAGTCTGTTGCCTCTGAGAGCTTCGACTGAGTTGATACCCATACCGCCCATCATTTCCTTGATCTCGTGATCCCACGCGTGAACGAGGTTTACAAGTCGCTGATAGCCGATGTTCGGGTTAAGACGCTTTACAAGGTCGGGTCGCTGTGTTGCGATACCCCAGTTGCACTTACCTGTCTGACAGCTTCTGCAAAGGTGACAGCCGAGTGCCAGCAGAGCGGCTGTACCGATGTAGCAAGCGTCCGCGCCGAGCGCGATAGCCTTTACAACGTCCGAGCTTGAACGGATAGAGCCTGCAACTACTACAGAAACCTCGTTTCTGATGCCCTCGTCGCGCAGACGCTGGTCAACGCTTGCAAGGGCAAGCTCTATCGGGATACCTACGTTATCTCTTATCCTTGTGGGGGCTGCTCCCGTACCGCCTCTGTAACCGTCTATAGCGATTATATCTGCACCCGAACGGGCAATACCGGAAGCGATAGCGGCAACGTTATGCACTGCGGCGATCTTTACGATAACGGGCTTTTTGTATTCTGTAGCTTCCTTCAGCGAAAGAACAAGCTGACGTAAGTCCTCTATCGAATATATATCGTGGTGGGGAGCAGGTGATATAGCGTCTGTTCCCATGGGGATCATTCTTGTTCTTGAAACGTCCTCGAGGATCTTTGCTCCGGGAAGGTGACCGCCGATACCGGGCTTTGCACCCTGACCCATCTTTATTTCTATTGCCGCGCCTGTTTCAAGATAATCCTTGAATACGCCGAAACGTCCCGATGCGACCTGTACTATCGTGTTAGGTCCGTACTGATAGAAGTCCTTGTGCAGACCACCCTCACCTGTGTTGTAGAATATGCCAAGCTCTGTAGCCGCTCTTGCAAGGCTCTCGTGAGCGTTACGGCTGATAGAACCGTATGACATAGCCGAGAACATTATAGGCGTTGAAAGCTCAAGCGTGGGTGTTGTTTCCGTCTTTACACTGCCGTCCTCGTTGAACGAAACGTTTTTCGGCTTCTTTCCGAGGAAGACCTTTGTTTCCATAGGCTCACGCAGAGGATCGATAGGCGGGTTTGTTACCTGAGAAGCGTTGAGCAGTATCTTATCCCAGTAAACAGGGTATTCCTTCGGGTTGCCCATTGCGGAAAGAAGAACGCCGCCTGTTTCTGCCTGCTTGTAGACTTCCGTCATTATCTGCTGGCTCCAGTTGGAGTTGTTTCTGAACTTGTTGGGGTTGTCTACTATCTTCAATGCACCTGTAGGACAGATACATACACATCTCTGGCAGTCAACACACTGCTGGCTGTCCGAGATCATCATATCGAGATCGCCGTCATATCTGTGCACCTCGTTGGAACACTGTCTTGCACACGCCTGACATTTTATGCAACGGTCCTTATCTCTTATAACATCAAATAAAGGCTGAAAATAATTAAGTGCCACTGTTACCGCTCCCTTTCTTACTTCTTTTCGTTCAGCTTAACGATGATAGGCTCGCCGCCTCTGGGTGACCAGATACGGTCAACAACGGGGCATATAGCTCTTATCGCACATTCCTCACTTGCAAGGTAAACCATATCACCCTTTTCTGCGGCTACCATCGAACGGAGCTTAAGTCTGTCGTTGAGCGCCATAAGACCGCCGTCAAAGCCGAGGATTATCGAGAACGGGCCTGTTATCAGAAGACTTGAGAACACATTTCTGAAGTATCTTAATTTCTGCTTTTCGCTCTCGCTGTACTTATCCGAGTCTATCTCGCTCCAGAACGGAGCGGCTATTATCTTTGCTATATCTTCAAGACATAGCTTCTGTTTTCTGTTGAGGAAGTCTATTATATATGTGATAACTTCTGTATCTGTCAGCAGGTTGCACTTGTAGCCGTACATTTCGATGTATCTTCTGTTTGCGTCGTAAGAAGAAATTTCACCGTTATGTACAATGGTATAATCCAGAAGTGCGAACGGATGAGCACCGCCCCACCAGCCGGGTGTGTTTGTAGGATATCTGCCGTGCGCAGTCCATGCATAGCCCGCATATTCTTCAAGTCTGTAGAACTCTCCGACATCTTCCGGATAACCGACAGCCTTGAATACGCCCATGTTCTTACCGCTTGAGAAAACGTAAGAACCGTTTATCTTGTCGTTTATATTGATAACGCACTGCGCAACGAACTCTCTCTCGTCAAGCTGACTTTCTGCGAGCTTTGTCGGCAGGGGATTTACGAAATATCTCCAGATGAGCGGCTCGTTTGTGATGTTCGGGTGCTTTCTTGTAGGGATACGGGAAAGGTTTACAACATCAAAATGCTTGTCTAGGAAACGCTCGGTTTCAACTCTTGCCTCGTTTGAGTCATAGAAAATGTGGAACGCGTATTGATCCTTGTATTCGGGATAAATGCCGTATCCTGCGAAACCGCCGCCCAGACCGTTAGATCTGTCGTGCATATATGATATTGATTTTACTATCTTGTCACCGCATATTCTGTTGCCGTCTCTGCTGATGAAGCCTGAAATAGCGCAGCCGGCGGGTATTCTGACCTGACCTTCTTTTTCCAGCATAAGCTCACTCCTGTTCGGTATTGGGTTTGATTTTTGTTTTCCGACGTTTAAATTTTGCTTTTATTCATTTTTGGGGATAAAAACAGCAGGCAACAGACGATTTATGCCGTAAATTTGCGGTGTTTTGTGATTTTTCCGTAAATTTAGGGGATATTTGCAGTAAAATGAATTGAATGCTTCACTTTGCTAACCGTCTGAAACAGCTTTGTTTCGTAATTGCCTGCAGTCGGTTTGACTACAGTTGTTATTATATCACGGCTTTTTGATGTTGTCAATACGTTTTTGCAAGTTTTTTAGATGAAACTTGCAAAATATTTTCTTGCAAATTTGCGGATGAATTATACAAAATGACAGCAGATATACGGAATGGGGCGTTGCAATGCGCCTTTACGCATACGGACAAAGTAATAAACGCGTCCGGTGTAACATATATCTGTACTAAAAACGAAAGCAGGTAGCGGTATGGTAAGACGCAGAAGTTACAAAGCGGCAATAAAGAAGCTCAGGCCTTTTATGAAAGGAGTTGTAGCCGGAACAGTGACAGCGGCAGTTTTTACCGTTATCGGTGCATTTTTGTTTAATGTTGCGGATGCTCCCGAGGGCGCGGATATCACATTCGGATACATATCGCTCGGCGCGGCATCGGGCGTATGCGGAATGTTCTGGGGCGGCGGAAGAGGTAAAAACGGCTTTGCGTGGGGTACGCTCGGCGGCGCTTCTATGTTTGCGGTGTGTTTTATCGGAGCGGTCGTGTCGGGAGGTTTTTCGGGTACGGCGGTGATATCAAAGCTGGTGACATCGGCGCTATGCGGCTGTATCGGCGGAATAATCGGTGTTAATATTGCGGCAGACAGATAAAAGCCCCATGCGTTTTACGCACAGGGCTTTAATATAGTATGTATCTGATCTTAAGCTAAAGTAAGAGTTTCTTCCTTACCGTCACTCCACTTGAGAACGATCGTGTTGTCGTCCTTAGCTTCTGCTGTAGCCTTTTCTACGTTATCTTCGCTACCTATCTTAAGTGTGAACTCAGTGCCGTTTATCTCATAGCTTACCGGTACTGATGTTTCTGCGCCGTTGTCTGTAATGCTACCGCTGCCGTCTGTGTTGAACTCAAAAGTCCTGTCAGTTGATGTCCACTTTGTTGTAGCATCGTTCCTGATAACGCTGATAGCGGCTTCTGCCGAGTTTGTAGCTAAGGTAAGAGTTTCTTCCTTGCCGTCACTCCACTTAAGTACGATCGTATTGTCGTCCTTGGCTTCTGCTGCAGCCTTTTCAACGTTATCCTCACTGCCGACTTTAAGCGTGAACTCAGTACCATTTATCTCATAGCTTATCGGCACTGATGTTTCTGCGCCGTTGTCTGTAATGCTACCACTGCCATCAGTGTTGAACTCAAAGGTTCTGTCTGCCGATGTCCACTTTGTTGTAGCATCGTTCCTGATAACGCTGATAGCGGCTTCTGCCGAGTTTGTAGCTAAAGTAAGAGTTTCTTCCTTACCGTCACTCCACTTAAGTACGATCGTATTGTCGTCTTTAGCTTCTGCTGTAGCCTTTTCTACGTTATCTTCGCTACCTATCTTAAGTGTGAACTCAGTGCCGTTTATCTCATAGCTTACCGGTACTGATGTTTCTGCGCCGTTGTCTGTAATGCTACCGCTGCCGTCTGTGTTGAACTCAAAAGTCCTGTCAGTTGATGTCCACTTTGTTGTAGCATCGTTCCTGATAACGCTGATAGCGGCTTCTGCCGAGTTTGTAGCTAAGGTAAGAGTTTCTTCTTTACCGTCACTCCACTTAAGTACGATCGTATTATCGTCCTTAGCTTCTGCTGTAGCTTTTTCAACGTTGTCCTCACTGCCGACTTTAAGCGTGAGCTCAGTACCGTTTATCTCATAGCTTATCGGCACTGATGTTTCCGCACCGTTGTCTGTAATACTACCACTGCCATCGGTGTTGAACTCAAAGGTTCTGTCGGCTGATGTCCACTTTGTTGTAGCATTGTTCTTGATAACGCTTACAGCGGCCTCTGCCGAGCCTGTAGCTAAGGTAAGCGTTTCTTCCTTACCGTCGCTCCACTTAAGTACGATCGTATTGTCGTCCTTGGCTTCTGCTGTAGCCTTTTCTACATTGTCCTCGCTACCTGTCTTAAGTGTGAATTCAGTGCCGTTTATTTCATAGCTTACCGGTACTGATGTTTCCGCACCGTTGTCTGTAATGCTGCCACTGCCGTCGGTGTTGAACTCAAAGGTTCTGTCGGCTGATGTCCACTTTGTGGTTGCATCGTTCTTGATAACGCTTACAGCGGCTTCAGATGACTCGCTTGCAGATGACACTTCGCTTGCAGATGATGCCGAGGTAGTTGAATTGTCTGCGGAGCTGTTATTACCTGTTGAGCAGGCTGTACATAATAATGCAGAAAGGATAAGTGCTGTAATTAGTACCTTTTTCATAAAGATTCTCCTTTGTAAATAAGCAAAAATTTTGTAATAATTATAACACGTCTTGATAAAAATGTCAATAAAACGCCTATAAATTCTCGGCTATAGACAAACGGAGCAAAATGTGGTAGAATTACCTTAAACCCTGTAGATTTCAGGGTAATTGAAAGTCAAAGGAAGATTTAAGATGAAAAAGTATTCAATAGAAACGCTTGCGGTCCACGCAGGCTATGAAACTGACGAAGCTACAATGTCGGTAACTCCGCCCCTGTACGAAACAAACGCTTATGTGTTCAAGGACGCAAACCATGCAAGAACGCTTTTTGAGCTTAAAGAGCCCGGCAACATATACTCAAGACTACAGAACCCCACCTGCGATATTTTTGAACGTAAGGTGACGGCTATGGACGGCGGTGTTGCGGCATTATCATTCGCATCGGGTCACGCCGCTATATTCAATACTATAATAAACCTCTGTAGCGAGGGCGATGAGCTGGTTTCATCGATAAATATCTACGGCGGCGCTATAAATCTGCTCGGAATTACATTAAAGAGAATGGGTATCACGGTTAAGTTTGTTGACCCCGATGATCTTTCGGCGTGGGAAAATGCCGTGACCGACAAGACAAAGCTGTTTTTCACCGAGCTTATCGGTAACCCCAACGCAAACGTTGCCGATATCGAAGAAATCGGTAAAATAGCGCACAAACACGGAATACCTTTCGTTGTTGACAGCACATTTACAACTCCCTATCTTTGCAAGCCCATAGAGTGGGGCGCTGACCTTGTTATCCACTCCGCTACAAAGTTTTTAGGCGGTCACGGCAGTGTAATGGCGGGTGTTGTAGTCGACAGCGGAAAGTTCACTTTCAAGGGCAACCCCAGATTCCCGCTTTTCAACGAGCCTGACGTATCTTATCACGGTGTTGTGTTTGCAGACCTCGGCGAGCTGGCATTCATATCAAGACTGCGCGCGCTTATCACAAGAGATATCGGCGCTTGCCTTTCCGCTTCTGCCGCTCATACCTGCCTTACAGGTATGGAAACGCTTGCACTGCGTATGCAACGCCACTGCGAAAATGCACTTGCGGTAGCAAAATTCCTTGAAGCGCACCCTGCCGTTGAAACGGTAAACTATCCCGCACTGCCCTCAAACAAGTATTACGAGCTTTGCAAAAAGTATTGTCCCAAGGGCGCAGGCGGTGTGTTTACATTCGTTATAAAGGGCGGTAAGCCCGCAGGCGAAAAGTTTATGAACAGCCTTGAGCTTTTACAGATAGTTGCGAATGTCGGCGATGTAAGAAGTCAGGTAATCCACCCCGCTTCTACAACACACAGCCAGCTTTCACCAGAGCAGCTCGTAGCCGCAGGAATAACCGAGGGTACAGTAAGACTTACTATCGGTATTGAGGATATAAACGATATTATTGCGGATATTTCTCAGGCACTCGATAAAGCGACAAAGTAATACAAGATGATATTTAAACGGGAGCGGGCGACAACCCGCTCCCTTTTTCAATAAAAATTTGCTCGACCCCCTTGACAAACCCTCTTCGATGTGCTAAAATATATTAGTAAATTTACAAGATACGCGCCAATAGCTCAGCTGGATAGAGTATCTGGCTACGAACCAGAGGGTCGGGGGTTCGAATCCCTCTTGGCGTGCCAATTTACATTAGTTACACTTTTAGGGATACTACAGTAGTAGTGTCCTTGAAACTGTAAATAAAATCATATATCACACAGCAGAGCAGGTGCAACTGCTCCACTGTGATAATATACATTTTGTGTTCCGACTCATAGTTTCGATTAACGCTCTCGCATCTCTCCGTAGCTTAACACCTACCCAGTCCGATGTAGCTCAACTGTATCAGTAGTACAGTATGTATACTCGCTCCGCAGAATGTGCGGCGTTTCTGAACTGTGACTGTTAGTCGGTGGTTTGCAGTAAATCGGTGTTTACTGTTCCTCTCCCGTGTTACTCACGCGATGTTCTCAGAACTAATGCGTAGTTATCTCGGCTGTAGGTCATCTCTGACGATGGTCGGCATTCAATTTGTACTGCCTTTGATATGCGGCAGGTGGGGATATACACTGCGGATTTACGCCTTGTATATCAGATTAAAAACACAAGAGCCTCCAGCGTCTGGTAAACTTCTGAAAGCTCTTGCAAAATTGTATTAAATGTGCTATAATAAAGCACACTAAAGGCACTATTGCACTAAGTCAGTCAGATGGTTTCGCATCGAGCTGATGAGGGGCTGTATCGTTCTTGCAGGAACTATACAGCCTGTGTGTGGTGTTTTTTTATTTACTCTATTATACAACACTTTTACAGTTTTGTCAATTCAATTGATGTAATGTATAGTATACAGAATTGACTAAAATGCGGGTGAGTGTTTGTGCAATTTTTTGTTTTGTGAAGCGGACAATTACACAAGGACAAAGCGAATGTACGGAGAAATAAAAGAAATAGTGATCATATTGTAAAAAGGAGTAACTATATATAACCGATTTTCTGTTTGCGCTTTTATCATTTTTCACTTCTTTTCATTTTTCTAGTATTGAATATACCATGAAATTTTCTATTATATAGCATCCCTTATTTTCAAAAAACCGGTAGATGGTATCTATATAGGTGCAAATTTTATGAGAATCAAAATAGCCAAACTTTACATATCTCCCGTTGTGTTTCACGGCTATGTTGAAATAAAAAAAGAGTCCCTTCTCGAAATGGAAAAACACGAACTTGTTATTTTCTTTTTGAGTGGAGCGGTTGGCAATGTCTTCTTGATTGGAGTTTCACTATTACTTGTTAGCAATTTCATTAATTTTTATTTTTCCATTGTTAATATCTGTTATGCAACCGCAAGCGTACTGCCCTTTATAATAGGAAATAATGATATGACTACAATGATAAAGGTTTTGAAAGAAAAACAAAAGATGTCTAAAACTGATATTTGATATAGCATTAATGATTAGAAAGGTGATTAGGTTGGTATGTCCTTACTGCAACAATGAAATGGAAAGCGGAATGATTGTTATTTCTGCCACAGGAAGTGTACCGTGTGCAATTATCGAGTGGTACTCTGAATAAAAATGCAAAAAGGGAATATTCGGCATATCCAAAAAAAGCAAGGTCAATATAAAAGATCGAAAAAAATGGACATTTTTGCTCACACTATTGTTCTCATTGTTGTAAAGCGTTTTGTGAATTTGAAACAAAGAAAAACGGAATCGCTTTAAATTTAGTGTTCTGAAAAAATTATCGTTTTTATAGAGATGAGCAAAACATGAAACAAAAACTAACAGAAGTCGCAAAATAGGCAAGTATCAAATAAAAAAGCAGAAAAACGGCACAGCAAAGCTGACATCAGCCGAACAGAGCTGAAATCCGGCAGAAATATTCAAAACAACTCGTCAAGCAATACACTTAACGGATTTAAGACTGCGATAAGAGCTTTCGAATTTAGTGACAACAGTTGCGTGAGCGACAGCGAGCAAAGCAATATGAGCAACAGAATTAAGGTTTTGTGCAGCATTAAAGCTATGCACCCAAAGACGTTCCTGACCGGTCTGCTTGAAACGAGAGTTGTAACGCTCAGCCTCTGTTCTGAGTGCATAAATCTTCTTGAACGAAACACATTCACGGTCAATGGAAAGTCAGTAATCATCGGGAAGCGTGACATATTTAGTACAACCGCGAGTTTTTTTGCCATTGTTCCAATTCTTGTGATTGCATGGACAACAGCCTGATTTTGAACGTTTGAACGGACAGCAGTATTTTTGGCGAGTTCTGCCATTGTCAGAGAATTTGCCGTCTTTGTGCATAGCGAGACCGGCTTCACAAATCGGATGACCTGTTGAAAGCTTCTTCGGATTTTTAGTGTTACGCTTGTTGATGGGAATAAAGCATTCGCCGTGATAAATATCTTTGACGGCATTGTAAATTGCCTTAACATCGTAACCTTTATCAGCAAAAAATGTGCATTCCTCAATTGAAAGAAAATCATTGGTTTGGCTTAGAATATCAAGAACGACAGTGCTGTCGGCAACATCGGCAGTAGTTGTCATTTCAAAGATTGGTAAGCCTGTAATGCAGTCAACTAGAATATGATTCTTGTAACCCCAATAGTATTCAAAATTACGCTCGTTATGCTGATTTGAAGCGGTATGAACACCCAAACCGCAGTCTTCGTCAGACTTAGGCTGATTGCCTTTTGCAAACTTGTTTTTAGCGAAAGATTTTGGGTTATTCTGCTTAGTATTTGCACTTATGGGAGTAGAGTCGAGAGCTATGAATGAAGTGTCGATAATACCCATTTTGGACAACTTCAGCACTTGAGACTGCATAAGCTTTTTAAGCAGAGCGTTATCAAGATTTCTGATGAAACGGTCGAAAGTCCAGTAGGACGGCAATGGTTTCATGATATTGAAACCGCAGTAATGTGCGATTATCAGATTGTTATTGAGATAGTCCACTAAATCTGTGATACAGGAAAAACATTCGCATTTTATAACAATAAAAGTGCAAAACCTTGCTCTTTTTGAAAAACCGATTCTCCCTGTTTTTGCGGCAGCTTCGGGAAAATGAGATAGGCGAGATTAAGAAAAAGCTTCTCATAGAATTGTGCTTTCGGTGCAGATGTGAACAATGTGATGTCCTGTAAAATTTCTTGGCGATAGATAACAGCCAGCCCCTTTCGTGTGGTTTTCGTACAATTTAATTATACCAAAGTTGGTTGGCTGTTTCTATATATTTTTAGTGATAAAATTATTTTTTGTGTCCTGCAAATCCGCTTCTTTTCTACGTTTGCGGCGTTTTGCTCAGGGCTACAAAGAATGGACAGTGGAGGTGGCAGATGTTACGATAATGCAAGGTGCGAAAGTGTGATAGTAATAATGAAGGAGGAGATGTTTTACAGTCATAAGGAAAATCTGAAAATTATACAATTTATAAGGCAGTATTTCCTGAGTTATAATATATTGATGAAAGGATTGGCGAAAAAACAAATATATATAAATTTTTGAAGTTATGTTAAAAATTGATACAGATAATTGATTTTTATGATGTATCAAGTTGTAACCTAATGCCGCAATGTTCCCCGCCTTTATAGGCGGCATGTTCCATTCAGACTATCGTAGGTGAATTACTGCCTTACAGAAAAGCTGAGGAGCTAACGCTCCTGCGGCAAGATTTCTTCGTCACAGCCGATGAAAAGCTATGCTTACATCGGGCTTTATTCCGAGTTAAAATGAAAGGAAATTATCAAATGAAGCTTAAGTTCATACATAAAGCAAAAAGAATATTTATAACCATCTCATCATTGTCAATAATTGCGGCGATCTCTATAGCGGTTGCATCATCGGCCAGTGCCGCAACACATTTTACAAGCTACACCCCTAAAATCAAATATAATAATGGCAACATTGATTACTGCTATTATGTTGATGGTTCTAAAAATGTTAATCTTACTGCAGGCGAGTATTTTGTAAATGGTAAATCATCTTGTTCAGCACATAGTGTTATCAGTCCTGAGGCATCAACTGCAACATGTGGATGTTTTGACGGTTGTTATCAATGCTATGGGTTTGCAGCATTTGTGTATAAAGGTGTATTTACTAAAAATTTATCTGAATCAAAATGTAATGATTTTGGTTGGGGAAGCGACAACAATGATTATTTATTCCTAACCGCAAGAAACTTGAAAATTATGATTTCCGATTTACCGGTGGGCACGCATTTGAGAGTAAGAACATCAAACAATAATAACCACTCTATAGTTTTAGCGGGAAAAACTGATACAACAATTACAGTTTATGATGCTAACGGGTGCGGATCTAATTCCAGCTTATTAGAAGCTGGATCGTCAAATTATTCAGGACATTGCCAAATAAACAAACAGGTTTTCACATACAAGAATTTTGCCAAAAGATATCCTCGACTCGATTATATGCATAAAGGAGCTTAATATGAATGACAGATTAAGATTAATATTGTTGGTTATGGCTTTATCGGTCACAGTAGCTTTAACAGGCTGTTCTCAGCCCGAACAAAACAGTAGTATAGCGGCAGATGATAATACAACGTCCTTACAAAGCAGTATCGATACTGTTACCGATACTTCAAAAACCGGGAGTATAACAGCACCCGAAGGTAGTGAGCTTGTAAAAACGCTTACCGATAACAATAATAACACCGTGGAGCTTTACGGATATAAATCGGGTTCCGATGAGCCGTTTATATGCTTTATTTCAATTAAAGATAACGACAAAAAACCGATTCAGCAAATAGAAATCAACAAATTCAAAACCTTTACCACAGACAGCGGAGATAATGTATATGTTTATGCAGATGAGAAAACCAAACAAGGCTATAGAATTATATTAAACACAGACAATAGTATTAAATCGGTAGAATATTGTGAGGACGCATTACAATACATAAAACTCATAGAGGATATTAATAAAGGCAATACATCTATCGAAGAACCTGTGGAGGAATTGCCGGAATTCTATACCGAAGACCCCGAAAATGAAATGTACCTCGGCAACGGCGAATTTGTAAAGCTTGCCGACCTTGAAGCCGATCCCAATGCGGCAGGTTCATATATTATCCGTGGTTCAATGGGCGGTTATGAATATGAACCGTTTGACAACAACAGCATAAGAAATCCAGATGATTACGATTTGAACGAAATGAAATGTATAGGCTCTCAAAAAGGACCCGTGGTAAGCAAGGATAAAATAATAGTACATGAAGGCGACAGCATCGGCAGTAAGGGTCTGATAGTAGACTCGTGCTACATCAGCGTAGCACCTCGCGTAATGTATAGCGAAACGCTAAAAAAAGATATTGGCATAGGCTATGATGTAATGGACGCAAAAATAACTCTGACGGGTGAAGTAACCTTTACGGGTATACTGCTTGCCGAACGCTACAATATAGAGAATTCGGAGCATGATGGCGAAAGCAGAATACTGTTTATGCCTTATTCTAAGGAATACCATGAGGCTGTGCCGTTCCTTTTTGATGTTGACGCTCAATATAAAGGGAGTAGCTGTGCTATGTTCTATAATTACAGCTGGGGCAATCCGCAGTTTGCGATTACAACAAGCGATGGTGTTATAAATATCGGTTATTTAAAGGATTGCGACTTTTTAAGTTCCGATACATTTTCAGAGGATGTGTATTATAAAGAGGCCACAATAACATTTTCAGAGCTTACTTATAAATCCTCAGAAAGAGGCGGTATGAGCGGATTAATCGGTACTGTTGTATCGGTGGATAATATATGTGAACTTTGGAAAAAGAAAGAGGTATAATATGATGATAATCAAAAACATAATAAAAGCGACTATAGCAACAACAACTGTAATTTTATCGGCATTTGCTATGGTGTTACCAGGAAACGCATTATCACCTGTCACTTACAAAGCGGCATCAAACTACAAGTTGGTTCCTATGGGACCAACATCATGCGTAGTCATGTCATAAACTATTAATCGAAGTCAACAAACAGCAACTGCAAAATATGAATTCAACGGTGGGACGGAGGTTCCAAACGGCGAAAAAAGCGTTTCAGTGGTTTGTGAATTAATAATTCCTACAAAAAATGGAGAAACTGTCATAAAGAATAAGAGTAACGGTAACGGCGAATATTCCAGACTTGATAAAATGACAAAAACAGTAGCATTGACTGCTGCTGAAAAAGCAGCAGAATATAAAATACAGTTTGTAGATATATCTATAAATTGCACTTCTGGTACATACAAACCATTCTGGGCAGTCAGCTACACATATTAACTTTTGTTTAGCGACTGCACGTACGGTGGCACAACATGACGTGTTATAAATGTATCTATAAGACAAAAAAGGAAAAAAACGAAAGATGCTCCTGCGTGTAAAATATAATTACTGCTTATGTTTTTTGACACAGATAATAAAATAAAAACATAAATACAACTTATGAAAGGGCAATATTATGAACAGGAAATTAAAGCTTATAGGCACTGCAATACTGATTGCTACATTTGCGTCCACGTTTTCCGCCTGCTCGGATACAAAAACAGATGAACAGGCGAGATATATGCGAGTATACGGAACAATATATAATGACGGCGAGTTGATAGTTACCGAAAACGCAGTACTAAGCTTTTTACAGTATTCTGATATGAGTACAATTGCGCTATGCGGTCAGTCAAACTGCGACCACTCAAATGCTGTTACAGAGGACGGACTTCCGTGCCTTGCTTACGGCAAACAAACCTTGCCTTTTTTGTATAACGAAAAGCTTTACTGGTTCGAGGATAGATACGAAACCAAAGACGGAAAAGCAGTAGAATCCGCGGTACTTCACTCATCAGACCCGCTTGGTACTTCCGAAAAGGAAGTATGCAAAATAGAAGGCTTTTCCTGCGACTGGATAAGCACAAGCGTACTTAAAAACAACACCCTGCTGTTTTTCCCTTATCAGTCTGCTTATGACGAAAAAGGAGCGATTACAGGCGATAATACCAATCATTTCGGAGTGCTTGACATAGAAACCGGAAAATTTACCGATTTTGGTGCAACGGAAAACAATAAAACAAAGATTTTAGGTGTCTATGACAACAAATTTTATTTCAACAGCTCGGTGTACGACATTAAGACAGGAAAGTATAGTGAAAACACTATGCCGTCCGAGCCGCCTGCTGTCAGACTTAGCGATGATTACTATGCATATAACAATGACAGCAATATTGAAGTGTTAACTCCGAAGACCTCTGAACCGATTGTTATTCATAACGACAGGATATTATCCGAAACTGTCATTTTGGGCGATTATCTGTTCCAATGCGACAATACACAGTGGTATTATTATAATTTAAAGGATGAAGCTCCCGCAAGGCATGATATAAGCTATGGCGAAGGGCTTTATGCACAGGTATTGTCCGAGTACGAGGACAGCTATATTATCAGCGTCTATAACGCCGAAGAACAAACAGTAACAAAAGAAAAGGTAGCAAAATCGGATATTCTAGGGGAGTAAGATATGGCAAAAGGATTAAGTAGAATAGCTTTAATAGTGGCGACAATTGCGGTGGTTATGTTAATCTCAAGTTGTTCAGATGTAACAGAAAGCTCTCAAAGTAGTAACAAAGAGAAAAGTGTTACAAGTCTTGTCGGAGAAATATATCATGGCGACGGATATTTTATTCTTGACGAAAACGGTCTGCAAATAGTCAAGGAAGGTGCTGCCTATGACGAGAATAAAAAGCTATGGAACGCACCATTTGCCGCTGTGCGTAAAATTAATGATACTTTTTACTGTGACAGTTTTACTTCTCCTGATAAATTCGATGATAATATGAATTACAAAGGTGAAGTGCCGCAGGACAGCAAAAAAATGATAAAATTGCTGAAATCGGGTGATGTTACAGAAAGTGGGCTTACCGTCACCTCTGCAGTTTCGTCCGTTAAAGAAACACTCGAATACAATCGGGAAACAAATTCTACCGAGCCGGGAATATCGCAAACAGTATACACAGAAATCACATTAAGCGGAGAGGTTACTCTTGAAGGCGTATTGTATGTAGTTCTTGATGAAGATCTGTACATATCAGAAGAAAACAGCATATTGTTTTTTCCTTATCCCGAAAGCTTAAAAAATGCACTTGGTTTTTCACCGAGGTTTTCCGGTGATATAGAGAGTAGTTATCTTACCTCCAATGCTTCTAAAACAAGTGTATTGCTATATGGCGATTGTGTATATTTTTATGCAGGCAACACAGATAACAGCGAGTGGCTCACAAAGGATTTCAGAAATAAACCGTTTGGTACAGCAAAATTAACGGTCAGCGATATAAAGCTTATATGGCAAAGCGATAGTCTGGACAGGTTTTCCTTTACGGTAAAAAATGCGGAAAATGTTCAGGCTAAAAAGTAGAGGTGTAAAAAATGCTTCAAATTAAAAATCTTAATAAACATTACGGTAAAAAACAGGCTCTTTTTGATTTTGAGATGACCTTTAAAAACGGGGTTTACGGACTTTTAGGCCCCAACGGCGCAGGAAAATCAACGCTTATGAACATTATTTCAGATAACCTTGCACCAGACTTAGGCTCGCAGCTTTGCTGGAACGGCACAGACATAACTAAGCTTGGCAGTAAATTTCGCCGTAAGGTCGGATATATGCCGCAACAGCAGGCGCTTTATGACAACTTTACCGCAAGACGGTTTATGATGTATATATCAGCTCTCAAAGGAATTTCTACAGCAGTAGCAAGAGAGCAAACCGAGTATCTGTTAAGTGAAGTTGAACTGCATGACGTAATGGATAAAGCTATCGGAGGCTTTTCGGGCGGCATGAAGCAAAGAGTTTTAGTTGCACAGTCCCTACTCGGAAGCCCTGAGCTTGTTCTGCTTGATGAGCCGACAGCGGGTCTTGACCCAAAGCAAAGAGTTATCATACGGGATATGATACATAAAACAGCAAAGGACAAAATTGTCCTTGTAAGCACACATATAGTATCTGATGTTGAAACTATTGCAGATGAAATAATAATTATGAAGCAGGGCAGAATTGCCGCAAACGGAACTGTTGAACAGCTTGTCAGTGTTCTCCCGCACGAACGCCGGACACTCGAAAACGCATATATGTTGCACTTTCCCGAGAAAAACACGGCAGGAGGTGCTATAGATGAAAATAGCTCTGTATGAGCTTTACAAAGCGTTAAAAAGCAAAGTGCTGTTAATATTGTTTGTAGCACTGTTTTTGCTGAATTTAGCTCTTTCGGCAACATATACGCCTGTCCTTGGCGTACCCGATGAATGTATTCGTGAAATTAACAAGGTATATTTATCTACATCGGAAGAGGAAAAGCTGTCTGTCGCAGAGAGTATTGCAAACAAATATATAAAAGACAATGTGCTACAGAATATATTTCCGGACAAGAAATATGAGGATAAATTAAATCGGGTAAAAAACTACAATACCACAATCAGGAATATCAAAAGCGAAGCCGAACAGCGTTCAAAACCATCGGTTTTTTCTAAGGAAAACAGCTTTACACAGCTTAGCTTCAAGGATATTTTCACAGCATACAACAATGTAATTGAAAATAAACCGTCCTTTTATCCCGACTACGGAACAGAACGCTATATAAACAGCGCAGATACCGATTTAATGATGCTTGTTTTTGTGCTTATGCTGACGGTTATTGTATGCTGTCGCGACAAAATGACAGGCATGGCGGCGGTTATAAGACAAACTCCCAAAGGGCGTATTCACAGTGCAGGAGCAAAGCTGATAGCCTGCTTTTTGCTTACCGTTACTTCGGCTGTGTTGTTATACGGTACGGTATTGCTTACAGGTACTATTCGCTTCGGGCTTGGCGATTTATCAAGATGTATTCAGTCAATCCCGCAGTTTACGCTATGCAATATAAATATGACCGTGGGAGAGTATCTTGTTATCCACTTTTTATTCAAAACATCAGCCTTTTTTATAGTCGTTGTTGTAATGATGATTATATGTACTTTCCTTAAAAATGTTGCGGCGGCGTTTGCTGTTATCTCTGTTTGTAGTGGTGTTTCGATATGGCTTTATACTTCTATAAGTGATATATCGGCATACAACATATTAAAATACATAAATTTCTGCTGTTTTATAAGTCCACATCAGTTATTTTACAGATATTATCATTTAAACATTTTTGGAAAGCCCGTATCGGCTCTTACCGTCTGTGTAATTACAACAGTAATAATTCTTATCATGGCTTTGCTTATTTATTTTGCGGTTTATTGCTCAAGACGCGCTATATCGGCTTCAGGTAAAATATCGGAAATCTTTTCATATATTACGGTAAAGCGCAAGCTCTCGGCAAATTTTGTTGTAAACGAGGTATATAAAACGGCAATAGCGGGAAAAGCATTGCTTGTTCTTGTTGTTGTCGCTGTTATTGGGTTCTGCAATTATCAGAATATGAGTGCAGGCTACGATTCCGAGCAAAAACGCTACGACAGTTATGTAGCACAGATAGGCGGGGAAGTGACGGATGAAACTCTGTTGTTTTTGGAAAATGAAAAGCTGGAATTTGAAAATATAAAGCTACGCTATGAAGAATTATTGACGCAGACACCCGCTGAATCGGATTATGAAAGCTACAATAAGGAATTGAACGATATTACAAAAAAGCTTGACTATGAGAATGCATTTAACAAGATATGTGACCGTGTGTCGGTTATTAAGTCTGATAAAAATAGCAACCTACAGCTCGTTTTTGAAGAAGGGTTTAACCGTCTTTTGTCGGTAAACGGCTATAAGGACGACTTCCTTATGTGTATACTCGCTACTATAGCCCTTGTGCTGTGTATATCGCCTATGATAGCATTTGATAATCAGAGAGGACTGACAAAGCTCCTACGTACTACAGAAAAGGGCAGAATCAAGCGCTTTGCCATAGACGGCGTAATAACTCTTGTTATCTCTGCAATAGTATTTGTAGCGGTATGGCTACCCGAATTTGTTTTCGTAATGAACAATTACAAGCTCTCATTCTTAGACGCACCCTTACAGAGTATTACGGCACTTTACGGTATGCAAACAAACGAAACAATATTGCAATACATAATTCGGGTATACCTGATACGGTTTTTCTCTATGCTCGCCTGCGGCTTTTTTATGCTGTGTGTATCAAAGCTATCGGCTAATCTTATAACCGCCTTTTCGGTAAATATTCTGTTATTTGTTCTACCCTTGGGGCTTTGCGTTGTCAGCGAAAGCTTTGTCGTGATATGGATATGTCCGTACCTTTCAGGCACCGCAGAGAGAAGCGCGTCACCTGCTAATCTCATTATCACCGTGATAATTTTCATAGGCTTGATATTGGTTGCGGGAGGTGAAGGCGTAAAGAAAGCGGTAGAGAAGATAGGTAAACGGTTTTAATATGATATTGTAGAGCTGAGCAAAACACAAAGTAAAAAGTCAGCAGCTACAAATGAGCAAAATGAAGATAACAGGCAGAAAAACCGCACTTCAAAGCACAGCTGTTAAATGACATATCTTTAGGTGAAATTATTCCTATGCCGATTTTTCTGTAAATATCATACTGATATTTTTCAGCTATAATAATCATATCCTCTTTTTGTAAATTTGTCAAGAGTTCATAATCATCAGCTGTATTAATATTTGCAATGAAAAGCAAATTATTGTTTTTATAAGCAGCTGAAAGTTTGTTTTCTAAAGTTTTGAATATATCAATATTCATGACGAAACTCCTTTAATTAAAATGGTCAAAAATATCTTAAAATTAACCTTCAGAAATAAAAAAGTTATAAATCCATTATACAAGCGGTATAACAACAATAACTCCTGCAAGTCCGATACCGAAAAATTCAGAAAACTTAATCCGGAAGGGCAAACAAAAACCGAAAAAGTCCCGCATATATCTTTAATATAGCAGTATCATATTCGTATATAAAAGATATTCTGTCTTTCTGAAGGTAGTATAACTGGGTATTGTATAGACCTTAAATTCGGGGGGCTACCCCTGTTTTTCAAAAAAACAATGCAATAAACACATTTACCCACTTGACAAATGCTGCCGATAGCGTTATTATAATTACGCAGGCTGTTTAATTCTGTGATTGTGGGATTATCAGTGTGCTTATGAATGTTTTTAAATGAGATAAGCCCGGGGTGTGATCCGGGCTTATTTCTTTTCCTGATAAATCTGATAACCTTTGTACTATATGAATTGTCCGCATAAACTTTGCTGTTGTCATAACGCATTTTACGCTGTTTACGTATAAGACGCAGATTGACAAGATTGCTGATTATTTTCATAGCGGTATCACGCTTTATGCGTAGCTCATCGGCAAGGTCGTTGAAGCTTTTAAAGCAGTAACCGAGCTTGCTGTCAAGCGATTTAATAATAAGGATATATAAGCGCAATTCGATCGCTGTTAAGTTTTTGCCGAACACATTTCGTTCTATTCGCGTATAGTTAGCCGACACCTTATTCTTTTCGGGATTTAAAACATATGTATATGTTCCCTTGCGATTATCCTTTCGGTAAGCCGCTAAAATGTGTGTAATGTAGCCCTTTCTCATTAAGCTATCGGTTATCTTGGATACTGTCTGCGTAGACTTTATACCGCAGTGTGAAGCTATTGTCTGCTGTCTTACACGCTTATATTCGTGTCCTGCTTTGCTTCGGATATTTGAATAAACAGAAAGCAGGTATGTATAAACTGCAAACTCGTTATGCGTCAGCTCGTTTGAGGTAATAACCGAGTTAGACAGCAGAAAATAACTTTTCATTTTCACACATCCTTGTATTTTGTTGTATTTTAACGTTTAAGCGGTTTTGTCGCTTGTACAGTATTCTTCTCATTCAACGCTCTGAACGCCTTTAAATCGTCGTTAAAGTCCTTGTTTAATGGTATATCTTTTGAAACAGCATATCCTTTCAGAGCATACTTGTCGCTAAGCTGCTCAGTAGCGTGTTTACCTGCATCATCATTGTCAAGGCAGAACGTTATTTCGGCAATAGGCTTATTCTTTAAAAACTCGTCAAGAGCAACATCTGATTTGCCGCCGAGCGATAGCATAGTCAACTGCTGCCAAGCGTCCTGTCCGTTGTTTATAGCGTAAAAGGACGCATAGGACAGCATATCAATTACAGACTCGAAAACATACAGCTTATTCTTATTTGTACCAAGTAAAGAAAACGAATATTTTTTATCGCTTCCCGGCAAATCGACACGGTATGTAGATCTATCGGATACAGAACGGCAAAACGCATAGCGTGACATAATACCGTCGCCGTTTACGGCAATCATATTTACATATTTTTTAGTAATGCCACGCTCGATAAGCTCCGGTATATGTTCACCGCTAAACCCTTCACAAATATATTTCTCACCTTTTTGTTTCTGTGCCTGAAGCTCTATGGTAACATATTCCGGTGCGTTTGTGGGTATATCGTTTTTAAAACGATAAAACGGAGTGTTCGAACTGTCGTATCCGACAAGCTGAAGACCGCTGTAACCGATACCTTGATATAACTTACGGTCATAGATCAGCTGATTTACTATGCTATACTCCAGTCCACGGGTTTTGCACAAATATGCGATAACATTGTTTTTTATTAACTCTACCCATTTAGCTACAAGCTTTTTGTAATTATTCAAGAAATCATTTCCGTCAGACTTTCCACGGGCAATTTTATCAAGTTCCATTTCCATATCGCCGGTCATATCAACAGACAGCATATCGGGTACCGTCTTTTCAAGCACATCGATTATATACATTCCTTTTTCTGTTGGCATAATGCCTTTGATCATATTGCCGTTTTTTTTGGTTCTACGAGCAATATAGCCTTTTTCATACAGCTCTTTAATGATACCTTGACGTGTTGCGGCAGTTCCCAGTCCACGCTTTTCAAGTTTAATTAAGTTGCGAGTTTGTTCATCTTCTATATTATCACCTGCAAGCTCCATTGCCGTAAGCAGTGTAGCGTCGGTATAATACTTCGGTGGCTCATTTTGTCCCTCTTTGACATCGAAACCGATAACTTTATAATCGTTATCCTTAACGATTTCGGGCAACCCGATTACCTTCGGCGTTGCATCAACAGCAAACCAACCGGGACTGATTATATTCGTTCCGGTTGCTGTAAACAGCTGATTATCAATCTGAAAAACGGCTTTGACATTTTCTGTGACAGCTTTCGGATAAACAGTACGGATAATTGATAACGCAAGCAAAGTATATGCCTTGCGCTCATTTTCTGACATACCGCTTAAATCATTCGGTACGAGAGCGGTCGGTGTAATAGCGGTGTGCGAATCGACTTTGCTGTCATCATAATGCCGACGTGTACAGGGTGCAAAATTGTCGGCAGGAATAGCATATTTAGCAAATTCGGGCATTTCAAACAGTAGCTTTATTATCTTTACCGTTTCATCTTTCATTGCATCTGTTAGATGCTCCGAGCTTGTGCGTGGATATGTTATCAACCTGTTTTCGTACAAGCTCTGAACGAGCTTTGTAAGCATATCAATTGTGAGATCCGTACACTTTGATAAATCAGCAAGCAAATGTGTAGTGTTATATAAAAGCGGAGCGGCTGTCTGCTTTTGCAACACCTCGACTTTAATCGCTTTTGCCGTATTTAATTTAATTTCATCTATAGCAGCCTTTGCCGCCGTTTCGGTATCGTACTTATCTGCCGCTTCGGCAGTAAACTTTGCGCCGTCAGTTGTTTCGATATTGGCAACTATTTTATAAAACGGCTTTTTAACATAATTCCTTATTTCCCGTTCACGCTTAACAATCATTGCGAGTGTCGGCATTTTTACACGTCCGCAGGCGAATACATTATCCGTACCACCGAATTTCAATGTAGCCGCAACAGACGTGTTAATACCAACGAGCCAGTCTGTTGCAGACCGTATACGTCCTGCATTTTCAAGCGGCTTCATATCTTTTGCCGGACGTAACTCTGCAAATGCCTTTCTGATCTTAAAAGGCGTCAAATCTGTTATCCAAACACGTTTATAAGGCACTGTACAATGCAACACTTCATATAAGTACGCAAAAATCAATTCGCCTTCACGGTCTGCATCAGTGGCATTGATTATCAGATCCGCCTTATCAAAGAACTGCTTAACATAATCATAAGCAAGCCTGGAATAATTATTATCTTTTACTCTTGTAATAAAATGTTCGGGTATAATCGGGTAATTATCGAAGCTCCAGAATTTATAACTTTCGTTATAATCTTCAGCCGGAGCTAAACCGCATAAGTGACCGGCACCGTGACAAAGTATAGCTTCCTCGCCGTTTAAATTTAAGCTCCAGTGAGCTATTGAGGGTTCTTTAGGATTCACTGTTTTTTTGTATGCGCCTAAAGCCTCGGCAATTGTCCGACCGAGGCTGTATTTTTCGGCATAGATTACTATCATAATCTTCTCCTTTCAAGTTGTGCTACAGGTAGCACATCTTAATTTACGATATATGCTTTAAGAATGTTGCTGTATACGTTATTGTTGTTTGCGTTTGTTGCCATCCAGTTGTCAGAAGGCTCAAGCATATACGCATTAAATCCGGACTTTATAAGCTGTTTGTTTATTGCAACAAACTTATTTACGGTAACAGGGAAAAAGCACAGATTTACATCCATCTTATTCGGAATAATTACGTTGTTAATGTAATCAGCAAGCATTGGCATATCCCAATCAGCCGCCGAACACAGCAAAATGTGTATATACGCATTATGATTAAGCGTAATGCCGTCATCGCAAACGATGTAATCGAACGTATCATTGATTTTATCGAAACACGAATATATAATAACATCATCTATGTTGAAGCCGTTCTCGTTTACGGTAGTTGCGTCTACGTTAAAATATTTGCATAACCCGGCTGTTACAGCTGTAACAACGCAAACCTTTGCTCTTTCGTACTTGTGTAAGTAAAATGCAATGTCAAAAGCAGTGTATGTACTGCCGCAACGGGAATTATATCCGAATACCGAAATAATCACATTACCTCGCTGTATTCGTTCATAATTTTCAGTTAAACGTACAGTTTGCATTGAATATGAATTGTCACTGACATCTTTATAATTGATCCCGACAAAGTTGCCGGGATATTCGTGTACTTTTCTGTCGGGATAACTCAGTTCTTTATTTTCATCCGATGAATCTTCCGTAACCGGAATATCGGGCGTTTCTGTTTTTGGATTTAAGATCGCATAATCTATTGCGGCAGGATCATAGCCCACAACAATATCATAAACGCCTATAGAATATAAAGCCGACGCATACTTGTTGAAACTGCTATCGTTACTGCACATAAAAATTATACGCATATAGCCGTAACGCATTTTTATAATGCTGAGAAAATCTATCAGTGATACGCCTTTAGTGACGGTATCGTCCCCGACTAATATACCATGGGGACGATACTTTTCGTATATTTCAGTAGCTGTATTGGGTCTGACAGAAGTGTACTTACCTACCGTTACAGCTTGCTCGGATTTTTTAAGCACTGTATCAAGGTTACGCATACTGCGTTTACCGGTAATCAATACAATATTCATTTAATCACCGCTTTCTGGTTTATAAGTGTAATTTTTAATTTCTCGAGTATCGAGGAGATGATTTTCAGGTTATCCTCCTTGAAAGTTTCATAAGCAAAAGAATCAAGTATAATCATCAGGTAACTGTCTGCCGAAAGGTAAATTCTGCAAACAAGCCTTGAACGTAACATCGGATTTGAAAGAATACCGTCAGCCGCCGTAATAACGGTAACTGACGGTAAAGAAAAACAGCGTAAAAGTACGGCTCTGTCGTTTATTCTGCTTCCGTAACAATGAGTAAAATCGCTGTCATATACGGAAAATGCACATATCGGTATATGAGCATTTTTAAAATCGGCAAAGGTTTTTGCAAACAAAGCTGAATCTGTCAACTGAATGCTGTTTTCCTCTGATTGTTCTGCATTAGTCAAGATTTTATTTGTTATACTCATTGTGCTACAGGTAGCACAATTTTTTATGTTTGAGCTATTATCCTTGTTTTCACACAGCTTTTTGACAGAGTTCAATTTAATTTTAGGCGTAGAGTATTTTAATTGCAGTTTTTTCATATTTCTCTCCTAAAATCAGTCTGACAGAGCTTGTATATTGCACTATCCTTTGGAACGCGTCTGTCAAACGGTATTATCTTTCTGCCGCTTACGATAAGCCCTGTGCCTTTTTCACCGGTCTGTAAGTAGCTCGACTGCGAAGGCGACAAGTTAAATAACTCTATGAGCTTATCAAGGTCGGTTTTCTTCTGCTGAAGAAGAACTACAAATTCAGAGTTTGAAAGCATAACCTTTGCCTGCCCCGAATCAAGGACTTCCGTTATGTTCTGTGTTATGCCGGTAGGTATACCGCCGTATTTTCTGATTCGTTTAAATACCTTCTGAAAAAAGTCGGCAGAGCGAACTGTTTCTTTACCGTTACCGTCGTTGAACATAACGGAGAACTCATCGACCCACACCCAAGTTTGAATGCCCTTATTTCTGTTGTCACGAACACGCTGCCAGATGTACTCGAGTATAACCTGTAATCCTACCGGACGGAGCTGTTCGCCCATATCGGATATATCAATGGACAACAGCTTGTTATCCGTATGAATGTTTGTTTTGCCCGAAAAAGTATTGAAACTGCCGTTAACATAAAGCTCGATGTCCAGTGCTATCTGATCTGCTTCAGGTAGTTTTTTGTTTATAAGCGCATTGTAAAAATCAACAAAAGTCGGTGTGAATTCCGGATTACCGTTATTAAGTACATAATCGGCATAAACTTCTTTGACACAACTGTCGATAATAGATTTGTCGGCGGCAGATAACGGCAGCCCTCGTGCCGTTTCTATGATCGACATAATCAGCTCGGATTTCATAGCAACGGCAGATGTGCCATTTTCACTGATATTTATATCGGTGTCAAATATGTTGATCTTTGTTTCGGAATCCGCTGATAATTTCAGCGTATCGCCGCCAAATCGCTTGATGAGAGGATAGTATTCTCCATCGGGATCTATAATTATCTTTTCCGATTTAGGGTAACGTATGATTGTATCTATAATTTCGGATTTGCAATACATCGATTTTCCCGAACCCGATGTACCGAGATAGAAACCGTTAGCGTTCATCTCTTCAGCTCGATCAAGTACAATAATAGCGTTGGTGTGCTTGTTCATACCGTAGCAAAGACCGGTGTCAGAAAAATAAGATCGTGCTGAAAACGGTATTAGAATACCGGCGGCATCGGACAGAACATAAGTATTTACATTGTTGCCATTGGCATTATCAAAATGGTTAATACCAAACGGAAGGACGGAATCAAGTGCTTTTTCCTGTTGTCTGACAAGGCAATCGATAACGACCTGATGTTTTTTTTTCTTTTGAACGTATAGCTTCTGTCAGCTCTTCAAGCTCCTCTTTTGTAGAAGCGGATAATGATATAAAAACGCCGATTTTGAAAAGTTCACAATTTGTATCAGACAAGCGTTCTTGAAGATCTTCCAGTTCACGCTCACGCTCCGTCCAGTGATAAGGAACAAAATTCAGTCCTTTTTTGTGGTTTTTTTCAAGCCTTGCTTGTATTTTGCCTTGATGAGCATATATATTGTCTTTCACCCTGTCCTGTGCTTCGGACTTGTCAATATGTTTGATGTGCTTAGAAACAACAATCTTGCAGTTGTTATCAAGAATATCACGAATAAACTCATCGTCTAAAGTTCTGTCATATCGAGCCATATACAATATTCGTGTATACGAATTACCGATTTCAACTTCCTTGGGACGGAATGCAAACATTGACGGCGCTATATAATCCTTGATCGATCCGCCTCGTGAATATATATCGGATGGCAATAGAAATTCGGTATTATCAAACGGATGATAATATTCGTAAAGAATTGCAAAAACTTCTTCGGGCATAAGCTGGCGAGTTTCACTGCCGATAGCAGCGTAAAAATTCTGCATTTCCCTGTAATAACGAAACATTATATTAACATTATCCACGGTTTCGTTCGGAGTATATGACATGGCGACGAGTGTTATTTTTTCGCTCGTTGCGTCTTCGGATTTTGCAATATACGTTTCGAGATTTTTGTTGTAATCATCGAGTATATCACGAGGTATTTCCTTGTTGTTGCTTATGAGAATATTTCTGAGCTTTGCTGTATTAACAGAAGAGTTCATAATAAACTCCTGAAAATTTATTTCGACCGGAAGTGCGTTAAGCAAACGCTGATAACGTTGATAGGTTTCTTCCTGCTCTCTGTCACGTAGCAGAGAATAGTCGATATTCGAAAATGCAAATATCAACGTAAACGTGTTAACTCCTGTAAGAAACAATCCGTTATCGTACACTTCATAAAACGGTATTGTATCCTGTGCCGATTTCGGCATAACAATACGTTTGTCATAGCCGAAAGGCACATTTTTCCTTGCAGAACCGCCATTAAAGAATTTATCTATTATCGACATTGTTGAATACCCCCTTGCTATCGTATGGTCGCTTTTGCGTAGAATTAGAAGTGATGAACTTTAATACTGACATACCTTGAATTCGCACTACACCAAATCCGATGAACAGCACTAATGAGAGAAATACTATCCACATTACCGCATCTATACCGACTTTAAGTACAAGCCATAGTAACAGCAATGATCCTATAGTTACGATACAGCCGATTATTAAAGTCACGATTTGAATGATTGATAATCCCATTATCGTTCCGGGTTCCTGCATGATTTTTTTGGTTACTTTGCATTTTATCATTATGAACCTCCTGTAAGCTGGCGCAGTGCA